>CALUJA010000008.1 GCA_944320845.1 uncultured Phocaeicola sp.
TATTTGCGTGTCCGGTATGAAACCAGACCCGCATATTATTGACAAACTTTTCAAAGACCTGGTTTTATTTACTGCCAGAGCCGCTTAGCTCCGACTATTTATTAACGAACTATTGCAAATAAAAAAATGATTTTTTTCTCGTCGGATAGGTTTCTTTTTGTTTGTGCAGCAGGTGGAAAAGAGACAAAGTATTATGGGACATATCTTTGGCCGGGACGGAAAAAGATTATGGAGCTGTTCATGCCGGAATATGGTCAGGGTAAAACAGCCGCCGGTCTGTAGCAGACGAAAAAGAGGGACAGGCCGTTGTCTTCAGCCTGTCCCTCTTTCTGCGGATATTGTCCGGCTTCATGATTCAGGTTCCGCCATGAGCTTATGAGTTCATGCTCATCAGGAATTCTTCGTTGTCCTTGGTCTTTTCCAGATGGTCTTTCACAAAGTCCATTGCCTCTATCGGATTCATGTCCGACAAGTATTTGCGGAGAATCCACATGCGGTCGAGGGTGGTCTTGTCAAGCAGCAGGTCGTCGCGGCGGGTGCTTGAAGCCACAATGTTGACAGCCGGGAAAATGCGTTTGTTGCTCAGGTTGCGGTCGAGCTGAAGCTCCATGTTGCCCGTTCCCTTAAACTCTTCAAAGATTACCTCATCCATTTTCGAGCCGGTGTCGATAAGGGCCGTGGCGATGATGGTCAGCGAACCTCCGCCTTCGATATTGCGGGCGGCTCCGAAGAAGCGTTTGGGCTTGTGCAGGGCATTGGCGTCCACACCTCCTGAAAGCACCTTGCCCGATGCCGGAGATACCGTATTGTAGGCGCGTGCCAGACGCGTGATGGAGTCGAGGAATATAACCACATCGTGGCCGCATTCTACCATGCGCTTGGCCTTTTCCAATACGATTCCTGCAATCTTCACGTGCCGTTCGGCCGGCTCGTCGAATGTGGATGCAATTACTTCGGCGTTCACGCTGCGTGCCATGTCGGTCACTTCCTCCGGACGTTCGTCGATAAGCAGCATGATCATGTATACTTCCGGGTGGTTGGCGGCGATGGCATTGGCAATATCCTTCATCAGGATAGTTTTACCGGTCTTGGGCTGTGCCACGATAAGTGCGCGCTGGCCCTTGCCGATTGGCGCGAACAAGTCGACAACGCGTGCAGACAGGTTGTCATTGTATCCTTTGCAAAGCTTGAACTTTTCGTCCGGAAAAAGCGGCGTGAGATGGTCAAACGGAATCCGGTCGCGGACCAGGGCCGAATCCAGGCCGTTTATTTTCGAAACCTTCACCAGCGGGAAATATTTTTCTCCTTCTTTAGGCGGACGGATGATTCCGTCGACAGTATCTCCGGTCTTTAAGCCGAACAGTTTTATTTGAGACTGGGATACATAAATGTCGTCAGGCGAGGAAAGATAGTTATAGTCTGACGAACGGAGGAAACCGTAGCCGTCCGGCATGATTTCCAACACTCCGGTCCCTTTCAGAATATCGTCAAACTCGTATGTCTTTTCGGCGGGCTTGGCCGTTTGCTCTATCGGAGCCGGCAGGTTGTTCTTGGTTTCTGCCTGTGGAGCGGGGGCATTGCCGTTGTTAGCCGGAGCACTGTTGTTGTTCCCCTGTGCTTGCCGTGCGTTGTTGTTGCGGTTGTTGGGACGCTGTTGGCGTTGCTGGTGCTTGGAGGCTTTTGCTTCTTTTGCCGGAGCCACGGGAGGTTCTACTTTGGTAGCCTCAAACTTGCCCAGCAGCTCGGATGGTATTTCAAATTTGTCGGATGGAAGGTCTTCGATGGGGATGAAATCGTCTCCGCCTTTCAGGTCAAGAGGTGGAAGCTCCATATCTTCTTCCGCCATAGGCATCGGGCTTTCCTGTGTTTTCTTATTTTCATCCGCCTCGTTTTGTTGGGTTTTCAGTGCTTCTTTAGCAATGGTAGACTTGTTTTTCGAGCCTGGTTTGCGTCCCCGCTTTTTGGGAGACTTTTCTTCTGCCTTTTCTTCTTTTTCCGTTTGGGGGGCATCCGTGTCGTTTGCTTCGGCCGGGGCTGCAATTGGTGCTTCTTCTTTGAACAGCGGAGCGGCAGAAGGCAGTGCCGGGGTATTGGCTTCTAATTTTTGTGCTTTGTCTTTGGTGGCCGTATACACTTTGTCGCCTTCCTTTTTCACGCTGATGCGCGACCGTTTGCGGGGCTGCCCTTCTTTTTTCTCCGTAGCCTTGTTGGCCCCTACGATGGCCTGTTCGTCGAGAATGCGGTATACTAATTCTTCTTTACGGAGTGATTCGACCTTTTTCAATCCCAACTCTTTGGCGATTTGTTGCAGTTCCGACACATCTTTGTCGTTTAATTGGATAATGTTGTACATATAAAATGTGTAATGAATTTGGTAATTTGTTGTGCTTGGATGTATGCTCCGGCTGTATAGAACGATATAATCCGGCTTTTACATATCGGCATCAGAAATTACGAATTTAAATAATGATTATTGTCTTTTAGTTATTAAAAAGAAGCAATCATATTTTTCCTTTTCGGTAAGGATTGTCTGTATGATTACAAGGGCAAAGATAGGTGTTTTTTATGATATAATCTAATAAAAACCGTTTTTTTTGTCTTTATTCTTCGTGAATGGGAGATTTGTGCTAACTTAGCCGTGGATTTTAATTTAATGAAAAGAGCTTGACGATTATGAAAAAGGTTATTTTTACAGCAAAGGCTCCTGCGGCTATCGGGCCGTACAGCCAGGCTATCGAGGCAAATGGTATGGTATTCCTTTCCGGACAGATTCCGGTCAACCCTCAAACCGGTGAGTTTGTAGAGGGAGGCGTGACGGAACAGACGGTGCAAGTCTTCGAGAATATAGGCCATGTGCTGGCGGAAGCGGGGCTGACCACGGCGAACATCGTGAAGACGACGGTTTTTCTGGCCGACATGTCTCTTTTTGCCGAGATGAACGCAGTCTATGCCCGGTATTTCGAGGGGGATTTCCCGGCTCGTTCCGCCGTTGCGGTCAAGGCTTTGCCGAAAGGTGCCTTGGTGGAAATAGAGTGTATTGCCGTGCGGTAAACGGATTGGGTCAGGACAATAATTCTGTTGGCCTATAGCAAAAAGGAAGGGAAATCGTGTCTTTGTCCGGACGGGCAAGGGGAGGATGGATTTTGTTGGATTTAAAAACGGTTTGTATGTTAAAGTATATATCTCCAGGGTCTTGGTTTTCTCTGGAATATCCGGACGACTGGTGCGAGGCGGAAGATGCGGAAGGCAGCTTCCTGTTTTTCAATCCGGAGAAATGGAACGGCAATTTCCGCATTTCGGCTTATCAGGGAGACAGCCGGAACTATGCAAAGGACTGTATGAATGGCGAACTGGCGGATACGCCGGGGGCAAGACATGCCCGGGTAGGGAAATGGGAGTGCGTTTATCTGACTGAAGATTTCCGGGAAGAGGGAAATGACTATACATCCCATATCTGGATAACGGGAAGAGACTGCATTTCGGTGGAATGCTCCTTTACAGTGCTGAAAGGAGAAAGGCCAACGGCCGGTGAGGATATTGTGGCTTCTCTGGAAGTAAGGCTGGAAAATGAAAGGCCGTGGAGAGAAGTCATTCCGGTGCGGGTGCTCGAAATCAACAGGATTAATGAAGGTTATGACTGGGCGGTGTCGGCCGTCAAGAAGCAGCTTACAAAAAACTTTTCTTCTTCGGAGGCGGATATCGCCAGCATACAGAAAGTGATGGACAGCGGAAGCTTCAAAAAAGACCAGCGTCAGGCATGGGAAAGTTTCGGCATCGCCTTCGGTACGGTTCTCGTCAATGAAATGGACGGAATGAATTGGGTTACGGTCATTGACGGGCGGAAAGAATACCCGGCGCTCCGTTTCGCCGATACGGAGCTCATGGTCTGTCCCACGACATTGGTATGGGATAAGGTGAAGGCCGGGCAGCGGTGTGACTTGAAGGCGGAATACGGCCGCATCAAGGCAGAGGCAGAAGCACTTCTTTAATCAGAAAAAAGTTCAAGAATTTAGAAACGATGGTTCCATATTTGCAAGTAGAAAATCTTACCAAGTCGTTTGGCGATTTGGTCTTGTTTCATGATATTTCTTTCGGCATAGCCGAAGGCCAGCATATCGGGCTGATAGCCAGAAACGGCTCCGGAAAGACCACATTGCTGAACATATTGGCAGGGAAGGAAGGGTATGATGACGGAAAGATTACTTTCCGGCGCGATTTGAGAGTAGGGTATCTGGAACAGAGCCCCCAGTATCCGGGTGAACTGACTGTGCTGGAAGCGTGCTTTTATCATGGAACTCCCGTGGTGCAGCTGATAAAAGAGTATGAGCGCTGCATGGAAACGGAAGGGAATCCGGGACTGGATGAACTGCTTGCACGCATGGAACAGGAGAAAGCATGGGACTATGAGCGGCGTGCGAAGCAGATTCTTTCGCAGCTTAAAATACGCGATTTCTCCCAACGGATAAGGCATCTGTCGGGCGGACAGCTGAAACGTGTGGCTTTGGCCAATGTATTGATAACGGAACCCGACTTGCTGATTCTGGATGAACCGACCAACCATCTGGATTCAGATATGACCGAATGGCTGGAAGAGTATCTCGACAAAAGTCGGCTGAGTCTGCTGATGGTAACCCACGACCGTTATTTCCTCGACCGGGTATGCTCGGAAATTATGGAAATAGACAACCGGCAGGTTTATTCTTATAAAGGAAATTACAGCTATTATTTGGAGAAGCGTCAGGAGCGCATTGACGCCGGCAATGCCGAGGCAGCCCGTGCCAATAACCTTTATCGCACGGAATTGGAATGGATGCGCCGCATGCCTCAAGCGCGCGGCCACAAGGCACGCTATCGTGAAGCGGCCTTTTATGAACTGGAAAAAGTGGCTAAAAGGCGTGTCTATGACAGCCGGGTGGAACTTGACGTCAAGGCTTCCTATATCGGTTCCAAGATATTTGAGGCAGAACATCTGTTTAAAAGCTTCGGCGGATTGAAAATCCTGGATGATTTCTCTTATATATTCTCTCGGTATGAAAAGATGGGAATAGTCGGCGACAACGGGACAGGGAAGTCTACCTTTATCAAGATTCTGATGGGACTGGAGAAGCCGGACAGCGGCAGGCTGGATATTGGAGAAACGGTCCGCTTCGGTTATTATTCGCAGGAAGGACTGCGCTTTGACGAGCAGATGAAAGTGATAGATGTCATTACCGATATAGCCGAAGTGATTGAACTGGACGACGGGCGGAGGCTTACCGCCTCGCAATTCTTGCAGCATTTCCTGTTTCCGCCCGAGGTGCAATATAGCTATGTCTATAAATTAAGCGGCGGAGAGCGCCGTAGGCTTTATCTGTGTACGGTATTGATGCGCAATCCTAACTTTCTGGTGCTTGACGAGCCTACAAACGACCTTGACATCGTGACCCTGCAAGTGCTTGAGGAATATCTGCAGCACTTCAAAGGATGTGTCATTGTGGTGAGTCACGACCGTTATTTCATGGATAAGGTGGTCGATCACCTGCTTGTATTCCGGGGAGGAGGCGATATTCGCGATTTTCCCGGCAACTATTCAGATTATCGGGAATGGAAACGGGCCAAGGCCGAACGCGATAAAAAGACGGTTGCAAAGCCCAAAGAAGAGCCGGCCAAGCGTGTCCGCCCGGTTGAGAAGCGCCGGATGAGTTTTAAGGAACGGCAGGAATTTGAGCGTCTCGAGGTGGAAATCGCCTCGCTTGAGGAGGAAAAGAAAATGATAGAGGCGGCTTTGTGCAGCGGGGCCTTGGGCGTAGACGAACTTGTAGAGAAGTCCAAACGCCTTCCGGCGCTTAATGACGAACTGGATGAAAAGTCGATGCGCTGGCTGGAATTAAGCGAAATAGAGGGATGACCCCGCCTTAGTCAGACCGGATGCTGATGAAAAATCCGTTGGACGGCATCCCGTTGTTTTTCGGCGCTTTCCATTCCTTCGGAAAAACGGGCACAGATTGTGTATGCAATGTTGATGGATACACAGTCTGTGCCCGAAATGTTGGTTGGTCAGGGCATGTTAGGCTTTCTTGCCGCCGCCGATGGTTTTCCAAACCAATGAACTGAAGGCCGCCCCGACAAACGGAGCCACGATGAACAGCCATAATTGTGACAAGGCCTGTCCTCCTTCCATGATTGCCGGGCCGATGCTTCGTGCCGGATTGACGGAAGTGCCCGTTATCGGGATGCAGACGATGTGAATCAATACCAAGGTCAGGCCGATGGCCAGTCCGGCCAGGTTTCCTGCTCCTTTCTTCTCATCGGTTGAGCCGAGCACAACCAGCACGAAGATAAAGGTAAAGACCGCTTCGGCTATGAACGCCTGAGCCGTTTCACCGGGGTCGAAAGTGTTGGAGCCGCTCATGGTAGGCCCGGCGTGTCCGCCCGTAGATATCAATAGCGTAAGGATAAGTGAGCCGATGACGGCACCAATTATCTGGAATATCATATACATTACGGCATCTTTATGGGTCATCTTTCCGGAAAGCCATACACCCAGCGTGATAGCCGGGTTGATATGACATCCGGATATGCCTCCAATGGTATATGCCATAGCCACAACCGAAAGACCAAAGGCGAGAGCCACTCCTATCGTGCCGACACCCTGGCTGACTTCTCCTGCCGCATTTCCGGCGAATACTGCACTACCGCATCCCATAAGGACGAGAACCATC
This sequence comes from uncultured Phocaeicola sp., assembly GCA_944320845.1. GTDB lineage: Bacteria > Bacteroidota > Bacteroidia > Bacteroidales > Bacteroidaceae > Phocaeicola. Next base: position 6,702 of record CALUJA010000008.1, read on the forward strand.
GTCCCTATCATTTCCGCTAAATATTTTCTCATACTCTTCAGATTTAGACATTAGACATAGAGTTTGTTAAATGACTTCTAAAGATAGGCAGAAACTTTGAAACAACATAATAAAAAGACAGTAAAGTTTGGATGATAGGATAAAAATAGTTATTTTTGAAAGGCAAATCTAAAAAACTTACAACTATGAATGTACAAACAATCGGAGAATGCGCCGGTATTATCTGGCACATATTGGATGGCGATAACCGCCGTTGGGAATATAAGGAATTGAAAAAAGCTTCCGGGCTTAGAGACAGAGAGCTGAATGCCGCCATCGGATGGCTGGCGCGCGAGGGCAAAATCCAGTTCAGCGAGAATGAAAGCAGCCATAAAGGATGTCTTTATATTGAGTTGAGCTATTATATAGGATAAAAGATGGCATTGCGTAAAGTTATTAAGGTAGCCTCCATAACTTTGGTCTCGCTCCTGGTGGCGGTGGCTGCAGTGGTAGCGGTCGTCATTAACTTTGTGTTTACTTCAGAGAAGCTTACTCCGGTGGTGTTGCGGGTTGCAAACCAGTCGTTGGATGCAAAGCTTGACATGAAAAGTGTCGAGCTGACTTTCTTTTCGTCCTTTCCGCGCTTTGGGCTGAAGCTGACAGACGGTTCGCTGGTATCGAAGGCAGTGCGTGATACGCTGTGGGAAAAGACCGATTCGCTCGTGTCTTTCAAGAAGTGTGTAGTGGTCGTCAATCCCATAGCCTATTTGAAGGACAAGAAAATCAACCTTTATTATCTGGGGTTGGAAGATGCTACCGTATATGCCTATAAGGATAAAAGCGGGACGGCAAACTGGGATGTGGTGGCTGCCGATACTTCGGCCGTGGCTGAAGTGGATACCATGCGTCAGGATACAGTGCCCATAATCAGTGAAATCAATATCAACCGGGTCAGACTGAAACGGACGAACGTGACTTTCGACGACCGGGAAACACGTGTTTATGCCAGCCTGAAGAACGCAAACCTGAATCTTCGCGCTTCTTTGAAAAAGGGGCATTCGAGGATGAAGCTGCAGTTTGACAACGAGAACCTGCTGTTCTGGCAGAATGACCAGCTGTTGGCGAACAGGATTTCGACCAAACTGGAAACAGGTATGGATTTAAACCGTTCTACCCGTACACTTACGCTGGACGATACCCGTCTGACCGTAAACGGAATAGAGCTTGATGTAAAGGGGACGGTGAGACGCGATACGGTTCACCGTGCCTTGGATACGGATTTGTCTTACGGGCTTCATGCCCCTTCACTGGAAACCGTGCTTCGCATGATTCCGGAAAGTGTGTTGAGAAAGGAGGAAGTGAAGGCCGAGGGAGAGGTAACGGTAGCCGGGACCCTGAAAGGATTTTACGGAAGAGAGCAGCTGCCGGCAGCTACACTGAAGATAACCGTGAAGGACGCCTCTGCAAAATATGCGCGGATGCCTTACGGAATAGATCATTTCGAGGCCGACTTTTATGCTTATGTTGACTTGATGCGCCGTACACCCTCGTATGCCGACCTGAAAATCTTTCGCTTTCAGGGAGCTCATACAGATATATTGGCCGATGCCAAGATTCAGAATCTGTTGGACGACCCCGACATTACGTTCAACACGAAGTCTTCTGTCGACTTGACGGCGTTGGCCCAGACTTTTCCGCTTCAGGACGGCGTGTCGATAGAGGGGAAACTGGACGCGGATGTGCGTTTGCGCTGCCGATTGTCTTCGCTAAAAAAGCAAGACTTGGGGCGTATCCGGATAGGAGGCAAGCTGAATATGGAGAAGCTTGCTTTGCGCGACACTACCAAACGCTTTGAATTTACCGGCGATGCTTCGCTGGCCTTTGTTGGCAATGATTTTCTGGCCGCGCGGATGGACATAAATAAAATAAAGGTGCGCGCCCCGAAATTGTCATCGGATATAGCCCACATGAAGGCCACGGTGAAATCGACGAATCCACAGGATACAACCCGGATTGTTCATGTGGAATGCAAGCTGGAAGTAAACCAGCTAAAAGGTGAATTGACGGACTCTATGGGCGTATTCTGCCGGAAAGCCAGTGCTACGGTGCGTCTCAAGCCTCAGAAAGAAAATCCGGAAAAGCCCCAGATTGACTTGTCGATGAACACAGACACACTGTTCTGCCGTATGGGAGACATGAGAATCGGGATGGATAAAGGCGGCTTCGCTGTGACTGCCGACAAGATACGCGATTCTTTGTGGATACCAAAAGGAATTATTGGCTTCAACCGCCTGACACTTCGTACGCCCCAATTTGCCTTGCCGATACGTATGCGCAAGACTTCGGTTACGGTGGGAAACCGTGCCATAACCTTGAGAAACGCCAGTATGCGCATCGGTCGTTCGAACATCACGGCATCGGGAGCGGTGCACGACCTTTATGCATCGATGAAACATCACAAGACTCTGCGCGCCAACTTAGAGATAACCTCGCGCAATCTGGATTGCAACCAGCTGATTAACTCGTTGAACTTCCCTCAGGATACGGTGCAGGCGGAGATGGAGACGGACACGGCGGGCAGTGAGGCTCCTATGGAGCTGTTTGTCATCCCGCGGAACATTGATTTTGAACTGCAGACCAACCTCAGACGGGTGACTTACGGGAAGATGGTCTTTGAGAATGTGCATGGAGCCGTGGATGTCCGCAATCAGGCCGTGCATCTGAAAAATCTTAGCATGAGGGGACTGGGCGCCGACATGTATGCCACGTTGGTTTATCGTGCCAAGCGAAAGGAAAGAGGATATGCCGGATTCGATTTCCGGCTGAAGCGTATCAACATCGGGAAGCTGGTAGATTTCGTCCCGTCATTGGATACCATTGTTCCGATGCTTCGTTCCTTCAAGGGGATGGTAGACTTTGATGCGGCGGCCGAGGCGGTGCTCGATTCGGCCCTGAACATACGGATACCGTCTTTGCGTGCTGCCGTGCATATCAAGGGCGACAGTCTGGTGCTGATGGACGGAGAGACCTTCGCTGAAATATCAAAGAAACTTTTGTTTAAGAATAAGGAGCGGAATGTGTTCGACAGTATCTCGGTCAACCTGACAGTAGACGACGGGAATGTAACCGTATATCCCTTTGTGGTGCAGATAGACCGCTATAAGGCGGCGGTGGGCGGCACGCAAGGCCTGGATATGAACTTTGATTATCACATATCGATTCTTAAATCGCCTGTCCCTTTCAAGCTGGGACTGAATATATCGGGAAATCTTGACGACATGAAGTTCCGGTTGGGCAAGGCGAAATATAAGGATGATGTGACTCCGGTGGCCATCCGGAAAGTAGACAGTACGCGTATCAATATGGGGCGGAACATCGTTCGCGACTTTGAGCGGGTGATGAGCCGCACGGGAGGGCGCATGCCTGCCCGAGCGGAATGAGACTGTCTGCCTGTCTTTGCATGCAGAATGCCTGCATGCGGACGGGATGACCGGTGTGTGAACGGATTTCATGCGGTCGGAACTTTGTTTCTGTCTTGATGAAACGGGAGTTTCGACCGTATGAAATTTTTTTTGATATAGGCTATGGTTTCTTGTTGAATGGATGAATGAAGGGAATGATGTGGTGTAAGGAGGCGCCGGACGCGGCATGGATGCGGATGGCAGGTGTGTATGGGCTGTTGCGGCTCAGGCAGATGCTCCGTCTGCTGCGTGAAGTCGGATTTGTGCGGAGTCTTCTGTTGCTGCTTTTGGGGGTCGGGGCATTTTGGGTTCTGGTCAAGGCAGACAATGGATGGGTTGTCTCTGCGGTTGCAGCAGGCGGGCTGTTTTATTGTCAGAACGAGCGCAGGGACAAGCCTTTTCTTTCTTTGCATATAAGGCGCAGTGCGCTGCTTTTGAGGGTGGAATACACTTTGCTCAGTCTGCCTTTCTGGGTGGAGGAACTGTATAAAGGCCGGTTCTGGTGTGCCGGACTGATACTTGCTGCTGCCATGCTGCTGCCCGGAATAAAGGCCGTCAGGTGGAACTCCGTTGCTGTTCCGCTTCCGTTCCTGTATAAGGGAGGGTTGGAATATATCCGCATGTTTCGCCGGTATGGCCCCATTTGTCTGTTGCTGCTGCTTGCCGCCTTTGCTGGTGGACTTCACGGCAATATGCGGGTGGGAAAAGCCATGCTGATTCTTTGGGGAATCGTTCAGGCTGCGGCATATCTGTCTGTTCCGCAGCGCCAGGAACTTGTGCTGTATAGGGATTATGCGACCTTTCAAAGGCATCTTGTGCAGTCTTGCCTTTGGAATGTGACGGTTACTTCCCTGCCTTTTGTCGGCATCATGCTGTCTTTTTCCTTTGCTTGGGCAGATTTGCTTTTTTCTGTCTCTGCCATAGTTGGGGCTGCATTGCATCTGTGGATTCTGGGAATGGTTCGCTGGGTGGTTTCTTCTTCCGTGGAACTGGCGGTTTGCCTGTTGGTCGTGCTGGTTCCGTTGTTTTTTTATTCTTGTTTGGTTCCGTTTCTGCTTATTTTTTTACTGTTGATGGGCGGAGCGGCCTGTATGATTGTCAGAAATAGATTGGTGAAGATATGGAATTGATAAAGGTTAGCGGTTTGTCGAAGCGTTATGGAAAGCTGACAGTGCTGGACCATCTGTCCGTTTCCTATGAGTCGGGCCGGATTTACGGCCTGGCGGGTGAGAACGGAGCCGGCAAGACAACGCTTTTTGACTGTATCATGGGAATTTCCCCTTGTGAAGGAAGCATACAGAAAAAGGCCGGTCTGCGGATTGGATACTTGCTCGCTGAAAATTACTTCTATACTTTGGTGACAGGGCGGGAATATATCGAGTTTTGCATGAAGGCCAAAGGAAAACATGTTGAGCGGAAAAGGATTGAAAACCTGAACGAGATGTTTCAGCTTCCTCTGCACAGATACGCGTCGGAATATTCTACCGGCATGAAGAAGAAGCTGGCCCTGATGGCTCTGCTGTTGCAGGACAATGATTTCTATATACTCGACGAGCCTTTCAATGGGGTGGATTTGTTTGGATGCATCCGTCTGAAGAAGATTATCCGGACTTTGCAGGAGAGTGACAGGACGGTGCTGCTGTCTTCTCATCAGATAACGGTTTTGCATGAGCTGTGCGACTGCATAGACTATTTGGACAATCATGTCATTGCCAGAAGATATACGCATGAGTCTGTGGAAGAAATCGAGAAGGAAATTCTTGCAGAAGCTTGCGGTGCTTCCCGGTGAGGCTTCCGTCAGGGATGTCTTGCCAGAGGAGCGTGACTTCCAGCTGCATATCCGTGTCGTGACCGGCATTTGAAGAAAGGAAAGGGAGAGTTCCAATGGAGATTGGCCCGTAAAAATCCCTATTTTTAGGTATTTCAAATTTCCCGGGCAAGCCTTTACTTTGTCTTGTCAAATCAAAAAGGAATAATAATGAAGAAGATTGGAATTTTTTATGGTTCTACAACGGGCACGACCGAATCGGTGGCCCGTCTGATAGCGGAGAAGTTAGGGGTAAACGCCTCGTCGGATGTGCATGATGTAAGTAAGATGACGGCCGAACTGGCAGGAAGCTATGAGGTCTTGATTTTGGGAACCTCGACCTGGGGCGACGGTGAATTGCAGGACGACTGGTATGACGGAATCAAAATATTGAAAAGCATGAATCTTTCAGACAAGATTGTCGCATTGTTTGGTTGCGGAGACTCGGAATCCTACTCCGATACATTCTGCAATGGGATGGGAATCATTTACGAAGATTTGAAAGAGAGCGGATGCCGCTTTGTGGGAGCGGTACCGGATGCCGGTTATACCTACAGTTCCTCTGTGGCTGTCGTGGATGGAAAGTTTGTCGGTCTGGCAGTCGATGACATGAACGAAGGTGACAAGACCGACGGGCGTGTGACGGAATGGACCGATATGCTGAAAGCAGACTTGTCTTGACAATACAATAATATAATAAAAGAAAGCCTTATGACCTCTTCGAATATACATCCCTCTGAGTTGAAAGTTTTCTTGAACCATGTTTATGAGTTCAAGAAAGGAGTCCGCCAAATGGTGCTGTATACGGCAAACAAGCGGTATGAAGATTTTGCCGTCAAGCGCTTGAAAAGTCAGCGTATCAAATTTGTCATTCAGCCGGTAGATGACGAACGGATTAATCTGTTCTTCGGCAAGGCGGAATGTATTGAAGCAATCCGGCTGATGGTTACTCGTCCGCTGAACAAGCTTACTCCCGAAGAGGATTTCATACTGGGAGCCATGTTGGGATATGATATATGTGCCCAGTGCAAGCGTTATTGCGATCGTAAGGCCCGTAGAAATGGTTTGATGAAAAGTTGATTCGTGAGGAATCTCTCTTTTTTGATTTCATTGTATATATTTGCACAATGAAATTGATTTATCTGTTAATAGGCTCTCTTTCTTTAGTGTTGGGCATTATAGGCATATTCGTGCCTGTTTTGCCCACCACTCCTTTTTTGTTGCTTGCTGCCGCCTTGTTTTTCCGCAGCTCTTCCTCCGCGTATGATTGGCTGCTCAGCCACAGATATCTGGGTGCTTATATCCGCAGCTTCAGGGAAGACAGAGCGATTCCTCTGCGGGCGAAGGTCATTGCCCTTTCATTGTTGTGGCTGACAGCGTTTCATTGCATTGCTTTTGTCTTTGATTCGTGGTGGCTGCGCGGACTGATGCTCGCCGTAGCCATAGGGGTTACGGTTTATCTCGTTTCTTTCAAGACAAGACGCTGAAGCTTCACGGTTATTCCACCAGTTCATAGCTGCTTATCTGGATGGGCATGTCCAGATTGTGTATGACCTTTTCCAGCATGATTCCTTCCAGATTGTTGTATTCGTAGCCGAATGTGGCGCGTATGCCTTGCAGGATGAACTGCGTGGCGCGGTCTAATGCAATGGGTAAGCTGTCTCCTTGCATCAGTGAGCCCGTGATGACGCTTGTAAATGTATCGCCCGTGCCCGGATAGTGGGCAGGCAAGTAAGGGCAGGTCACTTTCCAATAGCGGTTGCCTAAGCGGTTATAGGCATAGACCGATGTCATGTGGGGGTTGTCTGCTACGGGAACACTGGTTACGATGACGATTCCCGGGCCTTTTTGTGAGAGCGCTTTCAAGGCCGGCTTCAGCTCTTCGTCTGTTACGACAGGCTGGTAAGGCTGTTCCAACAGCAGAAACATTTCCGTCAGATTGGGGGTAATGATGTCGGCATGGCAGATAAGAGTCCGCATCTCGATGACCATCTTTTCGGATATACCTTTATATAAAGAGCCGTTGTCGCCTAAAACGGGGTCGACAACGACGAGATCCGTCGGTCGTCTGAACTTGCGAATGAAATCTTTCACAATCAGCGCTTGATAGGGTGAGCCCAGATAGCCCGTATAGAAGGTGTCAAAACGGATGTTCAGCCTTTCCCAGTTTTCGATGATATGCTTCATCTCGTCGGTCAGGTCGAGAAAAGAATAAGTGGGATACTGGGTATGTGTGGACAAGACCGCGGTGGGCAGCGGACAGACCTGGAATCCCATGGAAGAAAGGATAGGGATGACAGCCATCAGCGATACGCGTCCCACTCCGGAAAGGTCATGCACAGCCACGATTTTCTTAGTCTGATTCTGAAACAAGACATTGGGCTTGTGGGTTTCTCCCGTCTTTTTGTGTCTGCTCTTCTGTGCCTGTTCCCATGCCGCCTTGCGGGCCTGGTAGGCTTCATATTGTTTTTCTATATAATTGTCTGCCATAAGAACGGTTTCATTAGGACTTCCGCAAATGTACAAAAAATATTCATATTGTTTGGACTTCTGTATCGGTTTGTTGCCTTGCGGCGCTGATATGTTTTTCATGTTGCCAGACAAAAATATCATCGGGATGAAACTTTTGTCTTTTGCCGACAAGAAAATGGAATCAAAGGATGGAATTCACGGATTTCTCGCTATATTTGCACCTAATAACACTATAATACTAACTTAAAATCTTCATTAACTTATGTTCAACAAACATCCAAAAGGATTGGTGGCAGCATCTCTGGCTAATTTGGGGGAACGTTTTGGGTTTTATACCATGATGGCGATACTGGTGCTTTTCCTGCAAGCAAAGTTTGCTTTGAGTCCGAAAGAGGCCGGACTGATTTATTCTACTTTTTATTTCTCTATTTACATCTTGGCGTTAGTGGGAGGAATCATCGCTGACCGGACGCATAATTACAAGACAACCATTCTTGCCGGTATTGTGCTGATGGCAGTGGGATACGTTATACTGGCAATTCCTTCGGAAGCAACGGCGGCAAACAAGGTTATGCTCCTGACGGTCACTTGTGCGGCCTTGTTTATCATCGCCTTTGGCAACGGTCTGTTTAAAGGAAACCTCCAGGCTCTGGTAGGGCAGATGTATGACAATCCGCAATATGCCAGTATGAGAGACTCGGGTTTCTCCTTATTCTATATGTTTATTAATATAGGTGCCATCTTTGCTCCTCCTGCCGCGGTGGGTGTTCGCAACTGGTGGCTGGCTCATAATGGCTTTGCTTATAACGCCGATTTGCCTGCCTTGTGCCACGGTTATCTGGACGGAACATTGCAGCCGCAGGCGGCAGAAACATTCCGTACCCTGGCATCTCAGGTAAGTGGACAGACTGTAACGGATTTTGACTCGTTTGCCCATGCATATATGAATGTGTTTTCTACGGGTTTCCACTATGCGTTTGCGGTGGCTATCATAGCCATGTTGATTTCGTTGACCATCTACGTGGTCAACAAACGCCGCTTCCCGGATCCTTCATTAAAGGAAACGTCGGTCAAGGGCGGAGCTGCTGCCGTGGAGATGAGTCCGCAGGAAGTGAAGCAGCGCATTCTGGCTCTGTTTGCCGTGTTCGGAGTCGTAATTTTCTTCTGGTTCTCATTCCATCAGAATGGGCTTACGCTGACTCTTTTCGCAAAGGAATATACGGAACTCAGTCTGTTTGGCATGCCGATAACCGCCGAACTTTTCCAGTCATTGAATCCATTCTTCGTAGTGTTCCTTACTCCGGTGGTGATGGCCGTGTTTGCCCGCCAGCGTGCTCGGGGAAAAGAGCCTTCTACTCCTAAGAAGATAGCTATCGGTATGGGTATTGCGGCTACCGGATTTGTTATCATGGCCTTAGGCTCTTATTTTGGCAATCTGCCGCTTCATGCAGACATCGTGGCTGCCGGCACATCTCCGGTCAAAGTCACTCCGCTGCTGCTTATGGCTACCTATCTGGTGCTGACTATCGCCGAACTTTATATTTCTCCGCTTGGCATTTCGTTTGTGTCGAAGGTTGCTCCCTCGAAATACCAGGGCATCATGCAGGGAGGATGGTTAGGCGCTACGGCTGTAGGAAACCAGTTGCTGTTTATCGGAGCCGTATTGTATGAATCAATTCCTATATGGATGACATGGACTGTATTTGTCATCGCATGCTGTATCTCCATGTTCACCATGCTCTTTATGCTGAAATGGCTGGAGCGGGTGGCTAAATAAAACCAGAAGTTCCGCGACAAAAGATTTTTCGTCTTGTCGCAGCCCCTTTTCATGTCAGGCGTGAATCATGCAGGTTCAATCTTTCAAGAAGAAAGAAGTGTGATCTGCGTGATTCATGTCTGATTTTCTGTTTTGTAACATATTTATAATGGATTGTTAGGCTTTTGCGGTTTTTATTGAAAATATTGTTGTAAAAAATTTCTGTTCTTCTTCGAATTTGTTATATTTGAGCCACGGTAAGAAATCTATTAAAATCATATAAATATCATGGAAAATAAAATTCAGGAGCTTACTGACAAAATTTATCGGGAGGGCGTAGAAAAAGGAAACGAAGAAGCCCAACGCCTTGTCGGTGAAGCTCAAAAAGAATCTCAGAAACTGATAGAAGAAGCCCGGAGGGAGGCAGAAGCAATCATTGCCGAAGCGCGGAAATCAGCCAAAGAGTTGGAAGAGAATACGAAATCAGAATTGAAACTGTTTGCGGGTCAGGCTGTAAATGCATTAAAGACAGAGGTCGTTAATTTGTTGACAGACCAGACCATTTCGGAAGAGGTTAAGGATTTTGTCGCAGACAAGGAATATTTTAATAAATTCATGGTTTCTTTGGCCAAGCAGTGGTCTGCCGATGAGCCGGTTGTCATTTCTGTTAAAGATGCAGAGACACTGAAAAAATATCTGTCTTCTCATGTGAAGGGCTTGTTGGATAAGGGCGTGAGAATTGAAACGGTAAACGGAATGAAAGCCCTTTTCTCCATATCTCCGGCCGACGGAGCTTATAAAGTGAATTTTGGAGAAGAAGAATTTGAAAATTATTTCAAGGATTTCCTTCGCCCCCAACTGGTGGAAATGTTGTTTTGACCCAAAGCTATGAGTGCTTATTATTATCTGGTAGCCGGTTTGCCTGACTTGTCGTTGGAGGATGGTAAACTGAATTACACATTGTCAAGTTTCAAGACAGAGCTGTACCCAGACTTGTCGGAAAAGGACAAATCTCTCGTGGATTTGCTTTATCTGAAATTTGATAATAGGAATTTGCTGCGTTTGCTTAAGGATAAAGATGCGGAGACCGAGGGAAAAGGCAATTATTCATCGGACGAGCTGCTCGCCCTTATAGCGGCAGTGCGCGACGGTGAGGCTCCTGATTCTAAATATCCTATTTATTTCTATGAATTTATTTTCCAATATTTGACTCTTTCTCCGGAAGAAACCTATCGCTCGGAAGATATGCTTGCATCGGCTTATTATATGTATGCTCGACGATGCAAGAACAGATTTCTTGCTTCATGGTTTGACTTTAACCTGAATGTAAATAATATATTGGCGGCACTGACAGCACGCAAATATAAGATGGATGTAGCTGATGTGGTAGTGGGACAAACAGAAATATGTGATGCTTTGCGAACATCGAACGCAAGAGATTTCGGCCTGAATGAAGTGATTGATTATTTTGAAGCTTTGCTGCATATTTCTGAGACCGAAGAACTGGTGGAGCGTGAAAAGAAAGTGGATCAGTTGAAATGGAACTGGTTGGAGAGTGAGTCTTTTTTCCATTATTTTACCATAGAGCGTATTCTGGTGTTCGTTTTACGGTTGGAAATGATAGAACGTTGGATATCTTTGGATAAAGAAAAGGGTCATGAACTGTTCCGGCAGATGATTCAGCATTTGAAGGATGAAGTCCAGATTCCGGAAGAATTTAGAAAATAGTAAAATTAAGATAAAATGGCAACAAAAGGAACTGTTTTAGGCGTTATAGCCAATATGGTTACGCTGACTGTTGACGGTCCGGTGGCTCAAAATGAAATTTGTTATATATTGACCGGCGGCGACCGTTTAATGGCCGAGGTAATCAAAGTTGTCGGTAAAAGCGCGTATGTTCAGGTCTTTGAAAGTACACGCGGTTTGAAAGTGGGAGCCGAAGCTGAGTTTACCGGTCATATGTTGGAAGTAACTTTAGGTCCGGGTATGCTGTCGAAGAATTATGATGGCTTGCAGAATGACCTGGACAAGATGGAGGGCGTTTTCTTGAAACGCGGGCAATATACTTATCCGCTCGATAAGGAACGTAAGTGGCATTTTAAACCAATAGTAAAGGAGGGAGATAAAGTAGGCCCTTCGGCTTGGTTGGGCGAAGTGGAGGAAAACCATCAGCCACTAAAGATAATGGTTCCCTTTCAATTGACTGATTCGTATGTGGTAAAGTCAGTTGTGGAAGAGGGGGAATATACAATTGAGGATACCGTAGCAGTGCTGGCAGATAGAGAAGGGAAAGAAATTCCTGTAAATATGATTCAAAAGTGGCCGGTAAAGAAAGCTATGGTGAATTACCGTGAAAAGCCTCGTCCTTATAAATTGTTGGAAACAGGCGTTCGTGTAATTGATACTTTGAATCCGATAGTAGAGGGTGGTACCGGATTTATTCCTGGACCGTTTGGTACCGGTAAGACTGTATTGCAGCATGCCATTTCAAAGCAGGCAGAAGCTGATATTGTTATAATTGCGGCGTGTGGTGAGCGTGCAAATGAGGTCGTGGAGATTTTTACAGAATTTCCGGAATTAGTAGACCCCCATACGGGACGGAAATTGATGGAGCGTACTATTATTGTAGCAAATACTTCCAATATGCCGGTCGCTGCCCGTGAAGCGTCCGTCTACACGGCAATGACGATGGCTGAATATTATCGTGCAATGGGCTTGAAAGTCCTTTTGATGGCTGACTCTACTTCCCGTTGGGCACAGGCTTTGCGTGAGATGTCCAACCGTATGGAAGAATTGCCGGGGCCGGATGCCTTTCCTATGGATTTGTCTGCAATCATTTCAAACTTCTATGGTCGTGCAGGATTTGTTCATCTTTATAATGGTGTCACTGGATCTATCACATTTATCGGGACAGTATCCCCGGCTGGAGGAAACTTGAAAGAGCCGGTAACTGAGAATACAAAGAAAGTGGCGCGCTGTTTTTATGCGTTGGAACAGGAACGGGCAGACCGGAAACGTTATCCGGCTGTCAATCCGATTGATTCCTATTCTAAATATCTGGAGTATCCGGAATTTGAAGATTATATAGCCAAACATATTAATGGCGAATGGATTGGTAAAGTGAATGAACTGAAGACGCGCTTGTTGCGTGGAAAGGAAATAGCAGAGCAAATCAACATTTTAGGTGATGATGGTGTTCCGGTAGACTATCATGTGATATTTTGGAAATCAGAATTGATAGACTTTGTTATTTTGCAGCAAGATGCTTTTGATGAAGTTGATTCTGTTACTCCGATGGAACGTCAAGAAGAAATGGTGAATATGGTGATAGATATTTGCCGTGCAGATTTTGAATTTGACAATTTTGTAGAAGTAATGGATTACTTTAAGAAAATGATTAATGTCTGCAAACAGATGAATTATGCGCGTTTCCGTTCAGAACAATATTCTGAGTATAAGAAACAGTTGCAGGATTTGGTTGCCGAAAGGAAAGTGAAATAATGGAAAATCTTTAAATTAAAGACAATGGCAACAAAAGCTTTTCAAAAGATATATACAAAGATTAGTCAGATAACCAAGGCTACCTGCTCATTGAAAGCAATGGGGGTTGGTTATGATGAATTGGCTATGGTAAACGGCAAGCTTGCCCAGGTGGTGAAGATAGCCGGAGATGAAGTGACACTTCAGGTTTTTGAAGGGACAGAAGGTATTCCGACTAACGCTGAAGTTGTATTTTTAGGCAAGTCGCCGACTCTGAAGGTCAGCGAGCAGTTGGCGGGACGGTTTTTCAATGCATTCGGAGAACCTATTGATGGAGGGCCGGAAATAGAAGGGAAAGAAGTGGAAATCGGCGGTCCTTCGGTAAATCCGGTTCGGCGTAAGCAGCCTTCAGAACTGATAGCGACTGGTATTGCCGGCATCGATTTGAACAATACATTGGTGTCGGGGCAGAAGATTCCGTTTTTTGCCGATCCGGATCAGCCTTTTAATCAGGTAATGGCAATGGTGGCATTGCGCGCTCAAACGGATAAGATTATTTTGGGCGGTATGGGTATGACGAACGATGATTATCTATATTTTAAGAATGTATTTTCAAACGCAGGGGCTCTTGACCGCATTATCAGTTTTGTCAATACGACGGAAAATCCTCCGGTTGAGCGTTTGCTGATACCGGATATGGCATTGACTGCTGCTGAATATTTTGCAGTGGAGCATAATCAAAAGGTTCTGGTCTTGCTGACCGATATGACATCTTATGCTGACGCCTTGGCCATTGTGTCCAATAGAATGGACCAGATTCCTTCCAAAGACTCTATGCCCGGTTCGTTGTATTCTGATTTGGCCAAGATTTATGAAAAGGCTGTGCAGTTCCCGACCGGCGGATCTATTACCATTATTGCTGTTACTACTCTTTCGGGAGGTGACATTACGCATGCGGTACCGGATAATACGGGATACATTACCGAAGGGCAGTTGTTCTTGCGGCGAGACAGCGATATCGGTAAGGTTATTGTCGATCCGTTCCGTTCTCTGTCTCGTTTGAAGCAGTTGGTGAGCGGTAAGAAAACCCGTAAAGATCATCCGCAGGTAATGAATGCGGCGGTGCGCCTTTATGCAGATGCTGCGAGTGCCAAGACAAAAATGGAAAACGGCTTTGACTTGACCAATTATGATGAACGAGCATTGGCTTTTGCCAAAGATTATGCGAATCAATTGTTGGCGATTGATGTGAATTTGAATACGACAGAAATGTTGGATGTTACGTGGGGATTGTTCAGCAAATATTTCAAGCCAGAGGAAGTAAACATTAAGAAGGAATTTGTAGACCAATACTGGAAGAAGCAATCTTAAAACAGACAGAGATATGGCTATAAAATTTCAATATAATAAGACCTCGTTGCAGCAGCTTGAAAAGCAGCTTAAAATTCGGGTGCGCACGCTGCCTATTATAAAGAATAAGGAAAGTGCGCTGCGGCTTGAAGTAAAACGCTGCAAGTCTGAAGCCGGGGAATTAGAAGTTCGTCTGGAACAGCAGATTCAGGCGTATGAAGCCATGTTCGCACTCTGGAATGAATTTGATGCTTCATTGATCAAAGTGAGAGATGTCCGTTTAGGCGTGCGTAAGATTGCCGGAGTCAGGGTCCCGATGCTGGAGGATGTGGACTTTGAAATAGCTCCGTTCAGTTTGTTTGTTTCGCCCAAATGGTATGCTGATGGCATCCATTTGTTGAAAGGATTGGCTCAAACCGCTATTGAACGCGAGTTTACGCTCGCTAAGCTGGGGTTGCTGGAACATGCGCGAAAGAAGACTACGCAAAAAGTAAACTTGTTTGAGAAAGTGCAGATACCGGGATATCAGGATGCGCTGCGTAAAATCAAACGGTTTATGGAGGATGAAGAAAATCTGTCGAAGTCATCGCAGAAGATTCTGAAGTCTATCCAGGAGAAAAGAAAGGAGGAAGAGGTATGATTGCAAAGATGAAAAAGCTTACCTTTTTGATTTACCACAAAGATTATGATGCTTTTTTGAAAAGTATCCGCAATCTGGGGGTAATACATGTGGTGACTAAAGCGCAGGGGACTGCTGAAAATGAGGCTTTGCAGGAATCTGTCCGTTTGTCTGCCAGATATCAGGCTGTAATCAAATGCTTGCAGGGGATGAATGTGCCTGCTGCTGTCCATGCAGGTGATGCGCTGAAAGGGAAGAAGGCATTGGATGATGTGGAAGGTTTGCAGCGTCAGGAACAGCAGTTGGCTGCCCGTTTGCAGGCTTTGGGTAAGGAAGAGACAGCCTTGGAGCCGTGGGGAAATTTTAATCCGGATAGTATAAAGCGCTTGCGGGATGCCGGTCATCGGATTGATTTCTATATCTGTTCCGAAAAGCAGTTCAAGGAGGAATGGACGGATTTATACCATGCTACCGTAATTAACCGTGTAGGTTCCAGACTTTACTTTATAACGATAACTCCGGTCGGCGAGTGTGTAGAGCTTGATGTGGAGGCCGCTAAATTGCCGGATGTTGCGTTGAGCGACCTGCAGGCTCGTTTGGAAGATATCCGCAGACAGCAGGAAAATGTGAAAAAGCGGATGGAAGAATTGGCCGAGACAGCCATTCCCGATTTGCAGGCGGCTCAAACGCAGGTTTGTGCTGATATAGAATTTTCAAAAGTCGTATTGAGTGGCGACAGTTTGGCGGATGACAAACTTGTCTTGCTGCAAGGTTGGGCTCCTGTTGCACAGGTGGAAAAGATTAAGGAATATTTGTCTGCTCAAGAAGCATATTATGAAATAGCTGACCCGACACCGGATGATGATGTTCCTATATGCTTTGCAAACAATCGTTTCTTCCGTCTTTTTGAACCGATAATGCGCCTCTACATGCTTCCGAAGTATAATGAACTTGACCTTACCCCGTTTTTCGCCCCGTTTTTCATGCTGTTTTTTGGATTATGCTTGGGTGATATCGGTTATGGGCTTTTCATGCTGCTGGTTACCACCGTATATCGTCTGGCCGCCAGAAAGGTGGGTGAAGGGTTGAAGCCTATTCTGACACTGGTTCAAATCTTGGGCGCGTCGACGATGGTCTGCGGATTGCTGACAGGAACCTTCTTCGGATTCAGCCTGTATGAAATCCAGCTGTCGCTTTTCCAGCGGATGAAAGAAGCCATAGCCTTGGACAATCAGCAGATGTTTAATCTGTCGCTGATTCTGGGTGTGATTCAGATTATATTCGGCATGATATTGAAGACGGTGAATCTTACGATTCAGCTCGGCTTCAAGTATGCGGTGGGTACGATTGGATGGCTGTTTGTTCTGGTGAGCACCGGCATCGCGTTTGCTGCTCCCGGAGTGATGCCGATGGGCGGCACAATCCATCTGGTGCTTTTGGGTGTAGGCGTATTGATGGCTTATCTGTATAACAGTCCTGACAAGAATATATTTGTAAACTTCGGATTGGGATTGTGGGACAGCTATAACATGGCAACCGGTTTGTTGGGCGATGTGCTGTCTTATGTCCGTCTGTTTGCACTGGGGTTGTCGGGAGGAATTCTTGCCAGCGTGTTCAACAGTCTGGCTGCCGGTATGAGCCCGGACAATATCATAGCCGGACCGATTGTTATGGCGCTGATATTCGTGATAGGCCATGCTATCAATATATTTATGAATGTGTTGGGGGCTATGGTGCATCCGATGCGTCTGACCTTTGTCGAATTCTTCAAAAACTCGGGATACGAAGGTGGCGGCAAAGAGTATAAACCTTTTAAGAATTGATTGAAATTTAAAATTAAAAAATAGAAGAATTATGGAAATGAATCTTTTGATTGCCTATATAGGCATCGCAATTATGGTAGGCTTGTCAGGTATCGGCAGTGCCTATGGTGTGACAATCGCTGGTAATGCTTCAATCGGAGCGTTGAAGAAGAATGACAGTTCTTTCGGTAACTTCCTTGTGCTGACAGCCTTGCCCGGTACTCAGGGACTGTATGGCTTTGCAGGATACTTCATGTTCCAAAGCATTTTCGGAATGCTGACCCCTGAAATCACAGCCATCCAGGCTTGTGCCGTGTTAGGTTCGGGTATCGGATTAGGATTGGTCGGACTGTTTTCTGCCATTCGTCAGGGACAGGTTTGCGCCAACGGTATCGCAGCCATCGGCCAAGGCTATAATGTATTTGGTAACACGTTGATTCTTGCCGTATTCCCCGAATTGTATGCCATTGTAGCTTTGGCTGCAACATTCTTGATGGGGTCGGCTTTGGCGTGATTGGGGGCTTTTTAAGATAGAGAAGGAATGTCTGATGCGGGGTTCTCGTTTCAGACATTCTTTTTTTGAGTGATGCTTTCGGCAAGTTCAGGCAAAAATAGGTATCGGTTGCGGGAAAAGGATTTTTTGTCCCTTTAAAAAATTTTTTTCCATATTGATTCTGCCAACTCGGTTTGGCAGAAAAGCAGGTCGGCTTTGGATTTTTTTTAGATTGAATATAGAAAATGGAAGGAAATAAAAACAATTCTTTTTTTCTTCTTCTAATTCAATGATTTTTTTGTAACTTTGCGGCTGATTTAGAAAATATTAGTAATGATAGACAAGCAACTGTTAACTCCGGATTATATCTTCGAGTCGAGTTGGGAAGTTTGTAATAAAGTTGGAGGTATCTATACTGTACTTTCTACGCGAGCGAAGACTTTGCAGGAAGCATTTCCGGACAGAATCTTTTTTATAGGGCCTGACTTCTGGTCAGGGAAAGAAAATCCTTTGTTTACCGAAGACAATGAGTTGTTGAAAGCTTGGAAAGACAATGCGATAAATAAGGATAACTTAAAAGTTCGTGTCGGCCGGTGGAATGTGCCGGGCAGTCCGATTGCGATTTTAGTTGATTTTACCCCTTTCTATTCTATAAAGAATGATATTTATACCCAAGCTTGGTGCGATTTCCAAGTAGATTCTCTCCATGCATACGGCGATTATGATGAAGCTTCAATGTTCTCGTATGCGGCGGGAAAGGTTGTGGAGAGTTTTTATCGTTATAATCTGACTGATGCGGATAAGGTCGTTTATCAGGCGCATGAATGGATGACAGGCTTGGGTGCGCTCTACATTCAGAAACACGTGCCTCAAATAGCGACCATATTTACTACGCATGCCACTTCTATCGGACGTTCGATAGCCGGGAACGACAAGCCCCTTTATGATTACCTGTTCGCTTACAATGGAGACCAGATGGCTCGTGAACTGAACATGGAATCAAAACATTCCATTGAGAAGCAGACGGCTCATCATGTGGATTGTTTTACTACGGTAAGCGATATCACGAACAACGAATGTAAGGAACTGTTGGAAAGGCCGGCCGATGTCATATTGATGAACGGCTTTGAAGATGATTTTGTTCCCAAAGGAAGAAACTATACATTGAAGCGCCAAAGGTCTCGTAAGACTTTGTTGAAGTTGGCGAACCGGCTGTTGGGGGTCAGTTTGAGTGACGATACGCTGATTGTCGGAACAAGCGGACGGTACGAATTCAAGAACAAGGGTATCAATGTGTATCTGGAAACATTGAACCGCTTGACTCGTGACAAGGGATTGAATAAGGAAGTCTTGGCTTTTGTCAGTGTTCCCGGTTGGGTAGGTGAGGCGCGCGAGGACTTGATAGAGCGGATGAAGAGCGATGAAGTCTTTACCACTCCGTTGGAATGCCCGTTCATAACCCATTGGCTTCATAACATGAGCCATGATCAGGTGCTCGATATGTTGAAATATCTGAATATGTCGAACGCGGCAGATGTGCAAGTGAAGGTTATCTTCGTGCCTTGCTACTTGGATGGAAAAGACGGCATTGTGAATATGCACTATTATGATTTGATGCCGGGCTTTGACTTGACGGTTTATCCTTCATATTATGAGCCGTGGGGATATACGCCGCTTGAGAGTGTAGCCTTTAAAGTTCCTACCATCACGACCGATCTGGCAGGTTTCGGCTTGTGGGTGAACAGTCTGAAAGGGCATTATGGCACATTGCAGGATGGTGTAAAGGTTATTCATCGTACGGATTACAATTATTCAGAGGTGGCCGATGCCATTAAAGATACAATTGTTGAATTTTCCGGTCTGCAGCAGAAGGATATTGAGAAAATCCGGAAAAATGCAGCCGCCATCGCAGAAAAGGCGTTATGGAAACACTTTATAAGCCAGTATTATCAGGCGTATGATGTCGCTTTGCGCAATGCGGAAAAGCGCCTCGGAACGAAATAAACAAGAACCAAAATTTAAAACTTGAGATATGAAAGTCAAAACTAATTATGTGAATGCTCCGGTTTGGAAAGAAGTGAATGTTAAGTCTCGTATTCCGGAATCATTGAAGATGTTGGAAGAAATGGCTCGCAATATCTGGTGGGCTTGGAATGACGAAGCTACTGAAATGTTCAAAGGACTTGATCCGGAATTATGGTCTGTAGTAAAACAAAATCCGGTAGCCCTTTTGGAGCGTTTGAGCTACGAAAAGCTTGAAGCATTGTCTGTTGATAAGGAAGTATTGGGCAAAATCAATTATATTTACGATAAGTTTAAAAATTATGTCAATACGAAGCCGGATTCGACTCGTCCCTCTGTTGCCTATTTTTGTATGGAGTATGGGTTGACCCATGTCTTGAAAATCTACTCGGGTGGTCTGGGAATCCTTGCGGGCGACTATTTGAAAGAAGCTTCAGACAGCAATGTTGACATGTGCGGTATCGGTTTCTTGTATCGTTACGGCTATTTCGACCAGAGCTTGTCTATGGACGGCCAGCAGATTGCCAATTACGAAGCACAGAATTTCGGCAGTCTTCCGATAGAGCGGGTCAATGATGAAAATGGAAATCCCTTGGTTTTGGATGTTCCTTACCTGAACTATTATGTCCATGCCTATGTATGGCGGGTGAATGTCGGCCGTGTTCCTTTGTATTTGCTGGATACAGACAACGAGATGAACAGTGAGTTTGACCGTCCGATTACTTACCAGCTTTATGGTGGCGACTGGGAAAACCGTCTGAAGCAAGAGATTCTGCTGGGAATCGGAGGCGTATTGCTGCTGAAGAAACTGGGCATAAAGAAGGATATCTACCATTGCAACGAGGGTCATGCCGCATTATGTAACGTGCAGCGTCTGTGCGATTACGTGGAAGGAGGCATGTCATTCGAAGAGGCTCTTGATGTAGTTCGCGCTTCCTCTCTGTATACGGTTCATACTCCGGTTCCGGCCGGCCATGATTACTTTGACGAAGGGTTGTTCGGCAAGTATATGGGCGGTTATCCGCAGCGTATGGGCATCACTTGGCAGGAACTGATGGATTTGGGACGCATCAATCCGGGTGATAACAACGAGCGTTTCTGCATGTCGACTTTTGCCTGCAACACTTGCCAGGAGGTTAACGGTGTAAGCTGGTTGCACGGAAAGGTTTCTCAGGAAATGTTTTCCGGCATTTGGAAAGGATATTTTGCAGAAGAGAACCACGTAGGCTACGTTACCAACGGTGTGCACTTCCCCACATGGTGTGCTTCTGAATGGAAGGCTCTTTACGGCAAGTATTTTGACAAGAACTTCCTGGAAGACCAGTCAAATCCGAAGATTTGGGAGAAGATTTACAACGTGCCCGATGAAGAAATCTGGAAGACTCGTGTCGCTTTGAAAAACAAGCTGATTAACTATGTGCGCAACCAGTACCGCGATACATGGCTGAAAAACCAGGGCGATCCTTCCCGTGTGGTTACGTTGATGGACAAGATTAATCCGAATGCGCTGCTGATTGGCTTTGCCCGCCGTTTCGCTACTTACAAGCGCGCCCATCTGCTGTTTACCGATCTCGACCGTTTGTCTAAGATTGTCAATAATCCTGATTATCCCGTGCAGTTCCTGTTCGCAGGAAAAGCTCACCCGCACGACGGTGCCGGCCAGGGACTGATTAAGAGAATCGTGGAAATATCCCGTCGTCCTGAATTCATGGGCAAGATTATATTCCTTGAAAATTATGACATGAAGCTGGCACGCCGTCTGGTTTCAGGCGTTGATATCTGGATGAACACTCCGACCCGTCCGTTGGAAGCTTCCGGAACTTCTGGTGAAAAGGCTTTGATGAACGGTGTAGTCAACTTTTCTGTACTTGATGGCTGGTGGCTGGAAGGCTATCGCGAAGGTGCAGGATGGGCACTGACCGAAAAGCGTACTTACCAGAACCAGGAATATCAGGACCAGCTGGACGCTGCCACTATTTACAGCATTCTGGAAACAGAGATTCTGCCGTTGTATTATGCCCGCAACAAGAAGGGATATTCTGAAGGATGGGTGAAGACCATCAAGAACTCAATCGCGCAGATTGCTCCCCATTATACGATGAAGCGCCAGCTCGACGATTATTATGCCAAGTTCTACACCAAAGAGGCACAGCGCTTCCATGCATTGGCTGCCCATGATTATGAAAAAGCAAAGGCGCTGGCTGCCTGGAAAGAAGAGGTTGCCGCAAAATGGGACTCTATCCAGATTGTTTCGATGGACAAGTCGCAGGAATTGCGTCAGGGTAATGTGGAAAGCGGAAAAGACTATACCATCACTTGCGTGATTGACGAAAAGGGATTGAACGATGCAGTCGGCATTGAGCAGGTGACTACTTATACGAATGCAGAAGGGAAGTCTTACATTTACTCGGTTACTCCGATGGAGGTGATTAAGCGCGAGGGAGATTTGTATACCTTCCAGGTAGTGAACAGCCTGTCTAATGCGGGCAGTTTCAAGGTTGCTTACCGTATGTATCCGAAGCATCCGGATTTGGCACACCGTCAGGAGTTCTGCTATGTGCGTTGGTTTAATATCGACTGATATTGAGATAACGGATTGATATGGCGCCGCCATCCTTTTGAAAAAGGATGGCGGCGTTTTTTTGTCATGTTGATATTTTGTTATTCCGGCAGAATATTTATTTTTGCATAGAAGCATCTAAAAGGAGGATTGATATGAAAATACTGATTGTAGAGGATGATAACGACTTGAGGGAAATAACCACCCGCTCGTTGGAAAAGGAACGGTACGTCGTTTCTCAGGCTCCAGACTACAAGACCGCCGTGCGCAAGATAGAAGACTATGATTACGACTGCATTTTGTTGGACATTATGCTGCCGGATGGCAACGGGCTTGATTTGCTGGAAGAGCTGCAGGCATTGGGGAAACGTACCAATGTCATTATCCTTTCGGCAAAAGATTCGCTGGAAGACAAGGTAAAGGGGCTGGATTTGGGGGCGGACGACTATCTGCCTAAGCCTTATCATCTGGCCGAGCTTCATGCCCGCCTGAAAAGCCTGTTCCGCCGCAACATGCGTGAGGGCGAGCAGAAGATTCAGTATGGCAATATAGAGCTGATACCCGATCTTTTTAAGGTTCTGGTAGGAGGGAAGGAGATAGAGCTTAATCGGAAAGAGTATGATATCCTTACTTATTTCATGCTTCGTCCCGGCCGTCTTGTAGACAAGAACACCTTGGCGGAATCTGTATGGGGAGACCATATCGACCAGGTCGATAATTTCGACTTCATTTATGCCCAGATAAAAAATCTCCGCAAGCATCTGAAGGACGCGGGGGCTACTCCCGAGCTGAAGGCGGTTTATGGAATCGGTTATAAATTTATAGTAGAATGAAGCTGTTTCATCTTGTCATGTGGCGGGTTTCACTCCTGCTCACGGCGGTGCTTACCTTTTGGGCCGTCTTTTTCTACTGGGCAATGATGGAGGAGGTGAACGATGAAACGGACGATTCGCTCGACGATTATGCCGAAACGCTGATAATCCGCTCGTTGTCGGGCGAAGAGCTTCCCTCGAAAAACAGCGGGTCAAACAATCAGTATTATCTGTATGAAGTGAGTGAAGAATACGCCCGCATGTATCCTCGCATCGCCTATCGCGATGAAATGGTATATATTGAAGAAAAAAAAGAGACAGAACCGGCGCGGGTTTTGATGACCATATTCGAGAGGGATGACGGCCGGTTTATGGAGCTGGTGGTATATACGCCTACCATTGAGAAGTTTGATTTGCGGAGGGCTGTCCTTGGCTGGATTGTTTTTTTGTATGTATTGTTGCTGTTTGCCATCCTTGCGGTAAACGGCTTGGTATTTCAGCGTAACATGAAACCGCTTTACCGGCTGTTGGGTTGGCTGGAGCAATATCGTCTGGGCAGCCGGAACAAACCGTTGGACAATAAGACCGGAATCTCCGAATTCCGCAGGCTGAATGAGGCGACCATCACTTTTGCCGAGCGTAGTGAAAAGCTCTACGAGCAGCAGAAGTCGTTTATCGGAAACGCTTCACATGAGATGCAGACTCCCCTTGCCATATGCCGGAATCGTTTGGAGATGTTGATGGATGATGAGACTCTGACCGAACGACAGCTTTCGGAATTGATGAAGACGCATCAGACTTTGGAAAATCTTACCCGGCTGAACAAGTCTTTGCTTCTGCTGTGCAAGATAGAAAACCATCAGTTTGCCGAAGAGAGGGAAATCTGCCTGAATGAGATGCTGGGGTCCTATCTGGAAGATTATAAAGAGGTTTATGCCTATCGTCACATCCGCGTCACAGTGAAGGTTGAGTCTTGCTTCCGCTTGATGATGAATGAGTCTTTGGCTTCTGTCTTGCTGACAAATCTGCTGAAGAATGCTTTTGTGCATGCCGACGAAGGCGGACAAATCGACATATTGTTTACCGAAACATCATTTACCATTGCAAACACCGGGGGCGAGCCCTTGGATGAAAAGCGGATATTCGAGCGCTTTTATCAGGGAAAGAAGAAAAAAGAGGGTTCTACCGGACTGGGGCTGGCTTTGGCCGATTCGGTCTGCAAGGCGAATGGCTTGAAGATTCATTATCACTATGCCGAGGGGAAGCATTGGTTTGTGGTTTCAAGATAAATCATGATTTGTTGAAAAAAAAGAAGCATTATATTGTTTTTTTCAAAAATATAATCTATTTTTGTGCCCGGATTTATGCGGCAGTAGCTCAGTTGGTAGAGCATCAGCTTCCCAAGCTGAGGGTCACGGGTTCGAGTCCCGCTTGCCGCTCGTTCTGACAAAAAGGAGTTACAAACCTTGTAACTCCTTTTTTTGTTTGAATCAGTCAGATTTTGTGCGGCTATTATTCGTTTAAACCCCATTTCCGTTAAAAAGATAAGATGGCCTGCTGGGCATATAGACTAAAAACAAACTTCCGCTTCTGATTATAGAAGAAACTTTATCAATTTATTTATGTATGGTTTGAAATATCATGCCGATTGATTATTTCGGTCATAACGAAGAATCTCACGGGCATAGTATTCGTTTATTACAGCATCTTTAATTTCTCCTTTTTGGGGAAATTGGTCGGTCAGTTATAAAATTTATCGGCCTTGGTGTAGCCTGATTTTTGTATGATGAAGAACACGAATGTGCACTTGGTAAAAGCCGTCGGCTTTCTTGTATCTTACGATTGCTTTGAATGTTGCCATAAGTTGTTGGTTTATGATAAATTGTTTTTGTTTGCGCAGCTTCAGAATTTCGTATGTATATTGGTTATGCGATAGCCGTTTGTTCGGTTCAATTTATGCGGTAGAACGAACCGTATAAAATAGTTTAGGCCGTAACTCCTATAATAACAGGAGTTACAGCCTAAATCAATGCTTAAGATGTTCTTATAGAGTATCCTCTATTGCAGCCTGCGCCGCAGCCAGACGTGCGATGGGCACACGGAACGGTGAGCAGCTGACATAATTCAAGCCTACGCGATGGCAGAACTTCACAGATGAAGGTTCACCTCCATGCTCGCCGCAGATGCCGCATTTCAAGTCCGGACGTACGGAACGGCCTTTGTCTACAGCCATTTTGATAAGTTGGCCTACGCCGTTTTGGTCGAGAACCTGGAACGGGTCTACTTTCAAAATCTTTTTCTCCAGATATACCGGCAAGAATGTGGCGATGTCATCGCGTGAGTAGCCGAATGTCATTTGAGTCAGGTCATTCGTTCCGAATGAGAAGTATTCGGCATGCGAAGCGATGCGGTTGGCGGTCAGAGCTGCACGCGGAATTTCAATCATTGTACCAACCTTGAACGGAACTTCTATACCTTCCTGTTCAAAAACTTTTTTGGCCGTGGCACGAATGATTTTTTCCTGTGCCTCAAATTCATACAGAATACCGATAAGCGGCACCATGATTTCAGGATGTGGGTCGTAGCCTTCTTTCTTCAGTTCGCAGGCTGCTCCCAAAATGGCTTCGGTCTGCATCTCCGTAATTTCCGGATAAGTGTTGCCCAGACGGCATCCGCGATGGCCCAACATCGGATTGTGTTCGCAAAGGCTGTCTACACGTTGGCGGATGTATTCTACGGTTACGCCCATAGCCTGAGCCATTTCTTCCTGTCCTTTCTGGTCGTGCGGAACGAATTCATGCAAAGGCGGGTCAAGCAGGCGTACGTTTACCGGATAACCGTCCATCGCCTTGAAAATTCCCTTGAAGTCGTTTTTCTGGTAGGGAAGCAGCTTGGCCAGTGCTTTTTTGCGCCCGGCTTCGTCTGGAGCCAGAATCATCTCACGCATGGCTATAATCTTCTGATTTTCGAAGAACATGTGTTCTGTACGGCAAAGGCCTATACCTACGGCTCCAAATTTGCGTGCCACTTCGGCGTCGTGCG
Source organism: uncultured Phocaeicola sp. (assembly GCA_944320845.1). Classification (GTDB taxonomy): domain Bacteria; phylum Bacteroidota; class Bacteroidia; order Bacteroidales; family Bacteroidaceae; genus Phocaeicola. The sequence goes on from CALUJA010000008.1 coordinate 32,357, forward strand.
GCGTATCGGCGTTTGTGCGGACTTGCAGGCAGGTATATTTGTTGCAGAGATTCATCAGTTTGGCAAAGTTGCCCGAAACTTCTGCTGCTTTAGTCGGAACTTCTCCTTGATAGACTTCGCCTGTGCTGCCGTTCAGTGAAATGTAGTCGCCTTCTTTCAAAACCACTCCGTCTATTTCCACGGTACGGGCTTTATAGTCTACATTGATGGCTCCCGCTCCTGATACGCAGCATTTGCCCATACCGCGTGCTACTACGGCAGCATGTGAAGTCATGCCGCCACGTGCGGTAAGGATTCCTTCGGCCACGGTCATCCCTGCCAAGTCTTCCGGAGATGTCTCGATGCGCACCATCACTATACGGTGGCCGTCGGCACGCCATTTGGCTGCATCTTCGGCAAAGAATACGATTTGTCCGCAAGCTGCACCCGGAGAAGCCGGAAGACCGCGGGTGAGCACTTTGGCAGTGCGGAGTTCTTCTTTGTCAAATATCGGGTGAAGCAGTTCGTCAAGTTTGTTCGGCTCACAACGCAGTACGGCTGTCTTTTCATCAATCATGCCTTGCTCGAGCATTTCCATGGCGATGCGCACCATTGCAGCTCCTGTGCGCTTGCCGTTACGTGTCTGGAGGAACCAAAGCTTGCCTTCCTGTACGGTAAACTCCATATCCTGCATGTCGTGATAGTGGTTTTCCAGTTTTGTCTGAAGTTCGTCAAGCTCTTTGTAGATTTCCGGCATGGCTTCTTCCATTGACGGATACTTGCTTGCGCGTTCTTCTTCGGAGATGCCTTGCAGTTTAGCCCACCGCTGGGAGCCGATTTTGGTAATCTGTTGCGGGGTGCGGATACCGGCCACCACATCTTCGCCCTGAGCGTTTATCAGATACTCTCCGTTGAACAGGTCTTCGCCCGTAGCGGCATCACGTGAGAAGCATACTCCGGTAGCCGATGTGTCGCCCATATTTCCAAATACCATCGCCTGAACGTTAACGGCTGTTCCCCATTCGGCAGGTATACCCTCCATCTTGCGGTAGAGGATGGCGCGTTCGTTCATCCATGAATCGAATACGGCGCAGATGGCTCCCCAGAGCTGTTCGTAGGCGCATGAGGGGAAATCTTTGCCGGTCTGGGCTTTGACGGCTGCCTTGAATCGTGATACGAGAAGCTTCAAGTCGGCAACTTCCAGTTCGTTGTCAAGCCGCACACCTTTGGCTTTCTTTACCTCTTCTATTATGGCTTCGAAAGGATCGATGTCATCTTTGTTGGTGGGTTTCATGCCTAACACCACATCGCCGTACATCTGGACAAAACGGCGGTAAGAGTCCCATGCAAAGCGTTCGTTGCCTGTCTTGCGTGCCAGACCTTCTACCACCTCATCGTTTAGTCCCAGATTAAGTATGGTGTCCATCATTCCCGGCATGGAAGCACGCGCTCCCGAACGTACGGAAACTAACAGAGGGTTTTCCACATCGCCGAATTTGGACTTCATCAAAGCTTCTACGCCGGCTATGGACTTTTCCACATCGGCTTTCAGCAGGTTGACAACATCGTCCTTGCCTTTTTCAAAGTATTCGTTGCAAACTTCGGTCGTGATGGTGAATCCGGGAGGAACCGGAACTCCAATCAGGTTCATTTCCGCCAGATTGGCGCCTTTACCTCCCAACAAGTTTCTCATGTCTGCTCTTCCTTCGGCATGTCCGTTGCCGAACGTATAGACTCTTTTTGTTTCCATTTGTTTAAGATTTATTGGTTGTAATATGTTTTTCATTATAGTTACAGCTACAAATCTAACCATATTCTTTGAAAAATCAAATGAAAAGGGCAGGAAAAACAATATGTTTTGCAATATAGACTTTGCAAAATGAACTTCTTGGAAAATAATGGGGGTTTGTCGGAAAAAATGCTTACTTTTGTTCCCAAATTGGTTTTATAGAAAAGGACGTGGCAAGAAAGAAAAAAGAATTACCGTTGCTGGAAAGAGTGACGATAACGGATGTGGCGGCCGAAGGCAAGGCCTTGGCGAGAGTGAATGATTTGGTAGTGTTTGTTCCTTATGTGGTGCCGGGCGATGTGGCCGATTTGCAGGTGAAGCGGAAGAAGAATCATTATGCTGAGGCGGTAGCTGTCAGGTTTTATGAAAGGTCGCCTCTTCGGGTAGAGCCGTTCTGCCAGCATTATGGCGTATGCGGCGGATGCAAATGGCAGTGTCTTTCTTACGAAGAGCAAGTCAAATATAAGCAAAAGCAGGTGGTGGATAATCTGACCCGTATCGGGAAGGTTGATTTGCCGGCGGTTTCTCCCATTTTGGCCGCGGAGAAAACGATGTTTTACCGTAACAAGCTGGAGTTTACATTCTCGAACAAACGCTGGCTTACGGAGGAAGAGGTCAGGCAGGATGTGAAGTATGACCAGATGAATGCGGTGGGATTTCATATACCCGGAGCCTTTGACAAGGTGCTCGCCATAGAGAAATGCTGGTTGCAGGATGATATTTCCAATCAGATACGCAATGCGATACGTGATTATGCATACGAGCACGATTATGCCTTTTTTAATCTTCGTACGCAAGAGGGTATGCTGCGCAACATGATGGTGCGCACTTCCTCTACCGGTGAGCTGATGGTGCTTCTGCAGTGCAAGATTACCGGCGAGGAGGAACTCGGGAAAATGAAGGAACTGTTGCAGTATGTGGCGGATTCTTTTCCGCAGATTACTTCATTGCTTTATGTCATCAATAATAAATGTAACGATACCATCGGTGACCTTGATGTAGAGGTGTTTCGAGGGAAAGACCATATTTTTGAGGAGATGGAAGGGCTGCGTTTCAAGATTGGCCCGAAGTCGTTTTATCAGACAAATTCTGAGCAGGCCTACAATCTGTATAAGGTAGCCCGTAACTTTGCCGGACTGACCGGGAGCGAACTGGTGTATGACCTCTATACCGGGACGGGGACGATAGCCAATTTCGTTTCGCGTCAGGCGGCAAAGGTGATAGGCATCGAGTATGTGCCCGAAGCTATCGAGGATGCAAAGGTAAATTCGGAAATCAACGGAATCACGAATACCTTGTTTTATGCCGGCGACATGAAGGATATCCTGACGCAGGATTTCATCAACGAACACGGCCGGCCGGATGTAATCATTACCGACCCGCCGCGCGCCGGCATGCACAATGATGTAATCGATGTGATTTTGTTTGCCGAACCGCGGCGCATTGTGTATGTAAGCTGTAATCCGGCTACTCAGGCCCGCGACCTTCAGCTGCTGGATGCGAAGTATAAGGTGACGGCGGTCCAGCCGGTAGATATGTTTCCGCATACCCACCATGTGGAAAATGTTGTATTGTTAGAAAAACGATGAGATAATATGGTAAGAGAAAGGAAGGCAGGCAAGACCTTCAGTCAGCAGGCTTCTGCAAGAATCTTTAAAGTAAACGAGCCAGACGAGCTGATGGCTTTTCTGATGAAGAGGATGGACGGCATCAGCCGCACGCGTGTAAAGGCTTTGCTGTCGAATAGAGTCGTGTCGGTCAACAATGCGATACAGACTCAGTACAATTTCCCTTTGGCTCCAGGAATGGAGGTACAGATAAGCAAAGAGAAACACAAGCACGAATTTCGTCATCCGATGCTGAAGATTTTGTATGAAGACCCTTATCTGATTGTCGTGGAAAAGAAGGAAGGATTGCTGTCGGTCGCTACAGAGCGGCAGAAAGAGCGTACTGCCCAACATATATTGAATGATTATGTGAAGCGCACGCACCGCAATAATCGGGTCTTTGTCGTTCATAGGCTCGACCGCGAGACTTCGGGCGTGATGATGTTTGCCAAAGACGAGAAGACTCAACATAACTTGCGCGACAATTGGCACGACATTGTGTTCGACCGCCGCTATGTAGCCCTTGTGATGGGCGAGATGGAAAAAGACGGAGGCACGGTGCAGTCGTGGCTAACCGACCGCAAGCTGTATGTTAGCTCCTCTAATTATGACGACGGAGGAAAGCTTTCCATAACACATTATCGCACCATAAAGCGGGCGAACGGCTTTTCTATGGTTGAGCTTCAGCTGGAAACCGGGCGTAAGAACCAGATTCGTGTGCACATGCAGCTGTTGGGGCATCCGGTGGTCGGCGACATACGTTACGGATGCGAGGTGGATCCGTTGGGGCGTCTGGCTCTCCACGCCTTCAAGCTTTGTTTCTACCATCCGGTGACGGGGGAGCCTATGAGGTTTGAAGTTCCTTATCCCATGCCGTTCCGTTCGTTGATGTTGCGGAAATAGATAAAAAAGAATTATGATTAAGAATATTGTTTTTGATTTTGGGGGAGTGATTGCCCCTATCAGTCGTGATAAGGCGGTCGAGGCTTTCATTCGCTTGGGATTGGCAGATGCGGATGAGCGTTTGGACAAATACCATCAGACGGGAATCTTTCAGGAACTGGAGGAAGGCAAGCTCGATACAGAGGCTTTTCAATGTGAACTGGGTAAGTTGTGCGGACATAAGCTGGGTTATGAAGAGACCCAAAAGGCATGGTTAGGCTTCATCGTTGGCGTAAATCCCGATATCTTGGCTTGTTTGGAGGAGCTGCGTAAACATTACAGGCTTTATCTGTTGAGTAATACCAATCCTTATGTGGCGGGTTGGGCATGCAGTGACTGTTTTTCTCCGGAAGGGAAGCCGTTGGATGCCTATTTCGACAAGCTGTACCTTTCTTATAAAATAGGATGCACGAAGCCGGACGAGCGTATTTTCCGTTTCATGATGGCGGATGCCTCTCTCGTACCTTCGGAAACCCTGTTCGTGGACGACGGCCCAGGCAATATAGAAGCGGGACGCAAGTTGGGCATGCACACTTTCAATCCTGCAAATGGTGCGGATTGGCGGGAAGACTTGAAAAATGTTTTGCAATCTCTTGCGTAATTCATAAAAAAGCTCTACTTTTGCATCGCTTTTAAGGAAAAGCATCGGGGTGTAGCGCAGTCCGGTTAGCGCACCTGCTTTGGGAGCAGGGGGTCGTGGGTTCGAATCCCGCTACCCCGACAATAGAAAATCAAGGGGTTACGAGAAGGAAGTAACTCCTTTTTTTATTTGGATGCGTTTGTATTGGGGGCGGAAATAGCCTCTTTGGGGCTTTGCTTTTGTCTTTGTGATGCAAATCTGATGCAAATGATATTTTTAGTTGTCTTTAAATCCTGTTGCGATGGAGCAGGCCTCTATATAATCCAGTGCATTTTGTGATAGAATCCTGTTTTTTTCTTGTTTTAAATGATTGAAAAGGAGGGTGTCGTTATCCCATCCGTTGGTTTTGAACAAAGCATCCAAAGAATCTTATTTCTCTTTCAAAAGTTTTCTTCTGGGTGAAGGGCAATGCCGCACTGCAAAATTATAAAAAGGTTGTTTCATCAGATATTATTTCCTCAAATTGTTTTCTGATATTCAAGGGTTCTTCGTATATTTGTTTGGTTTTTGCTTTGAACAGATAAGGTATGAACATAAAAATACGTTTGATTGTAATGAACTTCCTACAGTTTGCAGTGTGGGGAGCTTATCTTACTTCGATGGGTACTTACTTGGTCAGTATTGGTTTGGGAAATTATATCGGGTTGTTTTATGCCATGCAGGGGATTGTTTCATTGTTCATGCCTGCTATATTGGGAATCATTGCCGACCGTTGGATACCGGCCCAGCGGCTGTTGGCGGTAAGCCATCTGTTGGCTGCCTTGTTTATGGGCGGTGCCGGATATTATGGAATGACGGCGGGCGATGATGTGTCGCTGATTGTATTGTTTGCTTTTTATTCGATGAGTGTGGCATTTTATATGCCTACACTTGCTCTTTCCAATTCTGTAGCCTATACGGCTCTTGACAAGGCAGGACTGGATACAATTAAGGCTTTTCCGCCCATCCGTACCTTTGGTACCATCGGATTCATTTGCTCTATGTGGCTGGTGGATTTGTTGGGCTTTCAGGCAAACTACATGCAGTTTTTTGCCTGTGCGGCTTGGGGCATTGTTCTTTCTGTATATGCCCATACGTTGCCGGAGTGCCCGGTCAGCCGGGGCGGACAAAGTCGCAAGTCGTTGGTCGATGCTTTGGGGTTGCGGGCTTTTCTTTTGTTCAAGGACCGGAAAATGGCCGTATTCTTCATCTTCTCCATGCTTTTGGGCGTATCGCTCCAGATAACGAACGGTTTTGCCAATCCTTTCATAAACAGTTTCAGTGCAGTGCCTGCCTATGCCGATACGTTTGGCGTGCAGCATGCCAATCTTCTGATATCTTTGTCGCAGATAAGCGAGACTTGCTGCATTCTTTTGATTCCTTATTTCTTGAGCCGTTTCGGTATAAAGCGTGTAATGCTGATTGCGATGGGCGCCTGGGTGTTGCGTTTCGGCCTGTTCGGGTTGGGAAATCCGGGGGATGGAGTATGGATGTTCATTCTTTCTATGCTTGTCTATGGGGTGGCATTTGATTTTTTCAATGTCTCCGGTTCGTTGTTTGTCGACAAAGAGACCGATTTGTCCGTTCGTTCGAGTGCTCAGGGGCTGTTCATCATTATGACTAACGGTATCGGAGCTACGGTCGGCACCTTGAGTGCACAGGCGGTAGTAAACTATTTTGTAGATTTCAGCAGTTCTTCTTCACAGATTGAAGGGTGGAGTAATGCTTGGTTTGTATTTGCGGCTTATGCTTTGATAGTGACAATTGTCTTTGCCTTTGCATTTAAATATAAACATGTGATTTCAAAATAACGGATGAGAGATGAAAGAAATAGAGTTGAAATATGTAGAAATGTCTACGGTATTGAAGCCGTCTGATTCGTATGCTATTGTATTGGAAGAAGTAGAGGGCGAACACCGTCAGTTGGCTTTGATTATCGGAACTTGGGAGGCTCAGGCCATCCGTATCGTAGAGCTTCCTTACCGGATGCCACGCCCTTTTACGCACGATTTAATCTTGGATATCCTGAGCCATGAAGGCATGTACATCAGCAAGGCCGTGATTTATGATGTGAAGGAGGGAATCTATTATTCGTATCTTTATATCGTCCGTGCCGATAATACGGAGTTCAAGGTCGATGCACGTACAACAGATGCCATTTCGCTTTCCTTGCGCAGTAAGTTTCCTCTTTATATCTATGAGCATATCTTGGAGCGTGAGAAGCTGCGTGCCTTCCTTCCTGACGGCTCATACGAGTTTACCATCAATTCGGCCGATACGGACATGCTGAGATACGCCTTGGACGATGCCGTCAGCCGTGAAGATTATGAAAGAGCCTCCCAGTTGCGTGATGAAATCAGGCGCAGAGAGAAGAGCAAGCCCGATGCTTCGGATTGAGATTATATATAATATAAATGTATAGCCTATGAAAACAAGAATTTTGGGCGTCATTGCTGTGGTGATGACGCTTGCCTTGGCAGCTTGTTCGGGGAAAAAAGATTATGCGAATGTTATTCCGGAGAACGCTTCACTGGTTGCTTCGGTCGATTTGGCGCAGTTGCTTGAAAATTGTGAGCTGTCTGAAGCCGACTATGACAAGTTGAAATCGGAAATGGGAAAGGTCTTGAAAGACGGGATGGATGCCAAACAGACAGCCGTGATAGACCGGATAATGGCCGACCCTTTAGAAAGCGGCGTTGACTTCCGCAAGAGGGCTTATCTGTTTGCGATGCCGGAGGCAAAGGAAGCGGGCATTCTGTTTGCCGTATCCGATAAAGGCAAGCTGGATGCCTTGATGGATGTGATGGATGAAACGCTGGAGGAGGCGGACGGATGCCGCTACATGGTGCCGGACGGGAAGTCGGTGTTGGTATACGATGACTCCGCCTTGTTGCTGGCGGCGTCTTCCGTAAAGACATCCGAAGCGTTGCAGCAGGAAGTCCTTGAATGGATGAGCGGGAAAGGAGCGTCTTATGCCGCCACCGAGGAGTTTAGGAGACTGGAGGCTGCCGAAGGCGAGATTGTCATTGTGACTTCTTTAGACATAATGCCGCAGCAATACAAGATGATGGGGGCGATGGGCCTGCCGCAAGGCGTCGAACTGAAAGATATCAAGAATCTGGTTTCCCTTTGCTTTGAGAAAGGCGAACTGGTGGCGGATGTGGAGGCGCTTTACCTTGCTGATGCCGTGAGGAACATGGCGGAAAGCCAGAAGAAACTGTATGGCGGAAAGGTGTCGGACAAGTTCCTCGCCAAGTTTCCCGCCGATGCATTGCTGTGGACAGGCTTTAATATGGACGGGAAAGAGCTCTATACATATCTTTCAAGCAATCCGGTTATCGGCCCGCAGTTGCAGAACGGAGGGATGCCGGTGGATTTCGGAAAGATTCTTAATGCCATCGACGGCGAAATGGCTTTCGGCATGTGGGAAGAGCAGGGTGAGCCGCTGTTCAGCTTCTATGCCGAGGTGAACAATGACGATTTCTTGTCGGAATTGGATGCCTTTAAATTCCTTTTTGACAAGCAGCATATCCGTTTTGGGATAGAGGACAATGTGTTTTGCATTACGAACAGCCGGGAAGAAGAGCCCGAGAAAACATTGGCGGATGCCGCATGGGTGGACGAAGCAGACGGCAGACTGGCTTTCGGTATAATGAATATACGTTCGTATGCCACCTTGATGTCGGTACTTTCTCCTGGTAGTGCTCCTGTCGCGACGGCGATGGCAGATGCATTTGATTATGTGATGATGTACAGCGATGGCTATGACCGCTCTCGTCTGGTACTGGTCATGAAGGATAAGGACACGAATGTACTGAAGCAATGGATAGACCTTGCCAAGAAAATGAACGGACTGAACTGACAGGTTTTCCGTGAAAAATCTTACTTTTGTACTGAGGTAAAACAAATAGAATGTATGCACGTATTTTATACTCCTGATATTTCGGTCAGCAATGAACTGCCCGAAGAAGAGGCGGGCCATTGCCTGCGGGTGTTGCGCCTGAATATAGGCGACGAAGTGATGCTGACAGACGGGAAGGGATACTTTTATAAGGCGGTGATTACTGCCGCTACCGGAAAGCGCTGTCAGGTAAAGGTGACCGAAACCATAGCGCAGGAACCGTTTTGGAGCGGGCATCTTCATCTGGCGATGGCACCTACCAAGAATATGGACCGGATAGAATGGCTGGCGGAAAAGGCTACCGAGATAGGATTTGATGAGCTGAGCTTTCTGAACTGCCGTTTTTCTGAGCGGAAGGTAGTCAAGACAGAGCGTGTTGACAAGATTGTCGTATCGGCTGTCAAGCAGTCGCTGAAGGCGCGCAAGCCTGTGGTGAATGAAATGACGGACTTTTCCCGGTTTTTGCAGCGCAGTTTCTCCGGACAGAAGTTCATAGCCCACTGTTATGAAGGCGAGAAGCCGCTGCTGAAAGATGTGATAACGCCCGGAGAAGATGTTGTCGTGCTCGTCGGCCCCGAAGGAGACTTCAGCCGCGAGGAGGTGGAAAAGGCGGAGGCCGCAGGTTTCCGGCCGGTAAGCTTGGGCCGGTCGCGGTTGCGGACTGAGACGGCGGCGCTGGTGGCGGTTCATATCATGAATTTGTATAATCAGAAATAGAATGATTAGAGTAATCGTATGGTTGGCGGCTATGTTGGTATGTCTGGCTTCATGCACAGACAGCAGCCGTTATGTACTGGCTTTGCCGGAGAATGCCGCATGGGTGTCTTCCGTTGATGTGTGGAATATTTCACAGAAAGCAGGACTGAATGCGGAAAAGGGCAGGGCAATGGCGGAAAATCTGAAGGCCATGCTGGGCAGCGGCCTTGACGGTTCGGAAAGACTGATTGACCGGATTGTGGAGAATCCTGCGGAAAGCGGCCTTGACCTGAGAGACAAAGTTTATTTCTTTGTCAGTGAACGGGCGGTGGCAGCAGGCATATTGGTGCGGATTGCCGATAAAGGGAAGTTGAGAGACTTGATTGAGGCGTTTGGCAGGCAGAATCTGTGCAGTCCGATGCAGGATAGCAACGGATGTGAATGGACAATAATGGGACAGACCTTGGTTGCGTGTTCGGATGCAGCCTTGCTGGTGATGAAACCCTTGCAGAAAAACAGTCCGGAAGACTTGCAGCGCCAGGCTGCCATGCTGTTGCGCCAGAAGGAAGGAGAGGGCTTTACGAGCACTCCAGACTATCGGAAGCTGGCGGAGGCGGCGGGTGATGTCGTGTCTGTGGCTTCCTTGGAGCTGCTTCCAGACAGGTATCTCACGGTTCTGACGATGGGAATGTCTGCCGAGCTCCGTCCGGAACACGTGAAGGTTCTTTTTGTCCTCCGTTTTGAAGACGGCAGGGCGGTGATGGATATACAGGCATTGGTGACGGACAAGGTCGTGAACGCACTGGTTGAAAAGCAGCTTGAAGCCGGTTCCTCCGTGAAAGGGACTTATTTGGACAAGTTTCCCTCTTCCGCCGGCCTTTGGATGGCGGTGAATGCCGACGGCGGAAAAGTGTTTGCCCTGCTCAACGAGAATCCCACCTTGCGCAGGCAGTTTGAAACATCGATGATTCCGGTAGACTTTGAAGCAATCTTTGGTGCCGTTTGCGGGGATGTGGCGCTGGTTATGCCCGACCCTTTGCACAGCAAGGCCTTTATCGCTTATGCCGATGTTACGAACCGGAACTTTTTGCATACGTTTGAGTCGCTCAAACCCATGCTTGCTCTGACAGGCGGGCAGATGAAGCTGATGGATAAGGGTGAGGACGCTTATGAGTTTCGTGCGGCCGATGCCTCTGTATTGAACTTGGGAAGAGGGCCTGCGGCCTTTTGGTTTGGAGTGAGAGACAATCGCTTTTATATTACGAACCGTGAGGAACTGATAGACAAAAAGGTCTTGGGATGGTCGCTGCGTGATGCGGAATGGGGCAGCAGGGTTGAAGGGAAGCGTTTCTTTGCTGCCGCAAACCTTTCGCAGGTGATGGGAGGTATGGATTATATGACAGTGGAATCGGCTGACGGGAGGAACGCTGTCGTGGAAGTGGTGATGAAAGACCGCCGGACCAATATCTTGCAGCAGTTGCTGCAAGCCGCAGGATTTTAAAAAAGACGAGACAGTGAATACGATAGAGTTGCAGCAGACATTGCCGGAGGTATTTGCCGGACGAGACAGTGTCACATCAGACATTTGGCACAGGCAGGTGGCTTTCCAGCGCGGACAGACCTGTCTGGTTGAGGCGGCCTCGGGCACGGGGAAGTCGTCCTTGTGCAGTTTCATTTATGGATACCGGCAGGATTATCAGGGAATAATCCGTTTTGACGGGGAGAACATCCGCCGTTATACGGTTTCCCGGTGGGTGGGCATAAGGAAACGTTCGCTGAGCATGCTGTTTCAGGAGCTGCGCCTGTTTGGTGAACTGACGGCATGGGAGAATGTCCAGCTGAAGAATGCACTGACGGGCTACGCCGACAGGAAACAAATCCGGCGGTGGTTTGAGGAACTGGACATTGACAGGCTGCGGAATCAGGAAATACGGCGCATGTCTTTCGGCCAGCAGCAGCGGGTAGCCTTTGTCCGCGCCTTGTGCCAGCCTTTTGACTTCATCTTTTTGGACGAACCGATAAGTCATCTCGACGACGGGAACGGACGTATCATGAGCCGCATCCTGACCGAAGAGGCCCGAAAGCAGGGGGCGGGCGTTGTCGTGACCTCCATCGGCAAGCATCTTCCCTTGGATTATGACCGGATATTTGCCTTGTAACAATTTTAATGATTGGATGACTTATGCTTTGGAAACTGTTAAGACAACATATTAGCCTGTCGCAGTTGGCAGGATTCTTTTTCGCAAATCTTTTCGGAATGGTCATTGTGCTGCTCAGCGTGCAGTTTTACAATGATATCAAGCCTGTCTTTACACGGGGAGACAGCTTCATGAAGAAAGATTTCCTGATAGTCAGCAAGCGGGTCAGTACCCTGGGGACGGTTATCGGGCGGAGCAATACCTTTACGGAAGCTGATGTGGCCCGTTTGCAGGAGCAGCCTTTCACGAAAGGCGTAGGGGCGTTTTCTCCGGCACGCTTCAAGGTCTATGCCGGATTGGGCATACAGGGAATGCAGCTGTCTACCGCCATGTTTTTCGAGTCTGTTCCCGACCGTTTTGTGGATACAAGCCTTGACGGGTGGACATTCCGCGAGGGGCAGGAAGAGATTCCCATCATCATTCCCCGCAACTATCTGAACCTTTATAACTTTGGCTTTGCCCAAAGCCGCAGTCTCCCGCAGATTTCCGAAGGGGTGATGGGAATGATGAGGCTTGACATCCGTATGAGCGGACGGGGGCAGGTGAAGAGGATGAAAGGGCGTATCGTGGGTTTCTCAGACCGGCTGAATACGATTCTCGTGCCCGAAGCGTTTATGGCCTGGGCCAACCGTATGTATGGTGACGGCAAAGAGGCGCTGCCGTCGCGTCTGATTGTGGAAGTGGACAATCCGGCCGACGACCGCATCGCGAAGTATTTTAAGGAGAATGGTTATGAAACGGAAGGTGACAAGCTTGATGCCGGAAAGACGGCGTGGTTTCTGAAAGTGATTGTGGGCATCGTCCTTTCCGTCGGACTGCTGATAAGTGTCCTTTCATTCTATATACTGATGCTTAGTGTCTATCTGTTGTTGCAGAAGAATACGGCCAAACTGGAGAACCTTCTGCTTATCGGATACAGTCCTGCACGTGTGGCGCGTCCGTATCAAGTGTTGGCGGTAGGTTTGAATCTGGCGGTATTGGGCTTGGGGCTGCTTGTGGTCATGCTGGTGCGCTTGCAGTATCTTGATTTTATAGGGCGCATATTTCCTGACATCTCGGGTGAAGGCTCTTTGCTGCCGGCCTTGCTGACAGGCGGAATGTTGTTTCTGGCCGTTTCAGCTCTTAATGTTTGGGCTGTGCGGCGCAAGGTGAACGCCATCTGGATGAGGCGGTGATTTTTTGTCCGGCTGTCTGAAAGTTTCATGCCGGTAAAAATCTTGTCAGCACCGTTGAAACAAGATTTTTGCCGGCATGAAATCTTTTTCTTCCTGCGCAGATGGCTGCGGTTGCAGGCGCAGTGGTGGTAGAGTGTCTTACAGTTTGTTCAGTATCTTGTCCATAACCCAGTTGGTAGGCGTGGCACTGATTCCGTCGCATGTGCAGATGGCTTTTCCTTGCAGGTGTTCTACCACCGTCTTGATTAGCGGCAACTGCACGTGGGGTGGGTTGGGAGGTAGGATTTCTTCGCGTCCGCGCTCGGTATGCAGGGCAATCGGCTCATAGGTGAAGACGGAAAAACAAATCATTCCCTTGTCGCCGATAATCTCGATACGGTCTTCCTTGGCCGATTCATGGGCGACAAAGCACCACGAACCGGAGCCGGGCAGTCCGGACTCGAACTTGAAGCATGCGCTGATGGTATCTTCTGCCTCGTAGAGTCCGCCGCGGTTGCTTTTGTATCCTTCAGCTTCAAGAATACATCCGAACATGTCTTGCAGGAGGTCCAGTTGGTGAGGGGCGAGGTCGTAGAAATATCCTCCGCCGGCAATGTCGGGCTGCACGCGCCACGGCAGATTCTTGGTGTTGTAATCCAGGTCGCGCGGCGGTTGGGCAAACCGGATTTGTATGTTGATTACGTTCCCGATTTCCCCTTCATCTACCAGTTGGCGCACTTTCTGGAAGTAAGGCAGGTAACGGCGGTAATAAGCCACGAAACAAGGTACTCCCGTCTCTCGTGAGATACGGTTGATACGGGCACAGTCTTCGTAGCTGGCGGCCATTGGCTTCTCAATGTATACCGGTTTTCCCGCTTTCATGGCCATGATGGCAAAGGTGGCGTGTGAGGATGGAGGGGTGGCAATGTAGATTGCATTCACATCTTCATCGCCAATCAACTCTTGTGCGTCGGTATACCACCGTGGAATGTTGTGGCGCATGGCATACGATTTTACTTTCTCCTCATCGCGGCTCATTACGGCCACCACTTCCGAATCCTTCACCATGTTGAAAGCCGGTCCGCTCTTTTTCTCGGTCACTTCCCCGCAACCGATAAATCCCCATTTAACTTTATCTAATGTCATTTGAAGTATTTTTTATATAGTTTGTGATATTCCTTGCTTTTCAGGAAAGCTTCCAGCCAGTGGTTCAGACTGTCGCATAATATGGGCGAATGCTTGCTTACTCCCCATGCGTACAGTTGTGTGAATCCGATGTCGGTGTTGATATCCAGATTGGGATAGTCTTCTATGGTGGCTTGGGCGATGTTTTCATCGCAAACGGCATAGTCGATGTCTTTTCCCGCCACCATCGCCATCAGCTGTTCCTCTCCATATAATTCCACTTCCTCTGTATAAATGGTGTCGGCGATTTCGCTCATCAGATTATGGATGCGCACCAGAGCCGGAGAATCTTTGATGACATGCAGCGTCTTTTGGGCTAATTCAAGCTGGTTGCGGATGTAAAGACTGTCTGCATCAGGCTTGCGCTGCACCAAAACCTGTTTGCTCAGCAGTATCGTGCGGGTAAAGAGCAGAGAGTCTTTGAATGCGGTCGTTACAGCCGTTTCTGCTCCCAGAATGTCATATTGTCCTTTCATGATACCTTGCAGTCGCTTGTTGAAGCTCATTTCAGGCGTAAGTTCAAGCTTCAGTCCTTTGGCTTTGGCAAAGGCATTCAACAGTTCGTAATCAAATCCCCGGATGGTATCTTTGTCTACATGATAGCTGATGGCATTGTATTCTGTTACGGCTCTCAGTATCCCCGATTCGGCTATCTGCGGGTAGTCTCTCGGCTCAAAGGACGGTTCGGGCGGATTCTGCCGTGTATTGAGCAGGATGACGGCGGCAGCGACTGCCACAGCGGTGCATGCGTAACGGATGATTCGTGTCTTCATGGATTTGTCAGTCAAAGAAATTCCACGATATGCCGATTTTCAGGATTCGCGGATTTAACGGATAGTGCGGAGCAAGGAAATAGCTGTTTCCTCTCGTGCCTTGCACCAGATTATACATCTGCACAAAAATGCGCGTGCGCTTCAGATGCAGGTTGATGTATCCGTTTACCAGTGGATATCCTCCCAGTTTATATTTCGTATCAGCATTTTGCAGATAAAATTGTCCGATGGCCGGAGCATAGTCAGGCGCATAATATTCCGTAAAATACCGGACATCTGCACCCATTTCAATATTCAGCACCTTTTTGGCCAAAGCGAACTTGATGTAAAGATTGTGATACAGCACCAGTTTGGGTAAAGGAAGTATGTTTTGGTTGCTTGAAGTCTGGTAAGTCACCTCGTTGTCCAGATGCAGAATGCCGAGCTTGAAATCCTGGCATAGTGATGCGCTGAACACTTGGATATTTCCTGAGTGCTGTTTGACGGCCACATCATTTTTATAGTATACGGATGATTCGTCATTTACTGTTTCAGTATATTTTACCGAAGTATTGTCCAAATATGTGTAGTTCTTGATGTTTTCTACGCCTGCTTTCAGCCTGGTTTTCCATCGGTCGATGCTTAGCTGTCCTTCGATGCGCGTGCGCATGATTTTTGACAAGTCATTGTTGTCCCACCAATAATGTTTGGAGTGGAAATGTCGGTAATAGAATGTCGGGTTCAGATTTTTGATATAGGCATTGGCTTCCAGTCGGACCGTGTCATTGAAAAGGCGGAAATTCAGGTCTCCCCGTCCTTCGATGCTGAATTGTCCTGCATCTTCGCCTATAAGAGCAATCTCGCCCAGCACATTGTAGTGGAAAGTCTTTCCTTGCTCCTTGATTAGCTGCCCGCCTACCGACAGAATATTTTCCTTATGGTCAGTCGGAATGCGTCTTCCTGCCGTTCCGTCGAGGGTGTCGGTCAGGGTGAAGCGCCGGTGTTCAAAGCTCATAAAGGCCGTCAACCCCGCTTTTGCCCATTTGTTGAAGCCTTCCCGCAGGGAAATTCCTATTGTATTTTTGATGGAAAAGTGCTTGGTAATGTCTGTAGAATCATTTCCTAAATAATTATGTTCGAAATATTCTTGATTTTGCTGGGTGTCATAAGATATATATTTGCGGCGGTTGATGTCCAGACTCAGTGTATGTATGAAACTTGTGACTGGAACGAATACCGTTTTCTTTATTGTATCGTTTTCTTCGGTTACATCACGATAGAATCCCAGATTATAGCGGTGAGTCAGAAAGGCGTGGTAGCCTGTATTGTGGTTCCAGACATCCGACAGGTTGACCGGCATGTCGTAAGTGTTGTAAGTTCGTCTTCCCCCGGCCATCTCTAATGGATTGGTGATGTAGCGGTCGTCTTCCAGACCTCCGTTTTCGGCCACTTTCAGATTATCATTGATGAAACTGAAGTGCATGTCGTAGTTGTCACCCTGATAATAGGCAAAAAGATTGCCGTTGAATAAGGCTGTCGACTGGTTGGAGTATTTTCCCCGTCCGTATGTATAGTCAATGTCAAATCCGAATCCTAACCGTTTGTTTGCATTGACTGCAAAGTGAGCTTTGAACCGCTCTTCTCCGTAACGTCCGTTGCCTTGCTTGTAGTAGGTCAGATTTGTAAAAGGAGATTTGGTATTGGTATAAATGATGTCTTCCGGCTTGCGTACGGTAAAGTCGTAAGGGTCGGTAAAAAAGAATTGGCTTGTTTCTTTCCGTTCGAAAAAGACATGCGAGATACGCGGTGCGCCCAAATTGCCTAAAAAAGTATAATGGCCGGTAGGCCCGCCCGTATCATTTGTATTTTGGAAACCGTGTTGCAGGGTGTCCACTGGTACTTCTGTGATGGTTCCGAGCCGGTTGTCCACCTTCCAGGACTTCAATCCGATAGGAATGGTACTGGCATCAATCACAGCGGTCGTGTCAATGGGGTTCCCGTTACGGTCATACCGGTTGTTCCCCATTCCGGAAGCTGCGTTTCCGAATTGGTCAAATTCGTTGAGCAAGTTATTTTGAGCGTACATGCTTCCGCAAAACAGGAGAGCTGCCGCAACTGAAAGTATCTTTTTCATAATGTGGCAAAGATACTATTTTTAGTTGTAAGTACAAAGATGCTCCGTTACAGAACGTGAAAAAGTCACGAATTGTAGCGGAGCTTTTGATATCGGTAGCAGAAAGCCTCACTTGGTGTTCTTTCTCTGCCTATTCTATAGGTTTGATGATGTCCATACCTATCTTGATAGCTTCTTCGTTCATTGGAATCAGGTGGTGATGGCGTTCGGGAAGTGTCTTCTTCAAGGCCTTGACCACACTTTCGATAGAAACGACCGGGCAAATCTTCAGCAAGCCGCCCAATACAATCATATTGAATGTCTTGGCCATTTTCCGCTCATTGGCTTCGTCCATTGCATCTATACGGAAAATATGGATATCCTTGCGTGTTGGCGGGTTGATGATGCCATACCCGTCGTAAATGAGTATGCCTCTAGGCTTGACTTTGTTCTCAAATTTTGCAAGAGACGGTTGGTTGAGGATGATGGCCACATCATATTTGCTTAGAATAGGTGATGATATGCGTTCGTCGCTGACAATGACGGTCACATTGGCCGTTCCGCCGCGCTGTTCAGGGCCGTAGGCGGGCATCCAGGTAACCTCTTTCCCTTCCATTAGTCCGGAGTATGCGAGAATCTTTCCCATAGAAAGCACTCCTTGCCCGCCGAAACCTGCGATGATTATTTCTTGTTTCATTTGTATTGTATGTTTTTATCTTATTCTTGTTTAGGTTCGCTTGTATCTTTCAGGTCGCCCAACGGATAGAAGGGGAACATATTCTCTTCCATCCATTTGTTTGCGGCTTCTGGAGTCATTTTCCATCCGGAATTACAAGTTGATACAATTTCCACCAGATTGGAGCCTTTGCCTTGCATTGAGTTTTCAAATGCTTTCCGGATGGCTTTCTTTGCCTTTCGGATGGCGGCTACGGTATGTACAGACTGGCGTGTCACGTAGCAGGTACCTTGTAGTGTAGCTGCAATTTCTGTCATTTTGAGCGGATATCCGTGTATCTCAGGGATACGGCCATAAGGGCAGGTTGCGGTTTTCATGCCTAACAGTGTGGTTGGTGCCATTTGACCACCTGTCATGCCATAGATGGCGTTGTTGATGAAGATGATGGTGATATTTTCACCGCGGTTTAATGCATGGATTGTTTCGGCGGTTCCGATGCATGCAAGGTCTCCGTCTCCCTGATAAGTGAATACCAGGCGGTCAGGCCATAAGCGTTTGATGGCCGAAGCAAGTGCCGGAGCACGCCCGTGAGCGGCTTCCTGACAGTCGATGTCCAGATAATTGTACATAAATACGGCACATCCTACCGGGCTGATGCCTATAGCCTTTTCTGTCATGCCCATCTCTTCGATGACTTCTGCAATCAATTTGTGTACTACTCCGTGGCTGCATCCGGGACAGTAGTGCATAGGATTGTCATTCAGCAGGTGAGGTTTCTGGTATACCAGATTCTCGGGCTTTATAATATCTTCTTTTGTCATAATGGTCTTTCTTTGTTAACGTATTAAGAAGCGGAATACGTATTCCATCATTTTCAGGAAAAGAGAAGCGCCGCATACATAAAAGAACAGGGTCTTGTCTTCTCCTATTGAGAAATAGAGAATGACGGATACTACCGCTCCAATCATGAACAAGATATTAAGTATATTTCTTATTTTATCGATGTTCATAATGATTTATTTTATGAGTTTTGTTTTGATGGCTTCGATGACTTCATCCGGATCGGGTACGATACCTCCCAAACGACCGAAGTGTTCCACCGGAATGCGGCATTCAACGGCCAGACGGACATCTTCTACCATTTGTCCGCTATTTAACTCTACGGTCAGGATGCCCTTAATGTTCGAGGCTCGTTCGCGCAAGGCTTTGGTCGGGAAAGGCCATAAAGTGATGGGGCGGAAGAGTCCCACTTTGATGCCTTCTTCGCGTGCGTGTTCCATTGCCTTCTGAGCGATGCGGGCACACGAACCGAAAGCAACAATCAGGTATTCGGCATCGTCACAGTTGATTTCTTCGTAACGCACTTCGTTGGCCTCAATCTCCGCATACTTCTGCTGTAAGTGGATATTGCGTTGCTCCATGATGGCCGGGTCAAGTTCCAGTGAGGTTATGACATTGGGTTTGCGTCCTTTGCATCCGGTAGCTGCCCATGGGCATTGGGCAATGACTTCTTCGTCTGTACGGCGCGGACGCGGTGTGGGCAGTACCACTTTTTCCATCATCTGGCCGATAACACCGTCGGCAAGGATGATGGCCGGATTGCGGTATTTGAAGGCCAGCTGGAATCCCAGTTCTACGAAGTCGGCCATTTCCTGAACAGATGCCGGAGCAAGGGCTATCAGATGATAGTCTCCGTGCCCGCCTCCTTTGGTTGTCTGGAAATAGTCTGCCTGACTGGGCTGGATGGTACCCAGTCCGGGGCCTCCGCGCATTACGTTCACGATAAGACACGGAAGTTCTGCACCGGCGATATAAGAGATGCCTTCCTGCTTCAGGCTGACACCGGGACTGGAGGAGGAGGTCATTACCATCTTTCCGCTTCCAGCTCCTCCATATACCATGTTGATAGCTGCCAATTCACTTTCCGCCTGAAGAACCACCATGCCGGTCGTTTCCCACGGCTTTTGTTCGGCAAGCGTTTCCAATACTTCTGATTGGGGAGTAATAGGATAACCGAAGTATCCGTCCACGCCAATGCGGATAGCGGCATGGGCGATGGCTTCGTTACCTTTCATAAGAACGACTTCTTCTGCCATATTGAGTTTTGATTTTTGTTTTTTACGGATGTTGTTATTCTTCACATTTAGCTCTGTACACGGTGAGGCAGGCATCCGGACATACTATCGCGCATGAAGAACATCCGTTGCATACATCCTCTACCACCTGTTGTACATAATTATATCCTTTTTGGTTTACTTTGGGGGTAAGCGACAATACGTGAAGCGGGCAGGCCACTACACACAAGTTGCAGCCTTTGCACCGTTCTGTGTTCACTACCACCACACCTTTCATCTTAGCCATATTGGTACGTATCTTTATATTAGTTATTGGTTAAACATATCCTTATTATAAAACTCCAGAATATCCATAATCATCTTTCTTGCTTCAGTGGCGGGGCTTTCTGCATCAAGTGCAATGGCTTCCTGATAATTGTTCAGTGCGCCTTGCCAGTCGCCTTGTTTCCGGCATATATTCCCCATCAGATAATAGGCTTCTGCTGTGTCAGGACCTGAAGGCGAAGCAAACACTCGGTTCAGCTGCTCTATGGCGTTCGGCAAATCCCCTTCCCGGATGAGGAGGCTTATTTCTTTCAGTTTGTTGTCCATAGACGGTCTTTGATTGTATTGCGGCAAAGATAATCTTTAATTTTATATCAGAGATGTTTTTAACAGACAAAAAACATCCGGACGGGCGATTTATTTTCTTTACGATTCTGTAAGGCGTTGTCAGTTAGCTTGTTGCTTTGGACTATGAAAGGGCGTACTGGAAAAATTTCCGTATGAACGGATATTTTGGAACAGGAGTTTGTATCTTTTGTATTGTAATAAAATCCTGTTAATACGGGGGAAAAGGCTTCTGTATGTTATATTTTGTGTTAACTTTGCACAAAATCATTCCGTGCGAAGCATAAAAGACAATAACTAACTTAGAATAGAGAAAATGAATAAGATTCTTTCAAAAGAACATTTTTCGGAAAAGGTCTTCAAATTAGTCATTGAAGCTCCTTTGATAGCCAAATCCCGGAAGGCGGGTCACTTTGTGATTGTCCGTGTGGGCGAGAAAGGCGAACGTATGCCTTTGACAATCGCTGCGGCAGACCCCGTGAAAGGGACTATTACTCTGGTGGTGCAGGAGGTTGGACTTTCGTCTACGCGCTTGTGTGAGCTGAATGAAGGCGATTATATTACTGATGTGGTGGGCCCTTTGGGCAAGGCAACCCATATAGAGAACTTTGGAACGGTGGTTTGTGCCGGAGGCGGAGTGGGAGTTGCTCCGATGCTTCCCATCGTGCAAGCCTTGAAAGCGGCGGGAAACCGGGTGATAACCGTGCTTGCCGGGCGTACCAAAGACTTGATTATTCTGGAGAAAGAGATGAGAGAGAGCTCGGACGAGGTGATTATCATGACCGACGACGGTTCGTATGGACAGAAGGGACTGGTTACGCAGGGAGTGGAAGAAGTGATTAAGCGCGAGAAGGTAGACAAGTGTTTCGCTATCGGACCGGCCGTTATGATGAAGTTCGTCTGTCTGTTGACCAAGAAATATGAGATTCCTACCGATGTATCGCTGAATACCATCATGGTGGACGGAACGGGAATGTGCGGTGCCTGCCGCATTACGGTAGGAGGAAAGACTCGTTTTGTCTGTGTGGACGGACCGGAATTTGACGGGCATCAGGTGGACTTTGACGAGATGCTGAAGCGTATGGGGGCGTTCAAGGAGATAGAAAGAGAGGAAATCCATAAGCTGGATGAGCATTCCGAAACCTGTAAGGCGGTGGCAGATGAGAATGACCGCAATGCTCCGTGGCGTGAAGCCCTGCGCAAGGCGATGAAACCGAAGGAGCGGACTGCCATTCCGCGCGTGAAGATGAACGAGCTTGACCCGGAATACCGTTCGCACAGCCGTAAGGAAGAGGTGAATCTGGGACTGAACGAGGAGCAGGCCATTACGGAAGCCAAGCGTTGTCTGGACTGTGCGAACCCTTCCTGCATGCAAGGCTGTCCGGTGGGCATCAATATTCCTGGCTTTATCAAGAACATTGAAAGGGGAGAAATCCTTCAGGCTGCCCGTGTGCTGAAGCAGACCAGTGCGCTGCCCGCCGTGTGCGGGCGTGTCTGTCCGCAGGAGAAGCAGTGCGAGTCGCAGTGCATCCATCTGAAGATGGGACACGAAGCGGTGGCCATCGGGTATCTGGAGCGTTTTGCCGCCGACTACGAGCGCGAAAGCGGGCAGATTTCCGTTCCCGAAATCGCTGGGAAAAATGGTATTAAGGTGGCCGTAGTGGGTTCTGGTCCGGCAGGACTGTCGTTTGCCGGCGATATGGCCAAGCTTGGATATGATGTAACCGTGTTTGAAGCCCTGCATGAGATAGGCGGAGTATTGAAATACGGCATTCCGGAGTTCCGTCTGCCGAACCGGATAGTGGATGTGGAGATTGAGAACCTTGCAAAGATGGGCGTTGAGTTTGTGAAAGACTGCATTGTGGGCAAGACCATCAGCGTGGAGGACTTGGAAAAAGACGGTTATAAAGGCATCTTCGTGGCATCGGGTGCCGGGCTGCCGAACTTTATGAACATTCCCGGCGAGAATTCCATCAATATCATGTCGTCTAACGAATACCTGACGCGCGTTAATCTGATGGATGCCGCGAGCGAAGACTCGGACACGCCCGTGACTTTCGGCAAGCGAGTGGCGGTAATCGGCGGTGGAAACACGGCGATGGACTCTGTACGCACCGCGCGCCGCCTTGGAGCGGAGAGGGCGATGATTATCTACCGCCGTTCGGAAGCCGAGATGCCCGCCCGTATCGAGGAGGTAAAGCATGCAAAGGAAGAGGGTGTGGAGTTTCTGACTTTGCATAATCCGATAGAATATATCGCAGACGAGAGAGGACGGGTGAAACAGGTGGTTTTGCAGAAGATGGAATTGGGTGAGCCGGATGCTTCCGGACGCCGCAGCCCGGTTCCCATCCCCGGGGCCGTGGAGACAATCGACATTGATATGGCCATAGTCAGCGTGGGCGTTTCGCCGAACCCGATTGTGCCGAACTCTATCCCCGGTTTGGAACTGGGACGCAAGGGGACGATAGCAGTCAACGACAACATGCAGTCGTCCATACCGACGGTTTATGCGGGCGGAGACATCGTGCGCGGCGGTGCAACCGTCATCCTGGCTATGGGAGACGGACGCCGTGCCGCAGCTGCTATGGACAAGCAGTTGCGTGGCTGACGGAAGAAGGTATGTTTTCCGTAGAGGAACGAGAATAAGCAATGTGCCGGACAAGCGACAAGGTTTGTCCGGCACATGTTTTTTAGTCTGGGATGCGTAGGAAAAACATTTTTCTCCGGGCGGAAAACATTTTTCCTCGTGAGAAAAATGTTTTTTCAAAGCTTTCAGTCGATGAACCGCTTGGTCAGTCCTTCAAATTCGTCAATGCGGCGGTCGCGCAGGAACGGCCACCAGCGGCGTACGTTCTCGCTGCGGCTCATGTCTACCTCTACAATCAGGTTTTCTTCCTCCGTGTTGCTTGCCTGTGCAATCAGTTCTCCCTGCGGGCCGGCCACGAAGCTGTTTCCCCAGAACAGTATCCCGTTGGTCTGTCCCGACGGGTCCGGCTCGTGTCCCACCCGGTTTACGGCGATAACCGGAAGTCCGTTTGCCACGGCATGGCCGCGCTGCACGGTTATCCACGCGCCCAGCTGGCGCATCTGCTCTTCACGCGTGTCGGTGCTTTCCCATCCGATGGCTGTCGGATAGATAAGAAGTTCCGCTCCCTTCAGGGCCATAAGCCGTGCTCCTTCGGGATACCACTGGTCCCAACATACCTGCACGCCGAGTTTGCCCAGTGATGTCTCGATAGGCTCAAAGCCAATGTCGCCGGGAGTGAAGTAGAACTTTTCGTAATATGCCGGGTCGTCAGGGATATGCATCTTCCGGTATTTCCCCGCCATGCTTCCGTCGGTGTCGAATACTACGGCCGTATTGTGGTAAAGTCCCGGAGCACGCCGCTCGAAGAGGGAGGTTACCAGCACAATCTGGTAGGTTGCTGCCAGTTCGCTGTAGAATCCGGTCGAAGGGCCGGGTATCGGCTCGGCAAGGTCGAACATTCCCGTGTCTTCCGTCTGACAGAAATAGGGGGTGTTATGCAGTTCCTGCAATACGACCAGTTGCGCTCCGGCCTGAGCCACGGCGGCAATGTTGCGGTGAAGTTTCTCAAGATTTGATTTGATATCGTTCGAACACGACTGTTGAACGATGCCTACACGGATATTCTTTTTCATAATTATCGGTTTGTTTTGATGGATTCGGGATATTGCATGGTGACACAGTGTAGCGAGCCGTGCTGTTTGATAAGGGCGCAGCAGTCTACTCCCACGATTTCACGGTCGGGAAACGCTTGGGCCAGTATGCGGGCTGCCTGAGCGTCCTTGTCCGGCTGCCGGTAAGTGGGATAAAGCACAGCCTGGTTCATGATAAGGAAGTTGGCATACGTGGCGGGCAGGCGTTCGCCCTCTTCATCATGGATGGCGTCCGGCATCGGGAGCGGGAGCAGACGGTACGGGTCTCCTTCCAGCGTGCGGAAAGTCTTCAGTTGCTCTTTCATGGAGCTAAGAGCACCGTAATGTTCATCTTTCTGGTCTTCGCACTGCACGTAGACGATGGTGTTGTCCGGACAGAGGCGTACCAGTGTGTCGATGTGGCTGTCGGTATCATCTCCTGCCAGAAAACCGTAATCCAGCCATAATACCTGACGCAAGTTGAAGCGTTCCTTCAGATACTGCTCGATTTCGCCGCGGCTCATCGTGTCATTGCGGTTAGGCGCGAGCAGGCAGGTTGAGGTGGTAAGCAGCGTTCCACGCCCGTCGCTTTCTATTGAGCCCCCTTCAAGCACGAAATTGCGGCAGTTGGTGTAGTCTCCGTTCAGCAGTCCGCTTTTAAAGAGATGGGTGTTTATCAGGTTATCCTTGCATGCGGCAAATTTCATGCCCCATCCGTTGAAGCAGAAGTCAAGCAGCAGCGGGTCGGCATGCCGGTCAAGCAGGGAGATGAAGCCGTGGTCGCGTGCCCAAGTGTCGTTGGTAGGACAGGATACGAAGCTTATATTGTGGCGGAACGGAGCGTCTTCCAGTTTTTTTGGAAAGTGCGGTGCCACGAGCAGCAAAGGCTGTCGTGTGGCGATTTCGCGTGCAATGTCGTAAAAGCACGCTTCCACTTCGTCAAGCATGTAGGCCCAGTCGGTTTCGGCATGCGGCCATGTCAGCTGAATGTAGCTTTGCGGATGCCATTCGGCAGGTAAGTAATACGTTTTTTCCATGTCATTTGTTTTCTTTTGTTCTTTTTTCCTGTGCGGCAGGAAGTGCTTCCTGCTGTTGCAGCTCATATTTCTTTTCATCTTCCTCTTTTTGTCTCGACGTGCGCAGGCGTCGGCGGTGCAGGAAGAGGTCGGCAAGTTCTTTCCAGTTGGTGAAGTCTTTTTTATACATCAGGCCGATACCTTGCGTGGTAAGGGTCGATTTGGTGAAATAGCGGTCGTTTGTCTGGTTATATCCCCTCAAACGCAGTTCTCCGTTCTTTGTGAGCAGCCAGATGGCCTCAAAGTCTCCCACGAAGTTCGTGTTTCGCATGGTGTTTTCCCGGTATCCGAAGTTTCCGTTAATGATTAGCCGGTTGTTCAGCAGGCGTCCCGACAGGATTGCTTCGGCTTCCACATCGCTCCAGCCCTTTTCTCCCGTGCTGAGGTTGGTGCCTACGTTCCAGTTTCCGTTGTCTATAACCTGCGAAAGCATGTTGTTCAATTGTCCCGACAGGGTGCTGAATGCCAGAGAGCTGGTTGCATCAGACTGGTTGGTATTGTTGGCATAATCATAGGTATAGAACTTCCCGACTCCCAGCAGGTAGATAATCTGCGTGTTCATCTGTTCTTCCGTGCTTGTCAGACTGCGCACCAGTTCGCGATCCTCTTCGTTTACGGTAGGCAGCTCAAGGTCAAAGCTCAGGTTTGGCGAGGTCAGATTGCCGGTCAGATTCAGCAGACAGTTGACACGCACATTCCCTTTTGACGACGAGGCATCGGCAATCAGGTCGTTCAGAGAAGCCGAGTTGACGGTATATACAGCCTGAACGTTCAGGTTGGCGGCGCGCGGATTTCCGTTGAACGTGACCGTCCCGCCCGGTTGCAGCACGAAATCCTTGCGGATGACATTTTGCAGGCTCATTTTGTAAATGCCTTCTGCGATGTTGTAGCTGCCGAAAATTTGAAAATCTCCTTTGTTAAAGAAGTTGATGCGCAGATTTCCCGTTCCTTTGGCAGAGATGTTGTCGCCTGCGGCCGGATCCATAATGATTTTCATATTGGCCTGTTCGGTCGGTTCTATCTGAAGATTTATGCGTATGTCCGCCGGAGTGTCGTCTTCGTCATCATTGTCGGGCTTGTTCAGATAGTGGTATACCTCTGTCTTTATATCTTCCTGCTGGCGGCGGGGCGTACGGTCGACAAAAGTAATGAACTGGCTGCTTGCCGCTTCGGATGTGGCTCCAAGCACGTAAGCAAACGAGGTCTTTTCGTCTGCACTGAGTGTTCCGTCCACGTTCAGTGCATTGTCTCCTCCGTTCAGCAGTACATTCCCGGTGGTGTATATTTGTCCGTAGAACGGAAAATCAGGTGTTTCCTGGAAAGTGTTATAGACTAACATGTTGTTGAGATTGAAGCGGAACTGATATGCCAGGTTCTTGAACTTGGTGTGCCGGAGTGTTCCGTTGACCAAGCCCGAATGTCCTTCCGTATCAGCCAACCGGACATCGGTAAAGCGGAAGTTTCCTGAGGTTATATGCACGGAATCCGCACTCGCTTCAAAGCGAGTGTTCAGGATGTTGACCTTCATCCCCATGTTTGCATTGACGGAACCCTCCAGGTCAAGGGCGGAAAAAGGCCCGTACAGGCGCACTTTCCCGAAAGCCCTGCCTCTTACATCGCTGAATATGTTTCTTACGAAAGGTTGCAAGAAAGCCAAATCGGTTCCGCCTGTTTGGATATGCAGGTCGAGCCCCTTCATCTTGGGAGATACATAGCCGTTTACGCGTGTAAAGTATGATTCATTTTCGCGTATGTCCGCTGCCATTCGGATACCGCCAATGTCTTTGTCCCAGCTGCTTGTGATGTCGGCCTGTCCCAATAGGGCGTCATTCAGTGAAAAGTCTTTCACTTTGAGGCGCGCTTCCATGACTGGCTCTTCCATTACATGGTATAAGTTAACTTTGCCGTTAATCAGTCCGTAGAATTTGACGGCATGAAACTGAATCATGTCCATGATATAGAGCAGATTGATGTTCCGTATATCTACCAGGCATGAGTCTGATTCCTTTTTGCCAATGCGTCCGTCGATTTTCAAATGCTGGTCGGCGTGTTCGAACAGGAAGTCGTTTATTTCGATGCTGTCTTTAGCGATTGAAATGACGGTGGGGTGTACATTCCAGACAGTGTCGTTCAGCACGATTTGACTGGGATGGATGTCTATCTGCGTATGAAGCCGTTTCTGTTCCTCTGATAAGCTGAAGCCCGCTTCGGCATCTATTTTCCCGCTGTAGGTTACATCCGTGTTGTTTCCCCAATAGAGTGTGGTCTTCAGACGGTCGTCTTTGGCCTTCGCCTGAAGGGAAAAGTTGAACATGGCCCCTTTCTTCATGAGCGTTCCTACTCTGGCGCGGCACAGCAGCTCGTCTGAAGGATTTTCGCAGATAATGTTTCCCGATTCATATTCCTTGCCGTTGTAGCTGAATTGAGGCAGATGAGCGTTGAGATGCATGCGTGAAAGACTGTCGTTGAAGTAGCCTTCCACTGTGACCGGCATCTTCAGCTCCAGCGGAATGCTGAATACTTTAGAGGCAAAGTCACTGTTCTCCACATTTATTTGAAAGCGGAAATTGTTGTTGGGTATTGTCTTCCTTTTTTTGTCTGGCAGGATAGAGGGAATATACCGGCCCATGATACGCTCGATGCTTGTCCATATGCTGCGGTAGGAATAGTTTCCCTGCACAGTTCCCTGCATGAAAGGAGAACGGATACGAATCTCTTTTTCCGTTCCGTCCGTACCAGCCGTGATGTTCAGATTTTGCAGAAAATAGTCGCGTGCTTTGTCGGCGGAATTTACGGTAAGGCTGTCGAGGTTGATTTCGCCTTTCATGTCATCGATGGAATGGCCGGAAAAGTCGGCTGTAAGGTTCAGCGAGATGTCTGTATCTTCATATTTTTTTGTAAGATGCAGCTTGTTGGGACGGAAGTTGCGGACTACGGCGCGCAGATTAAAGTCCGGAGTCTGCTGTTCGGTAACAAACTGTCCGTTGATTTCTATCAAACCGTTTTCATCATCCATAGCCAATTTTCCTTTGAAGCCTCCCGGCTTGTATTGCCCGTCGAGCGATATGTTCTGATAGTTGTATTGATTGTATTCCAATGACGCTATCGTCCCCTTTATGTACGACTCCGGACGGTTGTTCTGATACTTGAATCCTTCCAGTTCAATATCGAAGGCGGTTTTTCCGAACGTGTTTTCCTTGTTCAGCAACTTGCCCAAATCGATGTTTTGGCTCGTCAGTCTGCCCGAATAGCTGCGCATCCGGGTGAGTGTGTCCCTATGCATCGTGATGTTTGCCCTCAGGTTTCCTGCCGCAGTCCGGAAGTCTCCGTAAGTTGTCAACTGGTTGGGAAATCCCGATATATCGCCCTCAAATTTGAGAAAGCCTAAGCGTTTCACGATGTCGGGGGTGTTGTTTCGGCCGGTCAGATTGTGCAACAGCCAGTCGAACCCTTTTTGGCTGACAGATACTTCTGATACTTTCCCGAAAAGATAGGGCGGGCGTGAAGTGTTTTCGGCGTTGACCGTCGCTTCGGCTTCGATGTGCAGCTGTTTGTCTGCGTTTGAAACCGACAGTTCGGTGCATCGCATGCGGCCGCCTTCTCCTTCGGCAGCCAGCCGGAGCAGGAGCGGGTCGTGGAAATGCTTCAGGGCAGGCACAAAGGCGCACAGGTCGGCCGGAGTGACAGAAGCATCTATCCGTCCCTTGTAACGGGTATCTGTGCCTGGAGGGATAAGGCGCAGCGTGTCTTGCGAAGCGGCCCAGAGTGTGTCTATCGCTATCTCCGTGTCGGGAAGCCCGATGAGAAGGTCGGAAAGCTGCATGCTTTTCCGGTTGGCCGACAGCTTGGCAGAGAGCCGCTTCAGCTGGAAACCGCTCTGTTCGTTAAAGCTCATGCGGCGTATCTGTGCATTAAGCGAATCCTTTAACAGGGCTTTAAGGGCAAGTGTTGCCGAAAGATTTTCAATCTTCACGTGTGAAGCGTTGAATTTTCCGGGAGTCTGGGCGGCGGAAAGCACATCATAACTTAGTTGCCCACGGCGGATAAGCACGGTGTTGATGCGCATGTCGATGTTTTTTTCTTTTCTCACCGTGTCTTTTGGGCTAAGGGCATCGATGAGAAACTGCAGGTTGGGCGGACTGTCGGGCGTATTCCGGCGGATTTGCGCATTAAGTCCGAAAAGCTGGATGCTGCTGATGCGAATCTGTCCGTGCAGTAGCGGAGAGATGTCAAACTTGACAGAAAAGCGGGATATTTTCAGCATATCCTCCCCTTCGCGGTCTTTTAACGACACGTTTTGTATGATGAGGCGGTTCAGCAGCCCTAAGTTAACGTTTCCGATGGTTACTTCCGTCTGGAATAACTGACTGAGTTCCCGTGTGGCATAAGCTGACAATTGTCTCTGGATGAAAGGGACATTCAGTACGACGATTATTCCGAAATAAAATACCAGCGTCAGAATAATGAGGATTCGTATGCTATATTTGATGCGGTTTAACTTACCCATGGGCGCTAAATATCGAGCGAAGTTACAAAGATTGGCGGAACAAACCGATAAAACCTTTATATATTTCAACATTTTTAAAAAAATGTGGAAGCATCGCCGCGGTGAAAAACGTTTTTCATGCAGGCCGGCGCTTGGGACGATACGGCCGAACCGGCGCGTTTGCGGGGGCAGTTTTTCTTGTTGAGCCTGCCGGTGCGGCGAAGGAGGGGATAAAAAACGGGCGGTGACAGAAAAAAAAGATGTTGTTTTTCGTGAATATGAAATTTTATTCAGACCTTTGCGGCGTTATGATTCTTCATTTTTGTGGCAGAAAGGAAGAACTTTTTTTATAGTGTAAGGCAAAAGAATATTTATACAGATTGAAATGACGAAAGTAAGTAAGTATCCTTCTCCGCTGGTGTCGCTGATACCGGTTTTAGTATTGGTCATCCTGCTGTTTTTCACAATCCGTATATTCGGCAGCGATGCTTTGGGCGGCGGAAGTCAGGTATGCCTGCTGATTACCACGGCGCTGTGTGCGGCCATCGGTATGGCAAAATATGGCATTTCGTGGGGCGATGTGGAGCGGGCCATAGTCAATAACATTGCGGGCGTGGGCAATGCCGTGGTCATTCTGCTGGTTATCGGTGCGCTTTCATCGGCCTGGATGCTGAGCGGCATCGTTCCCACGCTGATTTATTACGGGGTTCAGGTCATTCATCCCGATTTCTTTTTGGTGTCAAGCTGCGTCATTTGTGCCGTAGTGTCGGTCATGACCGGAAGTTCATGGACTACCATCGCGACTATCGGCATAGCATTGATGGGCATTGGCAAGGCCTTAGGATTCGCCGACGGGTGGACGGCGGGCGCCATCATATCGGGAGCCTATTTCGGCGACAAGATTTCGCCGCTGTCTGATACTACGATTCTGGCGTCTTCAGTTACCGAAACTCCTTTGTTCAAGCATGTGCGCTACATGATGTATACTACTGTTCCCTCGATGATTCTTGCCTTGCTGATATTTACCGTAATGGGACTTGTCCATACATCGGGGATAAACATACAGGTGGATACGTTTACCGGAGCGTTGGCCGGGCGTTTCCACATTTCTTTATGGCTGATGGTCGTGCCTTTGATAACGGGAATCCTGATTGCACGCAGGGTTCCCTCCATTATTACCCTGTTTGCCTCTACGTTGATGGCGGCCGTATGCATGCTGATATTCCAGCCGGATGTGGTGCGCGAAGTGGCGGGCGACGGGATTACCGGGGCGGAAGCCTTGTTTAAAGGGACATGGATGATACTTTACGGCGGAACGGCTTTGGATGCAGGGGCTCCGGAGGTGAGTGAACTGATAGCGACCAACGGGATGGCGGGCATGATGGATACGGTTTGGCTCATCATCTGTGCCATGTGCTTGGGCGGAGCTATGACGGCATGCGGTATGTTGGGCAGTATTACCTCGATGTTTGTCCGTTTTACCCACAAGCTTGTGGGACTGGTTGCCTCTACGGTGGGGGCGGGACTCTTTCTTAACCTCACAACGGCCGACCAATACATCTCCATCATCCTTACGGGAAACATGTTTAAAGATATATACAAGAAAAACGGCTATGAAAGCCGCTTGCTGAGCCGCACGACGGAGGACGCCGTGACGGTTACTTCGGTGCTGATACCGTGGAATTCTTGCGGCATGACGCAGGCCACCATACTGAATGTGCCTACGCTGACCTATTTGCCCTATTGCTTCTTCAACTATATCAGCCCGCTGATGAGCATATTGGTCGCATCAATCGGTTATAAGATATTCAGACTACAAAAATAAAGACTTATGAAAAGACACATGACATTGGCTTGCCTGGCGCTTCTGGCCTTGGGGGCGCAGGCGCAGCAGGGGGGACTCACACCTGAAATGCTTTCACAAATCAAGGAAACCTACAAGCATACGTCTGCCGACAAGGCGATACACAATGCGATGGCGGGGACAAGCATCGCCATACTGGCGCGCAACCAGGAGCGGCTTGCCGACTTCGACACCCATTTCTCGGACAAAGTGGTGTCGAAAGGCATCACCGACCAGAAACAGTCAGGACGCTGCTGGCTGTTTACCGGACTGAATGTGCTGCGGGCTCAGATGATAGCCCGTTACGGACTGGATGAACTGACTTTTTCGCAGAACTATTGTTTCTTTTATGACCAGCTGGAAAAGGCCAATCTCTTTTTGCAGGGAATCATTGACACAAGCAAAAAGCCGGCGGACGACAAGATGGTGGAATGGTTGTTTAAGAATCCCATCGGCGATGGCGGGCAGTTTACCGGCGTTTCCGACTTGATATTGAAGTATGGCCTTGTTCCTTCTTCCGTAATGCCGGAGACTTACAGCAGCGAGAACACGTCACAGCTCAGCAATCTCCTGGCATTGAAGCTGCGCGAATATGGTCTGGAGCTGCGCGATAAGGCGGAAAATGGAGCTGGTGCCGCAACTCTTGAGACCCGGAAGACTGAAATGCTCGGAACGGTATATCGAATGCTGGCGCTGGCACTGGGCGAACCTGTGCAGAGCTTCAAGTGGACGATGAACGGGATAGAGAAAGAATATACTCCGCTCTCATTCTATCAGGAGTTTCTGGGGAACGACCTCGACGGCAACTATGTGATGCTGATGAATGACCCGAGCCGCGAATATTATAAGTGTTATGAAATCGACTACGACCGCCATGTGTATGACGGAAAGAACTGGACTTATGTCAATCTGCCCGTGGAAGACATCAAGCAGATGGCGATAGCCTCCATCAAAGACAGTACGATGATGTATTTTTCATGCGATGTGGGCAAGTTTATGGACAGTCAGCGCGGTATGCTCGACCTGAACAACTATGATTATGCTTCGCTCATGGGCACGGATTTCGGCATGAACAAGGAGCAGCGCATACGCACTTTCGCAAGCGGCTCGACTCATGCCATGACTTTGATGGCGGTAGACCTGGACAAGAACGGGAAGCCGAAGAAGTGGATGGTGGAGAACAGCTGGGGGCAAGAGGCCGGATTCCGCGGCCATATGATTATGACCGACAAATGGTTTGATGAATACATGTTCCGTCTGGCGGTGGAAAAGAAATATGTTCCGGAGAAAGTGCTGGATATTCTGAAGCAGAAGCCCGTCCGTCTGCCGGCGTGGGATCCGATGTTTGCACCCGAAGAATAGTTTGCTGCGGCCATATAGGCCGATTGTATGGAGCATAATCTTTTTTGATGCTTGCAAAAAGTGAAAAGTCCGGGAGGTTGTGGCGGCATTGCCGCATCAGCTTCCCGGACTTTTGTGTGAAAACAGGGGGTTGAACATTCTGTCGCTTTTTTTCGGATATTCCATAGATTCTTATTAAGTTTGCACGGTTAAAAAAACAAGAGACTTATGCTGGTTTACAATACTACCTTTCATGTGGAGATGGGCGATGCCCGCAATTTTGTCATTTGGCTGAACGAATGTTATATCCCGGAAGCAGAGAAGTCGGGTGAGCTGAAAAACCCGCGTATCCTGCGTATCCTGAGCCATAAGGAGCAGGACAGCGAATGCTTTTCCCTGCAGTGGGAGGTAGAAAGCAGCGCGGTGCTGCATCGTTGGCATACGGCATGCGGAGCGCATCTCAATGAGGAAATGATGAAAGTCTTTAAGGGAAAAGTCGTCGGATTCCCGACATTGATGGAGGTTGTCAGGTGATAAGTCCGGTTAAAGAGAAGATAATATTGGGGATTGACCCGGGAACGAACATTATGGGCTACGGGGTATTGAAGGTAACAGGCACGAAACCGGAGGTCATGACGCTTGGAGTGATTGACTTGCGCCGGTGCGGCGACCCGTATCTGAAGTTGAAGCACATTTATGAACGGGTGCAGGGAATCATTGCTTCCTATCTGCCCGACGAGCTGGCCATAGAGGCGCCCTTTTTCGGAAAGAATGTGCAGTCGATGTTGAAACTGGGGCGTGCGCAGGGAGTGGCAATCGTAGCCGCGTTGCGCCGTGACATTCCGGTGACGGAGTATGCTCCGCTGAAGATTAAGCTGGCGATAACCGGAAACGGACAGGCGAGCAAAGAGCAGGTAGCCGATATGCTAAGGCGGATGCTCCATATTCCTGAGTCGGAAATGGGGCCGTTTATGGATGCGACAGACGCTTTGGGAGCCGCTTATTGTCATTATCTGCAGATGGGATGTCCGGAGATGCCGAAAGCTTATGCCGGATGGAAAGATTATATTGCAAAGAATCCGGATAAAGTGCGGTAATAGAGCGTGAAGATTTATGAATCTGAAATGTTTTTTGGCTATGGCAATGCTTGTGTTGGCAGGGTGTAAGGCGGAGCGCCAAAAGGAGTATGCTTCTTTTGATGACTATCCGGTCTATGGCGGAGCGTGGGAGGAAATGGTTTATTCTCCCGGTGAAACCCGCTTTTCTTTGTGGGCTCCTACCGCTCAGGAGGTGCGCGTGTTGCTGTATGATGCCGGACAGGGAGGCGCGGCGACACGGATGATTGCGATGGAGGCCGGTGCGGAAGGGATGTGGCATGCCGGTGTAGAGGGTGATTTGAAAGGGAAGTTTTATGCCTTTAATGTCAAGATAAATGATGTCTGGCAGGGAGATACGCCCGGAGTGATGGCGAAAGCCGTGGGGGTGAACGGAGACCGTGCCGCTGTGGTCGATATGAAAGATACAGACCCTCAGGGATGGACGGAAGACCGGCGCCCGCTCTTGAAGAGTTTTGCCGATATAGTCATCTATGAGATGCATCACCGTGACTTTTCCGCCGATACGGTTTCCGGAATCCGTAACCGTGGAAAATACCTCGCGCTTACGGAAGAAGGAACGAATACCTATTTAGGGGAAAAGACGGGTATTGACCATCTGAAGGAATTGGGCGTGACTCACGTGCATCTGCTTCCGTCGTTTGACTTTTCGTCGGTGGACGAGACAAAGCCGGACAAGCCCCAATACAATTGGGGGTATGATCCGAAAAACTATAATGTCCCTGAAGGTTCGTATGCGACCGACCCTTATGACCCGGTTGTCCGTATTAAAGAGTTCAAACAAATGGTGATGGCTCTCCATCGGGCGGGCATCCGCGTCATTATGGATGTGGCATACAACCATACCGCCACGGTGAAAGGAAGCGTTTTCGAGCGGACAGTGCCGGGATATTTCTATCGTCAGGACGGGAATGGCAGGTTGGCCGACGCTTCGGGCTGTGGCAATGAAACCGCAAGCGAGCGTCCGATGATGCGCCGCTTCATGGTGGAGTCTGTTTCTTATTGGGCAAAAGAATATCATATAGACGGCTTCCGGTTTGATTTGATGGGCATTCATGACATTGAGACTATGAATGCCGTTCGGAAAGCCTTGGATGCCATCGATTCTTCCATTTATATATATGGGGAAGGATGGGCGGTAAACCCTCCTCAGCTGCCGGTGGAAAAGCAGGCGGTGAAGCTCAATATGAAGCTGATGCCGGGAATCGCCGCATTTAGTGACGAGTTTCGCGACTCTTTGCGAGGGCCGTGGGGAGATGAATCGAAAGGGGCTTTCGTTGTCGGTCGCATGGGATATGGAAACGGAGTCAGGTTCGGACTGGCGGGCGGTGTAAGGCATCCGCAGGTTTTCAGCGATTCAACTGTCCATTCACTTGTGGCATGGGCGGCCCAGCCCGCGCAGTTCGTCAGCTATGTAAGCTGTCATGACGATTTATGCATAGCAGACCGCTTGAAAAATACCCTGCGCGGAGCTTCGGTTCAAGAGTTGAAAGCCCTTGTCAAGTTAAGTGAAACGGCTGTCTTCACCTCGCAGGGAGTGCCTTTTATCTATGTGGGCGATGAGGTTATGCGCGACAAGAAGGGCGTTTCCAATTCATATAACAGCTCCGATAATATAAATGCCATTGACTGGAGACTTAAGACAACCTGTCGTGATGTATTTGACTATGTGAAAAGTCTGATAGCCATGCGCAAGGCCCATCCGGCCTTCCGGATGGGGGATGCAGGCCAGATTTGCGAACATCTGGAGTTTCTGGATGTTCCGGCCAGTAATGTGGTGGCTTTCCGTATCAATGGAAAGCCGGGGGGAGACGAATGGGAAAACATTACGGTCGTGCTGAATGCGCGTACCGAGCCTGTAAAGATAGATGTGCCGGCGGGCAAATACCGGGTTGTCTGCCGTGACGGAATGATAGATATGCGGAACGGACTGGGGGGGATTATAGGCGGACAGCTGGTTGTGTCCCCCCGTTCGGCCTTGATAGTACATCAATAAAAACAGATAAAACTGATGCAAAACATTATAACCATAGAGAATGGGGTGACACGCCACCCGCTTTACCGGCTGAAGAAGCCGATAAACCTGCAGATTGCAAAGGGAGAACACGTGGCTGTAGTAGGCCGGAACGGAGCCGGAAAGAGTCTGCTGATTGATACCCTTACGGGACGTTATCCGTTGCTTATGAATGAAGTGATTTATGATTTCGCTCCGGCGGAGTCTGCATTGGTATCCGACAACATCAAGTACATTACTTTCCGCGATTCTTATGGGGATGCCGACGGAAGTTACTATTACCAGCAGCGGTGGAATGCCCATGATTTGGACGAAACTCCTCTTGTGCGCGACCTGCTTCCCGCCTGCAAAGATGAAACATTGCGCAGTGTACTTTATGATTTGTTCGGCATCGGCGCGATGCTTGACAAGCATATCATTCTGCTTTCAAGCGGAGAACTCCGCAAGTTTCAGCTGACAAAGACACTGCTGAGCAACCCCCGGATACTGATTATGGATAATCCTTTTATCGGGCTGGATGCGAAGACACGCGATTTGCTTCATGAGCTGCTGAAGAAACTGACAGAGGTTACCGACTTGCAGGTTATTTTAGTGCTCTCGAAGACTGATGACATTCCTTCGTTCATCACGCATGTAATTCCGGTTTCCGACCGCATCTGCGGAGAGAAGATGACTTTAAAAGAATATTTGGCCTGTCGGGAAGAGATTCCTGCCCGTGTCCTTTCGGAGGAAAAGCGCAGGCGGATACTGGATTTGCCCTATGCGGACAATCTGTATCATAACGAGCATGTCGTCGATTTGAACAAGGTAAGCATCCGTTATGGTGAGCGCACGATTCTGAAAGACCTTGACTGGACGGTGAAATGCGGGGAGAAATGGGCGTTAAGCGGCGACAATGGTTCGGGTAAGTCCACATTGCTCAGTCTGGTTT
Source organism: uncultured Phocaeicola sp. (assembly GCA_944320845.1). Classification (GTDB taxonomy): domain Bacteria; phylum Bacteroidota; class Bacteroidia; order Bacteroidales; family Bacteroidaceae; genus Phocaeicola. The sequence goes on from CALUJA010000008.1 coordinate 69,115, forward strand.
GTGCCGACAATCCGCAGAGTTACGCCTGTGATATCGCCTTGTTCGGGCGGAAGCGCGGGAGCGGAGAAAGCATCTGGGAGATAAAGAAACATATCGGATATGTCAGTCCGGAGATGCATCGCGCCTATTTGAAGAATCTTCCGGCCATTGACATCGTGGCAAGCGGACTGCATGACTCTATCGGCCTTTACAGAAAGGTGAGGGAAGAAGACCGCGCCATCTGCGAATGGTGGATGGATATCTTTGGCATCGCGGAGCTTAGAGACCGCAGTTTCCTGCAGTTGTCGAGTGGGGAGCAGCGGATGGTCTTGCTGGCGCGCGCCTTTGTCAAGGATCCGGAACTGCTTATTCTGGACGAACCGCTTCACGGACTGGATATGTATAACCGGCGGATGGTGAAAGACATCATAGAAGCCTTTTGCGAACGGAAAGACAAAACGTTGATAATGGTCACGCACTATAGGGAAGAGTTGCCCGATACGATTACCCATTCACTTTATCTGAAGAGAAACTGATTTTTTTGATACGGACATAGAATATTTTTGACAGTAATGGAACATTTTATTACCGATAGCGAAACAAATTATCTCCGTAAGAACAGTCTCATTAACCGGAAAATAATTCTGCGCATACTGGGTATTCTGCTTTTTATTGAAGCGGCGATGTTTATGGTCTGCATGGGAGTCTCGCTGTCTTTTCGTGAGAGTGATTACATTTACTTTATCTATTCCGCCCTTATCAATGTGGCGGTCGGCCTGTTGTTCTGTTTCTTGGGGCGCGGGGCAAGCAGCATCGTCACGCGGCGCGACGGCTATTGCATCGTTGCCTTTACGTGGCTGCTGTTTACATCCTTCGGAATGCTTCCTTTTTACATAAGCGGAGCGATTCCTTCAGTGGCTGATGCCTTTTTTGAGACCATGTCAGGATTTACGACGACGGGGGCAACGATACTCGATGATATTGAGTCGCTGTCGCACGGCATGCTGTTCTGGCGCAGCTTTACGCATTGGGTCGGAGGTTTGGGCATTGTATTCTTTACGATTGCCGTGCTTCCTATCTTCGGAGTGGGGAATCAGGTGCTCTTTTCGGCCGAGGCAACGGGAGTGACGCACGATAAGATTCATCCGAAGATAAGCGTCATGGCAAAGCTTTTGTGGACAGTCTATCTGATTCTTACGGTGGTGGTAATTGTCTTGCTGATGCTTGGAGGGATGGGATGGTTTGATGCTGTCTGCCATTCTTTCGGGGTAACGGGAACGGGAGGCTTTTCAACCAAGCAGGACAGCATAGCCCACTGGAATTCTCCCTTTATCGAATATGTGGTGGCTATATTCATGATTTTGTCTTCGGTCAATTTTTCGCTTTATTTCATGTGCTTGAAAGGCCGTTGCCGGCCGCTCTTCAAGGATGATGAGGTGAAGTGGTTTCTCGGTTCGATATTTGTTCTTACGGGAATCATCACGGTTTCCCTGATTTTTTATAACCATTATGGGGTGGAAGAAGCTTTCCGGAAGGCCCTTTTCCAGGTGGCGACGCTTCATACCTCCACCGGATTCGCGACAGACGATTACAGCAAATGGGCTCCTTTCACTTGGATACTGCTGGTTTACGCTATGCTGGCGGGAGGATGTACGGGCTCTACCGCCGGAGGCATAAAGAACATGCGGTTTCTCATTGTGATGCGCAACATCAAGAACGAGTTCCAGCGGATGATGCATCCGCGTGCGGTTCTTCCCGTGAAGGTGAACGGGCTGACCGTATCCCGTTCTACCATCTCTACGGTCACGACTTTCGTTGTCTTTTATCTGGTATGCGCGTTTGTTGCATGGGTTGCCCTGATGTTTTTGGGCTTGGGGCTGACTGAAGCATTCAGCACGGCTGTCTCAAGCCTGGGCAATGCCGGGCTTGCGCTGGGGGCATACGGGCCTGCCTATTCGTGGAGCAGTATGCCGGATGCGGCCAAATGGATTCATTCCTTCTTGATGCTGCTCGGCCGTCTGGAGCTTTTCGGCATATTGCTGATGTTTGCCCCCGGCTTCTGGAAGAAGCGGTAAGGGATGACCGGAATAAGTGGATTTTTATCCTCTTTTGGCCAGAATATCCTCCAGCTTCAGCAGCTCGTCGCGGTATTGGGCCGCTTCGATGAAGTTGAGCTTCTTGGCGGCGTCCTGCATGAGCTTGCGTGTCCGGTTGATGCTGCGCTGGAGCTGCTCTTTTGACATATATTCCACAATGGGGTCTGCGGCCATCGGGAGCGTTTCTGCGGTGGCTTCGGTATAGGCTTTCGGTTCGCCGGAAGGCTTTTCATGCTGGATGTCAAGCAGCACATTGTTTCTTGCACGCTTGATTTGCTGGGGGGTGATGCCGTGCGCTTCATTGTATGCAAGTTGCTTTTCGCGGCGGCGGTTGGTCTCGTCGATGGTTTGCCGCATGCTGTCCGTTATTTTGTCGGCATACATGATGACTTTTCCGTTTACGTTTCGTGCCGCCCGTCCGGCCGTTTGCGTGAGAGAGCGGTGCGAACGGAGGAATCCTTCCTTGTCGGCATCCAGTATGGCCACTAAAGAAACCTCCGGCAAATCCAGTCCTTCGCGCAGAAGGTTTACTCCAATCAGCACATCATACTTGCCTTCCCGCAGGTCATCCATAATCCGGACTCTTTCCAGCGTTTCCACATCGCTGTGTATATAGGTGCAGCTCACACCGTTGTTAAGCAGATATTCGGTCAGCTCCTCGGCCATACGCTTGGTGAGTGTTGTGACGAGCACCCTTTCCTGCCGTTCCACGCGTTGTTGTATTTCCTCCATCAGGTCGTCTATCTGGTTCAAGCTTGGGCGGACTTCGATAACCGGGTCCAGTAGTCCCGTGGGGCGTATCACCTGTTCCACGATGATGCCCTCGCTTTGCTGCAGCTCGTATTCGGCGGGAGTCGCACTGACATAGATAACCTCTTTTGTCATTTCCTGAAACTCCTCGAATGTCAGCGGACGGTTGTCCATTGCCGCCGGGAGGCGGAATCCATATTCCACCAGATTCACTTTACGGGCGCGGTCTCCTCCGTACATGGCGCGGATTTGAGGGACACTTACGTGACTTTCGTCGATGACCATCAGATAGTCTTCAGGGAAGAAGTCGAGCAGACAATAGGGGCGTGTTCCCGGTTCACGCCCGTCGAAGTAGCGCGAATAGTTTTCAATGCCGGAGCAATGTCCCAGTTCTCTCAGCATTTCCATATCATAAGTCACGCGTTCGTACAGGCGTTTGGCCTCGTATGGCTTTCCGATTTCTTCAAAGTAAGCGATCTGCCTGGTCAAATCGTCCTCTATCTGGTGGATGGCCCTTAGGGTACTTTCCTTTGTGGTCATGAACAGATTGGCGGGATATATTTTATACTCCTCGAAAGACCCTATCCGGTGTCCGGAAAGCGGCTCTATCTCTTCGATGGAGTCTATTTCATCGTCCCAGAACATTACGCGCAGCAGATTGTCGGTATAGGCAAGAAAGATGTCCACCGTATCGCCCTTGACGCGGAAATTGCCCCGATTCAGCTCCAGGTCGTTGCGAACGTAGAGACTGTCTATCAGTTTGCGGAGAAAGACATTGCGGTCTATCCGTTTTCCCCGTTTGATTTCGATTACATTGTTGTAGAAGTCGGCGGGGTTTCCCATGCCGTAGATGCATGAAACGGAGGAAATGACGATGACATCCTTGCGTCCGGAAAGAAGAGCCGATGTGGCGGCAAGACGCAGCTTGTCTATCTCGTCGTTGATGGCCAAATCTTTCTCTATATAGGTGTCGGTAGAGGGCAGGTAGGCTTCCGGCTGATAGTAGTCATAATATGAAACGTAATATTCCACGGCATTGTGCGGGAAGAAGTTCTTGAACTCCCCATACAGCTGCGCGGCCAATGTCTTGTTGTGACTCAGGATAAGCGTCGGCTTGTTGATGTTTTTGATGACATTGGCTATGGTAAAGGTTTTTCCCGAGCCGGTAACGCCCAGCAGTGTCTGCGCATGAACGTGGTTTTTCACCCCTTCCGTCAGCTGTGCGATGGCTTCCGGCTGGTCTCCGGTCGGCTTGTAATCTGATATGAGTTCGAAATCCATGCTGTCTTTGTGTTTAGTATGCGACCAAAGATAGTATAAAAAACTGACATTCGCGGTATGTTTGTCCGGCTATTGCCGGTGAAGGCATGTCTTTTGTCCGGCCAGAAAGTTTTTTCATCCGGTCAGGAAAAGATTTCCGCAAGGGGAAGCCTCCGGTGTGGCTATGGCTGCCGGTCGGGGCATGGCTTCAGTGCCGTCTTGCTTCGGGTCAGAAGGCTTCGGTCATGTTGAAATAAAACAGGTTTTGCCCGTTGGTAAAGTTTCGTCCAAAGTCAAGACGCACGTTCATGCGTGGCTGCACTTCGATGCGCAAGCCCACTCCGGCATTTGGCAGTAGGCCGTCTATCTTTCCCGGATTAGGCCCCATGAATCCGCATCCGCCCCAAGCCACGAAACCGAGGTGGCTCAGGATTTTTTTGAAGCGGTTGCTCTTGTCTGTGTTGAACATCTGCCGGTATTCTACTAAGGCGATGTGCGACGATTTGTCGCGGTATTGTCCCATATAATACCCCCGAAGGTCGAACGGGGTGCCGCTCAACACATATTTGTTCAGGGGAACATCGCCGAAAACATGCTTGCTCTGTACGGTCCATGCCAGGACTTTGCGCAGTCCCACCGTCTTGTATTGGCGGTAGTCCAGTTCCAGACGATAGAATTCCGTTTCACTCCCGAAAAACTTCTCGTACATCAGAAATCTGAAATCCAGATAAACTCCTTTGTAAGGGTTGGCCGGAACATCCCGCGTATCGTATGTGGCGAGAAATCCGAGTCCGGAACTGAAGTTCTTATATCCGTCCGCCTTTCCTCCCGCCGCCACATAGTCTTTTTGCGTGACGAGATGTTTGGCCGGATCGGTAATATGGTCGTAGTTCAAGTCTATCTGCGGCCCGGCAAAGAAGTCGCTTTCGCCGATACGGAACAGAAACCAGGGGTTTATCTGTATCCCGCTGTAGCGGTATTGGCTTGTGGTGTCGCTCCGCACGTAGTTCTTGTTTGTGTCATAGCCTATGCCGTAAAAGTTTTCCTGGGTATTCTTGTAGGTGAACTGCCCGAAAATGCGGAAACGGTCGTCCTTAAAAAACAGTTGCGGCTTTACGACGATATTCAGCCCACCTTTAAACATGAAGGCCATTGCGGCCGGCACTACCGACCGCCGCATGGTCGTGTCTTTCGCATTCATGCGGAAAGTCATCAAGGCGCTTCCTCCCACCAGTACACCAAAGTCAGGGCTGAAACTCGGCCCTCCCAAAATGTTGTAATGAAAGTTCCGCTTGGCCACCCGCTGACGGCGCAGCTCTTTTTTGCTCAAAGGCCGGAGTCCGGACACCGAATCCGAAATTTGCTCTTGCGCGTAGCCGGCGAATGCAAACAGGCTGGCAAGACAGATGATGATAAGTTTTCTCATAAATAAGGTGAAGCGTTCTCTTAACTTGATACGGCACAAAAGTACAAAAGTTCGGTGAAATAATGAAGATTCCGTAACAAGACTTTACAGAATCCGCCTCTTTTTAATAAAAAATGGTAACGGGTTTGTCTATTCGGCAGCTATTTCTTACCTTTACATAATGAATAAACAAAAAGTAAAAAGAATATCATGACAGTAATAGAACGCTTTTTAAAGTATGTGACTTTTGATACCCAGTCTGACGAATTGTCTGACACTACGCCCAGCACATCCAAACAGATGGTTTTCGCGCAGTATCTGAAGACGGAGCTTGAAGAACTTGGACTGGATGACATATCTCTGGATGAGAACGGCTATTTGTTTGCCACTCTTCCGTCGAATGTAGACCGGCCGATTCCTGTGGTCGGCTTTATTGCCCATATGGACACCAGTCCCGACATGAGCGGGGAAAATGTAAATCCCCGCATTGTGAAAAACTACGACGGTTCGGATATCACTCTCTGTGAAGAGGAGGGTATCGTTCTTTCCCCGAAGCGTTTCCCTGAACTGTCGGCGCATGTCGGTGAAGATCTCATAGTAACCGACGGGCGTACCTTGCTCGGAGCGGACGACAAGGCGGGGATAGCCGAGATTGTTGGCGCGATGGCCTATCTGAAGGCGCATCCGGAAATCCCGCATGGCACAATCCGCATCGGCTTCAATCCGGATGAAGAAATCGGTTTGGGAGCTCATAAATTTGATGTGGAAAGGTTTGGGGCAAAGTGGGCCTATACAATGGATGGAGGAGAAGTGGGTGAACTGGAGTTTGAGAATTTTAATGCCGCCGCCGCCAAAGTCCAGATAAAGGGGCGCAACGTGCATCCCGGCTATGCGAAGGGCAAGATGACGAACGCGCTTCTGGTGGCCAATGAGTTTGTCTCCATGCTTCCTGCCGGTGAGACGCCTGCAAACACAGAGGGGTATGAAGGATTTTATCATTTGATAGGCATGTCGGGAGAGGTGGAACAGGCATCCTTGTCGTATATCATCCGTGACCACGACCGGAAGAAGTTTGAAACGCGCAAGGCTTTTATGGAAGAATGTGCCGGGCGCATCAATGAAAAATACGGAGAACCTTTGGTAACGGTGGAACTGAAAGACCAATACTATAATATGCGCCAGCAGGTAGAGCCTTTGATGCATATCATAGACCTTGCTTTTGCCGCTATGCAGGAAGCCGGAGTAGAGCCACACGTGAAGGCTATCCGTGGCGGAACGGACGGTGCGCAGCTTTCTTTTAAAGGTTTGCCTTGTCCGAACATCTTTGCCGGAGGCCTGAACTTTCACGGCCGCTATGAGTTTGTGCCCGTTCAGTCTATAGAAAAGGCGATGAATGTGGTGGTGAAAATAGCGGAACTGACTGCACGAAGATATTAATATAATTCATTCCTTTAAATTGAACAGACTATGAAAACAACTCCTTTTACCGAGAAGCACATTTCATTAGGAGCGAAAATGCATGAGTTCGCAGGCTATAACATGCCTATTGAGTATTCCGGAATCATTGACGAGCATCTGACCGTATGTAATGCGGTAGGAGTCTTTGATGTTTCCCATATGGGAGAGTTTTGGGTAAAGGGCCCTCATGCCCTTGACTTCATTCAGCAGGTTACTTCGAATAATGCAGCCGTACTTACTCCCGGAAAAGTGCAGTATACTTGCTTTCCAAACGAAACGGGGGGTATAGTGGATGATTTGCTTGTCTATGCTTACGAGCCGGATAAATATATGTTGGTGGTCAATGCTGCTAATATAGAAAAAGACTGGAACTGGTGTGTATCCCATAACCAGGCAGGGGCAGAACTGGAGAATTCATCCGACCGGATGGCGCAGCTTGCCGTGCAAGGCCCGAAAGCGCTTGCCGCATTGCAGAAGCTTACTCCGATTGACCTGAGCGGAATACCTTATTATACGTTCCGTGTAGGGGAATTCGCCGGAATTCCGAATGTGATAATCTCGAATACCGGCTATACGGGAGCGGGAGGCTTCGAGCTTTACTTTTATCCGCAAGACGCGATGGCCATCTGGGATGCCATATTCGAGGCCGGCGCTGAATTCGGCATCAAGCCGATAGGCTTGGGCGCCAGAGACACGCTTCGTCTGGAAATGGGATTTTGCCTGTATGGAAACGACATTGACGACACGACTTCGCCGATTGAGGCCGGACTGGGATGGATTACCAAGTTTGTAGACGGGAAGAACTTTACCAATCGGGCCGCCTTGGAGCGTCAGAAAGCGGAGGGAGTGACCCGCAAGCTCGTGGGTTTTGAAATGATAGACCGCGGCATTCCCCGTCATGGATATACGTTGACCGATGGGGAAGGAAGGCCGATAGGGCATGTCACTTCCGGCACCATGTCGCCAACCCGAAAGATTGGCATAGGAATGGGGTATGTGGAAACCGCATTCTCAAAACCTGGTACGGAGATTTATCTCGACAACCGCGGGCGCAAGCTGAAAGCACAGGTGGTCAAGCCGCCTTTCCGCAAATGATTTGCCGGGAACGCAGGAGCTTAAAGCGGGTTCCTGCGTTCTTTTTTTGTTTTTGTATGGACAGAAACGAATTTTCTCTCTATATTTGTGCGTGAAACATCAAGAAGTAATAGCAAGAAAGTTATGGATACATTATTGTTTTTAGGGCTCGGCACACAAGAGATACTTATCATCTTGCTGGTTATACTGCTTCTCTTTGGCGGGAAGAAAATACCGGAGCTTATGAAAGGTATGGGAAAGGGAATAAAGAGCTTTAAGGAAGGAATCAACGGAATAGGTGAAGACAACGATTCTGCCGCCGGAAATAAGGATACGAAGAAGGAAGAAACGAAGTGAGAAGGAAGATGCAAGGTGGGATTACTGCCTTTTTGCGGAAGTGGATACTGGCATTCGCGGTGGCGGGAAGCTTCTTTTCGGTACGCGCACAGGATTCTTTGCGGATGGAGGTGTGTTCTCCTTTTGATTTCCCGCTGCTGTTGAGCGCGAACTTCGGGGAACTGCGTCCGAATCACTTTCACAACGGGCTGGATATAAAGACGCAAGGCGTGACGGGCAAGCCGATTCGTTGCATTGCCGACGGGTATGTGTCGCGCATTGCGGTGTTTCACGGCGGGTATGGACAGGCAATCTACGTGAATCATCCTGACGGGCTGACTTCCGTATACGGACACATTGTAGCTTTTGCCCCGAAGATACAGCGGTATTTGCGGGAGCATCAGTATGCCAATGAAACTTTTACGTGCAGTCTGACCTTTACTCCCGACCAGTTTCCCGTAAGACGGGGAGAGGTGATTGCTTTGAGCGGCAACGAGGGGTCGTCGGCCGGGCCTCATCTGCACTTGGAGTTGAGGCGGACGGATACGGAGGAATATATTGACCCCATGCCTTATTTCAGTCGTTTCCTTAAGGATACGAAGCCTCCCCGCGCCAGTCTTGTGGCTCTTTATCCGCTGCCGGGAGAAGGCATGATAGACGGTCTGCAGCGGAAGAAGCTGATTCCTGTGGCTTCACTGGGGCAGCCGGTCACAGCATGGGGACAGATTTATGCGGGCATCAGTGCGAAAGACTATATGGACGGGACATCCAATTTTTATGGAGTGCATTCCGTCACGCTTTTTGTCGATTCAAAACAGATTTTTAGCAGTGAGACAAACTGCGTTTCGCCCGATGAAAACCGCATGATAAACGGGTTTACCGATTATGACGAGCTGATGCGGACACGCCGCCTTATTATGCGCTCGTATATTTTGCCGGGGAACCGTCTGCGCTTGCTGCATGCCGGCGAGCATCGGGGAGTTGTAACGATAGACGAGGAAAGGGATTATCGCTTCTGTTACGTGCTGGAAGACAATTTTGGAAACCGGAGTACGTACCGTTTTACCGTGAGGGGACGCAGGCAGCCGATACCGGAATATGTCCCGGATGCGGATAAGATGCTTCGCTGGAACCGTGCAAATGTGGTGCAGGAGCCGGGAATGGAACTGGTTGTCCCCCGCGGATATGTATATGATGATGCAGAACTTCATACTTCGGTAGGTGGAGACAGCGCTTCCGTATCTTTCGACTATACGATTGACGCGGGAAACACGCCGCTGCATGGTTACTGTGACCTTTTTATCGGTGTCCGGCATCTGCCTGTGGCCGACACGACCAAGTATTATATTGTGGAAAAGTCGGGCAAACGCCGTGCTTCGATGGGAGGCAAGTATGAAAACGGATGGGTAAAGGCCCGGATTCGTACGTTGGGATGCTTCAGCGTGGCCGTAGATACGGTTCCTCCCCGCGTTGTTCCCGTCGGGATGAATACTTGGCGCACGAGTCGGAACATCCGTTTCCGGACGGGCGATGCCGAGACCGGCGTCGCGTCTTATAAAGTCTGTATCGACGGGCAGTTTGTCCTTTTCGGACTGAAGAAAGGGATGCTTGTCATACAAGACCCGCAGCGGGTCAAGCGGGGCGTTCCCCATCGTGCGGAAGTGGTTGTGACAGACTATTGCGGAAATGAGACGCGGAAATCTTTCCGTTTCTGAAGACAATAATCAAAAGAGATAGTATATGATGAAGAAAAGATTGATTTCGGCTGTCCTGTTGTTGGCGGCCTTTGTGACGAGCGGATGGGCATGCACCAATTTCATTGTCGGCAAGAACGCTTCTGCCGACGGCTCTGTTCTGGTTTCTTATTCGGCCGATTCATACGGTCTGTTCGGTTTCCTTTGCCATTATCCGGCGGCTGTGCATCCGGCAGGAACGATGCGCAACATTTATGAATGGGATACCGGCAAGTTTTTGGGGCAGATAAAGGAGGCGAAACAGACATATAATGTCATCGGCAACATGAACGAGTTTCAGGTGACAATAGGCGAAACCACTTTTGGCGGGCGTCCGGAGTTGGTTGACTCTACAGGAATCATGGATTACGGCAGTCTGATATATGTTGCCCTACAGCGTTCGCGCACGGCGAAAGAGGCAATCAAGGTGATGACCGACCTGGTAAAGGAATACGGCTATTACAGCAGCGGCGAATCGTTCTCGATTGCCGACCCGAATGAAGCTTGGATTATGGAGATGATAGGCAAGGGGCCGGGCGTGAAAGGTGCCGTATGGGTGGCTGTCCGCATTCCGGATGACTGCATTGCGGCTCATGCCAACCAGAGTCGTATTCATAAGTTTGATATGAGCGACAAGGAAAACTGTCTGTATTCTCCCGATGTCATCTCGTTTGCCCGTGAAAAAGGTTATTTTTCGGGAAAGAATACAGACTTTAGCTTTGCCGACGCTTATTGTCCGCTGACATTCGATAATGTCCGCTTTTGCGAGGCTCGGGTGTGGAGCTTTTATAATATGTTCAGCAAGGCGACCGGACAGGCTTATCTTTCTCATATAATGGGTGAAAGTAAGGAGCCTATGCCTTTGTATGTCAAGCCAGACCGGAAGATTTCCGTACGCGACATCCAGCATGCCATGCGCGACCATTATGAAGGAACGCCTCTTGACATCACAAAAGACTGTGGGGCGGGAGCGTTCAACATGCCTTACCGGCTTTCTCCGCTGAGCTTTAAGGTCGATGGCAAGGAGTATTTCAACGAGCGGCCTATATCCACCCAGCAGTCGGGCTTTGTCTTTGTGTCTCAGATGCGTTCTTCCATGCCCGATGTCGTAGGCGGAGTGTTGTGGTTCGGCCTTGACGATGCGAATATGACAGTCTTTACTCCGGTGTATTGCAATACCGACCGGGTTCCTTTCCAATATGCGCAGGGAAACGGTGATTGCGTGACATTTTCTTGGGATTCCGCTTTCTGGATTTATAACTGGGTGGCCGATATGATTCGTCCCCGTTATTCACTGATGATAGACGATATGCGTACCGTTCAAGACCAATTGGAAGATATGTATGCCAATGCACAGGCTGGTATAGAGAATGCTGCACTGAAACTTTATCAGGAAAATCCGCAGAAAGCGAAGGAGTTTTTGACCGACTATACGGCGATGACGGCACAGACGGCTGTAGAAAGCTGGAAAAAGCTTGCCGAGTTTTTGATTGTCCGTTATAACGACGGAGTGGTGAAGCGTGTGAAAGACGGTCGCCTGGTTCGTCCCGAAACCGGGAACAGTGCGCCGCTTGACCGTCCGGGATATAGCGAAGATTTTTTGCGTAGGATTGTGAATGAAACGGGAGACCGCTATCTGATGAAGAAGTGGTGAGCATATATAAATAATGTGATGATGACAGCAAAGCCCGGCCTTCAGCAGACCGGGCTTTGCTGTCGTCTGACTTTTATGTCGGAATTATGGAATTTTCATTCACATTGCTTTAGAGAGAAATAGCGCATAAGGGATGGGTCATTCTGCTCCTTTCATCATCTTTTGAAGCTTGCCGGAAAAGATGAACAGCATGACAGCTGCGGCTCCGCTCATGAATACAAAAAGCATGAAGAAGTCGAAAAGATTTTCTATCCGGTAACCTAAGAAGCTTTGGGTTATGCCGTGCTCAGGATAGTATCCGCTCAGTGCGCCTGCAAACTTGTTTGCCGCAGATGTACTGAGATACCATACTCCCATCAGCAGAGAGGAGAAGCGGAGGGGAGACAGTTTGTAAACCAAAGAGAGTCCGATGGGAGCAAGGCAAAGCTCTCCCATTGTATGGATAAGATACAGTCCCGTAAGCCATATCATGCTGACCTTCACGCCCGGTTCCACATCCTTCACTCCAAAGGCAATGAACAGATATCCTAAGGCAAGCAGCAGCAGACCGATGGCTTGCTTGCGTGGAGAACTTGGCTCAAGTCCTCTCTTTCCGAGAAACGACCATACGGCTGCAAATAAAGGGGCGAGTGTGACAATCATAATCGGATTGAATGACTGGAAATAGGCGGCAGGCATCTCCCATCCGCCTATATGACGGTCGGTCTGCTCATCGGCAAAAAAGGTGAGGGAAGCGCCTGCTTGTTCGTAGGCCGCCCAAAAGAAGATGACAAAGAAGGCAATGATATAGATGACGCCGATGCGGGCCTGTTCCGTACGGGTAAGCGACTTGTCTGTAATAATCAGGATAGGCACAGTGATGGTTGTAGCGTAGATAAGTGAACCAATCCAGTCGGCATTTGCAAAGTAGTTGCCCGCCGTGGCGTTCCAGTCTACGGAGAAGAGGAGGGTGAGAATGACGGTTCCCACTATCATGACATAGGTTCTTCTTGTATCGCGTGCCGTATCTTCCCCTTCCTTTTTCCTTTTCCCGGTTCTGGCAGGAACCGTACCTACCGGATTCCCTTCCGGGTCACAGATGTATTTGTTCTTGAACAGCGAGAATACGGTCGCGCCGAGCAGCATGCCGATGCAGGCCGCAAGAAATCCCCATTTGAAGTCTTCGGGATGTCCCGTGTTGCCCACCAGTCCGCAGATGAGCGGGGCGATGGTGGAACCCACGTTCACACCCATGTAGAAGATGGTAAAGGCAGAGTCCTTGCGCGAGTCGTCGGCCGTATAGAGGCGTCCTACCATCGTCGATATGTTCGGCTTGAAGAATCCGTTGCCGAGAATAAGCATACCAAGTCCGCAAAACATCAGCCACTTGGCGAGGCCTGCCTGGTGAAAATAGCACGCGCTTATGAAGAGCAGGAACTGACCGACTGCCATAGTCAGCGCACCCACCACGATAGAGCGGCGGTTGCCCCAATATCGGTCGGCGATGTAGCCTCCTACAAGTGGGGTGAGATAAACAAGCCCCGTGTAGCTGCCGTATACCTGAGATGCATATTCCTTGTCGAACAGCAGCGCCTGCACCATATACAGCATAAACAGCGCGCGCATGCCGTAGTAACTGAAACGTTCCCACATTTCAGTCACGAAAAGTAGATAAAGTCCTTTGGGATGCCCTTTCGTCTGATTCATTCTTTTGTTCTTGTAAGATTAGTATTCCGTTTTCCGTCGGATGCAAAAGTAATAAATCGACTCCGCAAAAGCAAGAGCGCAGGACGCGAATGTCAAGTTTTCATTCTAGCATCCGGTAAGTCGAGGCAATACGGTCTACCAGTTCGGCAGAAGGAGCGGCGGCTAGCAGTTGCAGCATCAGGTCGTTCACATCAGCTTTGTGGTCGAGCTTCAGCGCGGCGGTCACATCGTCGAGCGCGGCCTCATAGTCGCCGTTGTTCAGGCGGGCTTCGGCTCTTGCCCGATAATTTTCCGTGTCTTGCGGATTCAGGCGGATGGCTTCGCTCAGGTCGGTGTCGGCCAGTGCCCACTGTTTCAGGTTGAGAAGCATGGAGCCGCGCGTATAGTAGGCGAACGAGCGGTATTCACTATCCGATTCGGGAAGCAGGCGCAAAGCGTTGTTTACCGCATCAAGTGCCAACTTCATGTCGCCGTAATAGTTGCAGACAAGTGCCATGTAGCAGTGCGCGTAACCATTGTCCGGGTGGGCGGTGATTTCCGCGTTGAGCAGCTCGTAGGCCCGCTCCGGGTTGCCCTCGTTGAGGGCTGTCAAACCATTTATATAATTGTCACTTTGGGGGCGTGCAGATGTTTGTGCATTTACACATGCGGAAGTCGCCAGCAGGCAACCGATGATAAGGCTAAATAGTGTCTTCATAGTTCGTTTAGTTTTTAACGGCGGCAAATCTATAAAGTTTTCGGCATTCGGCAAAGATTTTTCCGAAAATATTACGTGGTCGTGAAAACTTTGTTACTTTTGTATGTTGTCTGACATAATAATCTGACCCATCATGACTAACCCATTGACCGAAATCGTCCGCCGTTTCCCGCAGATAGGGGATGTGGCGGAAATCCGTCCCCTTACCTCCGGCCTGATAAACCAGACTTACCGGATACATACCGCCTCGCCGGCGGAAGACGACTATGTGCTTCAGCGAATCAACCGGCACGTGTTTACCGATGTGGACTTGCTACAGCATAATATAGAGTGTGTGACCCGCCACATTCGCCGCAAGCTGGAGGAGCGGGGAGTGAGTGACATCGAACGCAAGGTGCTGCGCTTTCTTGCTGCAGACGACGGCAGGACTTACTGCCGAGACCGTGACGGGGAATGCTGGCGCGTCAGCGTATACATACGCGACTCGCAGACGCTGGATGAGGTGAACGGAGAGACGGCCTACCTGGCGGGAAAGAACTTCGGCGCCTTTGAGGCGATGCTGACCGACCTGACCGAGCCGCTCGGCGAAACCATCCCGCACTTTCACGATATGGAGCTGCGCATCCGTCAGCTGGGCGAGGCGGCGCAGGCCGACCGTGCGGGACGCATGAGCGAGGTCGCCCCGCTTGTAGACGAACTGATGGGCGAGGCCGACGAGATGTGTTGCGCCGAACGGCTGCATCGGGAAGGCCGGCTGCCCAAACACATCTGCCATTGCGACACGAAGGTGAGCAATATGCTGTTCGACCGAGACGGGCAGGTGCTCTGTGTCATCGACCTCGACACGGTGATGCCCTCGTTCGTGTTTTCCGACTACGGAGACTTCCTGCGCTCGGCAGCCTGCTCGGCGGCGGAGGACGAACCCGACACCAGCCGCATCGGCTTCCGTCAAGACATCTTCCGTGCCTTCACGCGCGGATACCTCGAAGAGGCCGGCCCGTTTCTCACCCCGCTCGAGGTAGAGATGCTGCCCTTTGCCGCCCGACTCTTCCCCTACATGCAGGCCGTGCGCTTTCTCACCGACTACATAGACGGCGACCGCTACTACCGCATCTCATACCCCACGCACAACCTGGTCCGCGCCCGCGCCCAGCACAAGCTTTTCCGGTCGGCCGAGCAACACGAACCTCTGATGCGCGAATATATCCGCAGCCTTAACATAAAATAACATGTGTAAAGTCCGCCAACCCGTCAGGAATGCGTATATTCGCATTACGCCGCCGGGTGGGCGGCTTTTTTTATATTGAAAACAATAAACCAAAAATCATCCATGAGCATCTTCTTGAAGCCCGTACAGCGAATCAATCCGTCCGACCCGGACGCTGGTAAGAAATGGTATCCCGTGCAAGTAACCACCAAGTTGGTAGACGAGACGGAAGTAGCAACCCTTGTAGCCGAAGGCACCACGCTCAACCCGATGGAGGCACTTATGGCCATCCGCCGGCTGAGAAACGTAGTGCAGCGCATGCTGCTCGACGGCAAGAGCGTGAGACTTGGCGACTGGGGTTCATTTAACATTACTCTCAGCACGAAGGGAGAAGAGGGGAAGGAAGACCTGACGGTGCGCAATGTCAAGTCGGTAAACATCAATTTCCAGCCAGGGGCCGACCTGAGGCTGGCCATGCAGAAAGCCGATTTCATCTGGCTGAACAAAGTCTTGGAGGGGGATATCCCTTCATCTTCAGACAATGAGGAAGAGGAGGAAGACCCTGCAATGTAGCCAGGCATGAGCAGGAGGGCCGCATGGCCGGCCCTCTGACGGAAGTCCGCCCGATTCGCATCCGCCGAGTCGGGCGGATTTTTTTATGCCCTTTGCCCGACTCCTCTATGCCGGGTTGCCCGACTCGCCACGCCGAGTTGCCCAACTCGTCGAATCGAGTTGCCCAACTCGCCGAATCGAGTTGCCCAACTCGCCGAATCGAGTTGCCCAACTCGCCGAATCGAGTTGCCCGACTCGAAAATATGGATTCGGGCAGGCATTTTATTACCCTATTACCGGAAAGTAACCGGAAGAATGCGTATCTTTATACATTAATAATCATAAAAAGCGATAATACTTATGAAGAAACTTTTATTTCCGGTTCTTGCGGCTGCCATGCTCGCTTCGTGCGGAGACGACGGCGGCGACCCTGACAAGTCCAACTACATCACCCACGCAGACATGGAGGGCGTGCGCCTCGTCTACACCATTACCGATGGCGGAAAGACAGGCAATCTGCTCATGACCGTGGACGCGGAGGGTAACACAGCGCCTTTCCACTTCATTACCGAGCAGGGCGACCGAGTGGCTGTAGACACGATGGGAAACTGGGTGAGCAACTCACGCCGGCTGAGCGACGACTACATGATTCTGTCGGGCAGGTTCTATCTGAGTGAAACCTATACCGATAATCTGATTGTCAATACACGCATGGGTGAGCTTTGCCCGACAGAAACCGACTTTTCTTCGTTCGGCCATGAAGCTCCTACCTTTAAGGACGGCAGTGGAAACATCTACATGATAGCAAACGGTTCTGAGGGGGAAGGCATCTTCCGCATCAACCTTTCAGACCCCTCGAAGCCGGAGATAGAGAAGTATACGGCTGGAAACATCTATGCCAACCACTATCTGGTAAACAGCGACGGAGTATGCTTCTACCGTGTAGAAGGCTTATATTATGTCAAGCTGCCTTATAGAGGCATCCACGAGGTCTCCTCGTTGATACCCGAAGAGGGTAACTGGGAGACATCCGTATTCTGCGGGCGGAACGGACAGTTCTACATCGCGGCAAGCTGTGATGAGCTGGAGAGGTTCATCATCTATGAGTTCGGCTACTCGCAGGAAGGTTCTGCCGGCGGTGCGGAAGGCGACTTGCAGATGTCATTTGATGTGGCTGAGGTAGCGGAATTGGACGGCTATCCCACAACCTCTGTCAGAAACAAGATGTTTTGCCGCATTCCTCAAACCGGAAAGCATCTGTTTGTTTCCTATGGCGATTTGGTCGTGTTTGATGAAGACACCCGTAAGCTGTCTATGGAATCAGTGCAGGATTTTCCCTCAAGGCTGTGGATGGGACAGACTATAAACAACAATGTCTAGACAAGCTTAGGCACGCTGTGGGTTAAGGACAACGGCAACGGCCTTGGCCACACGACCGCATCGGGCGGATATGCCGTGCAGCCGGTGGACTTCGGCGGGGCGGGATACAGCATCGACTTTGAAGAGGTGGCCTGCCTGCCCGACCGTGAGGGGCTGACGGCTCCGGCCCTCCGCCACTCGGACGGGCAGAACGTAATCGTCCGCATCAGCGACACGGGCGAGGTGACCGGGCTGGAGCAGACTGCCACGTCGGACGAAATCTCTTCGCTGATTCGGCTTGACTGATATCGGGACAGTGACTAAATTTCATATACAGTAATCATTAAAAAGCAACAGACCATGAAAAAGACTTTATTGCCATTCCTTCTGGCGGCAGTGCTCGCGTCATGCGGAGAAACTGGAGAGAATGAACCGCCGGAACCCGACTACGTTACGCGCGCCGACATGGAGGGGGTCAGCCTTATCTACTTCGTTCCGGATGACGGGGGGACAGGCAACCGGCTCATGACGGTGGACGGTGAGGGAAACGTGGAGCCTTTCCGCTTCATCACCGACCAGGGCAACCGGGTGCCGTCGGACACGACGGGCATCCGTATATACAGCGGAAGCCGTGTCGGTAACGATTATATGGTGCTGACGGGCGAGTTTGAAATCAAGGACGGGCAGTGCGATAATCTGCTTGTCAATATCCGTACGGGCGAGCTTACCGTAAGTCCGAGCACCTTTGTAGCGGTGTTTCCGCAGATGCCTGTCTTTACCGACGACAGCGGGAAAGTCTACCTGATGGCAAACAACAACGGGCAGAGCGGCATCTTTTTCTTCGACTTTACTTATCCCGACCAGCCGAGCGTCAGCATGCTTTCAGACGGGAGCAGCTCTGTCGACGGCTATTGGGTGAACAGCGATGGTATCTGCTTCTACCGAAGCGGTCTCGTATATAGCATCAGCCTTCTTTACGCAGGCATCCACAACGTTTCCGGGCTCTTGCCCGGCGACAACGACCGGGATGTAACCCTGTTCTTCGGCAGAAACCAGAAGCCCTACATAGCGGCGTGCTCTGTAGACAACATGCATCTTTCCATCTATGAGGTAAGCTACGAGCAGGAGGGGTCTTTGGAGGAAGGAAACCTCGGCTGGTCGTTCCCGCCCGATATGGTTGAGGTGGCCCGCCTTGACAATCAGCCTATAGGCCCGCTGGGCAGTAGCACATTCTGTCCCATCCCTCAAACGGGGAAGCATATATTCTCTTCGCAGCATGCAGGATTGATTGTGTTTGATGAGGAAAACGAGACGCTGACCCAGGAGCCTGATGCCGGATTGCCCGAACTGGATATGCTTCAGATTGTCGTGAGAAATGCCTTGGTAAGCTCGGGCGCGCTGTGGATTAACGGAAACGGCGGCCAGCTCAGCCGCATGACTGCATCGGGCGGATACGCTGCGCAGCCGGTAGACCTCAGCGGGGAGGGCTACAGCATCGACTTTACGGAGGTGGCCTGCCTGCCCGACCATGATGGACTGATGGCTCCGGCCCTCCGCAGTTCGGACGGGCAGAACGTAATCATCCGCATCAGCGACACGGGCGAGGTGACCGAGCTGGAGCATACCGCCACATCGGCCGAAATCTCTTCGCTGATTCGGCTTGACTGAGCAGGATTCTTACATTTGCATATATAAAAAAGACTCCCCGCCGGACTGATGATGAGTTGGGCGGGTAGTCGCTGTGTTGTGGCCTTACCGTCGGCACAGCTTCCGGAAGTCGCAATACTGGCACTTGTCGGGGATGTCGGTCTGCGTAAAGGGGATGTCGGGGTGGAAGATGGTTTCGAGCAGCGTGTCGAGTCGGGCTCGGAACTCCCCTTCATGACGGCTGAAGTCATCCACCGGTTCGGCAGGCTTTCTCGGCTCCTTCAGGCAGATGACGGGCGAATAGTCGGATGCCGCCGCACGGTGGATATAGAGCAGGGCGGGAGCCACCCGGCGTGAGTCTCCCCGCTCTCTGAGCTTGCGGCAGACGATGGATGCGTAGAGGAAGGTCTGGAACACGTAATTCGACCGCTTCCGGTCTGGCGTGAAGAGTGACAGGATGTCGGGCGGGGTGTCGGCGTCGCCTCCCGTTTTGTAGTCGACGATGCGCAGCGTCCCGTCCTTGCTGTCCATGCGGTCTATCTGTCCCCCGATGCGCGACTTGATGATGCCTTTTGGCGTGCGGATATCGATGTTCTCGCTTACAGACACCTCTGAAGCTACGAAGGTGAAGGGGGCGAGTCGCAGGTCGTTCTGCAGAAGCTGTCCGATATACCTCACGATGACTTCGCGGTTGATAAGCTGGATGCCACTGTACTCGGGCCTTTCTCCTGCCGGAAGGTTGAAGAACAGCTTGCGGAATCCGCCGTCTACGTATTCCCTCACCCGCGCTTCATCCTTCATCAGGGCTTCGAGGTCTTCTCGGCGGATGGTCTTTCCGTGTTCGGTCAGGTCTTTATACAGATGCTCCGCCGCGTGGTGGAAGATGCTGCCGAATTTGGCGGAGTCTATCTCGGCACTGACTTCGTCGGGGACGGTGAGGGCGGCCACATAGCGGAAGTAGAACCTCATCGGGCAGTCGAGGAAACAGTTCAGCGCCGACGGCGAGAGATATGCCTTGGGATTCGTCCTCACATCAAACCGTTCCTGCATCCTTCTCATGACCTCCTGCGTCTTTGCAACGGTAAGGGATGCCGAGGTCAGTGGCGACTGCGAAGCCTCAAGCTGCCTGCGTCTGACCGGGTATCCCCATTCTACAAGTAACTGTAGCATGAATCTCGACATTTCTCCGCGGTTGATTCCATCGGTCGATGTGTTGTAGAGTAGGGCAACCTTTTCAGCTCTTTGCAGCAGCCGGTAGAAATAATAGGCGTAGACGGCTATCTTGTGGTCGATGGTAGTCATACCGAAGGCCTTGCGAAGGTTATAGGGGATGAATGAGGAGTCTCCTCCGGCTTTCGGCAGTTGTCCCTCATTGACAGAAAGCATAATCAGATGTCGGAAGTCAAGGTTCCGGGTTTCCAAGACTCCCATAATCTGCATGCCGATGGCAGGTTCTCCGTGAAACGGGATGCTTGAAGAGGTCATGATTCGTGCGAGAAGTCTTTTCAGCGTGTCGGACTGCACGTTCAGGTCTCCCTCCTCTGTCAGCGTGCGGAATCGGTTTACCAGCGTATATGTCTTGAAGAGGGCTTCCCGGTATAGTTGGTCGAAAGCATTGTCGTTTGTGGCGGTCTGATTCCGGTAGATAAAGGCAACCTGTTTCAGTGTCTCGGAAAGCATGGCGCATAAATCAATGTTTGTGGTGCAGGGCTTGAAGAGAAGTTCAAGCTCCTTGTCGGCTTGCAGCTCAGAAGGGAGTGGATAGAATCGGTTGTCACGGGTAAGCGACTTTTCCAGTATTTCTGCCGAGGCGGAAAGCAGGCGTGTATACGGATGCTTCAGTACGCTGACTGTTTCTGCAAACAGGAATCGTCCGTTGTTCGGATTATATCCGTCGGTATGCAGTGTCATTAAGGCGTTGACGAAGCTGTATGCCGGAGTTTGTGAAAGGGGAAATCCCATTGTGATATTGATGTGGTGGATGTTTTCCGGCAGTGAATGGAGCACAGGTTGCAACAAAGTCTCATTGCATAACACCACAGCGGTTTCCTTTTCCTGCTCGGTCAGGTTTTCTCTAATCCATTGAGGAAGGTAGCGCGCCTGTCCGCTTTCGGTAGGTGATTCGATGTAGGTGATTTCCTTCGGTTGGTTCAGGTTGCAGAATCGTACAGGGGGAAGTTCTGAAGGGAAGTCGCGCAGATTCCGCCGGATAAACTCTCCGGCTTCATGCGGACTTTTTTCTAAATAAAACTGGTCATAGTCCCAATAGAAGAATGCTTTTCCGGCCTGGTTGAGCAGGCTGAACAGCTTGTGCTCTACTTTATTCAATACGTTGAAGCCGACAAACACATACTTTTTATAAGGCATGTTCTCGATATCAATCGTATCAATCACCTGGCGGTAGAGCATGCCTTCATAAGCGATTCCTTGACTGTCGAGCAGTGTCTTATATTGTGTGTAGATTTCTCCCAATACGTTCCACAGTGAGGCAAACCGCTGCTTCAGTTCGGTTGTCCGTTCGGGAGAGAAGTTATGGAAAAACTGGCTCAAAGCCTCTTTCTGGCCGTCTTCCAGAAAGGTATAGTTGTCGGTCAGAGCATTCAGGTCTTTCAGATTGCTGAATAGTGTGTCGGTATCGACCAGATTTTTGTCTGCATCATCGAAGTCGCTGATAAGCATCTCCCCCCAAAAGTAAAAATCATCGAGCGATTCTTTGCTTCCGGTACACTTGACGAATACCTTATACAGGTCGCATACCAGCTTTATCGGGTCTCCTGTCTGTAAGTTTGAGGCATGACGGAACAGGTCACTGATGCTGACATAGGCAGGCGACCACAGCGGGCGTTCAGACTCTTGGGCCAGATATTCATTGAAAAACAAACTTGCACGTTTGTTGGGGAAAACGACGGCTACCTTTGTAAAGTCACCGTTCAGCTTTCCATATAAGTCGTGTGCCACTTGCTTTAAGAATGTTTCCATAATGTGTGCGTGTAGTTAATGTTTAGTCTAAGGCGACTTCTTCCAGTTCATTGGCGAAGACATACCATAGATATCCTTTGATTTTTTCATATCCCATGCCGGCAAGCAGATGCATATATTCGCGCACCTGCTCATTGTATGCCGCTTTTTTGTTGCCGAATTTGAAGTCGACCACCACCACTTCGCCGTTTTTCATCATTACGCGGTCGGGACGGCGGGTTTGGAGCATTCCGCTTTCATCTGTATAAATGATGGAGCATTCGTTGTAAAGCTGCCATTCTCCGCTGTACCAGTCTTTTACTTTGGGATGATTTAAGGCCCATGCAGCCAATCTGTGTATTTGCTCTTCTTGTTCTTCTGTTTCCAGAATGCCTTCAAACCGCAGGCGCTCGAAAGCCTGCGGCAAGTCCGTTTCCTTTTCTATCGAGGCAAAGACATTGTGCAGCAGCTGGCCTTGGCGGATATACTGTCTTTGCTTGTTTTCTTCTTCTTCTCCCCGTATGAAGTCGGCCGAACGGTTTGATTGCTTGAATTCGATGTCGGTTTCCAAACTTTCTATTTTTAGCGGAATGGCAGAGGGGCGTGCCAGCAGACGGTTTTGTGAGTCTGTCTTTCTTTTCTCTTCAGAAAGGCAGAGCTGTCCGAATTCGTAGATTTCCTCATCGGGCGATGCATCTTCGTCGGTGAAGTCATTGTCAATCTTTTCAGTCTGCATGTTTAGAGCTTCCATTTGTGAGAGAGAATCGTAAAGCAGGGCGGCCACTGTGTTTTTTTGCTTGGCACGGCTCCATATGAAGAGGTTCTTGCAGGCGCGGGTGAAGGCTACATAAAGCAGGTTGAGATTGTCAACCCACAGTTGGAGACGCTCCTCCTGGTAGCTGTCCCGGTAGATAGACTCTGCCATTATGCCGGAATAATTGACTGGCACTATGTCCAGCTCGTTGAAAGGCGGGATGTCTGTTTCCTTTCCTGTCCCTGCCACAGAGCACCAGATAAGGTGACTGTTCGTTTCGTTTTCCATCTTCCAGTCGCAGAAGGGGAGCAGCACGGTGTGATACTCCAGTCCTTTCGACTTATGGATGGAGAGAATGCGTATTCCGTCTATTTCGCCCGACGGGATGGTCTTTTCGTGCATCGTTTCATCCCAGAAGCTGATGAAGGCTGTCAGTTCAGAAGAGTTGTTTTGCATATATTCCGTAACGGCATCGAAGAAGGCACAGAGATAGGCATCCTGCTTCTCAATCCGAGACATGTCGAACAAGATGAAAAGTTTCTCCAGCAATTCATAGAGCGGCATCAGGCGCAGGCTTTCTGTTTGAAGCATGAAGCCTGCGGGAAGATAGTCTTCCGTCTTGTTGAGCAGGACGGTATTCAGCGTGATGTCTTTGTCCAAGATTTCCTGCTGGTAGGCGACGGCCAGCCGTGCTTGGGCGATACGGTCGTCGGGTGAGGTGAGAAAGCGCAGTCCGTCTATCATCATGCATACGGCGAGAGAGGCATCCAGGCGGAATGCCTCGTCGGAAACGATGCGGTAAGGCGTATGTTTGTCGAAATAGTCGGCGATGGCGGGGATTGTCTTGTTCTTGCGCACAAGGATGGCTATGTCGTTTGTGCGTATGCCTTGGGCAATGAGTGACGATACCTCGTCGGCAAGCTGTTGCAGTGTGGTGTCGGCATAGGGCTTTTCCTTGCTGTCTGCAAGGAATGTCACCTTTATGTATCCGTGTTCCTCTGTCTTTGCCGTCTCTTGGTGCACATCACTGTACGCCTGCATCAGTTCATCGCAGTTTTTTCCGGTTTCTTCCCGATACTGCTTGTCGAGGATATGGCAGGCGGCCTTAAACAGTTTGTTGTTGAAGTGTATGATATTGGCTTCGCTTCGCCAGTTGGTGCCGAGGGTTTGCTCGTTGATGCGGAAGCTGCGGTCTTTTCCCAGTCCGGCCAGAATCTTCCAGTCGCCGTTTCTCCACCGGTAGATGCTCTGCTTGATGTCGCCGACGATAAGGCTTCCTTCCTTCTGCGACAGGCTTTCTTCGAGCAGCAGGCGGAAATTCTCCCATTGCATGCGCGAAGTGTCCTGAAATTCGTCTATCATTACGGTGTCGATGGTGGTTCCTATCTTTTCATAGACGAATGTGGCATCTCCTTCGCTTATCAGTCCGTGGAGCAAAGCGTTGGTGTCTGACAGAAGAAAGCGGTTGTGAAGCTGATTCTGCAGACGCACTTCCTCGTCGATATTGGTAAGCAGACGCAGATTGTTCAGATAGCGCAGGGACAAGTTACACGAATTGACGAGCAGATTGTTGGTCGGGCGCAGTCTTTCTGCATCGTTCAACAAGGGAATGAGGCAGGAAGAAGCGAGCGAGCGGATTAGTCCGCTATTGGAAGATGTCTTGGTAGTCCAGTTGTCTTCGCTTTCCAGACATTTCTCAACCGTGGCGTTTCTTACATCATCGGTCAGTTTCCCGTTGGCAATCTTGTTGAAGTAGCTTCCGATTCCGCGCGAGCCTCCTTTCAGGTCGGCGGGAGTCAGGCCGTTTTCTTCCAGCATCTCTACAAACTGCTGGTTGAAACCTTTCATCTCTTCCAGAGCCTCCTCGCGGATGGACTTTAATTCCTCACGATAGGCGGGTATGAACAGGGGATTGCTCAGCTTCTTCCGCAGTCCGTTTCCTTTTTCGATATAGCTTTCGTCGAAGATGTTCCGTCCGAAACTTTTTATCTCGCCGGATACGTTCCAGCGCCGGTCGTCGGCAATGCGCTCGTCGATATATTCAAGCAGCCATCCGAGTGCGGGAGAACGGGGAGTCAGCTTTTCAATCATGGCGTCTACCGCATCGCTCAAGACTTCTCCGTTGTTCAGTTCGATGGAAAGGTTGGCTCCAAGCTCCAGTTCCCGTGCCAGATTCCGCATGACTGACTGGAAGAACGAGTCGATGGTCTCGATTCGGAAGCGGTTATAGTCGTGGATGATGTTGTGCAAGGCTTCTTCCGCCGCCCGGCGGATGTCGGCCTCGCTCATGCGCGATGCCTTCAAGATTTCTTTCAGATACCGGTCTGAGTCTCTGTCGCCGGTGGCT
Organism: uncultured Phocaeicola sp.; assembly: GCA_944320845.1. Classification (GTDB taxonomy): domain Bacteria; phylum Bacteroidota; class Bacteroidia; order Bacteroidales; family Bacteroidaceae; genus Phocaeicola. The sequence continues at coordinate 94,067 of CALUJA010000008.1, forward strand.
ATGCCGTAAAGCTGGCTCAGAATGCGCTCTTTCATCTCGGCCGTGGCCTTGTTGGTAAAGGTAACGGCTAGGATGTTGCGGTATGCGCGTGCGTTTTCAATGAGCTGCTTGATGTATTGGACGGCGAGCGTGAATGTCTTTCCTGAGCCTGCCGAGGCTTTGTATACTAAGAGCTGAGGGTGCTGTTCCATGTTTCCTTTTTCTTGATATTGCAAAGATATGTTTTTCTGGCGGAAGAAATCCGGTTTCATACGCATGAAGCCGGGTTTTTGTCTGCATCGCATTGGCCGCCGGCCTTGTGGACTCTTGTGAAGTCGAAGTCGGCCTCGCAGGATACCTGTATCTCTTTGCCGGTTATGGGGTGTGAAAATGTCAGTTCCGCCGCGTGGAGATACATCCGGTCTGCCTTCTTTCCGTACAGTTCATCGCCTACAATGGGGTGGTTGAGCCCTTGCGGATGGGCGGCGTGCACGCGCAACTGATGGGTTCGTCCGGTCAGCGGGAAAAATGACACGAGCGTGTTTCCGTCTTTTACCGCAATCTTTTCGTATCGGGTTATGGCAGATTTTCCCCGGCTGTAGTCTACCATCTGTCTCGGACGGTCCATCAGGTTGGGGCCAAGGGGGAGCGAGACGGTTCCTCCGTGATGCTCCAGTTCTCCCCGCAGCAAGGCGGTATACCGCTTCTTTACCGCGCGTGTTTCAAACTGGGCCTGCAGCTGTCGGTATGCTTCTCTGGTCTTGGCGGCAAGGAGCAGGCCGGAGGTTGCCATATCCAGGCGGTGGACTATCATAGGCCCTGTGGCCTCGGGGTAAAGCCGGTGCAGGCGTTGGCTCACCGAATCCAGGTCGTTTTTCCCGGGAACGGAGAGCATGCCGGCGGGCTTGTTGACCACGAGCAGGTGTTCGTCTTCATACAATACCTCCAAAGGAGTGTTCCGGTGCACGTCTTCTTCCAGCGGATTCTTTTCAACATCCAGACCGATGAGCATGTGGCGCAGTATCGGCGCGCATTTACCCTGACATGACGGGTAGAAATGGCCGTGATGGCGCACTTCATCTTTTGGCGACATGCCCCACCAAAATTCTCCCATCGCAAGCGGGCGGAGCGAATGCATATAGGCATATTGCAGGAGCTTGGGCAGGGCGCATTCTCCGGCTCCGGCCGGCGGAAGTTTCTGCGGCGTGTCGCGGAACAGTTCACACAGGTCTTTCACCTCTCCGCGTGCGTTCAGCATGCGGAATTGCCCGAACAGCTTCAGCTGCAGAGCGGCCGAGCGCGTCTTGCGCTCCTGCCTGAGCCGGATTATCTGCTCTTCGTATGTGCTTACTTTATTTGCTTCTGCAGAGACGGTTTCCTTCAAAGTCTTTTCAAGCCGTTTGTATTCCGCTTTTTGGAACTGGCTTTCGCGAATCAGCAGGGCGTTTTCCGCTTCGCTTACTCCCGCTTTCCGGCGTTCTTCACGTTCTGCCCTTGCCTTTTTCAAGTTGAGATGGGCTTCGTTGAGCCGCATCTCCGCCTGTTTTCTGCATTCGGCTTCCCCGGTTTTCAGTATCCGGTAATCGTCGCTTGCCTCCAGTTCCTTTATTTGGCGGTTGATGGCGGAAATCTGTTCTTCTTCAGCGCGGAAGAAACCGTCGGGGCGAAGCAGGTCGTATACGGGCGGAACAAAAAAGGCATGGCGGTTGCTCCCTGCCAGATTCCCGGAAAAAGCAGCCAGATAGCCTGTGCGCCCTTCCTTGGTACGGACAATCAATACGCCGAACATCTTGCCTCGGTGCAGTTCCTCCTTCCAGTCTGTGCGTGACTCAAGATAATGCTGCACTTCGGCGGCCGCCCGCTCTGTCAGCGGATGGGGCGTATAGTGAAACGGACAGGTGAACTGTGCGGGAAGGACAGTGTCGTCCGCCTGTAAGGAAAGGTAATGGATTTTTTCTTCTTCGTCTGTCTGCATGTCTTCATCTTGGATTTTATTCCAGTTCCCTTTGGCGGCAGAAATATCCTCCGAACTTTTCGTCTATATCCTCTATCGGAGTCTTGAATATGCCGAATACGGAAGAGCCGGAGCCGGTCATGGAGGCATATATGGCGCCCAAGTCATAAAGTTTGTCCTTGATGGCGGCAATTTCCGGATGCATGGGGAATACGCTTTCCTCAAAATCATTCTTCATGTTTTCCTTCCAGGTTTCCACCGGCTGCCTGATGATATCTTTCAGCGATACGGCAGGGCGGCGGGGAATGATGTGTGCATACGCTTCCTTGGTCGATACCGAAGTGTCGGGCTTCACCAGAATGATGTGATATCCCTTTAACGTAAGGTCGATTGGCTCGAACTCATTGCCGATTCCGGTGGCGAATACCGGCTTGTCTTGAATGAAGAAAGCGCAGTCTGCTCCTAAGCGGGCGGCATAGGCTTCCATCTGTTCCGTGCTTAGGTTCAGGCTGAATTTTTCATTCAGCAGTCTAATCATGAATGCCCCGTCGGCAGAACCGCCTCCCAATCCGGCTCCCGTAGGAATGTGTTTGAACAAATGGATGTTTACCGGCTCAAGCGGAAAGTCTTGCTTCAGCATGCGGTAAGCTTTGACCACCAGATTATCTTCAGAGTCTCCTTCTATGTTTGTTCCGCTGACGCGCAAAACAATGTCTTGCCTGCCGTCTGTCAGACGGTTGACCTCAAGCGCGTCTTGCAAGTGGATGGGATAAAAAATCGTTTCCAGGTTATGATATCCGTCCGGACGCTTTTCCACTACGTTTAGTCCAAGATTAATCTTGGCATGAGGAAATGTAATCATAATTGTTTCTTGTAAGTTAGATTGGTTGTTCGTTTTTCAAAGATAAAGGAAAGTTTCGACAAAAACGGTTTTTCGGTTAAAAAATGTTTTCCGAAGTGGCAGGCAGGTGAAATAAAGGGTATTTTTACAGAAGTGACGGATAAAACTTAAATAGAATATGGATGTGTTTCTGATAATACTGAGTCTGATATGTCTGCTCGCAGGGCTGGGCGGATGTATACTGCCTGCCTTGCCGGGCCCTCCAGTATCATATGTAGGACTCTTGCTGCTTCATTTTACCGGTTCGGTACAGTTTTCTGCTGTGGAGCTGTTGGTCTGGCTGGGTTTGGTGGTTGTGGCTCAGGTGGTGGATTACTTTATCCCGATGTTGGGCAGTAAGTATAGCGGCGGTTCCAAATGGGGAAGCTGGGGAGCATTTTGGGGCGGAATCTTGGGGGTCTTTTTCCTTCCGTGGGGACTCGTGTTGGGGCCTTTCTTTGGAGCGGTTGCCGGAGAATTGTTGGGCGATAAAGATTTGGGCCGGGCCTTGAAGTCGGGAGTCGGTTCCTTGTTGGGCTTCCTCTTCGGTACGGTATTGAAGGTGTCTCTCTGCATTTATTTTCTGGTAGAGTTCTTTCTCGCGATTTGGTGACAAGTCGGAGAATGTTTGAATGTACGACAAAAATGTCACTTTTTTATATTACTTTTGCGTCCGCTTAAATGAAAACGAAATGGCAGAAACAAGAAAAACGACGCGTGTCCCGAAGACAACGAAGCCGAAGCCGGTAGACGAATACGGGCATCTGCAGCCGCAGGCTCCCGAACTGGAGGAAGCGGTGCTTGGGGCATTGATGATAGAAAAGGATGCATATTCACTGGTAAGCGAGATACTCCGTCCGGAGTCTTTTTATGAGCATCGCAATCAGTTGATTTATGCCGCGATAACGGATTTGGCCGTGCAGCAAAAGCCGATTGATATCCTGACGGTGACCGAGCGGCTCCGTTCGCGTGGAGATTTGGACGAGGTGGGAGGCCCTTTTTATATTACCCAGCTAAGTGGAAAGGTTGCGTCGTCCGCCCACATTGAATACCATGCGCGCATCATTGCACAGAAGTTTCTTGCCCGTGAGCTTATTTCGTTTACGAGCGCCATCCAGACCAAAGCATTCGACAGTACGCAGGATGTGGATGATTTGATGCAGGAAGCCGAAGGCAAGCTCTTCGAGATATCGCAGCAGAATATGAAGAAAGACTACACTCAGATTAATCCGGTAATTCAGGCTGCTTATGAGATGCTTCAGAAAGCAGCGGCACGAACGGACGGTTTGAGCGGACTGTCGAGCGGATTTCATCAGCTGGATAAAATGACTTCAGGGTGGCAAAACTCCGATTTGATTATAATCGCCGCCCGTCCTGCTATGGGCAAAACGGCATTTGTATTGTCGATGGCTAAAAACATGGCGGTGACAAACCGCGTTCCGGTTGCGTTGTTCTCTCTTGAAATGAGTAACGTGCAGCTGGTAAACCGCTTGATAGTGAATGTCTGTGAAATACCGGGCGAGAAGATTAAAAGCGGACAGCTGGCGCCTTATGAGTGGGGACAGCTGGATTACAAGATTAAGGAGCTTTATGATGCGCCTCTGTATGTCGACGATACTCCTTCTCTGTCGGTGTTTGAATTGCGCACGAAAGCCCGCCGCTTGGTACGCGAACATGGCGTGAAGGTGATAATCATCGATTATCTTCAGTTGATGAACGCCAGTGGCATGTCATTCGGCAGCCGTCAGGAAGAGGTTAGCACCATTTCGCGCTCGCTAAAAGGTCTGGCGAAAGAGCTGGATATTCCGATTATCGCCTTGAGCCAGCTGAACCGTGGCGTGGAAAATCGTGTGGGGCCGGAAGAAAAACGTCCGCAGCTGAGCGATTTGCGAGAGTCTGGTGCCATCGAACAGGATGCTGATATCGTATGTTTCATCCACCGCCCTGAATATTATAAGATTTACAAGGACGAAATGGGGAACGACCTTCATGGAATCGCTGAAATCATCATAGCCAAGCATCGTAACGGTGCGGTGGGCGATGTAAGACTGAGGTTCCGTTCAGAGTATGCCCGCTTTCAGAATCCGGATGATGATATGATTGTACCGATGCCGGGTGAGGAAAACGCGGCGCCTGTACTTCGCTCGAAAATGAATGGCGGGGGAGGACAGGATTTTGTACCGCCACCGTCTGCCGATATGGCCCCGCAGCCGGAAAATCCGTTTGGTGCTCCCATGACGGATGTTCCTTTCTGAGCCGGAGAAGGACGATTCAAAAGCAGGATTGAACAAAAAGAAAAATAAATCATTACTTTTGTGCGCTGATTTTTATTGGGATTATGGTTAACATGTCATTAAAGGGATTTGCTTGCGGGGCGATAGCCGCGGCCAGTTATGGATTGAATCCTTTGTTCACACTTCCGCTTTATAGTGCAGGGCTGACGCCGGATTCGGTTTTGTTTTACCGTTACGGGCTGGCTATGGTAATGTTGGGAATACTGATGAAGGTGCAGGGACAGTCTTTTGCTCTGCATAAATCAGAAATACTTCCGCTTTTTGTCATGGGTATGCTTATGGCCTTTTCATCGCTCACCTTGTTCATCAGCTATAATTATATGGATGCGGGCATCGCCTCGACGATACTTTTTGTCTATCCCGTATTGGTAGCCGTTATCATGGCGCTTTTTTTCAAGGAAAAGGTTTCGGTCGTGACGATGGTTTCCATTGCTTTGGCGTTTTTGGGAATCTCCTTGCTATATAAAGGTGAGGGCGGACAGACATTGAGCTTTGTGGGAGTGGTGCTGGTCTTTATAGCATCGCTTACTTATGCCCTTTACATAATAGGGGTGAACCGTTCGGTGTTGCGGGATATGCCTACGGCAAAGCTTACTTTCTACGTTTTGCTGTTTGGACTGAGCGTGTTTCTTGTCCGTTTGAAGTTTGGAATGTCGCTGGATGTCATTCATGAACCGTTGCTTTGGCTTAATCCGATAGCCCTGGCTTTGTTTCCAACCATCGTTTCGCTTGTGGCAATGGCCAAGTCTGTACATTATATTGGCTCTACTCCCACGGCCATCTTGGGAGCTCTTGAACCGATAACGGCACTGTTTTTCGGGGTTGTGGTGTTTGGTGAGACTTTGACTCCCCGCATTATATTGGGGATTGTTTTGGTACTGACTGCGGTTACGCTGATTATTGCAGCCAAGCCTCTGATGAAGGTCATACGTTTGCGGTGGATTCATAAATAAGTGCTTATGGACGATACCTATAAAACCATAGCGGGGCGTTCGGAATCCGTCTTTACGGAAAAGCGGAGCAAGTTTATTGCCATAGCTTTTCCGGTGCGGACTGTGGCGCAGGTGAAGGATTGCCTGGAAGAATGCCAGAAGAAGTATTATGATGCGCGTCATGTATGCTATGCTTACATGCTCGGGCCGGAGCGGAAGGAATTTCGGGCGAATGATAACGGAGAACCGTCGGGTACGGCGGGAAAGCCAATCTTGGGACAAATCAATTCGAAGGAGCTGACGGATGTCCTGGTCGTTGTAGTGCGGTATTTCGGAGGCATCAAACTGGGGACAAGCGGGCTGATTGTGGCATACCGCACCGCGGCATCCTTGGCTTTGGATGAGGCTGAAGTGCTGGAGAAGACGGTGGATGAAGAGGTTTCCGTCATGTTTGAATATCCTTTTATGAATGATGTGATGCGCATTGTCAAGGAGGAAGGCCCCGAAATCGTCGGGCAATCGTATGACATGGACTGTTTGATGAGCCTGCGCATCCGCAAGTCTTGCATGCCGAGACTCCGTGCAAGACTTGAAAAGGTGGAGACTCTGCGTTTTCAGTAAAGGCAATAATCCGGTTTGATACGGATAAAAAGTGCGGAGCATAAGGGGAAATTTTCCTTTTGATGCTCCGCACTTGTGATATATAAAATCAAACTATGAAAGAATTACTGCTTGTCTTCTTTGGCAGGCGGTGTGATGCGTTTTATGAACCTGGCCGGATTTCCTCCCACCACCGTCATCGGTTCCACATCATGGGTCACCACACTGTTTGCCCCTACGATGGCTCCGTATCCGATGCGTACTCCCGGCAGGATTGTGGCGTTGATTCCAATCCATGCCTTGTCTTCTATCACGATGGGGCGGTCGTATGTGGCGCTTCGGTTGTCCGGATTCGGGTCGTGATTGATGGTTATAAGATTTACCTTAGGGGCAATGAACACGCCGTTGCCGATGGTAATGCCGCCGCGGTCGAAGAATGTGCAGCCTTGCTGAATCCAGCAGCCTTTCCCGATACGGATGTTTTTGCCGAAGTCTACGTAAAACGGCGGCAGGAGTGTGGTCGAAGGGTCGATTTCCTGCCCCGTAATGCGGCACAGATAGTCATGCACTTCTTCCGGGGTATGGTAACCTGTGTTTAGTTCATAGGCAAGCTTCATCGTGTCAAAGATGGAACCAATCAGCTTGTCGTAGCCCGGTTCGTCGGGCGATACCATTGCACCCGACAGGTCTTTCTTAAAAATATCTTCCATGATGCTTCTTGTTTTTATGGGTATGAAAAATTATTTTACGGCGATGCCTTTGCCTGCGGCCGGTCTTTGACCGTCCGTGCATGAAGCCTGCAGACTGCACGGCCATAATGCAATGTCGGCTATTGAATCTGTTGTCATGTCTTTTGTTTTAGGACGGTGCAAAGATAAGGCATTGCCGTCAGGGGAATGGTAACCTAATTACGGACGGTTGTAACTTTTTTACGGATAGTTTGGACGGGTCAGTGTCCGGCGGCGCTTGAATGCAAATCGATTGCCGTTACGCCGCAAATGATGAGCGGTATGCCCAATATGGCGGGGAAGTCGGGATGCTGCCGCATTTTTACAATAGCCGGGATTTGTATGGAATGGCATCGTAAAAACAGTGTGGAAGATAAGCGGAATTTTTTGTCCTTGAAAGCGGACTTTCTGTTTGTATGAAAACATTTTTCGCTCATAGCCGGAAATGCGTTTTCAAGTTGCTTGCATGCAGCTTGCGATGCCATGTCTTTTTTGTTGGGCTTGGGACGGGCTGCATGAATCTTCATTCGATTACCACGACCAGGGAATTTTCTACCGGAGCCCAGTCGAAAATGAATTTTGCATGAGATGTGGCGTTGCGCACGCACATGTGGGAGCGGGGTGTTGTGCCCAAAGACCAGCTGTATTCTATCATTGCAGTGCGCGGCGCATTTACCGGAACGCCGTGTATATACGCACCGTTCGTAAAGCGGCTTGCGTAGGGAGCATATCCTCCCAGTGCAGAAGAGCCGTCTTTCAAGAATATCATGCGCTCCTTCTTCTGTTGAAGCAGGAACATTCCAAGTGGAGTTTCTTGCGCATACGGAGGAGCGTGGCGTCCGGTAGTAGCAGGATTCATGCTGCGTACTTTCCATTCGTTTTCCTTTACCTGTTCCAGTGTCGTGATGTTCTGGTCACGGCGGTCTACGAATATGACATGACGGAAAGTTGTCGTGTCTGATAAAACTTTAAGATACCGGCGCGGCACCAGCCATTCCGCCTCCATCGTTGCGGGATGGATACGGTAAAAGCTTCCTTCTTCGCCTTTCAGTCGGACTATGAACCCGTCGCGCCCGTAGCGTTCGGGAGTCACGGTGTCTGTGGGCATATATAGCGGAACGGATTGATAGCGCTCCACGCCCAGCGTGTCGGACACCCGGCGGTAAGCATTGCGCACAAAGCGCCGCACCACGGGGGCTTCTCCGTTTTGGTTCTTGTAGTTGCGGAATACGGCCCAATGCACTTTTTCTTGCTGCATGTTCTCGATGAAGGCCAGACACTGGCGGATTGTCTTCCATTTGAACGAGCGCACCGTATCCCCGTAGGGATAGACATCTTTCTCGGGAGTATATCGGTCGAAGAGCAATTCTTTGGTTATTTTTATATCGTCGGCCGTCACTTTCCTTTTGCTTGCGGGCCGGCAGGCCATGGCAGAATCCGCAGTCTGAACATTCCGCATGCCGGCAGGAGGTTCTTCCAGTCCCTGTTTGCCGCATCCTGCCGAGCATAACCCGATGAAAAGGGCCGTTAAAAGAATTACACGCCTCATAAACTCTCTGTTTAAGGTTGTTTTACAAATATACTGAATTTATTTTTTATAAACAAGCCTGGCGGGCGTTCAGTTCACCGGACGGGGGAAGAATGTATTATGCTGTTGCGGTATTCGACGGAGACATGCCTGTATGCTTCTGCACATAGCGGCTGAAATAGGACAGCGAAGAAAAGCAAAGTTCGTCCGCTATTTCTTGCAGGGGAAGATTTGTCTGGCGCAGCAGCCGTATGATGTGATGCAAGGTAAAGCGGTCTATCCAGTAAGTGGCGGGCCGTCCGCTTGCCCTGCGGCACACCTCGGAAAGATAGTGGGGTGTGACACATAGCACGGAGGCATAATGGCAGAGGCTACGGCTATGTACGTATTCTCCCTTGTCAAGCAGTCCGATGAAATTGCGCAGCAGTGATACCGTGCGTTCGGAAATCTGTAGGACGCTGTGGTTTCGGGCGTGGATATCGTAAAGGTCGAGAATGTGAACAATCAGCAGGTTGCCAATCATTTCCTCACGAAAGAGATGGCCGTGCTCTTGCAGGCGTTCATGCAGTCGCCGCATGTCTTCTTTGCAGATGCGGAAGTCGTGCGGCGAAAGCTTCATGACCGGATTCTGCAATAGTGCCAGATGTCCCACTATGCCATAATTGCTGCGGATGGCCATCGAAGTGACAAATGGTTCAGACAATCCCATGATGACGGCATTGAAGTCTGCCGATTCGGAGAAGTCTGAAGCAAGCGAGGCCGCGGTAAGGATGACATAATCGCCGCATGCAATGTTGTATTGCACATCCTGAAACACGAAACTCATGCTTCCGCCCGTGCAGAGGATATGCAGCACATAACTGCCATAGCGGGTGAAATTATAGTCCGCAAGTGAATCGACGAAGAAGATTCCGTCCCAAGCAACAGTGTCCATAGATAATGAGGATTGGTTGTTATGGTCAAACAAATATAATGAGAAAACACCGGTTTGTGAAAATATTCCGCCATTTTTCATAATCCCTTTCTAAAACCGGACGGCTAACTTTGCAATATCAAAAGATATGGAGTATATGAAAGAAGTAAGACTGAACAACGGGGTGATGATGCCGTCCATTGGATTTGGTGTATTTCAGATTCCGCCCCAGGAAACGGAGAGAATCGTGACTGAAGCGCTTGAAACAGGGTATCGCATGATAGATACGGCCGCTTCTTATTTCAATGAAGAGCAGGTGGGTGCGGCCATACGCCGGAGCGGCTTGCGGCGCGAAGAAATTTTTGTGACTACAAAACTGTGGGTGCAAGATTACGAATATGACGATGCATTGCGTGCTTTTGACCGTTCGGCGCGGCTGTTGGACCTGGATTACGTAGACCTCTACCTGCTTCATAAGCCTTATGACAACTATTATGCGGCTTGGCGGGCGGCTGAACGCCTTTACCGTGAAGGCCGGATACGTGCCGTCGGTGTAACAAGCTTTTCCAGCGAGCGTTTGCAGGATCTCTTTCTTCATAATGAAGTGCGTCCGGCTGTAAACCAACTTGAGACTCATCCTTTTTTTCAGCAGCAAGAGGCGAATGCATTCCTTCGCAGCGAGGGGATACAGCATGAAGCGTGGGCGCCTTTCGCCGAAGGACAGTGCGGTATCTGGCATAATTCCGTATTGAATGATATTGCTCGCCGTCATGGGAAAACGGTGGGAAATGTTGTTCTGCGGTGGCTTAACCAGCGTGGCATCGTGGTAATACCCAAGACTGTGCGCCGTGAACGGATGATTGAGAACCTCAATAGCTTTGACTTTACCCTTACCCCAGAGGAAATGGAGAGCATTGCGCGCCTTGATACCTGCCGCAGTCCTATTTATGATGATATGAATCTTGCCACGGTAAAGGGGATAGGCACATATCGTATTCATGAATAGGTGAGGGCAGTGCCGGTCTGTGCTTTGCCGGCACTGCCGAAACTGATATTATATATAATGTATATTTTGCCGTAAAATAGGATAATGCATCAACCAACAAACCATAAACAATGAAAACAGTTACACTTAACAATGGTGTCGAAATGCCCCAGGTGGGTTACGGCGTATACCAGATTTCTCCCGAAGAATGTAAGCGGTGTGTGATGGAGGCTATCCGTGCCGGATACCGTTTGATTGACACTGCGCAGGCTTATTATAACGAAGAAGGAGTAGGCGAAGCTATTGTCGGGTGCGGGATTCCCCGCGAGGAGCTTTTCATTACGACTAAAGTGTGGATATCAAATGCGGGGGATGAGCCTGCCGCGCGTAGCATCGACGAGTCGCTGCGCAAGCTGCATACTGACTATATCGACCTGCTGCTTGTTCATCAGCCGTTTGGCGACTATTATGGCACCTATAGAGCGATGGAACGTGCCTGTCGGGATGGTAAAGTGCGCGCTATTGGCTTGAGCAACTTTTATGATGCACGGTTTGTCGATATCGTTGAGAATATGGAAGTGAAGCCTGCCGTAGTGCAGCTGGAGACGCATGTATATTCCCAGCAGCTTAAGATGCGCGGACTGATAAAGGAATACGGTACACGGCTCATGGCTTGGAGTCCGTTGGCGCAAGGCATGAATGGGCTGTTTGCCGACGAGACGCTGAAAAGCATCGGACTGCGGCATGGAAAGACCAATGCGCAAGTGGCTTTGAAATTTTTAGTCCAGGAAGGGATTGTTGTCATACCCAAGACAACGCATCCTGAACGGATGGCGTCGAATCTGGCTCTTGATGATTTTCTGCTGACGACAGAGGAAATGGAGGCTGTCCGCCGTCTGGACACCGGCCGTCCGTTGGCTGCCGACTTTAATGACCCGGCACTTGCCCGTTTGCTGCTTGAGTATGACAGGCGCAATAATCCGGCAAGCAAATAATGTATTTCTTTTGTCGAATCCGGCAAGTGCATCTTTTTATAAGGGTACGCTTGCCGGACTTTTTCTGAGCGGATTTTGAGAGTCCGGACTCGGAATCCTGATTAGGTCTGTCCTGTCGTTTTTGTTTTGGATGTTTCTTTCCCAATCGCTCCCCTTTTTCTTTGGCATTTGACAAGTTATTCCGAATAATTTTGTAATTTTGCATTTCTTTTGTGGAAAAGGAAAACAGAAAAACGAATGAGAGTGAAATTTATGAGTCTGGGGAGTGGCAGTAGCGGAAACTGCTACTATCTTGGGACAGACACGTATGGCATACTGATTGATGCGGGAGTAGGAATCCGCATGATTAAGAAAATATTTAAGGATTACGGCTTGAGCCTGGAGCGTATCAGGGCAGTTCTTGTAACTCATGACCATGCCGACCACATTAAGGCGGTGGGATATCTGGCCGAGAAATGCAATATCCCCATTTATGCTACGCCGGAAACCCATAAAGGGATTAACCGGAACTATTGTGTGACGGAGAAACTGACGTCGGCCCATATTCGTTATATTTACAAAGAACAGGAGATTCAGATAGGAGACTTCCGTATCGTGTGTTTTGAGGTGCCGCACGACGGAACGGACAACGTGGGCTACAGCATTTGTGCCGGCGGGAAAAACTTTGCTTTCCTTACGGATATCGGACATATCACGGACACGGCGGCCAGATACATCCGCGGGGCGAACTATCTGGTGATGGAGGCAAACTATGATGAGTCGATGTTGCAGATGGGGCCTTATCCCCGCCATCTGAAGGAACGCATAGCCGGACCGAACGGACATATGTGTACGCACGAGATGGCTGCATTTCTTGCCGGTCATTTTCCTCCCGGACTGAAGTATCTTTGGCTGTGTCATTTGAGCAAAGACAACAATCATCCGGAGCTTGCCTACAAGACTGTGGAGCTTGCCTTCCGCGAAAAGGGAATCATTGCCGGCAAAGATGTGGAGGTGATTCCGCTGAAAAGGACGGTTCCTTCGGGCATATATAGTTTTGAATAGGGCACGGATTATTTTTGCTCGGAATCAGAAAAATTTATGATTATGGTATGTCGGGTTTCGCAGAAGTGGGGATAGGGCGTGACGGCGGCGGCCGGCTTCCATCGCGGCATGTTCCGGATGACTTGCAGGGCAGCTTCGTCGAATGCGTCCGTTCCGCTTCCGCGCACGATGCGGCAGTCCTTGACTTGTCCGTAGGAATCGATTGTGAACTGACATACGGCTTTGGCCTTTCTCCCCGTTCCGCGGCAGGATTCAGGGTAGTGAATCATAGCCTGTTCGCGGACAAACTGCATGCATGCCTTCATGCCGCCGGGGTATTCGGGCGCTTTTTTGGGATTGACAAACGCTTGGCGTTCCCATTCCTTTGCGGCCTGCTTGAGTTTTTGCAGGGTGTAGTATCGCTGAGGCCGGAAAGAAATGTAGGTGTAGTATAGGCATTCAACCGGTTTGCCGCTTTCATCGCGTGCCGGAAGCCAGTGTCCCTTCAGGCCGGCTATCAGTCGCGCCGTTTCTTTTGCGCAGGCCGGCTCGCTGCTGTCGATGGCATGGACAGGCTTTATAAAGCCCAGCGTGTCTATCGTGAAGCCGTAGACGGCATATCCTCCGCGGCCGTCCGCCAGCATTTCAGGTGGATAAATCATGTTTTCATAGAAATAGTCTTCTATATTCCGGTAACCGGGAGGTTGGGGAGCTTCGGCAATCTTTTCCGGTCCGAGCTGCTGGACTCCAGTCCGCCATAAGCCGCGGTAAATGGGATTGCGTACCGCGGATATGGTTTCATTGTTTAGGGTTTCCATCAGAACCCTGATTTCCTTTTTCGTCTTGTTCCAGTCGGTTTCATGCCTGGCAATGCGCTGGCAGATGGAGTCTCCCAAATCGGTCAGTGCCCGGGTAAGAGACTCCGGCTCAGGAGCCCATTTCTGTGCGACCTTTGTTTCTCCCTTGTCGGTTGCGGCAAAATAGCAGGTATATCCGTCAAGCCCCGCACTATATCCGTCGGTATCTTCGGCCAGCAGTATGGCGCGGCGGAAAAGCTGCCCCAACAGGCAAAATGTCTCTTGGTCTGTCCGTGCGTTTGCCGTTTCGGCACACAGACCTTCACTTGAATAGGTCGCGAAAAGATTGCGGCCGTTCATCGCCTTGAACTCGTAGATGTCGCTTCCGGTCTTGACCACTTCCCAGGCATGTATGTCGTTCCATGCGCTGCGGTTAAGGAAAAAGGCCTGCGGCGAGGATGAAAAATAAGTGTGCAGGAAGTTTGCTCCCAGTGCCTCATGGCTGAGCGTGTCTTTCGTCAGTTCAAGATACCGGTCTCTCAGGGCTTGGGCGCTGCCTGCAATGCAAAGCAGGCTGCATACGAATAATATTCCTGCAGTTCGCATGATTTTATGATTGTTTCTTCAAAGATAATGATAAATATGGATAGTTTTCCGTATATTCGTCTCAAAAATCATAGAATATGATACAGCAGACTACTTTCGTTTTAAGAGCCCGGGCGCGGGGCTTTCATCTGGTGACCGACGAGATAATCGGGCATTTGCCCCAGCTTCCAAAGATGGGACTTGTGAATCTCTTTATTCAGCATACCAGTGCGGCACTGTCAATCAATGAAAACTGTGACCCGGATGTGCGCAGTGATATGGAAAAAATTTTCAACACTCTGGTAAAGGAACGCGAATCATGGTATGAACATACACTTGAGGGATGGGATGACATGCCCGCCCACGCCAAGTCGACGATTGTTGGTGCCAGTCTGACGATACCGATTACTGACGGGCGTCTGAATTTGGGGACTTGGCAGGGCATTTATCTTTGTGAGTTTCGTAACCATGGCGGGGGAAGACGCATCGTTGCAACCGTCGTAGGGGCATGAGAATGCACATGAAAATGCGTTTTGTGCAGGCTGGAGGCGGTTTTGACATGTTCTTGTGTAAATAAATGTTTATAAATGTCGGCTATTTCAAAATGAAATATTCTGTTTGTCCTGATTTATAGATAATATTTAAATTTTACGGCTAAAAAATGTTACTTTGTGATACACGGTAGGAGGATTATTTCCTATATTTGTGTCGCTGAAAATAGTTAAACATTTAACAAACAAATAAGTTTATGTCAAAGATTGTAGGGCATATTTCGCAAGTAATCGGTCCGGTTGTCGATGTCCATTTCAATTTGAAAGGGACGGAAGATGCGGAGCGTGCTTTGCCGAACATACACGATGCGCTGACCATCGCGCGAAAAGACGGTCGGACGCTGGTTGTGGAGGTGCAGCAGCACATCGGAGAAGATACGGTGCGCACTGTCGCTATGGACAGTACGGATGGATTACAGCGTGGAATGGAAGTTATGCCGACTGGAAAATCTATTACGATGCCGGTCGGAACTCAGATTAAAGGACGTGTGATGAATGTTGTCGGCGACACCATTGACGGAATGAAGGAGCTGGACAAGACTGACGGATTCCCTATCCATCGTGAGCCGCCGAAGTTTGAAGACTTGGCAACGACACAAGAAGTCCTTTTTACGGGTATCAAGGTGATAGACCTGTTGGAACCTTATCTGAAAGGAGGTAAAATCGGATTGTTCGGGGGTGCCGGTGTCGGTAAGACAGTGCTTATCAAGGAGCTTATTAACAACATCGCGAAAAAGCACAACGGATTTTCCGTCTTTGCAGGAGTAGGCGAACGTACGCGTGAAGGTAACGACTTGCTTCGTGAAATGATAGAATCTGGTGTAATCCGCTATGGCGACAAGTTTTTGAAAAGCATGGAAGAAGGAAAATGGGACTTGTCGAAGGTAGATTATGATGAAGTGGAGAAGTCGCAGGTGGCAATGGTCTTCGGTCAGATGAACGAACCTCCTGGCGCACGCCAGTCCGTGGCGCTTTCGGGACTGACTCTGGCAGAGTCTTTCCGTGACCGGAATACGGGAGACAACAGTCCGCGCGACATATTGTTCTTCATTGATAATATATTCCGTTTTACACAGGCCGGTTCGGAAGTTTCGGCGTTGTTGGGACGTATGCCTTCGGCCGTAGGTTACCAGCCGACACTTGCCACAGAAATGGGGCAGATGCAGGAGCGAATCACTTCAACCAAGAATGGTTCCATTACTTCCGTGCAGGCGGTATATGTGCCTGCCGATGACTTGACAGATCCGGCGCCGGCAACGACCTTTACCCATCTGGATGCGACGACGGTGCTGAGCCGAAAGATTGCAGAGTTGGGTATTTATCCTGCTGTAGACCCGTTGGATTCGACATCGCGCATTCTTGATCCGCTTATTGTGGGAAAAGAGCATTACGATACGGCACAGCGGGTAAAGCAGATTCTGCAGCGGAATAAGGAACTGCAGGATATCATTTCCATTTTGGGTATGGATGAACTTTCAGATGAAGACCGTCTGACTGTAAACCGTGCCCGTCGTGTGCAGCGCTTCTTGTCCCAGCCGTTTGCCGTGGCCGAACAGTTTACGGGTGTTCCCGGAGTAATGGTTTCCATAGAAGATACCATCAAAGGCTTTAAGATGATATTGGATGGAGAGGTTGATTATCTGCCGGAACAGGCTTTCTTGAACGTGGGAACTATAGAAGACGCTATAGCGAAAGGAAAGAAATTGCTGGAAGCAGCTAAAGGATAGTTTCAGACAAGAGCCGGCAGGGTAAGTGTAGGAGACTTTATTGGTCTTGTCCACGTAAACTTGCAGCTTTGTCAGCTTAAAAATAGAAAGTATGAAAGAACTTCATCTGGTTATTGTTTCGCCCGAACGGACTGTATATGATGGAAAGGCGGATTCGGTGGTGTTGCCGGGAGAACTTGGAAACTTTCAGGTCTTGGTAAACCATGCTCCTGTCATTTCTTCTTTAGTCGCGGGAGAAGTGAGATATGTGGCCGGAGAGGAAACGCAGTCCTTGAATATAAAAGGAGGATTCGTAGAAGTCAGAGACAATCAGATTTCAGCTTGCGTTGAGCTTTGAGAAAAGCGGTGCAGGCGATGAACCGAACATGTTTTTGGTAGCTTTTCGGATGAAAAACTACATAATGCTATGTTTTTGTTAACCGTAAAGAAAAAGTTTATTAGAGAATTGACCGTTATCGGTATAATTCTTACCGGAGCAGTGGTGTTGGTATATCATATGTTTATACCTGAGAAATATTTTCTATGGTTCCCTGCTATTCCGATATTCTTTTATCTTTTCGGTTTGTTTTATATTTACATGTTCGCGTTCAATTATCGGTTGGGACTCGATAAGATAGCAATGACTTATCTTGTCTGTAAGGCATTGAAGTTTATCTTAAGTGCTTTGCTCCTGATGTTTTATGGATTTGTTGTAGGGCATGAGGTGATAGCGTTTTTTGCTACCTTCATTTGCTTTTATTTTGCGTTTCTGATTTTTGAAACCCGTTTCTTCCTTCGTTTTGAAGCAAAACTGAAATTAAGAAAACAAGCGAATAATGAAAAAAATACGGTACATAGTGATATCTCTTCTTCTGCTGTTGAGCATTCCGACGATATTGAACGCTCAGGAAAGTAAAGCGGCAGACATAGATGTGAACGAATTAGTGTTCGGGCATATAGGAGATGCTTATGAGTGGCATATTGCTACCTTCGGCGATACTCCGGTGAGTATTCCTCTTCCCGTTATTGTAAAAAGCAGTACAGGATGGCATGTCTTCTGTTCGTCTGAATTAGAGGATGGAAAAGAATATGAAGGATTGTATATCGCCGAGGGAGGTGTCAATGATGGTAAGATTGTTGAAAAGAATGCCGAGGGGGAAGAAGTGAGGCCGTTCGATATTTCTATCACTAAAGATGTGTTGGGACTGTTTATCAACAGTGCAGTGCTCATTGTTATTATGATGGCATGCGTACGTTGGTATAAGAAACATCCGGTAGAGCAGGGTGCGCCGCGCGGAGGAGTAGGGATGATGGAGGCTTTGATACTGATGATTTATGATGATGTCATTAAGGGATGCATAGGAGAAGACTACAAACGGTATGCTCCTTACTTGCTGACGGCTTTCTTTTTTGTTCTCGTCAACAATCTGATGGGGCTGATTCCTGTTTTTCCAGGGGGAGCCAATGTAACGGGTAATATAGCTATTACATTAGTATTGGCTTTGTGCACGTTTTTGCTTACCAATATCTTTGGGACCAAGACCTATTGGAAAGATATTTTCTGGCCGGATGTGCCGACATGGCTTAAGGTTCCCATTCCTATGATGCCGTTGATTGAATTTTTCGGTATATTCACAAAGCCGTTTGCCCTGATGATCCGTCTTTTTGCCAATATAATGGCAGGACATGCTGCCGTATTAAGTTTGATTGCCATAATCTTTATTACGGTAAAGGCCGGGCCGATTATCAATGGCTCAATGACATTTGTCGCTGTGGTATTCGGTATTTTTATGGATGCACTCGAGATTCTGGTTGCATTCATTCAGGCTTATGTCTTTACGATGCTGTCGGCCGTGTTCATCGGCTTGTCGCGCGTGAAAGAGCATGAGGCCAAATAAAAAGAGAATCTAAAATAAAAAGTATAACCATTTAAAAAACAAAAGAATTATGTTATTGTCAGTTTTATTGCAGGCAGCTGCAGGTGTTGGTATCAGTAAATTAGGCGCAGCTATAGGCGCAGGTATTGCAGTGTTAGGCGCAGGTATTGGAATCGGTAGAATAGGTGGTTCCGCCATGGAAGGTATGGCTCGCCAGCCGGAAGCTTCGGGCGACTTGCGTATGAACATGATTATTGCCGCTGCCTTGGTCGAAGGTGTCGCATTGATTGCCATTGTAGTATGTTTGTTGACTTTGTTCTTATAACTTTAGAAATATGGGATTATTAACTCCGGATCCGGGACTGCTGTTTTGGATGGTCATCACATTTGGAGTCGTATTCTTCATTTTGGCGAAATATGGCTTCCCGGTGGTCATTAAGATGGTCGAGGACCGGAAAACGTATATTGACAATTCGCTGAAGGCGGCGCGTGAAGCCAATGAGCAATTGGCCAATGTCAAGTTGGAAAGCGATAAAGTCTTGGCTCAGGCACGCGAAGAGCAGGGACGCATATTGAGCGAAGCGGCGGCTACCCGTGACCGCATCGTCAAGGAAGCTCAAGAGCGTGCTCGGCGTGAGGGACAACGCTTGATGGATGAGATGAAGAAGCAGATTGAAACAGAGAAAGAAAGTGCAATCCGTGATATACGCCGTCAGGTGGCAGTCTTGTCTGTCGGGATAGCCGAAAAGATAATGCGTAGTAAGCTTGCCGACGAAAAGGCGCAGACTGAGTTGATAGACCGTATGTTGGATGAAATGATAGAATCTTCAAAACAATAAATGACGAGTTATGAATACGGGAGTTATTTCGAGGCGTTATGCGAAAGCGTTGCTTGCTTATGCAAAGGCAGACGGCAAGGAAGAAATGATATATGAAGAGGTGAAAACACTTGCCGCAAACTATGCGAATATTTCCGGATTACGCCGTGCGATAGAGAATCCTGTGTTGGATGCTGAAAAGAAACTTGACTTGCTTCGCGAGGCCTCAGGTGGAAAAAACGTGAGTAAGGAACTGATGCGCTTTTTTAGGCTGGTGCTTGAAGGGCGGAGAGAAAAGTTTCTGCAGTTCATGACATGGTCATATATTGATTTGTATCGGGAAGACAAAAACATCCTCATGGGGAAACTGATAACTGCTGTTCCCTCTGAACGCCTTGTCCGCCATATTGTGGATTTGGTAGGTAGTCGTACACACGGCGATGTAGAGTTGGATGCCCGGATTGATCCGGACATTATCGGCGGTTACATCATCGAACTGGAGGGTTACCGCCTGGATGCCAGTGTGGCCAATCAGCTGAAGCGGGTAAAGCAGCAGTTCATTGCGAAAAACAGAAGAATAGTTTAATAGGATGAGGGATGAAAGATGAAGGTTTTGTTTCTTTTGTTTTTCATTCCTCATTGTTAATAGAGTAATTATGCCAGAGTATACAATAAAACCCAGTGAAGTTTCGGAAGTATTGCTTCAGCAGTTGCAGGGGATTGATACTTCTTTGAAATTTGATGAAGTGGGAACCGTTTTACAGGTAAGCGATGGAGTGGCCCGTATCTACGGATTGCGTAATGCGGAGGCCAACGAATTGCTTCAGTTTGAAAACGGGGTAATGGGTACAGTGATGAATCTGGAAGAGGACAATGTCGGAGCAGTGTTGCTTGGTCCTACTGACCAGATAAAAGAAGGTATGATTGTAAAGCGTACCAAACGTATTGCTTCTATCCGTGTTGGCGAAAGCATGTTGGGCCGTGTTATTGATCCGTTGGGGAATCCTTTGGACGGACGGGGAGAAATCGGCGGTGAACTTTGTGAAATGCCCTTGGAGCGCAAGGCTCCGGGAGTTATCTTCCGTCAGCCTGTAACTGAGCCGCTGCAGACTGGATTGAAGGCCATCGATGCGATGATTCCTATCGGACGCGGGCAGCGCGAGCTGATTATCGGCGACCGTCAGACCGGAAAAACGGCAATTGCCATTGATACGATTATTAACCAACGCTCTAATTTCGAAACAGGCGATCCGGTATATTGTATTTATGTGGCAATCGGCCAGAAAGGTTCTACCGTAGCCAGCATAGTCAATGCCTTGCGTGAGAAAGGTGCAATGGATTATACGATTGTGGTGGCGGCTACAGCTTCAGACCCCGCGGCTTTGCAGTATTATGCTCCGTTTGCGGGAGCTGCTATCGGAGAGTATTTCCGTGATACAGGCCGTCATGCGCTGGTTGTATACGATGATTTGTCGAAGCAGGCGGTTGCCTACCGTGAAGTTTCTTTGATTCTTCGCCGTCCGTCAGGCCGTGAAGCGTACCCGGGTGATATATTTTATCTGCATTCCCGTCTGTTGGAACGTGCGGCAAAGATTATCAGCCAGCAGGAGGTTGCTGAGCAGATGAATGACCTGCCGGCAAGCTTGAAGGGAAAGGTAAAGGCGGGCGGTTCGCTTACGGCGTTGCCTATCATCGAGACACAGGCGGGAGATGTTTCAGCCTATATCCCGACAAATGTGATTTCCATTACCGACGGTCAGATATTCCTTGAAACCGATTTGTTTAACCAAGGTTTCCGTCCGGCCATTAATGTGGGTATCTCGGTATCCCGTGTGGGAGGTAGCGCGCAAATCAAGAGTATGAAAAAAGTAGCCGGGACTTTGAAGATTGACCAGGCTCAGTATCGTGAATTGGAGGCTTTCTCTAAGTTCAGCAGCGATATGGATCCGGTAACGGCAATGACAATCGACCGCGGACGTAAGAACAATCAGCTTCTTATACAGCCGCAATATTCTCCGATGCCGGTAGGCGAGCAGGTCGCTATCCTGTATTGCGGTACACACGGACTGATGCATGAGATTCCTCTTGCCAAGGTGCGTGCTTTTCAGGACGCGTTTCTTACCAATCTTCGTGCCAACCATCAGGCTGATGTCATTGACATGCTGGGAGCAGGTAAGGTCAGCGATGAAATAACGGCGATTATCGAAAAGGTTGCGGCAGAGACAGCCGGACAGTTTAAAGAGTAAGCATCATGGCATCACTGAAAGAAATAAAAGGAAGAATAAACTCAATCAACGGGACGCTGAAGATTACTTCGGCGATGAAGATGGTATCCTCGTCGAAACTCCATAAGGCGCAGGAAGCCATCGAGAACATGCTTCCTTATGAGCGAAGGCTGCATCGCATGCTCACGGACTTTCTGAGTGCGGGACTTGCGGTTGAGTCGTCTTTCACCGTGAAACGTGATGTGAAGAAGATTGCAATCGTCGTGTTTGCGTCCAACAGTAGTCTGTGTGGCGGCTTTAATGCGAATGTAATCCGCCATCTGGGCGAAATGATTGATGAGTATGGCAGGCAGGTTGGTCTGGAGAATATTCTGGTTTATCCGGTAGGACGCAAGGTGGCCGATGCGGTAAAGAAGATGAAAGGCGTTGTCCCGATGGGCGATTATCAGCGGATGAGCGGCCGGCCTAACTATCAGGAGGCGGCTGCTCTGGCTGCAGACTTGATTGGGCGCTTCTTGAATGGAGAGATTCAGCGGGTGGAGCTGCTGTATAACCATTTCAAGTCGACCTCTTCGCAGGTTCTGACGCGTGAGATGTATCTGCCTATCGACTTGTCTGCTTCTTCCGGAGTGGAAGAGAATGCGGAGCCGGATGGAAACAAGGCGGCCGACTACATCATTGAGCCTTCTGCAGAAAAAGTTTTTCAGGAGTTGCTGCCCAAGGTGTTGCGCATGAAAATCTATACGGCCTTGCTTGATTCGAACGCTTCGGAGCATGCTGCGCGCATGATGGCCATGCAGGTAGCTACGGATAATGCCAATGACCTGATTCAGGAACTGACTTTGATGTACAATAAGAGCCGTCAACAGGCTATTACGAACGAGTTGTTGGATATAGTTGGCGGTACGATGGCTTAAAAAGAAAAAACTGTACCCGGAATTTGATTCTGTGGTACAGTTTTTACGAAATAAACCAAAAAAATAATCTTAAAAAGAAAACACGTTATTCTTGTTTCTTAATTCATTAACAAAGAAGCGGGGGATAATGTTCACAGCTTCTTCTGTTATCTTCCCATAAAGTAAACAGGCTCTCCGTCGAGCAGGCAGTGCAGTTCGTTGCCTCCCATGGTGATGTTGTCCATATACGAATAGTCTCTTTGGCCGTATTTCATGCGGATGCTGGTATAGATGCTGTTGTACCAGTCCCATACGAAAGTGTAGCTGCTTTCCTGCACATAGCCGTAACGGTCGCGGGTCAGCATATAGTCTTCGCCGGTATTGTCGGGGAAGAATATGAGCTCCTGATAATGGTATACTCCATAGTCGTCATACCATTCGTCAGACCAGGGGCGGCTGCACAGATATCCTGTCGCTTCGTGGTAGCTGTTGGTCGTATTGCCGAATTCTATGCCGATTCCCACATGTTCGCATGAGGTAAGCGAAAGGGCAAGTGCCATGACAGCAATGAGCGGATATAGTTTATACTTTGTTCTCATGATGTTTCCTCCTTGGTTTGTTTGGATGGAACAAAGATAGCAGGGAAATTTGATACTTCCGAATGATTTTTCCTATGTGTTTGGGGAATTTTCCTATGGGTGGTAGGGATTTTCCCTTCGGCGGCAGTGTCGGGACGCTTTCAGAGTCAGTGCAGACGGTGCTGTTGGAAATTTGGCCGGGATAGGGTGGAATCGTGTTTTTGCCGCGATGGTATGGCGGGAATGAGGGGCGAAACGTCAGCCCTGCCGTCAGTCTTGCAGGTCTTTGAGGCGTCTGGTCTGCTTTTCGAGGTCGTAAACATTCTGCCTGATTCTGTCTTTGCGCGACGATTCCCTCCGGCGGACGGATTCTTCCGCCTGCTTCTGGCGGATATATTCGTACCATCCGCCTGTTTCCTTTTTCCCGGTGCCTTGTCTGGACTGCTTGAGCGTGTCTTGGGGCAGGGCAGTGGATGCTGCCGCCGTATCGGCCGCTGCCAGTGCCGCGGCGTGGGCGGTGTCTGCCTGCATGGTACGGTAATAGGTTGGGAATTTCAGACTGTCTTCACGGGTCGGCTTATAGTCTTTATAAGTCTTCCATGCGTTTGCATGCTTGCGGTTGCGGCGGAGCATACGCCCTCGGCGGGTAAGGTTCTCGGTCAGAAACTTGTTGATGTCAAGGTTTTCTATGGTTATTCCCGCTCCTCTTGTCATCAGGAGTTGATACGTTTCTCCCGGTGCGGGCATCACAGTCCGGCCGTATTCTTCCTTGTAGACGGTTTTGCCGAGACTCCAGGTCATTTCCAGCCCGTTGGGCCGCCCCGTTACCAGTACATCATAGATGGGGTCTTCGTCAAAACGAGTCCAGATGGTGAAGGGAAGCAGGCGGATGAACTTGCCCGGCTTTTTTACGGTCGTGGTGTCGAGCAAGCTTCGCGGCATGGCGACATCGGTCTTGAACTGCATCCATCTTTTTTCCAAAGGTGCTTCAACCGGTTTTGCTTCGGGCTGGCTGATGTTGCTGAAGTCGAACTGAATCATCTTGACGGCATCCGTGTTCACACGCAGCTCTCCATCGTCCGTCTGTGCAGAGGCCGGAAGCGCGTTTCCCGAAGCGTAGAGAAGGATTCCCGGAAGCAGCCGTAAGATATTCCTGAAGCTAATCATCGTCTTTGTATCAGTCTTTAATCCGTCCGCCCTGCATCCATCGCCTGTCATAGTAAGGCTCGTCAAGTCGGCTTACGATGACTCCTTGGCTTGTACTGGCATGGATGAATTTCCCCTCTTTCAGATAGATTCCTACGTGCGTGGCGCTGCGTTTCCGCCTGCCGTCGTGAAAAAATACCAAGTCGCCTTCTTTCAGGTTTCGTCTGGCTATTTTCCGGCAGTTCTTGGTGCGCTGCTCGTTTACACTCCGTTTCAGCTTTTTGTGATATACTTTCTTGTAGATATTGGCCGTCAGTCCCGAACAGTCGGTACCGCGCATCGTGTTTCCTCCATAGCGGTAAGGGACGTCAATCCACCGTGCGGCTTCGATATACAGGCGGTGGTTGTCCGCTTGGTCTATGTCCATATCCAGCCGGATGGCGGCATGGGCAATCTCCCGGAAGTCGTATCCCGGCAGGTGAGTGCCGCAAGCCGGCAGGAGCATTGCCATGATAAAGCCTGCCGGAAGGATGATATGTCGGGATAGCTTGTTCATCAGCTGCTTTGATTTTCTTTCAAAGTTAGGGAAAATAAGGATAAGACGATTGTCTGTTTTAGACTATTTGTATTTTATTTATGAGCCTAAAAGATTTGTGCCCGGGCATATTCCGGAAAAAATATTTGATTTTTCCGCGAAAAAGGGAAACTTTTCAGCTTTATTTCAGATTCGGGATGCATCTTTGCAATGCAAAAGAGAATGAATCATTAACGTAAAAGAAAATGGTATGAAGAAGTTAGTTTTTTTGTTGGTTTGTCTGTTTACACTTTCTGTAGTGGCGGTGGCAGACAGTAATAAGCCTATTCAGGTGGGGCAGTTGCCAACTCCGGCGCAGACCTTTATCACAACTTATTTTAAAAATCACAAAGTGGCCTTGGCAAAGATGGAAACAGACTTGTTCTATAAGAGCTACGAGGTAATCTTTACGAACGGAGACAAGGTTGAATTTGACCGTTCGGGCGAATGGACAGAAGTAAAGTGCACGCAGGAGGCGGTTCCCGATGCGGTAGTTCCGGCCGCCATCCGCGATTATGTGACAAACGCTTATCCCGATGCCAGGATTCTGAAGATTGAGCGCGACCGGAAGGAATATGAAATCAAGCTTTCCAACCGTTGGGAAGTGAAGTTCAACAGCAAGATGCAGGTAATCGACCTTGATGACTGATTGCCGCAGGAGGCAGATGGCAGGCCTGATGGGGGGCGGAGTCTGGAAAAAGTGAAGGCCAGGCTCCGCCCTTGCTGCTTTCTTGTGCAATTGCGTATTTTTAAACCTTGTCAATGAGATTCCTATCTTAAATGTTTCCTCTTATTCTTTTTTCTTATAAATTTGCACCCTAAATTAAAGGAGGTTATTCTCCCGCTGTTCAACCAAGATAAAAAACAAAACATAATTATGAGTAAGAAGTTTGCTGAATATTCACAACTTAACCTGTCAGAGGTCAATAAGGAAGTGCTGAAGAAATGGGATGAAGACGATGTGTTCTCCCGCAGTATGGCCGAACGCGAAGGCTGTCCCTCGTTTGTGTTTTATGAAGGCCCTCCTTCTGCCAATGGAATGCCGGGTATCCACCATGTGATGGCCCGCACGATTAAAGACACATTCTGCCGCTTCAAGACCATGAAAGGTTATCAGGTAAAGCGTAAGGCCGGTTGGGACACGCATGGGCTGCCGGTAGAACTGGGTGTCGAGAAGGCATTGGGCATTACCAAGGAGGATATCGGCAAGACAATTTCTGTAGCAGAATACAATAAGCACTGCCGCACGGATGTAATGAAGTTTACCAAAGAGTGGACGGATCTTACTCATAAGATGGGCTATTGGGTTGACCTTGAAAATCCCTATATCACTTATGACAACCGTTACATAGAAACCTTGTGGTGGCTTTTGAAACAGCTTTACGGAAAAGGTTTGTTGTATAAAGGGTACACCATTCAGCCGTATTCGCCGGCGGCCGGTACGGGGCTGAGCTCTCACGAACTGAATCAGCCGGGCTGTTATCGGGATGTGAAAGACCTTACAGTCGTGGCACAGTTTAAGATAAAGAATCCGAAACCGGAGATGGCGGAGTGGGGAACCCCTTATTTCCTTGCATGGACTACAACTCCTTGGACATTGCCTTCAAATACTGCGCTCTGCGTAGGCCCGAAGTTTGACTATGTGGCCGTACAGACCTATAACGGATATACGGGAGAAAAGATGACGGTGGTTTTGGCCAAGGCCTTGCTTTACGCGCATTTTAACCAAAAGGCTGAAGGCTTGGCTTTGGAAGATTACAAGCCGGGCGACAAGCTGATTCCGTTTAAGATAGCAGGCGAGTATAAAGGGCCGGACTTGGTCGGTATGGAGTATGAACAGCTGCTGCCGTGGGTCAAGCCGGTCGAACTGGACGAGAATGGAAACTGGCGGGATGCTTCAGCCAAAGCCTTCCGTGTAATATCGGGCGATTATGTGACGGTGGAAGACGGTACGGGTATCGTTCATATCGCTCCTACCTTTGGTGCGGATGATGCTTTTGTAGCAAAGGCAGCCGGAATTCCGTCATTGTTTATGATAAACAAAAAAGGTGAAACCCGTCCGATGGTGGATTTGACCGGTAAGTTTTATCTGCTTGAAGAACTGGATGAGAAGTTTGTAGCCGAATGTGTAGACACAGACAAATATAAGGAATACGAAGGCCGGTGGGTCAAGAATGCTTATGATCCGCAGTTTACCGTTGATGGAAAATACGATGAAAAGGCAGCTCAGGCCGCAGAGTCATTGGATGTATACATCTGTATGAAGATGAAGCAGAATCATCAGGCCTTTAAGATGGAGAAGCATGTGCATAACTACCCTCATTGTTGGCGTACAGACAAGCCTGTGCTTTACTATCCGCTTGACAGCTGGTTTATCCGTTCAACGGCATGCAAGGAGCGTATGATAGCGCTGAACAAGACCATCAACTGGAAACCGGAATCAACCGGGACCGGGCGCTTTGGCAAATGGCTGGAAAACCTGAACGATTGGAACCTGAGTCGCTCACGCTATTGGGGGACACCGCTTCCTATATGGCGTAGCGAAGAAGGAGAGGAAATCTGTATAGGGTCTGTCGAAGAACTTTATGATGAAATAGAGAAGGCTGTAGCTGCCGGCCTGATGACTGAGAA
The DNA here is from genome assembly GCA_944320845.1 of uncultured Phocaeicola sp. Lineage (GTDB taxonomy): Bacteria > Bacteroidota > Bacteroidia > Bacteroidales > Bacteroidaceae > Phocaeicola. The sequence continues at coordinate 121,262 of CALUJA010000008.1, forward strand.
TCCGTATAAAAAGGCAGGATTCGTTCCGGGCACCTATTCGAAGGAGAACTACGACAAGATAGACTTGCACCGTCCGTATGTGGATGACATTATATTGGTTTCTCCTACAGGAAAACCGATGAAGCGTGAGTCCGACCTGATTGATGTATGGTTCGATTCAGGCTCAATGCCTTACGCGCAGCTGCACTATCCGTTTGAGAATAAGGATTTGGTGGATAACCGTACATATTATCCGGCGGATTTCATAGCGGAAGGTGTAGACCAGACTCGTGGATGGTTCTTTACACTTCACGCCATTGCAACGATGGTATTTGACAGTGTGGCATTCAAAAATGTCGTTTCAAATGGTTTGGTTCTTGATAAGAACGGGAACAAGATGTCAAAGCGCTTGGGAAATGCCGTTGATCCGTTTGGAGCCATTGAGAAGTTCGGCTCAGACCCTCTGCGCTGGTATATGATTACAAATTCATCACCGTGGGATAACCTGAAGTTTGATACGGATGGAGTGGACGAAGTACGCCGTAAATTCTTTGGTACATTATATAATACTTATTCGTTCTTTGTATTGTATGCCAATGTTGACGGATTTACGTATGCCGAAGACGAAGTGCCGGTGAGCGAGCGTCCGGAGATAGACCGCTGGATTCTTTCTCTGCTGAATTCCTTAATTAAGGATGTGGATGCATGCTATACTGATTATGAGCCGACAAAGGCAGGCCGTCTGATTACGGACTTTGTAAACGACAATTTGAGCAATTGGTATGTGCGTTTGAACCGTAAGCGTTTCTGGGGGAATGCAATGTCTGTCGACAAGCTCTCTGCTTATCAGACGCTCTATGTTTGTCTGGAGACGGTTGCAAAGCTGATGGCCCCGATTGCTCCGTTCTACGCAGACAGACTGTATATGGATTTGATAAATGTGACCGGACGCGATAAGGTAGTGTCTGTGCATTTGGCTGATTTCCCTGTTTCAAACGAATCTCTTATCGATACAGAACTGGAGGCGCGCATGCGGATGGCACAAGATGTCACCTCAATGGTGCTTGCTTTGCGCCGTAAAGTTAACATTAAGGTTCGTCAGCCGCTGCAGTGCATCATGATTCCGGTTGTGGATGAAGAGCAGAAGCGTCACATAGAGGCTGTTGAAGACCTTATCTTGAGCGAGGTGAACGTGAAAGAACTCAAGTTCGTGGAAAGCGGTTCCGGCGTGTTGGTGAAACGCGTGAAGTGTGATTTCAAGAAGTTGGGTCCGAAATTCGGCAAGCAGATGAAGGCCGTGGCCGCAGCTGTTGCAGGAATGACGCAGGAAGCCATTGGCGAACTGGAACGCAATGGGAGATATACGCTGGAAATAGAAGGAGGAGCAGCTGTTATCGAAGCATCCGATGTGGAAATATTCAGTGAAGACATCCCGGGATGGTTGGTTACCAATGAAGGAAGGCTGACAGTTGCGCTTGAAGTTACGGTGACGGAAGAACTTCGCCGCGAAGGTGTCGCCCGTGAGCTGGTGAATCGCATTCAGAATATCCGTAAGAACAGCGGTTTTGAAATAACCGACAAGATTGCCGTTACGTTGTCAAAAAATCCGAACACAGATGATGCGGTGAATGAATATAATACTTATATTTGTAACCAAGTATTGGCGAACTCGTTGGTACTGGCTGATGAAGTGCCGAATGGAACGGAATTGAGCTTTGATGATTATTCATTGATGGTTAAAGTGACTAAATTATGATATGAACACATCCACCTCTTGTTTAAGCAAGAGGTGGATACTATTATTAACTTTTTAAAACTTAAACACTATGGCTGAAAAAACGAGATATTCGGATGCAGAGCTCGAGGAGTTCCGCGCCATTATCATGGAGAAACTTCAGCTCGCTGAACGCGACTATGAGAAATTGAAAAGCAGTATCATGAATACCGACGGGAATGATACGGACGACACATCTCCCACTTACAAAGTTTTGGAAGAAGGTGCCAATACTTTGTCGAAAGAGGAGACAACCCGCTTGGCTGCCCGTCAGCTGAAGTTTATTCAGAATCTGCGTGCTGCGCTGGTCCGCATCGAGAATAAGACTTATGGGATTTGCCGGGAGACCGGAAAGCTGATTCCTGCGGAGCGGTTGCGTGCTGTTCCCCATGCCACATTGAGCATCGAGGCAAAGAATGCCGGGAAGAAATGATTAATGAATTGGAAATTGGGAACTCTCAATTTCCAATTTTCAATTTGTTTGTTATGAAAAAAATTTTTACCCAAGGCCGTTTAGCCGCCTTGATTGTCTTTACGGCATTAGTTATCGACCAGGTTATCAAGATATGTGTCAAGACCAACATGGCTCTTGGTGAAAGAATCCATGTGACCGACTGGTTTTATATTTATTTTACGGAAAATCCCGGAATGGCTTTCGGCATGGAGATATTTTCCAAGCTTTTTCTGACATTGTTCCGCATTGTGGCAGTTGTCTTGATAACATGGTATCTGGCCAAGGTCGTCAGAAAAACTGAAAAAGTAAAGAACGGCTATGTGGTTTGTCTGGCTCTGATTCTGGCAGGGGCCATAGGAAACATCATCGATTGTGTATTCTATGGCGAAATATTCAGCAGAAGTACCCCCATTGAGGTAGCTACATGGGTTCCTGTAGGCGAAGGCTATGCCGACTGGTTACATGGCAAGGTTGTCGACATGTTCTATTTCCCGATAATCGATACTTATTGGCCGGACTGGATGCCCGGTATCGGCGGAGAGCATTTCATTTTCTTCAGTCCGATATTCAATTTTGCGGATGCGTCTATCAGCTGTGGAATGATTGCCTTGCTGCTTTTCTATAGCCGTTATTTAAGTACGGAAAAATCTTCTGTAAACAAGAAAAAATGAGAAGCCGGTATATAAGTTGGTTTTTGGGGATTGCATTGAGCGGCAGTCTGGCGGGATGTGGCAAAAACATCCCTGATGACATCATTCAGCCGGGGGCAATGGAAGATTTGCTTTATGATTATCATCTGGCTACAACCTTGAGTGCGGATTTGCCTTATACGGATAATTATAAGAAAGAGGCGTATATAGCCTATGTATTCAAGAAGCATCAGACGACTGAAGCCGAGTTTGATTCGTCTATGGTATGGTATTCACGCCACGGCGATCAGCTTACCGCAATATATGACAATCTTAAAAAGCGTTTTGAGCGGGATGAGAAGCAGATGCGCAAGTTTTCCGACCGGCGTAGCGGGCAGACATCGCTTACTTTGTATCGGGATACGGTAGACATTTCCAGTCTTTACTGGCTTTCCTTCTCTGATTTGACAAATAAGGTGGCTTTTGAGTTGAAGGCCGATACTTCGTTCAGGCCTAAGGATGCCATGATATTAGAGGCTTACTTTACTTTCCTGCCTCAGTCGGACTTGGGAAAAAAGGCCGTGATGGGACTGAATTTCACGTTTGACAACGACAGCACGCAGGGGGTTACTCAAGTGGTGTCTTCTTCGGGCAGGCAGCGTCTGGAGTTGAAGGCGGATTCTGCGTACAAATTCAAGAGCGTGAACGGATTTATCTATTATGATGGAGGCGGAAAGGCCGAGGGAAGTGTTGTGGTAAGTGATATCCGCCTGACCCGTAGGCATGACTGACTGCCTATGAAGCGTTTTGCCGCCCATCGTTTGTATCTGGCTTCGGAAAAGAAGATGCTGGCCATGCAGGTTGTGGAACTGGATGAACAGGGGGATGTGCATCTTGTCTTTCCGCTTGAAGAGGAAATCCGGCAGACGGAATGGTTGGGCGGAATGATTGTCATAGCGGCCGAAATGCCGCAGCATGTCCCTGACGAGTCTTTTTCGGCATTTCTCGCCCGCCTGTCCGACGCGTCAGAAAACCGGATGAAGGCATGGCATATTACGTTTTTTGACATGGCGGCCATGGAGTTTACCCTGCATAGCAGAATTATACGCCTGCGGTAGGACTGGAGTGCCGGGATGGGCTGTCTTTAAGCAATGAGGCTATCCGGCTGTGTCTGTTGCTGATGTCCGGATAGCCCATATCTTTAAAAGTTTGCATTATCACTGGTACTCATCGGCATAGTTTAAATATGGCAGAGTGCTCTGTCTGTAGTCGAATATCTCTTCGGGACTGAAGAAGCGGGCCAGTTCTTCCTTTGCGTTTTCAGGGGAATCGGAGGTATGTACAATGTTTTCCTGTGCGCTTACACTGTAGTCGCCCCGGATAGTGCCCGGCACGGCGAGCCTTCCGTTGGTTGCTCCGGTCATGGAGCGCACGACCTGCACGGCGTCTACCCCTTCATAGCAGCAGGCAATGACGGGCGAAGCCATCATCGAGTCTTTTATCCGCTGGAAGAAAGGCTTTCCGGCAAGGTGCGCATAGTGTTCGTTCAGGATTTTGTCGTCCAGCTGCATCATTTTTATACCTGCAAGGCGTAGACCTTTGCGTTCAAAACGGTGGAGAATCTCTCCGATAAGGCCGCGCTGCACTGCACTCGGCTTCAAGATTACTAAGGTTTTTTCAAGACTCATAGTTTGAAATTGTTAAGGTTCATACAAAGAATATGGTTGTCACTGCCAAATATAGTTTTTTTATTCGAGAAAACCTTGTTTTCTGAAACTTTCTTTTGTTTTTTGGATATGGAAAATCAGATTTTCATAATTATATAAATTTATTCTATATAGGGCCAAAAGGATGAGAAAAGCTGAAAAAGGCAGACAACTTATATTCAAACCTATTATATTTGCTTGCAGAAAATTAGAAATGATTATGTTACGTAAAATCAGACTGATGTTGGCCGTCGTGCTTTTTGCGATGGTTACACTTTTGTTTCTTGACTTTACCGGTACATTGCATGCATGGTTCGGATGGATGGCGAAGATTCAGTTTCTTCCGGCCTTATTTGCATTGAATGTCGGAGTCGTATTATTCCTTTTGTTGCTTACTTTGATATGTGGGCGTGTCTATTGCTCGGTCATCTGTCCGTTAGGGGTTTTCCAGGATATCGTTTCGTGGATAAGTGCGAGGCGAAAGGGGAAAAAGCATCGTTTCTCCTATTCTCCGGCCATGACATGGCTGCGCTATTCGGTGCTGGCCCTGTTTGTTGTCGCCTGCATTGTGGGGGTAGGGGCTTTTGTGGCTTTGCTTGCTCCTTACAGTTCTTACGGGCGTATAGCGTCAAATTTGTTTGCTCCGTTCTGGCAGTGGGGAAACAATGTGCTGGCTTATCTGGCCGAGCGCGCCGACAGTTATGCTTTCTATGAAACAGATGTGTGGATTAAAAGTATGCCTACGTTCGTCATTGCGCTTGTTACGTTCATCGTACTGGTTGTCCTTGCTTGGCGCAACGGGCGTACCTATTGCAATACGGTTTGTCCGGTGGGCACATTGTTGGGGGCGGTTTCACGCTTTTCGTTGTTCCGCCCGGTAATCGACACGGAGAAGTGCCGTAACTGCCGTTTGTGTGAGAAGAAGTGTAAGGCTTCCTGCATCGACATAAAAAATCACCGCATAGATTACAGCCGTTGTGTGGCGTGTATGGACTGTCTGGATGCTTGCAAGCATGACGCGCTCCACTATGATTCTCGCTGGAAGAAAAGGTCATCCGCAGTTTCCTCCGCCCAGTCTGAGGCAAAGTCCGGTGCTTCTCGCCGCTCGTTTCTGACTGTAGCGGCAATGGTGACGGCAGGTTCGGTATTGCGTGCGCAGGAGAAAAAGGTTGACGGCGGCCTTGCGCCGATTATAGACAAGAAGAAGCCGAAGCGGATGACGCCGATATTGCCTCCGGGTGCAAAAGACAAGCGTCATTTTGCCCAGCACTGCACGGCGTGCCAGCTGTGTGTGTCTGCATGTCCGAATGGCGTGTTGCGGCCTTCGACTGACCTGACAAGGTTTATGCAGCCTGAAATGTCGTACGAGCGCGGCTATTGCCGTCCGGAATGCAAGCGCTGCGCTGAGGTATGCCCTACGGATGCCATTGATTTGAAGTCGCTGGCCGACAAGGTTTCTACTCAGATAGGTCATGCGGTATTTGTAAAAGAGCTTTGTGTGGTGCAGCGCGACGGAGTTTCTTGTGGTAACTGTGCGCGTCATTGTCCTACCGGGTCCATCCTGATGGTGCCGGAAAATCCGGACGATCCGGATTCTCCTAAATTCCCTGTGGTGAATGTCGAGACTTGCATCGGATGTGGAGCATGCGAAAATCTTTGTCCGTCCCGTCCGTTCAGTGCCATCTATGTAGAAGGCCATGAGCGGCAGCGGTTTGTTTAATGATAACCAAGTGGAGTGCATTATGGAAAAAAAGAAAGACAATTCAATAAATCGTAGAGACTTTATAAAGATTGTGGGCATCAGCACAGCCGCTATGGGTGGCCTGCTGTCGGGATGTGCGCCGAAAGAGGAGACAGACGGTGCAGCTAAGGTAAAGGCCGGAAGTGGCGGGATGACTTACCGCACGGCCGATTGCGGAGACAAGGTTTCCCTGTTGGGATATGGCTGCATGCGTTGGCCTACATTGCCTTCACCGGCAAAAGACGGTAATGTAATCGATCAGGAAGCGGTCAATGAACTGGTCGATTATGCCATTGCCCACGGTGTCACTTATTTTGATACATCTCCGGTGTATATGCAGGGATGGTCAGAAAAGTCGACGGGTATAGCCTTGAAGCGTCATCCTCGTGAGAAATGGCAGATTGCTACCAAACTGTCTAATTTTGCCAATTACACGAGAGAGAACTCCATTGCCATGTACCGAAAATCGTTCGAGGATTTGCAAGTAGACCATATAGACTATTATCTGCTTCACTCTATCGGAAACGGAGGAATCGAGACCTTCCGAGCGCGGTATATTGACAACGGCATATTGGACTTTCTGATGGAGGAACGGAAGGCAGGCCGCATCCGTAATCTGGGCTTTTCTTTCCACGGCACTCAGGCGGTTTTCGATGAAGTGCTTGCCATGCACGAGAAAGTACATTGGGATTTTGTCCAGATTCAGCTGAACTATTCCGACTGGCGGCATGCAAGCAGAGGAAATGTGGATGCCGAATATCTGTATGGGGAACTGGTAAAGCGCAACATTCAGTCTGTCATTATGGAGCCTTTATTGGGCGGACGCCTTTCCCGGCTTCCCGATCACATCATTGCCCGCCTTAAACAGCGCCGTCCGGACGACAGTGTGGCTTCGTGGGCTTTCCGTTTCGCAGGTTCTCCTGAGAAAGTTCTGACCGTTTTGAGTGGGATGACTTATAAAGAACATTTGATAGACAATCTGCGCACTTATTCTCCGCTGATTCCTTTAAAGGAAGACGACTATGCTTTTCTGGAAGAAACGGCGCAGCTGATGCTGAAGTATCCTACCATCCCGTGCAACGACTGTCAGTATTGTATGCCTTGTCCTTATGGCATCGACATTCCGGGTGTGCTGCTCCATTATAATAAATGTGTGAATGAAGGAAACATTCCAAAGAGCCGTCAGGACGAAAATTACCGTGAGGCACGCCGTGCCTTTCTGGTAGGGTACGACCGCAGTGTGCCGAAGCTCCGCCAGGCCAGCCATTGCATCGGTTGCGAGACCTGTAATCCGCATTGTCCGCAGAGCATAGATATTCCTAAAGAGTTGCACCGCATAGATGATTTTGTGGAACAGTTGAAGCAGGAAACGCTTTGATTTTTTATCTTTTCGGCGTGATGATACCTCAGATGAAGGTTGAGGGAAGGAAACAATAGGTTATTCAGGAAGCCCGGCTCTATCAAACCGGGCTTCCTTGCTAATGAAAATATGGTTTTCACTTTTATTCTTCAGACTTTGTCGGAATCATTCCACACGCTTGCCCTTGGCACTTATCTCCAATATGTCAAGGCGGATGATTTCTGTGCGGTGAAAAGATTTGCTGGCATATTCAATGCCCTGCATTTTGCTGTTCGGACAATATTTGCTGAGCAGCCATGAGAGGGCAGACATGCGTTCCGCTTCATGCAGACTGTGATGGGCGGTGCAGCGCAATATGACACTTTCATATTCTGTCGTGAATCTTTCGGGAACGACCCGTGTCTTCCCTACGATACAGAATGATACATTGGGGCATGCATCAATACATTGCAGCTTGCGTCCTATGGGAGCACAATGGATATAGATGGAATTTCCGCGGTCCCATACATAACTTAAAGGCACTCCATAGGCACCTTCTCCGTTTTCGTCCCGCAGGGACAGTATGCCGTATTCTCCTTTCTGCAAGATTTCAAAGGCCTGCTTCTCGTCTAACAGGCGGTCCTGGCGGCGTATCTGTGAGTTGTCGAATTTCATTCTGGCATTTGTTTATTGGTTGGCTATTTCATAGATTTCTCGGCTTGCCTTGCTGTCGAGCGGGAAATAGTTTCCTACACGTTCGCCCTTGTTTTCGTGAAATTTTTTCACTAAAAGGTCAATGTCCGGATTCGGTATGCCCAATTCTTTAAAGGTGACGGGCATGCCGATGGAATGGAGAAAATCTTTCAGACGGCCGATTCCTTCGAGTGACATTGCCTTGAGGTCATCCCTTTCAGGTACATCCCATACGCGGGCCGCATATTGTGCAACTTTTTTTGCATGGTGGTCTGCCATGTAGGTAAGCCATGCAGGAAAGATGACAGCCAGTCCCGCTCCGTGGCTGACATTGTAAAGGGCGCTGATTTCATGTTCCAAAAAATGGGAAGACCAGTCTTCCTCGCATCCCACTCCGCATGTCCCGTTGTGTGCAACCATTCCTGCCCACATCAGATTGGCGCGTGCCCCGTAGCCGGAAGGTTCTTTCATGACGCGTGTGGCTTCATGGATAATGGCTTTCAGTGTGCCTTCACACATGCGGTCAGGAACTTCCGTATCTTCGGTATTGGTAAAGTAACGCTCCATAATGTGTGCCATCATGTCGGTTATCCCGCATGCCGTTTGCCAGGCGGGCAGTGTGTAGGTAAGCTCGGGATTCATCACGGCGAATGCCGGACGCAGCAGTTCGGGTGTGCGCAGACTTAGCTTTTTCAATCCGTCGAGTTTGGTAATGACAGAGTTTCCCGACCCTTCGCTGCCGGCAGCAGGGATGGTAAGTACCACCCCTAAACGAAGAGCCTTTTGTGGGACGGCATGTCCGATATAGAAATCCCAGAAATCTCCCTCATAGGGAATGCCTGCGGCTATAGCCTTAGCCGTGTCGATAACGGAACCTCCTCCGATGGGCAGCAGGAAGTCTACTTGTTCGCGCCGGCCCAACTCGATGCCTTCATATACTTTGGGGTCGGTGGGATTAGGCTGGATTCCTCCTAATTCTACATAAGCGATGCCTGCTTCGTCAAGCATTGCTTTTACCCGTTGCAGCAGGCCGCTGCGGATTACACTTCCGCCTCCGTATACGATTAATGTTTTCGTTCCGTGATACTTCTTGACCAGTTCTCCAGTTTTCTTTTCTGTGTCTTTCCCGAAAACAAATTCGGTAGGACTATAAAAAGTAAAGTTATTCATATTCGGTTTAAATTATCAGGTTATGTAATGTGTATCGTTAATCGGTTTCTCGCAAAGTTAGAGTTTTTTTCTTACCTTTGTACTTCAATTCATTAAAAGTTTAAAAGCATGAAATCAGATATTGAAATAGCACGCAGCATAGAGCTGACCAAAATCAAGCAGGTGGCCCGTGATTATGATATTCCCGTAGATGAAATATCAAACTATGGGCGTTATATAGCCAAGGTACCTGAGACCTTGATTGATGAAGAGAAAGTCAAGCAGAGTAATTTGATATTGGTGACAGCCATCACACCGACCAAGGCCGGAATCGGAAAGACTACTGTATCCATCGGCTTGGCCTTAGGGTTGAACAAAATCGGGAAAAAGGCTATCTGTGCTCTTCGTGAGCCCTCATTGGGTCCGTGTTTTGGCATGAAGGGAGGGGCGGCCGGAGGCGGTTATGCTCAGGTGCTTCCGATGGACAAGATAAACCTTCACTTTACAGGCGATTTTCATGCCATAACATCGGCTCATAATATGATAGCAGCCTTGCTTGACAATTATATGTATCAGAACCGTGACAATGGCTTCGCTTTGAAGGATGTGCTGTGGAACCGGGTGCTTGATGTGAACGACCGCGGACTGCGTTACATTGTTACTGGACTTGGAGGTAAGTCGAACGGTATTATGCGTGAGTCAAGTTTTGACATAACACCGGCCTCGGAGATAATGGCAATTCTTTGCCTGGCCAAAGACGAGGCAGATTTGCGCCGTCGCATTGAAAACATTCTGTTAGGATTTACTGTCGACAACAAACCTTTTACCGTAAAAGATTTGGGAGTGGCCGGTGCAATCACAGTACTGCTGAAAGATGCTTTGTCGCCTAATCTTGTGCAGACGACGGAACATACGGCAGCATTTGTGCATGGCGGTCCGTTCGCCAATATTGCCCACGGTTGCAATTCTGTGTTGGCGACCAAATTAGCAATGACTTTCAGTGATTATGTAATAACGGAAGCCGGATTTGGAGCAGACTTGGGTGCAGAGAAGTTTTATGACATAAAGTGTCGTAAGGCAGGCTTGCAGCCTAAGCTGACGCTTATCGTTGCGACAGCCCAAGGTCTGAAAATGCATGGTGGTGTGGAGCTTGAACGAATCAAGGAGCCCAACATGGAAGGTTTGAAGGAAGGGGTGAAAAACCTTGACAAGCATATAGAGAATGTACGTTCATTCGGTCAGACTGTTGTGGTGGCCTTTAACCGGTATGCGAATGATACGGATGAAGAGATAGAGTTTATCCGCCAGCATTGCGAGGAAATAGGGGTAGGTTTTGCCATAAACAACGCTTTCCTTGAAGGAGGGGATGGGGCAATAGAGCTTGCCCGCTTGGTGGTAGATACAATCGCACAGAATCCTTCAGCTCCTTTGTCTTTTGCATATGAAGAAAATGATACAGTGGAAGAGAAGGTGAACAAGATCGCCTGCAATCTGTATGGGGCTAAACAGGTATTGTTTGGTCCTGCTGCTCGAAAAAAATTGAAGATGATAGAAGAATTGGGCTATACCTGTTTTCCTATCTGTATAGCAAAGACGCAATATTCGTTTTCAACGGATCCCAAGCAATATGGTGTAGCCCAAGGGTTCAACTTTACGGTGCGTGATATTGTGATTAATGCAGGAGCCGAGATGTTGGTCATTATAGCTGGAGAGATTATGCGGATGCCCGGACTGCCGAAAGAGCCTCAGGCGTTGCATATTGATATTGTTAATGGAGAAATAGAAGGATTATCATAACTCCGCAGATATATTATGGTAATTGTTGAGAAGGGGTATGCCTGGAAAGGCATGCCCCTTTGATTGTTATGAACAGGGGAGCATTGTTATTTTACAAATCAAGCCCCATCCGATAGGCATTTTCCAGATGTTTCATATTTATATTACGCGCAGTCTTTTCACAGCCGGTACATCCTCCGGCACAATATATCCCGACTTCATGTCCTCCTAATACACTGCTTATAATGTGGAAATAACTCTGTGCATGGTCGAAGGTATTTTCCTTGTCATCTCCAGCTGTCATCAGGAGGACGGTTTCTTTTTCCGGATATTTGTCTTCTTTCGATATGGCATAAAGCCGTTCTACAAAAGCCTTTAACCGTGCAGTGATTGTCCAGAAATAGAGAGGAGAAGCCATTACCAATGTATCACATTGGGCAAACAAGGGATAAAGCTGTTGCATGTCATCTTGTACGACACAACGATTTCCGTTACGTTGGCAAGCACCACAGCCCCTGCATCCCGCCATACGCATACTGCCCAAATATATCTTGGTTACTGTGTGCCCTTTCTTGACCAAACCACGTATATAGGCATCGGTAAGGCGGTCTGTGTTCCCGTGCCGTGTGCCTGCACTCATCAGGACAAGGACATTCTTGCCTTTACCTTTATGGATGTTTTCTATGGTAGGAGGCAAAGGATATTCTTTAGGCTGTTCCTCATGTAGAAAACGATATGCAACGGCACTCCCAAGCAATACACCTCCTGCCGTCATCAGACTGTTCCGTATAAATTTCCGTCTTTCCATTTCTTTTATTTAATTCCACTCAAAAACTTCACGGCTATCATAGCAACTTCATCGAGATTCCGTGAAAACGCATGGTCATCTCCCTCGATCAGATGAACGACAGTATCGTCATTGCCCTCACTGAAACGTACTCCATAGGAGTAAGGTACAATACTGTCTTCTGTACCATGAATAATACAAACTGGTCCGGTGTATTGAGCCGTCTGTAGGTAAGCGTGTCCTACACGATGTCCGAAAACAGAGATGTACTCCGGAATGTTATTCGGGTCAAATCTTATGCCGAACATTATCCCATCCAGTGCATTATCCCTTAATACGGCGGCTGGAGACATCAAGACAAGGCGACTAATCCGTTCTGCCCCAAGTTCACCTGCCAGCATTCCAGCTACAACGCCGCCTTGTGAATGTCCCAATAAGGCAACCTCACCTACATAGTCCAGTGTCCTCACATACTCATAGATACTTTGTGCGTCTTCTATTTCATTGATTACTGTCATATTTTGGAAATTACCTTCACTTTCACCATGTCCATTGAAATCAAAGCGTACATAAGCGATATTTTCTTGCCTGAGTTTGGCTGCCACGGCACCGATTACACGGTCTTGTTTGTCTGACATGAAACCGTACATCAGAATGACCATAGAGTAGGTTTCGCCTGAATGTAAATCCTAATGGACAAAGAGAAAAGTAGAATAGGCACAACCGATGTCCGCTTGAGAAAAGAAATTATTTTCATATAGGAAGATACTTTTTCAAATAGGATTTTCTGTTATGGTAAAACTTACACTCACATTTCCATTTCCTACGGCAGTAGCCAACCCATCCGGGTTGTCAATCCGCCCCAGCCGTGTATAACTGTAACCAGA
>CALUJA010000009.1 GCA_944320845.1 uncultured Phocaeicola sp.
AGTGACCGCGACAGGATTCAAACCTGTAACCGGCTGATCCGTAGTCAGCTACTCTATTCAGTTGAGCTACGCGGCCAAAGTTTTGTCAGCAATATATTTCGATAAACAAGTGACCGCGACAGGATTCAAACCTGTAACCGGCTGATCCGTAGTCAGCTACTCTATTCAGTTGAGCTACGCGGCCTTGTTTTTATCTTTGACGGGTGCAAAGGTAGAGCTTTCTTATGAAAAAACCAAACTTTATAGCCACTTTTTTATCGAATTTTATTCCATGAATCTTGTACCAAACACCTGCCATCCCAGTGTCAGACCGAAATTCCAGTTCTTTGACGGTGAACTATAGTGGTTTACATAAGCACTTATTGCCCCGAAAGGCAGTTTGACTACCAAGGCCAACTCTCCCATATATTCAATGTCGTGAAACAGTTTGCCATAGTACGCCTTCTGGTTCTCGTCTTGCTTGATGGGGAAGATGGGAGCAAAACCATACATTCCAAGTCGGGCATGGAATACATTATTGAATTGATAGATGGGGCAAATGCCCAATCCTACGAACTGGTTGGCCCGAAAAGCTTCGTTATAAGTAATCTTGCTGTGGGCCGTAGGGGCAAAAGCTCCTGCCTGCATCATGCTGGCACGGTAATTGTGGCTGAAATTGCGCGATGAATAATAGGCTTTCAGATAAGTGCCTAAGGTAAAGTTGTGGCGGAAATTGTAATATCGTTCCAGTTCATAAGACAATTGCAGCCATGACTGGATATATTTGTAGCCTCCTTCGTAAGGGTCTTCGCCCATACCGGGGTAATAACGCTCTTTTCCTGTGTAGATATGTGCCACGAGTCTTTCTCTCCGTCCGGATGTGGCGAATTGGCGGCTGTTGAGTGTATTGCCGTCCAGTGCTACCGACCCGCCGAATATCATATATTGACTTTTGTCGCGCTTGGCTGTTGAGAAGTCAATGATATTTGTCTGGAAATACTGGTCTTCTAATTTCCCTAAACCGATGCCGAATTCCGCTTTCTGCCGGCTTAAAAAAGGCATGGAAACAAAAAGCTTGACAAATTCTTCCTTTTGTTTGTTGAAGATGGGGCTGCCTTTAGTCAGGAATTTCTCCTGTTTCTGATAATCAAAAGTCGAGAGTGACGCTATCAGGCGGTAGGATGTCGGCAGTCGTGTCGGCATATCAATGCGGGCGGAAATTTGCAGGTTGTTGTATATCTGCCCCAATTGTCCGTCGAGCGAGATTTCTTTTGCATAGTTGTTCAGGTTATGATAGGTCGCTCCTACATAAACCTGGTTCGAACCGTTTGAGCCGACATTGCCTCCCACGCGCAATGAGAGTTCATCCTCCATTTTTACATTCAGATACAAATCAAATATGCTGTCTTTCGGGTTGTATGTAGCATGGGGAATGATTTCTGAAATCATGTTGTCGGACATTAGGCGGAAATATCCCCGGCGCAGTTCCTCAAGATTAAATGTTCCGTCTTCTTCCACATGAAATTCTTTACGGATATACTTTTGCTGCTGATGGTTGACTCCGTTGATGACAATCTTACGGAAACGGAATGTGGGCAGGCTGTTCCGGTACGTTATCCTTTTCTTTTCCAGCAGCCGGTAGTCCATTCTGCGGGAAATGCGGTTCTTGATGGAGTCCATGAGTTGGATTGCGCGGTTATAGCCTATGTCATGCAGTTCGTCGAAACGGTCGAAATCCATCAGATTCACGTTGTCATACTTGAATGTCATCAGGATGCCTAACGAATCGGGCAGGGTATAGTCGGTTTTCTGCATAATCATGCTCTCCAGTTGTCCGAAGAGGTCTCCTTCTTTCGGCTTTCCGGGATTAGAACTGACCACGCTGCCGATGATGATGTCCGGATGGAAATCCTTGACCATGATGTTGACCGGAAAGTTGTTGTATATGCCGCCGTCGTATGCCAGGATAGAGTCGATTTCTATCGGCTTGAATACGGCGGGAAAGCTCATTGAGGCGCGCACGGCATCGCCCAAATCGCCTTCGCTGAATATGATGGGACGCTTGTTGTATACATCCGAGGCCACACATCGGAAGGGGATAAAAAGTTTGTCAAAGTCATTCCGGCATGAAGCCGTAGCCTGGCTGAACAGTTCGACGAAAGCCAGATTCATTTGTACCGGGTTGACCACGCTCGAAGGCAGTATCTGAGTCTTGACTTTATGGAGGGGATTTTTTATTGAGGCACGGATATTGATAAATTCCGGAGTAGGGGGATTCTTTTTGAAATAGTACACATATTTTTCTTCTATGTTTCCGGTATACCATCTTCTGAAGTCATCTGATTTGATTATCCTTTCCATTTCGTCGGGAGAATAGCCCATGGCATACAGCGAGCCGACAATCGCTCCCATTGAGGTGCCTGCCACGTAATCGATGGGAATGTTGTTTTCTTCCAATGCTCGGATAATACCGATATGGGTTAAGCCCTTGGCTCCGCCGCCACTTAGCACAAGGCCGACTTTCTGGGCATGCAAAGTGACCGTAGCCACGGCTACAAGGCATAAGGACAGTATGAAGCGAAGTCTTTTCATGAATATCGGGCATTCCGGTTAAGTCGTTACCAAAGATACAAGCAAAAACTGAAATCTTGCCCATAAAATGAAGTTTTTTTATGTTTTGTCTGTCAAATTCGGAATCTTTCTCACAGTCTGGAAACAGGGAGGGGGTTATGACAATTCAGGCACAAGCTGTCCGGATTGTCCGGGGCTTGTGCCTGATTGCTGCATTATAGGGAGTTTCTGATTCAGATAAGTTCTATGCTGCGCTTGATGAAGTTGGTAAGAGCTTCTCCTTTCAGCATGCTGTTCTGCAGTAAGGCAAGGTCTATCAATTGGTGAACAATCTTGTTTCCTGCGGCATACTCATTGATGACCGTTTCCTTCTGCTCTTTCTGCTCGAGCAGCTTCTTTTCCACATCGCTCTGCTCGTCTTTTTCTGCAGTCGGTATTTCTTCCTCCTTTTTGCCTTCGTGAGCTTTCTGCAGTTCATCGCGGCGGGCGGTCAGGGCAGATATTTCAGACTCGATGGGCGAAAGTTTTTCTGCACAGGCCGATTCGGCGTTTTCCAGTACCTGCTTGATTAGTTTGTGGTCGCTGTTCAAGACTAAACTGTACATGTCGGGCATTTCTCCATAGAAGCTCATTCCCGGCTGGATATTGGCCATTTCCTTCATACGGCGCATGTATTCTCCTTGCGTGATGATGACAGGGGCATTGTTCTCGCCCATAGCCTGCGAATCGACATGGAATTCTATCTTCTGCATCTTGGGCAGCTGTCCCTTGAATACGGCAGCCAGCATTTGGCGCTTGTCCGCGTTCAGTTCTTCACCTTTGGGTTCTTCCTTTACAATCAGCCGGTCAATCACATCACTGTCTACGCGCGTAAAGCGGCTCTTTTCCAATTTCTGTTCCAGCATGTTAATCATCGGTGTGTCTAATTGCCCGTCCATCAAAAGAACGTTGTATCCTTTGTTCTTGGCCGCATCGATGTAGGTGTATTGCTCGTCGGTATTGTTGGCATACAAGTATATAAGATTGCCGTCCTTGTCGGTCTGATTGTCTTTTATCAGGGTCTTGTATTCTTCGTATGTATAGTATTTCCCGTCGGTGTCCTTGAGCAAGGCAAATTTGTCGGCCTTCTCATAAAAGTCTTCCTGTGTCAACATTCCGTAGTTGATGAAGATTTTCAGGTCGTCCCATTTCTTCTCAAACTCTTTTCTGTCGTTCTTGAAGATGGACTGCAGGCGGTCTGCCACCTTTTTGGTGATGTAGGTCGAGATTTTCTTTACGTTCGAATCGCTCTGGAGATAGGAGCGGGATACGTTCAGCGGAATGTCCGGCGAGTCTATTACACCGTGAAGCAGTGTCAGGAAGTCGGGCACAATGCCTTCTACCGAATCCGTCACATACACTTGGTTGCAGTAAAGCTGGATTTTGTTCTTCTGCAAATCGATGTTGCTCTTGATTTTCGGGAAGTAGAGCACTCCGGTCAGATTGAACGGATAGTCCACATTCAGATGAATCCAGAAGAGCGGCTCGTCTGACATGGGATAAAGATTGCGGTAGAACTTGGTATAATCTTCGTCCTTCAGCTCGCTCGGCTTTTTTGTCCAGATGGGGCAGCTGTCATTGATGATGTTGAACTCGTCTGTTTCCACCTGCTTCCCGTCTTTCCACTCTTTCTTCTTGCCGAAGGCTACGGGCACGGGCAGGAAACGGCAGTATTTTTTCAGCAGTTCCTGTATGCGCGACTCTTCGAGGAACTCTCGGCAGTCGTCGTCGATATAGAGAATCACATCGGTTCCCCGCTCTGTCCTGTCGGTTTCATCCAAGGTAAACTCCGGACTTCCGTCGCAAGTCCATTTTACGGCCTGGGCATCTTCCTTATATGATTTGGTGACAATCTCCACTTTCTTGGCTACCATGAAGGCCGAATAGAATCCCAAGCCGAAGTGTCCGATAATGGCATTGGCTTCGTCTTTATATTTGGCCAGAAAATCATTGGCACCCGAGAATGCGATTTGATTGATATATTTGTCTATCTCCTCGGCGGTAAGTCCTATTCCCCGGTCGGAAATGGTGATGGTGTCCTTGTCGGCCTTGACTTGGATAGTCAAATCGCCCAGTTCTCCCTTGACCTCGCCTTTGGAAGCAAGCGTCTTCAGCTTCTGCGTCGCGTCGACAGCGTTTGATACCAACTCGCGAAGAAATATTTCGTGATCGCTATATAAAAATTTCTTGATGATGGGGAAAATGTTTTCTGTTGTAACCCCGATATTACCTTTCTGCATATTGAATATTTGTTTTTTATAGATGTTTGCCGGAGTATAAGCAAAAAAAATGCCAGACATGCGGATGCCTGACATTTTGTCCATATTACAAAATCTGTTTGCTTTTGTCAGTAATTTTGTTTGCCCTATGCTTTTTCTGTTTTCATGCGGAGCTTGTTGTCCGTTGGGTCGAACGATACATGCAGCGTATCCCCCGGTTGAGGAGTTTCGCCGATAATCAGTTCAGCCAGGCCGTCTTCCAAATTGTTTTGGATAGAGCGCTTCAGCGGGCGTGCCCCGAACTGGATGTCATATCCCTGCGATGCGACATAGCGTTTGGCCTCTTCGTCGATGACCAGCTTGTATCCGATGCTCTCGATGCGTTGGTACAAACCTTTCAGCTCTATGTCAATAATGCGGGTCAGCGCTTCTTCATCCAGCTGGTCAAAGGTAATGATTTCGTCCAGACGGTTTATGAACTCCGGCGCAAACGACTTGTTGAGTGCCTTGGTTATGACGCTGCGTGAGTATTCTTTGTTGTCCGTGCGCAACTGGGCGGCAAAACCGATTCCTTTGCCGAACTCTTTCAACTGGCGTGTCCCGATGTTGGATGTCATGATGATGACCGTATTCTTAAAGTTTACGGTTCTTCCGTAGCTGTCGGTAAGTCTTCCTTCGTCCATCACCTGAAGCAAAAGATTGAATACATCGGGATGAGCCTTTTCTATCTCGTCCAGCAGGATGATGGAGTAGGGCTTCCGGCGGACTTTCTCCGTCAGTTGTCCGCCTTCCTCATATCCCACGTATCCCGGAGGGGCACCAACCAGCCGTGACACGGTGAACTTTTCCATGTATTCACTCATGTCGATGCGGATAAGCGCGTCGGTCGAGCCGAACATCTGCTTGGCCAGTTCTTTTGCCAAATGGGTCTTTCCCACGCCGGTAGGGCCTAAGAAGAGGAATGTGCCGATGGGCTTGTTGGGATCCTTCAGTCCCACGCGGCTTCTCTGTATGGCTTTTACCAGTGTGTCCACGGCCTTGTCTTGGCCGATTACCTTTGCAAGCAGTTCATTCCGCATGCTTTTGAGTTTAAGCTCGTCTGCTTCCGCCATTCGCTGCACCGGAACGCCCGACATCATAGAGACAACATCGGCTATCTGCTCGGCATCCACGGTCTGGCGATTTTCCTTAATCGTTTCTTCCCATTCCCGTTTCATCTCTTCCAGGCGCTCCATGTACTGTTTCTCGCGGTCGCGGAAACTGGCGGCCAGTTCAAAATTCTGCAGACGCACGGCTTCATTCTTGTTTGCCCGCATCTCATCAATCAGCTTCTCTTGTTCTTCTATCTCTTTGGGCGCTGAAATGTTTGTCAGATGCACGCGCGAACCGGCTTCGTCAAGGGCATCAATGGCCTTGTCCGGGAAGTTACGGTCGGTAATGTATCGGTCTGTCAATTTGACACACGCTTCAAGAGCCGCGTCTGTATAGTTCACATTATGGTGTTCCTCATACTTGTCCTTTATGTTCTTCAGGATTTGCAGCGTTTCTTCCGCGGTGGTCGGCTCGACCAGCACTTTCTGGAAACGGCGTTCCAAAGCTCCGTCTTTCTCGATGCTCTGTCGGTATTCGTCTAATGTCGTGGCTCCGATGCATTGGATTTCGCCGCGGGCCAGGGCCGGCTTCAGCATATTGGCCGCGTCCATAGAGCCGGCCGCAGATCCTGCACCGATGATGGTGTGGATTTCATCGATGAAAAGGATGACATTCGGGTTCTTTTTCAGCTCGTTGAGTATGGAGCGGATGCGTTCTTCGAATTGTCCCCGGTATTTTGTCCCTGCAACGATGGAAGTCATGTCGAGCGCAACGACCCGTTTGTCGAATAAAACGCGCGATACCTTCTTTTCAATAATTCTGCGGGCAAGCCCCTCTACGATGGCCGACTTCCCAACCCCGGGTTCTCCAATCAGAATCGGATTGTTTTTCTTCCGCCGGCTGAGAATCTGGGCCAGGCGCTCAATCTCTTTTTCCCGCCCCACTACCGGGTCGAGCTTCCCTTCTTCTGCCGCGCGTGTCATGTCGGTGCTGAACGAATCAAGCACCGGCGTGTCGTTGTTGGGCTTCTTCTGGTAAGTCTGGGCCGTCTGCCGGTAGGCACTGCCGTTTTCTGCCGGATTTTCACGGCGGCGGATGCCGTCATCCTCCTCGTCTTCGTCTTCTTCGAACGGGACTCCGCTTTGCGGCTCCGTTTTGGGAACCAGCTTGTCTATGATTTTCTGGTAAGTTACGTCCTTCGCTTCGAGAAGTTCCGCCGCGCGGTTTTCCCCGTTTCGCATGATGGCCAACAGTATATGCTCCGTGTCGGCCTCGGTTGTCTTTAGCAGTCTTGCTTCAAGCATGCTCATCTTCAGTATTTTTGATGCTTTTTCGTTGAATGTTATATCTTCAGAGTAGTTTTCTGTCACCGATTCTCCGCGCAATACGGCCTCCAGAGTCTCTTTTACTTCCTGCAAGTCGACATACAGACTTTGCAATACCCCGACGGCTTTTCCTTCGCCTTCGCGGATGATGCCTAAAAGCAGGTGCTCCGGACCTATATAGTCGTTGCGCAGCCGGTTTGCTTCCTCCTTGCTGTATACGATTATATCTGTTACTCTCTTTGAAAATTGGTTGTTCATAAATGTAAACTCCCTTCTTTATAAGGTTTTAAATGCAAAGATACGGAATAAAGCCAAATCTTTACAATGCTTTCCTGCAAAATGTATGCCACAGGATGGATTTCTGCTTATGGGAGAAGGTGTGTCAGGATGGCCCGTCTGCTTTTTCCCCATGTCCGGCCGATGGCTCGGATACGGGCGGAATGATTTTGGACAAGGATGAAAAAATGTTTTGCCGCTGCCGAAGCGGATTTGGCAAAGGCACGCCTCTTGCAGGGCCGACATGCAGATGTGTTTGCATTATTAATGGATTTTTACCTTATAATAACATCCGTTGTTTAGGCTCTGGCTGAAAAACTGTTACCTTTACACCCAAAGAACTTAGAAACGGTTCTCCTGACCAATTTTTCGTGCAAAAAGTTTCGTATATCAGGTAAAAGTCGTACTTTAGCGTGATTTTTCATGAACCGTTTAGAGTTAACTAAATATTTTATTAAATGCAAGAACAAGACAGAATCATAAAAATCAACATCGAAGAGGAAATGAAGTCGTCGTACATCGACTATTCAATGTCGGTAATCGTTGCACGCGCCCTCCCGGATGTAAGAGACGGTTTCAAGCCTGTCCATCGCCGCATACTTTATGGTATGATGGAACTGGGCAATACATCAGACAAACCGTATAAGAAATCAGCGAGAATCGTCGGTGAGGTACTGGGAAAATATCACCCGCACGGAGATTCCTCCGTTTATGGAGCTTTGGTACGTATGGCTCAAGACTGGGCCATGCGATATCCGTTGGTGGACGGACAGGGTAACTTCGGCTCAATCGACGGGGACAGCCCTGCAGCCATGCGTTATACGGAGGCCCGGCTGAAAAAAATCGGCGAGGACATGATGCAGGACTTGTATAAAGAGACTGTAGATTTCCAGGATAACTTTGACGGTACGTTGAAAGAGCCCGTCGTGATGCCTACGCGGATTCCGAATCTGCTGGTCAACGGAGCTTCGGGTATTGCCGTAGGTATGGCTACCAATATGCCGACCCATAATCTGTCGGAGGTAATCGATGCCTGCATCGCCTATATAGAAAACAATGATATAGATGTGGCGGGACTGATGCAGTATGTAAAAGCTCCCGATTTCCCGACCGGCGGATATATATATGGTATAAGCGGTGTGCGCGACGCTTATGAAACGGGGCGCGGACGGGTGGTCATGCGGGCAAAGACGGAGATAGAGACACATCCCACGCATGATAAGATTATTGTAAACGAGATTCCCTATAATGTCAACAAGAAGGAACTGATTGAAAGCATTGCCGCATTGGTCAATGAAAAGAAGATAGACGGCATTTCATACGTGAATGATGAGTCAGACCGCGAGGGAATGAGAATCGTTATCGATGTGAAACGCGACGCGAATGCCAGTGTCGTGCTGAACAAGCTGTTTAAGATGACCGCTTTGCAGTCTTCTTTCAGTGTAAACAACATTGCTCTGGTTCACGGACGCCCGCAACTGCTGAATCTGAAAGACCTGATTCGTCTGTTTGTGGAGCATCGTCACGAAGTGGTCATACGGCGCACCCGGTATGACCTTCGCAAAGCGAAAGAGCGTGCGCACATTCTGGAAGGACTGATTATAGCTTCCGACAATATTGATGAGGTAATCCGTATCATCCGTGCGGCAAAGACTCCGAATGAAGCGATAGCCGGCCTGATGGAGCGCTTCCAGCTTTCGGAAGTGCAGGCAAGAGCCATCGTGGAGATGCGCTTGCGCCAGCTTACAGGCCTGATGCAAGACCAGCTTCATGCGGAATACGAGGAAGTCATGAAGCAGATAACCTATTTTGAAGAGATTCTGAACAATGAGGAGCTTTGTAAGAAAGTCATTAAAGACGAGTTGACAGAGGTAAAGGATAAGTATGGAGACAAGCGACATTCGGAGATAGTATACGCTTCGGAAGAGTTTAATCCGGAAGACTTCTATGCAGACGACCAGATGGTGATAACGATATCCCACATGGGCTATATCAAACGTACGCCTTTGGCCGATTTCCATACCCAAAACAGGGGAGGAATTGGCTCGAAGGGAAGTGAAACGCGCGATGAAGACTTTATCGAACATATTTATCCCGCCACCATGCACAACACAATGATGTTCTTTACGCAGAAAGGCAGGTGCTATTGGCTGAAAGTATATGAGATACCGGAAGGAAACAAGACTTCAAAGGGACGCGCCATCCAGAACTTGCTGAATATTGACTCTGATGACAAGGTGACGGCTTATCTTCGCGTCAAGAATCTGGGAGATACCGAATTTATCAACAGTCATTATGTACTGTTCTGTACCAAGAACGGCGTGATTAAAAAGACCTTGCTGGAGCAATACTCCCGTCCGCGCCAGAATGGAGTGAATGCAATAACCATTCGTGAAGATGACCGCGTGATTGAGGTGCGCATGACAAACGGAAACAATGAGATTATCATTGCGAACCGCAACGGCCGTGCCATCCGTTTCCACGAGAGTGCGGTGCGTGATATGGGACGTACGGCTACGGGTGTGCGTGGCATCACACTGGATGACGACGGACAAGATGAAGTTATAGGAATGATTTGCATAAAGAATCCGCAGTCGGAAACCATTATGGTGGTGTCAGAAAACGGATACGGCAAGCGCTCCGACCTTGAAGACTACCGCAAGACCAACCGTGGAGGCAAGGGAGTAAAGACATTGAACATTACGGAAAAGACCGGAAAACTGGTTGCTATAAAATCTGTAACAGACGAAAACGATTTGATGATAATCAACAAATCGGGTATTACCATTCGTCTGAAGGTGGCTGATGTGCGCATTATGGGGCGTGCTACGCAGGGAGTCCGTCTGATAGACCTGGAAAAACGCAACGATCAGATAGGGTCTGTTTGTAAGGTCGATTCAGAACCGGGGGAAGAAGCCCAGCCGGCAGAGGAAGGCAAGGCCAACGAAACGGCGGAATAATGTATATTGGATTTTTGTACAATTAAAATTATAAGTTATGAGAAAAGTTTTATTTACTGTAGCTTTGTTTTTTACGGCATGTGCCGTATCTGCACAAGAAAGTGTAGTGAAAGAAGCTAAATCTGCAAAGGGAAATCCTGAGGAAGCAGCGAAGATTATCGAGCCTGCATTGGTTGATCCGTCAACGGCAAGCGATCCGGAAACATGGAAACTGGCGGGCGACTTCCAGAAGTCCATTTATGACGAGGAGAATATGAAGCTGTATATCCCGGGCGGACAGGCTGATACTGCTAAATTGTATAACAGTCTGGCCAAGATGTTCGAGTATTATACGAAGTGTGACGAGATGGAACAGGCCAAGGTAAAGAGCGGCGAGCTGAAGAAGCCTAAGCTCAGAAAAAAACTGGCCAAGACACTGGCTGCCGTTCGTCCTCAGCTGACCAATGCGGGAGTAGAAGCATTCAATGCCAATAACTATGCAAATGCCTTGAAATACTTTGGCATGTTTGTCGATGCTCCTCAGAATCCGATTTTTGAAGACAATGAAGCCATCCAGAATGATACGCTGACCGCATTGTTTGCCAATTACGCCGCCTTGTCTGCAAACTTCGTAAAAGACAATGCTGCTGTCATCAAATATGGTAAGATTGGTAAGGAACATAAAGAAGAAGGTTATCGTTCGCTGATGTGCATGGCCGAAGTTTATGGAAAGAGCGAGACTCCCGACTCTGTGCAGTGGCTGGCTACGATTAAGGAAGGTGTAGAGAAGTTCCCGGCACAGGAATATTTCATCGGAAACCTGATGGACTACTATATTCAGAAAGGGAAAATTGACGAAGGATTGGCACAAATCAACGATATCATCGCTGCAAATCCGTCGCCTTACTTTGTCTACGTAAAGGGAGTGCTGCAGTATGAAAAGAAGGATTACGACGGAGCCATCGCTACATTCAATGAAATCATTGCCAAGAACGGTGAATTCGTTGCCGAAGCGTATGCAAAGATAGGAGACTGCTACTTCTTCCAGGGACAGGATATAGAAGAAGCCAACTCTAAGCTTACAATGGACGACCCTAAATATGCAGAAGGCGAAGCTAAGGTAAAGGATTTCTACGGAAAGGCACAGCCGTTCTATGAAAAAGCCAAGGAATTGGCTCCGGACAACAAGCAATTGTGGGGACAGTTCCTTTTGAGAATCTACTGGAAGCTTAACAAGGCAGAATATGATGCTTTGGAAAAGGAATTGGGCTATTGATGAAATGTTTTTTTCATCCTCAGGATATTTGCCAAGTGTCTTGAGATAAGCAGGAAGGCCTATGAGATAAGTTCGTTTCATCTCATAGGCCTTCTCTTTATAAGGCTGCCGCATTTATTTTATGGCTGACAGGGCTGCCTCATAGTCGGGCTCTTGAGTAATTTCGGGGACAAGCTCTGTATAGATGACCTTTCCTTCCGGGCTGATGATTACCACCGCACGTGCCAGCAGTCCGCATAGCGGGCCGTCTGTCATGAGCACGCCATATTTTTCGCCGAAGTCTGAAGTGTAGCGGTAGTCGGACAACGGGATTACATTCTCGATGCCCTCGGCCGAGCAAAAGCGTCCCTGCGCGAAAGGCAGGTCTTTCGACACGGCCAGCACGACCGTATCGGGCTTGTCTGCGGCCATTTTATTGAATTTCCTTACCGAAGCGGCGCATACGCCTGTGTCCAGACTCGGAAAGATGTTCAGCAATACGAATTTGCCTTGTGCGTCGGACAAGGTAAAGCTGCCTAAATCTCCTTTTACCAGTGAAAACTGCGGGGCTGGTTCTCCCGTCTTCACGAAACTTCCTGCCAAAGTTACAGGTACTCCTTTAAAAGCTGTTGTTGCCATAGTCTTTATGATTTGTTTTGACTTGTTTGATTATAAAACAAGTACGGATTTCCATTTGTTCAGTCGCTGAGTATTTTCATGGCGATATCCATGTATCTGTAGATATCGGTGGTCATTTCACGGACATATTCGTCTGAACGTTTTTTCCCCAACCGTACAACGATTGCATTCCGGCTTGGAATGGCGATGATGTATTGTCCCAGCATGCCTCTCATATAGGGGTTCGTCTGGTCATGATAGTGCATAATCCATATCTGGAAGCCGTAATAGTCCAGACTGTCCTTGCCCCACTGGTCTTTCAAATAGGAGGCCGGGGTCATGGCCTCGGTCATATACGCTTGCGACACGAGCTGCCTTCCGTTCCAATTGCCTTTATGCAGCATCAGCCGGGCAAAACGCGCCGCATCGCGGGCTGTAGTGTGAAAGCAACAGAAGGCTTTTTCGTCTCCGCCTTTTTTGTCGAGCAGCCAGAAGGCGTCTTGTCCGGCAAGCATGGGGCGCCACAGCTTTTTTTCCGCATAGTCGCTCAAGGTTTCACCCGTGGCGGCTTCGATAACAAAGGCCAGCAGTTGGGTTTCTCCGCTTCTGTAGGTATACTGTATGCCCGGAGTTTCGGTTACCGGCAGTCCGGTCACCAGTTCATAAAGGTCATTCCCGTAGTAGCCGTGGGTGGTGACGGAAAACAGAGAGGCATAAGACTCGTCCCAATCCATGCCTCCGCTCATAGTGAGCAGGTCGCGTATGGTTACTTCCTTTTGTTTCCCTTGTGTGTAGCGGGGAATGTAGAGTGACACCGGATCATCCAGACTTTTTATTTTGCCTTCGTCTAAGGCCGCTCCCGTCAGCATGCTGACTATGCTCTTGGTGCATGAGTACAGATTAGAGGTAAGCGTGTCGTTCCACCCTCCGCGATAGCTTTCAAACAGGATGCTGTCGTTGCGGATTACTAAGAAAGAAACCGTTCCCATCTTGTCTAAATAGGCGGAATCGGCGGCATCCAGACGGTATGAATTGTAGCGGAGGGATATATTCCAGTCCCAGCAGGAGTCGGGGGCATGGACAACATGGCTTTCGAACAGGGCCTTGTCGTCGATGGTAGGGAACCAATGGACAAGCGCTTGCCGGGCATAATAGGGTAGGCTCAGGTAGCCGACAATCAGTGCTATCGGCACGGCAAGCATTATCTTATGGCTCTTTTTCATGACATCCTATTGCAGTGAGCGGTTGATTGATTCGATGTAGTCCAGAATCTCTTCACGCCCGATTTTCTTTTCGGAAGAAGAGATGAAGTGAGGGGGCAGCTCTTCCCACTGCTCTTTCAGAACATCCAGATAGCGGTTTACATTTTCTTTTGTCCTCAGGTTGCTTTGCTTGTCTGCCTTGGTGAAAATGATGGCAAAAGGCACTCCGTTTTCCCCCAGCCATTCGATAAACTGAAGGTCAATCTTTTGAGGTTCCAGCCGGCTGTCGACCAAAACAAACAGGCATGTCATCTGTTGTCTCCTTAGCACGTAGCTTTCTATCATTTCACGTAGTTTCTCCATCATTTTCTTGCCGCGCTGGGCGTAGCCGTATCCGGGCAAATCGACAAGATACCATTCTTTATTTACCAGAAAATGGTTTATAAGCAGTGTCTTTCCCGGGGTGGAAGAGGTCATGGCCAGTTTGGAAAAATTGGTCAGCATATTGATAAGACTGGATTTCCCTACATTCGAGCGTCCGATGAATGCATATTCGGGCAGGTTGGTCTGCGGACACATCTCAACCCATTGGTTACTTACGACAAATTCAGCACTGGTTATTTTCATAAATTCAATGTTTAATCTGATGACAAAGATAAGGAATGTTGGCGGATTTATGCGACAAATGGCGGAAAACATGCGAAGAGGGTACTTTTTTATCGGGCGGAAAGCGGTTTTCACCGCCGTGCCGGAACTTTTTGCTCAGCATGAAATCTTTCTCCTGCCGGCTTCCCCGTTTCCGATGCTGAGCAGCATCAGGCCGCCGAATGTCAGCAGTCCGTTTACCATCAGCATTTCATAACCGAATTGATAGCCGGAAACCGCATATACGGCCTTGTCTGCCAGATAGCAGATTATGGGAGAAGCTACGGCGATATAGGGAACAAAGCGGTCTCGCGGCTGCTTCCGGGTGAACAGGCCGAAGCAGAACAATCCCAGCAGCGGTCCGTAAGTGTAGGATGCCAATATATAAATGGTGTCGATGACGCTCTGGCTGCCGATTGACTCGAATATGACCATACATGAAATGAATGCGATGGAGACAAGCAGGTGGGAAAGTTTGCGTATGCGCTGTGCTTTCTGCTCGGGATACCGGCCTATGTTCAGCAAATCGATGCAGAAACTTGTGGTGAGGGCGGTAAGGGCGGAGTCGGCACTTGAGAAGGCGGCCGCTATGATGCCGATAGTGAACAGTATGAGAACGGAATATCCCAGGTAGCCCCCGGCTGCGAACATGGGCAGTATGTCATCTCCCTTTTCCGGTACGGCCAGATTCAGTTGCGAAGCGACGGCCAGCAGCAGAATGCCCAATGAAAGAAACAGCAGATTGACCGGAACGAATGAAACGCCATAGCAATACATGTTTTTCTGAGCTTCTTTCAGATTCCGGCACGACAGGTTTTTCTGCATCATGTCCTGGTCAAGGCCGGTCATGACGATTGTAATGAAAATTCCGCTGAAGAACTGCTTGAAGAAGTTCTGCTTGGAATGCCAGTCGTCAAATACGAAGATGCGACTGTACTCGCTTCGGGCGACAAGTGCGACTGCTTCTTTCAGGTTTATTCCCAGTATGTCAATCGTCTGGTATAATATCAGTCCCAATGCGGCCAGCAGGCAAAGAGTCTGCAGACTGTCGGTCCACACGATGGTTCGTATGCCGCTGCGCCGCGTATAGAGCCATATCAGTATCACTGTGCCGGCGGCGGTGACGGCAAAAGGAACGTGATAAGCATCGAATACATAGTGTTGTAAAATCAGGCACACCAGATACAGGCGCGCGGCTGCACCCAGCAGTTTTGAGATAAGGAAGAATGAAGCGCCGGTCTTGTACGAGTGCCGCCCGATTCTTTGCCCTAAATAAGTATAGATGGAGATAAGGTTTAACCGGTAGTAAAGAGGGAGCAACACGTGGGCGATAACGAGATAACCGACCGCGAACCCGAGGCAAGTCTGCATGTAGGTCATGCCAATGCTGCCTACCATGCCGGGAACGGATACGAAAGTCACCCCCGAAAGCGAGGCTCCTATCATCCCGAAAGAAACGATGTACCACGGAGACTGGCGATTCCCCCGGAAAAAAGCGTCATTGTCCGTGTGTCGGTTGGCTGTCAGCCGGGCAACGAACAGCAGAAGCCCGAAATACAGAAATATGGTGAGGAGAATAAAAAAACCGTTCATGATAATTTTTTTGGATGTGCAAAGATATACAGAATTTTAGTATTTTTGCCCTCCGAACTGATTTAAGTGGAAAAAGAAATGAACCAGCAATATCCGTCAGCATTATTGGAGAAAGCGGTGGGAGAGTTCGCGAAACTTCCCGGCATCGGGCGTAAAACGGCCATGAGACTGGTGCTGCACCTGCTGCGTCAAGATACCGAAACGGTAGAAGCATTCGGCAATGCGATGATAACCCTGAAGCATGAAGTCAAATACTGCAAGGTTTGTCACAATATATCCGATTCGGATGTGTGCCGCATTTGTTCTAACCCGGCACGGGATATGTCTGTCATCTGCGTTGTAGAGAATATCCGCGATGTGATGGCAGTAGAAAACACTCAGCAGTTCAAGGGACTGTATCACGTTTTAGGGGGCGTAATTTCTCCGATGGACGGCATCGGCCCTTCCGACCTGCAGATAGATAGCTTGGTAGAGCGTGTAAAGGCCGGAGGGATAAAGGAAATTATCCTTGCATTGAGTTCAACAATGGAGGGAGATACGACAAACTTTTATATTTTCCGGAAGTTAAGCGGATTTGATGTGAAGCTGACCGTCATAGCACGGGGTATTTCAATCGGCGATGAACTGGAATATACGGACGAGGTGACATTGGGGCGTTCGATTGTAAACCGCATAGCCTTTACGGGAACTGTTTGATATGTAAATGATAGAATGTAAAAATGATGGAAAAAAAGATTAGCCGTCTGTTAGGATGCCTGAAGGTGGAGTATTCGTTGATGTGGATAATTGTATTGGCAGCCGTTGTTTTGTATGAATCGGATGTCATACCGCAGGGAATGTGGGTAGACAATGCCCGTATGGCTTATCTCCTCCAGGTTTTGGGTGTATTGATGACGGTAGGAGTGATACCGCTGTCTTTTTATATGTTCAAGGTCTTGTTGACGCGCCATGTCCGTCGTCTTTCTTTTTTGAAGGCCTTGGAGAGTTATCATCGGTGGAGCGGGGTGCGTTTGGTCTTGTTGCTGGTTCCGCTTTTGCTGGATTTGTTTGTATATTACAGCACTTTGGACACTGCCGGACTGTTGTGTGCGGCCATGATGATACTGGCTTCGCTGTTTTGCATGCCGAGCCGCAAGCGTTTGTTGGCGGAGCTTGATTTGGAAAACCCGGATAATGTCTGATTATGGAAAGCTGGATTGATGAGATTGTCTTGCGCGCTCCCGAGCCGGAGGATTTGGAAAGCATGTTCCTCTTTGAAAACGATGAGATGTTATGGCCTGACAGCAATGCGACCGGGCCTTATTCGCGTTATCAGCTGAAACAGTATTTGTTGGAATCACAAAATGATGTGTTTGCCGACCGCCAGCTGCGGCTGATGATAGGCCATAAGGACAGGGGGACATTGGGAATCATCGACCTTTGCACGTTCGACCCCCGGCACAACCGGGCTGAAGTTGGCATAGTCATAAAGCCGGAGATGCGCGGGAAAGGCATTGCGCGCAAAGCGCTGGGGCTGCTTGAGGTTCATTGCTTCAGACTGCTGGGGATTCATCAGCTCTATGCCTATGTCCGGAAAGACAATATCCCCTGCGTCCGGCTGTTTCTTTCAGCCGGATACGGGGAGTGCGCGTGTCTTCCCCAGTGGTTCCGCATCGGAAGCCGTTATCATGATGTCTGTCTGTTCCAGAAATTCAATCCTTTCAATTGAGCGAAGGGAATTGGGGATATTTCGCCCACATGCGATAAGGGTTTCCCAAATCATTCATGCAGTTTTTCCAAAAGTTGGCAGACTGGTTCTTCAGGAAGTTCAAAGGGTTGCTTTGGCCGATTATCCATGCATCTTCTTCTATTTCCTGCTGTAGTTGGCCGTATTCCCACCCTGAATATCCGGCGAAGAAACGGATATGTCCTTCCATCGGCTGCCCGTCCAGAATGTATTTCTTTATGCTTTCGAAGTCCCCGTTCAGGTAAAGTCCGTATCCCAAAGGGATGGAACCTTCCAATGAACTGAGCGTATGGATGAAAAACAGGTTGTCTCTTTCCATCGGGCCTCCTGAAAAGACCGGTATTGCAGCGGCATCTTTAAGGTCTGGTACCATCATGTTCAGAGTATACCGCGCACTGAACCGTTTATTCATGGTTAGTCCTACACTTCCATCAGAATCATGTGCAACCATCAGAATGACCGAACGGGTAAAGTGATAATTGTGAAGTAACGGAGAAGCGATAAGAATACTTCCTTCGTGAATAGGAAGTGTCTTATTGGATTTTACATGAAAAATACGCATATCCATAATGCTTCAACTTTAAATAATTTCCTAAGATACTTATTTAAATTGGAATAAAAAAGCATTGCCTTGTTTTTTTTGTGCTTTTGTTTGGGATGGGGGTAAAACGAACAAATCAT
The DNA here is from genome assembly GCA_944320845.1 of uncultured Phocaeicola sp. GTDB lineage: Bacteria > Bacteroidota > Bacteroidia > Bacteroidales > Bacteroidaceae > Phocaeicola. The sequence goes on from CALUJA010000009.1 coordinate 18,161, forward strand.
TCCGAGCATTGTTATTAAGATATGCAAGCGTTACAAGCTTGCCGAAAAACAATTAATAATTACAGTTATGAAAAAAACAATCATTGGAATGCTCGGTTTGCTGCTTCTTTTTTCTGCCTGCCATAAGGAAGAAAGTATATATGAAAAGAAGAATACGGACGAATTGGTCAGTCCGGCTCTGACTATGCGCATGTTTGAGAATTTTGAGTTGAAGTCCTTTTCCGGTATCGTAGAGGTTTATCCGTGTCAGGCCGGGACATCGGTTTATTATGGCAATTATGTAAACGGAGCCTTGTCAGTGTTCAACGGCCAGTATACCGTGGTAAACGGCTTGGTGTCAGGGAAGTATAACCGCGAACTGATGCTTCCGGTAGGAGAATATAATATGGTCTATTGGGGGACTCCGAAATATGATACTCCCATTTTTGAAGCACCGGCCATCAATCATCCGGGACTAACGCGGGATATGGACTTGTCAAAAAAATTTTTTAGTCTGCATAAAAACATGGGTGACACGACCTATATGCCGACATATGACCTGGTATATGGGGTGAAAGAGGCGGTGGTAGGAACGGAAGACCTGCAGGTGGCACTGGACCGCGTCGTTGCCGGGGTGAGTCTGATTGTAAAGAAAAAAGACGGGACTCCTTTCAGCGGAAGTGTTGCCAGTGTAAAGGCGCAGATTGTCGGGATTGCCGAACGCTTGAATTTCTATACAGCGGAACCGGAGAACACGACAAAAACCGTCCAGTTTGACCTGACGGCTTCGGAAGACCGGCGGACAATGTCCAATCCCACGGTGATGGTATTTCCTTCGTCTCCCCATCCGTTGCTGAAACTGCTGGTCACGCTGAAAGACGGTTCGGTATATCAGGTCTCGCAGCCGCTTCAAAGTCCGCTGACGGCCAATACGCATCTGACATTGAATATTGTGATTGAAAAAATATTTGCCGATGAAGACTCGGGGAACTTTACGATAAACGACTGGAATGAAACCAGTGAAACGGTCGATTTCTCTGTCATTGGCAGAAAAGTATAGCTTCTAAGGCCACACCGGAAGCTTCATTGTGAAATCAGCGACAAGTCTTGACCGGCTTATTGCTGATTTTTTGATTTTAACTGGTTCTTATTTACCAATAATATCCTGTATTTCCGGAAAAATATCCTATAGGTTATTTTTGTTTTTTACTAATTTTGCGCTAATCAAATCATTTGTATTTTTGCTTCCGTTATGAGCAATATTGAGATTAAAAAGGTTGAGACGAAACGGGAGTTGGACGATTTCGTGGCGTTTGCAGATAGATTATACGCAGATTGTCCGTATTATGTTCCGGATTTGCATAGTGATGTTCGTGAAACATTTAATCCGCGGAAAAATCCCGGCTTGGAGTTTTCGGATATCCAACCTTTCATCGCCTACAATAAAAGGGGAAATGTAGTCGGGCGCATAGCAGGAATCATCAATCGCCGGGCCAATGAAAAGTGGCATACGCGGAATGTCCGGTTTGGCTTTATAGACTTTATTGACGATCCGGAAGTTTCTGCGGCTTTATTGGGGGCTGTGGAAGAATGGGGCAGGAAACAAGGCATGGACTGCATTCAAGGGCCGATGGGAATCTTTGATTTCGACAAGGAAGGTATGTTGGTAGAAGATTTCGATCAGATGGGTTCAATGATTACCATATACAATTATCCCTACTATCCGGTGCACATGGAAGCTTTGGGCTATAGGAAAGAAGTCGATTGGGTGCAGATTCGCATCGATATACCTAAAGAGATTCCTCCCAAATATGCGAGGGTAGCGAATTTGTCTGAGGAGCTGTTCGGGCTTCGCGTCCGCAAACTGAGCAATGAGGATGTTTATAAAAAAGGATATGGCAGGAAGGTTTTCCAGTTATTGAACGAAGCCTATTCTCCTTTGTTCGGCTACACAGAGATGTCTGACCGGCAGATAGATTCGTATGTGAAGCGGTATTTCCCTCTGATAGATAAGCCGATGCTCCCCATTATAGAGAATGAAAAAGGGGAATTGATAGGAGTCGCGATTACGATGGGTAGCTTGTCGCATGCACTGCGCAAGGCAAAAGGGACGCTTTTCCCCTTCGGATGGTATCATTTGCTTCGGGCTTTGAAGTGGAAACACGAGGATAAGGCCGAGTTGCTGCTGATTGCGGTTCGGCCGGATTATCAGGGACTGGGGGTAAACGCCCTGTTCTTTAATGATTTGATACCTATATATAATAAATGTGATTACAAGTGGGCGGAGACGGGGCCGCAGCTGGAAAGTAATATGAAGGAATTATCGCAGTGGAAGCCTTTGCATCCAACTTTTGTAAAGAGAAGGCGCTGCTATAAAAAGAACTTATAAAAAGGAGAAAACTATGGAGAAAAGAGTAGTGATAACAGGCATGGGAATCTGGTCGTGTCTGGGTAAAACGCTTGATGAGGTACGTGATTCGCTGTATACGGGCAAGAGCGGCATCGTTTTTAGTCAGGAGCGTAAGGATGCCGGATTCCGTTCTGCATTGTGTGCCCATATCGAACATCCCGATTTGAAGCCGTTCATATCACGCAATCTGAGGCAGTTTATGCCGGAAGAAGCTCAATATGCTTATATGGCTACGCGGTCGGCGCTCGAACACGCCAGACTGGACCAGGATTATATCGACAGTCATGAGGTAGGAATTATATATGGCAACGATTCGGTGGCCGAAGCAACCATGCAGGCTCTTGACAAATTCAGGGATTTCAAGGACACTTCGGCCTGTGGGAGCGGAGCTATTTTCCAGTCGATGAATTCAACGGTGACGATGAATCTGGCCTGCCTGTTCAAATTGCGGGGGATTAGCCTGACTGCATCAGCAGCATGTGCTTCCGGTTCCCAGGCAATCGGGTTGGGAGCTTTGCTTATTCGCAACGGATTGCAGGACTGTATCGTGTGCGGTGGTGCTCAAGAAGCCAACATGTATAGTGTGGCGGCATTCGACGGAATCCAGTCTTTCTCCGTTAGAGAGGACGAACCGACGAAAGCGAGCCGTCCGTTTGACCGGAATCGCGATGGATTAGTTCCCGGAGGCGGCGCTGCAACGGTGATATTGGAAAGCTATGAGCATGCGGTGAAAAGGGGAGCTCCGATTTTGGCCGAAATCATAAGCTGGGGATTCTCAAGCAACGGCGACCATATATCAACGCCAAACGTGGCCGGGCCTGCCCGTTCGTTGGAATTGTGCCTGTCAAACAGTGGCATTAAGGCGGAAGACATCGGTTATATCAATGCCCACGCCACTTCTACACGCATCGGCGACAGCCGTGAAGCTTTGGCCATCGCAGAAATCTTTGGAGAAACCAAGGTGCCGGTTACTTCAACGAAGAGCCAGACCGGACATGAAATGTGGATGGCCGGAGCAAGTGAGATTATTTATTCCACCCTGATGATGAAAAACGGCTTCATTGCCGGCAACATCAACTTTGAAAATCCGGACGAGGATACGGCTTGCATAAATATCTTGCCGGAAACCCGCGAGATACACTTTGATACGTTTCTTTCGAATTCTTTCGGATTCGGAGGAACCAATTCAACTATTATCGTAAAGAATCTATAATCTAATTTTTAATAAAACCATATTTTATGACACGTGAAGAAATAGTAGAAAAAGTAAATTCCTTATTGTCGGAAGAATTTGAAGTGGAGGCAGAAGCATTTACTCCGGAAGCAAATGTGAAAGAGACACTGTCTCTGGATAGCCTTAGTCTGGTAGATCTTGTTGCGATTATCCAGCAGACTTACAAGATTAAGATTCCTGTTTCAGACTTGCGGGAAATCAAGACATTCAATAATCTTTACGACTATATAGAGTCTCATTTGCCGGCATGACAGGTATAGGTGAGGATATCACGGCGCTGATTCCGCAGCGTGCCCCGATTATAATGGTCGACAGACTGGAGTCTGTGGAAGGCGACAAGGCGGTGACGAGCTTTATGGTCAGGCCTGACAATTATTTTGTCGGTGCGGAAGGACAGTCGCTTGCAGAAGCAGGCGTGATAGAACACATTGCTCAGTCGGCTTCTGCCTTTTCCGGCTACCGAGCGCGTATGGCAGGGGCGGCCGATGCTCCTGTGGGATATATTGGCGAGGTGAAGAATTTTCATTGTTTTCGCTGTCCCCGGGTGAATGAGGTCTTGCATACCACTATTACCATGGGGGCGGAGCTGGAGGGTATTACCATCATAAAGGGGGAGACCTCGGTAGACGGTGAGATTATTGCCGATGTGCAGATGAAAATCTTTGTGAAGCCACAGTAAATATAATATGCCATGTTGCTTGAGAACAGATATTATAGAATTATCGACAGGAAGGCAGAAGGGCAGGACACGGTGTTTCGTGTCGCCCTTTTGCCCGATTGTGACATTTATCAGGGGCATTTCCCCGGAAATCCCGTTTGTCCGGGCGTCTGCAATATTGAAACCGTCAAGGAATGCGTGGAAATCCTGACAGGAAAGAGGCTGTTTATCGGTTTTATAAGGCAGTGCCGTCTGACGGCGGTCGCTTCACCCGACATTTGTCCGTGGGTAAATGTCCGGATAAACTGCACTCCGGCCGAAGAAGGATTTGCCGTAACGGCGAAGATGTCGGACGACGAAAGGGTTTATATGGAATATAAAGGGGTGATGAAAGTGCTCTGACCTTTTATGGTATGATTGAAATCTTGAAAGATGAAGTATGACATAGTAGTTGTCGGGAGCGGTTTGGGAGGATTGGAGTGTGCCCATATCCTTTCGCGCTTTGGAAAAAGTGTGCTGGTGCTTGAAAAGGGGAGTCAGCCCGGCGGATGCATTCAGAGTTACCGGCGTGGCAGAATGCTTTTTGATACAGGCTTCCATTATGTGGGAGGATTGGGCGAAGGCCAGTCTCTGCATGCTGCGTTCAAATCACTGGGTCTGCTCCGCCTTCCGTGGGTGCAACTCGACAGAACATTTGACCGGGTGACGATTGGTGCGCATACTTTTTCTTTTCATCAAGGATATGATGTGTTTGTCGAAGCATTGGCGGCGGATTTTCCACAGGAGCTTGACGGACTGAAAAGTTATGCAAACTTGCTGCGGACGGTGGAAGAACATCAGCTGGATGTCTTGAATCCTTCTTTGTCAGAAACCCTTCTTCCCGCCGAACTGTTTGAAAAGTCGGCCTTCCAGTATCTGGAAGAGACTTTTCACGACGAGATGCTGATAAATGTACTTAGCGGAACTTCGCTGAAGATGGAGCTGCGCCGCGAATCGCTGCCGTTGTTTACTTTTTTGCACGGCAACAGCAGTTTTATAGAAAGCAGCTGGCGGTTGCAGGGAGACGGCTCCCTGATTGCCGCTTCATTGGCAAACGATATTCAGGCTTATGGAGGAAAGGTGGTTTGCCATGCGGAAGTGCAGGAATTGGTAGAGAAAGACGGGCGGCTGGTGCAGGCAATCTGTGCAGACGGAACGGTCTATGAGGGAGATTTGTTCATAAGCGATGTTCATCCGGCCGTAACCTGCAGCTGGATAAAGCAGAGCCAGAAGCTGCGGAAGGCCTATCGGACTCGGGTTTCTGGTCAGGAAAATACGTTTGGAATGCTTACGGTTTCGCTGGTCATGAAGCCGCAAACCCTGAAGTACTTCAATTATAACCGGTATGTTTACCGGCATCCCGATGTGTGGACTTTTTATCAGAAAGACGGCCCGGTGGGAGGAATCCTGATGGCTTGCCGGATGCCGGAAGACGGAGAATACGTTCGGCAGGTGGATTTGCTTACTCCGATGAGGTGGAGTGAATGCGAACCGTGGAGCGATACAAGGGTCGGACGCCGGGGGGATGCTTACAAAGAGATGAAAGAGCGCCGTGCCGACGAATGCATTGCACTGGCCGAAACGGTCGTTCCATGCTTTCGGGAGATGATTTCGGCGCGCTATGTCAGTACTCCGCTTACTTATCGCGACTACACTTCCACGCCTCAAGGCTCGGCTTATGGCATGCGGAAAGATTTCAGGAATCCGATGCAGACCGTTCTTTCTCCGCGTACGCCGATTCCCAACCTGTATCTAACCGGACAGAATCTGGTGTTGCACGGGCTGCACGGCGTAACGATGACCTCACTTTTTACCTGTGCGGAGATTGTTGGGAAAGAGCGGATATGGAACATGCTTAGGGACGAAGCGTAGCGGGACTTTCTGACGCAGAATATGCTTCTGCAAAAAAACGGTATCATGCGGATGAAAATCAGTTTCCGACCGCATGACACCGCCGGAAACAAGGATATAACGAAATGGATTAAATCAGTAAGAAAAAAGAAATGACGATGAAATATGCATTGGTTACAGGCGGAAGCCGCGGCATAGGCCGTGCTGTCTGCGTAAGGCTTGCCCAATCAGGCTATCAGATTCTTGTAAATTATGTTCGCAATGCGGAAGAAGCCCGGAAGACTCTTGAGCTGGTGAGAGAAGCCGGTCAGGACGGAGAGCTTCTGCAGTTTGATGTGAGTGACCGGATGCAGACATGCAGGGCGCTTGAAGCGTGGGAAAAAAATCATCCCGATGAATATATCGAGGTTTTGGTGAACAATGCCGGCATACGCCGTGACAATATCATGGCCTTGATGCCTGAAGACGACTGGACACAAGTGGTAGACACTACGCTCAAAGGGTTTTATAACGTTACGCAGCCGCTTTTGCAGGCGATGATGTTTCACAAATTCGGGCGCATAGTCAGTCTGGCCAGTGTGAGCGGCATCAAAGGCATGCCGGGACAGACAAACTATTCTGCTGCCAAAGGGGGACTCATTGCTGCCACCAAGGCTCTGGCGCTGGAGGTTGCGCGCAAAAATGTGACGGTCAATGCCGTCGCTCCCGGTTTCATCAAGACCGACATGGTGGAAGGACTTGACGAAGCTGCATTGAAAAAGACAATCCCGGCCAACCGCTTCGGCACGCCGGAAGAAGTGGCCGAGCTTGTAGCCTTTCTGGTCTCGCCGCATGCGGGCTACATTACGGGCGATGTGATTTCAATCAACGGCGGACTGTATACTTGATGCGGCATAAATTCAGTCAGGAATGGAAGAACTAAAGGACATCTGCCGCGTACAGGTAAGATTCAGCGAGATAGACTCGATGCGGAGGGTATGGCACGGCTCTTATGTCACGTATCTGGAAGACGGACGCGAGTCGTTCGGGCGCCATTATCCGGGCATAGGGTATGCCGACATGCAGCGTTCGGGCATTTATGCCCCGATATATGACATTCATATAAAGTATTACGCCCCGCTTGCCATAAATGATGTGGCCGTTATCCATACTTCTTATGTCTACAGACTGGGGGCAAGACTTGATTATCATTATAAGATATACCGGGAAAGCGACGGCGTTTTGTGTGCCGAAGGGGAGACCGTGCAGCTTTTCATCGATGCCGACGGCGAGCTGATGGTGGACAAGCCCGATTATTATAAGGAATGGCAGGGCAGATATCTGCATCCGGCCGAAAAACTATAAGAACGAATTATGCGGAAATCTCTGAACAACCTGTTTTTTATCGTAGGTCTTGCGGCTGTCGTCATCATGTTTTTCACGTTTGATGTCAGCTTTGCCGAGCTATGGGGATATATAACGAAAGCCGGATACTGGCTGGTGGCTATTCTGGCACTGTGGGGGCTGCTGTATGTCATGAACGCCTGCACCTGGAGAGTCATCATCAAGGGAAGCGGCCCCTGCAAGATTGATTTTGCCAGCCTGCTGAAAATTACCATATCAGGATTCGCCCTCAATTATGCCACGCCGGTAGGTCTGTTGGGCGGCGAACCTTACAAGATAATGGAAATGTCAAAATATATCGGAGTGCGTCGGGCCACATCTTCTGTCGTGCTTTTTGCCATGATGCATATATTCAGCCATTTCTGGTTTTGGGTGACGGGCATCGTTACATACCTTATACTTGCCGTAACAGGCGACCTTCCCTTTAATGCGGGTATAGGAATCATCCTGTTTCTCATTGCCCTTTTCTGCTGGGGTGGTATCTATCTTTTCGTGAAGGGCTATAAAAACGGCATGGTGGTAAAGCTGATTCACTTTATCGGCAAGTTGCCGGGACTGCATAAATGGGGAAAACGCTTCGAAGAAAACCATCTGGCCGACCTTAAGAAAATAGACGAGCAGATTTCGGAGCTGCAGGGACAGAACAAGCGTTCGTTTTTCGGAAGTTTTTTTCTGGAATATGTCGGACGCCTGCTGCAGAGTTTTGAGATTTTCTTCATGTTGCTGCTGTTTGACATCAATGGCGGAGGAGGGGTTGACGGGTATATACTGACTTTTTTGCACTCGTTTCTTATACTTGCCTTCACTTCACTCTTCGCGAATCTGCTTGGCTTCATGCCGCTGCAATTAGGCGGAAGGGAAGGAGGCTTTGCCATGTCTGTCGCTCAGATGGGCATGACAGGCGATGTAGGTATGTTTGTCAGCATCATCTGCAGGGTGCGCGAATTGTTTTGGACTTCTGTCGGCTTGCTTTTGATGAAGGTAGGCGGACGGAAGGGCAGTGATGAATAAAATTTTATAAAGATATGGCAAAAACGAATATTGAATCAACGTATAAGTCTACCGATACCGAAGAATGGCTTGATAGGGTGTGGACGCGTCCTATCGGCTATTGGTGGGCGCTTTTGTTCCGTCGTCTGGGCGTTCATCCCAACGCCGTAACCGTGTTGTCTATGATTATCGGGGCAGGCTCTTCCTTGTTTTTCGCCCACGGCTCCTACCGGACGGAAGGTTCGTATGGACTGTGGATGAATATCATAGCGGTGCTGCTGCTGGCCTGGGCCAACTTTTATGACAGTGCCGACGGACAGCTGGCCCGTATGACGGGGCAGAAGACCCGTCTTGGCCGTATACTCGACGGGGCGGCAAGTGAAGTATGGTTCATTCCCATTTACATAGCGCTGGTTTACCGGTTCTACATTCATCACGGTCTGGAGTTTCAGGTGATGGGTATTGAGGATAATGTGCGGAACACTTGGATTGTTACCTTGTTGCTGTTTGCTATGGTATTATACTCAGGCTTTGTCTGCCACAGTCATCAGTGCGGCATGGCCGATTACTATCGGCAAATTCATCTTTACTTCCTGAAAGGAGAGGCGGGCAGCGAGCTTGACACTTCCGTGCAGCAGCAGAAAATCTATGAGCAGACTCCGTGGAAGGGAAACTTTCTTTGGAAACTGTTTTTGAAAAACTATATCGGCTATACGAGAAGGCAGGAAAGGCAGACGCCCAACTTTCAGAACCTGATGAGGAAGCTGGGCGAAAAATATGGAGATATGGAGCATATTCCGCAAGACTTCCGGATGAAATTCCGTATGCATTCGTTGCCGATGATGAAATGGACGAATATCCTGACATTTAATACCCGTGCCATTGTGCTTTATGCGGTTTGTCTGGTTGATTTGCCTTGGGTTTACTTTTTCTTCGAGGTATTCATCATGACAGCCATATGCCGTTATATGCGCTTCAAGCATGAGCGGTTTTGTAAAGACTTGTGCAATCAGTTGTGATTATATAGTAAAAAAGAAATCTGAATGGGAAAGAAAATTCTTTTCATACTGGCAATCTTTTTCGTTTGCTGCGGTGCAAGAGGGCAGAACACCCAGATAAAGGGAGTCGTTACCGACTCGCTGACAGGGGAGGCCTTGCCTTATGCTTCCCTTTTGCTGAAGGGAACGTCTGTCGGGACAATAACAAACGAATCGGGAAGATTTTCATTGTCGACTTCTGCCCGGTCCGAAATTCTGGAAGTTTCTTATTTGGGCTATGATTCCAAGGACATCAAAATTGTTTCCGGAAAGGCAAACAATCTGAAGATTCAGTTGGTTCCCACAGGAATCGCCTTGAATGAAGTGATAGTCAAGCCTAAAAGGGAAAGATACAGGAAGAAGGAAAACCCTGCCGTCATATTCGTAAAAAAAGTTATCGAGTCACGGAATGAAAACGACCCTCGTAACCATGATTATTTTCAGTATGACCGCTATGAGAGAATGGTTTTTGCCATGAATGACTATAAGCCGAAAGCCAAGAAAGACGGCAAGCCGGGAAAGTTTGATTTTCTTGCCGATTTTGTTGACACGCTTGAGGTCGGTACGACAATCCTGCCTATTTCGGAAAAGGAAAAGATAGAGACCGTGTTTTACCGCAAGAATCCGGAGTCGGAGAAGCGCATGGTGAAGGGAAGCAAATCGGCCGGTGTGGATGAGGTCTTTTCCCGCGACGGAATCCAACAGTTCCTGAACGAAGCTTTCAAGGAGGTTGACATATTCAAGAATAATATCCCTCTGTTTCTGCAGCGGTTTGTCAGCCCGCTTTCCACCATCGGCCCTAACTTTTATAAGTATTATCTGCTGGATACGCTTGAGGTAAACGGAAAAAAGTCGGTAGACTTGGGGTTTGTTCCCTTTAACTCCGAATCTTTTGGATTTACGGGACATTTGTATGTGACTCTTGACTCTACTTTTTTTGTCAATAGGGTAATTCTGAATGTTCCTAAGGATATAAATCTTAACTTCGTTTCTCAGATGACGATAGAGCAGACCTTCCAGAAGACAGCAGATAACACACGCATCATAACCAAAGACGATATCCGTGTAAACTTCAAGCTAAGCGAAAAGTCGAAAGGAATGTATGCGCAGCGGCTCAATGTCTACACCAATCATTCTTTTGACAAACCGCAAGAAGAGTACGCGCAGATATTCGAAGAAAGCGCACCAGTCCTGACTTTGGACGATGCTTATAGAAAGTCTGACAGCTATTGGGAGGAAAACAGACCGGAGAGTGCCCGGAAAAAGAACCCCAATTCGGTGGAAAAGCTGATGAAGAAGCTGCGTTCCGTCCCGGTCTTTTACATTACCGAGAAGGTGGTGTCGACTTTGGTTTCCGGATATATTCCGACAAACAAGAATCCGGAGAAGAATATGTTCGACCTCGGGCCGATGAACAGCACTGTCAACGGTAACGCTATCGAGGGCGCACGCTTCAGATTGGGGGGCGGAACCACGCCGGTATTCAATAAGAACTGGTTTTTTGAAGGATATGCGGCATACGGTACCCGCGACAGAAAGATGAAGTACGATGCATTGGTGGAATATTCCTTTAACGACCGGAAGGATTTCCGCCTGGAGTTTCCGATACATTCCCTTCGTTTCGAGTATATGTATGACATCAACAAGTTGGGACAAAACTACATGTACACCAGTAAGGATAATGTAATGCTGGCCATCAAGCGGCAGAAAGACACCCGTGCCACTTATTTGAGGAAGGCGGAACTGACATACACCCGCGAACATTATAACGGAATTTCATACGGTGCCGTCATCCGCAACACGAGGGAGTATGCCACGCCCTATGCGGTCTTTGACCGTATCGGTTCCGACGGAGCCATTACATCTCTTGACAGTTATGATATGACGGCTTTGGAGCTTAAGTTCAGGTATGGCAAGGACGAGAAATTTTATCAGACCCGCACACAGCGTGTGCCTATCACATATGATGCCTTGATTTTTAACCTGACCCACGTGATGGCGAAAAAGGGATTGCTGGGTTCTGATTATAACTATCAGCGCACGGACATAGGCATCCAGAAGCGTTTCTGGTTTTCCGCCTTCGGTTATGTCGACTTGATAACGAAGGCGGGAAAGGTGTGGACGAAGGTTCCATACCCGCTTCTGATATTACCGAACGCGAATCTTACCTATACGATTCAGCCGGAAGCCTATACGAATATGAATGCAATAGAGTTTATCAATGATGAATACATGTCGTGGGATATAACCTATTACATGAACGGAAACCTCTTTAACCGCATTCCCTTGTTGAAAAAGCTCAAATGGAGGGAGGTTTTCTGCTTTAGAGGCTTATGGGGACATCTGACGGACAAGAACAATCCGGCAAAGAACGGGAGCGGCCTGTTTGTTTTCCCGAAGAATTCCTATACGATGGGTAAGGCTCCTTACATGGAGGTAAGTGCCGGAATAGAAAATATCTTCAAGTTCCTGCGTCTTGACTATGTGTGGCGCTTGAATTACCGCAACCATCCCGGCATCCAGACGAAGGGAGTGCGATGTACGATGCGCTTGTCATTCTGAGCTGATTTATTCATGATTCTGATGTGCTTGTTTCATAATTTGCTTACCTTTGCATCAAAAGAACATTGGATATTATGAAAAAGAAATTATTGTTAGTATGCGCTCTGTGCGGAGGACTGTCAGTCCATGCGGAGCACATCGATGTAACTTCGTTCAGGTATGCAGGCCCGTATGTGCTTCAAAGGCCTTTTATGGTAGACAGTACGGATGTTGATGCCGAAAGATGGGAGGCAAAAGACTGGTTGGATACGCCGCTGTCTCTGTCGCAAGTATTCCAGACGGGCGGAAGCTCCGACGGAATGTCGTCTTCCCAATACGGGACAGGAGATTCGTATGCCTTGCATCTTCTGGGGTTCGTGTTGGAAAATACGCATTATGGTGAAGCGGAGCTGAAGATAAAGGGGACAGATTCTTTCCAGCTTTATGTAGACGGCGTATTGGCCAAGAATATGAAGCTGAAATTAGAGCCCGCCACTCATCAGATTGTGGTGAAGTATCTTTCTTCTCCGGGGGAGCATGTCCGTCCGACCGTGAGTATGGAAACTTCTCAAGACGGTGTATTCACCCTGAGGCAGGATGGAGGTCGGATGTTTACCTTGAGCGATGTGTTGCACGGCACACGCTTCACCGGAGTTGAGCTGTCGGCGGACGGACAATACTTGATGACAGCTTATCAGACCGGACTGAAAGACGGCAAGAGCAGGACTTATACACGCATTACGCATCTGAAAAGCGGAAAGGTGGTAGCCGAAAGAGGCGAAAGACTGCACTGGATGCCCCGTTCATGCAAGTATTATTATGTGCGTCAAGGGGTGTCCGGCCGTGAACTGATGACAGTCGACCCAGCTACCGGAATGGAAAATGTGTGGATAAAGAACCTGCCGGACGGAGACTTCCGGATTGCGCCTACGGAAGACTTTCTCTTGTTTACGTTGGTACAGGAAGGGCCGAAGGAACGCAAGGATATTTATGAGGTGATTGACCCGGATGACCGTCAGCCTGGCTGGCGAAACCGCACGTATCTGGCGCGATATGACCTGAAGACCGGGTTGATGCAGCGGTTGACCTTTGGTTACCGGAATGTATGGACTACCGATATTGCGCCCGACGGGCGTTCACTGCTGATGATGGTAAGCACCCACCGGATGGGGAAACGCCCCACTACGCTTTCTTCCCTTTACCGGCTCGACCTGGAGACCTTGAAGGCGGAAGAGTTGGTTCGCGAAGACGGCTTTATCAGCCATGCAATATTTTCGCCGGATGCCGGAAAGGTGCTGATTACCGGAAGCCCGGAAGCTTTGGGCGGAATAGGAAAGAATGTAAAGGAAGGGCAGATTCCGAGCATGATAGACAATCAATTGTTTTTGATGAATCTTTCGGACAAAAAGATAAGTCCTCTCACCAAGTATTTCAATCCGAACGTGCAGCGTACCGTATGGAGCAAGGCAGACGGGAAGGTCTACTTTACGGCCGAAAACCGCGATTGCTATTCTTTATACTGTCTCGATGCTGAAAGAGGGGGTATCCGCCAGATTGATGTGCCGGAAGAAATGGTGCTTGCCTTTTCAGCCGCTTCGGATGCTCCGCTGATGGCCTTTTATGGCGAGAGTGCAAGCAACTCTCACCGGCTCTATACGGTAGACTTGAAGAAGCAGCGCGTAGACTTGAAGGAAGACTTGAGCAAGGACATCCTGTCCGGCGTAGAATTGGGAACTTGCGAAGCCTGGGATTTCGTCAGTTCAAAAGGAGATACCATCTGCGGCCGCTTTTATCTGCCTCCTCATTTCAATCCGGCCGGGAAGTATCCGATGATTGTGAACTACTATGGGGGATGCAGTCCCACAAGCCGTGATTTCGAGAGCCGCTACCCGCATCATGCCTATGCCGCCTTGGGATATGTGGTTTATGTCATACAGCCGAGCGGTGCGACCGGATTCGGGCAAGAGTTTTCTGCCCGTCATGTCAATACTTTCGGCGACTGTGTGGCCGAAGACATTATTGAAGGAACCAAAAAGTTCATTGAAGAACACCCGTATGTAAATGCAGAAAAGATAGGTTGCATAGGTGCTTCCTACGGCGGATTCATGACCCAATATTTGCAGACCAAGACCGACCTGTTTGCCGCAGCCATCTCGCATGCAGGCATCAGCGACCATACCAGTTATTGGGGGGAAGGATATTGGGGCTATTCATATAGCGAAGTGTCGGCCGCCCATAGCTATCCGTGGAAAAACAAGGAGCTGTTTGTCGACCATAGTCCTTTGTTCAACGCGGAAAAGGTGCACACTCCCTTGCTTTTCCTGCATGGAGCCGTCGATACGAACGTGCCGGTGGGCGAAAGCATCCAGATGTTTACGGCCCTGAAGCTGTTGGGACGCGAAACGGCAATGGTATTGGTAGAAGGACAAGACCATCATATCCTTGATTACGGCAAGCGTATCCGCTGGCAGAACACGATATTCGCCTGGTTTGCCAAATGGCTGCAAGACGACCCTACGTGGTGGAACACGCTTTATAAGCCGAAGACATTGTAAATGCCTTACATAGACGGGAGATTCCATTTGTCTTTTGTCCGATTCCACGGCAAAGGCGGATGGAATCTTTTTTATGGGCGGCAGCGGCCTGCGTAAAAAAACATTTCCGCCAAGACAGAAATGTTTTTTCACCTGACAAGAAGTTTCTTTTAACAGAACGGAATGTGCTTTCTTGAGGGAAAATTTCGGTTGGACAATAAAAATCCTTATCTTTGCTTTTATCGGTAATGTGTGAATATTTTAGCAGGAAGAAGAATGAAGGCTGTCAGAGTTACGTGTTATATATCAGCAGGAGTCATCCTGATATTGCTTGCCGGATGGATTGTCTCTAATTTCATGTATCGGAACGGAGGAAAAAAGGCTTTGGATGAGGTTGAAGTGACCGATTCGGCAGAGGTAAGCGAAATTATTTACAAGTATGGCATCCCGGTCGATGCATACAATGTCAGGTATGGGGTAGTGGAAAACAACCAGAATCTCTCCATCCTGCTGCGCGAGCATGGGATGTCTCTCCGGGATGTGCACGAGCTGAACAAGAATTCTGAAGGGGTCTTTGATGTGCGGAAGATACGGAGCGGGCAGGCTTATGCCGTGTTCACAGGCAAGGACAGCCTTGCAAAACCGCGGTATTTCGTATATGAAGAGGGGCCGAAATCCTATGTCGTGTTTGATTTGGGCAGCAGCCACCGTGTCTATCGCGGGGAGAATCCGGTGGAATGGAGGCGGAAAACGGTAAAGGGGAAGGTTGAATCCTCTTTGTGGGTGGCCATGCAGAAAAGTGATGCTTCGCCCCAATTGGCGATGGTGCTGTCGAATATATTTGGATGGACCATTGATTTTTTCGGATTGCAGAAGCAGGATGAGTTTCGTGTGGTTTATGAGCAGGAGTATGTGGAGGGAAACGGACTGCAGAGCTTTCATGTTCTGGCGGCATCATTCGAGCATGAAGACAGTGTGTATTATGCCATCCCGTTTGTGCAGGACGGCGAGGAGCTTTACTACAATGAAAAAGGGAACAGTCTGGAGGGAGCTTTCCTGAAAGCTCCGCTGGACTTTTACCGCATCTCTTCACGCTTTTCAAACAGCCGGTATCATCCGGTGCTGAAACGCTATCGGGCGCACCACGGGGTAGATTATGCCGCACCGTCCGGTACGCCAGTCTACGCCATTGGAAACGGGAAAGTGATAGCCAAGGGGTATCAGGCCGGAGGCGGGGGCAACTATCTGAAGATTCGGCATAACAGTGTTTATGTTACCACCTATATGCACCTGTCTCGTTTCGCTAAGGGAATAAAGGTTGGTTCGGAAGTAAAGCAGAAGGAGGTAATCGGATATGTCGGTTCTACAGGACTTTCCACCGGCCCTCATCTGGACTTCCGTGTACATGAAAATGGGAAACCCATCAATCCGCTGCTCATAAAGTCGCAGCCCAAGAAGCCGGTCAGCCCTGCCAACATGCCCCGGTTTGCGGTGCTCCGTGACTCGGTGGTCAGGGAACTGAATCAGATGTAAGGGAAGAAACGGCCTTCTTGCCGTATCAGCATTTATGCCAAGGTTTATTCCTTCGCATGATTCTCGGCTCGTTCTCTCAACAGGATGGTTGTAGCACCCAATGTGATGATTGCGCCTTCCTCTATACGAATCCGGTCTTTTCTTCCCAACAAATCGTTCATGAAAAATGTGCCTGTGAGACTGTCATTGTCGCGCAGTGTGTAAATGATTTTTCCCTCTTTATTACGCTTTACATTGATTATGCAGTGACGGCGGTCCATACTTGGGTCGTTGGTCTCCACGGGGATATCCACCTCCGTGCCCTTACAGCGGCGTCCTATCAGATTATCTCCCTCATGAAGCGGGAATACCTGCTTGTAGGCAAAGGCGTTTTCTATCACTATGATGTTGCCATAGTCTTGTGTGCCTTCTGTTTCATCAACTTTTTCCGTGCGTTGGTTTGCTGCATTCAGTTTTGTCTTCCCGATTCGGATGCTGAACTGCTTTTTGCAATTGTCGCAGATAAAGACAAGAGACTGGCCGGATTCGTATTTCGTCTCGTCAAACTGTATGTAATTGTCACACTTCGGACATCTGACTCTTTTCATGATAAATCAATGCTTGGATTATTTGGCGGTAAACACCCATGCGTTTTTAAACAAATCGTTTTTTCTCAGTTCGTTCACCTCCTGATAAGCCTCGTTACGGCTTGATGCTGCATGTAAGGCGATGCGGTAGCGGCCGTCACATTCCAATATCTGCACATCCTTATAGCCGTTTTCCTTATATTTCTTAATCTGTTTGTCGGCATCAGCCGAAGTTGTCAGACTGGCGATAATGATATATGACTTGCCGACCGTGTTTGCATTCACTGTCTTTTTTGTTCTGGCAAGAGGAGCATCCGTTTTTTTTGCAGCGGGCTTGCCTGTCTCTTCAACTTCCGGAACGACTACTTTCTCAGTCTTTACCGCAACGGGCTTTAAGGTGTTGATGTTGTTGCGTACTTTCTTCGGAGTCTTTTTCTCTTTGTCCTGCGGCACGGTCGTGGCTGCCGACTGGTTGCGGATTGCCTCAAACATGTCAGTAGACCCAAGTGAAGCATAGCTCGCTTCGTCAATGTAGGTGTTTTCCACCGGGATGGAAAGGATGAAGAACAGCAGAATGGCGGCTGCTACTGCTACGGCATTTCTTATCCATCCGCGCAGGGAGACGGATTTGGAGGCTTGTGCAGCCGGGGCAATCGGATAAGCCTTCTGCCGGGCAGGCAGAAGAGGAAGAGAAAACCTTTCCAAACCATACAGACTGGGGGTGAAGAAGGCATTGGCCGAAGGTTCAAATTCATATTTGCCCTTTATATTATAATAAAGGACTCCTATATCCTTCAGGTCAACCCGCCCTTCTTGATAAAGCCGCTCCTTTAACAGTGTGACTACCTTTTCTATTTTCCGCGTTGCATCAGGGAAATCTGTATTGTATGCCTGCATATACGATTGGGCTAAAAGGCCGTCATTGATTGTCAACTGGGGATTAAATCCTATCGTACGCATGGGCGGATAAAATTCATTGGTATCATCCTTGTAGATTGCGGTGCGGTTGTGTGCAATGAATCCTCCTAAACCGGGGACAATGACACAATCATTCTCCAACAATAATACTTCAATATGTTTGGCCAATTCAATCATGTTGCAAATTTAGCATTTTTCTTCAGAAACACTTTATTGTTGCCTGATATTTTTCAGTGGTTGTCCTGATTTTTGTGCTTTTTGACCTTTGCGGAAGCATCTGCCGGTTTGTTTGGGGTGAAAGAGGAAACCGGGTTTTCCATAGGATAAAATAAATGTATGGCTATGTCCGGAATGCCGGATTGCATGACAAGAAAAAAAGAGACGGGAATGATATGGGAGGTCATGCCGTAGGGGCTTTCATTTTTGTCATGATTTTTGCGGGTTTTGGTATCAAAACATGGAGTGGCATAAAAAGGCGGGTTGCCGATTGTTGTTGTGTAAAGCCGGATACAGGACTTTCTGACATCGATTTTTAACAGGCTCTGTCGAATTTTGTCGATTTAAAGAAATATTTCTCTAAATCGATTCGGATTTGTTCTTTATTTCCTTATTTTTTCTTTATTTTTGCACGCAAATTATAAAACCATTTTTTATAACCCAATATGGCAAATTTAATTAAATTGCGTAAAGGCTTGGACATAAACCTGAAAGGCAAGGCTGCCGCTGAGATAGTGTCTGTAAAAGAGCCGGGATTTTATGCTATATGTCCCGATGACTTTACAGGAGTCACTCCGAAGGTGGTCGTGAAAGAACAGGAATATGTGATGGCCGGAGGACTCTTGTTTGTTGACAAGAATCATCCTGAAGTGAAATTTGTTTCGCCCGTAAGCGGCGTAGTGACAAGTGTGGAGCGCGGTGCACGCCGTAAGGTGATGAGCATTACAGTGGAAGCGGCTTCCGAACAGGACTTCGAAGAATTCGGCAAGAAAGATATTGCCGCAATGGATGGAGATGCTGTGAAAGAGGCATTGCTGACCGCCGGAATGTTTGCTTTCATCAGGCAGCGTCCGTATGATGTGATTGCCGATCCGACTGTTGCTCCGAGAGCAATCTTTGTTTCGGCCTTTGACAGCAATCCGCTGGCTCCTGAGTTTGAAGTTGCATTGAAGGGGGAAGAATCTAATTTCCAGACAGGACTCGATGCTTTGGCTAAAATGGCCAAGACTTATTTAAGCATCAGTGCCAGCCAGAAAAGCGCAGCCCTGACACAGGCCCGGAATGTAACCGTAACGGTATTTGACGGTCCGCATCCGGCAGGCAATGTCGGCGTGCAGATTAACCATATCGCTCCGGTAAACAAAGGAGAGACCGTTTGGACAATTGACCCGCAGGCTGTAATTTTCATAGGCCGATTGTTCAATACCGGCCGTGTAGACCTGACGCGTACGGTTGCCATTGCAGGTTCTGAAGTGAAGAAGCCTGCTTATTGCAAGCTGAAAGTAGGTGCGTTGCTTACTGAAGTGTTGGCAAACAATGTAAATAAAGACAAAGTTTTGCGCTATATCAGCGGAAATGTATTGACCGGCAAGCAGATTGCGGCAAATGGTTTTCTCGGCGCATTCCATAGCCAAGTGACTGTCATCCCCGAAGGAAACGATGTGCATGAAATGCTAGGATGGATTATGCCGCGTCTTAATGACTACAGTACAAGCCATTCATATTTCAGCTGGTTGATGGGCAAGAAGAAAGAATATGTGTTGGATGCGCGCGTCAAGGGAGGTGAACGTCATATGATCATGTCCAATGAATACGATCGCGTTCTTCCGATGGATATCATGCCTGAGTATCTTATCAAGGCCATTATAGCTGGAGATATAGACCGCATGGAGCAGTTGGGAATCTATGAAGTGGCTCCTGAAGACTTTGCTTTGTGTGAATTTGTCTGCTCTTCCAAAATGGAACTGCAGCGTATTGTCCGTGAAGGCTTAGACATGCTTCGCCGTGAAATGTGCTAATATTTAACTACAATGATTTATAGAAAAAATAAATGAAAGCGTTAAGAAATTATCTCGATAAGATAAAGCCGAACTTTGAAGAGGGAGGCAAGTACCATGCTTTTCGTTCCGTGTTCGAGGGCTTCGAAACATTTTTGTTTGTTCCGAATACAACGTCAAAGACAGGTACGCACATCCACGATGCGATAGATAGCAAACGTATCATGTCATTCGTGGTTATTGCTTTATTGCCGGCTTTGTTGTTCGGTATGTATAATGTAGGTTACCAACACTATCATGCTACTGGAGTAGAAGGAAGCTTCATCCAGATGTTTGGCTACGGATTTTTGGCAGTGTTGCCTAAAATCATCGTATCTTATGTTGTAGGATTGGGCATCGAATTTATTGTAGCCCAGTGGAAGAAGGAAGAGATTCAGGAAGGTTTCCTTGTATCAGGAATGTTGATTCCGATGATTGTTCCTGTAGATTGTCCGCTGTGGATGCTCGCTGTCGCTACGGCTTTTTCTGTTATTTTTGCGAAGGAAGTGTTTGGCGGTACAGGTATGAATATCTTTAATCCGGCATTGATTACCCGTGCCTTTTTGTTTTTCGCTTATCCGACTAAGATGTCTGGTGATACGGTATGGGTGTCCAGCGACAGTATTTTCGGATTGGGAAAAACAGTTGACGGTCTGACGGCTGCAACCCCGCTTGGAGTGGCTAAAGTGGCTGAATGTCCTGCTTTTTCATGGGATATGGTAACCGGTCTGATTCCGGGCTCTATCGGTGAAACCAGTGTAATAGCTATAGCTATCGGGGCTGTTATCTTATTATGGTCAGGTGTAGCAAGTTGGAGAACCATGTTGTCTGTCTTTGTTGGTGGCGCTGTAATGGGAATGGTATTCAATGCATTCGGCCCTGATACCGCGATAGCCCATATGCCTTGGTATGAGCATCTGTGCTTAGGTGGCTTCTGTTTTGGTGCTGTATTTATGGCTACAGACCCGGTTACTTCTTCACGTACAGAAAACGGCAAGTTCGTTTATGGCTTCTTGATTGGTGCTATGGCTATCATTATCCGTGTATTGAATCCGGGATATCCTGAAGGTATGATGCTGGCAATCTTGTTGATGAACATTTTTGCTCCGCTGATTGACTACGTTGTAGTACAGAATAATATTTCACGTCGTGCAAAACGTGCTATGTCTAACAAATAAAAACCGAATATACAATGAATACTAATAGTAATTCATATACTATCATTTATGCTTCGGTATTGGTTATTATCGTAGCATTTTTGCTTGCTTTCGTTAATTCTTCCTTGCGCGATCTTCAAGGAAAGAATGTAGAGTTGGATACTAAGAAACAAATTTTGTCTGCATTAGGTATCAGAGAAGTACAGGATGCTGAAGCAGAATTTTCTAAAGTGGTTAAATCGGATATGATTGTTGCTGAGGATGGAACTTTGCAGACATACGAAGGAGCTTTCATTACCGGTTATGAAAAAGAATATAAGGAAAACGGTCGTGCGCATTTGTTTGTCTGCGAGATTGAAGGAGAAACAAAATATGTGATTCCGGTTTACGGTACAGGTCTTTGGGGAGCTATTTGGGGATACGTAGCCTTGAATGAGGATAAGAATACGGTTTATGGAACTTATTTCTCACACGCTTCTGAAACTCCTGGTTTAGGTGCCGAAATCGCTACCGAACATTTCCAGAATGAGTTTAAGGACAAGAATGTGATGGACGGGGAAACTGTCGGCTTGGATGTGGTTAAGAATGGAAAAGTAGATAAACCGGAATTTCAAGTTGATGGAATCTCAGGCGGTACAATTACTTCTGTTGCTGTAGGACAAATGCTGAAAGGCTGCATGGGACATTATACCAAATTTTTAACCGCTAAAGAATAAAATAAAGGAGGATAATTACATGGGAAGTTTATTTTCAGCTAAAAATAAAGAAGTTTTTTCAACTCCGATAAGTATGAACAATCCTGTAACCGTTCAGGTTTTGGGTATTTGTTCCGCATTGGCCGTTACTTCCAAATTGGAACCGGCAATTGTGATGGGTCTTTCAGTAACGATTATTACTGCTTTTTCTAACGTTGTTATTTCATTAATCCGCAAGACGATACCGAATCGTATCCGTATTATCGTACAGTTGGTCGTAGTGGCTGCTTTGGTAACTATTGTGAGCGAGCTGCTGAAGGCTTTTGCATACGATGTAAGTGTACAGTTGTCTGTATATGTCGGTTTGATTATCACTAACTGTATTTTGATGGGGCGCCTGGAAGCCTTTGCGATGGCAAACGGCCCGTGGGAGTCTTGTCTGGATGGTCTTGGAAACGGATTAGGATATGCCAAGATTTTGGTTATTGTAGCCTTTATCCGTGAATTGTTGGGTTCTGGAACATTATTAGGTTTCAATATCTTGAATTATGATGCAATCAAAGATGCAGGTTATGTAAACAATGGTTTGATGCTGATGCCGCCGATGGCGCTGATTATTGTAGCGTGTCTTATTTGGTACCAGCGTGCAAAGCATCCGGAATTGCAAGATAAGGAATAACAAGAAAAGAAGATAATTATATGGAACATTTTATAAGTTTGTTAGTCCGCTCAATATTTGTGGACAATATGATTTTCGCATTCTTCTTGGGTATGTGTTCATACCTTGCCGTATCGAAGAATGTGAAGACTGCTGTCGGACTGGGTATCGCCGTTACCTTTGTATTGGTAGTTACTTTGCCGGTCAATTATTTGCTTCAGACCAAGGTGCTTGCTGCCGATGGCATTCTGGGAATTGACTTGAGCTTTCTGAGCTTTATTCTTTTTATCGCCGTAATTGCAGCCATTACTCAGTTGGTTGAAATGATTGTGGAGCGTTTCAGTCCCTCATTGTATGCTTCATTGGGTATATTCCTGCCGCTGATTGCTGTAAACTGTGCCATTATGGGTGCGTCTTTGTTCATGCAGCAACGCATCAACCTCACTCCTTCAGACCCGAAGTTTATCGGTGACATATGGGATTCCATTTCTTATGCGTTAGGCTCAGGTCTGGGATGGATGCTGGCTATCGTAGGTTTGGCAGCTATCCGTGAAAAGATGGCTTATTCAAATGTACCGGCTCCTCTGAAAGGTTTGGGCATTACCTTCATTACCGTAGGATTAATGGCTATGGCGTTTATGTGTTTCTCAGGTTTGAACATTTAATAAGAAAGGAATAGACAATGGATATGAATTTTATTTTAGCGAGCATTGGAGTATTCCTTGTGACTATTCTGGTGTTGGTAATCATCTTGCTGGT
This sequence comes from uncultured Phocaeicola sp., assembly GCA_944320845.1. GTDB lineage: Bacteria > Bacteroidota > Bacteroidia > Bacteroidales > Bacteroidaceae > Phocaeicola. The sequence continues at coordinate 41,136 of CALUJA010000009.1, forward strand.
TGCCAAGAAGTTTTTGGTTACTTCTGGAAAAGTAACGTTAACCATCAACGGCGAGAATAAATTGGAAGTAGAATCAGGTTCTACACTGCTGAATACATTGGCAGTAAACAATATCTTCTTATCTTCTGCCTGTGGCGGCAAGGGTTCTTGCGGCCAATGTAAATGTCAGGTTGTAGAGGGAGGAGGAGAGATTCTTCCTTCAGAAGTGAGTCATTTCAGTCGCAAACAGCAGAAAGACCATTGGCGTCTGGGCTGTCAGGTTAAGGTTAAGGGAAACTTGTCAATTAAAGTTCCTGAATCAGTTATGGGCGTTAAGGAATATGAATGTACTGTTATCTCCAATAAGAATGTGGCTACCTTCATTAAGGAGTTCAAGGTACAGTTGCCTAAAGGCGCTCATATGGACTTTATCCCGGGTTCGTACGCACAGATTAAGATTCCTGCATTTACGATGGACTATGACAAGGACATTGACAAATCTTTGATTGGCGACGAATATCTGCCGGCATGGAAGAAGTTTAATATGTTCTCACTGAAGTGTGTGAATCCAGAACCTACTATCCGCGCTTATTCTATGGCTAACTATCCGGCAGAAGGTGATGTGTTTATGCTGACCGTACGTATCGCGACTCCGCCGTTCAAGCCAGACCGCAGTGGATTTATGGATGTTAATCCGGGTATCGCTTCTTCGTATATCTTTACGTTGAAACCGGGTGACAAGGTACTGATGAGCGGTCCTTACGGTGATTTCCATCCTATCTTTGATTCAAAGAAAGAGATGATATGGGTCGGCGGTGGTGCCGGTATGGCTCCGTTGCGTGCGCAGATTATGCATATGACCCGTACGCTGAATACCCACGACCGTGAGATGCATTACTTCTATGGCGCGCGTGCTTTGAACGAGGTATTTTATCTGCAAGATTTCCTGCAGTTGGAAAAGGACTTCTCTAATTTCCATTTCCATCTGGCTTTGGACCGTCCGGATCCGGCAGCAGACGCAGCAGGGGTAAAATATACTCCGGGCTTTGTTCATCAGGTTATGTATGAGACTTATCTGAAGGATCACGAAGCTCCTGAAGATATTGAATACTATATGTGTGGTCCTGGTCCGATGTCGAATGCGGTTGTCAAGATGCTTGATAGCCTGGGAGTGGAATCAAGCTCTATCATGTACGACAACTTCGGGGGATAAGCATTTTAGATATACGGAAGTTTATAAAGCAAAAAGTAAAGCCGCCGGATTCCGGCAGCTTTACTTTTTTGTTTTACGGGAGTTTTGTTATAGGCAGCAAGGCGGTTTGGTGCATTCATATCTGATTTTTCCCCTATGGAAACCGGTGTTTCACCCGTCCTTTTTACGGATGTCCGTGCTTCATAGGGAATCTGTAACCTTCAATCCGGCTGTAATTCATCGTTTAAAGCTGGCTTTTGATGTATGTTTCACGGTAAAATTTGGGAGATATTCCTTTGTGCGCCTTGAAATATTTCCCGAAGACAGAGAGGTTTGAGAAGCCCAGTTCGATTGCAATTTCCTTAATCGAGGACCGGGTGTGGCAAAGCATGGTTTCTATTTCTGCGATTGCCTCTTCGTTAATCCATTCGGTTGTAGTCTTTCCGCTGATTTCCTTGACTACGGCGGTCAGATACTTGGGGCTGATGCACAGTGCGGAGGCGTAAAACGCCACGCTGCGTTCTTTTCCCCGGTGCTTGAACAGCAAATCCTTGAACCGCGCATACAGGGCATCGCCGTTTGACTTGTAGGGAAATGTTTTGTCTGCCGAGTGATTGACGCGCATCAGTATCCGGTTTTCTTTTGCCAATAGTCCGATGACAGTGGAGAGCTCTGCAAAACCCAATCCCGTCGTTTGTTCCAGTCCGTCGAAAGTAAGATTGCCGCCGTTTCTCCTGATGGCAGCCAGAACGGCCTGCTTTTCTGTTTTTTTCAGTTCCATAGTTTTCTGTTTTATGTTCGTTCGTTCTTGTAATAAGGTATTAGTAAAATGAAGGCCGTACAGGCCAGACAAATCCAGACAGTCGACCCGGTGATGTCTTTCATTGCCACTAATGTGGCTTGCAGTGTCAGTTGTCCCTTCATTGAAGTAGCGGCAAGGCGGTCGGCCTCGAATGTACTTTGTCCTTGTGCCTGTCCCATGTGGGCCGTAACGAGGAATCTTGAACTCGCCACCGGATTATCGCTCCGTATGTCTTGTGCCAGACGGGTGATGTAATGCTGTTGCCGCTCTTGCAGCCAGTTGCCGTAGACGGATGTGCCGATGGCAGTTGCCACGACATTGCGTACGGCCACCATTAGAAACAGCCATGTGGCGAAATAACGGATTGGGATGTGCTTTAAGGCAAAGGCGCAAGGGATGGAATACAGCAGCAGCATTCCCGTCCAATGTATGATGGTGGGGAAAATGCTGTGTTCGTAAACTCCCATGGTCTGATATTGGAAGTACATGTAAAGGTTGGCGCACAGCATCAGTCCGAATCCCGTGGCGTAGATATAGCGGAAAGGCACATGCCGTTTGACGAAGACAAGGCTTAGCACCAGTCCAGCCAGCAGTCCCGGTATGGCCCAACAGGATATGGCGGCACTTTCCAGTTCGCCCGCATTGGTGGAAAGCCTGACAAACGTAGTCACAAACAGCGTACTGCTGTTTATAAGCATCGTAAGCAAGAATATTCCGATGGCTATCCACGTATTGCGGTGACGGAAGGTTCCTGATTCCAGAAGCGGAGATTCCGGAGTCCGCGCCTCCAGCCAAAGGAACGCGCCGCCGCATACCAGCGTCAGGATGAAAGCAGCCCAGATACGCGGACTGTCGAACCAGTCGTAAATCTTGCCGTACACCATCATGTAGCAGAAACCTCCCATTGCTGCCGCCAGTAACAATGCGTCTGCCAGGCGGCTGTACTTTATATTCCAGCGGCGTGTCGGTGCCGGACAGAAGGCAACCAACGTTATCAGCATTGCCGCAAGCAGCAAGCCGATGGCAAAGTAATAGGAATATTCCCACCGGAATTCCTGGGCCACCCAGGCCATCACGTAGTTGCTTCCTTGTACAAGGATGAGAATATAGGTATAAAGTATCGGCATCAGTACCGTACGCTCATGTTCGCCTTGAAAGGCTGCTTCGGGCGTGGCGGCTTCTCGGGTAAACATGTCGATAGTGTTGACCCCGAGCGCATAGGGTGCGATGATGAATGTGGTATTGAGAGTCAGGCCTACGCGGATGAAGCCGATAACGAAGCAGCATCCGGCCAGTAACGGCAGGGATTGCGTATTGGCGCATATCCAATTAAGCACGATAAGCGAGGCAAATCCCCCTAAATAGACATGTTTCACATTGCGTGCCTGCAGGTAAGGTATCATGAAAGGAAACACCAGACTCATTCCTATGCTGACGCAGAAGCTGAGAAACTGAAAGTCCTCGGTCAGAACGCCCATGCCGCCCGCCATGATATTTACATTGCTCAGGTAAGTCCCGCCGGAAAAAAACAGCGGCACGAAGAATAGCACCAGAATGGCTGCGCCCAGCGGCTTGGGAATCCAGCCGTAAAACGGATAATTATTTCGGTTGGTCATAAAGGCAATGGAGTTTTATAGGTCTGCTTTTACTACGCACATCATCCCGGCCGCCAGTTTCCGGTTGTCTTCGGGCGATATGTCGAGGTCTATGCGCACCGGTACGCGTTGCTGTATCTTTACAAAGTTTCCTGCCGAGTTGTCCGTGGGAATCATTGAATATTTTTGAACCGGTTGCCGAACTTATTGCAGTGATTCTTCCCCGGAAAATCTTCCCTTTAAACGCGTCTACCGTTACTTCCACTTCTTGTCCGACAGAGAGCGAAGCAATCTGTGTCTCTTTGTAATTGGCCACTATCCACTTCCGTGTTTCCGGAATAATGGTTGTAACCGTTTGTCCGGCACCGACCAACTGTCCTTCTTCCATAGAGCGGCGTCCCAGATAGCCGTCGCAAGGGGTGAGTACGACCGTATATGACAGGTTGAGCCGTGCCATCTCTACGGCGGCTTCAGCGCGCATTACGGCAGCTTCGGCGTTTTCTTGCCGTTGTCCCACTTCGGTGACAGACGAGAATGCCGCGTTCTGCTGCTGTTTAAGGCCCTTTACCCGCTCGCGTGCCATCTCCAGTTGCGTCTGATATTGCTCTACGATAATGGGCGTGGTAGCTTTCTTTTCCAGCAGCGCACTGTATCGGCGGTAGTCTTTCTCCAGCTGTTCCACCCTGAATTGTGCTTCGGCGATGGACGCTTCATAGGCTGAAGCTGTGCTGGTGACGGTGTTTAGCGTGTGTCCCATAGCCTTGCGTCCGCTGCGGGCATCGAGTAGGGCGGCTTCCGCTTCTTTTAAACGGATGCGGTACTCGTCGTCCTCTATGATTAGCAAGGTGTCTCCCCGGTGCACATACTGATGCTCGGTGAAGCAGATATGGTGAATGTATCCCGGCACACGCACGTTGACGGGCGAAAGATACTGTTCTACCTGCGCATCATCGGTTGTTTCGCTTCCTTTGTAGCCGATAAAAAGATTGGCCGTTTCCCACAAGCCCCATCCCACAAGGCAAATGCCAGCTACGGACACGGCTTTTCTCAGTCCGGATGCTTTCCGGCTCTCGTTTTCATGCTTGCTGCTTGTTGTTTTCATATTGAGTTATCGTTTTTCTGATAGTTGCAAAATCCTTTTTCAACTTGTCTTATTCTGTCAGCGTGCCGAGATTTCCGGACAGCTTCAGCAGCGTAAGCTGCGCCACATTGCACTGGCAGTGGGCTTGGACGCATGCCGCTTGCGCATCGCGCAGCCGCATCTCGTCTTGCAGCAGTTCAGTCATCGACGCCACGCCTTCCTTGTATTTTTCCTCGGTGATGTTGTACACGTCTTCTGCCTGCCGGTAGTTTTCTTGTTGGGTGCGAAAAACCTCAAGATTATGTTGCAGCTGGCGCGAGGCATCCACATAATCCTTGTCCAACTGCTTGCGGCGCTGCTCCAATGCAGTCTGCGTCTGCTGATAATCGTAGCGGAACTGGCGTACGCGCAACCGTTTGTCTCGTCCGTCGAAGACAGGAATGTGGACAGAAAGGGCCAGATAGGTATTTCCAAACCAGTTGTGCGTAGCTTGGTCTGTATGGAAAAAGTGGCGGAACTTGTCTTGATAGCCTACGACCCCTAATCTTCCTCCCAACGAAAGGGAAGGAACGTATCCCGCCCGTACCGCCTTTATCTGCTGTCCTATCATCTTTTGCCGGGAAGAGAGCAAACGCAGTTCGGGAAGGGCCTCGCTGACGCCCGATACCTGGCGGAGTACGATTTCATCAGGCATAGGATTGACAGCAAAGGGGACATCGGGAGAAAGGTCGAGCAAAAAGCGGAGCAGGTTCAGTTGTTGTTCGTGGAGGATGGCATATTGGTCGCGTTGCGCCGTCAGATTCTTCAGGTTAATCTGCACGCGGCTCAAATCCACTTCCAATACAACTCCTCCTTTATAAAGCTCTTCCGTAATCGCGCAAAGGTCTTCCATGCGCCGGATATTTTCATCCAAAAGGCGTCTTTGTTCCAAAGAGGCTTGTGCCAGATAATAAACGTTGCTTATCTGCACGGTCAGGTCTTCTGCCGCCTTCTCATAAGATACATTGCTCAGGTTTTGCACCGTTCGGGCCACTTTGGTGGCAGAAAGCACCGTTTGATTATAGAGCGGCATACTGAGATTAATGCCTGCACCCATAGTGTATTGCATGCTTTGTACTTTGCTCCAGGTAGGATTGTCGGGGAAATCAGTGCCTAATGCGGCGGCGCTTGTCACGTTGGCAGGCTGCATCAGATAGTCCAGCATCTGGAAGTCGGCCGCCAATACGGGCAACAGGCGAGAACGGCTTTGCGTCAGCGCAGTCTTGCTTTTCATCATGTCGATACGGGCATTTTTCAACGAAAGATTGTTGCGGATACCCGCCTGGATGCACTCTTTTAGCGAGAGGTTTCCCTGTTGTCCGTACAGAACGGACGAGCAGAGAATCGAAAGAAATAAGACGAATCGATGTTTCATACGGCTTTAATTGTTTTTGTATGGCAAAGATATGCCGCTTCTTTAGGGATGAAAAGTGCAACTTCCGGCAAGGATTGTGCAATTTCAACGATATTCCACTAAAAATAGCACAGAGAACACGGCGGTTTTAGATTCTATTCATTAATTTACATCCTGAATACAAACAGAAAGAAGGAGGACGACAGCCATGAATGACCCGTTATACAAGACATATGGCATTGACGAACTGTATGCCAATTACGGAACTATTTCGCTTGAAAAATGCGGTATTGCCTTATGCCGGCGGGGGAATGTGGATATCCTGATGAACAGCCGCAGCTATCACATAGAGAAAGGAGGGCTTTGTCTGTACACGCCTTATACTTTCATACGCATTGTGCGGCGTAGCGACGATTTTGACGGTTATTTGATGGAGGCAGACCTGAGTGTGCTGGCTGCGGGACTGTCGCAGATTCCGGTGATGGACCGTCTTTTCATCCGCAATCATCCGTGTATCCAGCTGATGCCGGAGCAATGTCGCCGTGTCGGGCAGATGACGCACATATTGGATTCCCGGCATGAACGGATGTTGCAGGCTACTTCCTCTCGGTCTGTCAGGCTGCTCCGGTCGGCGATGCAGAATTTGCTGCAAGCTTTCCTGCTTGAACTGATGGAAATCTATTTCAACGCTTTCCCCGTGGAGGAATCGCAGCAGAATCGGGAAGAAAGGATATTCAATGCCTTCCTTATGTCGGTACATCGCCACTGCGACAAAGAACGGTCGGTGATGTTTTATGCCAACGAACAGCACTTTTCTCCCAATTATCTGTCCGCGGTCATTAGGGCAAAGTCCGGGCGTACGGCCATCCAGTGGATAGAAACCATTACGCTAATTCATGCGCAACACTATTTGGCATCCACGGAATTGAGTGTGAAGGAAGTGGCTGAAAGGTTGAATTTCCCGGACCAATCCACTTTCGGACGCTATTTTAAGAGACATTGCGGAATGTCTCCCAAGATGTACCGCAAAAGCATGGGGGAATAGAGGCTTTATATCCGATGATTTCCCGGGATTATGGGGCAGAATAAAAAAAGGGAATCTTCCCAGATTCCCAATCTTCATTAACCTTAAATCTAATACCATGAAAAACACGATGCAAAGATATGGATTTTATGTTATCAAACATGGTTATCGTGCAAAAATTCGCTTTTAATTAACATTATTTATATTTATAACCGCCTTTGGGGCTTTGATGAAGCAGTCGGTTTGTCTTTGAAAAACAAATTATAGCCTGAGAAAACAGATTTTTTATGGCATCAGAAAACGGCCTCGGAGGCATCAATCTCAAAAGAATGATAATATATGACAACGGGAATATAAAAACAGCCCTTTTCTTTTGCCGTTCCTCAGTAAAAATCTATCTTTGCAAAATAAATTTAGAGAGTAAACAGATTTAATAAGACTTATTGGACAATTATGATGAAACGGTTCCTGAAAATTGCTTTTTCCTTGATGCTATTGGCGAATGCCTTGTCGGTTTCGGCGCAAAGTATGACTGATACCCAAGTTTTAGAGTATGTAAAGCAGGCCATGCAGCAGGGAATGGGGCAGGAAGAGATAGCAGTACAGCTGTTGAGTCGGGGGGTGACGGAAGAACAAGCCTTGCGAGTGAAAGAGATGTACCAGCAGCAGATGGGGACGACAGCGACAAGCAGCGAAAGCGAATCGGTCATTTCGACAAGCCGCCTGCGGCAAATACAGGAAAAAGCCCAGAAAGAAAATGCCGTACAGCTGGGAACAAATGTTTCTTTGTCTTCATCCGGCCAGACAAACAACGGCGTAGTCAATCTTCTCGGCGATACGCTGAGCTTTAGAAGGTATAATCCGGAAAATGAGGTGTTCGGGCGGAACATTTTCAATACCGCCAGCCTGACTTTTGAACCTAACATTAACCTCGCCACCCCCGAGAATTACCGGTTGGGGCCGGGAGACGAAATCATTATAGATATATGGGGAGCCAGCCAGAACACAATCAAGCAGGAGATTTCTCCCGACGGATTCATCAACATTCCTAATCTGGGACTGGTTTATCTGGGCAACAAAACGATGAAGGAAGCCGATGGACTGCTGAAGGAGGAACTGCGCAAGATATACGCTGATAGTGGCAATAGCATAAAAGTGACCTTAGGAAATATCCGGACGATACAGGTAAACGTGATGGGAGAAGTCATGTTTCCGGGCACTTATACACTGTCTTCTTTCTCTACGGTCTTTCATGCCCTTTACAGTGCCGGCGGCGTAAGTCCCATCGGTAGCTTGCGAAACGTAAAAGTGGCCCGTGGAGGGAGTGTTGTCGCTACGCTCGATGTGTACGAATATATAATGAAAGGAAAAATTGAAGATGACATCTGCCTGCAGGAAGGGGATGTAATCATTGTTCCGGCATATGAAGCGTTGGTCAAGATTACGGGCAAAGTAAAGCGTCCGATGCGGTATGAGATGAAAAAGAACGAGTCGGTGGGCACTTTGCTTGCATATGCGGGGGGCTTTGCATCCGATGCATACAAAAAGACTTTGCGGGTAATCCGCCAGGATGGCAGTGAGTATTCTGTGGCGACTGTCGATGAAAACAATTATACCAACTTTCAGGTTCAGGATGGGGATGCGGTCACCGTCGATCCGATTCTCGACCGGTATACAAACAGACTGGAGATAAAGGGAGCTGTCTACCGTCCGGGAATTTATCAGCTCAGTGGAAATCTGAATACGGTACGCCAGTTGGTGGAGAAGGCCGACGGACTGCTGGGCGAAGCCTTTACGGCACGTGCGGTTCTTTATCGTGAACGGGAGAATCTGACGCGTGAAGTCCAGCCGGTGGATGTCGTGGGAATATTGAACGGTACGGTTCCCGATATCGCGTTGCGCAAGAATGACATACTTTACATTCCCAGTATCCATGATTTGCAGGATTGGGGGAAAGTTACCATCTCGGGAGAAATAAACAAGCCCGGAGAATATACTTATGCCGACAATATGACTCTGGAAGATTTGGTCATCACGGCAGGCGGACTGAAGGAGGCCGCTTCGATAGTGCGTGTGGATATCGCCCGCCGCATTCGTGACCCCAAGAGTACGACGGAGTCAGAAACGACGGGGGAGAATTATTCATTTGCATTGAAAGATGGATTTGTCATCGACGGTCAGCCTGGTTTTGTACTTCAGCCGTATGATCAGGTGATAGTGCGCCGCAGCCCGAGCTACAGTGAGCAGGTAAACGTGACGGTAAACGGTGAAGTGCTTTACAGCGGACAATATAATCTGCGGACTAAGAACGAGCGTCTGAGCAGCGTTATCGAGCGGGCCGGCGGAGTGAGCAAGTTCGCCTATGTGCGCGGCGCGAAGCTGACGCGTGTTGCCAATGCCGAAGAGCTGAAACGGATGGAGGATGCCATCAGGATGATTCGGAAAGAAATCGGTGATGCGGTGGCAACATCGATGGGACTGACGGTTGACAGCACTTTTACGGTAGGAATCGATTTGGAGGCGGCATTGGCCAATCCTGGCAGTGACGCGGACATCGTTTTGCGCGAAGGGGATGTCATCAATGTGCCAGAGTATAATAATACGGTAAAGATTAGCGGTGCGGTGATGATGCCCAATACGGTGTCTTTCCTGCAAGGCAAGAAAGTCAGCTATTACCTGAGCCAGGCCGGAGGATATTCGTCGCAAGCCAAGAAGAGCAAGAAGTTCATCATTTATATGAACGGGCAGGTTGCAGAAGTGAAAGGCAGTGGCAAGAAGCAGATAGAACCCGGATGCGAGATTGTAGTGCCAAACAAGACCCGCAAGTTTAACTTTGCCACTATGATGTCGAATGCAACATCGTTTGCTTCACTGGCCACGATGGTTGCCTCACTGGCTAACCTGCTGAAGTGACGGCTTTAGAGGGACAGCATACTAAACTTCCGCTAAGTTTTTTATGGCGGAAGTTTTTGTATAAAAGACTTGTCAAATCGTTTAATTTCTTGCTAATTGCACAAAATAAGTGGATTTTATATTTTGTAATATAGGAAATAGAACTACCTTTATCTTCAAAATAAATTTTGGCTAACAGAAAAATAAAATATCATTAGTTGAAGCTTGCGGTATGGAGAATCTTTATATAATTATTGCGGCATTTGTTGTGGCTGTCACATTAGGGAGGATTATCATTCCCAATATCCTGATTATATCTTTGCGCAAACGGCTTTTCGACGAGCCCGATGCACGGAAAATACATAAACGGCCCGTCCCTCGTCTGGGAGGTGTCACTTTTTTCCCGGTGATAGTATGTACGATGTGCGCTTTTACGGCAGTCCGTCTGCTGAGCGGGCAATATCTGACCGAGTTGTCCAGTCTCCGTACGATTTGTGAACTGTTGTTCCTGGTTTCCGGCCTGACCTTGCTTTACATTGTCGGCATCGCAGACGACCTGGTGGGAGTGCGATACCGCAAGAAATTCGTGGTGCAAATCATTTCGGCAGCTATGTTTCCGGTGGCCGGGCTCTATATCAACAACTTTTATGGTCTGTTCGGCATCTATGGAATCAACCCGTCAGTCGGCATTTTGTTCACGATGCTGCTGATTGTATTCATAACCAACGCCATCAATCTGATAGATGGAATCGACGGTCTTGCCTCGGGCTTGAGCATGGTTGCCTTGGTGATTTTCGGAGTTATATTCGTCCATTACCAATATTGGATATATGCATTGCTGGCGTTTGTATGTGTCGGCGTCATCATACCGTTCTTTTCTTATAATGTGTTTGGCGATGCCAACCGGGGGAGAAAGATATTTATGGGCGATACAGGAAGCCTCACATTAGGATATATCCTAAGCTTCTTTGTCATCAAGTATTGTATGTACGAGCCGGGAAACGTAATGCAAATGGACAGCAGCCCTGTGCTGGTGGCGTTTAGCGTGCTGATGGTGCCGTGTTTGGATGTGGTGCGCGTGGTTTTGCGCCGTGCCCGCAACAGAAAGCCGTTGTTTCTTCCCGACAAGACTCACATACACCATAAATTTTTGGCCATGGGATTTTCTCCCCGGAAAGCGCTTGTAACCATTCAGTTGATGTCGGCTTGTTTCTGTGCGTTCACCATGACAGCCATCCATTATATGAACAATACGTTGGTTTTTGTCATAGATGTTCTGGTCTGGACGGGGTTGAATGTCTGGTTTGACAAGATTATCAGTCGGCGTGAGAAGTTATAATCAAAAAATATTCCCAGTTTTTAGGAATATTAATCAGAATCTTTTATTTTTGTCTTATTAAAAGAATCTAATTTTAAAAGACGAAATCATGGAAAACGAATTGATCAAACTTTGCACAGAGAAAGCACAGAAATGGTTAACGCCGGCTTATGATGCCGAGACTCAGGCAGAAGTAAAGAAAATGCTGGACAATCCGGACAAGACAGAGCTGATAGATGCTTTTTATAAGGATTTGGAATTCGGAACAGGCGGTCTGCGCGGCATTATGGGCGCAGGAACCAACCGCATGAACATTTATACTGTAGGGGCGGCCACTCAGGGCCTGGCCAATTACCTGAACAAATGCTTTGCAGGGAAAAAGGATATCGCAGTGGTGGTAGGTCACGACTGCCGGAACAACAGCCGCAAGTTCGCTGAAATATCTGCAAACATTTTCTCGGCCAATGGCATCAAGGTCTATTTGTTTGATGATATGCGTCCTACACCGGAGATGTCGTTTGCCATACGCTATTTGGGATGCCAGAGCGGCATTAACATAACGGCTTCTCACAACCCGAAAGAATACAACGGATACAAGGCATATTGGGATGATGGCGCTCAAGTATTGGCTCCGCACGATACCGGAATCATCGATGAAGTTAACAAAATCACTTCTGTTGAGTCTATCAAATTCGACGGGAACAAGGATTTGATTCAGATTATCGGCAAGGAAATAGACGATGAATACTTGCGCCAGGTACATACCATATCAATCGACCCGGAAGTAATCAAGCGTCAGAAAGACTTGAAGATTGTCTATACTCCTATTCACGGGACAGGAATGATGCTGATTCCCCAGTCGCTGAAGATATGGGGATTTGAAAACGTGCATTGTGTCCCCGAACAGATGGTGAAGAGTGGGGACTTCCCGACAGTTGTATCTCCCAATCCGGAGAATGCAGAGGCTTTGTCTATGGCGATTGCCTTGGCCAAGAGCATTGATGCCGATATAGTGATGGCTTCTGACCCTGACGCCGACCGTGTGGGCATGGCATGTAAGGACAGTAAAGGGGAGTGGGTGCTGATTAACGGCAACCAAACCTGTCTTATATTCCTGTATTACATCATCAAGAACCGCATTGCGATGGGTAAGATGAAGGGCAATGAGTTTATTGTCAAGACCATCGTGACGACGGAACTGATTAAGGCTGTGGCAGACAAGAACCATATTGAGATGTATGACTGCTATACGGGCTTTAAGTGGATTGCTCGTCAGATACGCCTGAATGAAGGAATCAAGCAATATATTGGTGGAGGAGAAGAGAGCTATGGCTTCCTGGCAGAAGACTTTGTCCGCGACAAGGATGCCGTATCGGCCTGCTCGCTTTTGGCCGAGATTTGCGCTTGGGCCAAGGATCAGGGCAAGACTTTGTATGATGTCTTGATGGATATTTACGTGGAATACGGATTTTCTAAAGAGGTCACCGTAAATGTTGTGAAGCCGGGAAAGACCGGAGCCGATGAGATAAAAGCGATGATGGACAATTTCCGCGCCTGTCCGCCTAAGGAACTGGGAGGTTCTGAAGTAGTGTTGGTAAAAGATTACAAGACATTGAAGGCTACAGACAATAAGGGAAATGTAACCGAGCTTGATATGCCGGAATCTTCGAACGTGTTGCAATTCTTTACGGCCGATGGTACAAAAGTTTCGGTACGCCCGTCAGGCACTGAGCCTAAAATTAAATTCTACATGGAAATCAAGGGAGAAATGCAATGCCCGAAATGCTATGTGGGGGCAACTGCAGATGCAACCGAGAAGATTGAACTGGTAAAGAAGTCTTTAGGCATTTAAAAAGAGAAGACCGGTTCTGATACGGAAGCCGTAGCTTTCCGCAGAAAATCATACTTCGTGCCATGAAGTGTGAAAGGCTGCGGAAGGTTGCGGCTTTTTTGTCAGGAGCTTAAATATGTATTTCCGTATCCGGAAATTTTTTCTGTCCTGTCGGCCTGCGCTATTGTATGGTTCATAACTCTGTCTGAAATGTCGGACGGGCAAGGCAGACCGGATGATTTTTCTTTTAAAAAATGTTTCAGCCAGCCGGGATTTGTTGAAAAATTATTATCTTTGTGCAAATTTTCGCGGATTATGAAAATTAAGGAAGTCTTGAATGCCCTTGAGATGTTCGCGCCTCTGCCGCTGCAGGATGGATTTGACAATGCCGGACTGCAGGTTGGATTGACAGACGCGGAAGTTGCAGGGGCTTTGTTGTGTCTGGATGTGAATGAAGCGGTCATTGATGAAGCGGTTGCGTTAGGCTATAACCTTGTCATATCTCACCATCCCCTGATATTTAAAGGATTTAAGTCAGTAACCGGGCGTGATTATGTAGAGCGCTGCGTCATGAAGGCCATAAAGAATGACATCGTTGTCTTTGCAATGCACACCAATTTGGATAATGCTCCGCAGGGAGTCAACTATAAGATAGCGGAAAAAATAGGCTTGAAAAATGTCCGGATATTGGAGGCAAAAGAAAACGGTCTGCTGAAGCTGGTTACTTTTGTTCCCGTTAATCATGCAGACAAGGTGCGTGAAGCCTTGTTTTCGGCAGGATGCGGATGCATCGGCCGCTACGATTCATGCAGCTATAATATAGAGGGAAACGGTACTTTCCGTGCGGGAGAAGGCACTCATCCATATTGTGGAAAAATCGGCCGGTTACATCAAGAGGCGGAAACGCGCATTGAGACAATTCTGCCGGAATATTGCAAAAGCCAGGCGGTGAAGGCACTGATGGCCGCTCATCCCTATGAAGAACCTGCATATGATTTGTATCCTCTGAAAAATTCATGGAGTCAGGCGGGCGCGGGGGTGATAGGCGAGTTGCCGGAAGGAGAGACCGAAACAGACTTTCTGAAAAGAATCAAGAAGCTGTTTGAAGTGGGATGCGTGAAGCATTCGCGTCTGAACGGGCGTTTGATTCAGACCGTGGCGCTGTGTGGCGGGGCAGGTGCTTTCCTTTTGCCTAAGGCTGTGGCCGGACATGCGGATGTATTTATAACCGGCGAGGTGAAATACCACGATTATTTCAGTTATGAAAATGATATTCTGATTGCTGAAATCGGGCATTACGAAAGTGAGCAATATACGAAAGAATTACTTTATTCAATTATAAGGGAGAAGTTTCCGGCACTGGAAATGCAGATAACCCGTGTCAATATGAATCCCATCAAATATTTATAAGAACTATGGCGAAAGAAGCAAAGAAAGATCCAAGTGAATTGAGTGTGGAAGAAAAGCTGAAGGCTTTGTATCAGCTGCAGACGATGCTGTCAGAAATTGACAAGATCAAGACCTTGAGAGGTGAATTGCCTCTTGAAGTGCAGGATTTGGAAGATGAAGTTACGGGTTTGAGCACACGAATCGAGAAGATAAAGACTGAAATCAGTGAGCTGAAGACGAATGTTTCGAAGAAGAAGATAGAGATAGAGGCAGCCAAGACCTCCATCGAAAAATATAAGGAACAGCAGGATAATGTGCGCAACAACCGTGAATATGATGTGCTGACCAAGGAAATCGAATTCCAGACACTGGAAGTGGAACTGTGTGAAAAGCGAATCAAGGAATTTACCGCCGCCATCCAGGCCAAGGAAGAAGAGATAGAGAAGAGTACGGTCGCTTTAGAGGAAAGACAGAAAGACCTTGAGGTGAAGAAGAACGAGCTTGACGAAATCATTTCCGAGACCAAACAGGAGGAAGAAAAGCTGAGAGAAAAGGCCAAAGCTTTGGAAACGACCATTGAGCCGCGTCTGCTTCAGGCTTTCAAGCGCATCCGTAAAAATTCACGCAACGGTTTGGGCATTACTTACGTGCAGCGTGATGCCTGCGGAGGATGCTTCAACAAGATTCCGCCCCAGAAACAGCTGGACATCCGTATGCGCAAAAAGATTATTGTCTGTGAATATTGCGGCCGCATCATGATTGACCCGGAACTGGCAGGCGTTACCGTAGAAAAACATCTTGAGACAAAGACCAAATAAGCGAGGCGATTCCCGCCTTGTGAGGAAAGGACAAGTCTTTGCGGAAGTGCAATCCGTAAAGGCTTGTCTTTTCTTGTTTTGCTGTCATAGTTCCGAAAAATCCGGGATGTGCGGAAGAAAGGCATACGAATTGCCGGCATAGTCAATGCGGCAACAGTAGTGGCTGATGCCGTTGGTTACAATCAGATAGTCTACATGCAGCACCATATTGTAGCGTGTTATTTGATTGAACACGGCTTGCGTAATCTCCACGGAGGGAGCTTTGTATTCAACAATCATCCGTGCCTTCAGGCTACGGTCGTATAATACGGTGTCGCAACGTTTTTTGACGCCGTTCAGGCATATTTGCACCTCATTGGCAAGCAGTCCCGCGGGATATCCCTTGTGTTCTACCAATAGATGAACAAAATGTTGCCTGACCCATTCCTCGGGGGTAAGGGCGACATATTTTTTTCTCAATATGTCAAAAATAAGTTTTTTACCTTGCTCTGTTCTGATTTTATAAGGGTAAGAAGGCAAGTTTAATGCTGACTTTTCGTACATTTGCAGTTACAGAATTGCTTTATGCAAAAATACGAAAAGATAATGAAAACGAAACAGGAAATCGTTGCAAACTGGCTGCCCCGGTATACCAGGCGCAAACTGGAAGACTTTGGCGAATATATATTGCTTACCAACTTCAACAAATATGTGGAGATATTTGCCGAACGGTTTGGTGTCCCCATACTGGGCAGGGATGCCAATATGATTTCCGCTCATGCCGAAGGCATCACGATGATAAACTTCGGTATGGGCAGTCCGAATGCCGCCATCATCATGGATTTGCTGAGCGCAATACATCCTAAAGCATGCTTGTTTCTGGGAAAATGTGGAGGGATAGACCGGAAAAACCAGATTGGAGACCTGATTCTTCCGATAGCGGCCATCCGCGGAGAAGGGACATCCAACGATTATTACCCGCCGGAAGTTCCCGCACTGCCTGCGTTCATGCTTCAGCGTGCGGTCTCATCCGCCATCCGTGACCACTCGCGCGATTATTGGACGGGCACGGTCTATACGACCAACCGTCGTATCTGGGAGCATGACGAGTCATTCAAAGACTATGTCCTGAAAACGCGTGCCATGGCGGTGGATATGGAAACGGCTACACTTTTCATAACGGGGTTTGCCAACCATATCCCCACGGGAGCCTTGCTGCTTGTGTCTGACCAGCCGATGATTCCCGAAGGGATAAAGACGGAACAGAGTGATACGATGGTGACCCAACGCTACGTGCATGAGCATGTGGAGATAGGCATTGATGCACTGCGCATGATTATTGAAGAGAAGAGAACTGTAAAACATCTGAAATTCGACTGGTAAATTCTTATGGCAAAAGAAGTCACTTACGAGGAAATCATACGGAATCTGAGGAGCAAGGTTTATTCTCCCGTCTACTTTCTGATGGGTGAAGAAGATTATTATATCGACCGCATTGCGGATTACATAGCGGATACTGTCCTGACGGAAACGGAAAAAGAGTTTAATCTGACCGTGCTGTATGGTCCGGAAGTGGATATTGCCACAATTGTCAATACGGCCCGACGATATCCGATGATGGCGGAGCATCAGGTTGTTGTGGTAAAGGAAGCGCAGGGCTTGAGAAATTGGGACGGACTGGTGTATTACCTGCAAAAACCTTTAAGCTCTACGATTCTCGTCGTATGCTATAAGCATGGGGTGATAGACCGCCGGAAAAAGCTGGCTGCCGAAGTGGAGAAAAGCGGCATTCTCTTTGAGTCAAAAAAGTTGAAGGACAGCCAGCTGCCGGGTTTCATCGCATCATATCTGAAGCGCAGGCAGGTGGAGATAGAGCCGAAAGCTTCGGAAATGATGGCCGAATTTGTAGGCGCTGACTTAAACAGGATGGCAGGCGAGCTGGAGAAGCTGATAATTTCGCTTCCGTCCGGCAAAAAGCGCATCACGCCGGAACAAATCGAACGGAATATAGGCATCAGCAAAGATTATAATAACTTTGAACTCCGCAATGCGGTGGTGATGAAAGATGTGGCGAAAGCCAATCAGATAATAAAATATTTCGAGGAAAACCCCAAGAATAACCCTTTGCAGGTAACGCTTGCCGTGCTGTTCAGCTTTTTTTCCAACCTGATGTTGGCATATTATGCGCCTGACAAATCGGATAGAGGAATAGCAGAGCAACTGGGGCTTCGTTCTCCCTGGCAGGCGAAAGATTATGAAATCGCGATGAAGCGGTATTCGGGAGTAAAAGTGATGCAGATAATAAGGGCCATCCGCCTTTGTGATGCGAAATCAAAAGGCGTAGGCAATTCCTCCATATCCGACGGAGAGCTTCTTCGAGAATTGGTTTATTTCATTTTCCACTGATTCCGGCCGGTTATTCCAAAGATATATTTCTTTCTTGATACAAAAATCATAATTGCATCATTCTATAATACAAATGTATAATAGGGTGATGTTTTTTTGTACATATACACTTGCATATTTTACATAAGTAGATAAAATTTGGTTTCTATTGTATGTATGTAAACGAGAAGGGGCGAAGAAAACTTTTGTAATCCATGGAATGTACAGATGTAAATGTATATATATAATTCCATATATATCAAGATATAAATATAGGTAATTCAGATATTTATGTTGCAATTTCAAAATTTTGTTTTAATGCATTTCCGGCTATGGCCTTATATGAGCGAATAAGATTTGTATAATAAGAGAAAAAAATTATTATACCTATCAAAACCAATTATATACGTAGGAAAACAAAAGTTTTGCTATAATCATTTTCCTGTTTTTACGGTTGTAAAATGTAGATATGTAACATAAGAATCGTCTGCTGTTTACAGAAGTAAAATTTATTTTTGTATACAGAATTTGCATTTGTCCGTTTTAATCCATACATTTGTCAAGTGAAACATTTTATACACATGTAAATGAAAGAGCGGATTATACAGATAATACAGAAAGAGGGTTTGTCCAACGCTGAATTTGCAGAGCGGATAGGAGTTTCTGTTTCGTCATTGTCGCACATTTTCAATGGCCGCAACAACCCAAGCCTGGAATTGGTCATGCGTATTCATAAGGCATGTCCGTATGTCAATCTGAACTGGCTGCTTTATGGTGAGGGACAAATGGAGGACAAGAAACCGGCTGGCGGTGCTCCCGACTTGTTTTCTCAAGTTCCGGAAGAGCAGAAAACGGCGGAGAAAGTTGCGCCACTCAGTATGGACTTGCGCAAAGAGAACGTTATCCAGCCGGAAATCAGGTATATCGAAAAGCCCCAGCCTAAAATTACAGAGATAAGAATCTTTTTCGACAATGGCACTTATGAGATTTTCAAGCCTGAAAAATAAAGAGAGACTGTTTATTTGATGTCTTGAGACTGACAGATATTTCGGCAAATTAGTATCTTTGCATTTAAAAAGGTTTACCTAATTTTATATGAAGAAATATATCTTAGATTTGACGGTGGCTGAAAACATTCGTTTAAATGCCAATTATGTACTTCTCAAGTTGACCCAGTCGGCGCCGTTGCCGGAAATGCTGCCGGGACAGTTTGCCGAAATCCGTGTTGACGGTTCTGCCACGACTTTCCTGCGGCGTCCCATCTCCATCAACTACATCGACAGGAAAGCGAATGAAGTATGGTTTCTTGTTCAGCTGGTGGGCGACGGCACCCGCAAATTGGCCGAATGCCGGAAAGGCGATGTGATAAATGTCATATTGCCGCTTGGAAACGGATTTTCCATGCCCGGCGCAGGCAAGAACGTGCTGCTGGTCGGCGGTGGTGTAGGGACTGCCCCTATGCTTTATTTGGGGGAAATCCTGCGGCAACACTGCAATCCGACCTTTCTGTTGGGAGCGCGCTCGAAAGAAGACCTGCTGCAACTGGACTTTTTCAAGGCCAAAGGCGAAGTCTATGTTACGACAGAAGACGGAAGTCTCGGTGAAAAGGGCTATGTAACCATGCACAGCATCTTGAGGGAAAGACGATTTGATATGATTTACGCTTGCGGTCCGAAGCCCATGATGATGGCAGTTGCCAAGTATGCCCATGCAAACGGAATAGAATGCGAAGTTTCGCTGGAAAACACGATGGCATGTGGTGTGGGAGCTTGCTTGTGCTGCGTGGAAAACACTAAGGAAGGTCATGTGTGTGTATGTAAAGAAGGTCCAGTGTTCAATATAAAAAAATTGTTATGGCAGATTTAACTATAAATATCGGTAATCTGAAGATGTCGAATCCGGTGATGACAGCATCGGGGACATTCGGCTATGGCTTGGAATTCCAAGACTTTGTTGATTTGGAGCAAATAGGAGGCATCATTGTGAAAGGGACAACCCTGCATCCGCGTGAGGGCAATCCTTACCCGCGTATGGCAGAAACGCCTATGGGAATGCTGAATGCCGTGGGATTGCAAAATAAGGGAGTGCATTATTTTGTAGACCATATTTATCCGCAGATTAAAGACATCCGCACGAATATAATTGTAAATGTCTCCGGCTCGCAGGTCGAAGATTATGCCGAAACGGCAAGCATTGTCAATGAGCTCGACAATATTCCGGCTATAGAGCTGAATATCTCTTGTCCCAATGTGAAGCAAGGAGGAATGGCATTTGGCGTATCTGCTCATGGAGCTTCGGAAGTGGTGAGTGCAGTCCGCAAAGTCTACAAGAAGACATTGATAGTCAAGCTTTCTCCTAATGTAACAGATATTACCGAAATAGCCCGCGCTGCAGAAGGTGCAGGAGCCGACAGCGTTTCGCTTATCAATACGCTGATGGGGATGGCCATTGACGCGGAAAAGAGAAAGCCTGTCCTTTCAACGATTACCGGTGGAATGAGCGGTGCGGCAGTGAAGCCGATAGCTTTGCGCATGGTGTGGCAGGTTGCGCATGCTGTCAAAATACCTGTTATTGGCTTGGGCGGCATTATGAACTGGAGGGATGCCGTAGAGTTTTTCTTGGCCGGCGCTTCGGCCATTCAGGTCGGAACGGCCAATTTCATAGACCCCGCCGTCACGGTTAAAATAGCGAAAGGCATTGATGATTATCTTATACGCCACAATTATTCTTCTATACGCGACATTATTGGTGCCTTGACAGTTTAATGGACAAATAAACCCTGAGTCTTGTCATTCGTTAAGCATTTTTCTTATTGACAAAACTCAGGGTATTTGCTTGCTTGAATTCTTTTCCATCCCTATAAAAAAGATGTATCATGCTGTCTCAAAAAGATTTTTGAAAATACAATATAATGCGCATAACGATTAACATAGAATAACAATAGACAACTACATTTTTACACATTTTTTAAAACACTCCCCTATCGGGGAGATGAAGAAGCAAACCGGCGTTCCGTGCCGTCATTTTTCCAATATAGAACAAGAAAGGGGGACAGGGCCGTAGATTAAGGCCCTGCACTTCGTGAAAATGACATAGATTCCATGACAAACGGCATACGCTTCACTCGCAATTATTTTATACACCTCGCTATCGTTCAGTCAGCAAAAATGCAAAGGCACCGGAACGAAAACCTAAACAATGCCAAAAAACCGCTTCACTACGTTACGCAATTTTTTACCATTGTTTAAGTTTGTCTTATCCTCCAAAGCCTTTGCGAAAAGCTGACGGAACGACAGCAAGGCGCATAAAAAAAAAGCTCGTTACGCAATTGGACGCAACGGCATACATTTTTTTTTTCGCTCCGCGGGGGAACTCCTGCATTCGCATTATTTATAGTCCTGATAAGTGATAATGTGACGGGTAAGCGTTTCATCAGTCCTGATAATGATGAAAAACAAGGGCTTCCAACCGTCCAAAAAGACGGTCAGAAACTGATACATGTAAAGATACCTTCCGGAGTGCCTGAGATATTCAAACACTTCCGGAAGGTCATGAAAAGGAACCGGACAACCTTCAATGTAATAACTGTGGCTCATCAATGACGGTTAAGATAACGAATAACTGAAATTATAAGCCAACAAATCAGAACATAAGGCAAAACCGAAAGAACAACAATCAACGGCAAACCAAGATTCCAAAACAAAGCTTCCATAACATTAACATTAGTTTCTACAAATATAAGAAATTAATACTAAATCACCAAGTAGCAGGAAGCCACCAGACAAAACCATCATAGTTTCTAACACCATCGATAGCACGGCCAACACCAGTATGTTTAAAATCATCACGCAATTGCCGCGCCTGAGAACGAATACTACCTACAGGATTATCAAGAAGCTTAGGCGTAGCGGCTGCCTTAATGGCATCATCAAAATACTGTTCCAAACGAACTTTCTGGTCATAAGTCCACTTAGCACCTTTAGCCTGGTACATAGCATCCATGGCTACCCATTTGGCACGCTCGATTTCCTTGCCTTTCAAAATTCCGTCCTGAATCTTGTTAACAATATCAGCAGCATAGCTTCCCGCCTGCAGGCGCTTTTCAAGCGGCAGCCACTGAAGGTTAATATCAAGCATCGAATTAGTAATACCTAAGCCTTGATTCTGCAAAGCCTTGTTGGTAGCCTCGCCTGCCATCAGAGAGGGCGTAAAGTAATTGACGATTCTCTGATAGTCATTCTGCAAGACCTGACCTTGTGCACCGGAAATGGCAGCACCGACACGGGCACCGAGCGTACGGGCATCATACTGATTACTCAGACGCTGTCCGGTAACACCCTGACGCATGGCGGCAAGCTCATAGGGCAACTTGGCATTGCTCTGAAAAGATTCGTTCAAAGTACGCATGACAGTAGCAACGGTATTAAGAGCGCCGACGACATCGGGCTTCTGGGCAGTCCATCCGACAGCCTGATAAGGTGTAGCAGTAGGAGTGTTAATACCTGCCATCTGGGGAACACTACCATTAGGAGCGGAAGCGGAAGAAGCAGAACCGGTGGACAAATCCGACATGTAAGGATTTATTCCGGCTTCCTCAAGGCGCTTCATCTGAGCCGAAGGCGAATTGTACTCATTAGTGGCATTCCAAAAGTTCCATTGCGTGGCAACCTGCTTATCATACATCTTGTTGGCATCCCTAAACTGCTGAGCATAGGCTTCCTTATTATAGGCTATCTGCTTATCAAGCATAGCAAGATTAAACTCATTGTTCATCTGAGCAATGTCACGATTGGCATCATTAGTACCGGCAGCAATCTGTTTGTTGGTCTCGTTAGTCTCACGGGTCATCTGTTTTTCTGCACTTGCCATAATAGTCAATTTTTAAAGTAAACGACGAGCAGCGCTCCGTGATGAATCACGAAACGCTGTACTATTTTTCAGAATCACTCAGCGGCAGGAGCCGAATCAGGAGCCGGAGCAAGATTAGGAGCAGGATCAGGAACAGGGTCTATATTCTCTGAATCCTGAAGGCGAGAAACCTCACCATCAAGTTCTGACTGAATATACTGATTCCAGGACTGTAACTCCGACAAGGACTGTATATACCTTGACTTGATGAACTGATGTAACTGAGCGTCAGACATCTTGGAACGGAGTTCAGAAAGTCCGTTAGACTGGGGCTGACAATCAAGCCAATCGGAAAGCTGATTCAAGGTCATGCGGTCAAGACGACGCTGGTTAAACAACATATAAATATCAGTACGGTAAGAAACGGCATCCTGAGAACCGTTCGGGCAAGGGACATCCTGACGGTAGAAAGTCTCGACAGGAGAAGCAGCACGAAGGCAAGTTACCTTCATCATTTCAGAGGAAACACCGCGTTCAGGCTTCTTGGAACGCTTACAATGTATTACTTTAGTCGGTATCATAAACAAGAAAATTTTAATACGGCAAGCCGTTACGGTCAAGTGAACGGACTACTTTAACATCAAAGAACGTAGAGCAAAGCAAATGGTCTGCCTTGTCGGCATCCACAGCAAAAAGAGTATCCACGGCATGCGGGTTAACCTTAAAGAATCCGGCCTTGATAGAATCAGATTCAACGTTAGGATTATCCGGATAATCGACAGAATCGGCGGCAAACATATCATCATCATTAAACTTCATGACAAAGGACTCAAGAGTAGAGGCAAATTCACCACGAGAGACATCAACAGCAGTCTTCCAATCGATATAGCGGGGAGCATAACCTAAATAAGTATCCGCAGAAATCGGAGGAGAAGAAGGGGTTTCCAAAGCAGGATTAAGAGCACGACAGACAGGAACGGATTCCATACCGATACGGTCAAATTCAGGTATCGGGAAATCGGTCACATCCGTAAGGGTAGCGGCAAAATTCACTCCGGTAGTCGTATAGTCTATAATCGGCAGGGCACGGAAAATACACATGATGATACCATACTGTCCGGCAGAGTCAAACGAGATATCACCGTTACCAGAAAATACACCGGTAGCACGCTGCAAGGCGGCATTGTCATTGGCAAGGTTGGTATTGGTAATGGCATTGATATCAAGATTGGAGGTTATTCCACCGAGATAACGGCACATACCGGATAGGAAGTCACTGGGCTTCTGTCCCCAATGGGCACCAATCTGGGCAGGATAGTCCTCTTCAGCGGCAAGACTGACCTCTTTCCACTTCTGAGCGGCTTCAGCACGGCGGAGAGCAAGGATAGACAAATTAGCATTCAAAGATATATCACTACCAAGTTTAAGACCAGATTCATAAACAGAATTATACTGAGAACCTTCAGGAATAATATTATAGATAGTAGAAGATTCAGCAGCAGATCTATTAACCTGAAGATTAGCTTTAGCATTCAAAGTACGATTATCACCACCAAGAGACAAAGTAAAAGTTCCGTCTGAAACAATAGGCACATCACCGGAAGAAACACCAATAGGTATAACGGAAGCTTCACCATATTGAGCAACCGGGAGAACACCATGAAACAAATCCTTCTGCCAGTTCGAGTAGCGGAGGTCAAAGAAGTTGAAAGTATCGGTAAAGCCGGATACGGTCAAATCCAAATTCAAGTCACCATTACCGGTGATATAGTCCATATTAAACGTGGAAGGATTAGTACGTTCCCACTGAGTATAACGGTTATAGTCAGCATATATCTTCTGATAGACCATCAACGGAAAAGGAGAAAGGGCAAGGTTATTGAGCATAGGATGCTCTTCCCAAGTCCACTTCAATGTACCGTTAGGGTCATAGGGATAAAAATTACCGTAACCGAGATATTCAAGAAGACGGCAAGTCATGGTAGAGCGGTAGAAGCCGAAAGCATTCTTTTTCTGACCAAGAGATACTATATATTTCGCTACCTGTTCACAAGAAAAGTAAGGCAACTGACCGGAAAGGGCCTTGTTATCAGAGATAACCGGACCAGAGGCGGCCTGAAGATTAGTGTTCATCTGAGTAATCGCAGTATTGAACTTGTTCCACATCTGAGAGAACGGCACAAAGTAAAAGTCATAATAGCCACGCATACGAGCAAAAGCAGCCTGATTTAAGGCCTGAGTACGAATAAAGTTCTGAAGAATGACACGGAAAGAGTCAAACGGCAGAACAGGAGTATACCAAACCGGCATCAATTCGCCAACCTTGGCAGTAAAGTTGATTTTCTGAGACAAGTCAAAGCCGTCACGGGTAGGATTGTTACGGACATTGACCAAATTCATAATATTACCCATAATATTAAAGTTTTTCTTCAACAACAAAAAGTTTATTCTTGTCATTCTGCAACTTATGCTTAATAAATTGCCGTGAAAGGCTCATTATATTAGCCCTGAATGAACGGTAGGAAAACGAATTCTTGAAATTATCAAAATCATAGTCTGAATTATTGTAAAAGTAGACGACATCACCTTCATCAGCGTAATCACAGTCAAAATATTTCGACTGAGCCTCAAAAAAGTCAGTGAGATGCATGTAGTCAAGAGATGAATAGAAATCCTCGATACGGCAAAGATACCACTCCGGGGAAACCCTAAGAATACGGAAATTCTCACAGAAAGTACGTGAAACAAGTATCTGGTTATAAATATTGAATAATATCTTGTTCCAGTCTCCAGAAGTCAAAATATCATGAAGAGGAATATTCCTAAAAGGGTACAACGCATCAGCAAGAACGACAATATCCTTCGGATAGAGAAGATTAAAGGTCAAACCGAGACGATGTTCATTATCAGGAGAACTCAAGAACCACTTCATGTACAGCACATCAAGAAGATAACGGGAAAGTTCTATACAGGAACAATCGGAACCGAAGTAAGTGCGGGCTTTATCGTACGATTGATATAGAAGCAGACGGCGAGATGAATCTGAAGAAGCATATCCTTTACACTTCGGGTAGTAGTAACGGTAATTCGCGTACCGGAGAGTATAGTCACGAGACTTCGTACCGAGAAGGACGCTGCCCTTAACAAAGTCCGCAGCGGGAGTTGAGAGAACCTGTACAAGTTCCTTTCTAAAAAGCGCTCGACCCAAAAATCGAGAGTGGACGGAGAAACACCTTGTGGTTGGTATTTCAAGAAAAGGGGGTAGAGACTGAGAGCCGTTAACATACGACGCAACGTAGGAAGAAGCCGTACCGTCTGTGATGAGTTCGCAATCGACAATACCGTACTGCCAAGCCGAACGTACATAGTATTCCAGCAACGTAAGCTTGTCGGTGGCACGAGGGAGACGCTTCTTACGTTTCGGCCAAGTCCATTCCGGAAAATCCGATAACGTGCAACAATCGGACGGCGTGCAGAGCTCGGGATAGTTACAGTATAATAGGATATGAAAATGCGGTCTGAAAGAATCAGGCCCGTATTCTCCAGAGGCAAAGTAACGTATTTCATATTCGGGGATAAAAGTTCTTAGATTCTTAATAAAAAGCTGAAGGTCACGCTTTCTAAGATAGGGAATGTCACCAAAAAGACGACATTTCTTCACAAGCTGACGGTAAAGGTCAGGAGAATAGTCAGCGGAACCGAGATAATTAAGAGAAGTGTCATAACGCGAGCGCGGCGTAGTAACATCAAAAAGGTCATATCTACGGCCAAACTCAGAAGAAGTCTTAGAAATCTCATAGGCACGCATACGGGGTATGCACGCATTCGCGTAAGTCAAGGTAATGAAATAGACAAACTTTGACACCTTAGCCTCACAATCACACTGAAAAGCGTACCGCGAACTCTTGTTCATAGAACAGGCGGTACACTTTCCACAAGGGACTACCAAATCCTCTCCGGAATAGGGATTATAAACCTTACGGGGATTCAGACAATATGTAAAGGGATAATCCATCACTTCACCGGAGATTGAATTGTTATCGTAGCAGAATCGGCAGAAGCAGAAGTCGGATTCTCTACCTTCTGAGAAGAATTCGTATTATGCTTCTGAACATAGACAGCAAACGTACAAGACGCGACAAGCGCCGTAACAAGGATGATAAACACATACTTCATAAGTTATGTCTTTTAATAAATGTTTTAAGTGAACAGATACGGACAAAAGGCTTTCCGTCCTTCAAGTGGTAGATCTGCCAACGGTCAAGCATCTTTGCAGACAAAGCAAAAGAATGCACAGCATACCAGTCGAGCAACTCACGGACGGAAAAGAACACAACGGGGAAACGGCAGCCGTGATAATAAATACACAATTTCATAACAAGAAAATTTAACGGTTAAAAAATGGTCTGTTTACAAAGCAAAAGGCGCAAGCCTGACGCTTCAGACGCAATAATAAGCCAAATCTTTAGAAAGTGTGTATAATGCGCATTATGTTTAATAACTGCAGGAAACCCCCTCTTTCCTCCATTTTTCCCTTGATTATTCTTCCAGAAAGTCTTTGATGCGTTGCTCTTCACTCAAACGGCAAATCAGCAGCATACCGTTTTTTTCAGCTACTATGTATCCGTCCAGTCCCTGGATTATGACCTTCTTTTCTTCCGTAGCGTGTATTACACAGTTTCGTGATTCATGAATCCTTATATTGCTTCCTATACATATATTATTGTGAGCATCTTTTTTCGTGTGGTCATGCAGCGACCCCCACGTGCCCAAGTCGCTCCATCCGAATGACGCCGGAAATACATAAATTTCGTCAGCTTTCTCCATAACGGCATAATCGATGGAGATATTTTCACATGCAGGAAACAGTTCATTGATTAGAGCCTGCTCTTTTTCGGTATAATAATAAGGAAGAAGACGCTCGAAAATCTTTGCCATAGCAGGCTGATAAACGCGTAATGCATTGACGATGGTATTGACATTCCATATGAAGATTCCTGCATTCCAGAAGTAATTGTTTTTCCGCAAATAGCGTTCGGCGGTTTCTAAATTGGGCTTTTCCTTGAATGCGTCTACTCTGTAGATTTCTTTGTTTGAAGGACACGGCATTGAAAGGTCTGCCTCAATATATCCATATCCTGTTTCTGCGCGCGTAGCCTTCATTCCGAGTGTAACAATCGCATCTGAGTCTGCGGTAAACTTCATTGCGGATAAAACGACGCGTGAAAACTCGCGTTCGTCTGTCACGATATGGTCACTTGGTGTAACGACAATGTTGGCTTTGGGGTCTTTAGCCTTGATTTTCCAGCTTACATACGCAATGCATGGTGCTGTATTTCGCCGGCATGGCTCCAGCAAAATATGCTCGTCCCCTATTTGGGGAAGCTGTTCCTTTACTATATCCACATAATTGGCAGAAGTCACTATCCAAGTATTTTCAAGAGGACAAATGTCTTTGAAACGGTCTATTGTCAACTGGATTAGCGTTCGTCCGCATCCTAAAACATCAATGAACTGTTTTGGATATGAAGGACTGCTCATCGGCCAAAACCGGCTTCCAACGCCCCCGGCCATTATGACCAAATGATTACTGTTCGGATTCATGGTTATAGATTTTAAAATACATGCATTATATTGCAAAGATAACAATTTATCCGAATAAAAAAGTCCCGACTGAGGGAAAATCAATCGGGACTTTGAATTTGCAGAGAAAAATATCAGTTATCAGCAGTACATGTTTAGGATAGCTTCATACAATTCCTGCTTTCCGCTGGTTTGTTTCGGCTCACCGTTTGCTTTTGCATAGTCAACAACTTCTTCCAGAGTCAGCTTGCCCTCTTCAAATTCTTTTCCTTTGCCAGAATCGAATGAAGCATAGCGGTCGGCCAGCATTTTCTTATACGGAGATTCTTCCAGCAGCTTGGCTGCGCTCAGCAATGCACGGGCC
Organism: uncultured Phocaeicola sp.; assembly: GCA_944320845.1. GTDB lineage: Bacteria > Bacteroidota > Bacteroidia > Bacteroidales > Bacteroidaceae > Phocaeicola. The sequence goes on from CALUJA010000009.1 coordinate 69,609, forward strand.
ATAACATCCATACCGGCGATATGGGCGATAAAGATATCTTCCGGATCGGTAGAGTTACGGCGAGTCTTGGCATCGAAGTTCGTACCTCCGTTGCCGAATCCGCCGTTGCGGATAATCTGCATCATGGCCTGGGTGAGTTCGTAGTTGTCAATCGGGAACTGGTCTGTATCCCATCCGTTCTGGTAGTCGCCGCGGTTTGCATCGATAGAGCCCAACATGCCGTTGTCGACAGCTACGCAGAGTTCATGTTCAAATGTATGGCCGGCCAAAGTCGCATGGTTGACTTCGATGTTTACTTTGAAGTCTTTATCCAGATTATGAGCCTTCAGGAAGCCGATTACGGTTTCTGTATCTACATCATACTGATGTTTGGTCGGTTCCATCGGTTTGGGCTCAATGAGGAAAGTACCCTTGAAGCCGTGGGCGCGAGCGTAATCGCGGGCGATGGTCAACATTTGTGCCAGATGTTCCTTTTCGCGCTTCTGGTCGGTATTCAGCAGTGACATATAACCTTCACGGCCGCCCCAGAATACATAGTTAGTACCACCCAGTTCGATGGTGGCATCGATGGCATTCTTTATCTGGACTGCTGCACGGGCCACGACATCAAAGTCGGGGTTTGTGGCAGCGCCATTCATATATCGTGCGTGTCCGAATACGTTTGCTGTACCCCAAAGCAGCTTAATGCCTGTTTCTGCCTGTTTCTGCTTCAGGTAAGCCACTACTTCCTTCAGGTTTGATTCGTATTCTTCGATAGTATCGGCTTCTGCGCAGAGGTCTACATCGTGGAAGCAGTAATATTCGATACCGATTTTCTGCATGATTTCAAAGCCTGCGTCAGCTTTGTCCTTGGCAGCCTGCACTTTGTCGGGGTTCTCATTCCACGGGAACTTCTTTGTTCCTCCGCCGAACTGGTCACCGCCTTCAGCGCACAAGGTATGCCACCATGCCATTGAAAACTTCAGCCAGTCTTTCATCTTCTTTCCCATCACCACTCTTTCAGGGTCATAATAACGGAAAGCCAGAGGGTTTTTGCTTTCTACACCTTCGAACTTGATTTTTCCGATGTTCGGAAAATACTCTTTTGTTGCCATAATCGTACTGTTTTTTAAAGTTAATGAATTTATTCCCTTAAATACTTGTTTTTCTATCTGATCATATTCACATTTTATTATAGGAATATGAGTTTTTTAAAAGTCAAAGCCTGTTCAGGCATTCCACCCAACGCTGGTAAGCATCTTCATAAGCTGCTTTATTATGCTTGTCAGGCTCAATGACAGCCAGTTTTTCAAGCGTCGCAAAGGCTTCGTTGTTGTCTTTGTAAAGACCGGCTCCGATACCTGCACCTTTGGCCGCACCTACCGACCCGTCTGTATCGTAAAGTTCTATTACAGCTCCTGTCACGCCGGCCAAGGTGTCGCGGAAAAGCGGACTGAGGAACATGTTGGCATGGCCTGCATGAATCTTCTTTACTTCCATACCCATGGCCTTCATGATGTCGATGCCATAGCGGAAAGAAAAGACGATGCCTTCCTGCGCAGCGCGTATAATGTGATTGCGCGTATGTTGGTTGAAATTTATTCCTTGAATGGAACAGCCCACTTCACGGTTCTGAAGCATGCGTTCCGCACCGTTTCCGAACGGCAGGATGCTGATTCCTCCCGCACCGATAGGTGCCTGTGCTGCCAGTTCGTTCATGTCTGCGTAAGAAACGCCCTGCGGTGCGACCGTACGCTTTATCCACGAATTCAAGATACCCGTGCCATTGATGCACAACAGTACGCCTAAACGGGTCTGTTCGGCAGTATGGTTTACATGGGCAAATGTATTGACGCGCGATTTTGGGTCATAGTTAACAGAACCGTTCACGCCGTATACCACGCCTGAAGTGCCGGCCGTAGAAGCGATTTCACCCGGATTGAATACATTTAATGAAAGGGCATTGTTGGGCTGGTCGCCTGCACGGTAAGTTACCGGAATGCCTTCTTTCAGTCCCAATTCAGCAGCGGCGCTTGCCGTTACGCATCCTTGTTCGGAGAATGTAGGGCGTATGTCGGCGATTAAAGAGCGGTCTAAGCCATAATAATCCATCAGGAAACCTGCCACCTCGTTTTGTTTGAAGTCCCAGAACATTCCTTCTGAAAGTCCGGATACGGTAGTGCAAATTTCTCCTGTCAGCCTCATGGCGATATAATCGCCGGGTAACATGATTTTATTAATCTTCGCATAAACATCCGGCTCGTTTTCTTTTACCCATGCCAATTTGGACGCCGTAAAGTTTCCCGGCGAATTCAGCAGATGTGAAAGGCATTTTTCCTCGCCCAAATCTTTAAAAGCCCGTTCTCCATAAGGAACGGCACGAGAGTCACACCAGATAATGGAGGGGCGCAAAACATTCTGATTCTTATCCACGCATACCAGTCCGTGCATCTGGTAAGAAATGCCGATTGCGGCTATTTCATCCTTTTTTACTCCACTTTCAGTCAGGACGGCCTGCGTAGCCAACTTCAGATTGGCCCACCACATTTCAGGATGTTGCTCCGCCCATCCTGTACGTACGGAAATAATTTCTGCTTCAACTTTCGGGAAAAAAGCCGAAGCCGCACATTTCCCGGTCTCGGCATTTACCAAGCTGGCCTTAACCGAGGAGCTTCCTATGTCATAACCTAATAAATACATAATTTATTTTTTTTGTTTGTTATAAATTGTCCGATCAAACTTGTAATAGCGTGCCGCACGGTGGCGAACCCCTATTTCCTTTTCTTCCAACGGAACCACATACGGCATAAGGGCTATTTTCTTATGGAAATTACGTATATCAAAATGTTTGTTATATATCAGTTGGAACAAAGAACGGAGTTGGGCCGCTGTAAACTTCCGCGGTAAAAGGTCAAACATGGCTGAAGGAACGACTTCCACATAATGACGGATAAAGGCTAATGCGTCACGACAAATCTGCAAATGGTCAAAAGCTAAAGATTTCACTTCCGATACCGGCTTCCAACAGGCATCGTAGGTTGCGCTCAACTGGCGGTTACTCTTGTCTATCTTTAATAAAGAAAGATAGGCTACAGTAACAATCCTCCCTACCCGATTCTCTGTTATACGATGAAAACGCTCCAACCACATTATATCTTTAGGGTTTGCCGTGCGGTCTTTAGAACCGTAAGCTTTGAATTGAGCCATCTTGATATTCTTTAATCCTGTCAGTTCATTCAGCACGCGCTTTGCTGCATCGTCCAAATCCTCGTCTGCATAAATCAAACTGCCCGGAAGCTTCATGTCATTCATCTCTCCGTCTGTTTCTTTTCCAATCTGGCGTACCAGAAGAACGTTGAATTGCTCCCCGTCAAAACCAATCAGCACACAGTCTACTGATACATGTACATCGATTATTAGATTTTTATCTTCAGGCTTCTCCATATGCTTTATGTTTTTTGACGATGCAAATATAAGAACTTTTTTTATTGGGTAGTTATAAAAAATGTATAAATTGGTATGTTGTAAAACATTATTTTTCAAAATAATAGTTTTCGTATTTAATACGATATATTATTTGATGTTATCGTATCGCGTACGATATATCATTTGCATGTAGACATTATTCAAATATCCGAAACCTACGCAGCTTAAATTGGCGGCAACATTATTTGCGATGGAAGTCTTTGAGCTTTCTTACTATATTATTATTGTGTAATTTGTTTAGGGGCATACATTGCTGTGTCTGGTTTGCCGAAGTCGCGATGCCGATATGTATTCTCCCGTTTGTCAACAATAGATAAGCGGTTTTTTCCGCCTGTTTGAATGCTTTTTGCCTGAGGTCATATCATAAAAAATAAGGAAAATAATAAATAAATGTTGTATAACATAGCTTTTTATAGATGCATTTTTCTACTTTATGGCTAATATTGCAATCAAATTAGTGTTGTAAATACACCTTTAGATTTGACATGGCGGAATAGCTGGTTTGCAGAGAAGTAGTTAATTTAAATATTAAGATTATGAATTGGAATTCACAAGAGTTTGTATGGCTCGATTGGGCGGTTCTCGCCATCGGGGTGATGGCGATTGTATGGGCGATTTATCGCACGATACAAAAGGACAAAGAAAAAATGAAAGGGGCAGACAGCCAGGATTATCTTTTTGGTAAAGGCGAGCCTTGGTATATTATCGGTGCTGCTATTTTTGCCGCCAATATTGGTTCGGAGCATTTGGTGGGTCTTGCCGGTACGGGAGCAAAAGACGGCGTTGGTATGGCGCACTGGGAAATGCAAGGGTGGATGATTCTGATATTGGGATGGTTGTTTGTACCGTTCTACCAATTGCTGAATAACAAAATGGGCAAAATCATCACCATGCCAGACTTTCTTAAGTTTCGTTACACCCAGCGTACGGGTTCTTGGTTGTCAATCATTACCTTGATTGCCTATGTGTTGACTAAGGTTTCTGTGACAGCCTTTACGGGTGGTATTTTCTTTGAATATCTTTTGGGGCTGCCTTTCTGGTATGGTGCCATCGGTCTTATCGCCATTACGGCAGTGTTTACGGTATTCGGCGGAATGAAGGGCGTAATGACCCTGTCTGCTATCCAGACTCCTATCCTTATCATCGGTTCTTTCCTGGTCTTGTTCCTTGGATTAAGCAAGCTTGGTGACGGCAGCATCAGTGAAGGTTGGTCACAGATGATGGCAGTATGTAATGCTGCTCACGAAGGCTTTGGCACAACGCACATGTTCCATACTGATCCGGCCGACCCGATGTATCCGCAGTTCCCGGGCTATGTTGTATTTCTTGGCGCTTCCATTATTGGCTTCTGGTATTGGTGTACAGACCAGCACATCGTACAGCGTGTTCTCGGACAGACGAAAGGGGAAGACAACGGTAAGGTAATGACACGCGCCCGCCGTGGTACAATCGCAGCAGGTTATTTCAAGTTGTTGCCCGTGTTTATGTTCTTGATTCCTGGCATGGTTGCTTTTGCGCTCTCCCAGAAGACAGGCAGCGGCATCGTCATGGATATTACAAACACTCATGATACCGACGGAGCGTTTGCCATGATGGTGAAGAATATTTTGCCGGCAGGTGTAAAGGGAATTGTTACCATCGGCTTTATCTGTGCTCTTGTAGCGTCGTTGGCTGCGTTCTTCAATAGCTGTGCGACTTTGTTTACGGAAGACTTCTACAAACCCATGAAGAAAGGCAAGAGCGAAAGCCATTATGTGTTTGTGGGACGGGTTGCTACGGTAGTTGTTGTATTGTTGGGCCTGATTTGGATGCCTATCATGATGAATATGGGTAACCTGTATTCATACCTTCAGGATATACAGTCACTTATTGCTCCTGCCATGGTTGCCGTATTTACTCTCGGTATCTTCTCGAAAAGAATTACTCCGAAGGCAGGTGAATGGGGCCTTATCGGCGGTTTCCTGATTGGTATGCTGCGTCTGCTTACGAATGTCCTCACCAACTCAGGCAAAGCAACAATGGATGGAGCATTCTGGGAATATACGACATGGTTCTGGCAGACCAATTGGCTGATTTTCGAAGTTTGGCTGTTGGTATTTATCATTGTTGCCATGTTTGTAATATCAGCCTTCACGCCGAAACCCAGCGCAGAGCAGATTGCTGCCATTACGTTTACAAAGGATTATAAAAAGACCATCAGAGACAGTTGGAACAAATGGGATGTCATCGCCACTTTGGGAGTGGTTGTATTGTGCGCATTGTTCTATGCTTATTTCTGGTAAATAATATAAATGTAGATTTACATATTAAAGCAACAAAAGAAGGAGGGGCTGTGAGCAGGAGCCTCTCCTTCTCTTGTTTTCAGACGCCTTGTCCGTCCGTCGGGAAATCAGGATGAAAAAGTCATATTACCGTGTTGCAAATCTGCTTTTGCATTTGTAAAACCTGTTTTTCCGTGCGGATAAAAGTCTTTCATCTTGAGAATCTGACATGTTTGTTTAATCTTAAGAGGCTTTATGTTGCATAACATAGAGATATGATGACCAACCAATCACTTTAAGTGTTATTTTTACACCAAAATAAATCCATTATAAAATAATTACTGATATGGAAAACATGAAGAAATCACTTTTCGGAATGGGTGCCGCTCTGATATTGCTCGGCGGATGTGCCCAAAAGCAGGAGCAGCCTGCATTGACTTTGTCTGGTTTGAACCCGGCCAACTTTGAGGCTACAATTGACGGGACCAAGCCCGTGAAGCTGTATACCTTGAAAAACCACCAGGGAATGGAGGTTTGTGTCACGAACTTTGGCGGGCGTCTCGTATCTATAATGGTTCCCGACAAGAACGGAAACATGACAGATGTTGTGTTAGGTTTTGACAGCATAGCCGACTATCAGCATATTCCAAGTGATTTTGGTGCTTCCATCGGCCGTTATGCAAACCGAATCAATCAGGGAAAGATAACGATTGATGGGACAGAAATCCAATTGCCTCAGAATAATTTCGGGCATTGCCTGCACGGAGGTCCGACTGGCTGGCAATACCAGGTTTATGAAGCGTCTCAAACCAATGACAGCACTATCGTGCTGACCATGAAATCGCCGGACGGTGACAATAATTTCCCGGGAAATGTTACGGCTAACGTTACCTACACGCTGACCGGCGATAACGCCATCGACATTAAGTATGATGCAACGACAGACAAGAAGACGGTAATCAACATGACCAACCATTCTTATTTCAACTTGAACGGTGACCCCTCAAGGCCTGCAACGGACAATATACTTTATATAGCTTCAGACAGCATCACTCCGGTAGACAGCACTTATATGACTGACGGTACAATGATGGCCGTAAAAGATACCCCATTTGATTTTAATACTCCAAAGCCAATCGCTCCATCCGTTACAGACTTCAGCAATGAGCAGGTGAAATTCGGAAACGGATTTGACCATAACTGGGTATTGAAGACGAAAGGAGACATTACTCAAGTGGCAGCCAAGCTGACAAGTCCGGTCACAGGCATAACATTGGAGGTCTATACGGATGAACCGGGCATTCAAGTCTATACAGGCAATTTCCTTGATGGAACAGTGAAGGGTAAAAAGGGTGTCGTTTATCCGCAGAGAGCTTCTGTTTGTCTGGAAACCCAGCATTATCCAGATAGCCCCAACAAGCCGCAGTGGCCTTCAGTCATCTTAGAGCCGGGGCAAACCTATCACAGTCACTGCATCTTTAAATTTGGTGTAGAAAAATAAAATTTATCTAAAACAATTCCCGTTATGACTGCATATTACAAACAAAATCCTAAATTTTATGTCGGAATCGATTGCATTATATTCGGCTTCGACAAGGGAGAGCTGAATCTGCTTTTGTTGAAACGGAATTTTGAGCCTGCAAAGGGGAAATGGTCACTTATGGGAGGTTTTATACAAGAAAATGAAAGTGCTGATGCTGCTGCCAAGCGGGTTTTAAGCGAACTTACCGGTTTGGAAAATGTATTTATGGAACAAATCGGCGCCTTTAGCGAAATTAATCGGGATCCGGGAGAACGTGTCATATCGTTGGCTTATTATGCATTGGTCAATATAAATGAATACGACCGCGAGCTGGTTCAGCAGCATAATGCCTATTGGGTAAACGCCAATGAGTTGCCTGACCTGATATTCGACCACGCGCAAATGGTGGAAAAGGCACGGGTACAGATGAAGCAGAAGGCGTCAAGAGCTCCTATCGGATTCAATCTCCTGCCCGAGCTGTTTACCCTCTCGCAACTGCAAAGTTTGTATGAAGCCATATATGGTGAGTCTATGGACAAGCGCAATTTCCGTAAGCGCATCGCAGATATGGGTTTCATTGAAAAAACGGATAAGATAGATAAAACCGGGTCACGAAGAGGAGCATATCTTTATAAGTTTAATGATAAAGCTTATCAGAAAGATCCAAAATTCAAACTTTAATAATATGTTAGAAGCATTAAAAGAAAAGGTTTTTCATGCTAATCTTGATCTGGTTAAGCATGGACTGGTGATTTTCACCTGGGGGAATGTTTCCGGAATCGACCGTGAAAGCGGATTGGTTGTCATTAAGCCGAGCGGCGTATCGTATGATGAAATGAAAGCCGAGGATATGGTGGTTGTAGACCTCGAGGGAAATGTGGTGGAAGGAAATCTTCGCCCTTCCAGCGACACTCCTACCCACTTGGTTCTTTATAAGGCATTCCCGGAAATCGGAGGGGTTGTCCATACCCACTCTACTTATGCTACGGCATGGGCACAGGCCGGTCTGGATATACCGAATATAGGAACGACTCATGCCGACTATTTCCATGAGGCCATTCCTTGCACGGCCGACATGACCGAAGCAGAAGTGAAGGGCGCTTATGAGCTGGAAACAGGCAATGTAATCGTAAAGCGCTTCGAAGGCATGAATCCTGTACATACCCCGGGAGTTTTGGTCAAGAATCACGGGCCGTTTGCTTGGGGCAAAGACGCGCATGATGCAGTCCATAATGCAGTAGTCATGGAGCAGGTGGCAAAGATGGCAAGCATCGCCTATTCGGTAAATCCGCATCTGACCATGAATCCTTTGCTGATAGAAAAACATTTCAACCGCAAGCATGGTCCGAATGCCTATTACGGACAGAAAAAGTAAATCTAATTATCAACCAAATAAATAAATAAACTATGAACGCATTTGATCAATATGAAGTTTGGTTCGTGACCGGAGCTCAGCTCTTGTACGGCGGTGACGCTGTTATTGCAGTAGATGCACACAGCAATGAAATGGTTTCAGGCTTGAATGCAAGCGGCAATCTGCCTGTTAAGGTAGTATATAAAGGAACGGCAAATTCTTCAAAGGAAGTTGAAGCCGTGTTCAAGGCTGCAAACAATGACGAGAAATGTATCGGTGTCATCACCTGGATGCACACTTTCTCTCCTGCCAAAATGTGGATTCACGGCTTGCAGCAGCTGAAGAAGCCGTTGCTTCACCTGCATACTCAGTTCAATAAAGAAATTCCATGGGATACAATGGACATGGATTTCATGAACTTGAACCAGTCTGCTCATGGAGACCGTGAATTCGGCCATATCTGCACCCGCATGCGTATCCGTCGCAAAGTGGTTGTTGGCTACTGGCAAGATGCGGATACTCAGCACAAGATTGCCGTATGGATGCGCGTATGCGCAGCATGGGCCGATGCTCAGGACATGTTGATTATCCGTTTTGGCGACCAGATGAACAATGTAGCCGTAACCGACGGCGATAAAGTGGAAGCTGAGCAGCGTATGGGATATCATGTTGACTATTGTCCGGCCAGCGAACTGATGGAATACCACAGCCAGATAAAGGATGAAGAAGTCGATAATCTGGTACAAACTTATTTCAACGAGTACGACCACGATGCAGCGTTGGAGGACAAGTCAACGGAGGCATATCAGAAAGTATGGAATGCCGCTAAGGCCGAACTGGCTTTGCGTGCTATTCTGACCGCTAAAGGAGCAAAAGGCTTCACAACCAATTTCGATGATTTGGGACAAACCGACGGCAGTCATTTCGACCAGATTCCGGGGTTGGCTTCTCAGCGCCTGATGGCAGAAGGATATGGATTCGGAGCCGAAGGAGACTGGAAGTCGGCTGCCCTTTACCGTACGGTATGGGTGATGAATCAAGGCTTGCCCAACGGATGCTCATTCCTGGAAGACTATACATTGAATTTCGACGGTGAGAAAAGCGCTATCTTGCAGGCACACATGTTGGAGGTTTGTCCGCTGATTGCCGCTAAAAAACCGCGTTTGGAAGTTCATTTCTTGGGAATCGGCATTCGTAAGAGCCAGACTGCACGCTTGGTATTCACTTCTAAAACCGGTGCAGGCTGTACAGCAACAGTAGTTGATTTAGGAAACCGTTTCCGTCTGATTGTAAATGATGTTGAATGCATCGAACCGAAGCCGCTGCCTAAACTGCCGGTTGCATCCGCGTTGTGGATTCCACAGCCGAATTTCAAGGTAGGTGCAGGAGCATGGATTTTGGCAGGCGGTACTCACCACTCTTGCTTCTCTTATGACCTGACGGCTGAATATTGGGAAGACTATGCTGAAATTGCAGGAATCGAAATGGTACATATCGGTAAAGATACAACAATAGAAGGCTTTAAGAAAGAGCTCCGGATGAACGAGGTTTATTACATGCTGAATAAGGCTCTTTGCTGATAGCCAACATTTCATTATAGGATTAAAAGTGCTCGGCGAGCAATCGTTTGCAGCACTTTTAATTCTTTATCTTACATTATTATTCCTTAATTCGTTTAGTATGAAATCAGATGCAAAGTCAATCATCGAGTCAGGAAAAGCCATTCTGGGAATTGAATTCGGTTCAACACGAATAAAGGCTGTCTTGATTGACCAAGAAAACAAACCTATCGCCCAAGGTAGTCATAATTGGGAAAACCAATTGGTGGACGGTCTTTGGACATACAGCATTGAAGCCATTTGGTACGGACTGCAAGACTGTTATGCCGACCTCCGTAAAAATGTAAAAAAACAGTATGACATCGAAATAGAGACACTGGCTGCAATAGGAATCAGCGCCATGATGCATGGTTATATGGCGTTTAACAAGAAAGAAGAGATTCTTGTTCCTTTCCGCACATGGCGGAATACCAATACGGCTCAGGCTGCGGCTGCTTTGTCTGAACTTTTTGTCTATAACATTCCGTTGAGATGGAGCATCTCTCATTTATATCAAGCTATCTTGAACGATGAGGAGCATGTCAAAGACATCAGTTTCCTGACAACACTTGCAGGTTATGTTCATTGGCAACTGACGGGAAAAAAGGTATTAGGCATCGGAGACGCTTCCGGAATGCTGCCGATAGACCCTCAAACCAAGAACTATTCGGCAGAAATGATGGCCAAGTTTGAGAAACTGATTGCTCCGAAAGGATATAGCTGGAAATTGTCTAATATTCTGCCCAAAGTGCTGCTGGCCGGTGAAAATGCCGGTGTTCTTACAGAAGAAGGTGCCAAGAGATTAGATGTTTCCGGTCATTTGAAAGGCGGCATTCCCATCTGTCCTCCCGAAGGTGATGCAGGAACCGGTATGGTTGCAACCAATGCGGTCAAGCAGCGCACAGGTAATGTTTCTGCGGGAACTTCTTCTTTCTCCATGATTGTGTTGGAGAAGGATTTGTCTAAGCCGTATGAAATGATTGATATGGTTACGACTCCCGACGGAAGTCCCGTGGCTATGGTGCACTGCAACAACTGCACTTCCGATTTGAATGCCTGGGTCAGCCTGTTTAAAGAATATCAGGAACTTTTGGGAATCCCAGTAGACATGGATGAAGTATATGGAAAACTCTATAACAACGCGCTTACGGGCGACGCTGACTGCGGAGGACTTATCTCATACAACTATATATCCGGAGAGCCGGTAACGGGACTTGCCGAGGGAAGACCGTTGTTTATGCGTTCTCCCAATGACAAGTTTACGCTGGCAAACTTCATGCGGGCTCATCTGTATGCTTCTGTCGGAGTTTTGAAAATAGGAAATGACATTCTTTTCAAGGAAGAAAAGATTGAGGTCGACAGAATTACAGGACACGGAGGCTTGTTCAAGACAAAAGGCGTAGGCCAGAGAATATTGGCGGCAGCCATCAATTCGCCTATCTCGGTGATGGAAACAGCCGGTGAAGGAGGCGCATGGGGAATCGCACTGCTTGCTTCTTACCTGGTGAACAATGCCAAAAAGCAGAATCTGGCAGATTTCTTGGACGAGCAGGTATTCGCCGGATACTCTGGCGTTGAAATATCGCCGATGGCTGAAGATGTTGCTGGCTTTAATGCATATATCGAAAGCTACAAGGCAGGACTTCCTGTTGAAGAAGCTGCGGTCAAATGCAAGAAGTAACATTCTAAGGATACGACGAGGCAGGGCTGTCGGGAATGAGATTGGGATTCCACGATTTTTTCAAAGCTTTCGGCAGAGAAAAAAGCATTGCCTTCGTTGTAATTTATAGAGAAAAAAATTATTTTTGTCACTATAAAAATAAATTTATAAGCGAGCTTAAACCCGCTTTATGTAGCATAAACTAATTCTTTATCAACATGAACAGCAAAGAAGTAATGAACCATGCAGCCGACAATATCCGTATATTGGCTGCTTCAATGGTTGAAAAAGCGAAGTCTGGACATCCGGGAGGTGCAATGGGTGGCGCTGATTTCATCAATGTTTTGTATTCAGAATATCTGCAATACGATCCGGAAAACCCGAAATGGGAAGGACGCGACCGTTTTTTCCTTGATCCGGGTCATATGGCTCCGATGCTATATTCACAGTTAGCATTGATTGGGAAATTCAGCATTGACGAACTGAAGCAACTGCGCCAATGGGGCTCCCCTACTCCGGGACATCCTGAAGTGGATGTAATGCGTGGCATTGAAAATACCTCAGGCCCGTTGGGACAAGGACATATTTTTGCGGTAGGTGCTGCCATTGCCGCTAAATTTTTAGCGGCACGCACGGGCAATCCTACCTTTGCAAAGGAAACCATCTATGCCTATATTTCAGACGGAGGTATTCAGGAAGAGATTTCTCAAGGCGGCGGGCGTATTGCCGGATGCCTGGGATTGGATAACCTTGTCATGTTCTATGACTCTAATGACATTCAGTTGTCGACCGAAACCAAGGCTGTGACAAGCGAGGATACGGCCATGAAATACCGGGCATGGGGATGGAACGTGATTGAAATCAATGGCAATGACTGCGAACAAATCCGTCAGGCTCTGGATGCAGCTAAGGCAGAAACAGAGCGTCCTACGTTGATAATCGGCAAATGTATTATGGGTAAGGGCGCGCGTAAAGATGACAATTCATCTTATGAGCACAACTGCAAGACCCATGGTGCTCCACTCGGAGGAGATGCATATAAGAATACCATGATTAATCTGGGAGCAGACCCCGAAAATCCGTTTGTCATATTCGATGATGTCAAGGACATGTATGCCAAACGTGCCGAGGAACTGAAAGCTATTGTCGCAGCACGCTACGAAGAAGAAAAGGCATGGGCTGCCGCTAATCCTGACAAGGCTGCACAATTGAAGGTATGGTTCAGCGGCGTTGCTCCGAAGATTGACTGGGCAAGCGTTCAGCAAAAAAACAATGATGCGACCCGCAATGCTTCTGCTGCAGTATTGGGTGTGTTGGCCGAACAGGTTCCGAACATGATTTGCGCTTCAGCCGATTTGTCTAACTCTGACAAGACAGACGGATTCTTGAAGAAAACTCACGCTTTCACCAATGGAGATTTCAGCGGTGCGTTCTTCCAGGCCGGTGTTGCTGAGCTGACAATGGCCTGCTGCTGCATTGGAATGGCACTTCATGGCGGTGTGATTGCGGCATGCGGTACTTTCTTCGTATTCTCTGATTATATGAAGCCTGCCGTACGTATGGCTGCATTGATGCAGTTGCCGGTTAAGTTTATCTGGACTCACGATGCATTCCGTGTAGGTGAAGACGGCCCGACTCACGAACCGGTAGAGCAAGAGGCACAAATCCGCTTGATGGAAAAACTGAAGAACCATCACGGAAAGAATTCTATGCTGGTGCTGCGTCCGGCTGATGCTGAAGAAACGACCGTATGCTGGAAGCTTGCGATGGAAAATGTGGACACTCCTTCTGCCTTGATTTTGTCGCGTCAGAATATCAACATGCTGCCGGCCGGCACCGATTATACACAGGCTGCCAAAGGTGCCTACATCGTAGCAGGCTCACAGGAGAATCCGGATGTTATTCTGGTGGCTTCCGGTTCTGAAGTATCGACTCTGGTGGCAGGGGCCGAGCTTCTTCACAAAGACGGAATAAAGACACGCGTTGTTTCTGTTCCATCTGAAGGACTCTTCCGCAGCCAAAGCAAGGAATATCAAGAGAGCATTATCCCGACAGGAGCCAAGATTTTTGGTCTTACTGCAGGATTGCCCGTCAATTTGCAAGGACTGGTAGGTGCCAACGGCAAGGTTTGGGGTCTGGAGTCATTCGGCTTCTCTGCTCCTTACAAGGTCTTGGACGAGAAACTGGGATTCACTGCTGAGAATGTTTATAATCAAGTAAAGGAAATGCTCTGATGAAAACGATAGGATTAGCGTCAGACCATGCAGGATTTGAACTGAAACAATATGTCAAGCAGTGGCTGGAGGCAAAAGGATGGGAATATAAGGACTTCGGGACTTATACATCGGACAGCTGTGACTATCCCGACTACGCTCATCCGCTGGCTCTTGCCGTGGAAGCGGGAGAATGCTACCCGGGTATAGCCGTCTGCGGAAGCGGACAAGGCATCAGCATCACGCTGAACAAGCATCAAGGCATCCGCGCTGCACTGTGCTGGATTCCGGAAATAGCGCATCTCGCCCGCCAGCATAACGATGCAAACGTATTGGTCATGCCGGGACGTTTCATTTCGCCTGAGATGGCAGACAAGATTATGACAGAGTTTTTTGCCACTCCGTTTGAAGGCGGCCGCCATCAGAAAAGAGTGGACAAGATTCCGGTAAGATAATTCTATGCTTAAAATGCTAAAAAAAGAGAAGTTCGAAAGGGCTTCTCTTTTTTTATACGTATATTTGTCTTGATAAAATATATGAAACCGTAAAACAGAATGACCATGAAAAAATTTTTATTTATCTTGCTGGCATGTTTACCCCTATTCCTTCCGGCCAAGGAGAAGAAAGATAATTCCAATCCGAAATATCTGGCGGGTGCCGTTACCCTGACCGACGGGAAAGTGACCTTCACTCAAGAACTGAAAACCCCGTCGATGTCGAAAGACGAGGTATACAAGCAGATGCTGGAGTGGGCGGAAAACCGTTTCAAGCCCGAAGGGAAATTGCAGAGCCGGGTGGTTTATACCAACGAAGGAAACGGGGAAATCGCAGCTTCGGCAGAAGAATATATGGTGTTTTCATCTTCTGCGCTTTCGTTAGACCGTACCCGAATCTATTATCAACTGTTCATTTATGTGACTGAGGGGAATTGCAAAATGGAGATGACCCGCATCCGCTATTGGTATGATGAGAACCGCGACGGCGGAGAACGCTATACGGCCGAAGAATGGATTACTGATGACATGGCTCTGAACAAGAAGAAAACGAAACTGGCACCGATATGCGGAAAATTCCGCAGGGAGACAATCGACCTGAAGGATAATCTGTTCAAGTCGGCCGCAGAAGCCCTCGGCGTATATGCCTTGAATGCCCAGGTTTCAGCCCCTGCAAAACCTGCCGTTTCTCTTTCCGCAACCGGCGAACTGAAGGAGGTTTCATTGGAACAGCTGCCTGACAATCTGAACGAAATCGCAGCTTCCGGCAAAATGACCCTTTCTGCCAACGGGGAGGAAGTCAACATGAAGGCATCCGACTGGGGCGGTTTCGGCAAACTGTTCAATAAGAATGTCGCCTATATATTGGTCGAGCAGAGCCTCATTGCGGCAAACGCCATGATGGAACACAACGACACGTATAAAGTCTCCTTCTATCTGCCGGAAAGCACCGAGCCAAGCATCGTCATCGAATGCAGCAAATCGATGGTGCAAAAGATGTCGGCCAAAGACTTGAAGTCGCTGAACCAGGCGGTAGACACATCCAAGTCATACACTATGTATATAGGAGAAATCACCCGCATCCTGATGAAATGAATTGACTGCTGGTTATAAAAAACGCCCGCATTTCCTAAAGTCGGTTGGAATGCGGGCGTTGCTTTTTTTGACAGGTCTTTTGGCTTTTTCCTTGTAGTCCGCGCATGTTTTGATGCGATGAAAACCGGATATCAAAAAGACTTAAACTTGTTTTCAAAGGGCAGTCTCACGCTTATTCTTCGTGACTGCTGTAATATTTCATGAATTGCGTACGCTCAAACGGGGTCACGGCACCTTCAGCCTTGGCATTCAGCTTGCCTTTGAACTGCATCAGACTTTCGTAGCCGTTTTTCTCCATCCAGTCTGCAAGTTCATTCTTCATGGATTCAATTACCTTTTCACCGTTCTGGTAAATCATGCTGCACACTTCCACGGCAGAAGCTCCGGCCAATACAGCCTTGACAACGCCTGTTCCGCTATGCACTCCGCCCGACAATGCGTATGACATCTGCGGTACTTCCGCGGAAGCGATGGCCGTCCATCGTATCTTGTCGGCGAGTTCTGCCGGAGAACTCATGATGTTTGATGTGGCAAACGACTGCTCTTCAATGTTGATGTCAGGCTGATAAAAGCGGTTGAACAAGACTATCCCGTCTGCTCCGTTTGCATAGAGCTGGTTAATCAGCGCTATCGGATTGGTAAAGTTGCTTCCCAGCTTCATGATAACCGGGATTGCTACCGCCTTCTTTATGTGGCGCAGAATATCGATATGCCGTTGCTCAAAGCTTCCGTATTCATAGTCTTTCGAAGTCTGGAGAGACAGAATGTTAATCTCCAGGGCATCGGCTCCCGCCTCTTCCATCAATCTGGCAAAATCAGTCCATTCACTGTCACTGTAACAGTTTATACTGGCGATTATCGGAATGCGGCATACCTTTTTGGCCTCCTTTATCAGTGTGATGTGTTCGTTCAGTGCATGCGAACGCACGTATGTCCCCAAATAGTCGTCCGCTTCTGGGGAGCCATATCCATGCATGTTGCCTGCCTGCATGGTTATTTGCTCTTCGAAAACAGATTTCAGCACTACTGCTCCCGCACCGGCGGCCTCCAGTTTCTGGATTTTTGCTACGCTGTTGGTCAGTCCGGAACTGCTTACAATGACAGGATTATCCAAAGCTAAACCTGCGAAATTGGTTTTGATTTCTACCATAGCCTTATGTTTTTAATAGTTTCTATCTCCAAATATTTTACTTCCCACACGTACTAACGTACATCCGGCCTTGACAGCCAGAGGATAATCGTGCGACATGCCCATCGATATTTCCTTGAAACGGTCGTCGTGCAGGAAATATTCACTTTTTAATTCATCAAAAAAATGGCGGAGAGACTCGAACTCCTTTTTTATTTGTTCTTCATTGTCCGTATTGGTTGCCATTCCCATCACCCCGCAGACAGAGACATTTTCCAGTTCCTTCCAGTCTCCTTCGCGAAGCATGCTTCGGCAGCCGTCAAAGGTAAAGCCGTATTTGCTTTCTTCCGCGGCAATGTGAATCTCGAGCAGGCAAGGGATGACACGGTTCACCTTGGCTGCCTGGCGGTTGATTTCCGCAAGCAGCCGGAAAGAGTCGACCGCATGTATCATCGCGATATAGGGAGCGATATATTTCACCTTATTGGTCTGCAGATGACCTATGAAGTGCCACTCTATATCCTTAGGCAGGGCGAGGTGTTTTTCCGTCAGTTCCTGCACTTTGCTTTCTCCGAAAATGCGCTGGCCGGCGGCATACGCCGCTTCTATCGCCTCATTGGGGTGAAACTTGGATACCGCGACCAGGCGTACACCTGCTGGAAGTTCCGACAAGACAGCTTTTATATTTGCCTGAATATCCATATCAAACTGTTTTAACTATCGATTGCCCGCTTCTGCAAATTCCGGCTTGACATCCGGCTCGGCAGAATATGGATATACATCCATGATTGCCGTTTCCGCCACCGAGGCGATGACATAATCTGCCATAGTCCCCTTCATCCCTTCATCCAGTTTTTTTACCGCATCGCGCAGGTCAGCCGCCTGTACCAGCACGTTGGTTGCCGTCTTTTTTTCCGCACCGCTTTTTTCGTCCAACGTGATAAAGTAAAGTTTGCACTTGAACCACCGGTCGGCCGCCTCTTCTTCCGAGGGAAACAGCTCGCTGTAATTGGCGCGCTTGATATCTGAAACGGTAAATTCCCCGCTGATAAATGGCGTGATTTCTTCTATTATACGTGACTCCGCTTCGGTGAAGCTCAGGGCATCAACCAGATACGGTTCGGTCACTTTCTTGTTCATCCCGTTTTCCGCCACTTTTTCGTAACGGATTTTACATTCAAACCAGTTATGCATCATTGTTCGTATATATTTATTGCATATGCAAAGATACACGAAAATTTGGATTATCCCTGTAATTTGCACCGATTCTGTTGCATGAATTCCCTGATAGCGCCGCTATGGTCTCCCTTTATCAGAATATGATGGTTGCCCAAAGGATTTTGCAGGAAATACTCTACCGGCTTGTCCAGTTTAATCCGCAGCTGTGTCCGGCATGCCGAGAGGAAGTTGGTATTTTCAGTCAGATAACCTGAAGAGACATAATATTCGTCCAGACATTCTCCCCCACATTTAAACAACGTCACATTCCCAGCATGCATGATGCCTTGAATGGCGATGCCCTTTTCCATTCCAAAATGATTGCAGATGATAAAGCTGTCTGCCATCTTGATTCCAATCGTATCATGGGCAAGCAAAATCTCGTTTCTGGGGACATCGACAAAGACCGGATTGGCAATAAACCCCGGCTGACCGAGGAGTTCCCTTATCATGAGCAGGGTCATAATGGCCTGCAAATCGCCTTCGCTTCCCGCGGGAATGCCGTCATCGTTCAGCAAGGCAACGGCCAAATAGCCGGTTATATGCAAATCCTGCATGAGTGAAAGGCTGGACAGGGTGAGAGCATCCAGTTTCCATTCTTTGCATACACGCTTTGCCGCCTGATAAAGGCGCATTTCGCGAAGCAGGTCTTCAGGCGTGGCGTCTTGGCAAGCTTGCGCCTGGGTGGCCAACATGGATGCTTCAACTCCCACCTCGTCGTCCGTTATTTCATAAAAGTGCTTATACACTTCTTCTGCGGGGATATCCACATAAGTCACCCCCCAACGGCGGCTTGCCAGCAGATAATCCGCGTGGCTTGATACCAGCCACGGTGCCGGCGTGCCTATCAGTCCGATGCGTTTCCCCTTCAGGCTTCGCTTGGCGGCAAAGGCATCATGGTGAAACAGCACCTGCCTGGCCATTTCTGCCGCCTTCCCATGGATGATTCGCGCCCGCATGTCTTTCGACTTCACCCATGCGGCGATTTCGAGGGCGGCGGAAAGAGAATTGTTTTGTCCGTCACTCAGCAAGGTTATCGGATAGGGAATCACGCTGAAGTTGCGGATAACGATATCCGCCACATGTCCGTCGGCAATGAAGGCCATCTTATACGCATTGGGAGGTATGCTGTCAACGTCCGTATAATGCGTCATATGAAGCGTGAAGTGCTTTTCAAGTTCCACGAAGAGGTCTTTATGGCTCTCGTAAATCTGTTCAGCCTTATAGTTGCTTCCTGATGTAAATATAATTAAGTAAAGTTCCATGTAGATACTATATGATTTTATACAGACAAACATACATCTTTTTTCTCAAATAGCCCTGCAAAATGAAGTTTGATAACATAGATTTACGTTCTGTAAGAATCGAGAAACCGTCTTGGCCGGTGTTTTATTCTTTGTAAAAGTTGGCAGATTATCTGTTTCGCTTTATATTTGCAGGGAATTTTCAGAATATAAAAACATTTTTACTATGCCACAAATATCCATCAGAGGAAACGAAATGCCGGAGTCGCCTATCCGCAAGCTGGCTCCCTTGGCAGAAGCTGCGAAAGAAAGGGGGATTCATGTTTATCATCTGAACATCGGTCAGCCTGACCTGCCCACTCCGCGAGCGGCCCTTGATGCGATTCGTCATATTGACCGTACCGTATTGGAATATAGTCCGAGCCAAGGATACCGCAGCTATAGGGAAAAACTTGTCGGATACTATGCAAAGTATGACATTCATCTGAATGCAGACGACATTATCATCACCACCGGAGGTTCGGAAGCTGTTTTGTTTGCTTTCTTGAGCTGTCTGAATCCGGGGGATGAAATAATCGTACCCGAACCGGCATACGCTAACTATATGGCTTTTGCCATATCCGCAGGTGCGGTTATCCGCACGGTAACGACAACAATTGAAGAGGGATTCTCGCTTCCGAAGGTGGAAAAATTCGAGGAGCTCATCAACGAACGCACGAAAGGCATATTGATTTGCAATCCGAACAACCCGACGGGATATCTTTATACCCGGAGAGAAATGAATCAGATACGCGACCTTGTGAAGAAATACGACTTGTTTCTCTTCTCGGATGAAGTATACCGCGAATTTATCTATACGGGCTCGCCCTATATTTCGGCTTGCCATCTGGAGGGAATCGAGCAGAATGTGGTGCTGATTGACTCTGTATCCAAACGTTATTCAGAGTGCGGAATCCGCATCGGAGCGTTGATAACCAAAAATGTCCAGGTGCGTAAGGCTGTAATGAAGTTCTGTCAGGCGCGGTTGAGCCCGCCGCTGATTGGGCAGATTGCGGCCGAAGCTTCGTTGGATGAGCCTGAAGAATATTCGCGTGAGACTTACGACGAATATGTGGAAAGGCGGAAATGTCTGATAGACGGACTGAACCGCATTCCGGGTGTGTATTCGCCCATCCCGATGGGAGCATTCTATACGGTGGCCAAGTTGCCGGTAGACGATTGCGAGAAGTTCTGCGCGTGGTGTCTGTCCGAATTCAATTATGAAGGTGAAACCGTGATGATGGCACCGGCAAGCGGCTTTTATACCACCCCGGGAGGCGGACGGAATGAAGTGCGTCTGGCTTACGTATTGAAGAAGGAAGACTTGATACGCGCCCTTTTCGTGTTGCGTAAGGCCCTTGAAGCCTATCCGGGAAGAGTGGACGAATGATTTTGGCATGAATTGGAAACTGTTTATAGCCCGCCGCATCTATAAGGACAACAAGAGCGGAAAAGAAGTATCCAAGCCCGCCATACGCATTGCCATGATTGGAATTGCCATCGGACTGGCGGTTATGATTGTTTCCGTTGCGGTGTCAGTCGGATTCAAACATCAGGTGCGCGACAAAGTGGTGGGGATGGGAGCCGACATTGTCGTATCCAACATCGAAGGTGCCCAACTCTATCAGATGTCTCCCATTGTGGCGGACGACAGTCTGCGCCTGACTTTGCAGCTTCTGCACGGGGTATCGCACGTGCAGCGCTATTCTACCAAGTCGGGCATGATTATGACATCCGACAACTTTCAGGGAATGATGCTGAAAGGAATCGGGCAGGAATATGACTGCACCTATCTGAAGGCGCATTTGCTGGAAGGGGAAATGCCGGAGTTTGCAGACTCGGCTGCCAGCGGGAAGGTGCTGATATCGCGTTCCGTCGCCGACAAGCTTTCTCTCAAGACGGGCGACAAGCTTTATACCTATTATATAGAAAACAATGTCCGTGCCAGACGGCTCACGGTAAGCGGCATTTATCAGACGAACTTCTCGTATTATGATGACCTTTTCCTGATAACTGACATTTACACCGTGAACCGCCTGAACGGATGGAAGGCCGACCAGGCAGGAGGCATAGAGATAGCTGTCGCAAACTACGAGTGGCTTGACGGTGTGAACGATGCCATCCGCGAGCGGCTGGGAGACAACACCGACCGTTACGGAGCAACTTACTGTTCCCGGACGGTAGAAGAACTTTATCCACAGATATTCGACTGGCTTAACCTGTTGGACGCGAATGTTTGGGCTATTCTGATTCTCATGACAGGCGTAGCCGGATTCACGATGATTTCGGGATTGCTGATTATCATCCTTGAGCGGACTAACATGATAGGGGTATTGAAGGCATTGGGAGCCGACAACGCCTCCATCCGCAAAATCTTTCTGACCTTTTCGGTGTTCCTTATCGGAAAGGGGATGCTGTGGGGAAATGCCGTTGGGCTTTCGGTATGCCTGATTCAACATTTCTTCCGTCCGCTTCGTCTTGACCCCGTAACGTATTATATTGATACGGTGCCCATAGAGCTGAATCTGGGATGGCTTCTGCTGCTCAACATCGGGACGCTGCTCGTGTCTGTGCTCATGCTTGTCGGCCCCTCATACCTGATAAGCCATATCCATCCGGCCAAATCCATCCGTTTCGAATAAGGCTTGCAGATGCCCTGCTCCGCTTTCATGCCGGTGAAACCGATTCTTTATCGGGACGACAATGAAGTGTCATGCCGGTGAAATGTTTTTTGTCCGCCTGCAATGCCCGAATTTGCCTGCCGTTTCTTTCGGGAATGAAAATAATTCGTACCTTTGCATCCATATTCAACTAATATAAAACAAGGAAAGATGGGAGGTTTTTTCGGGACAGTCGCAAAGGCTGAATGCGTAACCGATTTATTCTACGGTACAGACTACAATTCACATTTAGGGACAAAGCGCGCCGGAATGGCAACATATGCTCAGGGCGAAGGCTTCATGCGTAAGATTCACAATCTGGAAAGTTCGTATTTCCGCACTAAATTCGAGGACGAGCTGCCTACATTCAGAGGAAAGGCCGGTATCGGAGTAATCAGTGACACGGATCCCCAACCGATAATGATTAATTCCCATTTGGGCAAATTCGCTATCGTAACCGTGGCCAAGATAAACAATATGGAGGAATTGGTGCAGGAACTGCTGGCCAACAACATGCACTTTTCAGAGATGAGCATGGGAAAAACCAACCAGACTGAGCTTATCGCCCTGCTCATCGTGCAGGGAAAAGATTTTGTGAGCGGCATAGAATATGTGTTCGATAAGATAAAAGGCTCCTGCTCCATGCTGATTCTTACGGAAGACGGCATCATCGTGGCGCGCGACAAGTGGGGACGGACACCTATCGTCATCGGGAAAAAAGACGGGGCTTATGCGGCAACGAGCGAATCGAGCAGTCTACCCAATCTTGACTTTGAGATAGACCGCTACGTGGGGCCGGGAGAAATCATCCGGATGCGCGCCGACGGATTGGAACAGCTGCGCAAGCCGAACGAAAAGATGCAGATATGCTCTTTCTTGTGGGTGTATTACGGTTTTCCGGTCTCTTGCTATGAAGGGCGCAACGTAGAGGAAGTCCGTTTCACCAGCGGCTACAAGATGGGACAGACCGATGAGTCGGAAGTGGACTGTGCATGCGGCATCCCCGATTCAGGGGTGGGAATGGCTTTGGGATATGCCGAGGGCAAAGGCATCCCTTATCATCGGGCCATTGCCAAGTATACGCCGACCTGGCCGCGGAGCTTTACGCCGAGCAACCAAAGCATGCGCTCGCTTGTGGCCAAGATGAAACTGATTCCTAACCGTTCCATGCTGCAGGGCAAACGGCTGTTGTTCTGCGACGACTCTATCGTCCGTGGCACCCAGCTGCGTGATAATGTAAAAGTGCTGTATGATTACGGAGCTAAAGAGGTGCACATGCGCATCGCCTGCCCTCCGCTGATTTACGGATGCCCCTTCATCGGCTTCACTTCATCAAAGGGAGACATGGAGCTGATAACGCGCCGCACCATTAAGGAAATAGAAGGTGACGAGAATGCCAAGCTGGACAAATACGCCACGACCGACTCCCCGGAATATAAAGAAATGGTAGAGCGCATCCGCTCCCGCTTCGGCCTGACCTCGCTGCGCTTCAACACACTTGAGACGCTGGTAGAATCTATCGGGTTGCCTAAATGCAAGCTTTGCACCCATTGCTTTGACGGTTCAAGCTGTTTCTGACAGACCGGATACATAAATGGTAAGGAATCGCCGGATAAGGGAAAATATCCGGCGATTCCTGTCTTGCTCTTTTTCATCCGTCCGCATTGCCGTCTTCAGGCCTCTCCGCTTCTGTTTTGCAACCAGGTTGTCAAAGTCTTTCCGGCAATATACTGTAATGAAAAAAGACTTAACTTTGATGCCGGAATAAAGAAACAGAAATATGGCACATTCACATTCTCACACACACGGGCACAACCATCACATGCACATGCCCGAATCGTTAAGTACCGTATTCATCCTCTGCATAGTGCTTAACCTTTTGTTCGTAATTACCGAAGCAGGCATCGGTTTTGTCTATAACTCTCTGGGATTGCTTTCCGATGCCGGACATAATTTGAGCGATGTATTCAGCCTGCTGCTCTCTCTGTTTGCCATCCGGATGGCGAAGCGGCACGGAAACCATCATTTCACCTACGGATATAAGAAAAGCACAATCTTGGTTTCACTGGCTAATGCCATCATTCTGCTTATTGCGGTAGGCGCCATTCTTATCGAAAGCATCTATAAACTGCGGCATCCGGAGGAAGTTTCAGGCGAAGCCATTTCGTGGACGGCAGGAGCAGGCATCCTCATCAACGGAGCAACCGCCCTCCTGCTTATGAAGAATCAGAAGCATGACCTGAATGTGAAGGGAGCTTTCCTGCATATGGCCATGGATACATTGGTGTCAATCGGTGTCGTCATATCGGGCATAATCATTTCCTTGACCGGGTTTGTCATGATAGACACCCTGATAAGTCTGGTCATTGCACTTATCATCCTGGTCTCTACCTGGAAGCTTTTAAGGGAAAGCCTGTATCTTTCACTCGATGCCGTCCCTTCGGATGTTGATATGAAAGAAGTGGAAAAAGCTTTGTCTGCCGTTCCCGAGATAGAAGGTTGGCATCATCTTCACGTATGGGCCGTCAGTACGACAGAAAATGCGGCGACTGTGCATGCTGTGATAAAGGATTCGTTGGGGATGGAAGAGGCAAAACATGCGGTCAAACAGGCATTGAGAGAAAAAGGCATCTGCCATGTCACCGTGGAATGCGAACTCGAGAGCTGCAAATGTCAAGAAAAATCATGCTGCGGACAATAAACAAAAGATGCCGGATGAGAACATCATCCGGCATCTTGCTGTTCAAGCTTTCCTTTTATTTCAACTTAACAAAGAGTTCGCCTTCCACTTCGCTTGTTTCAACCTTGTCTTCTCTCAATAACCAACCTAAGCCCAAGAAGAAATCCTTATCCGCTTTCAGTTTGGCTTCTTTCTTGATTTGCTTTTGAGTTTTGCCATCGTTTCCGTTTAGTGTCTCCCAGATTTTTCCGGCGATGACACCTGCTTTTTCTTTTAACATAGTCTTTTGCTTTTATTTAACAATCAAACATTTGTGCCGATGCAAAAGTATATAAAAAAACATTCCGATGGGCGGAAAAAGTAAAAAAAATTCTTTTTTATCGGCAGAAAAACCGCAGAGAGTCAGAGTTTGCCTTCTTTTTCCAGGAAATCTCCAAAAATCCGGGCGGCGGTCTCCACCATCTTCGGACAAGGGCGCTTGGCATAATACTGGGGAGTACGGGCCTCGGGCGTAGGGACAATGGGGTCTTTCTTTGACAGTCCCAACAGTTCGGAGCAGCAAATGGTTCCTGTTTCCGCCTTAAACTTTTCGGCAAGTTCTTGCACCAAGGCGTAATTGGCGGTCTTGCCTGCCCGGTCACTGCCTTCAACGGCGCATCTCTCCAGTCCTGCCAACAAAAACATGCCGCACGCCGCTCCGCATGTCAGGCGCATTCTTCCGATTCCCCCTCCAAACGAGGCCGAGATATGGCATGCCTGCTCTTTGGTAAAGCCATACATGTCGGCATAAGCAAGCACAACCGACTGAGAGCAGTTATATCCTTCCTTAAAGAAAGCAACAGCCCTTTGAACACGTTCTTCTTTTGTCATATTTCACTTAACCATAGTTTTTTATTACATTATTGACGGGATTCCCGGCCTGGAAAGCCTTCAGGTTTGCCACGGCCTGATTCATCAGTCGCACCCGCGCTTCGTAGGTAGCCCACGCAATGTGTGGGGTAATGAAGCAGTTCGGCTCTGCCAGTAAGGGATTGTCTGCCCGCGGCGGTTCGGTAGAAAGTACATCAACCCCTGCGGCGGCCAGCGTGCCCTTATGCAAGGCGTCGGCAAGGTCTTGCTCGTTCACCAGTCCGCCCCGTCCGGTATTGATAAGGATGGCATGCGGCTTCATCAGGCTCAGCCGGTGCGCATTTACCATCTCGTGTGTATCGTCCGTAAGCGGGCAATGCAGGCTGACAATGTCGCATGATGCGAAAAGACTGTCGATTGTTTCACACTTCTGGATGCCTTGAGGCAGCCGGGATGCCGGTTTGCTGGTATAGGCATAGACCTTCATGCCGAAGCTTAAGGCAATGCGCGCGGTGGCTTGTCCGGTATTTCCCAGACCGACCAGTCCGATGGATTTTCCGTCGAGCTCTTGGAGCGGCGTATTCCAATAGCAGAAATCAGTCTGTCTGCTCCATGCTCCCCGGTGTATTTCCGCGGCATAATGCCCTACCCGCTGCGTTATATTCAGTATATGTGCGAATACCATTTGCGCTACCGAGCCCGTGCTGTATGCCGGGATATTCGTCACAACGATTTTCTGTTTGCGAGCTGCCTCCAGATTCACCACATTATATCCCGTTGCCAAAACTCCGATATATCTTAATGCAGGCAGCATCCGGATGGTCTCTGCATTCAAGACCACCTTGTTGGTCAGTAAAACTTCCGCCCCTTCCGCACGCTCCATCAGTTGTTCAGGAGCAGTCCGGTCATATACTGCCACTTCGCCCAAGGCTTCAAGCGCCTTCCACGACAAGTCTCCCGGATTCAGAGTATATCCGTCTAATACAACTATTTTCATATCTGTTATTTAATCTTTAAATCGTTCTCCCCACAAATGGAGCATACGTTCCTTCAGCTTGGTTTCAGCCGGATTGTCCTGGGAATGCCAGAAGCGGCTCTGCCCGATGCCGTCGGGAAGGAACTGTTGCTCTACGAAATTCCCTTCATAGTCATGGGCATATTTGTATCCTTTGCTATATCCCAACTGTTTCATCAGCTTGGTGGGAGCATTCCGGAGATGCAGCGGAACCGGCAGATTCCCCGTCTGGCGGACCGTTTCCAAAGCGGCGTTGATTCCTTCGTAAGCTGAATTGCTTTTCGGACTCGTGGCAAGATAAACCGTTGCCTCTGCCAAAGGGATTCTTCCCTCCGGCCAACCGATTTTCATCACAGCATCAAACGCGGCGTTGGCAAGCAGCAAAGCGTTCGGATTGGCAAGCCCGACATCTTCGGATGCAGAAATAACCAGACGGCGGGCTATGAATGCCGGGTCTTCTCCCCCCTCCACCATACGGGCGAGCCAGTATAAGGCTGCATCCGGATCGCTTCCGCGAATCGACTTGATGAAAGCCGAAATGATGTCATAATGCATCTCCCCGTCCTTGTCATAGGCCAAAGGATTCTGTTGCAGGCGGTCTGTCACCTTCTTGTCGGTTATGACAACCGGATTGCCGTCGTCTGCTTCCACCACAAGCTCAAGAATGTTCAGCAGCTTGCGTGCATCCCCGCCTGAATACCGTAGCATCGCATCGGTTTCTTCCAGCTCTATCCTTTTTTCCTTCAGGACAACATCGCGCGTAAGAGCTTGGTGAAGCAGTTCGAGCAGGTCATCTTTTTCCAATGACTTCAACACATACAGCTGGCACCGTGAAAGCAGCGGACGGATGACTTCGAAAGAAGGATTTTCGGTTGTGGCACCAATCAGGGTAACAACGCCTTTCTCTACGGCCCCCAACAGGGAATCCTGCTGCGACTTGCTGAAACGGTGGATTTCATCGATGAACAGGATGGGACTTTGCTGAGAGAAAAAGCGGTTGCTCCGGGCTTTTTCGATTACATCGCGCACATCCTTCACCCCCGATGTCACCGCACTTAGCGTATAGAAAGGGACTTCCAGTCTGTTGGCTATAATCTGGGCCAGTGTAGTCTTGCCCACTCCCGGCGGCCCCCACAGGATAAAGGAAGAGATGCGGCCTGCATCAATCATTTTTCGCAAGACCGCCCCTTCGCCTACCAGATGCTTCTGGCCTATATATTCATCCAATGTCTTCGGACGCATACGTTCCGCCAATGGTTGTGCCATACTGATAATTCTTTTTTAGCAAACAAAATTAATTATTTCTACTGGAATAAAGGAAATTTAAGGCATAAAAAAAGGCGCTTTTCACAAAGAGCCTTTTTTAAGTTTTCAATAGGTATTAGTTTTTTTTCTTAAGGTAAAAAGATTGTTTTCAGGATAACGGTACAAAGATGCGGCGTTTTTTTTACCCAACCAAATAAAAAATCATGTCTTTAAACATGTTTCCCGTTTTTCTTTCATTTTTTTTCGTTGGGCTTTCTTAACTACCGCACGCCTTATATCTTACAAAGATAGCAAATTTTAATTAATAAAATCATAGATGCCTTATAATCTTCAAAAAATAAATGGGCAGGATGAATGTCTAATCTTTTCCCGATACAGATTTTTTCCGTATCTTTCCGCACGTTAAATTATACATATATTTATATCATGAACAGAATATGTCATCTTTTCGGAATCCGCTACCCGATTATACAGGGCGGAATGGTGTGGTGCAGCGGATGGAGACTGGCTTCAGCCGTGAGTAATGCCGGCGGACTGGGGCTGCTTGGCGCAGGCTCGATGCATCCTGAAACCTTGCGCGAGCATATCCGCAAATGCCGGCAGGCAACCGACAAGCCTTTCGGTGTCAATGTCCCTTTGATGTACCCTGAAATAGAAACAATCATGCAGATTATCGTCGATGAAGGAGTCAAGATTGTGTTTACATCAGCGGGAAGTCCGAAGAAATGGACGGAATATCTGCACAATGCCGGCATCAAAGTGGCCCATGTGATTGCTTCTACGCGCTTTGCGCTCAAATGCGAAGAGGCGGGGGTAGATGCAATCGTGGCGGAAGGCTTTGAGGCAGGCGGACATAACGGGCGTGAAGAGACCACTACCTTTTGCCTGATACCCGCAGTAAAGCGCATGTGCGCCCTTCCGCTTATAGCGGCCGGGGGTATCATGACGGGCGAAGGCATACTTGCCGCCCAAGCCCTGGGAGCCGACGGTGTGCAAATGGGGACGCGCTTTGCACTGACGGAAGAAAGTTCCGCTCACTTCACCTTTAAAGACCGGTGTCTGCGCCTGAATGAAGGCGATACCGTGCTCACCTTGAAGCAGCTCTCTCCCACCCGTCTGGTGAAGAATGATTTTTACAAGCAGGTGGAAGAGGCGGAAAGCAAGGGCGCATCGGCCGATGAACTGCGTGAACTGTTGGGAAAAGGGCGTGCAAAAAAAGGAATCTTCGAGGGCGACATGTTCGAGGGCGAGCTGGAAATCGGACAGGGTGCTTCCATGATTCACCGATTGCAGTCGGTAGATGAGGTAATGACCGAGCTTGTGGCTGATTATAATGAGGCGCTGCACAGAATGCAGGACTCTTTGAGCCTATAGAAACGGGAGGAAAGGCAAGATGGAAAAAAGTTTCCGTTTTTTTGCCGCACTAACAGCCTGTTTGTCTGCAATGGTAACTTCCGGGTAACTCGGTCACTCTGCCGTAACTTATTGTTTATCAAAGATTAGATGCTTATCTTTGCATTGTCGGATGTCGGTCTCCCGGCATTCCGGACGAAGCAAAGACAATTAACATCAACTTTAAACGTATGAAAGAGATTAAGAAAATTGCGGCAGCTGATAACTTCAGCGCAATCTGCGTGGGCAAACTGAGTGAACTGAACGAGTATGTGCTGGAACTTGGTCCGGACATAAAGATTCCCGGAAAGGTGTTCGGGGGCGCAGCCCTGCAGGCTACGGGCGGCGAGTTCTCATTCCAGATGTTTCAGCCGGGGACGGAAACGGGATTTCTTCATATCCACAAGACGCATGAGGAACTGTATTTCTTCCTGGGCGGTACGGGTGAATTTCAGGTAGACGGCAACATCTTCCCGGTTTCGGAGGGAAGTGTCGTCCGTGTGTCCCCTGCCGGCAAGCGTTCGGTGCGCAACAACGGAAAAGAGCCTCTTGTCATGCTCTGCGTTCAGTATAAGGGCGGAACATTTACCCCGGAAGATGCGGCAGACGGTGTCATATCAAACGCGCCGGTTGAATGGTAACAAATCCATTTTTCATAATGACAAAACAGCCCGGTTGCTTCGGGCTGTTTTGTTTATGGCCTTTTCTCTCCACAAGAAGGCATCCATGAAACAATGCCCGTCACCGGATGAGCCTTCCTCCATTCCACAAGCTCCTGCCAGGTTGATATGCCTCCGGCGATGACTGCCTGGTAATATTCGATGCCCATAATCTTTTCATCGTCGGGCGTTTCATATTTCAAACGGAGGATTATGTCGCGCGTTTCGTCCGTCAATACGCGGGCAATGCGGTCGGCAACCTGTTCGAAATACCCGTCGTATGCCGAACCTTTCGGCATGTGTATCATGTCAATCTGCCATTTCTCCCCGTCTTCCGGGTCTTGATACAGGGCGTGCCACTCGATGCACTGCTCCGGCGTGTGCAGCAGATTGGAGCAAGTAATCTGTATAATGTGCGGACAGGCGGAAAGCTCTGCCATAACCGCAAAACTGCCCGTTGCCGTCAGGTTTCGGGAATAGATATGGAAATCAATGTCGCGGTGCTTCATCAGCAGGCCAAGCTTGAGCGAGCCGACCAGATTGACTTCCGCGCCGGCTTCCTCCCACAATTCGACGACACGGGTGCTGTGAATCACCTTCCATGCTCTTTCCTGGTTCTTTTCCGCTAAAAGCAAATAATCTTTCATAAAGGTCAGATGAGGATAAAAACAAGTATAAGAAGAGAAATCACAGCAGCAACTGCAAGAAACGACAAGGCCGACCGGAAATAACTGTTCTTCTCAATCCTTTCGCGCTTCTGTCTTTCAGACACTATGCGGGTTAGCTGTTCGGCGGATATACCGTGAGAAACGCGTTCTCCCCTTGTATCGAGCAAGCGCCGTCGGGTGTCCGACAGCCGTTCCCTGCTTCGTTTGCGAAGTTCCCGGTTTTCTTTGTCCCGGCGGAGCATGTCATTGACGCAGCCTAAAGTTCCCATATCCGGTTCTTCCCAAAGATACACATTTTCCGGTTCTTGGGCAAACAAAATCCGCCTAAAGTCTCCGAATCATTTTCCGGCAGCGTTCCAGTGTCTTCTCGTCCACCGGCTGCCGTTTGGTCCCTCCCCGTTCGAGAGTTGCCGCTACCTTAAATCCGCTCCACCGCAGTATCTCGCGCAAAGCCCTTATCGTTCCGTGTGTCTGATTGAACAGAATGTTAAACGGGAACGGAGTAGTGCCGGTGCTGAGCAGTATCGCCCGCTTGCCTTTATGCAGCGGACGCGGAATGCCGCTCGCACTCTCCCCCATCATGCCGTATACCAGACGGTCGAACAGCACCTTCAACTGACCCGGCATATTGCCCCAATAACAGGGCGCACCTATAATCAGAACATCACATTTCTGTATCAGCCGCAAGGTTTGCTGGGCATCATCATCCGGCAAAACACAAGCCAAACTTTTGCGGCATGCCATGCAACCTGTGCATGGCCTTACAGACAAATCCGTTATGTTGAGCAGAGAAACCTGCATGCCGCGGCTTTCAGCTTCGCTTTTCATGGCTCCAAGCATCCGTGACACATTACCCTGACGGCGGGGACTCCCGTTAACAATCAATACATTCATGACACAATTACGGCTTGATGGAGCGTAAAGCCTTGCAGAGCTGGTCGGGACACGATGTTTCCTTACTGCCGCAGCGGATTCCCTCCAGTCGGGAAATCACTTCTGCCACGGGCATCCCTTTTACCAGTGCGCTGATGCCTTGAAGATTCCCGTTGCATCCGCCTTCATAATGCATGTCTTTTACAATTCCATCCTTCACTTCCACCTCGATGCTGCGGCTGCAAGTGCCCTGAGTCTTATAATTTATTTTCATAGGTCTTGAGATAATGCAGGCACGAGTCACACGATTCACCGTCTCCAGGAACAAGAATCCATGCAACCCGTGCCTGTCTGCCCGATTGATATAGGATTATTCTTCGTCTTCCGGCTTCATATTGGTATAAACCGTCTGCACATCATCAAACTCCTCCAGTCTTTCCACCATTTTGTTGATGGTTTCACGCTGTTCGGGAGTCACATCCTTCAGGTCGTTCGGAATGTAGGTAAATTCGCCGCCGACATCCTCGAATCCGCATTCCTCCAAATGCTTCTGGATAGCCGCATAACTTTTCGGATCGCCGTAGATTGTGATGGTTCCCTCTTCCGAATCTTCATCATATTCATCATCCACATTATAGTCTATCAAGTCCAGAATCAGTTCTTCCATATCAATGCCGTCTTTCTTCTTGAAGGTAAACACGCATTTATGGTCGAAAAGGAAAGCCAGCGAACCGGTCGTACCCAGGTTTCCTCCGAACTTATTGAAAACAGAACGGACATCAGCTACGGTACGCGTCGTATTGTCTGTCAATGTATCAACAAAAACGGCTACTCCATGCGGGCCATATCCTTCGTAGGTCATACCCTTATAGTCGCTCTGGTCTTTTCCCATCGCATTTTTGATAGCACGCTCGATATTGTCTTTCGGCATGTTCTCGCGCTTGCATGTCGCGATAACCGAGCGTAAAGTAGGATTGTTTTCCGGTTCCGGGCCGCCAGCCTTTACGGCGATGGCAATCTGCTTGCCCAGACGAGTAAATGTTTTGGCCATATGGCCCCATCTTTTCAGTTTTGTAGCTTTTCTATATTCAAACGCTCTTCCCATTGGATTTTATTTTTTATGTTATAAACTCTTATCTTAATTTCGCATCCAGTTTGTTTTGCAGGTTCGTAATAAGCTTCTGCATAAACTTGTCTATCTGTTTGTCGTTCAATGTTGCATTTTCATCCTGCAGCATGAAGCTTACCGCATAGCTTTTCTTTCCCGCTTCCAGGTTCTTTCCTTCGTAAACATCGAACAGCTCTACGGATTTCAACAGCTTGCGGTCGGTTTCATAAGCTATTCTCTCGATTTCGGCAAATTGAACCTTCTTGTCAATCAGCAGGGCAAGGTCGCGTCTTACGGCCGGATATTTGGAAATCTCCTTATAATATACCGCATTGCCTTTGATTGCTTTCATCAGCTCTTTCCAATTGATGTCGGCGTAATATACTTCGCTGTCAATATCGAATGCCTTCAGGATTTTCCGGCTTACCACACCGAACGTGGCAAGCAGCTTTCCTCCCCGCGTATGCACGGATATGGCTACCGGATAAATGTCGTCTGCCAGATTGCCGAATACCAGCGTTCCGAAATTCACGCCCAAACGGCGGAAGATATTAAGCACATAAGCCTTTAATTCATATACAGAAGAATCTTCATCAGGATGCGCCCAAGAGTTGCTTACACGTTTGCCGGTCACCCATAAGCCCAAATGAAGCTCTTCCGAGTAAGCCGCAAGCGTTTTCTCCGGGTTTTTCTTTTCGGCCTGATAATGATAGCAGTTGCCGAACTCGAAGAACTTCAAGTCTGCATTCCTGCGATTGGCATTATGGCAAATGCTTTCCAGTCCGCCGAACAGCAAGGTAGCGCGCATTACATTAAGGTCGCTGCTGAGAGGATTCATCAAACGCACCAGATTGTCGGGCCTGAAGGTTTCCAATCCCTCATAATAGGCGGCGGCCGTCAGCGAATTGTTCATGATTTCATTGAACCCGCAGCCTACAAGCTGCTCTGAAACCAGATTTTGGAGCTTTACCGAACGGTCGGTTTCACCTTTCACATTCAGGCTTGATTTCAGTGAAGTCGGTATTTCCACATTATTATATCCGTAGATGCGAAGGATATCTTCCACTACATCGCAGGGACGCTGCACATCTACCCGATAGGGAGGCACAAGCAGCGAGAGTCCTTTGTCTGTTTCTCCAGTGATTTTCATCTCCAGACTGCTTACAATACTTTTGACTGTAGCTGTCGGAATTTCTTTTCCTGAAAGTGAATTTACATAATCATAAGAGAGCTCTACCGGGAAATCAGCAATCGGATTCGGATAATTGTCCTTTATTTCCGAAGCGATCTCGCCTCCTCCCAATTCCTTGACAAGCATTGCAGCTTCTTTCAAGGCGTAAATGACACCATTCGGGTCAATGCCGCGCTCGAAACGGAAGGAAGAATCGGTGCTCAAGCCCTGGCGGCGGGCCGTTTTACGCACCCAAGTAGGATGAAAATAAGCACTCTCAAGGAAAACGTTGCAAGTATTTTCCGTTGTCCCCGAATCAAGGCCGCCGAATACACCGGCGATACACATCGGTTCCTCCGCGTTGCAAATCATCAGGTCGCGGTCTGAAAGCGTATGCTCAACTTCATCCAGCGTTACGAACTTGGTTCCTTCGGCGCATGTCCGGACAACAATCTTTTCGCCCTTTATCTTGTCTGCATCGAAACAGTGCATCGGCTGTCCGTATGCGTGCAGAATATAATTGGTGATGTCTACCACATTGTTTATCGGCCTCAGGCCAATCGTCCGAAGCTTGGTCTGCAGCCATTCCGGACTTTCTTTTACGGTCACTCCCTTAATGGTTACTCCCGCGTAGCGAGGACAAGCTTCCGGGTTTTCCACCACCACATCGATGTTCAGGTTATGGCTGTCTACCTTAAAGGCTTCTACCGACGGGCGTTTCAGTTCGGCATGATGTCCGTTTTGTATGAGCCATGCATAGAGGTCACGGGCTACGCCGTAATGAGAGCAGGCATCCGCACGGTTTGGTGTAATATCCACCTCCAGCACATAGTCACTCTTTACATTATAATAGTCTTTGGCAAGTGTTCCCGGCTCTACATCATCAGGCAATACGATAATGCCTTCATGACTTGTGCCGATGCCTATTTCGTCTTCCGCACAAATCATTCCGAACGAATCCACGCCCCGCAGCTTCGATTTCTTGATGGTAAAGCATTCGTCACCATCGTATAATTTTGTTCCGATAGTGGCCACTACCACTTTTTGTCCGGCAGCGACATTTGCCGCACCGCACACAATCTGTACGGGTTCGCCTTGTCCCAGATTTACTGTGGTTATATGCATGTGGTCAGAATTAGGATGAGGTTCGCAGGTCAGCACTTGCCCGATTACAAGTCCTTCGAGACCTCCCTTTACCGACTGCACTTCTTCCACTCCGCCTGTTTCCAAGCCGATGGAAGTAAGGGCAGCAGCCGTTTCTTCAGGAGTCAGGTTGAAGCTTACGTATTCTTTCAGCCAATTATAAGAGATATTCATATCATATTAAGTTTTATGTTCTCAAGAATGATGCGCAAAGTTAATACAATTTTTTAATAAGTAAAGTGCAGGAAAGCTCAAAAACTTCCTGCTGCCGGCAGTAAAAACATAGTGCAGCGAAGACAACCGGGAATATGCCGCTCCCCTATCCGTTTTGAGCCGCAGTTTCCGCCTGCCCGTCTCAGGTCACCGCAACAACATGGACAGAGCTTCATTTCATAAACACGAACCATACGGCCATTACCAGGCAGACAAATGCCGCCAGATGGTTCCAGTGAAGCTCTTCGCCCCGGAAAAACACCGTGGTGAATACGGTAAAGACCACCAGAGTAATGACTTCCTGTATCACTTTGAGCTGCATCAGTGAAAAAGGGCCTCCGTTTCCGGAAAAGCCCATGCGGTTGGCCGGAATCTGGCAAGCGTATTCGGCCAGTGCGATGCCCCATGAAAACAAGATGACTGCATAGAGCGGCCATGAGGTGGAAATCTTCATTTCTTGCAGTTTCAGATGTCCATACCATGCGAAGGTCATGAAAATATTCGATACGATAAGCAGCGAAATGGTATAAATCCCTTTCATAATTCTTTTTCGTTATTTGATTGTTTGATTTTTATCCCACCATAACCGGATTTCTGCATGTCCGAAGAAAGCGTACTCTTTTTTCCCATTTCTTTCGGAAGCAGGTCTGCCTGAACGTTCCCCATGGCTCCCCACAAGCTGTAACGGGCTTCCGGATTCATTTCTTCAAGCCGGCGTAACACTTCCTTCATGGCGGAACGGTGAGACGCATGCTCATAAGGGCAGTTTTTGTTGGGGCGGCGGTATCCGCGCAAGGCAGCCAAAGCCGCAATGTCCGCTTCATGCACGAGGCATAGCGGGCGGATGACGGTCATTTGGAACTTACGCATTTCCAGCCGGGGCGGCATGGTACTGAAAGCTCCCTGAAAGGTAAGGTTCATCAGCAAGGTCTCAAGAATGTCATCCATGTGGTGGCCGAGGGCAATCTTATTGCATCCGTGCTCTTTTGCCACTGTAAAGAGTGCCTTCCGGCGGTTCCAAGAGCAAAGGAAGCAGGGCGACTTGCGCGTGTCGGTAGAGGAGTCGAAGGAAGTTTCATATTGGACGAAAGGAACTCCCATCCCTTCGGAAAACGAGCGCAAATAATCCGTGTCACTTTCATAAGCGATGTTCGTCATCGCGACATGCGCCGCCACCACCGAAAAGCGCGGGCGGAAGATGCGCGACCGGCGGGCCAAAAGTTCCAGCAGCGCCATCGAATCCTTGCCTCCCGAAAGCCCGACCAAAATCCGGTCTCCTTCTTCTATCAGTCCGTACTTCACTACCCCATTGGAAAAGCGCCGTTCCACACGGCGCATCAGGCGGGCCTCTTCCGAATCCTTTTTCATAATCTACAAAGATGCTGATAAAAACGCTGCAAATTTATATGAAAAGAATGACTCGGCGAAAGATTTCCTCCCTGAAAAGAGGCTTATTCCGAAAAAAACCGTATCTTTGAAAAATCATTCCAGTAAACAGCGACACGAAACTATGAATCAAAAACGTATATTCATTTTGACAATTGCTCTTCTGGCAGTTGCAGGAAGTGCCTTTTCGCAGACACTCGCCCAGGCGCGCCGGTGGTTTACAGACAAAGAGTTTGACAAGGCGAAACCGGTATTCGCGCGTCTGGTAAAGCAGGCCCCTTCAAACGCAAGCTATAACTATTGGTACGGCGCATGCTGTTATGAGACGGGTGAGCTTGCAGAAGCATTGCCCTATCTCGAGACCAGCGCCCGCCGTAAGGTGATAGACGGATTCCTTTATTTGGGCCGGGCTTATTATGACCTTTACCGTTTTGATGACGCCATAGCCCAGCTGGAAGACCACCTGTATTGGCTTAAGCAGAAAAAGCGGGACACTTCTATGGCCGATTCGCTTATGGTACGCTTCCGTCAGGGAGCACGCATGATAAGAGGAGTAGAAAAGGTAACGGTGATAGACAGCTTTGTAGTCGGCAAAAGTGATTTTCTCAAAACCTATATGCTAAGCCGCGAATCGGGAGAGATTACCGGCTCACAGACGGACAGCCTGACGCTTACGGGATTTGTCAACGAGTTCGGCGACCGGCGGATAGAAACATCCATGGACGGCGACGGGCATACCCGGCTTTATTCAAGCATGAAACTTGCCGACGGATGGAGCAAACCGTCTCCTTTGAATGGCCTGGAAGGAAGCGGAGAAAATCCCAACTATCCTTTTCTGGCAGCTGACGGCATTACTCTCTATTATGCGGCACAAGGAGAAGAAAGTATGGGAGGATATGATATATTCGTGACCCGCTACAACTCTGAAGATGGCACTTATTTCCGCCCGGACAATATAGGTATGCCCTTTAACTCTCCGGACAATGACTATATGTATGCCATCGATGACTTCAACCAATTGGGGTGGTTCGCCTCCGACCGGCGGCAGCCTGAAGGAAAGGTTTGTGTTTATGTATTTGTTCCCAATCCGGCCAAAGAGGTATATGATTATGAAACCACAGATCCGGCCCGGCTCATATCGTTTGCCCGTCTGGATTCGATTGCTCTTACACAGGCCGATGCCGCCAAAGTACGCATAGCGCGACAGCAGTTGGCGCAGATAATGTATGGCGGCAAAGAAAAAATGCAGCAGCATGATTTCATTTTCATCATTGATGACAATTCTGTGTATCATACCCTCAAAGACTTCCGTTCGGCGGAAGCCCGGCGGATGTTCCAGTCACTCCTCCAGAAGCAAAAGGATATCAAGGCCTTGTCTGACGAACTTGTTCGTCTGCGCTCGGAATATTCTTCTCCTTCGGCCCGGGAACGCGTAACGCCCGCTATCCTTGACAAGGAGAAACGCCTGGTTCAACTCCGGGAAGAAACAGATATCCTTGCGCGCGATGTGCGGAACACAGAGATTAAAGCATTAAATAATTAATAAAAAAGGACTTTAAGGTACAATGAACAGATATTTCCCTCCTTCCGAACTGATTATAAACGATGACGGTTCGATTTTTCACCTTCATGTAAAGCCAAATCAGTTGGCCGACAAGGTTATTCTCGTAGGAGATCCGGGACGCGTATCGCTTGTCGCCTCACATTTTGAAAAGACAGAGTGTGAAACAGAAAACCGAGAGTTCAAGACAGTGACCGGCATCTATCGCGGAAAACGCATCAGCGTCATATCCACAGGCATCGGATGTGACAATATAGATATTGTCATGAACGAAATAGATGCGTTGGCCAATATCGATTTTTCTACCCGGCGTGAAAAAGATAATCTGAAAAGTCTGGAAATAGTTCGGATAGGAACATGTGGAGGTTTGCAGGAATATACGCCTGAAGGAACCTTTATCTGTTCGGAAATATCAATAGGCTTTGATGGCCTGCTTAACTTTTATGAAGGGCGCAATGCGGTGTGCGACCTCCCTCTTGAGCGTGCATTGCTGAATCATCTTGGGTGGAGCGGAAATCTTTGTTCGCCGGCTCCCTATGCCATTCACGCCGACTCGGAACTGGTAGAACGGATTGCCCGAACAGACATGGTGCGTGGCATCACCGTAGCATGCGGCGGATTTTTCGGGCCTCAGGGAAGACAATTGCGTATTCCTTTAGCCGACCCATGCCAAAACGAAAAGATAGAAAGTTTTGAATACAAGAAATATCATATTACCAATTATGAAATGGAAAGTTCTGCTCTGGCAGGCCTTTCCCGATTATTGGGGCATAAGGCTACTACTGTGTGCATGGTCATTGCCAACCGCCTGAAGGAAAAAGCGGAAACGAATTACAAAACTCATATTGACGACCTTATAAAATTGGTGCTTGAAAGGATTTAACGGAATGGAACCCAGTTTTAAACAAGAAAATGTTATAGACAAGGAGGAGCGCTATAAGGCTTTCCTCCGGCAATTTGCTTCACTCATCGAGGGAGAGACCTATAAAATAAGCGTATTGGCTAATACGTGTGCTGCCTTGAAAGAAGCTTTTGGCTTTTTTTGGGTGGGCTTTTATTTAGTGGAAGATGGCACACTCGTTTTAGGGCCTTTTCAAGGCAGCGTGGCATGCTACAGAATCCGGAAGGGAAAAGGGGTATGCGGGACGGCATGGGCTGAAAAACAGACCATTGTAGTTCCCGATGTAGAGCTGTTCCCAGGCCATATTGCGTGTAGCTCTCTTTCTCGTTCTGAAATAGTAGTGCCCCTTGTGGTGAATGGAGAAGTAAGAGGTGTGCTTGATATTGATTCCGATCAATTAAACGCATTCGAAGGCAACGACCAGAAATATCTGGAAGAAATAGTCCGTCTGCTCGCTGAAACATTATATGAATAATAAAGAATGAAAATGCAGAACCAAGATACGATTTGTGCCGTGGCGACAGGACAAGGAGGTGCCATAGGAATTATCCGTGTGTCGGGGCCTGATGCCATAGCTATGGTTGACCGTATATTTACTCCGACAGGTTCTTCTCTTCCCTTAAGCGGACGAAAGCCTTATACACTTAGTTTCGGTCAAATCAAAAACATCCAAGGAGAAATAGTAGATGAAGTGCTTGTAAGCCTCTTTCGTGCTCCTCATTCATATACCGGTGAAGACGCAGTGGAAATTTCCTGTCATGGCTCGTCTTACATTCTTCAGCAAGTGATGCAGCTGCTTATCAATTGTGGATGCCGTTCCGCCGCTCCCGGTGAATACACTCAACGGGCATTTCTTAATGGAAAAATGGATTTGAGCCAGGCAGAAGCTGTGGCCGACCTTATAGCCTCAAATTCTGAAGCTGCTCACCGGCTTGCAATGAATCAGATGCGCGGGGGCTTTAGCAAGGAATTGGGCAAACTTCGCGACCAGCTCCTTCATCTTACATCACTTATGGAGTTGGAATTGGACTTCTCTGATCATGAAGAATTGGAATTTGCCGACCGTACCGAACTACAAACCCTTGCCACACAAATTGAAAGCCTGATTGGCAGGCTTACAGACTCATTCAGCACAGGTAATGCTATAAAAAACGGCGTTCCTGTTGCAATTATCGGAGAGACTAATGTTGGAAAATCTACTTTATTAAATGCTCTTGTGGGCGAAGAACGTGCCATTGTAAGCGACATCCACGGTACGACACGCGATGTGATAGAAGATACAGTTAATATAAAGGGGCTTACATTCCGTTTCATTGATACTGCTGGCATTCGAGCCACGACTGATACTATTGAGGCTCTCGGCATTGAGCGAAGTTTTCAGGCAATTAAACAAGCAGCTGTTGTACTGTGGGTCGTTGATCAGACAATAGCTGACAAACAAATCGTTGAACTTTCAAATAAAGTGCTTCCTTTATGCAAAGACAAACAGCTTATTCTGCTCCTTAACAAATCTGATTTGAAAATGTCAGCCACATCAATTGGCACTATTAATTTTCCTGGAAATGTTCACATTCTTTCTCTTTCCGCTAAAAATAAAGAAGGAATAGACAAGCTTCAAGACCTGCTGATTGAAGTGACAGGCATTTCTGCTATATCACAAACCGATGTTATTGTTACTAATGTACGCCATTATGAAGCTCTTGTCAGTGCTCTCGAATCTATCCGTCGTGTCAAAGAAGGCTTGGCCTCGGAATTATCGGTCGATTTCATCTCCCAAGACCTACGTGAATGCATTTATCATCTTTCAGATATTGTAGGAGAAGTTACAACAAACGAAGTCTTAGGTAATATCTTTAATCATTTCTGCGTCGGTAAGTAACTATTTGATTATTAAATAGTTAAATTGATTATAATCGATTAATATGGCGCTCTTTACGGGCGCCTTTTTTGTTGCTCAAGTATCGTTGATAATCGTTGCTAAGCCTTTTTACGCCATTTTTTGTACCTCCTGTGTACCTCACCACGAAAATCCGAGGATTATCGT
Organism: uncultured Phocaeicola sp.; assembly: GCA_944320845.1. Classification (GTDB taxonomy): domain Bacteria; phylum Bacteroidota; class Bacteroidia; order Bacteroidales; family Bacteroidaceae; genus Phocaeicola. The sequence goes on from CALUJA010000009.1 coordinate 110,490, forward strand.
TGGCAAGGTCGTGGAGAACTTTTACGCCATTTTACGGGATTTTACGGAGTTATACAAAAATATTGGAGAAATAAGGAGAAATAACATGAGTAGCAACATTGAAATCAGACGAATCTGTGCGTGGTGCAAGCAAGAATTCATTGCGCATAAAACGACTACAACCTGTTGTTCGCACAGATGTGCAAACCTTCTGTATAAACAGAAGAAACGTGAAGCTTCTATTAAGGCTAACAACCAAATTGTCGAAAAAGTCATCAAGGAGAAACCGATTGCAAAAATCAGAGACAAGCCTATTCTTACTATCACAGAAGCTGCCACATACATTGGAGTAACCCGACCTACTCTTTATGGCTATCTGAAAAGAGGTGAACTAAAAGCCACCCGACTTGGATATAAATTTCTATTGAAAAAAGAAGATATTGATAACTTATTCAATAAGTCTATAGAATTTAAGATTCCGGTCAGAGACAAACCTTCCATTAATGATTTCTATACCACCGCTGAAGTTAAGGAAAAGTATGGCGTAAAGGATTCCTGGATATTTCACATCGCTAAGGAACATAATATCCCACGAACCTTTCATCGTGGGAAAACCTATTGGAGCAAAAAGCATATTGATGACTACTTTGCAAAGAAAGCTCCCGATCCTGAGATCAAGGAATGGTACAGCACGCAAGACATGCAGGAGAAGTTCGGCATGACACTAACGGCCATCTATTCTTTTGTATCAAAGAATGCCATTCCCAAAAAGAAAGTCGGCATCATGGTGTACTACTCCAAGAAGCATGTGGATATTGCTAAAGGTCTCATAGCTCCCGAAGAGCCCAAATACTACACCATTGCCGAAGCGATGGAGCGATTCAATCTGACACGGGACCAACTCTACCATTATGTGAAATACCATAATATTCCCCGTATCAAGGTCGGTAAATATACCAAGATTCTGCGGGCAGAGCTGGACAAGTTCTTTGAGCCTCCAAAGATAGAATGAGTCGAAAGTTATTTTCCGGTGATAAATACCACCATCAGAACACCTATTTTATTTGCAACAAAAACAAGTATTAATCAAAAAACAATATAGCTATGACACTTACATGCACCAACGTAACTTTGAGACAAAAACCATTGCGTAACGACCGCATATCTCTTTATCTGGATTATTATCCGGCCATCCGCAATCCTTACACGATGAAGATGAGTCGCCGGGAATTCCTCGGTATCTACATCTATGCCAAGCCCAAGAACGAGCAGCAAAGAATGTTCAATCAGGATATGCTGAACAAGGCAGAGGCAATCCGCTGTATCCGTGTCCAGTCGCTTATCAATGAAGAATTCGGGTTCCTGGACAAGAACAAGCAAAAGGTAGATTTCCTCGCCTACTTCCGGACAAAAGCACGAGAAAAGTATGAGAAATGGGATTGCGTTTACAATCACTTCGAGAAATTTGTCGGCGGCAAATGCACCTTTGGTGATGTCACCGTAGAACTGTGCGAGAAGTTCAGGGATTACTTGCTCAAATGCAAACAGATCAATCATCCCAATGCTTATATCTCACGAAATTCGGCGGCCGGCTATTATTCTACCTTCCGTGCCCTGTTGAAAATAGCCTATAAAGAAAAGATGTTGCGCGAGAACTTGAACGATTTTCTGGAAAAAATCGAATGGAAAGAGGTCAAGAAAGAGTATCTGACACTTGATGAAGTCAAAAAACTAGCGGCTACGCCATGCAAGATTCCAGTCTTAAAACAAGCCTCCCTATTCGCTTGTATGACCGGTCTCCGTATCAGTGATATTCTGAAGCTGGACTGGCGTGATTTTGAAGTCGGCCCAGATCAAGGCTACTACATCCGTATCTGTACCGAGAAAACGGAAACAGAAGCTACCCTCCCCATCAGTCAAGAAGCGCTGGAGTTGTGCGGTGAATGGGGCACTGGAAAAGTATTCAAAGGCTTAACCCGCTCCATGACCCATCATCCCCTGAAACAATGGATTGCTGAAGCTGGAATCAGAAAGCACATAACCTTCCACTGCTTTAGGCACTCTATAATTCCTTAGTCATTGAAAATAAATAAATTGCAAGATTGATGATTTTAGAGAGGTAACGATTTAGAAACGAGCTGGCTTCCCTATTCTGTAAAATTCTGCATCAATCAACAGAACGCTCTCTCATTTGCAAAAATAGTGTTTTTCTTCCTTACCGACAAAGTTATTCCCCTAAAAAATAAACGAATAAAACATCCAATTATTCTCTACTGTTTATCTTACCAATCTAAAAAAGCATATTCTTAGCCTTTTACTCCTTATTCCGGTTCTTCTTTTGGGCAATTTAGATATTGAAAAATGATACTTTGAAGATAGGAATAATAAAGTAAATTCTATTTGCCTACTGATAGATTTCTTGCACATTCAAAAACTCAACAAAGTATATTTTGAGCCACTCAAAACCATCTGAATTACTTTTGAAAGCCTTGTTATCAAATTACTTCCTCGGAATAGGATTTTCTGTATAATGAAAAAGAGGATACAGGTCAACACCTATATCCTCTTTGTATGCTTATCGGAATTTAGCTCCTCTTGGTTAGCAAATGCCATAATTCCCTTATCCATAGAACCAGTGAAGAAAGAACAACTATTATTATCCAGTCCACCAATTTCATCGGCGTACAGTTAAAGAAATCATAAAGAACCTCAACTATTACAATTTGTCCAATAAAAATTATAGCAACAATACTAAAGAACTCTTTACTCATTTTTAACTGGAAGAAACTTTTCCCCGTTTCAAATGAACGGGTGTTAAACATATACCAAAGATGTGTCCAAACAAAAATTGAGAACAACAGAGTTTGTTCATATGAAGACAATCCATTTGCTTCTCCAATCTGACAATGCAACAGGTCTGTCATCTGCGTAATTTCAGTATGTTGGAATATATAAAGGAATGCAACAAGCAACAAAAAGAAAAATCCACCAACACCAATAATATCTTTCATCATGGGTTTTGTAAGGATAAATGCTTTACGATCACGAGGTTTGTCTTTCATCACAGATTGTGAAGGCGGTAATGAAGCAAGAGCCATAGCTCCAAATGTATCCATTATCAAGTTTACCCAAAGCATTTGTGTCACGGTCAACGGAGATTCTGTACCCATAAACGCCCCCACCAATACGATAAAACATGCAGCCACATTAACTGTAAGTTGGAACAATAAGAAACGTTGAATATTTTGATAAAGCGAACGCCCCCACATAACAGCACGACAAATACTACTAAATGAATTATCAATAATGGTAATATCTGAGGCTTCTTTTGCTACGGAAGTACCGTCACCCATTGACAAGCCCACATGAGCTGCCTTGAGTGCTGGAGCATCATTCGTACCATCGCCTGTTACTGCAACCACCTGGTTATTTCTTTGCAAGGATTCAACCAGACGTTTTTTATCCATTGGACGAGCACGGGCGATAATCTTTAATCCAAGTACCTTCTTATCAAGTTCGTCATCTGAAAGTTTCTCAAACTCTGCACCTGTTATTATTGCACTGTCATTATCCTTTTTAGTCCAAAGACCGATTTGTCGTCCTATTTCTTTGGCTGTTCCTGGAGTATCTCCTGTTACGATTTTCACCGTAATACCTGCGGCCATGCACTTTTGTACAGCTGCGGGAACATCATTACGAACAGGATCGGCAATGGCAACAATCCCCATGAAAATTAGGTTTTTTGCAACGACTATGCCATCCGCGATTGCTGTATCGCTGTCATTCAATATTTGGTATGCAAAACCTAAAGTACGCATTGCTCGATTCTGATAATCTGTTAATTGTTTGTCAATATCGGCAACATTCACATTTTTGTCGATTTGTTTGCAAAGGGAACGGATTATTTCAGGAGCACCTTTTACATAAAGGATCTTCTTACCTCTAATTTGGGCTGACTCAACTACAGTTGCCATATATTTCCTCTCTGTAGAAAAAGGAAGTTCTTCTATTACATTGGCTTCCTCTTTCAACCTACGATAATCAATACCTTCTTTTCTGAGCCATAAAAGTAACGCTCCTTCTGTAGGATTGCCTAATACCACAGGCTTATCGGGATTGCTTAAATCCAATGATGCTGTAGAATTAAGAGCAATACCTTCTTTTATTAAGCAGCTTGTCTCATCAGTATTCAACACTTGATTGGCTAAACCGTAAAATTGAGTTTCCTCAACGCTCATCTGATTTTGGGTCAGTGTGCCAGTTTTATCTGTACAAATTACAGTTGTAGCTCCCATCGTTTCACATGCATGCATTTTGCGTACAAGATTGTTCGTTTTCAACATCCTGCGCATACTATATGCAAGGCTCAAGGTAACAGCCATAGGCAATCCTTCTGGTACAGCAACGACAATTAAAGTGACGGCAATCATTAATGTTTGGAGTATATATGCCGTAATATGTGCCCATTCCATTGAATTGTTTCCTAAGAAATAAATTAGCAAACGGCCTACGACTACCAATACAGCAAATCCATAGCTTAATTTTGTTATCAGGGCACTTAACCCATCCAATTGTTCATTGAGGGGTGTTTTTACACTATCATCAATTTGGGCGGCTACAAAGACTTTACCGTTTTCTGTTTTATCTCCGACCGCAGTCACACGGAATATACCATGCCCCTCCATTACTTTAGTCCCTTTAAGAACATGATTGGTAGGATATGTTGCATCTAAATCAAAGTCTTTCTCATCAACACTCTTATGGCACATCGGTTCTCCTGTAAGCGTGGATTCATCTATATTCAGGCTCACACATTCTAGAAGTTCACCATCAGCCGGAACTTCTGCTCCTGTATTAATGATAACGATATCTCCAACAACCACATCTTTCTTAGGAATTAGAGTTGCATTACCATTTCGTATGACTTCAACTAACTCATCGTCATTCACTTGGTTTAATATAGCAAATTCCTTATCCGCCTTTAACTCAAAATAGAAAGCCAAGCCAGTAGCAAGCAAAATTGCTACAAAAATGCCAATGGGTTCAAAAAATACAGTAAAGCCCTCGTTAAGTCCAAAATATTCATAAAATGAAATTCCAATGGACAAGACACCTGCAATCATCAGAATGATGATAAGAGGATCTGTAAATTTCTCTAAGAACTGTTTCCATAACGGTTCTCTCTCTGGCGGAGTAAGGATATTTACTCCATACATTTTACGGCTCTTCAAGACTTCTGCATCTGTCAAGCCAATGTAATGCTTTTTCTGTTGCATATACTGAAAACTTTTGATTAATACTTATTTGCCAAATAAAACTTTAAGTAGAGTCTTGCCTAATCTACGTTCTAGTCCAGCCTTAGAAGTGGGTATTCCTGTTTGACGAGCAAATTTTTGTTTTGCCTGTGTTATACCCAACGCACGTTTCCAAGAAAAACTGATTCCTGGTATTCTTACTATTTTCTTCTTTGCCATATAATTAGTTCTGATTCGTTTAAAGTCAATATTTTACAAAATGACTAATATCATAAGCATAAAAATAATACCCACAATCAACGACATATCGAGCTGCAAATGCTGCCCTAATTGTATTTTGGGAATAAAGCTTAAGACGTTCTGTAATCTTATTAATATTCTTTCTGTTATATCAAAAGCCTTTTGATATTTAGGAAATAGCTGTTGCCTATATGGTACTATTTTCCAATACAGTATGAGTATTATCAAGAACATGGCACATAATAGTTTCAGTCCGATAATCCAATTTCCTCTTGTCAACGTACCTAATAAAATTAATGCAATACCAATTAGCAGAACGATTGATTTTTTCATTTTGCTTTATATCTATTGCTTCGTGATTTCATAAACGGTTATTATCGTTCTAATTGTTAACAAGTTGAACAACAATGAGTCGTCCTCCCTGTCCTTTGTCAAGCAATATCTGCCTACCTTCTGTAAGCGGCACATATTCGCCTATAGCGATAGGCTTCTTCTCCGTAACATCCATCATGTCAGGAAGATTGCGATTTATCAGAATCCACTGATTATTGAAGAAATGAAAATCCCCAACAGGCTTTTTGTCAGCTTCAGATGTCCGTTCACTTGGAGATACTAAATTATTTGCGTGCCATTTGTACAGAGTTTGCTTGTCATATACCATCAAACGATAATTTTCCGATATGAATTTGCCATGTGAGGGAGCATAATAAAAATTCAATATCGGCAATTGTCCGTGATATGGCTGGCCACAAAACGGGCATTTAGGCTTGGTAGTGTTATCAAATACAAACCACTTGGCTTCACAATTAGGATTCTGACATGGCTGTACCAAATCGGTTGTCTTGACCAAGGCATCTTCCCATTCCGCTGCACTCGGACGCTTTGACGGGTCGTGCAAACCTTCTACGAAAGCACGGTCAAACAATTTCTTCAGATACGGGCCACAAATAGTATATGGCATCTTTGCAGGGTCGCCTTGTGGCAACTCGGCAGGGGATAGTTGCTGGGCTTTAACCCTATTGGACTTGTCTGTTGGATTCTCAATAAACAAGGCTTTTGCACCCATAGACAATTCTTCATCACGTCCGCTGTCGTTGACATCATTCACCTTGCCACCTCTTAATGGATGCCGATTAAGCAGGTACATATATATCAGGACAGCCAATGCATGACGGTCTGTATAGATACTCGGCAGTTTCCTTTGTTTATCATCTAATGCAAGATGCTTGGTTTCAATGACTTCAGGAGCAATGAAATCTGGCGTACCTATAACCTCAGGAGGAAATTTGCCCGGAACAACTAAACTGTCATCATCAATGATACATGCACTTCCTGTAATCGGGTCAACCAGTATGTTCTTGTAAGACAAATCCGAATGCGCCAATCCTGCTGCGTGAAGCCGTCGGACAGCACGTGCTATCTTGATACACATATGAAGATTGGTCAGCCAATTCCCTTTTTGGTCAGCAGGCAAGAATTTGTTACGCAATTTAGCGGAAGCAAACCACTTCCCCTCTTTTTCTTTGCCTTTGAATGGTCCTGAAGAGAAGAAAAACTTTTTGTCATAAAATGGCATTATGATGCCTGTCTTTCCATTCCATTCTACCATTTTTGTAGGCCATGCAAACAGATTTTTCCAATAATTCCCCTCTGGAGTATCGAAAATCCGCTGGCGATAGATACCAACAATATTGGTGATACGCTCCCTGTCATTAGCATTGATTGGCTTGCGATAGAAAGCGACAACATAGGTTTTGTCAGGACTAAAATAAACATCCTTAACCCCACCTTGAGCTTTTATTTC
>CALUJA010000010.1 GCA_944320845.1 uncultured Phocaeicola sp.
AGTGGCTGAAACCAGCAGTTTGCTAAACTGCCGTACGGGTTACCGTACCGGGGGTTCGAATCCCCCAGCTTCCGCGTCGGTATTCAAGATTTGTTTTCTTAAACAAACATGGCGCTTTCGTCTAGTGGCCTAGGACGCGGCCCTCTCACGGCTGAAACACGGGTTCGATTCCCGTATGCGCTACAAATCAATATAAAAAAGGCAAACAGCTTGTGAAGTTGTTTGCCTTTTTTATTGCTCCGGAGATTCTACAAATAAAAAAGAATCGAAAACAAAAAAAGAGAAACAGTCCGGAAGATGAACATGAAACACTTGTCATGAATATAGATGTGATGTGCGTTAAGGAAACAATATGATAACAAATCACCCATCCGTATCTGTTTCTCTTTTATCTATTCAAACTACTCACCGCGTCCGCCACCCAACGCTTGATAAAGAGTGACTATGCTCTGTATTTCTGTAAAGCGGTTCGCCACCTGCGAGAGCTCCGCATCAAGCAGAGTCTGCCGAGCAGTCAAGACTTCTAAATAAGTGCGGTTTCCATATTCCATCAGCAAGGAAGTGCTGCGCACGGTATTGCGTAAAGCGTCAACCTGTCTTTCATACAATTTCGCCTTTTCACGGCTGACTTGACAAGCCGTAAGGGCATCGTTCACTTCCGTACCGGCGTTCAGTAGAGTCTGCTGAAAGCTGAGTTTCGCTTCTTCCTGCTGCGCTTTGGCTATCTTCAGGTTGGCAATGTTCTGCCCGCGGTTGAAAAGCGGCATGGTGAGCGAACCTATGGCAGAAGCCAGAAACTTGGCAGGATTGATTATCAGCGACCCTGCTTCGTTGGTCCATCCGGCGCTTCCGCTAAGAGTAATGCTTGGATAGAAAGCGGAACGGGCTTGATTTGTGGCATAGAAAGCCGCTTCAAGCGAACGCTCTGCCGAACGGACATCGGGACGGTTGGCAAGCAGCTGCACGGGGACGCCCGTCGAAAGGTTTTCGGGCAATACTTGTTCAGACAACTTGCCCCGCTCGTATGAGCGTGGTGTTTCGGCCAGCAGGAGCGCCATACTGTTCTCCACCTGATTGATTTGTTCCTCCAAATCAAGAACAGTGGTCTGTACGCTGTAATAAGTTGCTTCCATCTGCGACACGGCAGCCTCATCATATTGTCCGGCGTTCATCAAGGCACGGGCCGAGGCTACGGTTTCTTTCCATGTCTCGGCTGTCCGTCGTGACAAGTCAAGCTGCTCGTCCAGCATCAGCAGCGTATAATAGGTATTGGCTATGTTGGCAATCAGTTGAGTACAGACAGCTTGCTTGTAATCCTGACTTTGAGCGTAAAGTGCCTGCGCTTGTTTCTTGGAGTTGCGCATCCGGCCGAAGATGTCGAGTTCCCAACTTGCCGTAACGGGCAGCTGATAGGTCTGCGTCGCTTTTTGCCCGTCAAAACCGCTTACCGTTCCTTGAGGTGCCAAGGCAAAAGAAGGCAGGAAAGACATTTAGCAGAAAGCAGCGTGGCTTTTGCTTCCTCTACCTGCAGTTGTGCCGACTGGTAATCGACATTATTCTCCAATCCCTGTTCGATAAGCACTTGCAAGTAAGGGTCAGTAAATATTTCACGCCAATTCATATTCCCAAAGTTCGTGGTATCACTTGTCAGGGTAACATTGTCCCCATAGAGGTCTTCAGGCACATTCTCTACGGGCTTGTATCGGTTGTAGATGCCGCAACTGCTCAACAGAGCAGTGACGGCTGTCAATAAAAATATTCTTTTCATATATATGTTTATCTGAATGGCACACCGATAGGTATCTCTGTGTTATCCGTGTGCCATATATGTTTTCATTAATCGTTCCTATGCATTCTTTTCTTCTTCATTCCGTTGTGCTTCCAGCAACACCTGCGGAGTTGCTTCGATTTCCATCGGTTTGCGCAGCTTCTCCTGCAAATACTCAAAGACAATGTAGAAGACAGGAGTAACGAAGAGCAGGGCGAGCGTGCCGACCAACAGGCCACCAATCACACCCGTTGCCAACGAACCATTGCCGTGCGCCCCTGCTCCGTTAGAGAACATCAAGGGTAACATACCGAAAATCATGGTCATCACGGTCATAAGGATAGGACGAAGTCGGGCCTGAGCGGCCGTATAGGCGGAAACTACGATGCCCATGCCCCGGCGTCGGCGCTCTACGGCATATTCGGTAATCAGGATGGCTGTCTTTGCCAACAGACCAATCAACATAATCATACCAGTCTGAAGGTAGATGTTGTTCTCCAATCCGAAGCAACGAGCGAAAAGAAATGAACCCAGCAATCCGAAAGGTACGGACAGAATAACCGCCAACGGAATCAAGAAGCTTTCATAGAGGCAGACCATAATGAGGTAAATGAGCACGATACAAATAGCATAGACGAAAATCGTTTGCGACCCACCACTGGTGGCTTCCTCACGAGCCATACCGCCATATTCATAACCATAGCCCGAAGACAATATCTGCTCTGCAACTTCTTTAATAGCCTGTTGTGTCTGACCGGACGAATAACCTTCCGCAGGATTCACATTGACCTGAATGGAACTATACAGGTTGAAACGGTTGGAAACTTCCGTACCAAGTACAGTTTTTAGGGTAACGAACTGACTGATGGGCGCCATCTCCTCACCGTTGCGCACGAACATATTATCCAACGAATGTTCGTCCAAGCGAAATTCAGGTGAAGCTTGCAGCATTACACGGTATACTTTCCCAAACTGGTTGTAATTGGAGACATACGAGCCACCGCAATACGTACCTAATGCATCCAATACATCGGTAGCCGCAAGCCCGGCACGCTTGCACTTGGCAGCATCCACCTCAACGGCTATCTGCGGGTAATCCATCGAAAAGGTCGTATAAGCCATCGCCACTTCCGGACATTGGTTCAGGGCACTGATAAACTGCAAGATATTTTGATAGAAAGTCGCCATATCACCGCCTGTTTTGTCTTGCATATTCAGTTCGATGGAATTACCCATACCGTAACCCGGAATCATCGCGGGCTGGAAGCAGAAAATGCTGGCCTCTTTTATCTGGGCAAATCGGGCGTTGAGTCGGGCCATCACCGCATCGGCGGTATGTTCTGAGCCTTCGCGTTCATCCCAATTCTTCAGCTTGACGATGGAAAGGCCATAAGAGGTTCCCTGCCCAGAAAGCATACCGTAACCGGCGGTCGTACTGTAATGGTCTATTTCCGGCATTTCGTCTAAAATCGCTTTTACTTTCTCCATCACCTTGTTGGTCTCCGCGAGAGAGCTTCCCGGAGAAGTGCCGATGTTGACCATGATGGTTCCCTGATCTTCTTGCGGCACCAGTCCGGTCTTAGTCGTGCTCATCAGAAATGCAAGCAAGATGACCGCTGCGGCAAGAGAACTCCAAACCATCCATCGGTGATGAACGGCATACATCACGCCCTTCTTGTACTTATTCAGTATTGCACTATACGAAGCGTTGTAGGCGGCCCGTACCCGACCGTTGAAACTTTTCGGACTCTTAGACCCATCCGACGGCTTCATCAAGATGGCACACAAGGCGGGACAGAGCGTCATGGCGGATATCAGCGAAATGCCGACAGAGGTCGCCATCGTGATTCCGAACTGAGTGTAGAATACGCCCGATGTGCCGCCCATGAAACAGACCGGAATAAACACCGCCATGAAGACGATGGAGCAGGTGACGACTGCCGCCGACACATCTGCCATACCGTCTTTCGCCGCTTGGTAAGGAGACTTGTAACCTATATCATACTTGGCTTGAACCGCCTCGACCACGATGATGGCATCGTCCACCACGATACCAATTGCCAACACCAACGCAAACAGCGTCAGGATATTGATACTGAAGTCGGCAGCCACAAGGCAGGCAAACGTACCGACCAACGAAACGATGATGGAAAGCGATGGTATCAACGTACTCTTAAAGTCTTGCAGGAAGAAATACACCACAAGGATAACGAGAATGATGGCGATGACCAATGTTTCCACCACGTTATGGATGGAGGCGAAAAGGAAATCGTTAGAGCTCATCATCTGCACGAACTCCAACCCTGCAGGCAGACTCTCCGACATTTCCTCCAGCTTCGCGGTAATGCGGGCGTTCACCTCAGTAGCGTTACTGCCCGCCACCTGGAAAATCATGAATGTCACGCCCGGTTTCCCGTCCACTTCGCCACGGTAGCTATAGGATTCACGGCCCAATTCCACCTCTGCCACATCTTTCAGCCGCAACACCGAACCGTCTTCGTTCGAGCGAACCACGATATTGCTGAACTCCGTCATGTCTTTCAACCTTCCATGATATTCCATCGTATACTGGAAGATGTTTGAAGAGTTCTCGCCCAACGAGCCGGTCGGCGCCTCAATATTCTGCTCATCCAGCACCGCCGTGATGTCTGACGGCTGCAGACCGTACTGTGCCATACGCTCGGGGTTGAGCCAGATACGCATACTGTACGTGTCGCCCAATTCTTGCACATCTCCCACGCCTTGTATTCGCTTCAACTCAGGAATCACGTTTATGTCCAAATAATTGGCGATAAAATTCTCATCGTAACGTCCATCCGGACTGCTCAGCGCATCAATCTGCAAGAAACTGGTCTGCCGTTTCATCATCGTGACACCGATTTGCGTTACTTCGGCAGGCAGCAGGCCTTCTGCCATTGAAACACGGTTTTGCACGTTCACCGCTGCCATATCCGGGTCAGTTCCTTGATTGAAATAAACGGTAATGGTTGCCGAACCTGAATTGGTCGCCGTGGAACTGATGTACATCATGTTTTCCACACCGTTAATACTTTCTTCCAGCGGCATAACCACGCTGTTCATTACCGCATCGGCATCAGCACCCGTATAAGTGGCAGTCACCTGTACCGTAGGCGGAGCTATGTCCGGATACTGCTCGACAGGCAGACTGACGAGCGAAATGATTCCTATGATAAGAATCAATATTGAGATGGCAAAAGCTGCCATCGGCCGTTTAATAAATATATTTTCTTTCATATTTTCAAATTCAATTCTTCATCATCCTTATTTAATCTGCATACCTTCGCGTATCAAGCCCGCACCTTTCGCCACGATTTCATCACCGACGGAAAGTCCGCCCGTCACAATGTAAGTACGCCCGTCGTTCACATCCGCCACTTGAATCAGAGTCGACGCGGCTTTCCCGTCTACTACCTTATACACCAACACCTTGTCCTGCTGCTTTACGGTCGCTTCCTGCGGAATGACGATACAGTCTTTATATATGCTTGGCATCAAGATACTGCCCGAAGCACCACTATGCAACAAGCGCGTCTTGTTTGGAAAAACGGCACGCACACTCACCGTCCCCGTCTGGCGGTCGATAACACCGCTGATGGTCTCGATGCGTCCCTTTTCTTCGTAGACAGACTGGTCGTTGAGGCGTAACTGCAAGTCGGGCATCCTAACCAGCGCGCTGTCCAATGTGCCATATTGGCGGACAAGGGAAAGCAACTGGTTTTCGGTCATCGAGAAATAAACGTACATCGATGAATTGTCAGAAACGGTAGTGAGCGGCTGAGTCATACTGGAACTGACCAATGCACCGACCCGATAGGGTAAAGTACCCACAACACCATCCGCCGGACTTTTCACCACGGTATATGAGAGATTATTCCGCGCATTCACTTCCTGCGCTTCGGCTTGTGCCAAATCGGCCTCGGCGGTAAGGAAACTGTTCCGCGCCGTACTCAGTGTATAGTCGGAAACAACCTTTTGTGCAAAGAGTTCTTTATTGCTGTCGTAAGTCAGCTGCGCCGTGGCAAGGGCTGCCCGTGCAGATTTCACATTAGCCTCGGCCGTGTTCAATGCCGCCTTATAAGGCACCTGGTCGATGATAAAGAGAGGTTGCCCTTGGCTTACCTTCTCGCCTTCCGTTACACAAAGTTCTTGTATAGTACCTGATACCTGCGGATAGATGTCAATGTCCTGCCGCCCGCGGATGGTCGCAGAGTAGGCAGTAGTCAGTTCGGCATCGCTTGCCGACACCTTCATCGTTTCATAATTTCCCACAACTGATTGATTTTGGGAAGACTGTCTGCAAGCAGTTGCCAGCACAATACAACCGATGGTTCCCACCCATCGCATCTGTCTTTTAAGTCTGTTCATTTCCATGTTATCATACTTTATTTGTTCATTAGACACAGTGCAAATGTAGAAGAAAACGATTGGCAGCAGGTTGACTTATCGTAGAGAGTGTTTGTCAATATCGGAACGAACTGTTATATTTGCTTTTGAAATGAGCGATAAGAGTAAAAATATGAAAAATAGAGAATCAAGCATATTGCAATTGCCCGATGGCGAACAGTTCGCCGTGGGAATTGATGTGTCTGTTGAAACTCCTTCCTACGCATTGCAGAAACTGGAACATTTTACAATCTTGTTTATCCAGCAAGGAACCGCACAAGTGGAACTGGATTTTTGTACCTACACCTTGGAAAAAGGACATCATATCATATTGGGGGCCGACTTTTACTTTCAGTGTCTGAAAGCAAGTGCAGACTTCACCGTTTCTTACATTACTGTCTCCCATGACATCCATTTTGAAATAACCGCACCTTTCAACCCTTCGTTTTTCGCTTTTCTGAAGCAATACCCGCTTTCTCTACTGCTGTCCGAAGAACAAATAAAAAGAAACCGGTGGATGATACAATTTATTTATTACATATATTGTGACCGGGAACATACTTTCCGCCTGCCTATATTAAAAAACTGCCTGCAAAACTTTCTGATGGACATTTACGACAAGACGAAGGCACAGTTCCTTCACAGAAATGCCTCGAATACCACCCGTCAGGAAGAGCTTTTAGAAAAGTTCATCGCCTTGACCTTCCAGCATAGCGGCATCCGGCGCAATGTGCAATTCTACGCCGACCAGCTTTGCATCACCACCCGTTACCTTTCGTCCATCCTACAGAGCCAGACGGGGCACTCGCCCAAGGAAGTGATAGACACCCGCTGCATTCAGGAAATCAAGATGCTGCTCCGCACCACGAACAAAAGCATGCAGGAAATCGCCTCCCAACTGAACTTTCCCAACCAGTCGTTCTTCACCCGCTACTTCAAGAAACATACAGGGATGGCTCCTGCAATATACCGGAAGGAAAAGTCCGTTTAAACCGGCCCTATCCGCAGAGCACGCATGGCTTCATCAAAAGAAGGCATGAAAAAAATCTTATGCCCGGCCAGACAGCCCGTCCGGCCTTACACAAATTCCCTCTGATACCTACAATCAGGTAACAATACCTTTCCCGCCCTTTTTTCACGGTCAATAAATCGCCATTTTTAGGTATTGCCCCGCCTCGAAACAGCCTCTAACTTTGCAGACAAACAAACAAGACGATATCCGCTTCTCGCGCCTAAGGGCGAAAGACGGTATCGAAGGCATATTTATTAACCCCAAAACTATCAGTATATGAAACTTAAAAATTTGTTTGCAATGGCGATCGCCGCACTGTGCACCGTGGCTTGCAGCGAAGAAGACAATCCCAAGAATCCTCAGCAGGAGGCTGCCGAAGCCGTGCAAGGCAGCTACAGCGGACTGATGACGATGTCCGTGTCAGGAACATCTGCAGGAGAATCTGAAATGACCGTGCAGATTTCTGCCGAAGACAACGGAACGGTAACCGTTGCATTCCCCGCTTTGGGCTCAGGCTCCATGCAACTGGAAGCTTTCAGCGTGACCGGCGTGACAGTTTCCGCATCCGACAACGGCTCTTACACCCTCTCCAAAGAAAGCTTTGAAGCCACTGCAGGCGACCTCACCGTCACCGGAAGCAATCTGGCAGGTACAATCAGCAGCGGAGAAGCCCGCATCACAATGGATATCACGCCGGGAAGCATGCCGATGTCCATCACCTGCACGTTTGATACCCAGGCTGAACCGACAGCCGAGACCGTATTGGCAGACATGGTTGCAGGGGAATATACCGGACTGATGGACATGAGCGTGTCAGGAAACTCGCAGGGAAGCTCTGAAATGACACTGACCCTCGCTGCCGCTGACGACGGCACGCTGACCATTTCCGTACCGGCCATGGGAAGCGGAGCGATGGCCATGCCGGCGTTCGACATCACCGGAGTGACCGTCAGCGAGTCGGAAAACGGAGACGCAACCTATACGCTAACCTTGGATGAATTCACCGTCCCGACAGAAAGCCTGACTCTCACCGGAAGCAGCCTGACCGGAACCGTAAACGACGGGCAGATGAAACTGACCATGAACATCCAGCCGGGAGCCATGCCTATGGCCATCACCTTTACCTTCGACACACAAGCACAAGAACCCTCTATGGCAGAAACCGTTGCAGGGGAATATACCGGACTGATGGACATGAGCGTGTCAGGAAACTCGCAGGGAAGCTCTGAAATGACACTGACCCTCGCTGCCGCTGACGACGGCACGCTGACCATTTCCGTACCGGCCATGGGAAGCGGAGCGATGGCCATGCCGGCGTTCGACATCACCGGAGTGACCGTCAGCGAGTCGGAAAACGGAGACGCAACCTATACGCTAACCTTGGATGAATTCACCGTCCCGACAGAAAGCCTGACTCTCACCGGAAGCAGCCTGACCGGAACCGTAAACGACGGGCAGATGAAACTGGCCATGAACATCAAGCCGGGAGCCATGCCTATGGCCATCACCTTTACCTTCGACACACAAGACACGGCCCAAGGCGAATAACAAACCCATAAGCACCTGAAACATGAAGAAAACAAAGTTTCATGTCACCGCAATGCTGGGAATGATGATGATATCGTTCTCAGCATGCGACGGCATGTTCGACGGAATTTATGATTCCTACGGCCTCATCACCGCCGAAAACTGCGAATCGATGACCGTAGATGCCACCGACTACACAAAATGGACTTACATCAACCTCGAAACGCAAGAGTCTGTCTGCACGCGCATACTCGACGAGACCGGTGCGGAAGAACCGTGGGAGGAAGGAGGAAGCATGCCCGGCGACTGGGACATTGCCATCCACCGCTACGATGTCAAGACAAACGGCGGTTCCGTTCTGGAAACCTCCTACACAAGCATCAGCGAACTGCTTGATTCGGGGAGCATCCCTGACGGGGAATATGTGAGCGACACAGAAACGACCGACCGGATTACCATCGACATGTCGGGCATGATGGACGGAGTCATCCTCTATGCACAGTCTGACTATAACGAGACCTTGAGCAAATGGCTCAATGTAGACACCAGCACGATGCCCCCCATCTATACAATGTCCAACAAAATCTATGTGCTCCGCCTGCAAGACGGCAGACATGCCGCCATACATTTGTTGGGCTACGCCAACGAACAGAACACAAAAGGGCACATGACATTCGAATACCTGTATCCGCTCGAAAACGCGTTTAACTAACCCCTAAAAATACAAGATTATCACATGCAAAAGATATTGGCAGGTTTCTGGACTGCCGCACTGTGCTGCCTGCTGGCTTTTCCGGCCGCCGCACAGCGCACCCTCTCAGGAACCGTTTACGATACAAACCACGAACCGCTCATCGGTGCGACCGTATTCCTGAAGGAAAAGCAGACCGTAGGAGTCACGACCGACGAGTCCGGCAAATACCGTCTGCGGATTCCGGACGGCAAGAGATACACCTTACAGATTTCCTATATAGGCTATGTAACGCAACATTATCCCATCAGGCCGGGAGACACGGAAAAAGACTTCATCATGGAAGAAGACGCCATCGGCATGGAGACCGTCGTGATAACCGGAACCCGCACCCCGAAGCTGCTGAAAGATGTGCCCATCATCACCCGCGTCATTACATCCAATGACATCCAAAAGGTGGATGCAACCAATATCGGCGATTTGCTCCAGAGCGAACTGCCCGGCATCGAGTTTTCCTATGCCATGGACCAGCAGGTTTCGCTTAACATGCAGGGATTCGGAGGAAATGCAGTCTTGTTTCTGGTAGACGGCGAGCGGCTGGCAGGAGAAACGCTCGACAACATCGACTACAGCCGCCTGAATCTCGACAATGTGGAGCGCATTGAAATTGTAAAGGGAGCGGCTTCTTCACTTTACGGCTCGAATGCCGTGGGCGGAGTCATCAACATCATCAGCAAAGAGTCGGAGGAACCGTGGACAGTGAACCTGAACGGACGCTACGGCTCGCACAATGACCAGCGGTATGGAGGTACGGTAAGCTTCAAGGCCAAGGATTTCAGAAACAGCCTTAACGTGCAGCACACATCGACCGACCCTATCGAAGTCGGAGCCGTGGGCAATGACGGTGAAGAGAATGCCTTCAGCCGGGTATACGGCAACCGGACATGGAATTTTAAAGACCGCCTGATTTATGCGCCGACCGACCAACTGAAGCTGACCGGACGGCTGGGATACTTTTTCCGCGAGCGGGACAAGAGCGCCACAGGCAAAGACCGCTACCGCGACTTTAGCGGAGGGCTGAAAGGGAACTATTCATTCACCAAGAAAAACAATGTGGAGGTGTCGTACAGCTTTGACCAATACGACAAGAGCGACTACGATGTCTTGCAAGACAAGGATATACGCGACTATACCAACGTGCAGCACACGGTGCGGGCCCTGTATAGCCACACCATTGCCCGAAACAACACACTGACCGTAGGAGGAGACTTCATGCGCGACTACCTGATGAGCTATCAGTTTACCGACAACGGAAGCTATGAGCAGTATACCGCCGATGCTTTCGCACAGTTCGACTGGAATCCGAGCAAGAAGTTCAACGTTCTTGCCAGTGTGCGCTACGATTATTTTTCAGAAGCAAAGACACAAAACGTATCGCCCAAGCTCAGTCTCATGTACAAGCTGGGCAACTGTTCCCTGCGCGGCTCGTATGCCGGAGGCTTCCGTGCCCCTACCTTGAAGGAAATGTATATGGACTTCAATATGGCAAACATCTTCATGATATACGGAAATCCGGACCTGAAGCCGGAGCGAAGCCAAAACTTTTCCGTTTCGGCCGAATACATGAAAAGCCGCTACAACATGACCGTCACCGGATACTTCAACCTGGTAGACAACCGTATCAATACGGCATGGAACCAGGCCATGAACGGAATGGTGTATACGAACATGAAAAGGATGAACATCGCCGGACTGGATGCCAATGTATCGGCTAAATATCCGTGCGGACTGGGCGTGAAGCTTTCGTATGCCTTCACACACGAGCATGTGAAATACGGACAGCCCTACACTTCCAGCACACGCCCCCACACGGCCACCGCCCGATTCGACTACGGGAAAGACTGGAAGAATTACGGATTCAACGTGGCGCTGAACGGACGCATCCTTTCCAAGGTCACGACAGACGAATATGTTTCCGAAAATTCCTATGAATCGACCGAAGCGGTCACTTATCCGGCCTATACGATATGGAAGCTGAACGTATCGCAGAAAGTCCATAAAGGGGTCAATGTCATACTGACCGTAGACAATCTGTTCAATTACCGTCCGGACCATTATTACAACAACACTCCAAGCACCACCGGAACGACCTTCTGTGCCGGTCTGTCCTTGGACCTTGATAAATTACTGTAAACAAAAAGAGAGACAAACATGAAGAGAGCCTTTAAGAAACGAATCATGCTGGGTGGCGCGATAGCGCTGGTTCTGATTCTTCTCAGTGTATGGAGCCAGTGGTTCAGCTCCACACGAATCGGATTCATCAACTATCAGGTCATCAATCTGGGAGAAATCTCAAAAGCAAACGACAATTCATTCATCAAGCTTAGTGAACTGAGCACAGACGACCTTGACAAGCTGGACGGCTTTGACATGGTTTTCATCAACGCGATGGGACTCCGCATCACGGAGGAACAGCGCGCCGTCATCCAGAAGGCGGCCGAAGGCGGACTGCCAGTGCTGTCGACTGCCGTAACCAATCCGGCAAACGACATCTGTTCGCTCGACTCGGCCATCGCCGCTCCCTTGCGCGAATACTTAGGAAACGGAGGGAGGCGGAACTACCGGAGCATGCTGAACTATGTCCGCAAGGTTATCGACGGCAAGCTGATTTCCGTCAACGAGCCGGAAGCGGTGGTAGAGGCCGCCAACGAAATGCTTTATCACGCCGACCCGCAGAAACCCGACGATGAGCCCAAAGGATTCAACACCGTGGCCGAATACCACCGCTTTCTGAAAGACAACCGCCTGTGGAAGGAAGATGCCCCGCGCATCATCATAACCGGACAAATGGGCGAACCGACCGACTTAATCAGAAGGCTGGAAGAAACAGGAAACGTGGTATACCCGGTGCGCCGGATGAGGAGCTTCATCAAGCGGCACCAGATAGACTCCGTACAGCCTTCGGCCGTCATCAACATGGCCCACGGACGCATGGGAGACTATATCGTAAACTATCTGTCCGAGCAGAACATCCCGCTGTTTGCCCCGCTCAACGTAAACAGCCTGGTGGAGGATTGGGAGAATGACGCGATGGGAATGAGCGGCGGTTTCCTTTCACAAAGCGTGGTGACACCCGAAATAGACGGAGCTGTCCGTCCGTTCGCTCTGTTCGGCCACTATGCCGATGAGGAAGGCATGCAGCACGCATTCGCCATCCCCGAACGGCTGGAGACATTCGTGCAGACGGTCAACAACTACATCCGTCTGCAAAAGAAGCCGAACGCGGAAAAGCGTATCGCCATCTATTATTACAAAGGCCCGGGACAAAACGCACTGACTGCCGCCGGGATGGAGGTCGTTCCGTCTCTGTACAATCTCCTGGTACGGATGAAGCGGGAAGGCTACAAAGTAGACAACCTGCCCGCAAGCAGCGAAGAGTTGGGCCGGATGATTCAGAAGCAGGGAGCCGTATTCAGCCTGTATGCCGAAGGGGCTTTCGACAGATTCATGAAGGAAGGGAATCCGGAGCTTATAACCAAAGAACAATATGATGGCTGGATAAAAGATTTTATCCGCCCGGAAAAATATGCTGAGGTAGTGGCAAACCACGGAGAATTTCCGGGCAGCTATATGGCTACCGACGACGGAAGGCTGGGCGTGGCGCGGCTGCAGTTCGGCAATGTGGTATTGCTTCCGCAGAATGCCGCGGGCTCCGGCTCGAACGCCTTCCAGATTGTGCACGGAACCAATGCAGCCCCGCCGCATACTTACATAGCCTCTTACCTGTGGACGCAGTTCGGATTCAAGGCCGATGCCCTGATTCACTTCGGAACACACGGCAGTCTGGAATTTACCCCCAAAAAGCAGGTGGCCCTTTCCAGCATGGACTGGCCCGACCGGCTGGTCGGCGCACTGCCCCACTTCTATATCTACTCCATCGGCAACGTGGGCGAAGGCATCATCGCCAAGCGCCGTTCGTATGCCGGACTGCAGTCTTATCTCACTCCGCCCTTCATGGAAAGCAACGTGCGCGGAATCTACCGCGAACTGAGTGAGGCAATAAAGGACTACAACAACCTGTCGGGCGAAGACGGACGCAATGATGCGGCACTCGGCAAGGCATCGCTGAAGGTGAAAGGCCTGACCGTAAAGCTGGGCATCCACCGTGAACTGGAATTGGACAGCGTACTCACGAAGCCTTATTCGGCCGACGACATCGCCCGCATAGAGAACTTCGCGGAAGAACTGGCCAACGAAAAGATTACCGGACAGCTCTATACGATGGGAGTACCTTATGAAAAATCACGCATCGAATCGAGCGTATACGCGATGGCTACCGAACCGATTGCTTACAGCCTGCTGACGCTCGACAAGATGCGGGGGAAAGCCGCTCCGCAAGCGGAGAAACACCGCACGGTCTTTACGGGACGCTATCTGAATCCTGCACGCGCCCTCGTGACCCGTCTTTTGGAAAACCCGTCTGCCGCGACCGACGCACTGATTTGCAGCATAGCCGGCATCACGGCCGACGAGCTGAAGGAAGCCCGTGAAATAGAGGCTTCACGAAAGAATCCGGACGGAATGATGGCAATGATGATGGCCGCCGCCGAAGAGATGGAAGAAAATCCTGCCATGAAGCCGACGATGCAGCACATGATGGGGGGAAACCATGCGGCATCTTCACATAAGGCGGGCACGATAAGCGAGGCCATGCGCAAGAAGATGCGTGAGGCGGCCGGAAAGATGGATTCTGACAAGGCACTGGCCATGGCCAAACGGATGGGAGCCGACTCAAATGCGCTCCGCAGGATGGAGGAAGCCATGAAGAGGCATCATGCACCGGGCGCGAAAGCCGAGGCTCAGACCGCTTCGTCCCCGTCTCCCCAAGGCGGGATGGCTGCCATGATGGCTCAAATGATGCACAAGAAGGAATACAGCAAAGAGCAAATCGGCAAGGCACTGGCCATCATGGAAGTGGAACGCACGATTAAGAACGTGGACAACTACCGCAATGCATTGCTCACAAGTCCGGAAAAGGAACTGGCAAGCCTGATGAACGCGCTCGGCGGAGGCTATACACAGCCCTCGCCCGGAGGCGACCCCATCGCCAACCCCAATGCGCTCCCCACAGGACGCAATATGTACTCCATCAACGCAGAGGCCACCCCGTCGGAAGCTGCCTGGGAAAAAGGCATCCGCCTGGCAAACAACACCATTGAGATGTACCGGAAACGGCACAACGACTCCATCCCGCGCAAAGTCAGCTATACGCTGTGGAGCGGCGAATTCATTGAAACCGAAGGAGCGACCGTAGCCCAAATCCTGTATATGCTGGGAGTCGAGCCGATTCGCGACGCATTCGGACGGGTAAGCGACATCCGCCTCATCCCTTCAAAGGAATTGGGGCGTCCGCGCATCGATGTCGTCGTACAGACAAGCGGCCAGCTGCGCGACATTGCCGCATCGCGTCTCTTTCTAATCAACCGCGCCGTGGAAATGGCCGCAGCCGCCAAAGACGATGCCTACGAAAACCAGGTGGCTGCCGGCATCGTAGAAACAGAACGGATGCTGATAGAAAAGGGGCTTACACCCAAAGATGCACGCGAGATGTCGACATTCCGCGTCTTCGGCGGGGTGAACGGCGGATACGGAACGGGCATTCAGAGCATGGTGGAAGCCGGAGACCGTTGGGAGAACGAACAGGAAATAGCGGATACCTATATGAACAACATGGGCGCGTATTATGGAAGTGAAAAAAACTGGGAGGCATTCCGCCAGTTTGCCTTCGAGGCCGCCCTTACACGCACCGATGCCGTCATCCAGCCACGGCAAAGCAACACATGGGGGGCCTTGAGTCTCGACCATGTATATGAGTTCATGGGAGGAATGAATCTGGCAGTCCGCAACGTTACCGGCAAGGATCCCGACGCTTATCTAAGCGACTACCGCAACCGCAACAATGTCCGCATGCAGGAAGTAAAGGAGGCTATCGGGGTTGAAAGCCGTACCACCATCCTGAACCCGACCTACATCAAGGAAAAGATGAAGGGAGACGCAAGCGCTGCCGGTGCAATCGCCGAAATCGTGCAGAACACTTACGGGTGGAATGTCATGAAGCCGAAAGCCATTGACCAGGAAATGTGGAACGAAATCTATGATGTGTATGTGAAAGACAAGTACAATCTGGGCGTACAGACCTATTTTGAAGGGAAAAATCCGGCTGCTCTTGAAAATATGACGGCTGTCATGATGGAAACAGCCCGCAAAGGCTACTGGAAAGCCTCTCCGGAACAACTGAAAACCATTGCCGGACTGCACACCGGTCTGGTTGGCAAGTACGGAACTTCCGGAGGAGGTTTTTCTGACAACAATGCCAAACTGCAGGACTTCATTGCCGGAAACGTAAGCCCGCAGCAGGCCTCCGCCTACAGGCAGCGGCTGACCGAGATGAAGGAAGCGGCTTTTTCGGATGCCGGCACGCAAAAGGGAATGACGCTCAAGAAGAGTTCCGTCAGCACCGCCGGCCAGCCGGAGGAAGAAAAGAACACGCTGAGCGGAACACTGGTGGTGGGAATCGTCCTTGCCGCATTCATCCTGCTTTTGGCCATACTGAAAAAGAAACGTTCGCAAGACAAAAAATAATTATCAAAGCATGGAACAAATCATTCTCATCCTGATGCTGTTCATCGCCATAAACTGCGCCTTCAAGCTCAGCCTGTGGAAATGGTGGCAGACAGGCATCTACGGGCTCATCACCGCAGTGTTTACGATACTGGCCTATCCTTATGCCATACTTCAGTCGAAGACACAGATAGCCGACTACCTGCAGAATACCGAGGCGCTGCAGAATATGGCCGTCATCATCACACTGGAGTCGGCCGTATGCTTCGGCTTCTGCGTCACTTACCTGAGGGGGCTTTACGGACGGAAGAATCCGTGGTGGGCCGTGCTCTTGTGGTGGTATCCCAGCATGCTGTTCTTCCCGGTGGTATTCTACTGCCTCACCGAGTCCATATTCACCTTCGTGGGCATTCCGTTTACCACAACAGCCTATATCGTGGCGGCCGCGACGCTTGTTGCCGTACCGGGAATGGCACAACTGGTCAAGTATCTCGTCCCGGAAAAAGACCTCCGGCTGGAAATCCATTTCCTGGTCAGCCTTTTCGTCTGCATTCTCGGACTGCTGACAACGGTCAACGGAAAGACGGTATATGCCGCAGTGGACGAGCCCGTGAACTGGGATGCCGTGACGCTTGCACTATCCCTGTTTGCCGGCCTCTTCATCGTAGGCTTCGCATGGAACCGCATCAAATATCCACTGATTCAGAAATTAGCCAAAAAGAAAAACAAACAAACAACAAACCAATAAACGATTATGGAATATATCTCTAAAATGCTTTTCTGGGTGGCAAACAGCCTCCTGATTCCCGATGTCATCCTTTTGCTCGCACTGTTTGTGCGCGCACTGATACTGGTCGGCGGAACCTACAACATGTATATCACCAAACGCAAGAACGACAAGGCTTTTGACCGGCTGATAAAAGAAGGAAAGACGAACGAACTGAAACAGGCGCTGCCGGAGAAAGACAATTCGCTCTATGTAAGCTATCTGCGCGACATTCTCAACCGGCCGGTTACCGAAGACTACGCCGACTTCCAGCTTACCAAATACGAGGTGGAGGCAGAGAAAGACATTGCCTTGTCCAAGATGCTCTCTAAGTTGGGCCCCGTGCTCGGACTGATAGGCACACTGATTGCCATGAGTCCCGCACTGGTAGGTCTGTCTACCGGCGACATCGCAGGCATGGCTTACAACATGCAGGTGGTGTTTGCCACTACCGTAGTCGGACTGGTGGTCAGTGCCGTGGGACTGGTAACCTTGCAGTTCAAGCAGCGCTGGTATGCCAAAGATGTGAACAACCTGGATTACGTATCGCGAACCTTGATAGAAAAGGAGGGACAACATGGGCAGGCGTAACCGTCGCATCAGTTTCTTCAAGCGGGAAGAAGACACCGACCCGCTGAGCGTGGTGGTCAACCTTTTCGATGTGGCGATGGTATTTGCCGTTGCCCTGATGGTAGCCATGGTGATGAACATGAACATGACGGAAGTGTTTACCGACAAAGACTTTACCATCGTGAAAAATCCCGGAAAGGAAAACATGGAAATCATCACCAAGGAGGGGAAAAAGATAAACCGCTATACTCCCAGCCAAGACCAGTCGTCTGCAAGCGGGAAAAAAGGCAAGAAAGTCGGCATCGCCTATGAACTCGAGAACGGAGAAATCATCTACGTGCCCGAAGAATGAGGCAAAAAATATCCGACTGCCACAAAGGTATTGCTCTGACAGGGCAATACCTTTTTTTGGCCGTTACCGACACCAGATATTCCGGCGGAAAAAACTATCTTTGCAGGCATCTTGAAAAGAACATGACTAAAGAAAACGGAATGAAACACTACGACGCTTATCTTTTTGACTTCGACTACACCTTGGCCGACTCGTCGCGAGGCATCGTCATCTGCTTCCGCAATGTGCTGGAGCGCCACAGACACACCGGCATCACCGACGAGGCCATCAAGCGGACTATCGGCAAGACGCTCGAAAACTCCTTTTCCATTCTGACCGGCATCACGGAGCCGGAAACACTCGCCGCCTACAAAAAAGAATATGTGAAGGAAGCCGACACACACATGACGGCAAACACTTTCCTCTTTCCGGAAACAATCGAGGTGCTGACCGCCCTGAAAGCACGGGGAGCACGAATCGGAATCATCTCTACCAAGTTCCGCTACCGCATCATGGAGCTGCTCGGAAGCCGCCTTCCCGCAGGCATTCTCGACATTGTGATAGGCGGAGAAGATGTCAAGAGCCCCAAACCGTCGCCGGAGGGCCTGCTTTATGCCATCCGCACACTGGGCTGCCGCACAGACAATACGCTGTATGTGGGCGACAGCACCGTAGATGCCGAAACCGCGCAGGCAGGCGGGACAGACTTTGCCGGCATCCTGCACGGAGCGACCCCGCGTGAAGAACTTGCCGCCTACCCGCATACGGTGATTGCACCCGACCTGCGGGCCCTGCTGTAAGGGCAGGCAGAAACCAAGACGGCCGTAAACAATGCGGAGTCTGGCTTTCAAAAGCCAGACTCCGCTTTTATCACAACTCCAGACCGAGACATGGGGCCTCAGTCCATACATTTTCCTACAACTTATAAAACTCTTCCCATCCCTTGCGAGGCACCCCACGGCGCAGCAGCACGTTGGCTACCGGACTATTGGTAAACTGTTTCAGTTCGCGGTCGAACTTCAGGCGGGCATTGAGCTGCTGGGCGATGACTCCGAGACAGAACACCTGGCTCAACGGTCCGGCAATGCTGAAGGGCGAACGTGTCTTCTCTTCGCCCTTGCAGGCCAGCAAGAAATTCTGAAAGTGGTTTGAAGGGCTCTTCGGCACTTCGGGCAACTTCGATGCCATATCCCTGGCTTTTTCTTCGGGAATGATAGACAGCGTTGACCCGTGAGTCCCCCCCTTGAATATCAGGTCGTCCGTATAGATAATCTTGCCCGGATTCAGCTTCTGCGGAGTAATCTCACCCGTACCCGTAGGCGGAATGTTGGGGTCAAGCTCCACCTTGCCGTATCCTTCGGGCACCGGAGGCAGGTTGTCTATGCCGTCATACCACATGATGTCGACGGGCGGCATGTTTCCGCGGGCGGGGAAACGGAACTGGATGGTGGAAGAGAACGGATAGAAGAAGGGGTTGTGTCCTTCGGCCTTCACCATATTGATTTCCGTAGGCAGTCCCAAATCGAGGAACTGGTGTGCAGTATCGATGATATGCGCTCCCCAGTCGCCCAGCACACCCATGCCAAAGTCATACCAGCAGCGCCACTGCCCGTTTACATAATCCTTGTTGTAATGATGGAACTGCTCCGTGCACAGCCAGTTATCCCAATCCAGAGTGGAAGGTACAGGCTGAGCGGGAAGATAAGACGACATGTTTGCGTCCCACCCGTGCCAGCGGCGCGGATTGTTCATGTGGGCGGTGATGGAGCGCACGTTCTTGATGATGCCGGCATCCACCCAAGCCTTGAACTGAAAATAGTTGGCCTCCGAATGGCCCTGATTACCCATCTGCGTCACCACGCCATACTTCTTTTCGGCCGCCATCATCAGCTCCACTTCATAGAAGGTATGCGCCATCGGCTTCTCTACATATACATGCTTGCCCAGCGACATGGCCAGCATGGCTATGGGGAAATGACTGTGGTCAGGAGTCCCGATGCATACAGCGTCTATCTTGTCGCCCATCTTGTCGAACATCCTGCGGAAGTCCTGAAAGCGGGGCGCATCGGGAAACTTGTTCATAATCTTTTGGGTATGCGGCGCACCCATATCTATGTCGCACAAAGCTACGATATTGCACAATCCGGTTTTATAGAAGTCATTGATAATATCGCCGCCACGGAATCCGATGCCCACACAGGCCAGATTCACTTTCTCATTGGCACCTACAATGCGTGCGCGACTCTTGGCTTCTCCCAGCGAAGCCCATACCGACGACGGTACCGCAGCGGCGGCCGTCATCATCGACATCTGCCGCAGAAAGCTGCGGCGCGAAGAACTGAAGTTTTTCATATCTGATATTTTAAAGTTTTGGTTTATTTCTTCTGATTCAGGCGAATGCAACCTGTTTCTGCCTTATCCTGAAAGGAAGCGGACAAAGAATCGGAAAGGAACTTTACGATAGACAACACTTCGCCTTCCTCTCCCGAACGGGTTACGACCGAAGCCGTATGCCTGCCCTCCACCATCCTGCCTGTGAGCGGATGCACGATATGGCGGCGCGACCCGGTATTGTTTCCCGAAGTGGTAAGACACTCATCGTGCAGCACATGCCGCCTGTCCGGACTGTCAGCTTCGGCCACCAGCCATCCCTCACCCTTCGGGTGGTTTCCCAGTGCAAACACCGAACTGTTGCCGAAACTCAGCAGCCCGTTGCCTATCCCCTGCTTGCGGAGCAGGCTCACGGCACGGTCTAAAGCATAGCCTTTCAGGCAACCCGAAAGGTCAATCCGCACCGTCTCATCCGCACGGGCCACATAAGGAGCACATACGCTCAGCCTCTGCTCCTCCAGCCGGCAGGACACACCTTCACACGCCGTAACATCGAAAAGCCCGCCCCACCGCTGCCTGTAGTCCAAACAGCGTGCAAGCAAGGCACAAAGCTCGTCGGACACGCATACGGGACATCCCGGAGCCGCATCATTGATGCGGCTCACCTCACTGTACGGCAGAAAGCGGCTTCCCATCCGTTCTATGCGCCGGGTCTCCTCCTCTATCGCCTGCACCGCACAGCTCAGCCGGTCTGCTTCCCCCGTGTCCCACAACACCAGGTCAATGCGCGTATGCATGGCCTCAAACCAGGCATACACCAGCTCTCTGTCCTTGTCTATCTGCCGGAACAGTTGCTGCATCGCCAGTTCCGGTCAAGGAAGTTCCTTGATTTTGATGTTCTGATACCACACCTCGTCGCCGTGGTCTTGCAGCAGGATGTTTCCCCACTCAGCATTACCGAAGTTAGGCCATACCTTATACTTGCTGTAGTTTACCAAAGCCGTCCACATCTGGTTGTTGCGTTCATATTCCAACAGCTTCACGCCGTTCAGCCAATGCTCCACATGGTTTCCTTTCACAATCACCAGAGCGGTATTGAAGCCTTCGCGGTAAGGTTTGTCTTCGGGAGCAGGAATCAGGTCATAAAGCGAACCCAGTCTGCGGTTGCCCTTTACGCCCAACTTGGCATCGGGATGACGGAGGTCATCCAGTATCTGGAATTCACAACCGATAGAAGAACCTTCTCCTCCCTTGTTCAAGTCCGTGTTGACAAAATACTTCACACCACTGTTTGCTCCCTTGGTCAGACGGAAGTCCACCTTCAGCATGAAGTTGCGGTAACGCTTTATGGTCACGATGTCACCTCCGTTGGCCGACTCGCGTCCGTCCGACTTCTTCACTTTCAGTATGCCGTCTTCCATCACCCAACCTTTATCGGGGAATTTGTCCAGGCGTGCACCGCGCCATCCGTCGCTGGTCTTTCCGTCCCACAGCAGCTTCCATCCCTCTTTCTTTTCTTTTTCCGACAGGATGTTGGGCAGATGGTTGACTTCTTCTGCGCTCTCCGTCTCCGGATAAACCTCCTGTTCCAGCCCTTCGGTAGCTATGCGGATGTTGCGCCAGCATACCTGCTTGCCTTCCTGCTTTGCATCGCCGATGGCGTGCACCTGCAAGGCAATGAATCCGGATGCCGTCTGGTCGTCGAGCAGGTTGGCGCAAGGCACTCCGTTCACCCATGTACGGATGCGCGAACCGATGGCCTCGACACGCGCCTTGTTCCATTCTCCCGGCTTGAAGGCCTTGCGCGAAGCGGCATCGGCCAGCGAATAGCGCCACCCGCTGCGGGCTTCATCGTAGATGCCGCCCGTCCACGCACGTTTCGACGGGTCTATCTCAAACTGGTATCCGTGCACACGCCCGTCCTGATAGTCCTTGTCGCTCAGCGAGCGGAACTGTACGCCGGAATTCAACCCTTCGTCTATCTTGAATTCAAACTCCAGAATAAAGTCTCCATATTGTTTCTTGGTAGCCAGGAAAGTGTTGGGCGTATTCATCTTGCTTATGCCCACGATGGCTCCGTCTTCCACACGGTATTCGGCCTCACCGTTCAGCTTGGTCCATCCTCTCAAGTTCTTCCCGTTAAACAGGTTCTCCCATTTTGTCTGCGCATCTGCCGCAGTGCCCATACTAATCAGAGCAAAGGCTGCGACCATCCATCTTGTGAATTTCATGTTTCGATTTATTTTTATAAGTAATGCTAATGATATGTGTTTTTCTTCTCTATACTATAATATTATTAATGTGCAAAAGCTGTCAAGAAGCCTTCTTCTTGTTTCTGCCCTTGGCGAATCTGTGCCAGACAAGCCCTACAGCCAGGCGGACAACGGCCAATGTCACATAAACCACCGCAGCAGCCACACACACATAGCCCAACGACATGAAAAGTTCCGACCATTTTCCGTCTTCCACCACGATGGCATAAACGTTGAGCAGCTCCATTGCCGCCACACAGGCCAAGAATATGTAAAGCTCAACCTTTATCCTCCTTTTCGTTATAACAATGTCTTTCATCTTGATTTATTTCAGAATGGGGTTATGTACATGATTCAGATAATTCAGCTTGTATTCATCAGGGAAAGTCACGACCCGCTCTTCCTCCAGCGCCTGGTGTCCCAACAGGCTGAGGGCACTCGAGTAATAAGCTTCCTCCGTCACACGCTCAGGCTGCTTCTGGCTGATGACTGCCTCGACGAATGCCTCCAGCATGAGGGATGTGCCGTCTTCCTTCGGACTTTTTCCCAGAATATATTCGCCCTTGTTCTCGTTGGCCGACTCCGGCTCCCAACTGGTTCCGGCAAAGGGGACGGCATCAAAGATGTCATGCTCTATGTCGTTTATCAGGCGGACAAATGCTGCGGCAGGCTCTGTCTCCTCAAAATAATACTTGCCCTTTTCGGGCTCTACCGTACCCTTGCTGCCCAGAATCTTTTCCTCCAGTCCGTAGAACTTGTTGGAGATGACAGAGTCATAGGTCATCTTCACGCCGCTGTCGAACACATAGATACAGCTGATATTGTCGTATACCGTGCGCCCGTCTTTCCAATAGGTGATAGCCCCGTGTCCCATCACCTTGTTGGGTATCTGCCTCAAGGCCCACGTTCCGGTCTGCAGCTGGTGACAGGCCAGCTCGGTCATCAGCCCTTTGGAATGCTGCTTGTACAAGCGCCAGTTTCTCAGCTCGTCCAGTTCGGGAGGAGCCTCACGCCGCCAGTTGTTGTTCCGGTACCAATAGGCACGGATGGCGTTGATTGAGCCGAAAGTCCCGTCGTGTATCATCTTCATCACCGTTATATAGCGGGGGTCGAAAAGACGCTGCTGGCCGACGAACAGGATACGCCCCGTGGATATGTGTTTCTGGTATACCTCATAACACTGGGCAAGGGTATAACAGAGCGTCTTCTCACAAAACAAGTCCTTTCCGGCGTCAAGCGCGGCCATCGCCATCTCATAGTGACGGTCCAGCGGCGTGGTGATTACCACGGCATCCACATTCGGGTCGTCCAGCAAAGCGCGGTAATCGCGGTATACCCGGGCTTTCGGAGCCAGTTTCAAGGCCTCGTCTATCGAAGGCTGGTAAATGTCGCACAGCGCCACTATATCAGCCTTGGGATTTTTAGTAAGGAAACTCATCAGAAACTGCCCGCGCGAACCCGGGCCTATAATGCCAATCTTCACTTTATATCTTGAAGTCTTGTCGCTTTCAGCAAAAGCCGAAAGCCACGGACTGGATGCCATCAGCACTCCCGCCCCTGCCAATCCTAAGTTTTTTAGGAATTTACGTCTTGATATTGATGCCTTTTCCATATATTCGTGTTCGTTAACGGAGACTAATATAATAAAAAAATCACCGCGCTCACCAGAAAAAGATTGTTTTTTCAGTATTTTAACAGCCGGATGAAATCTGTCCGAAAACCGGAATCCGGCCCCAGTCACCGTACCCCACCGCCGCTCCTTCCCGAACCTCCGGCAAAAAACTTTCAGGCAAAGCACAAAAAAGAGACACGGCCCTAAAGAAAAATATGTTTTCCCGAAAGAATTTCTCCACAAAACATTGGCCGTATCGATTAAAAGTTATAACTTTGCAGTCGATTTAGTCCGTGGAGGTAGAAAAAGCAACCGGAGAGAAGGGTTCACCTTGCGGAGAAAACCCGTTTAACAAATAATAAAATGTACGTAATTGTAGAGATTAACGGTCAGCAGTTCAAGGCTGAAGAAGGCAAGAAACTGTTTGTTCAACACATTCAGAATGCTGAAAACGGCGCAACTGTTGAATTTGACAAGGTTTTGTTGGTAGACAACAACGGTACTGTAACAGTGGGCGCACCTACCGTAGAAGGCGCGAAAGTGGTATGCGAAATCGTTTCTCACCTGGTAAAGGGAAAGAAAATATTGGTGTTCCACAAGAAGAGAAGAAAAGGCTACAGAAAACTGAACGGCCATCGCCAACAGTTTACTGAACTGACAATCAAACAAGTTATTGCTTAATCATTAAAAACGTAGAAGAAAATGGCACATAAAAAAGGTGTAGGTAGTTCTAAGAACGGTCGTGAATCAGCCAGCAAAAGATTAGGCGTAAAGATATTCGGCGGCTCATACTGCAAGGCCGGCAACATCATTGTTCGTCAGAGAGGAACAGTTCACAACCCTGGCAAGAACGTAGGCATGGGTAGTGACCATACTCTTTATGCACTGGTTGACGGCACTGTATGCTTCAAGAAAGGTCGTGAAGACAAGAGCTATGTATCTGTAATTCCGGTTGAAGCCGAAGCATAAGGCAACCACAGAGAAAGGAAATTCCAAGAGTCAGGCATTCTGCAAAAGAATGGCCTGACTTTTTTTGTAAAAGTCAGGCAGATTCCCAAATCTTTTCAGAATCGCACACGATATTTGTCATAGAAATAACAAACAAAGCTTTTTATTAACCCTTAAAACGATAGCCTTATGAAGAAGTTAGCTTTATTATTGGTTGGAATGCTGGTTTCTATGCAAATGATGTTTGCCGACAACGACAAGCCGATTACATTCAGCCAACTGCCGCAGGCGGCCCAGACTTTTGTGAAACAAAACTTTCCGGATGTGAAGGTGGCCTTTGTAAAACAGGAGACCGACTTCCTGAAAAAGTCGTACGATGTAGTGTTCATCAACGGCGACAGACTGGAATTTGACAGCAACGGCAACTGGAAGGAAATGGCCTGCAAGATGCTGAACGTTCCTGAATCGGCCATCCCCGCCGGCATCAAGAAGTTCGTAAACGAAAACTATCCGGACGCGAAGGTGACGCACATAGAAAAAGACCGCTATGAATATGAAGTGAGACTGTCAAACTTCTGGGAAATCAAGTTCGACCTTAACTTCAATGTCATCGACTTAGACAGAGACGACGATTAAGCGCATTCGTCACACAGAAGGAACGGAGAACCGAAAATGCGGCACATCTGCTATTTTTCGGTTCTCCGTTCGGTGTTTTCAATTTCTTTTGCGTATTTTTGGACACTCGAAAAACATAAAAATCAAGAATACGCATGAAAGAAGAATTGGAAAAACCGTCGGGACTGCCTGACAACGCGTTCCGGCCGCTGAAAGCCGGAGAAAAATACGAACCGCTCATGTCGCCCCGAAAGACCTATCCGGAAGTAAACCTCTGGTCGGTAACGTGGGGAATCGTCATGGCGGTCATCTTTTCCGCCGCCGCAGCCTATCTGGGGCTGAAGGTAGGCCAAGTGTTCGAGGCCGCCATCCCCATCGCCATCATTACCGTAGGCATATCCAGCGCCACCAAGCGCAAGGGAGCTTTGGGCGAGAATGTCATGATACAGTCCATCGGAGCCTGTTCGGGCGTGATTGTGGCCGGAGCCATCTTTACCCTCCCTGCCCTGTACATCTTGCAGGAAAAATACCCCGAGATGACCGTCAACTTCATGCAGATGTTCATCAGTTCGCTGCTGGGAGGCGTATTGGGCATCCTGTTTCTGATACCGTTCCGCAAATATTTCGTAAAGGAGAAACACGGCGAATATCCTTTCCCCGAGGCCACCGCAAGCACCCAGGTGCTCGTTTCGGGCGAGAAGGGAGGCGACCAGGCCAAACCGCTGCTGATTGCCGGAGCCATCGGCGGACTCTACGACTTCATTGCAGGTACCTTCGGATGGTGGAACGAAAACTTTACGAGCCGCGTGTGCGGATGGGGTGAAACCGTGGCCGAGAAATTCAAGCTGGTATTCAAAATCAATACGGGGGCGGCTGTTCTCGGATTAGGATACATCGTGGGACTGAAATACGCCGCCATCATCTGTGCCGGCTCACTGGCCGTGTGGTGGATTATCGTACCGGGCATGTCGCTTGTATGGGGCGACCAGGTGCTGAACGCCTGGAATCCGGAAATCACGACAGCGGTCAAAGACATGTCTCCCGAAACCATTTTCAGCGAGTATGCCAAAAGCATCGGCATCGGAGGCATTGCCATGGCAGGCATCATCGGCATCGTGCGCTCATGGGGAATCATCAAGAGCGCCGTGAGCCTCGCCGCCAAAGAGATGGGCGGCAAGAAGGTCGAGGTGAATGTAGAGCGGACACAAAAGGACATCCCGATGAAAATCATCGCCTTCGGCTCCATCTTCACCCTTCTGCTGGTGCTGCTGTTCTTCTACTTCGATGTCATGCAGGGTAACATCCTGCACACTGTGGTCGCCATCCTGCTGGTGGCGGGGATTTCCTTCCTGTTCACCACCGTCGCAGCCAACGCCATCGCCATCGTGGGCACCAATCCGGTATCGGGCATGACGCTCATGACGCTCATCCTCGCCTCGGTCATCATGGTGGCGGTAGGGCTGAACGGAGCCACGGGCATGGTAGCCGCCCTCGTGATGGGCGGAGTGGTGTGCACGGCACTGTCGATGGCAGGCGGATTCATTACCGACCTGAAAATCGGATACTGGCTTGGCAGCACGCCCAAGAAGCAGGAAACCTGGAAGTTTCTCGGCACACTGGTGTCGGCCGCCACAGTAGGCGGAGTCATCATGGTGCTCAACGACTCTTACGGATTCACAAGCGGCCAGCTGGCTGCCCCGCAGGCCAACGCGATGGCCGCAGTCATCGACCCGCTGATGAACGGCGTGGGCGCTCCGTGGCTGCTCTATGGCACGGGAGCCCTGCTCGCACTCATACTGACATTCCTCAAAGTCCCGGCTCTGGCATTTGCTTTGGGCATGTTCATCCCTCTGGAACTGAATCTTCCGCTGCTGGTGGGCGGAGCCGTCAACTGGTTTGTGACAACCCGCAGCAAGGATACGGCCGTCAACAGCGCGCGAGGTGAAAAAGGCACCCTGCTCGCATCCGGATTCATCGCGGGAGGCGCGCTGATGGGTGTGGTGAGCGCCATCATGCGCTATTGCGACATCAACTTCATCAACCCCGAGTGGCTCGGCAATCCGATGAGCGAGCTCGTATCCCTGATTGTCTACATCCTGCTCATCACCTTCCTTGTCAAAGCAAGCATGAAACTTAAAAAATAACAGCCATGAAAACATTTCTTGTCATCAATCTGCTTTTCATTTCCATGCTCGCCGCCGCCCAAAGACCGACCGAGATAAAGGTATGGGCCAACGGAGCACCCAACGACAACGGCATCATCAGAGACGGAAAACCCGATGAAGCCGTCCTTTATGTATTTCCGGCGGCCAAGAGCAACGGCATGGCCGTACTGGCCTGTCCGGGAGGAGCCTACGCCATGCTCGCCATGGGGCACGAAGGACTGGACATGGCAGACTGGTTCAATGCGCAGGGCATCACCTATGCCGTATTGAAATACCGCATGCCCAACGGGCACAACGATGTGCCGCTGAGTGACGCGCATCAGGCCATCCGCATCCTGCGCCAGCACGCCGACGAGTGGAACATCCGGAAACTGGGCATCATGGGCTCTTCGGCCGGAGGGCATCTGGCAAGCACCGCCGCCACACACTTCGACCAGGAGACGCGCCCCGACTTCCAGATACTGTTTTATCCGGTCATCACCATGAATCCGGCCTATACCCACATGGGCTCGCACGACAATCTGTTGGGCAAAAATCCCGGCATACAGCTTGAAGAACTGTATTCCAACGAGAAGCAAGTAACCGAACAGACCCCTCCCGCCTTCATCATGCACTGCTCTGACGATGATGTGGTGCCGGTGGCAAACAGCGTCAACTATTACACCTCGCTGACGGAAAACAATGTGCCAGCCAGTCTGCACATCTATCCGACCGGCGGACACGGATGGGGATACAGAGACGACTTCACCTACAAGCGCCAATGGACAGGCGAACTGGAAAAATGGTTGCGCGAACTATACAAATAAAACGTGCCAACCCTTTGCCATTCCAAATAAAAGCCTTACCTTTGCACCCGCCAATACGAGATATTGGCATAATTCAAATCATAAACAATAAAAAACAAATTTCAAGAAATGGCAACAAGAATCAGATTGCAGAGACGCGGACACAAAGGATATGCGTTCTATGCTATTGTTATTGCAGACTCAAGAGCACCACGTGATGGTCGCTTTATCGAAAAGATCGGAACTTACAACCCGAACACCGATCCTTCTACAGTAGATTTGAATTTCGAACGTGCATTATACTGGGTAATGGTAGGTGCTCAGCCGAGCGATACGGTGCGTTCTATCCTGTCTCACGAGGGCGTCTACATGAAGAAGCACCTGCTGGGCGGTGTAGCCAAAGGCGCATTCGATGAAGCTACGGCCGAAGCCCGCTTCAACGCATGGAAAGAAAACAAGCAGGCAGGCCTGCAGGCCCTGATGGCAAAGCAGGAAGAAGCCAAGAAAGCTGAAGCCAACGCACGTCTGGAAGCAGAAAAGAAAGTAAACGAAGAAATTGCCAAGAAAGTGGCTGAAAAGAAAGCTGCCGAAGCTGCCGCAAAGGCAGAAGCTGAAGCTGCCGCAAACGCTGAAGCCGCTCCGGCTGAAGAAGCTGCCGCTGAAGCTCCGGCTGAAGCGTAATTTCTGGCATCCGCTTCAAAACAGAACTTACGGAAACCGTCCCGCAACGTGGGGCGGTTTTCTTCTTTACGGAAGGCCCTGCAAAAGATGACAGGCGCAGGCGGCAAACCGGCTTTTCACAAAGGGCCGGTCTTTTCTTCATCCCGTCCAAACCATTCTTTCAGTCCGGAAAGCCTGACATGCCGCCGCAGTCCAACACCCCTCCCATTATCTGCCGTTCCAGCCAGCGGCAGGAGAGAATGACAGGCATGTTACATTCCAATTACAATCCGAAATCATCCTCACACCATTCATTTTCAAAGAAATATATTGTCAAAAGGCCCAAAAATACCCCATCCGGATGCTTAAAAGGTTAATATTGCAGGATGCAGATTGTTAAAACGGGCGATTAAGGATTCCGACATTAAAAAATCCTTAATTTTGCAACAGAAAACAAAAAAAGACTGCAACAAAAACTATAACTAAGAGAGATAACAAAGTTTTCATTTAAACTAAATCTTTATGATGAATCAATCAAGACTCTTAATGGCGGCACTGGCCTCGGCCACGACCATCTGTGTCAGCGCCCAAGTAACAACCTCCGCGCTGAGCGGACAAGTCATCGACGAGATGAAGGAGCCGGTAATCGGAGCTACGGTGGTAGCCGTTCACGAACCTTCAGGCACATCGTATGGCGCTGTTACCAACATCGACGGACGATATACCATTCAGGGTATGCGTACCGGAGGACCGTACAAAATTGAGATTTCGTATGTAGGCTACAAGAAATCGACCTACACGGGACTTTACCTGGAACTGGGTAACACACTGGACTTGAACGCCGCTCTGGAAGTGAGCAGCGAACTGCTGGACGAAGTGGTGGTAGTGGCAGACGCCAAGACCAACGCGGGAGCTTCACAAAACTTCTCTACCCGCAAGATTGAGAGCACGCCGACGGTAGACCGCAACGTGTACGACATCGTGAAGAACATGCCGATGGCCATGACTTCGAAAAACGGCGGAATCACCTTTGCCGGCTCGAACAACCGCTACAACAGCTTCCAGATTGACGGTACGGTGAGCAACGACGTGTTCGGTCTGGCCGCATCCGGAACCAACGGAGGACAGACGGGAGCCAACCCGATTTCGATGGATGCCATTCAGGAAATCCAGGTAGTGGTCGCTCCCTTCGATGTACGCCAGAGCGGATTTACCGGAGGAGGTATCAACGCCATCACCAAGCAGGGAACAAACACCACCCACGGTTCGGCCTACACCTACTTCAACAACCAGAACATGTACGGCAAGTACAGTGCCATCCGCGATTATGAGAAGTCGCCGATGAGCCAGCAGTATACCCGCACGTTCGGAGGTACGCTGGGCGGCGCCATCATCAAAGACAAGCTGTTCTACTTCGTCAGCGCAGAAGGCAAGAAAGAGTCGTATCCGGCAAGCATCTATCCGGGATATACGAGCGAATACCTGACTGCCGACGTTGCCTCGCAGATTGCGAACAAGTACAAGGAACTGACGGGACATGACGAAGCATACGCACAGCGCAACGTAGACCAGAAGTCGTTCAGCCTGCTGGCCCGCATCGACTGGAACATCAACCAAGACCACAAGCTGGCCATCCGCTATCAGCACAACAACTCGTTCGACGACAACTACGGCCCGAGCGCATACACCTATACGTTCAACAACAGCGGCTACCGCATGAACAACAAGACAAACTCCATCGTGGCCGAGCTGAACTCCCGCCTGGGGCAGAATCTGTATAACGAGCTCCGTGCTTCGGCAAGCTTCATCCGCGACCACCGCGATGTGGCCTACCAGGGACCGACCGTACAGATTAAGAACATCTACGCAGCCGACGGAGAAACCCGCATCACCGCCAATATCGGAACGGAATATTCTTCCGGAGCCAATTACCTGGACCAGGACATCTACACGTTTGAAGACAACCTGTCTTGGTATCTGGGCAACCATACGCTGACCTTCGGTACGCACAACGAAATCTACCGCATGAAGAATCTGTTCATTCAGGCAGTAAACGGCTCATGGTATTACAACTCGCTGAACGATTTCCTGAACGACGAGCCTTACCAGTACTCTTACAAATATACAGACCCTGCACTGACCGGCGGAGACACCCGGTGGGCACCTGCCATGAAAGCCGGACAGTTCGGCTTCTATGCACAGGACAAATGGGATGCAACCAGCAACTTCAACGTGACTTACGGCTTGCGCATCGACATTCCGGTAGTATTCAACAATCCGACCGAAAACCCGACATTCAACGCATACGCCGCACAGCATAACTTCGGCGTGCGTGTAGGGGAAAACCCCAGTGCAAAAGTGCTGTTCTCTCCGCGTGTCGGATTCCGTTGGTATCTGAACGACTCGCACGACACGCTGCTACGCGGCGGACTGGGAATCTTCACCGGCCGCGTTCCGTTCGTATGGCTGTCAAACGCCTTCAACAATACCGGTATGGAAAGCAAGGGAACCACCATCGGAAACAAGAAAGGCGACAACTGGCTGAACGACGCTCCGAAACTGGGACAATACGCCGACGACCCGATGGCAGCCGCCAACTCACAGACCGGCTCCGCCGCACGTCCGGACATCGTGACCGTATCGAAAGACTTCAAATATCCGCAAGTGTTCCGCGCAAACCTGGCTGTCGAGCAGATGCTTCCGGGAGCTGTCAAGCTGACCCTCGAAGGTATCTACTCCAAGACCATGAATAATGTGTTCTTCGAAAATCTCGCCCTTACCAACAGCGGCGAAAAAGTGTATGCCGTTCCGGGAGTGGAAGCTTCGTCGGCACCTCTTTACAGCAACGCAAAGAGTGACTACTACAGCATAATCAACCTGAAGAACACCAACAAGGGATATACCTATGCCATATCCGCCATGCTGGAAAAAAGCTTCAACTTCGGTCTTGACCTGTCGGCTTCGTACACATTCGGACACGCCAAGTCTGTCAACGACGGTACCAACTCAGTAGCCTACTCGAACTGGAAGTTCAACTACTCGCGTGACACGAACTCCGGCAACGAGCTCGGATTCTCCAAGTTCGACATCCCCCACCGCGTGATGGTACAGGCTTCCTACACCAGTCCGAAATACTGGAACGGATGGATGAGCTCCACCATCTCGGTCATCTACAACGGATTTTCAGGCAGCCGCTACAGCCTGACCATGAACGAGGTGCCTGACTTCAACGGAGACGGATTTCCCGGAAACTCACTGCTCTACATCCCGACCGACGCCGAAATCGACAAGATGGTCTTTACAAGTGTGGACTCTAAGGGAGAATCCCTGTCTATGACCGCCGAAGAAAGCCGCAAGGCCTTCAGACAGTGGATTGAAAACGACAGCTATGCGAAGAACCACCGCGGACAGTATGCCGAACGAAACTCTAACCTGAGCCGCTGGGAGCATGAAATCGACCTCCATTTCGCACAGACTATCCACAACATACAGGGTGTGGGCAAACTGGAATTCACGTTCGACATCATCAACTTCGCCAACATGCTGAACAAGAAGTGGGGCGCAAGCTACAGCTCAGCCTACAACCTCTCTCCGCTGTCTGTCGAATACATGACGACACAGAACGGAGTCAAGACAGCGGCCTACTCTTACAACAATGCTGAAATTGAAAAAGACGACATCGCTTCCCGCTGGCATGCGCAGGTGGGTGTGAGACTGTCGTTCTAACCCGAACGGACTTTATGTGAACCTGACTGACAACGGAGGTGTGCCGCCCATGGGAGGCGGTACACCTCCTTGCTTTTAAAATACAGACCTAATGAAAAAGATTTTTATTGCATTCCTTCTGCTCGTTTCGCTGTTGCCCGCCGCGGCCGGAAACAAGCACTATACGGTAATCGTATCGCTCGACGGATTCCGTTGGGACTATACCAAGATGTATTCCACCCCGT
This sequence comes from uncultured Phocaeicola sp., assembly GCA_944320845.1. Lineage (GTDB taxonomy): Bacteria > Bacteroidota > Bacteroidia > Bacteroidales > Bacteroidaceae > Phocaeicola. Next base: position 33,009 of record CALUJA010000010.1, read on the forward strand.
TCTTCGACGAGATGGCGCGTGAAGGCGTACAGGCCGTCATGTTTCCCTCGTTCCCCTCGAAGACATTCCCCAACCACTACACCCTCGCCACCGGACTGTATCCCGACCATCACGGCATCGTGGCCAACACTTTCTGGGCGGCCGACAAGGGGAAAATGTATTCCATGACTGAAAACGAAACGCGCAACGACCCGTCGTTCTACGGCGGAGAGCCTATCTGGATTACGGCGCAGCGACAGGGCGTGAAGACCGGCAACATCTACTGGGTAGGCTCGGACATCGCCGTCAAGGGGCAGTATCCCACCTATTACCGGGTATACTCCGAATCGCCCCGACTGAGCTATGCCGAGCGGGTGGCACACGCACTGGATATGCTGAAGATGCCGGAAACGGAACGCCCGCAGCTCATCATGGTCTATTTTGACGAGCCCGACCACACGGGCCACAGCTACAGTCCGCACAGCGCACAGACCCGCCGGTGCATTACCGAGCTTGATGCGCTGATGAAGCAGCTGTGGGACGGCATCCAGTCGCTTCCCATCGCCGCGGACATCAACCTCATCGTCACCTCCGACCACGGCATGGCCACCGTCAGCCCCGACCGCTGCGTGCCCATCGCCCACCTTCTGAAACCAGAATGGTACACGAAAATAGACGGCAACCTGCCCGCCATGATTTATGCACCCGAGGAATACCGCGACTCCATCTGCCAGGCCCTGCGCGGAACAGACCATGTGCGGGTGTGGAAGAAGGAGGAAATCCCCGCTTACCTGCACTACGGCATCCATCCCTACGTAGGCGATGTGGTGGTGATGCCCGACCTGGGATGGCTTGTTACGGACGACACGGACTTTTCTGTAGGCGGAGCGCACGGTTTCGACCCTACCTACGACGACATGCAAGTCATGTTCCGCGCCTGCGGCCCCGACTTCAAGAAGGGATACACCGCGCCCAAATTCCACAACGTGAGCATCTACTCGCTTCTGGCACACCTGCTCCGCATCACTCCCGCCCCCACCGACGGCAGTCTGGACGAGGTGAAGAACATGCTGGCCGAGTGACTCGGCACCATACAAGGCGGGCGGATGCCGGAATACCGGCATCCGCCCGCTTTCTGCATCCTTGCGTTACGCTCAGAAGTTATATCCCAAGCTGACCGTGGTGGTGGCCACCTTCATCCGGTCGTTTACCTCGTTGAAGTCCTTTCCATAATGCACGCTGAAATAAACCGGCTTGTAGCTCAGGTTTACACCGACATGCCACCCTGCCTGAAAACGCTTGCAGGCATCCATACCCAGTTCATACATGTCGTCGTCGTCAAACAGGCTGTAGTCTTCAGAGGCAGACATTCCTCCCCCGTCGGCCTCAAGCTTGTATTTGCCGGCAAGATTGAGCCGGAAGTCAAAGCCGAAAAACGGCTCGATGGAGAAGTCGTCCGTCACATTAAAGCGGTAAAGCAGATGGAAAGGCACGTTCAGCGACATGACATTTATCTTCTCCTTCAGCGAATAGCCACTATACTCTACATCCTCCTTGTCGGCCCTGTACTGAAATGCTGCTCCTACTTCGACATACAGCGGGAGCTTGTTTGTCACGCTGATTCCCCGCATATAGCCGATTGAGAATCCCTTCATCTTCAAGTCATCCGCTCCATTCACATCCAGCTTCAGCTTTGAAGGCAGGTATGAAATGTAAAGGCGGTTCCACCCATCCGTGGTTACGGAGGTAAGCCGCGAAGAGCCCGACGAACCGGAATTCACAAACTGTGCGGATGCAGACAGGGCCACACCCGCCAAAACGGCAAGCAGATACATTCTTAAGTTCTTCATAACACTTGATTTTTGATTAGACAATATGGCTTAAAAATTAAAGTCCATCTTCCATACATTGGCCGTACCGCCTTCACTTCCCCGCTGTGAAATGAAATAGATACACTTGCCGTCTCCGCTCCACACCGGACTCACGTCATCCGCCGCATGAAAGGTAAGCTGGGTCAACTCCGTCCCGTCCATCCGTGCGGCGTAGATGTCCGTATTCATATAGCTGAAGCTGCCGTTCACAATCCTGCTGCTTCCCACAAACACTATCCACCGTCCGTCGGGCGACACGACAGGCGATGCAAAGCTCTTTTCCGGGTCGGAAACGATGCATTCTTCTGTCCCCTTCCGGTAGTCGACCTTCCATATCTCTCCCTTGCCCGAATCATTCACCCGCACACAGACAAAAGACTGCTCTCCGGCAACCAGAAAGGGATTCATGCCCGCCGCATAGGCAGACAAATAATTGTTCCGGCTGTCATGGCTCCAGATGCTGACTCCCTCCTGCTCCTGACGGGCAAAGAAAATCTGCGACATGTCTGCGGAATAGACCGGAGAATAATCCATGCTGCCGCTCGTTATCTGGCGGCACACATATCCCTGCAAAGCGTCGGTCTGGAATATCTGGTTGGTTTTTCCCCTCTTTTCCGAAAAGCAAAGGTATCTGCCGTCCGGAGAATAAGAGAAGTCAATCACTGCCGAACGTTTCGTGCGCTGCACCGACACTCCCGTACCCGACAGTTCCTTTACAAAAATGTTTGTAGCACCGTTTCTCGCAGCCAGATAGGCAAGGCTCTTTCCGTCGGCAGACACCCCCAGAATGCGGTTTGAAAACCAGTCGACCGATTTCTTCGAACGCTTTACAATGGGCATGCAGACGCAGTCCGCATCCGATGTAACCTTGACGAGCTGTCTTCCCGCCTCTTCCGGCACTGAAACCACGGAATAATCCACCCGTTGCGCACCGGCATCCAAGGCCGGCAGCATCAGCAGCATGACAATAAAAACAGGGAAAATCCTCATGTCCATTTCATCATTTAAAGTTTACCGATAGCAAATATAACAAAAATGCAAGGAAAATCCAAAAATCCGGTAAGGGAAATGCACTGCCAGGCCACGTGAAATGTACATTCGGTAACCAGAAATCCCTCCGGACAAAGAAAAAAGTCACTGTGCCGCGGCCAAAAAGAATTTTCCCGCCCGCCGGTCTTCTTCAGACAGCAGAAAAAATCCCGCAGGGGAAGCCTCTTCCGGCTCCCCTGCGGGACAATCATGGGACAATGAAAGTCAGTCCTCCATCAGCTTGCGGTAACGCACGCGCTTCGGCTCCACATTGCCCATGCGCTTCATCTTGTTTTCCTCGTATTCGGTATACGAACCTTCGAAGTAGAATACCTGGCTGTCGCCCTCAAAGGCAAGGATGTGGGTACATATACGGTCGAGGAACCAGCGGTCGTGGCTGATTACCACGGCGCATCCGGCAAAATCCTCAAGCCCCTCTTCCAGCGCACGCAAGGTATTGACGTCAATGTCGTTGGTAGGCTCGTCGAGCAGCAGCACGTTTCCTTCCTCCTTCAATGCCATGGCCAGATGGAGGCGGTTGCGCTCACCGCCCGAAAGCATGCCGCAGAGCTTCTCCTGATCGGCCCCCGAAAAGTTGAAGCGGCTCAGATAAGCGCGGGCGTTCACATCGCGGTTTCCCATGCGAATCAGCTCGTTGCCCCCGCTGATTACCTGATAAACGCTCTTGCCGGGGTCGATATCCTTGTGCTGTTGGTCGACATAGGCAACCTTTACGGTCTCTCCCACCTCAAACTCTCCCCGGTCGGGCTTTTCGAGTCCCATAATCAGACGGAACAGCGTGGTCTTTCCGGCCCCGTTCGGCCCGATAACACCCACGATGCCGTTAGGCGGAAGCATGAAGTTGAGGTCGTCAAACAGCAGCTTGTCGCCATACGCCTTCGCCACATGGCGTGCCTCGATGACCTTGTTTCCCAGACGCGGGCCGTTGGGGATGAAGATTTCCAGCTTTTCCTCCTTCTCCTTCACATCCTCGTTCAGCAGCTTGTCGTAAGAGTTCAGACGGGCCTTTCCCTTTGCCTGGCGGGCCTTGGGAGCCATGCGCACCCACTCCAGCTCGCGCTCCAGCGTCTTGCGGCGCTTGCTTGCCACCTTCTCCTCCATCTCCATGCGGCGGGTCTTCTGCTCCAGCCAGCTGGAGTAGTTTCCTTTCCAGGGAATGCCTTCGCCACGGTCAAGCTCCAGAATCCATCCTGCCACGTGGTCGAGGAAATAGCGGTCGTGGGTTACGGCGATGACCGTACCTTCATACTGCTGCAGGTGCTGCTCCAGCCAGTCGATGCTTTCGGCGTCCAGATGGTTGGTAGGCTCGTCGAGCAGCAGGATGTCGGGCTTCTGCAGCAGCAGGCGGCACAGGGCCACACGGCGGCGCTCGCCTCCCGACAGGTTCTTCACTGGCTGGTCTTCGGGCGGGCAGCGCAGTGCGTCCATCGCGCGCTCCAGCTTGCTGTCTATATTCCACGCGTCGGTTGCGTCGATGATGTCCTGCAGCTCAGCCTGGCGTGCAAAGAGAGCGTCCATCTTCTCCGGATTCTCGTAATACTCGGGCAGGCCGAACTTGTTGTTGATTTCCTCATACTCGGCCAGTGTGTCCACCACCTGCTGCACGCCCTCCATCACGACCTCCTTCACCGTCTTGGTGTCGTCGAGATGCGGCTCCTGCGCCAGATATCCCACCGAATATCCCGGCGAGAACACCACTTCGCCCTGATAGTTGCTGTCCAGCCCGGCGATAATCTTCATCAGTGTAGACTTTCCGGAACCGTTCAGACCGATAATGCCGATTTTGGCACCATAAAAGAAAGAAAGGTAGATGTCTTTCAATACCTGCTTGTTGTTTTGGAATGACTTGCTCACCCCAACCATTGAAAAGATAATTTTTTTGTCGTCTGCCATATTCTTTGATTTTTGTTTTTTCAGTTGACCAGTTTGACGAGTCGGCCGAATGCTAATACTGCTCCGCCTCGTTGGGGAAGTCGCACGCCTTGACATCGGCCACATACTGTCCGATGGCATCGGTCATCACCGTATGCAGGTCGGCATAGCGGCGCAGGAACTTCGGGCTGAAGCCCTTGGTCATGCCCAGCATGTCGGCCACTACCAGCACCTGCCCGTCCACCGCGCCTCCGGCACCGATGCCGATGACGGGAATCTTCAGTTCGCTTGTCACGCGGGCAGCCAGTGCCGCCGGAATCTTCTCAAGCACCAGTCCGAAACATCCCGCCTCCTCCAGCAGATGGGCGTCGCGCACCAGCTTCTCGGCCTCGGCATCCTCTTTGGCACGCACGGTATACGTGCCGTATTTGTTGATGGACTGCGGCATCAGCCCCAAATGTCCCATAACCGGCACCCCTGCGCCGATAATCCGGCGGATGGCATCAATCACCTCTTCGCCTCCCTCCAGCTTCAGGGCGTCGGCATGCGTCTCCTTCATCATGCGGATGGCGTTGCGCACGCCGTCATACGGGTCGGCCTGATAAGAGCCGAAAGGCATGTCGACCACCACCAGGGCACGCTTCACGCCGCGCATCACCGACTTGCCGTGGTAAATCATCTGGTCGACGGTAATCGGAAGGGTCGTCACGTTTCCCGCCATCACGTTCGAGGCAGAGTCGCCCACCAGTATCACATCCACACCCGCCCCGTCTACAATCTGCGCCGTGGTATAGTCGTAAGAAGTCAGCATTGAAATCTTCTCGCCGCGCTGCTTCATCTCCATCAGGCGGTGAGTCGTCACTTTACGGGTATCACCCGACAAATATCCAGCCATAAGTCATCCTCCTCTTTAGCATTTGTACAATCAATCTATTTAAGCAACTTCATCATGTCGTCGCAGGTAAACGAGCGGAAATCGGGAATCACCGTGCGGCACTTGTCGCGGATGGCCTCTTCGGGATTGGTGGTGCTCAGGCCCACCACCGCCATGCCTGCCGCGTTGCCCGCCTCGAGTCCGTGAAAGGAGTCCTCAAACACCACACAGTTTTGCGGCACGGTGCCGAACACCTCCGCCCCGAGCAGGAAACAGTCGGGGGCAGGCTTCGAGCGTGCAAACTGCTCCGCCGTCAGGATGCGGTCTACCAGCGGCTTCAGCTCCGGATGGGCGGCATACACGTTGGCCATCTTCTTTTCGTTGGAGCTGGTGACAATGGCAATCTTCACCCCCCTGCCGCGCAGCTCGCGCATGAAGTCGGCCACTCCCGGCACATATATATATTGCATCTCGCTTTCATAACGGTCGAGAGCTTCGGTTATCCGCTTCTGCTCCTCGTCCATACCCTGAAAATACTTTCCGTAAATCTGGTCCAGTGTCTGCCCCTTTATCTTCAGTCCGAAGGCCTCATACTCCGGATGGTACTTGCGCCCCACCCCGTTCCAGAAAACGGTGTATTGCGACTCCGTATCCATCACCACCCCGTCGAAGTCGAAAAGGGCGGCCACACACTTTGCTGTATCCATTCTTTTACCTTAATTTTATTTTTAGTTTGATTTAACAGCGCAAAGTTCAGAAATATTCACTCATATTCCTAACTTTGCAGCACAATTTTAACGAAAGAATACACAAAACATGGAAATGAACAATCCGCATGTGCTTGGCGAGGCACCTATCGGGAAACTGCTCTGGCAATATTCCATCCCTGCCATCATCGGCATGACCCTGACATCGTTATACAACATCATCGACAGCATCTTCATCGGCCACGGAGTGGGCGCGCTGGCCATCACCGCCCTGGCCATCACCTTTCCGCTGATGAACCTGCTGATTGCGTTCAGCACGCTGGTGGGTGTGGGCGGCGCCACGCTGTCGTCCATCCGCCTGGGGCAGAAAGACCAGCACGGGGCGGAAGACATTCTGGGCAACGTGACGGTGATGTGTGTGGTAAACGCCGTGGTGTTCGGCAGCATCTCGCTGATTTTCCTCGATCCGATTCTCTACTTCTTCGGGGCGACGGACGCCACCATCGGATATGCCCACGACTTCATGGAGGTGATTCTGCTCGGCACGCCCATATCCTATGTCATGATTGGGCTCAACAACGTGATGCGGGCCACGGGCTATCCCAAAAAGGCCATGCTCTCGTCGATGCTCACCGTGGGCTGCAACATCGTGTTTGCGCCCCTGTTCATCTTCTGGTTCGGATGGGGCATCCGGGGAGCGGCCATCGCCACCATCCTCTCGCAGTTCATCGGCATGATTTGGGTGCTCTACCATTTCTGCGACAAGAAGAGCTACATCCGCTTCAAGAGGCGGTGCTTCCACCTGAAGCGGAAAATCATCGGAAACGTGTTCGCCATCGGGATGTCGCCCTTTGTGATGAACGTATGCGCCTGCGGCATCACCATCTTCATCAACAACAGCCTGCTGACCTACGGGGGCGACCTGTCTATCGGCGCATTCGGCATCCTCAACCGCATCCAGATGCTGTTTGTCATGATTGTGATGGGAATCACCATGGGCATGCAGCCCATCACGGGATACAACTATGGGGCGCAGCTCTTTTCGCGCGTGAAGCATACGCTGAAGCTGGGCATGATTGCCGCCACCCTCATCACCGTGTTCGGCTTTCTGGTGGGGGAGATTTTTCCGAAGATGTTTGTGGGCATGTTCACCACCAACGACGAGCTGACGGAACAGGCCACCGTAGCCCTGCGCTTCGGCGTGGCGGCCTTCCCCGTGGTAGGGGCGCAGATTGTCATCACCCAGTTCTTCCAGTCTATCGGGAAGGCGAAGATTTCCATCTTCCTGTCGCTCTCGCGGCAGCTGCTCTTCCTGCTTCCGGGACTCGCGCTGCTGCCGTTGGCCTACGACCTGAACGGCGTATGGCTCAGCATGCCTGTGTCCGACTTTCTGGCCTATGCGGTGGCGGCATGGATGCTGGTCTACCACTACCGCCACAAGATGAAGGAACCGTCCTCGCAGCCGGGCGTCAGCTGAACAGCAGCATGATGTTGAGCACCGACACCACGGCGGCGATGGTATAGAGCACAAAGGTGCTCCACCGCGAGTTGGCGTATTTCCCCATCACACGGCGCGAGGAGGTCAGTCCCACCTGCAGGAATACCGTAAAGGGAAGCTGGACGCTCAGCACCATCTGCGAAATGATGAGCCCCTGAAACGGGTCATTGATGAACAGGATGATGACCAGCGCCATGCCCAGCGACAGCAGCACGCCCACCCGCGAGTGGATGTCGCGGATGTGGTACGACTCGCCGAACATGCCGGCAAAGATGGAGCCCGCAGCCATCCCGCTGGTGACCGTGGACGAAAGTCCCGCCATGAGCAGGGCCAGGGCGAATATCGTGCCGGCCTGGTTTCCCAGCAGAGGGCCGAGCAGCGACTGGGCCTGCTGGAGCTCCTCCACCGGCGTATGGCTGGCAAAGAAGGTGGCGGCGGCAAGCAGAATCATCGCACTGTTGATGGCCCACCCCACCCCCATCGAGAAAAGCGTATCGAAAAACTCGTATTTCAGCAGGCGGCGGACGGAAGCGTCGTCCTTCCTGTTGTATTCGCGGCTCTGCACCACCTCCGAGTGCAGGAAAAGGTTATGAGGCATCACCACCGCCCCCAGCACGCTCATGATGATGAGCATGCTTCCCTCGGGAATGCCGGGAACCACCCACGAACGGGCGGCAAGCGGCCAGTCGATGTCTACCAGAAACAGTTCGTAAAGGAAAGACAGTCCGATGACGGACACGAAGGCGATGATGCCCCGCTCTATCCGCCGGTAGGAGTTGGTGAAAAGCAGGATGACCACCAGTGCGGCGGTCAGCACAGAGCCCCACACCACGGGCACGCCCAGCAGCATCTCCAGGGCAATCGCACCGCCCAGAATCTCCGCCAGCGAAGTGGAGATGGAGGCCAGCACCGCACTGCCCAGTATGGGGCGCGCCACCCACCGGGGCGCATACTTTGTGGCCGCCTCGCTCAGGCAAAGGCCCGTGACGATGCCCAGATGGGCCACATTGTGCTGCAGCACGATGAGCATCACCGTCGAGAGCGTGACCACCCACAGCAGCGTATAGCCGAAGTCCGACCCCGCGGCGAAGTTTGAAGCCCAGTTGCCGGGGTCGATGAATCCCACCGTCACCAGCAGGCCGGGGCCGATGTATTTGAAAAAGTCAAGACCGCCCAGATAGCGCTGGTGGTCTTTCCGCTTCAGTTCCTTGATAAAGTTCCACATGGCCGCGAAGATTATTCCCTGATGTCCGTGCCGCCCGCATTCCTCCATACCGCGTCATACCACGACACCGACATGCGGTAATATTCCTCCCACGAGGCCGACTGCAGCTCCGCTCCGGGCAGATACATGCCCGTGCCGCAAAAGCGGTCTCTGTCCACCTCCGGAAGAGACGAACGCTTGCCCTCCACGCAGCTCTTCGCCACGACCGCCGCATCCAGTACCTGGCGGAAGGCTTCGGGCACCTCACCCCCGTTGAGCGCGCGGACGAAGTCCTCTACATCGAAGGAAAAGTTGGTATAGTCGGCAGCGGACGACACACGCCTGCCATACTGCTGCAGGGCTTCCAGGCTGACGCTTGCCTCCGGATGGCTCTGCAGCTCGGCGGCCACGGCATCCGCCAGAGCCTCCATGCGGCGGCAGTCCAGCACCGCACACGTGCCCCACAGGTTCTGATAATAAGTGGTGAAGGCATTGCAGATGCTCTGAAACTCCACTTCCGGCTCACACAGATAGCGGAACATGGCGTGATAGGGGAATCCGTCTTCGGGGGTCTCCATCACCGAGGCGATGCAGTAGTCGGCCACATCGCGCAACTCGTAGGCCACCTCGACCGCACCCATCATGCACGCGTCGAACAGGATGAAGTCGAGTGTAGAGGCCCCGCCGAACGACTGCGCCAGCACATCGCGCAGCTCGGGCATGTTGATGGAATATCCTCCGTCGCTGCCGAAGGCCCTCCCCGTCACGGTGGCGTCGGCCGGCATCCATCCCGTGGCGTGCGAGCCGAATATCAGTCCGTACGACTCGGCTGGGGACGCCATCTGCATGTCGCCGAACACCTGGAGCATGACAGCCGGGTCGGTGGCGTTATAGTCCGCCGTCTCTTCATAAGTCTTGCGCACGACGGCCTCCCGAAACACGGTGTCAAAGTCGGGACTGACGGCCGCCGGCCTTTCGTTGATGTTTCCCCGCCCGTCGGACACAAACTCCAGAATGGCCGGACTTTCCACCAGCGCATCGCTCACCCGCGGACGGTAATACACCAGCAGGCAGCACGAGTCTGTCATCTCCGCCATGCTCTCATACATCCACACCACGTTCTGCTTCAGGTCGGCATCCAGATTGTTGTTGGCCACGAGATAGGCCAGAATCGTCCGCCCCCGGTGCGGCAGCCTCTCGTCTTCGGGTATTTCGTTGGAGCAGGCGGCAAGCAGCACCCCGGCTGCCAGCAGAAACCACAGTCGCTTCATGTCCGCACTCAATAGGCAGGTTTCTCAAACTTGAATGCGGCGTCCACATCGCGTATCACGAGCGTGCCGCCCTTCTGGTACTTCTCGCGCAGCTTCTTCATCTCCTTCTGCAGCTTGGCCTTCTTGCGGTTGAAGAACATGAAGCACGTGCGGTTCTTCTCCCCCTGCTTCTGCTCCAGATAGTCCTTGAGCTGGATGCTGTATGAGGCGCGGCTCACCAGCATGTCGTTGTCGTCGACAGCCGCGCTGTCCACATACTGGATGTCCGTGAAAAACACCAGCGAGTCGGCAAACGAGGCCGACACTCCGGCCAGATACACGCCATATTTGTTCTTGTCCTTCGGCTTCTTGGCCGGTGCCGACACCGCCACGACAGCCGCTATCAGCAAACAGATTACCTTTACGTATCGCATAACTTTCAAGTTTATAGGCCACAAAGGTAGCTATTTCCGCATGAAAATCAAGCCGTGTGCCCGTATTTTTTCTATTTTAAGGTTTGCGGGGCTCCCCACGGCACACCCGCCTTGTGCGGCAGGCGTAAAACCGCCGGCTTGGCGCGGGGAAATTTCCTTTTGCCCCGTCCGGGGCCCGGCCTGACCTCCGGCCCCTGCCCGAAGGCCTGAAGGGGTGCAGGGGTGGTCAAGGGGTATAAGGGGGCTGGAAGGGTGAAAATCTTACAGACCGACCCGAAAACAAGAAAAATATACTAACGGATGCAGGCAAGGGGGGCAGATAGGGCAGATTTTTTGCCGTTTTCTATAACTTTCGCAAGACAGAAAAAAAGGCCAGGGGTATACCTGGGGGTTTTACATAACAAATAATATTTTTAGAAAACGCCGAAAAATCTGCCCTATCTGCCCCCCTTTTTCTGTAACTTCCTCATCTTCTGCCGTCTGACACAGCCTGCAAGAAACGGCATGACCGCCCGGGGCCGGAAGGCAGGCAGGGGTCAGGCCGCCAGGGGTTCATATTATGTTTAATAATGTGTTGCCGCCGTTCCCGGAATGCGGCTGAAGACCTTCTACCGGCCCATATCGGAAAACGATGGCAAAAGAAGTGCGAATGCAAAACAAATTACCTACATTTGCAACAGCCAACAAAAAAATGAAGACCATGAAAAAATACCTTTACGCAGTGTGCTGCCTCTGTCTGTGGGCGGCCTGCCAGCGGACGGAAAGCCAGCAGAAGATAGATGTGGACCTGGACGAAACGGAAGCGGAAATCGCATATTCCGGATTCGCCGAGTCGGTGGAGTATGTCACCCTGAGCCTGACCGACAGTCTGCCCGTGGGCGGGGTGGAACGCCTGTATTTCGACGGCGGACGGATTTTTGTGGAGGACAGCGGCAACGGGGGAATCCTGATATTCGACGGGGAAACGGGACGGCTGCTCAGGCGCATGGAAGCCCGCGGAGAAGGGCCGGAAGAAATCAGGCTCAACGGGGCCTTCTGCCTGAACACTTACGAAAGGCAGCTGTGTGTGTTCGACAAGGGCGACATGAAGGTCAAGACATACGACTACGACGGAAACTTCCTGTCGGCCACCCCTACGGAACATTTCTTCCTCGACATGGCTTGGACAGACCAGGAAAGGATGACCTGCTTCTACCCCATCTATGCCGGCCGCGAGCAGCCCGAGGGAGTGTGGTCGGCCCACATGTCGGGCAGCGGGGTAAAGCAGATTGACTCGCACGTGACCGAAGACTGCCGCTTCCACTACTTCCCCGTAATGTACAGCCGCGCAGACGACCGCATCTATTACTACGACCGCAACTGGGACGAGCTGTCCGTCCTGACCGCCGACAGCCTCCGCCCGCTGTACTCGTTCCACATCCGGCAGGCCCTCCCATTGGCGGTCAAGGGAAGAAGAGACCTCTCCCCCCAAGACCTGGACGGACGCGCCATCGTCCATCACTTCGCCTGCTCGGAGCACTTCATCCTGATGTCTTTCCACACCTTCCACCAGAGCGACATGAGCCGGAAAGACTTCACCTGGATGCTGCTCGACCGGCGGACGGGGCGGACAACCGTGTCAAAGTCCCTGAAAAACGACCTGACGGACGCGGGAGACGGGACGGAGACCCACTCCCTGTTCTGCAAGGACAGCCGCACATGGGTGCGGGTGGACGACTCGGCAGACGACGCCATCCGCCTGGAAATCGTGCACCTGCGCTGACACGGCACGCGCACAGGGGCACGAAATCCCGTTTTGTGGGCCGGCGGCTTGCACAATCGGAAAATTCTTGATAACTTGCGCCTATTTTGAACGAATCCCTTCACAAAGGACAAACAAACCGATTGAAGCATGTCTGAAAGCAACTGTATATCCATCAAGGGTGCGAAAGTAAACAATCTGAAGAACATCAGTGTCGACATCCCGCGAAACAAGCTCGTGGTCATCACGGGACTGTCGGGGTCGGGCAAGTCGTCGCTGGCCTTCGACACGCTGTATGCCGAAGGGCAGCGGCGCTATGTGGAGAGCCTGTCGTCGTACGCACGCCAGTTTCTGGGGCGCATGAGCAAGCCCGAGTGCGACTTCATCAAGGGCATCCCGCCCGCCATCGCCATCGAGCAGAAGGTGATAAGCCGCAACCCGCGCTCCACCGTGGGGACATCCACCGAAATCTACGAATACCTGCGCCTGCTCTTCGCCCGCGTGGGGAAGACCTACTCGCCCGTGAGCGGGCAGCTGGTGAAGAAGGACAGCCCCGAAGACATCGTGCGCTGCATGCTGTCGTATCCCAAGGGCACGCGGTATACGGTGCTCACGCCCATCGTGCCGCGCGACGGGCGCACGCCTGCCGAACAGCTTGAGATGGACTTGAAGGAGGGCTTCACGCGGCTGGAGGTGGACGGCGAAATCGTGCGGATAGAAGACTATGCCTATGATGCCGCCCACAAGGTATACCTGCTGATAGACCGCATGAGCTGCGACGACAGCAAGGATGCCGTGAGCCGGCTCACCGACTCGGCCGAGACGGCCATGTATGAGGGCGACGGCATGTGCCTGCTGCGCTTCTACCAGCCCGACGGCGAGAGCCGCCTGCACGCCTTCAGCACCAAGTTCGAGGCCGACGGCATCCGGTTTGAAGAGCCGAGCGACCAGATGTTTTCGTTCAACTCACCCATCGGGGCCTGCCCCACCTGCGAGGGATTCGGCAAGATAATCGGCATCGACGAGCATCTGGTCATCCCCAACCGCGCCCTGAGCGTATACGACGGCGCCGTGCTCTGCTGGCGGGGGGAAAAGATGGGCGAATGGCTCAACGAGTTCCTGCGCGAGGCTCCGGCACACGACTTTCCCATCTTCACGCCCTATTATGAGCTGACCCAGGAGCAGAAAGACTATCTGTGGCACGGGCCGCGAGAGAAAGTATGCATCGACTCGTTCTTCAAGATGCTCGAGGAAAACCAGTATAAGGTGCAGTACCGCGTGATGCTCGCCCGCTACCGGGGAAAGACCGTGTGTCCCGACTGCCACGGAAGCCGCCTGAAGAAAGAGACCAACTATATAAAGGTGGGCGGAAAGAGCATCTCCGAACTGGTGGAGATGCCCGTATACCAGCTGAAGGAGTTCTTCCGCAGCCTGACACTGGACGAGCACGACACGGCCGTGGCCCAGCGCCTGCTGAACGAGATAAACAGCCGGCTGAACTTCCTGTCGGATGTGGGACTGGGCTACCTCACGCTCAACCGACTGAGCAACACGCTGTCGGGCGGCGAGAGCCAGCGCATCAACCTGGCCACCTCGCTGGGAAGCAGTCTGGTAGGCTCGCTCTACATCCTGGACGAGCCGAGCATCGGCCTGCACAGCCGCGACACCGACCGGCTGATAAAGGTACTGCGCCAGCTGCAGCAGCTGGGCAACACCGTGGTGGTGGTGGAACACGACGAGGAAATCATCCGCGCTGCCGACTACATCATCGACATCGGGCCGAAGGCCGGACGGCTGGGCGGCGAAATCGTGTACCAGGGAGACATGAAAGACCTGCGCAAGGGAAGCGACAGCTATACCGTAAGGTATCTGCTGGGCGAAGAGACCATCCCTCTGCCCAAGAGCCGACGGGCATGGAACAACTGCATCGAGGTGAAGGGCGCGCGCGAAAACAACCTGAAAGGCATCGACGTACGCTTTCCGCTCAACGTGATGACGGTGGTGACGGGCGTGAGCGGCTCGGGAAAGAGCACCCTGGTGCGCGACATCTTCTACAAGGCGCTGAAGCGCGAATACAGCGATGTGAGCGACCGTCCGGGAGAGTTCGTGGCACTGGAAGGCGACCTGCGTCAGGTGACGGACATCGAGTTTGTAGACCAGAACCCCATCGGCAAGTCGTCGCGCAGCAACCCGGTGACCTACGTGAAGGCCTACGACGAAATCCGCAAGCTGTTTGCCGAACAGCCGCTCGCCCGGCAGATGGGCTACACGGCAGGCTACTTCTCGTTCAACACCGAGGGCGGACGCTGCGAGGAATGCAAGGGGGAAGGCACGATAACGGTGGAGATGCAGTTTATGGCCGACCTGGTGCTGGAGTGCGAATCGTGTCACGGGAAGCGATTCAAGAAGGATACGCTCGAGGTGAAGTATGAGGGAAAGAACATCTACGACATTCTGGAAATGACGGTCAACCAGGCCATCGAGTTCTTTACGGAACACGGACAGAAGAAGATTGTCAAGAAACTGCTTCCGCTGCAGAGCGTGGGGCTGGGCTACATCAAGCTCGGACAGTCGTCGTCCACCCTCTCCGGCGGCGAAAACCAGCGCGTGAAGCTCGCCTACTTCCTCAGCATAGAGAAGGCGCAGCCCACCATCTTCGTGTTCGACGAGCCGACCACCGGACTCCACTTCCACGACATCAAGAAGCTGCTGGAGGTGTTTGACTCGCTGATTGCGCGCGGACACACCATCGTCATCATCGAGCACAACATGGATGTCATCAAGTGTGCCGACTATGTAATCGACCTCGGCCCTGAAGGGGGCGACAAGGGAGGATACCTGACGGCCGCCGGAACTCCGGAGGAAGTGGCGCAGTGTGCCTTTTCGTATACCGGACAATATCTGGCCGAAAAACTGCTGGAATAGCGGCCGGATGTAACATGGAATGAAGAATATGTAACAAGGATGCTCGCACGAAACCCGACAAATGGCTATATTTGTGTAACCAACATTTAATACCATTTGACACATGAACAGAAAAATGAAAAGGCTCTTCGGGTTGGGCCTGCTACTATTCAGCATGCCGATTGCGGCACAGCAACTACCTTACCAGAACCCGTCACTCTCGCCGGAAGAACGTGCGGCAGATCTCCTTGGCCGGCTGACCCTGGAGGAGAAGGCCGCACTGATGCAGAACACTTCGCCGGCCATTCCGCGGCTGGGCATCAAGGCATACGACTGGTGGAACGAGGCACTTCACGGCGTGGCCCGCGCGGGACTCGCCACGGTCTATCCGCAGGCCATCGGCATGGCGGCCTCGTTTGACGACCGCCTGCTGCACGAGGTGTTCACCGCCGTATCCGACGAGGCACGGGCCAAATCCACCGAATTCAGCAAAAGCGGCGGACTGAAGCGCTATCAGGGGCTGACCTTCTGGACACCGAACGTAAACATATTCCGCGACCCGCGCTGGGGACGCGGACAGGAAACCTATGGGGAAGACCCTTACCTGACAGGGCAGATGGGCATGGCTGTGGTGCGCGGACTGCAGGGGCCGGAAGACTCCCGCTATGACAAGCTGCACGCCTGCGCCAAGCACTTTGCCGTGCATTCGGGCCCGGAATGGAACCGGCACGAGTTCAACGCCGAAAACATCGCCCCGCGCGACCTGTGGGAAACCTACCTGCCGGCCTTCAAGGATTTGGTGCAGAAAGCGCATGTAAAGGAAGTGATGTGTGCCTACAACCGCTTCGAGGGAGAGGCCTGCTGCGGAAGCAACCGCCTGCTGATGCAGATTCTGAGGGATGAATGGGGATTCGACGGAATGGTGGTGTCTGACTGCTGGGCCATCAACGACCTGTGGATGAAGGGACACCATGAGACTCACCCCACCAAACAGCATGCCGTGGCGGGAGCCGTAATGAGCGGAACGGATGTGGAATGCGGTTCCGACTATGCCTCACTGCCCGAAGCCGTAAAGGCCGGACTCATCGACGAATCGCAGATAGACGTATCGGTAAAGCGGCTGCTGAAGGCACGCTTCGAACTGGGCGAAATGGACAACCCCGCCCTGGTGAGCTGGACGAAAATCCCCTACAGCGTGGTCGACTGTGCCGTCCATCACCAGATGGCCCTGCAGATGGCGCGCGAAAGCATCGTCCTCTTGCAGAACAGGAACAACATCCTGCCGCTGAACACGGACGGAAAGATAGCGCTTGTGGGGCCGAACGCCAACGACTCGGTGATGCAGTGGGGCAACTACAACGGCTATCCGTCGCACACCGTCACACTGCTCGAAGCCCTGAAGGAGCGCATTCCGGCCGACAGGCTCATCTACGAACCGGGATGCGACCGCACCTCCACCCTGTCGCTCGAAAGCGTGTTCAGCCAGTGCAAGGCCGACGGACAGACCGGATTCAAAGCCACTTACTGGAACAATACCGACATGTCGGGCACTCCGGCTGCCGTCACGCAGGTCACCACTCCCTTCCGCTTCATCACGACGGGCGGAACGACCTTTGCATCGGGAGTGAACATCCAAGACTTCTCGGCCGTGTATGAAGCCGTATTCACCCCCGAAAAGAGCGAAGACATCGGCTTCCGCTTCCAGTCGCACGGCATGGTGCGGCTCTCCATCGACGGGAAAGAAGTGGCCAAGAGCCGGTTCATGAAAAACAACGACAAAATCTATACCCTGAAGGCCGAAAAGGGCAGGCCGTACAGCGTGAAGATAGAGTTCGTGTTCGCCAGCAAAGACCGCGCGGCATCCTTAGAGTTTGACATGGGACGCGATGTGCCGGTCAATCTGGACAACGCAATCGAACGCGTGAAGGAGGCCGACATCGTAATCTTCGCCGGAGGCATCTCGCCCTCGCTTGAGGGAGAGGAAATGCGCGTGGAGATTCCCGGATTCAAGGGAGGCGACCGCACCGACATCGAACTGCCTGACATCCAGCGGCAGCTCATCAGCCGCCTGAAGAAGGCCGGCAAGCGCATCGTCTTCGTCAACTATTCGGGCTCTGCCATCGCCCTGGCTCCGGAAGCTGAAAACTGCGAGGCCATCGTCCAGGCATGGTATCCGGGACAGGCCGGAGGAACGGCCGTGGCCGAGGTGCTGACCGGCGAATACAATCCGGCAGGAAGACTCCCCGTCACTTTCTACAAGAGCCTGAAGCAGCTGCCCGACTTCCTCGACTACTCCATGAAGGGACGCACCTACCGCTACATGACGGAAACTCCCCTCTTCTGCTTCGGACACGGACTGAGCTACACCACCTTCGGCTACGGCGACGCCACCCTGAGCGCAACGGCACTGAAGGACGGGCAGACCGTGACGCTGACCGTGCCGGTAAGCAACACCGGAGCGCGCGACGGCGAGGAAGTGGTGCAGGTATACATCCGCCGGCCGGACGACAAGGAAGGCCCCTCGCACACGCTGCGGGCATTCAAGCGGGTCTATATCCCGCAGGGAGAAACCAGGCAGGTGAAGCTCACCCTCACCCCCGAAAGCTTCGAGTGGTTTGACACGGCGACCAACACCATGCGTCCGCTGAAGGGCAGCTACGAAATCCTGTACGGAGGCACTTCGGACATGAAACAACTGAAACGAACCTCTATAAACCTTATGTAATCGTGAAAATCAAACAAATACTTGCCATTACACTGACAGCCCTCGCGGCATGCAGCACCCCGAAAACGGAGCAGCTCGGACAGCCGTGGACCGAAGGCGCGTTCGAGACACGCGCCTACCGCAACGTTTTCGCCGAAATGGGATACACGCAGGAAGAGATTGACGCCAAAGTGCAGTCGGTATTCGACGAGACCTTTTCCGCCCAAAACAAGGTATATGTAGAACCCGACGACTCAACGGCCTACATCTGCGACATCATACACAACGACGTGCGCAGCGAGGGCATGTCATACGGCATGATGATTGCCGTGCAGTTTGACCGCAAAGACATGTTCGACCGGCTGTGGAGATGGTCGAAAAAATACATGCAGCATCAGGAAGAGCCCCGGAAGGGGTATTTCGCATGGTGCTGCAAGACAGACGGCAGCCAGATTGACCCCGGCTCGGCTTCAGACGGCGAGCTGTATTTCGTGACTTCGCTCATCTTCGCCTCAAACCGGTGGGGAAACGGCACGGGCATCGACTATCTGGCCGAAGCGCAACACATACTGAACTGCTCGATGGAAAAGGACGGTACAGACGGAGTCATGCCGCTCATCAACAAAGAGCACAAGATGATAACCTTCGTGCCCGACAGGTTCGGCTACGGATTTACCGACCCGTCTTACCACATCCCTGCATTCTACGAAGTATGGGCACGGTGGGCCGACGACGGACGGACGGAGTTCTGGCAGGAATGCGCCGATGTAAGCCGACAGTTCCTGCACAAGGCCACCCATCCCGTCACGGGACTTACCCCCGACTACAGCCACTTCGACGGCAGCCTGATGAACCGGAACCGCAGAGGCATGATAGGCGACGCCTTCCGCTTCGACTCCTGGCGCGTGCCGATGAACATCGCGCTCGACTATTCATGGGCCTGCGCCGACCGGGAATGGCAGCAGGAGTACGGAAACCGCATCCAGGACTTCCTTTACAGCCAGGGCATCGACACCTTCGTCAACCAGTACAATGTCGACGGAACGCAGCTTGCCGACAGCCTGCAGATGGGAAAACCGTCTCATGCTCCAGGACTGGTGTCTACCGCCGCAGCCGTCTCGCTGGTCTGCACACACGCCAAGAGCAGAGAGTTCGCGCAGCGGCTGTGGGACTACCGGCCCACTCCAGGCTTCAACTATTATTACGACGGCCTGCTCCGCCTGTTCGCCTTCATGCACCTGAGCGGAAGATACCGGATTATTTTCCCGAACGAATGACGGATATGCCTAAAAAAATGAGTCCGGATTCGTCCGGACTCATTTCAATGAATAAACAAGAACAGGGGTTTCCTCTTTCGTGGTAAGCCCGTACAGCGTTTCCGCCTCTTCATCTACGGCGACAGAAACCAGACGGTCGTTCACCGCATACCCCTTGACAAAGTTTCCTTCCCAGTCGAACACCTGGATGTAGCTCCGCTCTCTGGGCTCGCCTTCCCTCGTCCCCCAATACAGGGCATAAAGGAAAGACCGGGTGGGACACAGATGGATATAGGTCTGCAGCGTGTTGGCGGTCGGGATGACGCTGATGCCCGTTTCGTCTTTGCGTATCACGACATCGGCATCCTGCGAGAAATACTCCTTCAGCAGCGAAACCTCCGTGCCGTCCACCTTATAAAACGACAGCATGTCCGTCATGTATCCGGCAGCCACCACCACACTTCCCTCCGGGTTGGCGGCCATCTGGCACTGGGTCATCATGTCGAGCACGGAAGCGTCGGCGGTGCCCTTCAGGTTTCCGGGATAAACGCCGAAGCGTATCTTCACGCCCTGCCCCGGCGCCCACAGATAAAACATCTTCCCGTCGTCCGTCATCCGGTTTCCCGCATAACGGTCGCCGCACGGCACGACCAGATTGCCGGGCATCCCCACGCTGTCCCTGCACAAGGGAGACGCCAAAGTGCCGTTGAGCGCATCGGCCAGCCGGTAGGTATAGCAGATGCCTTTGGAACGCTCGAATATCTTTATGTTTTCCGGATTCTTGTCCTTATAGAGATACAGCGGCGGAAGAAACTCGCCGGGGCCCTCGCCAAAGCGGGTGTTGTGCCGGCTGGTGCCGCGCTGCAGGTCAATCCATGTGAATATGCATCCGTCGTAAAAGTCATATACGCCAAGCTGCCCGTCGAAATAGGCTATGCTTCCCGGATGCCCCAAGAACAGGCTGTCTCCGCCCAACGGCGTTCCGGCCATTTCCTGATAATTCTCCCACTCGTGAAGCGCATTGGTCTTGCCTTGCCTGCAGGCACTCAAGGCGACCGACAGCAGGGCAACCGTCAAAAAGATACTCTTTCTCATGGCATGAAAATACTTGCAACTATTTAATTATAATTGTGATACAAGGTTATCGTCTGTAAATGCCCTGGCCAAATCAATGTACAACATTTTCTTCCCAAATAATAAGAGGCACATCCTTGACAGTTATTTACTATCTCACTATTATTAGCTAATGCTTCCACATTCTCTAACACCAAATCTGACAATCTTATTTCTTGCTGAGAAGTATACACTTTAATACTAATTACTGAAGCAAATACTACCACCAAAACAGCTAAAAAATCTTTTTCATTTTATCTAATATTTTATTAATTGAATCTATAAAAATATTAATCGCAACAAATTAACCATTTCAAAAAATCAGTCAAACAATCATACTTCACTATTTCTATGTATACATTTATAGACAAAGTAAGCCAAGTCCAATTTTATTTTATAGAGTAG
The DNA here is from genome assembly GCA_944320845.1 of uncultured Phocaeicola sp. Taxonomy (GTDB): domain Bacteria; phylum Bacteroidota; class Bacteroidia; order Bacteroidales; family Bacteroidaceae; genus Phocaeicola. The sequence continues at coordinate 53,871 of CALUJA010000010.1, forward strand.
GCAAAAATAAAGTCGTATTTATTGTTGGATGATGCAAAAATAACAAAAATTTTATTCCTGATACAAAAATCCGATATTTTCCTATCCGTTTAACCAAGAATTATTTTATCCTAAAATCTTATCTTTATATCAAAATGCGGGCACACCCCACAGAGAGGCTGCCCGCATTCTTCATTGAAATGTATATAAAAGATGCACTATTTGTCAGATGATGCCGCGCTTCAGCTCGTCGTCTACCGCAGCCATCATTCCCTCTACCTGGCCCAAGGCCAGCATGCGTCCATGGAACGAGTAGCCTGCATTGTAACCCTTGTCTTCATCACCCAGCATCATGCGCCCGTGGTCGACACGCATCGGCAGTCCCGGATTCTCCTTCTCGAAGATGCGAATCAGGTCTATCAGATGCCCGCGCCCGGTGAGGTGGGTGCTCTCGATGAAGTTTCCGCCCGGCATGGCCTCGGTGCTGCGCAGATGCACGAAGTGCGTGCGCTTGGCAAACTTCCGTGCCAGTTCGCGCGTGTCGTTGTGTTCGCCCGCGCTCAACGAGCCAGCGCAGAAGGTCAGTCCGTTGTGCGGATTGTCCACCGCGCCGAGGAACCATGCGATGTCCTCCTCGTTGGTCACGATGCGCGGCAGTCCCAGTATCTGGAAAGGCGGGTCGTCCGGATGCACGCACATGTTCACGCCATACTCTTCGCAGGTCGGCATGACGGCCGCCAGGAAGTAGCGCATGTTCTCGCGCAGCGTGTCGCGGTCGATGCCCTCATACAGGGCCAGCAGACGCTTGAAGATGGCCACCGGATTCTTGTCGCCCTCCTTGATGTTTCCGTTGACGAAGCCCTGGGTCTTCACGATGATGGAGTCAATCAGCTCATCCTTTTCAGCCTCGGTGATGACCTTGTCCAGCTCGGCCACCTTGCGCAGCTCCTCTTCGGTATAGTCTTTCTCAGCACCTTCGCGCTCCAGTATCTTCACATCAAAGTAGGCGAAGCGCACACGGTCGTAATACAGCGAGCTGGTGCCGTCCGCCCACGGATGCTGCAAGTCGGTACGCACCCAGTCGATGACCGGCATGAAGTTGTAGCACACCGTCTTCACGCCGCATTTCCCCAGATTGGCCAGACTCACCTTGTAGTTCTCTATCAGACGGTCGCGCTCCGGCCCGGCATACTTGATGGCCTCGCATACCGGCAGGCTCTCCACCACCGACCAGCGAAGCCCGTACGACTCGATGTACGACTTCAGGTCGTTGATGGCCTCTTCCGTCCATATCTCTCCGTTAGGCACATCGTGCAGGGCGGTCACGATGCCCTCCACTCCTATCTGACGCAGCATGGAAAGCGTAATCTTGTCCTTCTTTCCAAACCATCTCCATGTCTTTTCCATCATAGGCTTTAAGCTTTAAGGTAATCACACACCGCTGAAGGCGCTGAATCCGCCGTCGATGGGCAGCATCGCACCTGTCACAAACTTGGCAGCCTCGCTGCAGAGGAACTGTACCGAACCGTTCAGCTCGTTGATGTCGCCGAAGCGTCCGAACGGAGTCTTGGCCAACACCTTCTTGCTGCGTTCGGTCAGCGAGCCGTCCGGATTAATCAGCACGCGGCGGTTCTGGTCGCCGATAAAGAATCCCGGAGCGATGGCGTTCACACGGATGCCGTCGCCATACTTCAAGGCCATTTCGCTGGCCAGCCACTTGGTGAAGTTTGCCACGGCAGTCTTGGCGGCCGAATATCCCGGCACACGGGTCAGCGCACTGTATGCAGCCATGGAAGATACGTTCACGATGCAGCCGCTCTTCTGCTGGGCCATTACCTTGCCGAACACCATCGACGGATACACCGTGCCGTTCATGTTCAGGTTTGTCACCTTTTCCCAGCAAGCGATGTCCATGTCATAGAAGTTCTGGTCAGGCTCCAGCGTTGCGCCCGGCATGTTTCCGCCCGCAATGTTGAGCAGGATATCAATCTTTCCCCATTTGGCAACCACTTCGTCTGCCACCTTCTGCAGGCTGGCAATATCCAGCACATTTCCCACGATGCCGATTACATCATCGCCATACTGCTTCAGTTCGGCCACACGCTTGTCCAACTGCTCCTGACGGATATCAATCGCAACCACCTTTGCACCTTGTTTCATAAAGTGCTGGGCAATGCTTCCGCCCAATACGCCTCCGGCTCCCGTAATGACAGCCACTTTTCCGGCAATGCTAAATAGTTCGTTCATAATTCCAATACTTTAATGGTTTTTGTCTTTGCCACAAAATTACGCGGAAAATACAGACGATGTTACGCGGATATTTGCAAAAGATTTGCGTATTTTTGCAGTATGAAGAAAATATTGAACGAACAGATAGCCATCACCGACGCCAACCCCATCCGCGCCCGCTTCTACCGGTATGCGCGGTTCACCTATCCGTGGCACTTCCACAGCGAATACGAACTGATGTATGTGGAGCGCGGGCAGGGACAGTGCATGGTGGGCGACAGCATCATCGACTTCCGCGAGGGGGACGCCATCCTGTTCGGCTCCGAACTGCCGCACTGCATGCTGAGCGCACCGGAATACGGCACGGACGAAGCGCTGTATGTGAAGGGGGTCAACATCCAGTTTGAGAAGGACTTCATGCAGTATTCCTTCTCCCACTACATCCAGTTTACGCAGATACGCAACCTGCTGGAGGATTCCCGCCGCGGCATCCGCTTCTCGCTGAAACACGCCCCGCAAGTCACCGACACGCTCAACCGCGTGCCGCAGGCAAAGGGTGTGGAGCAGGTGATTCTGATTCTTTCACTCCTGCAGGCACTGGCCCTGTCGCCCCAGAAACAGTATGCCGCCTCGCCCAGCTACACGCTCAGCCCGTCGCTCCTGTCAGACAAGAAGATGGAACGCATCATCTCTTTCCTCAACAAGCACTATACGCAGGCAGTAAGCCTCGACGAGGTGGCTTCGTTCACCGCCATGAATCCGACCGCCTTCTGCCGCTACTTCAAGGAAAACACGGGAAAGACCTTCAAGCAATACATCCTCGAAATGCGGATAGGATACGCCTGCAAGCTGCTGGCCGCCGGCAAGCTGAACATCTCGCAAATCAGCACGGCGTGCGGGTTTGAGTCCATCGCGCCGTTCAACCGCAGCTTCAAGAAGATAACGGGGCTTACCCCCACCCAATATAAAGAAAAAGTAAACACACTATGAACCAGACAGAATCGCTTTACCAGTCGTATACGGGAGAAGCGCCCGCAGCCGTCGAGCAGCTGCCGGGAGCAGGCTCAAACCGGAAGTATTTCCGCCTGACGGGTGTCCGCACGCTTGTGGGCGTATGCGGCACATCGCAGGAAGAAAACCGCGCCTTCGTCTACATGGCACGGCACTTCCGGCAGAAGGGGCTTCCCGTGCCGGAAGTGTATGCCGTTTCTGCCGACGGATATGCCTACCTGCAAGAGGATTTAGGTGACATGCAGCTGTTTCAGGCCATCGCCCAAGGCAGACAGACGGGCATCTTCAGCGAAGAAGAAAAGCGGCTGCTGCGCCAGACCATCCGCCTGCTGCCCCGCTTCCAGTTTGAGGGGGCGGAAGGGATGGACTTCGGCTACTGCTATCCGCAGGCGGAATTCGACCGGCGCTGCATCTTGTGGGACTTGAACTACTTCAAATACTGCTTCCTGAAAGCCACCCATACGGAATTTGACGAAAGCAGGCTGGAAGACGACTTCGGAAGCATGGCAGACCGCCTGCTGGCCGCCCCGGCGCAGACCTTCATGTACCGCGACTTCCAGAGCCGCAACGTGATGCTAAGCGACGGACATCCCTGCTTCATCGACTTCCAGGGCGGACGGAAGGGCCCCATATATTATGATGTGGCCTCCTTCCTCTGGCAGGCAAAAGCCAATCTCCCTGCCTCGCTGCGCATGGAGCTGGCCGGCGAATACCTGGATGCCCTGAAACCGTATTCCGCCGTCGGCCGGACGGAGTTTCTGAGCACCCTGCGCCACTTCGTGCTGTTCCGCACCCTGCAGGTGCTCGGAGCATACGGGTTCAGGGGATACTTCGAACGGAAGCCTCACTTCCTGCAAAGCATCCCCTACGCCTTACACAACCTGCAAAAGCTGCTGAAAGACGGATTCGGGGAATATCCTTATCTCGGCAAGGTGCTGCAAGACTTCTGCACACGCCGGGACTTGACGGCGGAACCTTGCGGAAAGCCATCCGCCGCAACGAGGGGACTGACCGTCGAGGTAGTGAGCTTTTCGTACCGCAAGGGCATCCCCGGCGACGAAAGCGGAAACGGCGGAGGATATGTGTTCGACTGCCGCGCCGTGCACAACCCCGGACGCTACGAAGCCTACAGGCAACTGACGGGAAGAGACGCTCCCGTCGTCCGCTTTCTGGAGGAAGACGGCGAGATACTCCGCTTCCTCGAGCATGTGGACGCACTGGCAGACGCTCACGTAGCCCGCTATCTGGAGCGCGGATTCACCCATCTGTGCATATGCTTCGGCTGTACGGGCGGACAGCACCGCTCCGTCTACTCGGCACAGCATGTAGCCGAACACCTCAACCGGAAATTCGGCGTGCGGGTGCATCTGATTCACCGCGAACAACATACCGAACAAATCCTTGAAGCACGATGAAAGCCATGATATTCGCCGCCGGACTGGGCACCCGACTCCGGCCTCTTACCGACCACATGCCCAAAGCGCTGGTTCCCGTAGCCGGACGCCCGATGCTGGAACATGTCATCCTCAAGCTGAAAGCCGCCGGATTCACCGAAATAGTAGTCAACATCCATCATTTCGGGCAGCAAATCATCGACTTCCTCCGGGCGAACGGCAATTTCGGCCTTACCGTCCACATCAGCGACGAGCGCGGCGAGCTGCTTGACACGGGCGGAGGCATCAAGAAGGCGGCCTCGTTCTTCCGCGGCAGCGAACCGTTTCTCGTACACAACGTGGATATCCTGTCGGACACCGACCTGAAAAAGCTGTATGACTTCCACCTGCGGAGCGAAAACGACGCCACGCTGCTGGTCAGCCTGCGGGAAACCTCGCGCTACCTGCTGCTCGACGCCGACAAGCGCCTTTGCGGATGGCTGAACAAAGGAACGGGACAGACGAAACCCGCCGGCTTCGTCTACCAGGCCGGCACGTACGGCGAATATGCCTTCAGCGGCATCCACATCATCTCCCCTTCCCTCTTCGGATACATGGACGAAAGATGGACCGGACGGTTTCCCATCATGGACTTCTACCTGCAAACCTGCCGCGATGCCCGCATCGGATGCTGCATTGCCAAAAGCCTGCGGCTGATTGACATCGGGAAGCCCGAGACGCTGGCACTGGCGGAAGAATTTCTCATGCAGACCTGAAATTTTTCTCTTCAGAACAAAAAAATTCTCTTTTTGCGTGAACAAAACCCGGACCGGACTTGTTTTCTTTGTCAAACAACAGCAAAAACTATTCTATACATCTGAATCCGTTCAGAAAAACGAAAAGGCAGAGCCACGCGCCCTGCCTTTTCTCTTATACTGTAACATGCCACTCAATTCTTGAAGCTGTGTATCGGAGCCGGAATGCGTCCGACACGGTTTACGAAAGCTTCGCAGCTGAAGCGGTTGACAGGCATGACGGGAGCATAGCCCAACAGTCCGCCGAACTCTACGCGGTCGCCAGCCTGCTTGCCCACTGCCGGAATGATGCGCACGGCCGTTGTCTTCTGGTTCACCATTCCAATCGCCGCCTCGTCGGCGATGATGCCGGAAATGGTGGCGGCCGAAGTGTCGCCCGGGATGGCAATCATGTCAAGCCCCACAGAGCATACGCAGGTCATGGCCTCCAGCTTCTCGATGGTAAGCGCGCCCGCCTCCACCGCATCAATCATCCCCTGGTCTTCGCTGACAGGGATAAACGCACCGCTCAGTCCACCCACGTATGACGATGCCATCACACCGCCCTTCTTCACCTGGTCGTTCAGCAAGGCCAGCGCCGCCGTGGTTCCCGGTGCTCCGGCATGCTCCAGACCGATTTCCTGAAGAATCTCGGCCACACTGTCGCCTATGGCCGGAGTAGGAGCCAGCGAAAGGTCGATGATGCCGAAGGGCACGCCCAACCGGCGCGACGCTTCCTGAGCCACAAGCTGCCCCACGCGGGTAATCTTGAAGGCCGTGCGCTTGATGGTCTCGCAAAGCACCTCGAAACTTGCTCCGCGAATCTGCTCGAGTGCATACTTCACCACGCCAGGCCCGCTCACGCCCACATTGATGATGGCATCCGCCTCGGACACCCCGTGGAAAGCTCCCGCCATGAACGGGTTGTCGTCGGGCGCGTTACAGAGCACCACCAGCTTGGCGCAGCCCAGCGAATCGCGCTCCTTTGTCAGCTCGGCCGTCTCCCTGATGATGTCACCCATCAGCCTTACGGCGTCCATGTTGATTCCCGTCTTGGTCGACCCCACATTCACCGAACTGCAGATGCGCTCCGTAACGGCCATCGCCTGAGGGATGGAACGTATCAGCAGCTCGTCGCTGCGGGTCATTCCCTTCGACACAACCGCCGAATAGCCTCCGATGAAGTTCACGCCCAGCTCCTGCGCCGCCCGGTCGAGCGTCTGCGCAATCTTCACATAGTCGTCGGGAGTCGTGCAGGCCGCACCGCCCACAAGAGCCACCGGCGTGACGGAAATCCGCTTGTTGACAATGGGAATGCCATATTCCTTTGAAATGTCCTCGCCGGTCTTGACCAGGTCTTTGGCCAGCGAGGTAATCTTTCCGTATATCTTCTGACAGAGCACATCCAGACTGCTGTCCGCACAGTCCAACAGACTGATGCCCATCGTGATGGTGCGCACATCCAGATTCTCCTGCTCTATCATCTTGTTGGTCTCGATAACTTCCGAAATGTTTATCATAGTTCGCCTGTTCTAAAAATGAATGAAATCAGATACGGTGCATCTTGTTGAATATATCTTCGCGCTGACACTTTATCTGCACGCCCAGCTCCTGCCCCAGGGCAGCCAGTTCACCCACCGCCTGCTCGAAAGGCTTCTTCATTGCCGCCGTATCAACAATCATCATCATGTTAAAGTATCCCTGCACGATGGTCTGCGAGATGTCCAGGATATTCACCTCGTTTTCGGCCAGATAAGTGCACACTTTGGCAATAATGCCTACCGTATCCTTGCCCACCACGGTAATAATCGTTCTGCTCATAGCTTCTTTATCCATTAGATTGTTTCACAAAATATAAAAAAAGAGACCACCCACACACTACACACCCGGGCAGTCCCTCTCCGCTTCCACAAAATCCTTCTGCCGGCCCGAGGCCGCCAGTCCGCCTGTCAGAACGGAAGGTCATCCTTCTCGTCCGTAGCCGAGAAGTCTGCCGGAGCCGACGGAGCCGCATTCAGCGGAGGGAAAGGAGGCGCAACCGGAGGCATCTGTCCGCCGTCGGCCGCAACACGTTCCACCTTCCATGCACGGATACTGTTGAACCAGCGTCCCTGCCACTCGCGGGCATCGATGTCGAACGACACCTTCAGCTCTTCCCCCACCTGTATATTGAACTGCTGTATCTTGTCTGTTCCAAACACATCAAAGCACATGCGGCGCGGATACTGGTCGTGAGTTTCAATCACATACTCCTGCACTTTCCATTCATTTCCACTCTTTGACACCCCGCCCCTCGGTTCCAGAACGGCTATCACTCTTCCTTGTAATTCCATTGTTCGTCCTATATTTTAATTCGGTCACGAAATTACGTTTTTCTAAATAAGTAAACTAATTTTTCAATGATTTTTTATGCCGCATCTGCAATCTTTTCGTAACTTTGGCAGATAATTGAAAGTCGTTTATCACAAAATAACATTTAAAGAGATATATGAAATTCATTGTTTCAAGCACTGCACTATTCAGTCACCTACAGGCTATAAGCCGCGTTATCAACTCAAAAAACTCGCTGCCCATCCTTGACTGCTTCCTGATGGAGCTGCAAGACGGCACGCTGAACATGACCGCATCCGACAGCGAAACGACCTTATGCACTTCTGTCGAGACAAACGAATATGAAGGAGACGGACGCTTTGCCGTCTCGTCGAAGACTCTGCTGGAGGCACTGAAGGAAATCCCTGAACAGCCGCTGAGCTTCAACATAAACCCGGAGAGCATGGAAATCACCGTCAACTACCAGAACGGGCAGTACAGCATGATGGGACAGAATGCCGACGAATATCCGCAGGCGCAGAACCTGGGAGCAAACGCCGTATCGGTCACTCTCGGAGCCGACATCCTGAACACGGGCGTAAACCGCACGTTCTTCGCCACGGCCGACGACGAGCTGCGTCCGGTCATGAACGGAATCTACTTCGACATCACCACGGACGACATCACGCTTGTGGCGTCTGACGGGCACAAGCTGGTGCGCTACAAGACATATGCGGCGCGCGGAGAGGAAAAGGCGGCATTCATCCTGCCCAAAAAGCCGGCCAATCTGCTGAAGAGCCTGCTGCCGAAAGAGCAGGGAGATGTGCAGATCGGCTTCGATGACCGCAACGCAACCTTCACTCTGGAAAACTACCGCATGGTATGCCGCCTGATTGAAGGCCGGTATCCGAACTACAACTCGGTGATTCCTCAAAACAATCCGCACAAGGCCACCATCGACCGTGCCACCTTCATCAGTGCCCTGCGCCGTGTGTCCGTATTTTCATCGCAGTCGAGCAGCCTCATCAAACTGAGTCTGTCTGAAAACCAGATGAAAATCTCCGCACAAGACATCGATTTCTCCACTTCGGCCGAAGAGACGGTCATCTGCCAATACGACGGCAACGCCATGAGCATCGGATTCAAATCGTCGTTCCTGATTGATATACTGAACAATATGGCTTCGCAGAACGTGGTGGTGGAACTGGCTGACCCTTCACGCGCGGGAGTCATCATCCCCGAAGAGCAGGAAGAAAACGAAGACCTGCTGATGCTGCTGATGCCCATGATGTTGAACGACTAATCCGCCTACGCAAGAATGAAGCTGAATCTCAAAAACCCGCTCGTATTTTTCGATTTGGAAACGACGGGCACAAACATCAATACCGACCGCATCGTAGAAATATGCTACCTGAAAGTCTACCCGAACGGCAACGAAGAGGCAAAGACCTTGCGCATCAATCCGGAGATGCACATCCCGGAAGCATCGTCTGCCATCCACGGCATCTATGACGCGGATGTAGCCGACTGTCCGACCTTCAAGGAAGTGGCGAAAAGCATTGCCAACGACATCGAAGGGGCAGACATCGCCGGATTCAATTCAAACCGTTTCGACGTGCCTGTACTAGTGGAAGAATTTCTGCGCGCAGGCATAGACATCGACCTGACCCGGCGCAAATTCATCGATGTGCAGGTGATTTACCACAAACTGGAGCAGCGCACCCTTTCGGCCGCCTACAAGTTCTACTGCGGAAAGAACCTGGAAGACGCCCACACCGCCGAAGCCGACACGCGCGCCACATACGAAGTGCTGAAGGCACAGCTCGACCGCTATCCCGATGTGCTGGAAAACAACATCAACTTCTTGTCGGAATACTCGACCTACAGCAAGAACGCAGACTTTGCCGGACGCATCGTCTACGACGACAAGGGTGTGGAGGTCTTCAACTTCGGCAAATACAAAGGGATGCCCGTGGCTGAAGTGCTGAAGCGCGACATCGGCTACTACGGCTGGATAATGAACGGCGACTTTACCCTGAACACCAAAAACGTACTGACCAAAATCCGTCTGCGGGAAAGCAGCATGTTGAAATGATGAAAGGCAAGAAAATCGTATTAGGCATAACCGGAAGCATCGCAGCATACAAGGCTGCCATCCTAACCCGCGGCCTTATCAAGAGGGGAGCAGAGGTTCAGATTATCATCACACCGGCAGGAAAGGAGTTCATCACCCCCATCACCCTGTCGGCCCTGACAAGCAAGCCCGTCATCAGCGAGTTTTTCGCCCAACGGGACGGCACATGGCACAGCCACGTGGATTTAGGACTGTGGGCGGACGCGATGGTAATCGCTCCCGCCACGGCATCGACCATCGGCAAGATGGCTCACGGCATTGCAGACAACATGCTGGTCACCACCTATCTGTCGATGAAGGCTCCTGTCTTCATTGCTCCCGCCATGGATTTGGACATGTTCGCCCATCCTTCCACCCAGCACAATCTGGATATACTGCGCTCATACGGGAACCACATCATCGAGCCAGCCTCCGGAGAGCTTGCCAGCCATCTGGTAGGAAAAGGGCGCATGGAAGAACCGGAAAAGATTATCGAAGTGCTTGAAGCCTTCTTCTCCAGCCAGCAAGACCTGAAAGGAAAGAAAATCATGATTACAGCCGGGCCTACCTACGAAAAGATAGACCCCGTGCGCTTCATCGGCAACTATTCATCGGGGAAAATGGGATACGCACTTGCCGAAACGTGCGCCGAACGGGGAGCGCAGGTCACGCTGATAAGCGGGCCAGTCGGCCTGAAGGCTGTTCATCCGAACATCACGCGCATCGATGTGGAAAGTGCGGAGCAGATGTACCTGGCTGCCACAGAACACTATCAGACAGCCGATGCGGGCATCCTCTGCGCTGCCGTAGCCGACTTTACGCCGGAAACCACGGCCAATGAAAAGATAAAAAGAGAAAAAGACGAACTGACGCTCCGCCTGAAGCCGACCAAAGACATCGCGGCAGAGCTGGGCCGGCAGAAACGTGACGGACAGCGGCTTGTGGGCTTTGCCCTGGAGACGAACAACGAGCTTATCCATGCGCAAGACAAGCTGGCACGGAAGAACTTCGACTTTATCGTGCTGAATTCGCTGAACGACAAAGGAGCGGGATTCCGCTGCGACACCAACAAGATTACCATCATCGACCGCAAAGGCATGATGGCCTATCCGCTCAAGCCCAAAAAGGAAGTGGCGGCAGACATCATCAACAAACTGGTAACCTTATTTTGACAGACGCCATGCTACAGTCTCTCTACATACAGAATTATGCACTCATCGACAAGCTGGACATCGACTTCACTCCCGGATTTTCGGTCATCACCGGAGAAACGGGAGCGGGCAAGTCCATCATTCTCGGGGCCATCGGACTGCTGCTGGGGCAACGCGCCGACGCGAAAGCCATCAAGGACGGGGCGACCAAATGCATCGTTGAAGCCCGGTTCCGGATTGCGTCCTACGACATGAAGGAGTTTTTCGACGAGAACGACATTGAGTTCGACCCGGACGAATGCATCCTGCGGCGCGAAGTGTCGGCAAGCGGCAAAAGCCGGGCCTTCATCAACGATACCCCTGCCTCACTGGCGCAAATGAAAGTATTGGGCGAGAAACTGATAGACATACACAGCCAGCACCAGAACCTTCTGCTCAACAAGGAAGGTTTCCAACTGAACATCCTGGACATTCTGGCACAGGATGAAAAAGAACTGTCGGCCTACCAGAAGCTATACCACGACTACAGACAGGTATGCCGGAATCTGGAAGACTTCATCGCCCAGGCGGAAAAGAGCAAGCAGGATGAAGACTACATACGCTTCCAACTGGAGCAGCTGGACGAAGCCGGCCTGAAAGAAGGCGAACAGACGGCTCTGGAACAGGAGGCGGAAACCTTAAGCCACGCCGAAGACATCAAAGCCGGGCTGTACAGAGCCGCACAACTGATAAGCGGCGACGAAGGGGGAGCCCTTCCGCTTGCCAAAGAATGTATGCAGACTCTGCAAGGCATATCGCACGTATACGCTCCCGCACAGGAATGGACGGAACGCCTTGAGAGCTGCTATATCGAACTGAAAGATTTGGCGCACGACATGGCAGGAGCGCAGGAAGAGGTGGATTTCAATCCCGCGCGCCTGGATTTTGTCAACGAACGGCTGAACCTGATATACTCGCTGCAGCAGAAGCACCACGTAAGCACGGTAGAAGAACTGACGGCACTCGCCGAACAATACCGCAGCCGGCTGGACGCCATCACCTCTTTCGACGACCGCATAGCCGAACTGAACAGCCGCAAAGACCAACTGTATGCCCAGGTGGTGCGGCAAGCACAAAAGCTCACCGAGCTCCGCACCCGTTCGGCAGGCAACATTGAAAAGCAGATGAAGGCACTGCTCGTCCCTTTAGGCATGCCGAACGTGCGCTTTGCCGTAGAACTGACCCCGCGCAAGGAGCCCGACGCCAAAGGCATGGACAGCGTGACCTTTCTGTTTTCGGCCAACAAGAACGGCACCCTGCAAAACGTGGCCTCCATCGCCTCAGGCGGTGAAATAGCCCGTGTCATGCTTTCGCTGAAAGCCATGATAGCCGGAGCGGTCAAGCTGCCCACCATCATCTTTGATGAAATCGACACGGGAGTATCCGGCTCGATAGCCGAAAAGATGGCCCTCATCATGCAAGACATGGGCAAGCAAAACCGGCAGGTCATCAGCATCACCCATCTGCCGCAGATAGCCGCACGGGGATGCGCACACTACAAAGTATACAAGAAAGATACAGAAACGGGCACCAACAGCTATATACGCCGCCTGACCGATGAGGAGCGGGTCAGCGAAATAGCCAACATGCTGAGCGGAACCACCCTTACCGAAGCCGCCATCAACAATGCCCGTGCATTATTAGGTTTTTCAAAATAATTAAAGAACAACTCATGACAGAAAAAAGTGAAATGATATTCGGCGTAAGAGCCGTCATCGAAGCAATACAGGCAGGAAAGGAAATCGACAAGATTCTGGTGAAAAAAGACATCCAGAGCGACCTGTCGAAAGAGCTGTTCGCGGCCCTGAAGGATACCTTCATACCCGTACAGCGCGTTCCGGTAGAGCGAATCAACCGCATCACCAAGAAAAACCATCAGGGAGTGGTGGCCTTTATCTCACCCATCACCTACCAGCGCACGGAAGACATTGTCCCCTTCCTTTTCGAACAGGGGAAAAACCCGCTGCTAATCATGCTCGACGGGCTGACAGATGTGCGTAACTTCGGCGCCATCGCCCGTACCTGCGAATGCGCCGGCGTGGATGCCATCATCATCCCGTCAAGAAACAGCGTCAGCGTAAATGCCGATGCCATAAAGACCTCGGCAGGGGCGCTCCACACCATTCCGGTATGCCGGGAAAGCAATCTGAAATCGACCATCAGCTTCCTGAAAGAAAGCGGATTCAAGATTGTAGCCGCCACGGAAGACGGAGACTACGACTATACGAAGGCCGACTACACCGCCCCTACCTGCATCATCATGGGGGCGGAAGATACGGGAGTGCCCGACGACCACCTTTCTCTATGCGACGAATGGGTGAAGATTCCGCTGTTCGGCACCATCGAATCGCTGAACGTATCGGTAGCGGCAGGTATCCTTATCTATGAAGCCGTGAAACAGCGGGGATTTGAACACGAATAAACATTACCACAATCATAATAACATGAAAAAGACAATATTTATGCTGGCTTGCAGCCTGTTTCTACAGTCCGGATGGGCACAGGAACAGCCCAAATGGGTGAACAAGGCACGCAAAGCCGTCTTCTCCGTCATTACATACAACAAGGAGAACAAGATTCTGAACACCGGAAACGGATTCTATATCGACGAAAACGGCACGGCCATATCCGACTATACCCTGTTCAAGGGAGCCGAACGCGCCGTGGTAGTGACTGCCGACGGAAAGGAACTGCCGGTTGTCAGCATATTGGGAGCCAACGGCATCTACGATGTCATCAAGTTCCGTACGGAAACCGACAAGAAGACCACGGCACTTCAGCCAGCCACCCAGGTCACACCGACCGGAGCGACCGTCTATCTGCTGCCCTACTCCACCCAGAAGTCGACCCAGATGCAAAGCGGAAAGGTTACGAAAGTGGACAGCATCAGCAACAACTCCTTTTATTACACGCTCGGCATGCAGACAACCGACAAGACTGTAAGCTGCCCCATCATGAATGAGGAAGGAAACGTTATCGGTGTAATCCAGAAAAACGCGGAAAAAGACAGCAAAGAGAGTTATGCCATCGGAATCGGATTCGCGTCATCGCTTTCCATCTCCGCACTGTCGGGGAGCGATTTCATCCTCAACTCCATCGGCATCAAGAAAGCCCTGCCCGATGAAGAGTCGCAGGCGCTGGTCTACCTGTACATGCAGTCATCGCAGCTTTCGCGCGACGCTTACCTGGATTTGCTGAACGACTTCATCGCACAATATCCGAACAATGTGGAAGGATACCAGAGAAGAGCAACCTGCTACATAGGCTTCGGCGATGACCAACACAACGCACTGGCGGAAAAGGAACTGGAAAAGATGCTCGATGTGGCGGAAAACAAGGCCGAAGCCCACTACAACATCGCCAGAATCCTTTATAACTACAACATCGCCATCGGAGACCAGAAGCCTTACGGCGACTGGACACTGGAGCGTGCCCTGAGCGAAATAAACGAGGCACTTGCCACGGCCCAGGAAGGGCTTTACTATCAGGTGCAGGGCGACATCTGTTTCGCCATGCGGAAGTATGCCGAAGCCTTTACCGCCTATGATGCCGTAAACCGCACGCCGCTGGCTTCGGCCGCCTCCTTCTATTCGGCCGCCAAAGCCAAGGAACTGACGGAAGGAGCCGACAAGAAAGAAGTGATAGCCCTGATGGACAGTGCCGTGGTGCGCTTCAACAAGCCCTACGGACAGGATGCGGCACCTTATCTGTATGAGCGGGCACGCATAAAGGGAGAGGCCGGACTGTTCCGCGAAGCCGTGCTCGACTACAACGACTTCTACGACGCCATGATGGGACAGGTGTCTGCCGAATTCTACTTGGTACGCGAACAGACGGAGATGCAGTGCCGCATGTTCCAGCAAGCCCTCAATGACATCAACAAGGCGGTAGAGATGGAACCGGGCAACGCCGAATACTGGGTGGAAAAGGGAAGCGTGCACCTGCGCACCAACCAGCTGGACGAAGCGGTCAAGGCTCTCCAGCAGGGCATCAGCCTCAACGCCGAAAATGCAGCCGCCTACCGCATGCTGGGATACATCCAGGTGCAGCAGGACAAGAAGCAGGAAGGGCTTGCCAACCTGAACAAGGCCAAAGAACTGGGTGACACCGTAGCCGGAAGCCTGATAGAGCGTTACAGCAAGTAACGGAGAATCAACACTTTTTATACGTGCATGAATCAGATGCACAAAATACAACTTGGCAATATGACAGCACAATGCTCCAACACACAGCGGCTGTCATATTGCCAAGCCCCTATCATCCCTCAGCAAGGAGGCAAGAGAAGCAGCGCACATCCGTCACTTCTGCACGGCAAACAGGGCCGCCAGCCATTCGGGCACATCTATCCCCTGCTCCTTGATATGCTGCAGGCGGTTTTTTCCCTTACGGGTCAGGACAAAATACATCTGGCGCTTGTCGTGCTCGCCCAACTTTCGCGAAAGCAGGCCCTTGTCTTCTGCCGACCGGATGGTTTTCGAGGCATGCGAGGCGGTCATCCCCGTGCAGGATATAATGCTTCCGGCCGACACCGTGTCTTCTCCCACACTGCACAAGACCATCGCCTCGTTGAGCGTCACCCCATAGGTTTCCTCCAGCTGACTCTCCAATCCGGAAAGCGCCCTCACCAAATCCCGCATCACACATATACACTGTATCTTTTCCATAACATCACACAAACAAGTTCACATTCGACCGGTCTGCACGCTCCATATAAGTAGCCACCCCTCCTATGGTCACACAGTCGAGCAATTCCTCACGCTTCACGCCCATCACACCCATCGACATCTGGCAGGCAATGAACTCCACACCGTTGTCAATGGCCTGCTGGCGCAGCGATTCGAGCGAATCCACACCTTTCCGCTTCATCAGATGGCGCATCATCCTCGAACCGATTCCGCCCATGTTCATCTTCGAAAGCTTCAGCCTGCGCGAGTCGGAAGGAAGCATCATCCCAAACATCTTTCCGAAGAAATCTTTCTTTACGGCAGGCTTACGCTCCTTCTTGACAACATTCAATCCCCAGAACGTAAAAAACACCGTAACTTTCTGGCCCGTAGCGGCTGCACCGTTGGCAAGAACAAATGTAGCCAAGGCCTTGTCAAGGTCATCACTGAAAAGGATGAATGTCTTGCCCTTGCCCTGTTCCACCGGAGCCTCAACGGGACGGGAAGCGCTGCCCTCCTTCGCTATCCGCACACGATATACACCGTTTTCTTCCGTTTTTGAAAGGAAGCGGTTGCCGGTCGTCCGGCACCACGACTCCGCATCGCGCGGAAATCCGGCATCCGTCGCACTGACCTCCAGGCATTGTCCGGGCTGCAAAGAGTCCATACCCTTCTTCAATTTCAAAATCGGACCGGGACATTGCACCCCGCAGGCATTCACCTTTATCACCTCCATTTCAGGTCCACCGTCGGATGTACAGACACATCCGGCCTGTTCCTCCGGCACAGACGGACAAGAATATGTCTTATCAGGCATACGTACCGGAGCGACGGCCGCCTTGTAAGTCTTGAGGCCACCTATCAGATTACGCACATCCGCAAATCCGTTTCCGCACAGTATATTGCTTGCCAGATATCCGCGCAATCCCACGCCACAATACACCCATACCGGCTTGTCGCGGGGAATCTCATCCAGATGTTCCCTCAACTCGTCGAGCGGGAAATTGACCGCCCCGTCAATGGCCCCCAGTTCAAACTCATCAGCCGTACGCACATCCACCAGCGTAATCCGGCTCAAATCGGCATCCTTCAGTTCACGCCAATACAAAGGCACCATCTTGCCGCTCAGAATGTTCCCCGCCACATAGCCTGCTATGGCAACCGGGTCTTTAGCTGAAGAAAAAGGAGGTGCATAAGCATGTTCCAACCGGGTCAGGTCGTACACTGTCCCGCCTCGCTTGATGACCAGTGCAAACTCGTCTATCCGTTTGTCCACTCCGTCGCAGCCCACTATCTGTGCTCCGTAAAGCCGTCCGTCCTTCGGAGAAAAAGTAATCTTTATGGCCATCTGCAAAGCCCCCGGATAATATCCTGCGTGAGACGCCGAATGCGTGGTTGAAGAAAGGCAGTCGATGCCCATCTGCTTCAAACGCTTGGCAGGAAGTCCGGTCGAAGCCACCGTAAGGTCGAATACCTTGGCTATTGATGTACCGATAGAACCCTCGTATTTCACCCGGTTGCCGAAAACCATATTGTCGGCAACGATACGCGCCTGCCGGTTCGCAGGGCCTGCCAGAAAGTTCAGCCACGGCTTGCCGGTAACCGGATGCGGAAACTCTATCGCATCGCCTACCGCATACACATTTTCGTCAGAAGTCTGCAGGAACTCATTGACCCGGATGCCCTTCATGTCACCCAATGCCAGTCCAGCCTCAACGGCCAGACGCGTCTCAGCGCGCACACCGATGGAAAGAATCACCATATCCACCTGCAAACGGATGCCCGACTTGAAGGTAACGGCCAATCCTTCGGCGGTCTTTTCAAACTCTTCCACCGCCTGACTCAGATAAAGCCTTACCCCTTTCTGCAACAGATGCTCGTGTACCAGCGAAGCCATTGAATAATCTATGGGGCCCATCACCTGATTCGCCATCTCCACTACCGACACTTCCACACCGGCATGCACCAGGTTTTCCGCCATCTCCAGTCCGATGAACCCACCGCCGACCACAACGGCACGCTTCACCTGCCTTTCGTCCAGATACCGCTTGATGCGGTCAGTATCATTTACATTCCGAAGCGTAAAGATGCCTTCCGAATCGATTCCTTTCAAGGGAGGACGCACGGGTGAAGCACCCGGCGAAAGCAAAAGCTTGTCATAACCCTCTTTATATGTTTTCCCGTCTGCCGTACGCACAGTCACCTCTTTCAGCATCCGGTCAATGGCAACCACTTCCGAAAGCGTGCGCACATCGATGTTGAAACGTTTTCCGAACGCTTCGGGAGTCTGCACGAAAAGCCGCTCCCGCTCTTCTATGACTCCACCTATATAATAAGGCAGACCACAATTGGCATACGAAATATACGCCCCCTTCTCAAACAAGACGATTTCCGCCTTTTCTGTATTGCGGCGGATACGTGCCGCGGCTGTGGCCCCTCCCGCCACTCCTCCTACGATAACAACTTTCATATCTGCTATTTTTATAATTATTTTCCATTTGAAACTTTTGCAAATCTAAAATATTATATCAATAAATAAAAGTTTCAAATGGAAATTATATAACACATTAACAATTATTACTATTATATGGCGCAAATTCTAAGGCTTCAGCAAATGCATCTTCCTTGGTTTATTGCCAACAATTGGCAATGTCAGTTTCTGATTATACCGCTTTCCTAAGTATTCCTTCGTTTGCGGGTCGTGCGAAAGCAATGGCAACCCGACTGCCGACATGCAAGGATGCCAGGCAGGAATCAAAAGAAAGCCAGTCGGGCTTATTCCCGAACTGCCTGGCGGTAACACTGTCCGTCTAAGCTTCCGCAACATTCCAACCGGAGGAAATTAATCCGTCCGGGAATTGTCAGGCATAAAAGTAACACTTCAGGCATAAAATTCTCAAGCCATTTGTTTATCTTTACCGCGGATTTGAGCAACGCGGTGTTTGTTATCGAAATGCAGTGGTCAAGTTCGTTTCTGCTCATCTTTATTAATGATGCAGGAAACCTTTATCTTGATTCAATTCGCGCTCCGATAAGACATGCGTACAAAACCCATTGTCAGAACTCTGAAACAAGCAAACTTTATCATGACAAATGAATTCAGCCGGATGATTGCCTCAGCATTAAAACTGCCGGAGCATCGCGTAAACAATACTCTCAAGCTTCTAACCGAAGGAGCTACCATACCTTTCATCAGCCGTTACCGCAAGGAAGTGACAGGAGGACTGGATGAAGTACAAATCGGAGACATACACGCCCGATACGAAAAGTTGTGTGAAACAGAAAAAAGAAAGGCCACTATCCTCTCTACCATTGAAGAACAGGGGAAACTGACCGAGGAACTCCGCCGACGGATTGACGACTGTTGGGACAACACCGAACTGGAAGACATTTATCTGCCGTATAAGCCCAAGCGCAAGACACGCGCCGAAGTTGCCCGCCAAAGGGGACTCGAGCCGCTTGCCGCACTGCTTCTCCTGCAGCGGGAGAACAATCCGGCCTTACAGGCACGCAAATTCATAAAAGGAGAGGTAAAAGATGAAGAAGAAACCCTGAAAGGGGCGCGGGATATCATTGCCGAACGCGTCAGCGAAGACGAACGCGCACGAAACCTGATGCGAAGCCAGTTCAGACGGCAGGCCGTCATCACTTCCAAGATAGCCAAAGGCAAAGAGAGCGATGAAGCTTCGGCCAAATACCGGGATTATTTCGATTTCAGCGAACCGCTGAAAAAATGTTCTTCGCACCGGCTGCTGGCCATTCGCCGCGGAGAATCGGAAGGCATCCTCAAGGCGAGCATTTCACCGGCCGATGATGAAGAATGCCTGAACCTGCTGAAACGGCAGTTTGTACGCGGCAACAACGAATGCTCACGCCAAATTTCCGAGGCCGTTTCCGATGCATACAAGCGCTTGCTGAAGCCTTCCATCGAGACCGAGTTTGCCGCCGCCAGCAAGGCCAAGGCAGACGAAGAGGCTATCCGCGTATTCGCCGGAAATCTCCGCCAGCTGCTGCTCGCCCCTCCCTTGGGACAGAAACGGGTGATAGGCATCGACCCCGGATACCGTACCGGATGCAAGGTGGTATGCCTCGACGCTCAAGGTGCACTGCTGCACAATGAGGCCATCTATCCGCATCCTCCCAAATCGGAATACCAGCAAGCCGGACGCAAACTGGTGAAGCTGGTGGAGCAGTATAAGATAGAAGCCATTGCCATCGGCAACGGAACGGCAAGTCGGGAGACAGAACAGTTTGTTACCTCGCAGCGTTACGACAGGAAGATACAAGTATTCGTTGTCAGCGAAGACGGAGCCTCCGTTTATTCCGCGTCAAAGACCGCACGCGACGAGTTCCCCGACTACGATGTAACCGTACGCGGAGCGGTATCCATCGGCCGACGCCTGATAGACCCCTTGGCCGAACTGGTAAAGATTGACCCGAAATCAATCGGTGTAGGGCAATACCAGCACGATGTCGACCAGACCAAGCTGAAAGAGTCGCTTGACCGGACAGTGGAGAGCTGTGTAAACCTTGTCGGAGTCAATGTAAACACGGCAAGCAAGCATTTGCTGACCTACGTTTCGGGCTTGGGAGCGACGCTTGCCCAGAACATCGTAGACTACCGCACGGCAAACGGCCCGTTCCGCTCCCGCAGAGAGCTGCTGAAAGTGCCGCGCATGGGTGCCAAAGCATTTGAGCAGAGCGCCGGATTCCTGCGCATTCCACACGCCGAAAACCCGCTGGACAATTCGGCCGTACATCCGGAAAGTTATCCGGTCGTAGAACAAATGGCCAAAGATATGGGGTGCTCCGTTGCCGAACTGATGGAAGACAAAGAGCTTCGCAGCAGAATCCGGACAGAAAGATATGTGACCGACACCGTCGGCCTGCCCACTCTTTCCGACATCATGCAGGAATTGGACAAGCCCGGCCGGGACCCCCGGAAGCAGATTCAGGTGTTCGAGTTCGATAAAGGCGTACGCTCGATGGATGACCTGAAGGAAGGCATGGAACTGCCGGGCATCGTCACCAACATTACTAATTTCGGCTGTTTTGTAGACATAGGCATCAAAGAAAACGGACTGGTGCATATCTCCCAGATAGCCGACCGGTTTGTGAGCGACCCCACTGCCATCGTCAGCATCCATCAGCATGTGCGGGTAAAAGTGCTGAGCATTGACCGCGAGCGCAAACGCATCCAACTAACCATGAAAGGAGTAAACCAACAATGAGCCCTATCCAACACACCAAAGAAACCGCCTGCGGATGGTTTGTCTTCTACGGCGGACAAGTCTTGATAGAGAAGCAGACCGACGGATACCATATCCCCTACGGCGAAGAACCTCCCCTCCCAGTGCCGGAAGGGAACACCATACACACCATCGGGACAATAAACGGACATACGGCCAAGGCTTATGCAATCGATGCCCCGATATCCGGCGACGAGAACAGTCCGCGCATGCTGAAAGACCTGCGCGCTTCGTTCGATGTCTTGCCACGGACCGAATACGACTGCGCCGGAAAGGCTTCACAGATACTGACCTGGGACAAGAACAGCCGGTACTGCCCCCGTTGCGGTGTGGCCACCATACAGGTAGCCCCCATCGCCAAACACTGCCCGAAGTGCGGGCAAGACATTTATCCGCGCATCTCCCCCGCCGTTATCGTGCTGATAAAAAAGGAAGACAGCATCCTGCTGGTACATGCCCGCAACTTCCGGGGAACATTCAACGGACTTGTGGCCGGTTTTCTCGAACCGGGCGAGACTTTGGAAGAATGCGTGTGCCGGGAAGTGATGGAGGAAACCGGACTGCACATCAAGAACCTGAAATATTTCGGCAGTCAGCCCTGGCCTTACCCGAGCGGCATCATGGTGGGATATACGGCCGAATATGAAAGCGGAACCATCAAGCTGCAAGATGAAGAGTTGAGCCGGGGAGCTTTCTATACGCGCGACAACCTGCCCGAAATACCCAAAAAGCTCAGCATCGCACGCCGTCTGATTGACGCCTGGCTGGAAAAAAGAATATAATCAGGCGGTATTTTTGTTTATTGCCTCCTTTTTACTACTTTTGAACCGACTTTATTTTTAACATTGCAACCATGAAAATACACAGCACTTTATTTATCATCGGACTGGCCTTTTCCCAATTGGCAACGGCACAGACACCATCTTTTTATAACCCGGAAAGCTGCACCAGCATCATGGTGGGACGCGAAGCGTCTGCCGACGGCTCGGTCATGACAAGCCATACTTGCGACAGCTGGTACCGCACATGGGTGAATGTCGTGCCGGCAAAGACTTATGACAACGACACCGTAATGAACATTTACGACGGACGGATGCACACCGAATACCCGGAAGACCAGACTAACCTTACGGTAAAAGGCACAATTCCCCAAGCCCGGCATACGTTTGCCTTTCTCGACACTTCTTATCCATGCCTGAACGAGAAGCAGCTGGCTATGGGAGAAACCACCATCAGCGGACGAGACACGCTGCGCAACGAGAAGGGAATGTTCAAGATTGAAGAGCTGGCGCGCGTAGCGTTAGAGCGATGCTCCACCGCGCGCCAGGCAATCAGGCTGATGGGCGAGCTGGTCAAGGAATATGGCTATGGCGACTACGGAGAATGCCTGACCATCGCCGACCCGAAGGAGGTCTGGCACTTCGAAGTGTTCGGTGAAGGGCCCGACAAGGTGGGAGGAGTATGGGCCGCCGTACGCATCCCCGACGGAGAAGTAGGCGTATCGGCCAACATCCCGCGCATCAGTACGCTCAACCTGAAGGATGCCGACAACTATATGGCTTCGGAAAACGTATTCGATGTGGCACGCAAGCTGAAGCTATGGGACGGCAAAGAGCCGTTCAAGTTCTGGCGGGCTTACGGCGGGCCCAATTATGCAGGCAAATGGCAGTCGTTCAGCATCCGGGAGTTCTTTGTATTAAGCCGGCTGGCCCCTTCGCTGAACCTCGACATCAATGCCGAAGAACTTCCGCTCAGCGTCAAGCCGGAAAAGAAGCTGAGTGCGGCCGATGTCATGGCTCTCTTGCGCCAGACATACGAAGGCACAGAATGGGATGCGACCCGCAATCTGAAAGTGACGAGAAAAGACCGCAAGACCGGAAAGACCGATACAATCATCAGCCCCAAGGCCAATCCGTGGATGCGGCCGGACGAAGTGCAGATGCTGAACGGGATAAGGGAGGATGCCGTGCAGTCGTATCGCAACATAGCCGTACCGCAATGCGCCTATTCCACAGTCATCCAGCTGCGCGGCTGGCTTCCCGATGCCGTGGGAGGCGTATGCTGGTTCTCGATGGACAATCCGGGACAAAGTCCCCGCGTACCAATCTTCTGCGGGACTACCGACCTGCCCGCCTTATACAAGGTGTGCGGCAACCACCGCTACCGCGAAGACGCCGCTTTGTGGCATTACCGCCGCGCCAACAAACTGGCTACCGTGCGTTGGGGAAATGCCCGCGAGGTGATGGAACGGAACATCCGCCATTTTGAAGACAAGGCGTTCGGCGAACTCCCGATGGTAGAGACCCGCTATCAGGAGCTGCTGAAATCGGAAGGAGAGGAAACGGCCAAAGCATACCTGACAGACTATACGAAGGACTTTATCGGCGCCACCATCCTGCGTTGGGATGAAATGGCCGCCAAGTATTGGCACGACTACCGCTTCGGATTCTGAGCAGACTCCTGCATCATTCCAACGGCACGGAAAGGCAAAAGACCCAGACAGACCGACACCCGACGGATTCCATACGGACGAAACTTCCGTTTCATGTCCGTAAAAACATTTTTCTGTCCGGTGAAAAGGTGACGGTTCTGCTGCCGTCCGGTGCCTCTTTCCCAAGACAACAACTATTATACAATAACACTATGAAGACAAAAACCATGACCCTCGCCGCCCTGCTGATGGCTTCGGCCTCGCTTTGGGCGCAGAAGACAGACGGTTACCAGTTTACAACCGTCGTTAACCAAGAAGTAACCCCCGTAAAGAATCAGGCAGCCACCGGAACATGCTGGTGCTTCGCCACCACTTCATTCATCGAAGCCGAACTGCTGCGCATGGGCAAAGGAGAGTATGACCTTTCAGAAATGTTCATCGTCCGTCAGAAATACATGAACCAGCTGAACGACAACTACCTGCGCCGCGGACGCGGAAACATCGGACAAGGCAGCATTTCACCAAGCTGGTTTACCGCGTTCAGACAAGTGGGCATCGTACCCGAAGAGGCATATACCGGAATCAACTACGATTCGAAGACCCACAACCATACCGAGCTTGCCTCTTACATGGAAGCCATAGCCGGACAGGCTGTCAAGCTGCGCCATCGCAGTGCGGAGTATCAGGAACTCATCAATTCGCTGTTCGACATCTACATGGGCAGACTGCCCGAAACATTCACCTATAAAGGTAAAGAATACACGCCGAAATCGTTCGCGGAAAGCTTGGGCATTGATGAAAACAATTACGTGATGCTGACAAGCTTTACCCACAAGCCGTATTACGAAAAGTTTGAACTGGAGATTCCCGACAACTGGGAGCATGCAAAAATGTATAATCTGCCGCTCGACGAAATGATGGAAGCAACCGACCATGCCCTGATGAACGGATATACCGTGGCTTGGGACGGCGATGTAAGCGAACGGGGCTTTGCCTACACACACGGAGTAGCCATCAATCCGGAAGTGGATAAGGCGGATGACTACAAGGATACCGACTTCGCACGCTGGCAAAAGATGGACCAAAAAGACCGTCTGGCCGAGGTATTCAAGTTCGAGCACCCGTATCCGGAAGTGAATGTCACGCCCGAAGTCCGTCAGCAAGGCTATGAATCCTTCACTACGACCGACGACCACCTGATGCATCTTACCGGCATAGCCAAAGACCAGAACGGGACAAAATATTATATCACCAAGAATTCATGGGGAACCGAACGCAACGACTTCGGCGGTTACCTGAATATGTCTGAAAGCTTTGTACGTGCCAAAACCATCTATGTATTGATGCACAAAGACGCGCTGACCAAAGAAATGAAAGAAAAACTGGGAATCAAATAAATCAATCCACCAAACCGAAGAAACATGAAAAGAGTATGCCTAACCGCCGCCCTGACTTTCCTTCTGTCTGGCACAAGCCTGATGCAGGCACAACACATCCCGACACTGGAAGAAGTGGTGAACGGCGGACTGATTCATACCAAAGGAAGCATATATGTCAACTGGCTGGAAGACGGAGAACACTATTCGCAGACCGAAAAGAATCCGGCCGGCGGATATGACATCGTGTCATTCCGTGCCAAAGACCTTAAGAAAGAAACGCTCATCCCGGCTTCCATGCTTGTGAAGCCGGGCACACACGACACGCTTTCCGTGCGCAGCTTCCAGTTTAACGCCGACCATACCTTGGCCTTAATCTATACAAACACCCGCCGGGTATGGCGTTACGACACGCGGGGAGACTATTGGGTGCTGAACATGAAAGACAAAAGCCTGAAACAGCTCGGCAAAGGAATGCCGGAAAGCAGTCTGATGTTTGCCAAGCTGTCACCAGACAGCAAGCGCGCGGCTTACGTAAGCCGTAATAATATATATGTGGAAGACTTGTCTACAGGAGCAATCACTCCGATTACGACGGACGGAACAGACGAAATCATAAACGGAACGTTCGACTGGGTATACGAAGAAGAATTCTACTGCCGTGACGGATTCCGTTGGAGTCCTGACAGCAAATACATTGCCTATTGGCAAAGCGACACGAAAGGGACAGGGTGGTTTGACATTATCAATAATGTGGATTCCCTCTACCCCAAAGTGACCCGTTTCCCCTATCCGAAGGCAGGAACGACCAACTCCGCAGTGAAGGTGGGTTATGTATCAGCCGACGGCGGAAGCACTACGTGGATAAATATTCCCGGAGACCCGCGCAACCATTATATCATGCGCATGGATTTCATTCCGGAAAGCAATGAGCTGTTCATCCAGCAAATGAACCGTCCGCAAAATACAAACAAGGTCTGGATTGCGACAATCGGCAGCGCCGAACCACGCAATATCTTCACCGACACGGATGCCGCATGGCTTGAGACCAACGACAACGTGACATGGCTAAAGAACAACACGTGGTTTACCTGGGAAAGCGAGCGTGACGGTTGGCGTCATCTGTATCGCGTGAGCCGTGACGGGAAACAGATTGAACCGATAACCAAAGGAAACTTCGATTATATCGAGCAGGCCGGCATGGATTTAAAAAGAGGCATTGTCTATTTTATCGCTTCGCCAGACAACTTCACCCAACGATATCTCTACTCCGCCAAACTTTTTGGCAACGGTGAAGTAAAGCGCCTCAGCCCTGCAAACGAAGCCGGACAGCACCGTTATAATATTTCACCCGATGGAAGTTGGGCCATGCATTCTTTCAGCAATGCCGTTACACCCCCTGTTATCGACATGATTGCACTGCCTTCCCACAAGAGTGTTCGCATGATAGAAGACAACGCTCAAGCAAAAGCTGAATACCAGGCTTTAGGTCTGCAACCTAAGGAATTTATAAAAACCCGTTCGGGAGAATTGGAACTGGATGTATGGATGATTAAACCGGCAGATTTTGACCCGAACAAGAAATATCCGGTCATCATTGATGTCTACGGCGAACCGGGCAGCGCGACCGTGCAAGATGTTTGGAGCGGCGGAGACTTATGGCATCAATACCTCGCCAATCAGGGATATATTGTCATGAGCATAGAAAACCGCGGAGCGCGTACCCCACGCGGACGCGAATGGCGCAAGTGCATCTATGGCGAAGTAGGGACATTTGCAAGCGAAGACCAGGCCAAAGGCATCCAATACCTGGCACAAAAATATCGTTTCATCGATATCAGCCGCATCGGGATTACCGGATGGAGCGGAGGCGGAAGCCAGACTCTCAACTGTATGTTCCGCTATCCGGATGTATTCCATACGGGGATAGCCATCGCTTTTGTCGCCGACCAACGGCTGTATGACACAATCTACCAGGAACGCTACATGAACACTCCGCAAAATAATCCGGAAGGATATCGCAAGGGCTCCCCTATCAGCTACGCTTCCGGCCTAAAGGGAAACCTGCTTTTGATTCATGGTACAGGTGATGACAACGTGCATTACCAGAACTGCGAACGCCTGGTCAATGAACTGATTCGCCATGGAAAAATATTCTCGCAGATTTCTTACCCGATGCGCACGCATGGCATCTAT
The DNA here is from genome assembly GCA_944320845.1 of uncultured Phocaeicola sp. Taxonomy (GTDB): domain Bacteria; phylum Bacteroidota; class Bacteroidia; order Bacteroidales; family Bacteroidaceae; genus Phocaeicola. The sequence continues at coordinate 80,786 of CALUJA010000010.1, forward strand.
GAGGGAGAAGGGACAACTTTGCATTTGCGCAAGTCAATGACAGACTATTTCCTGAAGAATCTGCCGGCAGGCGGAAGATAACCCACAACAAGAATAGCGGCCGGGCCTGTCAAAATAGGAAAAAGACAAACCCCGGCCGCTATTTAACTGAATGAGGTCATACAATCGACCTACGACCTATTATTGATGCTGCTCACGCAACAGGTCATTGACCGTCTTTACCGGATTAAACGTAGTCAACGGCACTTCAACAAACACCGTATTCCAGTCGCTCATGGAGCCGTTCCATAATCCCGGAAGTTCAAGAGCCTTCAAGTCCTTTCCGTTCTTCGACTTATAAGAAATAAATCCAGTGGCTTTGTCTACGTGTTTCAGCAAATCAAACTTGTTTCCTTTATAGTCGCGAATGGCGCAAACCAAATCTACCGGATTAAAGTGCGTGCCCTGCTCAAACATCGCCTTCTTTTCCGGATCTTTCATATCTATCTGCGAACTTTCCAGAATCTGCAAAGAAACAGTACCATCTGCATTATAGGCAAGGAACGGGCCGCCACCCGGCTCGCCTACATTTTTCACCATACCGCAAACACGCATCGGACGGTTCAGCTTGTTACGCAAATAAATCACGAGGTCGGCATCCTCCAAATCCTTGATATCGCTCTTACGGCAGCGTAAATGCTGCTGAACGAAACGAATGATTTCTTCAAGCTCGTCATGCCGATAATGCCCGCTGTCCAACAGCTCAAGATACTTGAAGGCCTGCTCCTGCAAAGTGACCAATATACCTGCCAGCAACTTCTTGTATGTCACTGTATCCGCTTTCAAACGATCAGGAACAACATTATCTATATTCTTGATAAAGACAACATCTGCATCCAAGTCATTCAAATTTTCAATCAAGGCTCCGTGACCTCCCGGACGGAACAACAGCTTGCCGTCCTTATCGCGGAAAGGCTTGTTGTCCATATCTGCCGCTATTGTGTCCGTACTCGGCTTCTGTTCTGAAAAGCTGACATGATACTGAATGCCGTATTTGGCGGCATATTCACCAACCTTTGCATCGACAAGCTTTTGGAACAACGCACGATGCTCGGTTGAAACCGTGAAATGTACATTGACTTCTCCACTCTTTCCTGCTGCATAAAGCGCGCCTTCAACCAGATGTTCTTCCAGCGGAGTGCGCACACCGTCAGCATAACGATGGAACTTCAGCAAACCTTTAGGCAACGAACCATAGTTTAGTCCGGCAGCCTCAAGCAGGTTCGACACCACCGCCTTATAGTTATGCTCAGAGAGCAAAGCGTCAATATCCTTGCCTGTATTGTCCATGCAGGCGGCATTCAGGTCATTATAAAAAGCAAAGCTGTGAATATGGTCGAAGAATTTCTTTTCGAAATCCGTAGTCGGCACATCATAATCCGCACCCAAAAACTCAAACATATTCTTAAACATCCGGCTTGCCGCACCTGAAGCCGGAACAAACTTCACAATCTTCTTGTCGCCTTGCTTGTAAGAATCCCACGCATTGAGATACTTCTGCTGTTCTTCCTCCGTTGCCGTCATAATGCCGCCATTTGCAACCGATGCCGCCGCCGCCAGTTTCAAATACGGAAAGCCCTTTTCAAAACAATTTAGCTGCTCTGCAATCTGAGCCTCTGAAATTCCTTTCTTGGCCAACAAATCTTTGTCTTCTTGTGTTAACATATCATGTATATTTTAGGTAATGAAATCCATTTACATCAACAATGTCCTCCAAAAATATAAAAAATCCCGAAAGAATGCGACAAAGATGAAGAAAAAAAGTATCTTTACCCGCAACGAAAAACAACAAAGCCTATGGAAGAGAATGTTTTTTTCACACCTGAAGAGCATCTTCAACTTATTTCTTTATACAAACGACTTCTTCTTTTATCCAAAGATACCCTGCAAAAAGATGACTGTCACAAGTTAAAGACCCACCTTATAAAAGCCATGGCAGGCGGCAGCATCCCGCGCAATGCATTCGACATGAATCCTATCATCAAAGATATGCAGACAGCGGTTATCGTTGCCGAAGAGATAGGCATGCGCCGGGCTTCCATTTTAGGAATCATGCTTCATGAGTCGGTAAAATATCATTTATGCAGCCTTGATTCCATCCGGGAAGAGTACGGAGAAGATGTGGCCGGCATAATACGGGGTCTGGTCAAGATAAATGAACTTTATTCCAAAAGCCCCACCATTGAATCTGAAAACTTCCGCAACCTTCTGCTTTCATTTGCCGAAGACATGCGGGTCATCCTCATCATGATAGCCGACCGCGTCAACCTGATGAGGCAGATAAAGGACAGTCCAAACGACGAGGCCCGACTGGAAGTGGCCAACGAAGCCGCCTACCTGTATGCACCGCTTGCCCACAAGCTTGGATTATACAAGCTCAAATCGGAACTGGAAGACCTTTCGCTGAAATATACGCAGCATGATGTATACTATCACATCAAAGAAAAGCTGAACGCGACAAAGGCCGCCCGCGACCGATATATCGATGCCTTCATCGAGCCGGTGCGGAAAAAGCTGGAAGAAGCCGGACTGAAATTCCATATTAAAGGACGTACCAAATCCATTCATTCCATCTATCAGAAGATGAAGAAGCAAGGATGCCCGTTTGAAGGCGTATACGACCTGTTTGCCATCCGGATTATTCTGGACTCTCCATTAGACAAGGAGAAGCAGGAATGCTGGCAGGCCTATTCCATCGTGACGGACATGTATCTTCCCAATCCCAAACGACTGCGCGACTGGCTGTCTGTACCCAAAAGCAACGGTTACGAATCGCTGCATATCACCGTCATGGGGCCGGAAGGAAAGTGGGTAGAAGTACAAATACGGACCGAACGGATGGATGAAATAGCCGAAAAAGGACTGGCTGCCCACTGGCGCTATAAAGGCATCAAAGGAGAAAGTGGTCTGGACGAGTGGCTGAACACCATCCGTGAGACCCTGGAAAACGCCGACAATGACCTCGATGTAATGGACCAGTTCAAGCTTGACCTGTACAAAGACGAGGTTTTTGTCTTTACCCCCAAAGGCGACTTATACAAACTGCCTCAGGGAGCGACTGTCCTTGACTTTGCCTTTTCCATCCATTCCAATCTGGGATGCCGATGCATCGGCGCACGGGTAAACGGCAAGAATGTCCAGCTTAAGCAAACGCTCAACAGCGGCGACCAAGTGGAAATCATGACTTCCAATACGCAGACGCCCAAAAGAGACTGGCTGAATTTCGTCACGACATCGAAGGCCCGCAACAAAATCCGTCAGGCATTGAAGGAGATTGCCGCCCGCCAGACGCAGTTTGCGAAAGAGACTCTGGAACGTAAGTTCAAGAACCGCAAGCTGGAATATGACGAAGCAATCCTGATGCGCCTTATACGCAAATTAGGGTTCAAGACGGTAACCGACTTTTATCAGAGCATCGCAGACGAATCTACAGACACCAATGACATCATTGACAAGTATGTAGACATGCAGAAGAAAGAGACAGAGCAACGCGAGGAAATAACCTACCGGAGCGCTGAAGCCTTCAATATCCAGCAGACAAGCGAGGCCAAGGATTTTTACAAGGACGATGTATTGGTCATTGACCAGAATCTGAAGGGACTGGACTTCACATTGGCCAGATGCTGCAACCCGATATACGGCGATGATGTATTCGGATTCGTCAGCGTTTCAGGCGGCATAAAGATTCACCGCTGCGACTGTCCGAACGCCAAGGAACTGCAATCGCGCTTCCCCTACCGCATCGTCCGGGCACGCTGGGCGGGCAAAAGCCAGGGAAAGAAATACCCCATCCGCCTGCGCATCGTGGGGCATGACGATATCGGGATTGTAACCAACATTACATCCATAATCAACAAGGAGACTGAGATATCGCTCCGTTCCATAAGCATCGACTCAAACGACGGGCTGTTCTCGGGAATGCTGACGGTTATGGTAGACGATACCTCCAAACTGGAAGCTTTAATCAAGAAAATCAAGGCGGTGAAAGGAGTCAAACAGATAGAGCGAAGTTAAAAATCAAGAAACAAGGCGAGAAAAACAATTAATTGCTTAACTTTGTAAAAAGAGACAAAAACAACATACACAATGAGAAAGATTTTTTTGACTACTGTCTTTATGATAGTAAGCATGCTTGCGGTATTGGCCCAAGGCACGGCCGAAATCACCTTTGAAAAGGTCAGCCACAATTTCGGGGCCTTTTCAGAAAAAAATCCGAAAGTGACATGCACGTTCAAATTCAAGAACACGGGCGACGGCCCATTAGTTATCCATCAGGCTATCGCCTCATGCGGATGTGCCGTTCCCCAATACCCGAAAGAGCCCATCAAACCGGGAGAAGGCGGGGAAGTAACTGTAACCTACAACGGCGCCGGGAAATTCCCCGGACATTTCCGCAAGACCATCACTTTACGCACGAACGGGAAAAACGAAATCACCCGTCTGGTCATCGAGGGCGACATGACTCCCGCATCGGCCGATGCCGAGTAAAACCAGATTTTCCTATGGCAAGAATCCATTTCTATCCTATAAAAAAGACCGCCGGCCAGGGCGGTCTTTTTTTATCCGTTTTCAGACGAGAATGACTGTCACATCACGCGCTCCATGCGCCCCTAACACCAAGGCCTGTTCTATATCGGCAGTCTTCGACGGGCCCGAGATGAACACCCCGTATCCATATTCACCCGTATCAATCTGCCTATAGGCTTCGTGCATGTTGCTGACCAGATTATGCCGGTCGAGCAAGATAACCAAAGCCTCGGCTATAAAGTAAACGGCACGCTGCTCCACATCCTGCTGTATCCAGACCGCTCCGTTCTCGCATACGCCCACACGCCCCTGAATGATTGCCAAATCCGTACCGTCCAAATCACCGGAGCAACGCACGTCATCCGGATGGAAAGTAGCACAAGTTACGGGCTGCATCCCCTCTCCGCACCGCACTTCCTTCATCGTCGCCGCAATGCGGACAGCATTCGGATAAAGGCCTTTTATCACCTTGTTCACATCCTCTCCCTTCTGGAGCACGACCGCCCGTCCGCCCATCTGGGGCATAACCTCCTTAAAGCGCGCCAGCAGGTCGGGATACTTTACCGCTTCTTCCTCCAGCTGCGCATAATCCGGCTTTTCATAACGCATCCGCGTGTTGCGGCGTATGCTCTCCAATATATCTTCTCTGCTGCTCATACAATCATACCTTTTTCTTTTTCCACATTTCATTAAAGCTTTCCCGGGCGAATTTCGGCATCTCATGCTCTTTTCCCCAGTCATTCAAATCATTGTACATCATCCATCGGGGAAGCGAATTGGCTATCGGAGCATTTTTCAGCGCGAAGCCGAACAAGCCCGGACGCTCCATCAAGAACTTCATGCCGCCCGACATCGCCTTCTTTGAAGTGCTTGCCACGCCCAAATCCTCGAGCTTCTGCCTCCACCGGTATATCTGGTCGGCCAAGTCCACCTTGGCAGGACACACGTTTTGACAAGAATGGCAGAGCGAACAAGCCGACACATTGTCATAATAATGCAGGGGAGCTTTCAGCATGCCCAGATTAATGCCAATCGGACCGGGAATGAAATAGGTATATGAATATCCCCCACTCCTGCGATAGACCGGGCAAGTGTTCATGCAAGCCCCGCAACGCAGGCAGTTCAATGTCTTCACATGTTCCTTGTCTGCCAATATCCGGCTTCTTCCATTATCCACAATGATGATATGCAGTTCGCCACCCGGACGCGGCTTGCGGTAATGCGAAGTGTAGGTAGTGATGGCCTGTCCCGTTCCTGAGCGGGCCAGCAGGCGGGTAAACACTCCCAGCGACCCGCGGTCGGGCACAATCTTCTCCATTCCAAAGGCCGTAATCTGAAGCTTCGGCTGCGAAGTGCCCATATCAGCGTTGCCTTCGTTGGTGCATACCACGCACTCACCGGTAGAAGCCACTGCAAAGTTGGCGCCGGTCATGGCCGCTTCCGCCTCGATGAACTTATGCCGCAGATTCTTGCGGGCGGCATGCGTAAGATAAGTCTGGTCATTATTCCCCGGCTCCGTATTCATCTCCTTGACAAAGAGCTCTCCTATCTCTTCTTTCTTTATATGAATGGCAGGCATCACTATATGGCTCGGCTTTTTGTGCATCAGCTGAAGGATGCGTTCGCCCAAATCGCTTTCCACCACCTCAATGCCCTTTTCCTCCAAGAACTCGTTCAGCCCGCATTCTTCCGCAAGCATCGACTTGCTTTTGATGAAATGCCGCACATTGTGTCCGTGCAGGATATTGTATACGATAGAGCAATACTCTTCGGCATCCTTGGCCCAATACACATGGGCACCGTTTGCAAGAGCGTTTTTCTCAAACTCAAGCAACAGTTGGTCAAGGTGACTGTTGCTGTACATCTTGATGGCACAGGCCATATCACGCAGATGTTCCCACTCGGGCAACTGCTTACTCTGGTTATCGCGCTTGGCGCGAACCATCCACAACGTTTCATCGTGCCAGGCTGCCAAGTCTTTATCTTTCAAGAACAGCTCGGCCGCTTTCGAATGTCTCGTACTCATAATCCTGAAGCTAAGATTTCAACCACATGTATCGTCTTAATCGGCCATTTTTCACGGGCAATGATGCCGCTCTGATGCATCAGGCAGGAGCTGTCTGCCCCGGCAATGTATTCCGCGCCCGTGTCGATATGCCGTTTTACCTTGTCACGCCCCATCTGTCCGGACACCGCATGCTCTTCTACAGCAAACATACCGCCGAACCCGCAGCATTCATCCGGGCGTTCCGGCTCTACAATCTCTATGTCTTTCACCAGTGAAAGCAAATCGCGCAGCTTGTTATAATAAGGGATGTTGAGCTCACTGGGGGAAGACAGATGCAGCAAGCGCACTCCGTGACAGCTGTTCTGAATGCTGACCTTGTGCGGAAACGAAGCCTGCAGCGAGGTGGGCCGAATCATGTCGTGAACAAACTCACAGATATCGTAAATCTTCCCTTCGCTCTGACAGCGGTGCTCTTCCTTTTCCAAGAGACGGCCGTAGTTATCCCGCACGAAAACCACGCAACTGGCCGACGGCCCCACGATATAGTCATACTTTTCGAAAAGCTGGTCAAAGCGTCTGGCCAGTTTCACCGACTCATCCTCGAATCCCGCATTGGCCATCGGCTGCCCGCAGCAGGTCTGGTCTAAAGGATAGTCCACATCCACTCCCAAGCTTTTCAGGAGCTTATAGGAAGCGACTCCTACCTGCGGATAGACAGCATTGATATAACAAGGAACAAACAATCCTACTTTCATTATTCTATCAGTTTTTGTTTTCTTGCAGACAAAAGTAAAGCTAATTATTGAAATGCGGAAAAAATTCAACAAGGAAATGAAAAAGTCTTTTTATCCCTGTCAAAAATATTTTCCCGGCAGACAAAAACTATTTTCATTCAGGCAAAAATCCTGCAATGCCAGTCTTGCACAGGCGTATCCCTCGTCATACAGCGCCGTCAGCTTGCTGATATCCCGCTCAATGCGGTTTACCGTCACTTTCCGAACGGGCCGGATGGCCAATATCTTCCCTTCATCCTCCATCTTCTCCACCAATTCCAGCTGCACATTATAAGCTTCACACCGGCGGCTTAAGGCCTGGCGCAGACGGGGATAACGGCGATAAATGAAACTTGGCACACGAATATCCTTTTCTGTCTTGCGGAAACCGCGGTTTCGCGTAAGGACAACCACATTGAAGCCATATCCCTGCTCTACGGCACGCATGACGGGAATGGAATCGACTATGCCTCCGTCCAGCATCGGATGCCCGTCAACATACGTTATGGGGCAGACATACGGCAGGCTGCTCGAGGCTTTCGCTATGTCCAGCAGGCGCTTCTCGTCGTGCTTCTCTTCCAAATAGCAGGCACGCCCCGTCACACAGTCGGTCGTCACCATCTCAAAACGGGCCGGATTACGGAAATACGCATCATAGTCATAAGGCAGGATTTCTTTCGGGAAAAGCTCGTAAAGCAGACGCTGGTCCAGAATGCTGTGCTGATACCACAAATGCTTCAATCCGATATAATGATATTTGTCGAGCAAATCGATGTTGCTGTATTTTGCCCTGCCACGCTGGCGGGACATATAGGACAAGCCGTTGCACGCCCCTGCCGAAACCCCGACGGCATAGGGAAACTCCACGCCATAATCCATCATATAGTCCAAGACACCACAGGTAAATACTCCGCGCATGCCTCCGCCTTCAAGCACCAGACCGGTTTTCCGAAAATCCATCTCCATACACATTTGTTTTATTACACACAAATATATATTTTTTCAAGATAAAACCAACGGGCTTCTGATTTATTTGTTACATTTGCATTACAAATCATGCACACATCACAGGAATATGACATTTAAATGAAATAACTATGTTTGACACTCTCATTTATCAAAACCGGCGCAAGGCTCTGCGCAAAAAGATAGGAAACGGGCTCATCCTTCTGTTAGGAAACAATGAAGCTCCCGCCAACTATCCGGACAATACATATAAATTCCGTCAAGACAGTTCGTTTGTCTATTTCTTCGGACATTCCCATCCGGGCTATGCCGGCATTATCGATGCAGACAACGGGGAAGACTACTTCTTCGGCGACGATGTGGATATGGACGACATCATCTGGATGGGGCCTCAGCCGAGCATCAAGGAACTGGCCGCCCAGGTGGGTGTAGAGAAAAGCTTCGCTTATGACAAGTTAAAAGAGACGGTAAGCAAGGCCATCGCCCAACGACGGAAGATTCATTTTCTTCCGCCCTACCGTCATGACAACATGCTGCTGCTGGAAGACCTGACCGGAATCCGCGCCTCGCTGACAAGAAAGCACGCGTCACTCGAACTGATAAAGGCAATCGTGTCGCTCCGCTCCGTAAAAGAACCCTGCGAAATAGCCGAGATAGACAAGGCTTGCAACGTGGGATACGAAATGCACACCACGGCAATGCGTCTTTGCAAGCCGGGCGTTTCAGAACAATACATAGCCGGAGTACTGGACGGCATCGCTTCCTCCTACGGGCGGATGGTATCATTCGCTACGATTCTTACCCAAAACGGACAGACACTGCACAATCACGACCACAGTCATATACTGGAAAAAGGACGCCTGATGCTGACCGATGCAGGTGCCGAGCTTATGAGCAGCTACTGTTCTGACCATACACGGACAATCCCTGTAGGCGGGAAATTCACAAGCCGGCAGCTTGATATATATAATATTGTATTGGCCTGTCACGACAAGGCACTGGAACTTGCGCGCCCGGGCATTACCTACAAGTCCGTTCACTTAGAAGTGTGCAAGGTTTTGGCGCAGGGATTAAAAGATTTGGGTCTGATGAAAGGCAACGTGGAGGATGCGGTAAATGCCGGTGCCCACGCCTTGTTCCTGCCTCACGGATTAGGACATATGATGGGACTTGATGTGCACGACATGGAAGACCTCGGACAATGTCATGTGGGTTACGATGACGAAATCCAGCCTTCCGCCCAATTCGGTCTGGCTTCCCTCCGCATGGGCCGTCGGCTGCAAGAGGGATTCGTCATTACCGACGAGCCGGGATGTTACTTTATCCCTGCCTTGATTGACAAATGGAGAGCGGAAAAACAGCATACCGACTTTCTCAATTTCGAAGCGATTGAGAAATACAAGGATTTCGGAGGCATCCGCCTGGAAGACGATATACTGATAACTTCAAACGGGTCACGGTTTACCGGAAACAAGCACATACCCATCACTCCCGAAGAAGTGGAAAACATCATGAATGAATAATTATCAATAACTTTATAAACTGAACAACTGATGAAAAAACTGATTGCCCTTGCTGCTTTAGGCCTTTGCTTCAGCAGCATGTATGCTGAAGAACCGGCGAAAGACAAGCAAAACGACGGCTTTGTTTTTACAACCATAAAAGAAAGCCCTATCACTTCCATCAAAAACCAGAACCAATCCAGCACCTGCTGGTCATTCTCCACACTCGGATTCCTGGAATCAGAACTGTTGCGGTTAGGCAAAGGGGAATTCGACCTGTCTGAAATGTTCGTTGTCCACAAGACAATGGAGGAACGCGGGGAGAATTACGTACGATACCACGGCGATGCTTCGTTTTCTCCCGGAGGAAGTTTTGAAGACATACTGGTATGCTACGAAAAGTACGGCATGGTTCCCCAGGAAGCCATGCCTGGAATCATGTACGGGGACTCTCTGCCCAACCACAATGAACTGGATGCCGTAGCGGGAGCATACGTTGAAGCCATCGGAAAAGGAAGGCACAGCAAACTTTCTCCGGTATGGAAGAAAGGCCTTTCCGCCATCTACGACACTTATTTAGGCGAATGCCCGGAAAAATTCACCTATAAAGGAAAGACTTATACACCGAGAACATTTGCCGATGAAGTTTTGGAACTGAATCCCGACGACTATGTTTCGCTGACTTCGTATACGCATCACCCGTTTTACACCCAGTTCTTCATCGAGGTTCAAGACAACTGGCGCAACGCCTTGTCATATAACCTGCCGATTGACGAACTGATGGAAGTGATGGATTATGCCGTAAACCACGGCTATACATTCGCATGGGGAGCCGATGTGAGCGAAGAAGGATTCACGCGCGACGGCGTGGCAGTCTGCCCGAATGCCGCCAAAGGAGCCGAACTGACGGGGTCGGACATGGCCCGCTGGCTGGGACTCAGCAAGGCTGACAAGCGCAAAGAGCTGACAAGCAAGCCACTTCCCGAAATCGAAGTAACGCAAGAAATGCGCCAGACGGCGTTCGACAACTGGGAGACTACCGACGACCACGGCATGCTGATATACGGTCTGGCCAAAGACCAGAACGGAAAAGAGTATTATATGGTCAAGAATTCATGGGGCAAGAGCGGCAAATACAAAGGAATCTGGTATGCTTCCAAAGCTTTTGCCAAATACAAGACGATGAACATCCTGATTCACAAAGACGCGATACCTGCCGCCATCGCCAAAAAGTTAGGCCTGTAATCCGTTAAGACAGACTGAATACAAATAATAAAACGGCTGATTCCATAAATTTAATCATGGAATCAGCCGTTTTCTCTTTCTTTTTTTCTAACTTTACGGATTGAACGGGAAAAGGACAGTGTTTCATATTTCAATCTGACACATTGGAAACTGAATCGGATGCTGACGAAAAACCGGTTTTCTCCTGACAAGACTTTTTTTCCGGCAGAGAATCTTACTCAGGAAACCCTACCTTCCCGCAACATCAGGGCACAAAAAGGCAAGACAGTCCTGACCTAAAAGCAGAAATAAAAGAAAAACAGATATAAATGAACTACAAATGGAACTATCGACCTCCTACACAAGAGCAAAGAGAAGCAGCCAAGGCACTGGCCAAAGAGATAGGAATAAGCCCTATCCTATGCAAGCTGCTGCTTGAGCGGGGGATAACCTCTGCTGCGGAAGCCAAGCGATTCTTCCGCCCGCAGCTGAGCGAACTGCATGACCCGTTTCTGATGAAGGACATGAGCCGGGCTGTGGAACGCCTGAACAAGGCAATGGGAAAGAAAGAACGTATCCTCGTGTATGGAGACTATGATGTGGACGGCACAACGGCCGTTGCATTGGTTTATAAATTCCTTCAACAGTTTTATTCGAACATAGACTATTACATTCCCGACCGGTACAACGAGGGCTATGGGGTTTCAAAAAAGGGAATAGACTATGCCTATGAGACGGGAGTCAAGCTGATTATCGTCTTAGACTGCGGCATAAAGGCCGTAGAGGAAATTTCTTATGCCAAAGAAAAAGGCATCGACTTCATCATCTGCGACCACCATGTCCCCGATGAGACCCTTCCTCCCGCCGTTGCCATACTGAACGCCAAGCGCGAAGACTCGACATACCCCTACAAGCACCTGTCGGGATGTGGCGTAGGCTTTAAGTTCATGCAGGCTTTCGCCCTCAACAACGGGATTGAGTTCCACCAGCTGACCCCTTTGCTGGATTTGGTGGCCGTCAGCATCGCATCCGACATTGTTCCAATCATGGGAGAAAACCGCGTTTTGGCCTATCACGGACTGCGCCAGCTTAATTCCAATCCCAGTGTCGGCCTGAAGGCAATCATCGATGTATGCGGACTTTCCGACAAGGAAATAACCATCAGCGACATTGTATTCAAGATAGGGCCGCGCATCAACGCATCGGGACGGATACAGAACGGCAAGGAAGCCGTAGACCTGCTTATCGAAAAAGATTTTCAGACAGCACTCGAAAAAAGTAATCGCATAAACCGCTACAACGAAACCCGCAAGGATTTGGACAAAAGCATGACGGAAGAAGCCAACCGGATAGTGGACAACCTGTCTGATTTATCTGAGCGGCGCTCGATTGTCATCTATAACGAAGCCTGGCACAAAGGGGTAATCGGCATAGTGGCTTCGCGTCTCACCGAAATCTATTACCGCCCGGCCGTTGTGCTGACACGTACGGAAAATCTGGCCACCGGCTCCGCCCGCTCGGTTTCAGGCTTCGATGTGTATAAGGCAATAGAGCACTGCCGCGACTTATTAGAGAATTTCGGAGGGCATACCTATGCCGCCGGACTTTCCATGAAGATTGAAAACGTGCCGGAATTCACGCGACGCTTCGAAGAGTATGTCACCAGCCACATTCTGCCAGAACAGACAAGCGCTACCATCGACATCGACGCCCAGCTGGACTTCCGTGATATCACGCCCAAGTTCTTCTTCGACCTGAAAAAGTTTAATCCTTTCGGGCCGGACAACCATAAGCCCATCTTCATTACCCAGAACGTATACGATTATGGCACGAGCAAAGTGGTGGGCAGAGACCAGGAACACATCAAGCTGGAACTGGTAGACAACAAGTCGAACAATGTAATGAACGGCATTGCCTTCGGCCAAAGTTCGCAGGTGCGTTACATAAAGACCAAACAGTCTTTCAACATCTGTTATACGATAGAGGAAAACACGCACAAACGGGGAGAAATCCAGCTGCAGATTGAAGACATCAAGCCTACATTCAAATGAAAAATAAAGAAATAAGGAGTTGAAAAGAGTGCCCCAAGCGGCCGCAGCCTTCATTCCTTATTTCTTTACCTTCACCTTACCGCCTTTACAGATATGGACTATAAAGCCATCCTCAAACAGTATTGGGGATTCGACAGTTTTCGGGGAATACAGGAAGACATCATCAACAGCATCGGAAACGGACAAGACACCTTGGGACTGATGCCGACAGGAGGAGGAAAATCCATTACGTTTCAGGTTCCGACTCTTGCCATGCCGGGATTGTGCCTCGTCATCACGCCCCTCATCGCCTTAATGAAAGACCAGGTGCGCAATCTTCGCGACCGGGGCATCAAGGCGGCCGCGGTATATTCCGGAATGACACGTGAAGAAATCGTAATCACCCTGGAAAACTGCATCTTCGGCAACTACAAATTCCTTTATATATCGCCCGAACGGCTGGAAACCGAGATATTCCAGGCCAAACTCCATTACATGAAAGTGAGTTTGATAGCCATCGACGAATCCCACTGCATATCCCAATGGGGATATGACTTCCGTCCGGCCTACCTCAAGATAGCGGAAATACGGAAGCTGCTGCCCGACACTCCGGTTTTGGCACTGACAGCAACGGCCACGCCCGAAGTGGTAAAAGACATACAGGGCAAGCTCGCCTTCCGTAAGGAAAATGTATTCCGGATGAGTTTCGAGCGGAAAAATCTGGCTTATGTAGTCCGCCGTACGGAAAACAAAGGCGAAGAGCTGCTCCACATCCTGGAAAGTGTGGGCGGAGCCGCCATCGTCTATACACGAAGCCGGGGCAAAACCAAGGAAACGGCCTTGTTCTTAAATGAAAACGGCATTACCGCCACATTTTATCATGCCGGACTAAACAACGATATTAAAGATGAAAGACAGAAGGCTTGGCAGAATGATAAATGCCGCGTGATGGTAGCAACCAATGCGTTTGGCATGGGAATAGACAAGCCGGATGTGCGGTTAGTCATCCATATTGACTTTCCGGATTCACCGGAAGCCTATTTCCAAGAGGCCGGACGGGCGGGGCGCGACGGAAACAAGGCCTATGCCATCCTGCTTTATGCCCAAAGCGACAAGGCCGTATTGAAGAAGCGGATTTCGGATACGTTCCCCGACAAAGAATATGTCCGTAGGGTATATGAAGACATAAACTACTATTATCAGATGCCGATGGGCGAGGGAAAGGGACGCGTTTTCGCATTCAACATCGACGAATTCTGCCGGAACTTCAAGCATTTCCCCATACAGGCCGACAGCGCGCTGAAGATTCTGACCCGGGCGGGATATTTGGAATACACCGACGAGCAGGACAATAATTCGCGTATCATATTTACCCTGCGGAGGGATGAACTGTACCGCATCCATGAAAACAATGCAGATACCGAAAACCTTATCCGCAACATCCTGCGCCTTTACACGGGAGTATTCAGCGATTATGCATACATCAACGAAGAAACGCTCGCTCTGCGCACGGGGATAACCCGTCAACAAGTCTATGAGACCCTGGTACTGCTTACGAAGCGCCATATCCTGCACTACATTCCAGGCAAGAAAACGCCTTATATCATCTATACCCAAGAACGGCAGGACACGCGGCATATCCGCCTTACACGGGAAGTATATGAAGACCGGAAGGAAAGCTACGTGCGCCGTATCAAGGCAATGATTGAATATGCCGAGGCAAACGACAAGTGCCGCAGCCGGATGCTCCTCCGGTATTTCGGAGAAAAAAACGAAAACAACTGCGGACAATGCGACGTGTGTATAGCCAAACGCCAGTCAGACTTACGGCAAACAGAGTTTTCTGACATCGGGAATCGAATCCGCAGCCTTTTGTCGGCCTCCCCTCTTACACCTCACGAGCTGATGGAGCAGCTGAGAGACGAAAGTCAGGAACATGTCAAAAAAGTGCTTTCCTACCTTCTTGCCGAAGAAAAACTCCGGCAAGAAGACGGAAAGCTTTATATAGCTACCTATTGACTGCATGTCGCCACGGCCCTTCGTTGTGGCATCCCGGCCTGCAATAAGGTCTGAACATTCTTTCCGCCGGACGACGCGGAGACTTGAACACGACCTCCAGCTGGCGGGCATTCAGGAATTCCGAGAATTTTTCCAGATACTTTTCTTTCACATCAATGGCCGAACGCTTCATTTCAAGCTCTTTCTTCAGGTTTTCCCTTATCTGGGCATCCGTAAGCTCGCCTTTCTGAAGCTCTTGTCTGCAGCCGCGCAACTCCTGCAAATATTCTTTATAAAGAGAAACAAACTTCTCGCCGGTCTTTTCGTCCAGCATCAGACGCTCCTGCATCTGTCTTGCCCGCATTTCTATCCGACGCTCCGGAGCAAATCGCTCTTTCTCAGGTCTGTCTTGAGCCGATGCAACGCTTCCGCCACACACGAAAGCCATCAGGACTATCGCATAAAACAAATAATTAGCCTTCATCATTCCATGTTTTTAGGGTTACACTTTTTTCTTTTAAAGCAAGCTTGTACAAGTCATTCTTTATCCGTTAGAGCAGCAGACACGGGAAAAGTTTATCCGCTTTTCTTAATTTAACAATTCCTCCTCATTTCCAGAAGAAATTTTCATACAGAAAAAACGGCCTTTTCATGAGGATGAAAAGACCGTCCGGACAAGGATAAAAAGACTCGCGCCGCCCCTCCCCAATCACTGCACGACATGAAACTGCTCTATCAGCGTGGTGATGTTGGCCGTAAACAGGCGGACGGCAATGGCCAGCAAAATGATTCCGAAAAATTTCCGGATGATATAAATTCCTCCCTTCCCGAGCAAACGCTCGATGCGGTCGGTCATTTTCAGCACAACCCACACCCATATCATATTTAGAGTCAGGGCTATGATGATATTAAGGGTAGAATATTCGGCGCGCAACGAAAGCAAAGTTGTAAAAGACCCTGCTCCCGCCAGCAACGGAAAGACCAACGGGACGAGAGTGGCTTCCTTTATCGGCCCCAGATTCTTGAATATCTCGATATCAAGAATCATTTCAAACGCCATCATAAACAAGACAAACGAACCGGCTACCGCAAAAGAAGCGATGTCTACCTGAAACAGACGCAATATCATGTCACCGGCAAAAAAGAATCCCAACAAAAGCACAAAAGCAATCAGAGTAGCTTTCACCGGACTGACCGAACGCCCCTTCTGCTTCAAGTCCAGTACAATCGGAATCGCTCCGAAAATGTCAATCACTGCAAACAAAACGATGAAAGCACTCAGTGTTTCCTGAAAATCAAAAGTACCCATACTGCATTTAATTTAATCATTCCGTTCACAAAGTTAAGGCTTTTCCGGCCATCTTCCAACAGGCAGACAAACATTATCAGACCGTAAGAAACGATAAAAAAGGTAAAACAGCAGGAACGAAGTATCAGCCTGTCGAATTAATCGCTACTTTTGTATGTTAAAAGATAACTTAATCAAAGTTAATTAGGCATGGAAACAACGATGTACGACAAGCTTTTGCAGCTTCCTCTTTTCCAAGGATTATGTAAAACAGACTTTACCAACATTCTGGAAAAGGTCAAACTTCATTTTCACCGATACGGCAAAGGAATCCATCTGGCAAAACAGGGGGAAACCTGTGTCCAGCTGATTTTTATACTGAACGGCCAGGTCATTACAGAAGCGGAAAGCGAAGACCATCTGTACATCATAAACGAAGTCTTAGACAGTCCAAATGTCATCGAGCCTTACTCGCTCTTCGGAATGCACACGCGTTATACAGCTTCCTACAAGGCCGCAAGCGACATAGATGCCTTGCTTATAGACAAAAAATACATTCTGACCCAGCTCGCGAATTATGAAATATTCAATCTTAATTATTTGAATATGGTCAGTAACCGCGCCCAAACCACCTACGGAAAGCTGTGGAACAACCATTCCAGAAATATCCAGGAAAAAATAGTCAACTTCATCCTGTCGAGATGCAGCACACCCACCGGAGCCAAGACTCTGTCCATAAAGATGGAAGACCTGGCATTCCTGATAGACGAAGCCCGCATAAACGTATCGAAGACACTGAATGAATGGCAGGAAGCCGGACTAATCAAGCTGAACCGAAAGAGAATAACCATTCCCGACCTTTCGCTGCTTGCCCAGACTGCCGAATCTGCCATCTTAAAATAAAAGAAAAACAAAGATATGAGAGAGAATCCTTTTTTACAAGCCTATCAAACTCCGCACGAAGCGACTCCGTTTAATCTGATAAACCTGTCCGACTACGAACCTGCACTGCGTGAAGGGATGCGGAGAGAGGATGAAGAAATAAAGCTCATCACAGACAACCCGGAGCCTCCCACTTTCACCAACACGATACTGGCTTTGGAAAACGCCGGAAAGCTGCTTGAGCGCGTCACGACGGTCATGTTCAATCTGATGAGTGCCGAGACATGCGACGAGCTGGAAGCCATCGCCGAAAAGATGATGCCGGAGCTATCCGAGCACAGCAATGACATCAGCCTGAACAGCAAACTGTTTGCCCGCGTCAAATGCGTATACGAGCAACGCGATGTGCTGAAGCTTTCTCCGGAAGAAAAGGCCCTCCTCGAAAAGACCTACGATGGTTTCGCCCGTAACGGGGCCAATCTGCCGGACGAGGATAAAGAAAAACTCCGCAGATACAGCATGGAACTGAGCTCTCTCACGTTGCGTTTCTCTCAGAATCACCTGAAAGAAACCAATAAGCATGAGTTGATACTGACCGAAGAAAAAGACCTGAACGGACTTCCGGCCAGCATCATAGAGGCCGCTGCCCATACGGCAAAAGAAAAAGGAAAAGACGGATGGATTTTTACATTACAGGCCCCCAGCTATGTGCCATTTATGAAATACTGCAGCAACCGCAGCCTGCGGAAGCAGATGTATATGGCATACAACACTCAGTGCATCCATAATGACGAATACGACAATCAAGAAATCGTCAGACAATTGGTAAATCTCCGTATGCAGACGGCCCAGCTCCTCGGATTCGCCGATTATGCCGATTATGTACTGCGCAAGCGCATGGCCGAAAGCAGCAAAAACGTATATGACCTTTTAAACCAGCTGCTCGAAGCCTATACTCCTGCGGCCAACCGCGAAGTGGCCGAGGTAGAAGCCTTGGCCAAAGAGACAGAAGGCAGCGAATTCCGGCTCATGCCTTGGGACTTTTCTTATTATGCCGAAAAGCTAAAAAACAGAAAGTTCGACTTCGATGAAGAAGAATTAAGACCCTATTTCGAATTGAACCGGGTAAAGCAAGGGATTTTCGGACTGGCTACACGACTATACGGAATCACATTCCGCGAAAACAAGGACATCCCGGTTTACCATCCCAACGTTCAGGCATACGAAGTTTATGATAAAGACGGAAGCTACCTTGCCATACTCTATACAGACTTCTATCCCCGCCCCGGAAAGCGTTCGGGTGCCTGGATGACAAGCTACAAGGAGCAGTGGATTGAAGAAAACGGCGAAAACAGCCGTCCGCACGTGTCGGTAACCACGAACTTCACCAAACCTACAGCAGACAAGCCGGCCTTGCTGACCTTTTCAGAAGTCACGACTTTCCTGCACGAATTCGGGCATGCCCTGCACGGCATATTTGCCAATACGAGATTCAAGAGCATGAGCGGGACAAACGTTTACTGGGACTTCGTTGAACTTCCGTCACAAATCATGGAAAACTTTGCGGTTGAAAGGGATTTTTTGAATACCTTTGCCTGTCATTATCAGACAGGCACGCCGATTCCCGATGATTTGATACAGAAAATCATCGACGCTTCAAACTTCAACGTGGCTTATGCATGCCTCCGCCAGGTCGGCTTCGGGTTGCTGGACATGGCCTGGTATACACGCCACACACTTTTTGAAGGGGATGTAAAGGCATTTGAAAAGGCCGCATGGGAAAAAGCACAGATTCTTCCGGATGTTAAGGAAGCATGTATGAGCGTTCAGTTCGGCCATATCATGTCGGGAGGCTATGCCGCCGGATATTATAGCTATAAGTGGGCGGAAGTTTTGGACGCAGACGCCTTTTCCTTGTTCAAGGCAAAAGGAATTTTTGATAAGGAGACGGCGCAATTATTCCGGGAGCATATCTTGTCGAAGGGAGGGACAGAACATCCGATGACGCTTTACAAGCGCTTCCGCGGACAAGAGCCGACCATCGACGCCCTGCTGCATAGGAACGGTATCAAATAACCAAACCAAATTATATGAAAAGACTGATATACTTTATATTTATGCTTGCCCCCCTCTTTTTCGGAGGATGCCAGAAAGACGATGTATTCGAAATCTTCACGGGCGGGACATGGAGAGTGGTCAACTATTATACAACCAGCAATTGGGACAAGACTTACGACAACCATGCCTTAGCAACCTATACTCCAGACAATAAGAATCTGGAAATATTGAACAGCTTTACGGTGGTTTTCAACGAGGACGGAACCATGGAAGGCTCTTTGGAAACCCAACGCTTTACGGGAAACTGGTCGGCCAACCCGGACGACCGATCCGTATCCATTACTCATCTGAGCCCATCATCCGACAATCTGACCGGAATGAGCAAGGACTTCATCCAGAAGCTGGAGAACGTGCGGTATTATAAAGGCGACAGCCGTACCCTGATGTTAGCACCCGAATCGAGGACGAGCTATGTACAACTCACTACGGTACTTAACAACTGATTATAGACACACAATGGAAACATCCGAACATAAGCAAGAAATTCTTGACAAGCGCTATATGCGCATGGCTATCATCTGGGCCGAAAACTCTTACTGCACCCGCCGGAAAGTGGGAGCCCTGATTGTAAAGGACAAGATGATTATATCCGACGGATACAACGGTACGCCTTCCGGATTTGAAAACATTTGCGAAGATGAAAACGGACTGACCAAACCTTACGTACTGCACGCCGAGGCCAATGCCATCACCAAGATAGCGCGCTCGAACAACAGCAGCGAAGGGGCAACCATGTATGTCACGGCCTCGCCTTGCATAGAATGCGCCAAACTTATCATACAGGCAGGCATCAAGCGTGTGGTATACGCCGAAAAGTATCGCTTGGAAGACGGGCTGAATCTCCTGAAACGCGCGAACATTGAAGTAATCTATTTAAATCCCAACGAAGAATAACGCCATGAAGAACAATACTCGTTTCATTCCCTTCCTGCTGGCCGTCTGTCTGGTAGCAGGCATCGCCATCGGAACATTCTACGCCAACCATTTTTCAGGGAACAAGCTTGGCATCATCAACACGACTTCCAACAAAGTGAACGCTCTGCTGCGCATCATTGATGACCAATATGTGGATACGGTAAAGATTAGCGACCTGGTAGAAGAGACCATGCCACTGATTCTCTCCGAGCTTGACCCGCATTCCTCCTACATTCCCGCCAAACGACTGGAGGCAGTCAACGAAGAGCTGAAGGGAAGCTTCAGCGGAGTGGGAATCCAGTTTACCATTCAAGACGACACCATCCAGATAAACGATGTCATTCAGGGAGGACCGTCGGAGAAAGTGGGACTGATGGCAGGCGACCGCATCATCGAGATAGACGATTCGGCCTTTGTCGGCAAGATTGTAACCAATACGGAAGCCATGAAAAGGCTCAAAGGCCCTAAGGGAAGCGAAGTCAAATTAGGAGTCTTCCGCCAGGGCGAAAAGGAAACGCTTCATTTCACCGTAGTCCGCGGCGACATTCCGGTAAAGAGTGTCGACGCCGCCTATATGATAAACGACAAGTTCGGCTACATCAAGGTCAACAAGTTCGGTGAAACGACCTATGCGGAACTGCTGATTGCCCTTGCCAAGCTGAACCAGCAGAATTGCCAAGGCATGATAATCGACCTGCGGAGCAATACCGGAGGATATATGGAAGTGGCAATCCAGATGGTTAACGAGTTTCTTCCCAACAACCGCCTGATTGTTTACACCGAAGGACGCAAGTATCCGCGCAAGGACTATACATCAAACGGAACGGGAAGCAGCCAGCAAATGCCGCTCATCGTCCTGACAAACGAAATTTCCGCTTCGGCCAGCGAAATCTTTGCCGGCGCCATCCAGGACAACGACCGCGGTACAATCATCGGCCGCCGCTCTTTCGGGAAAGGTCTGGTGCAGCAGCCAATCGAATTCAGCGACGGCTCGGCCATCCGTCTGACCATAGCCCGCTACTATACTCCCTCGGGCAGATGCATCCAAAAGCCTTATGAAAAAGGAAAAGGAGAAGAATACGAACTGGATTTGATTACGAGATACGAACACGGAGAGTTCTTCTCGGCCGACAGTATCAAGCAGAACGAAAAAGAGGTTTATCATACCAATCTGGGACGCCCGGTATATGGCGGCGGAGGCATCATGCCCGACATATTCGTGCCGCAAGACACAACGGGGATGACATCCTACTTCCGTATGGCCGACAACAGGGGGCTGACCATCCGCTATTCCTTTTATTATACCGACACCAACCGCAGCAAGCTCCAGAAATACGAGACCGCAGACGAACTGCTGGCTTATCTGAAGACTCAAAACATCCTTGAAAAATTTGCGGCATGGGCTGAAAAGAAAGGGCTGAAAAGGCGAAACAACCTCATGCAGAAGTCCAGAAAGCTGTTTGAACTAAGCCTTTACGGGAACATCATCTACAATGTGCTGGGGATAGAAGCTTCCATCCAGTATATGAACCAGACAGACAATACGGTATTAAAGGCCCTGGAAGTACTGGAGAAAGGAGAGTCTTTCCCTAAAGCACCGGAAGAAACAGACACCGCACTCAACTAAAAGTCGGAAGCAAGTTTCCCGAAGGCGATTCCATACCGGCAAAACGACCTTTTTCTCTCATGAAAATACGGTTTTGCCGGTATGGAATTTTCACAAGGCCTTATCCGCTATCCGGCCGAATCCGGATGGTGCCCTTTTATCCCCTATTTTATCCTGCCAACCTATGGAAGCAAAAAAACAATTGCGCACGCTTATCGCACAAAAGAAAAGACAGCAGCCGGAAATGCTGCTGGAAAAATGGTCTGCCTGCCTGTTGAAACAGCTGGAAACCCATCCGCGCTTTACAGAAGCCCGCACCATCCTGCTTTATTACTCCCTGCCCGACGAGGTGCAGACCCATGATTTCGTGGAACGATGGAGCAGAGAAAAACAGATTGTCTTGCCCACAGTGAAAGGAGACGAACTGGAACTGCATTATTATACGGGCAAAAACGATTTGCGGAAAGGAAGCTACGGCATTGAAGAACCGACTGGAGAACTGCTTTCCAACTTACAGGAAATAGATTTGGCCATTATCCCCGGAGTCTCGTTCGACGGAAAAGGGAACCGTTTGGGTAGGGGAAAAGGGTATTACGACCGCCTTCTTCCCCGGCTTTCGTCCTACAATATCGGCATCTGTTTCCACTTCCAGATCTGTCCGGAAATACCCTCCGAGCCGTTCGACTGCTCCATGAATGAGGTCTGGACAGAGAAAGGCCGCCTTTACATCAGCGGAAAATGATGTTTGCAATGACCTGGGCACCGACTTTCGCGTTCAGATTGCGCACCAGCATCTCGCGCCCCGTCATTAATTCCTGACGAATGACCGAAGAGGCCAGATGCACATAAAGCGTTTGGTTCTTTATATACAGATTTGTCGTATAGCGCATGATGACAGGGCCTACCACATCCTTCCACGCATCCACCAGGCGATATTCATTTAGCGGGGTCTCCAGTCCTTCCTGACGGAGAAACTGCCTGATTACATCCCCAATCTGCTCCGTATTATTCCTTTTCATAGTCTGTTTCCTCCCTTTCCGTCACCACGCCGTCCTCTACTTCAAACAGCTTATAGTCACCCTCTATCTTTTTCAGAATCTTATCCAGATGTTCGCGATTGGTATCCGTAATGAATATCTGCCCGAAACTGTCTCCCGCCACCAGCTTCACAATCTGTTCCACCCGCGAAGCATCCAGCTTGTCGAATATATCATCCAGCAAGACCAGAGGAGCCGTCCGGCTTCCCGTGCGCTTCAGAAATTCATACTGTGCAAGCTTCAAGGCTATCAGGAATGTCTTGTTCTGTCCCTGCGAACCTTCCCGCTTCATGGGGAACTCTCCCAGGCGCATTATCAGGTCATCCTTGTGTATCCCCTTCAGCGAATGCCCCATAATGCGGTCACGCTGCCTGCTTTCATGCAGCAAAGCCAGCAAATCCCCCTGCGCGGCATCCGACTGATAAGACAGACTCACCCGCTCACGGTCTTGAGAAATATAGGAATAATAGGACTGAAAGACAGGAACAAACTCCCTAATGAACTCACAGCGCTTGCGATAAACCGTTTCTCCCGCAGAAGCCATCATTTCCTCCCACACCTCCATCAGCGCGTCTTCCGGCTCCGCCTCCGCTTTCAGCAGAGCATTCCGCTGGAGCAAAGCCTTGTTATAGCGAATCAGCGCATCCAGATATTCGCGGTCAAACTGCGATATCACCACATCCATGAAGCGGCGGCGCTCTTCGCTCCCTCCGGCGATAAGTTGTGCATCGGCCGGTGAAACCATGACAAGGGGAAGCAGTCCGATGTGGTCGGACAAACGGGTATATTCCTTCTTGTTCCGCTTAAACTGCTTCTTCTGCCTGCGTTTCAGTCCGCAATAAATTTCTTCCGGCTCTTCATTGTCCGTTTCATAAAAGCCCTGGATGACAAAAAACTCCTGCCCGTGTCGGATATTCTGCGAATCTATCGGATTTGTCGCGCTCTTACAGAACGAAAGATAATACACGGCGTCCATCAGGTTGGTCTTTCCCATCCCGTTCTTGCCGATTATACAGTTCATCTTACGGGAAAAAGCAAGGTCAACCTGCTCTATATTCTTATAATTCAATATGGAAATGCGTTTCAGCCACATAATTCTATCCGTTTTTCATGCACAAAATTAGCAATAAAAGCAAGATTGCTAAAAAAACCTGCCTGCAAATTTCATTTATACACATAAATAAATTACTTTTGCTGTCCAAAATGCAACAGCCGATAATAATAAAACGAAAATAAAAAATGACTGAACAAAAACACACTCAGGATCCTTTGAATGTAGACGAAGCGATAACGGCTTCAGAAGCATTTCTCATTAAGTACAAGAACGTAATGTTAGGCAGTGTTGCCGCCGTGGTAATTGTCGTTTGCGGTTTCCTCGGATATAGACACTTCATTTCAGAGCCGAAAGAGCTGAAGGCTTCCGAAGCCATCTTCAGAGGCGAACAATATTTCGGAGCGGACAACTACGAGGCCGCCCTTAACGGAGACAGCCTTGGATACGCCGGTTTCATCAAACTGGCTGATGAATTCAGCGGAACGGCAGCCGGAAATCTGGCCAATGCCTATGCGGGTATCTGCTATGCCCAGTTAGGAAAATATGAAGACGCAACAAAATACCTCGACAAGTTCAGCGCCGACGACCAGCTGGTAGCTCCATCCATCATCGGGACATTGGGAAACTGCTACGCACAGATGGGACAGCTCGACAAGGCAGCCGCCACACTGCTGAAAGCAGCCAGCCGTGCCGAAAGCAACTCCTTGAGTCCTGTATATTTGATTCAGGCCGGACAGATTTTGGAGAAGCAGGGAAAGAACGCTGAAGCGATAGAAGCATACAAACAAGTCAAGACAAAATATCCAAACTCTTTCCAAGCAATGGATATTGACAAGTATATCGAACGGGCTTCAGTAAAATAATCACATTTATATATTATTCGGGCACGGACTATACGGATGATACGGATTTTGTTTCCGCAGAAATCCGTATAGTCCGTGCCTTTTAAATTATCAATCATTATGGCTACAGCTTATCACAATCTTTCGGATTATGACTTTAATTCTGTGCCCGACGCATCAGGCATGCGTTTCGGCATTGTGGTTTCTGAATGGAATTTCAATATAACAGGAGCATTGCTGAAAGGAGCAATGGAAACCCTGAAGAAGCATGGGGCAAAAGAAGAAAACATCCTGATACAAACAGTTCCGGGAAGCTTTGAACTGACATTCGGTTCAGCACAAATGATAAAAAGCGGAAAGGTGGATGCCGTCATTGCATTAGGATGCGTAGTGCGCGGCGACACTCCACATTTCGATTATGTCTGCGCCGGAGCGACACAAGGCATTGCCTACCTGAACGCTACAACGGATATTCCGGTCATTTACGGGCTGATAACGACCAACAACATGCAGCAGGCCGAAGAGCGTTCCGGAGGGAAATTAGGCAATAAAGGCGATGAATGTGCGGTCACAGCAATAAAAATGATAGACTTTTCTTGCAAATTAAAAAAATAGTCGTACCTTTGCATCGCATTTGAAAGGAGCTATGAAAATCTTCATCTGATGCAGCCGGGCAAGTACCAGAGTGGCCAAATGGGGTAGACTGTAAATCTGCTGGCTTACGCCTTCGGTGGTTCGAATCCATCCTTGCCCACCGCCAAAGAACAATGCGGAAGT
>CALUJA010000011.1 GCA_944320845.1 uncultured Phocaeicola sp.
ACAGAACATTACAGAATCACAGCAAAAACGGAAACTTTTGACAGAATGCTACATACACATTTATTTATTATATAAAACGGGATAAGCGGAGCAGAGAAGAACGGAATGGAAAAGGGACGGGACGAAACAAGGGGAAGGAAAAACCGAAAAGGGGGAAGGGAAAGCCACATGCAGAGACCAACACCTTCAAAAACAATCAACCCCTGTGCTTATAACGCAATAATGAATTATAAACACAGGGGCCGAATTTTTAACCACCTAAAACCTATTTATCTCCCTTTTCCTCTTTCGATGTTGATGGCATAGTAACCAATACTTTATCGATACGAGCACCATCCATATCTACAACCTCAAAGGCAAACCCATTCCATTCCATTGTTTCTCCACTTTGAGGAACATGCTGCAAATCATTAAGAATCAATCCACCCACAGTATGGTAATCGGCGTTTTCCAACAATTCCTGCCGATCAAAATAGCATAAGAAATCATATAACGGACACTGCCCATCGACCAACCATCCATCTTTATTCACACGCTTTATGATGTCGGGCTCTTCACCTGCATCTTCCATAGAACCTACCAGTCCTTCTAAAATGTCACGCAATGTAATGATACCCATACATGTTCCAAACTCATCACACACCAAGGCACGACTGATTTTTTGCGCCTTCATCTGCTCCAAAGCCTTATACACATTCATGTTTTCATGGAAATACACAGGCTCCCTGGTCAGTGACTTCAAGTTAAAATCCTGTTCATGAAGATGCAGAACCAAATCTTTCAGGTCAACGACACCTTTCACATGGTCCAAATCCCCTTCCGCTATCGGATAAAACTCATACATTTGTTTAGACAGCACCTCTCTCACATCTTCCGAGGTCATCGATGTATCCAGCCAGGCTATTTCATTTTTATGCGTCATGATAGAGCCAACCTTCAAATCGCCCAACAAAAAGACCCTCTGCATGATATCCTGCTCCACCGGCTGCACTTCCCCGTCTTCCGTTCCCTCCTGAATCATCGATTTGATTTCCTCTTCAGTCACCTTATTATCCGTCTCCTTAATCCCCAAGCAGTTAAAAATCAGTTCTGTACTTTTAGAAAGCAACCAGACGAACGGCAAAGCGATTTTAGCCAACACATTCATAGGACGCGCCACCGCCTTAGCCGCCTTCTCTGCTATTCCCAATCCGATGCGTTTGGGCACCAGTTCGCCGAATATAATCGTAAGATAAGTCACGATTACCACAATCGTCCCCTGAGCTATGACGGGCGCATAAGCCACAGACACCCCCCATACCTTCATATACTCCGTAAGTTCTACCGCTATTTTATTTCCAGAATAGATACCGGTCAATATGCCGATTAATGTAATGCCTATCTGAACCGTTGAGAGAAAACGATCCGGCTCGTTTGCCAGATTCAATGCCACACGGGCCGATTTACTACCTTTTTTTGCGTCTGCCGTAAGCCGGGATTTACGGGCTGATATTAATGCCACCTCGGACATGGCGAAGATACCGTTAAGTACTATCAGCCCGACAATAATGATTATTTCATCCATATAAAGTCGTGATATGTTCGGGAACAAATTTAAAATAATGTTCATAGTATTAAAAACTCATTTCCCTACAATTATATTGTTTTAACATATAGGCAATAAATAGACATGGCGCTTTCCAACCACCATTATGTCTCATATCCCAAACATCAAAGCATGTTCCCGCCGGAAAGATGCCCCCGCAAACCCCAATTAAACGGCCGATGTGAATCTTTTACATCGGGCGGACAGCCGAAACCGGAAGCTCCATCTCACCCCAATCAATCAGTGCATTGAAGAGGCGTATCCGTGAATAACGCCGCAAATCCTCTACCCGAATGTCGCGCTCCACAATCGTCCCGCTTTCCAGCAAGAAACGCCGCTTCACTCCACCAAGCAGCGGACGAATCGGAGTATGCCATTGTCTCCCGTCGAAAAGAGCAACGTTGGCAATCGATGTGTCAGTCAGCCTCCCCTCACGCACCATCAGCACATCGTCTGCCCCATCCCGACAGGCGAAACAGCGCTCCAGCGGCGTACGGTCATGATACTTATAGGCATAATCCACATCCTCAGCCTCCACCAGCTGCAGGCTGAACACCGGACGCATCCGGTAAGGCATGCAGGAACATTCGTCCACGCCATCGCGGCCATAGACCAACCGCCACTTCATCACACCACTTCCCGGCTCTTTTGTCCAGTAGTCAGACAAATGCAGCCAAGCCGCGCCGGGAAAGAACCGGGCACGCGTGCGGTTCATACGCTCCTCATGATAAGGCAGCAAGCAGGGAAATCCGTTTTCCACCCGGACAGTTTCAATAAATCGGCACATATACTTTCTGTTTCACTTCTTCATATTCACCGTGCATACTGCTGCGGCTGGTGATACCGCCTCCGGCCTTGAACCATAGCCTGTCACCCTCCTGCTCGACAAAGCGGATAAGCACGCAACTATCCAAATCACTGCCGTCGAAATATCCGGCTATACCGGTATAGAATCCGCGCTCATAGCCTTCGGCCTCGGCAATAATCTCCATTGTCTTCGGCTTAGGAGCTCCCGTGACAGAACCGGCAGGCAGCATGTCGTAAAGCAAATCGCCCAAATGCTCCCGATAGTCACCGGGCAACCTGCCGCCAATTTCCGAACTGGTCTGCCACAATACTCCGCGGTTGGTCACCAAACGGTCAAAATACCGGTAACGGAAGACCGTCACCCCCGTAGCATACATGCTCAAGTCATTGCGCAGCAAATCTACGACCGTAGCATGTTCTGCCGCTTCCTTTTCATCTTCGCGCAATGCCTGCTGCGCATCGGGCAAAGCAGCGTCAATCGTACCTTTCATCGGATAGGCAAAAATATTTCCGCCGCGGATACGCACAAATATCTCCGGGGAGAAACAGACAAAACGGCCGCGCAGCCACAAACGGTAGGGCGCACGCGAGCGGTGAAACATCTCTTCCAACGACAAGTTTGTGTCTATCGGAACCTTCCGCGTCAAATTGACCAAGAAGCTGTTTCCGGCCAGCAGATTGCGGCGCACCACCTCAAAAGCTCCGGCAAAACGGCTTTCGCTTTCGGGGAATGCCTGCCAACGTATATCCTGCGTATATGGAGCGAAGGCGGAACCGCCAGCGTTTGTTACGCCGCAAAAGTCATAAAGACAGACCGACGGGTCAATACCCTCCGGCGCCTCCACCAGCGACCTTTCCTGCTTATAGTCTATCACAAAAACAAACGGGCGGCGTTCCTTTCCCCATTCATTCATGCGCCGGACGGCCTCATTCCTCGACAAAAACGACAAATCCTTTTCCATCAGTCTCCCCCAAACAACTTTTCCTGAGCGGGCAAAGATAATCTTTTTCGACCAAGAATCCGCAGAAACCACCGGAATATAAAATCATTCCATGCCGGCCGAAACAAGATATCGCCCGACAAAAACACCCGCCGGCCGAGACCTCCCCCCGACAATCCCGCCGTCATCCCCCTCCGAAAGTTTTGCCGGAAATATTTTCACCAAGTTAAACAGATTTCGCTATCTTTGCAGTCAACAATTTTTCAACAACATGAAACGTATATCACTGACTCCTCCCGACAGCATCAACGCCACCATACAGCTGCCTTCCTCGAAAAGCATCTGCAACCGGGCCTTGATAATCAATGCACTGTCTAAAGGAAAAAATCTTCCCGAAAATCTGTCCGACTGCGATGACACCCAAGTCATGATACATGCCCTCAGGGAAATGCCGTCCACTATCGACATCATGGCGGCCGGCACGGCGATGCGCTTTCTTTCAGCCTACCTGTCGGTTACAGACGGCGTCCATGTCATCACCGGGACACAGCGAATGCAGCAGCGCCCCATCAGGATACTGGTCGATGCCCTGCGCACATTGGGAGCAGACATCGAATATATCGGTCAGGAAGGCTATCCGCCGCTTAAAATCAACGGACGAACGCTGAAAGGAGACAGCATCTCACTGCCGGGAAATGTCAGCTCGCAATACATTTCAGCGCTGCTGATGGTCGGTCCGGTGCTGGAAAAAGGACTCAGACTGACGCTTACGGGAGAAATCATCTCACGCCCCTACATCGATTTGACGCTGGAACTGATGAAGCACTTCGGCGCAAAAGCGCAATGGACGGCAGAAAACGAACTTACCGTAGAAGCATGTGCCTACCAGCCCCGTCCCTATGCCATAGAAAGCGACTGGAGCGCCGCCTCTTACTGGTATGAAATGGCGGCTCTCTCAAAGGAAGCCACGGTTGTATTGCCCCGACTGTCAGAAAACAGCCTTCAAGGCGACGCTAAAGTGGCCGCCCTGTTTGAAAACCTTGGCGTAAAGACCACTTATGAAGGAAACCGCGTGGTTTTATCAAAGCATGAACAGCGGGTTTCACACTTAGAATATAACTTTATCGGCCAGCCAGACCTGGCACAGACATTGGTCGTAACCTGTGCCATGATGGGCATTCCTTTCCGTTTCTCCGGCCTGCAAAGCCTGAAGATAAAGGAAACCGACCGCATGGCGGCTCTGACCGCCGAAATGAAAAAGCTCGGCTACCGGATTACGGAAGCTGAAGGCTCGATGCTCTTATGGAACGGTGAGCGATGCGAGGCCGACGAGTGTCCCGCCATCGACACATACGAAGACCACCGCATGGCGATGGCATTCGCTCCGGCATCCATCCGGTTAGGAAAACTGTCTATCAACCATCCGGAGGTGGTATCCAAATCTTATCCCCGATTCTGGGAAGACTTGTCTGCCGCCGGATTCTGCATTAAGGAGGATTAAACGATGTGGATACTTGTCTTTTTATTGATTGGAGTCGTGGTGTTCGGACTGGTTGTCGGCTACTTTTACAACCGGAACATCCAGAAAAAGATAGAACGAGGGGAGCTGAAGGAAGCTCCGCCCGTAGTGGATGTCGACAGCGAATGCTGCGGACAGCACGAAGTATGCGAGAAAGAGAGCCTGCTGGCAGCAGTAAGCAAACAGATTGAATATTACGACGACGAGGAATTAGACCGCTTCAAAGGCCATCCGTCAGACCAATATACGGAAGATGAAATAGAAGAATTCCGCGATGTCATGTATACCATGCAGGAAGTAGAGGTGGCCGGATGGTGCCGGAGCCTGCAACTGCGCGGAATCAACCTGCCCGACGAACTTAAAGACGAACTTTTCCTGATTGTCGGCGAGCGCCGATTCCATTCTTAAGCCGATGAACGACCTGACAGAACTCTTTCACTACACGTTTTTCCAGCATGCGCTGCTTGGAGGACTCTTTGCAAGCATCGCCTGCGGCATAATCGGAACCTATATCGTCACCCGCCGACTGGTCTTTATCAGCGGCGGAATCACCCATGCATCCTTTGGCGGCATCGGCATCGGGCTTTATACCGGCATCTCTCCCCTGTTGGCAGCTGCCGTATTCTCCGTCCTTTCCGCCTTTGGAGTAGAGTGGCTCAGCAAGCGGAACGATATGCGCGAAGATTCTGCCATTGCCGTATTCTGGACTTTCGGCATGGCAGTCGGAATTATCTTCAGCTTTCTTGCCCCGGGCTTTACGCCCGACCTGTCTTCCTTCCTGTTCGGAAACATTCTGACCATTACCGAAGGAGACATTTGGCTGCTTGCAGTCCTTAGCATTGTACTGAGCATCTTTTTCGCCCTATTCCTCCGGCCGATTGTCGCCACGGCATTCGACCGCGAGTTTGCCCGTTCACAACGCATGCCTGTCGCCGCATTCGAATATATTCTGATGATGTTTGTCGCCCTGACCATCGTTTCCTGTCTGCGTATGGTAGGCATCGTCCTGGCCATATCCCTGCTCACGCTTCCGCAGATGACCGCCAACCTGTTCACCCACAGCTTCAAGCGCATCATCTGGCTCTCCATTCTCATCGGATACACAGGCTGCCTGGGCGGACTGTTACTGTCATACCAGCTCCAAGTCCCCTCAGGCGCAGCCATTATCTTTGTATCCATCCTGATTTACACAGGAGCAAAACTTTATAAGCTCAGGAGATAAATTCCGTTATCTGCCTTCAATAAATTTTTCCGCCCGCCCCGGAGACAAGAGTTCCCAAAGTGAAGCGACCGTCCATCCCGGAGCAAAGATGTCATTGTAATAGCCCTTCCCGTTCTTTCCGTAGTCCCAATTCGTGTGCTGCACCACCTCCGGATAAAATCCTTCCTTAGCGATTCCGCACATATGGCCCTCATACGGCAACAGTTGTCTCATGGATGTATTGATGACTTCTGCAAACTCGGCGAAACGCTGCTCACCGCATTCCTTCGACAGCCAGCGGAGCACATCCGCAAAGTCGAATACGAAAACATCGATATGGTTGTTTTCTACGGAAACATTTCCCCATCCGCGGGTCTTCAGGCCGATATCGCCCAGCATCTGTCCCGGAGCAAACGGAACATCCCACGTATAATACCACGACAAGGCAAAATAAGCCGACTTTTTGGCCAGTTCCGCATAATGCGCACGCTCTTTCCCTTTCGTCGCCAATGCCAGATAATAAGCGGCCGTCGACGCATAAAGCGACGCTTCCTTATCTTCGCAGTTGGCATCGAGAGTAGATGAGAAATAGTCGGCCTTTGATATCAGCTCATTCTCCAAATAGGCAACAGAACGCTTTGCCGACTCCAGATAACGTTTGTCTTTAAAGTATTTGTAGCCCATCACCAAAGGAAGCGTGGCCGAGGGCGTGCTTCCGCCACTTTTGTCGATGACAGAAAGGTCGTCTTTAAACTTGCGCGGGAAACTTCCATCCTGATTCTGAATCTGCAGGAACTTGTCCAGCATGCCTTTCAAACGTTCCTCCCACTCCGGATGCCTGCGTCCCTGACGCTTTTCATAGTCCAGATAATACAAAACGGCATATACTCCCTCCGACTGGCGACGGATGCTGTGGACGGGATCAGCACCGCTCCGCTTGTAGTGGACTACTTCATTCAGAAATCCCGCCTCTGAGAAGCCATGCTCCAGATACGAATCAAAAATGGCATTGGCATTGGTTACCAAATCTGTCCTGCGCATGCTCTCTCCATATTCCAGGGCATTGAACGCGTTCAGCAGTGTACGGCCCACGAAACCGACTTCCGCCACATCCATATTGTCGCAGGTAGCGGTCTTTATCTCCACTCCCGAATAATATTTGGTAGGCGTATCTCCCACAAAACTCTCGACAAAAAAATTGCTCATCACTTCTTTCATCCTCTCATCCGTATAGGGAGTCTCAACCGGAACGGGCTTATACAAATCGTAGCAATATTCCCACGCCTGCTTCACACAGTCGGAATAGTCGGCAGCCTCGGCCTCGCGGATTTCCCATGTCAGTGTCACGCTTTTCCCTTTGCCAAGAAACTGGAACGCCTCTACCGAAGGAGCCAGCGTAAGCTTGCGGATATAGGTTTTAGGCGCTTCCTTATAGGGGAATCCAAAAGACAAAGCGGCCGTCCCGTTACTGTTCTCAAAACCCGTATATCCCACAGAAGTCTTGCCTGACAATATCACTTCACCCTCTTTATGGGTAGTCAACGCATCCGTTTCAAAGTCACCGATGCGGGCGACAGACCATGAACGGCCGTTTTTCTCATCCCAAATGGTGGTCATCGGACTGCTCAAACGGTCTTCGCGCACCACCCAACTGTCGGATGTATGGAATGAAGGCGCCTCTTTGGGCGAACGCAAATTGCGGCGATACCAGAATCCGGGCATGTAAAACAGGCAGTCGCCGTGACTTGCCCCGCTCTTTACCTGCTGCCCGTAATTGAAATACACATCTTCCGTCGCTACGATAAACAAGGTAACCCGCTTGATGTCTTCATTGCCAGACACCTTCTGGTAAATCATCACGGGCAATCTGTCTGAAGCCACCAACTGGTAATCGAATCCGCCCTTTTGAAGAGTCTGGAAAGTCAGCGGATAACGCACGGCATCATTGCCGGGAACTTTCAGCGAAATCGTTGCCGCCACATTTTCCGGCGTATACTCTACGGCGTTCACCGCGGCAATGCCGGCCAGCAGCAGCGTTCCACACAATACGTTTCTCAAAATCATAGTTTTTTTATTTTTGGTTTGGTTTAATTATTCCATTAGCATCCACCGATATGTCATAGGCCCCCTCCCTGTTCTTCTTCATCACCAGAGGAACGATGCGGGTCTTCCGGGGAGAGACTGCCGTATCCGAGGCGTGCACATGATAGACATAATAATATTTTCCCTTGTCATCCGTAAACACATCCCCATGCCCAGAGCCGTTTTCCTTTACAATGCTGCGGTGGATAATCGGATTGTTTGCAGATTTCTTCCAGGGGCCCAGAGGAGAAGAAGCCGTGGCATACCCCACCGCATAGTCAATATTCATGAAATGATTGGCCGAATAGAAAAGATAATACAGGCTGTCCATCTTCATGACCGTGGGCCCTTCCATAATCGGGTCGGAAATATAGTTGGATGTCCTTTCCCAAGCCTCCGTACAGTCAAGACACTGGCGCAGAGTGCCCGGCTTTATTTCCTTTTTCTGCATATCAAACTCGCCCACCCATATATAGTTTCCCCGGTTAAAGCGGACATGATACAGATAATACCTGCCGTCATCGTCCCGAAACAGGTATGAATCGATATTCTTCTCACTTCCGTCTATCGGTTTCACCTCATCCTGACGGAACGGCCCCTGCCACGTAGCGGCTTCGGCCAATACGGTCTGCTCGTTTGCCGTATAGGTAAAATAAACCTTGCCTCCGTCTGCGTCATCCTTGAACCATTGGGGAGCCCAGAATCCCTTGTCCCCAAAAACATGGTCTCCCTCTTTCAGGATATATTGCACTGAATCCCCCGACATCACATGCCAGGTCTTCAAGTCTTCAGACTCAAGCATCGTGAAGCCTTGCGGGCGGTTATCCCCCGTTCCGGTCAGATAAAACTTCCCGTTTTCGCGGATAACGGTAGGGTCGGCAAAGCAAATCTCCCGGCCTTCCTGCTCCGTCACATTTTTCTCACCCGTCTGCCCCACGCATCCGCATAAGGCAAACATACTTATCACTGGCAGCAAAAATATTTTTTCCATGGTCAAAAAAAATTACAGAACCGGCTTTTCAGATTTCAACGACGGCGAAGCAGTCTCCACATACGGCCATCCGTCTTTCCAGCATACTTTATCCAGCATCAATACACGCCCGTCCGGATTGGCCACGCTTACAGCGTGATAAAGCATCCAGTCGTTTCCGGCGTTGTCGGTTACAATCTCCGAGTTATGCCCCGTTCCTACAAAAGCCTCATTCTTGTGTATCAAGATTTCATGATGATTGTCCAGCATGTTGCGTCCCTGCTTGTCGACATAGGGCCCGAACAAATTTTCGGAACGCCCCACCACCGTGGTATATGTACTCTTCAAGCCTTCACAGCATGAGCCTACAGAAGCAAACAGATAATAATATCCCCCGTGCTTGTGTATGTAAGTCCCCTCGTATGCCTTGCCTGCTATCTGCTTCGGCTTCTCGCCCGACTTGACTTTCAGGCCGTCGTCGGCCAGTTCTATCGCGTAAATTCCGCTGAAGCTCCCCCAAAACAGATATTTCTTCCCGCCATCTTCCATGTAGAAGGGGTCGATGGAGTTTTGAACCCCAATCCCGTTACTGCGGAACATCATCCCGCAGTCGGTAAACGGCCCGGAAGGACGGTCGGCTACCGCACAACCGATGCCGCAAGTCCATTCCCCTCCCCATACCGACATGGAATAATAAAGCACATACTTGTCGCCGATTTTATTTATATCCGGCGCCCACAATCCCCCGTTCGGTTCAAAATCCGGGCGGGTCTCATCCGTAAATGCCGTTCCCACCAGCTCCCAGTTCACCAAATCCTTTGAACGGTGAATGGGCAGATTACGAATATCCTCCGTTGCATAAAGATAAAAATAGCCGTCATCGCCCTTTATCACAGTCGGGTCAGGAAGACTGTAGTTTACCACAGGATTGACATAAAAGTCTGCCGCCGACAAATTCGCCGCAGCAAACAGCCCTAAAAATAAATACTTGAACTTCATATCTTACTTATCATTATTTAACCAAACGCGGAACTATATAATCCTTGCTTATCCTCATCTTATCCTTACCATCCACCTGCACAAAATCAACTTTTCCAATATACATCGCCCGAGGATGTATATTCTGTGAATCCTTATGAGCGTGGTAAACAATACGCATATTCCCTTCTTTGTCTGTAAACATCGCACTATGTCCGACTCCCACCAAGCCTTCCGGCTTTTGCAGCAGGGGATTGTCATCATATTTCTCCCATCGTCCCATAATATCATCAGCAACAGCGCAACCGATTCCATAGAACTGGCTTTCATAACTGTTTGCCGAATAGGTCATATAATACCTCCCTTTGTGCTTTATGACGAAAGAACCTTCGTTCACTCTCGGCCAAACCTCTTCCCAAGCCTGAGAAACATGAATGCATGGACGCATCGTCTGTTCTTTTATCGTCATCAAATCTTCTTCCAGCTCTGCAACCCATATGTTCAATCCGTCATTAAACCTGTCAAAAAACAAATAAGCCTTACCGTCATCATCAACAAACAAGGAATTGTCAATGCACTTTTCATCTTCAATCATAGGCTTCTTGACCGTTTGCCTAAACGGCCCCAACGGGGATTGGGATGTAGCGACACAGATATGCTCTTCTGCTGAATAATACATATAGAACATTCCGTCAATTTCATATACTTCAGGTGCCCAGAACCAATGGTCTCCCCACACATCCCCTTTAGCCAAAGCCAAGCCTTTCCGCCTCCAGTTCAGCAAATCATCAGACACATAAACCTCAATGCCTTCGTCCGCATTCGTTCCATACACATAATAAGTCCCGTCATGCAGCATAATAAACGGATCGGCCAAGGTCACCCTTTCATTCAATACCACCAGTGTGTCTTTTTGTCCGTCATCCAGGCTCTTCTTGCCGGTTCCTCCTCCGCAAGACACCAAGAGGAAAAAAACCGACATCAACCACAAATTTAATAATTTATTCATCTTTTCATTCAGCTATATGATAATATAATATCCCATTATAAGACACTTCACAATTTTCCGAATACAAACCGACGCGAGATTCTGCAAAATCGACAGCGTAACTGCCGACTTCTTTCCCGTCGACAAACAGATAAAGTTTGTTTCCTCTTCTTACGGCACGCACATTATAAGAATCCTTAAACAATTCTCTTATACGAATCTTATATATATGACGCTTCAAGTCTTCCGCATTCTTATTGACAAACCGGAAGCCTTCCGCCTTTACCGGTTCAAAAACCGCTTTATTATACACCGGATGCTCAGCTAAAGATACATTTTTTATCGGCAGCGGATACCATTTTCCCTGTTTCAAGAATTCAATATTGAAGTTTGAAAACATATTTTCCACCAATCCGTCTTCCCCATCCACTTCCTGACGGTTCAAATAAACAGCATCCAACCATGTAGGAAACCGCATTCGGTATCCTTTTTCTATAAAGTCCGTATATTTTACATCGGCATACAATGTCTGCAAATGCGCAAGCGGACTGTTCCATTGCCGGATTATCTTGCCGTCTTTCATCATCGTCACTTCAAGCTGGCGCTTTTCGGCATCCAGTCCCACCTTCAGATAATTCTGCGAATCTATGTACAACGGAAAAATTCCTGCCTTCCCTTTATCCGAATGATTCGTTACCTGCACTTCGAATTCATAATCCTCCAAGAGTTCTCCCTTTACGGCAACCGCCTTATCCGACCGTGTCTGCAATCCTTTGTCCGTCTGAACATAATTTCCCTCTACAGTTTCCCAGCGCGGCATCACCGCATCATAGTCATCAAAACCTATCGTATAAGTCACGCCATCAAAAGCACTCGCCCCACCGTTGGAGAAGACTCCCGGAATGCCGGCTTCATCTGTCAGGCCGGTAAACAAAAACTGTCCGGGAGCCGGTATCTCGTCCAACCAAACCTTCAGGCAATCCATATTCCTTTCGGCACGTAAAGAATGGTATGCCCCCCATTTAAAGTCTGGAGACAAGGGGAAACTCTGCTTCCGTTCCACTCCATCCCGACTTTCAAGGAAATACCAGATGTTTTGTCCGGCATCAAGCCCTATTCTCATATAATTAAGCCTGTCCTTCCACCAGATTGTCACTCCCGCTTCAGTCTGTGTTTTTACGCCTGCCTCAAACAAATAAGTACGAGCAGCACGGCTCCCCTTTATCAAAGCCTGAGACAAAGCGGAAGAAGCAACCTTCATTTCTCCACCCAACACGCTCCAATCAGAACCGTTATCCCATTGCCAGTGACTTTTCAAACGGGCAGCATCATCAAACACATCCCCATAAGTCGGCTTTCCCGGCTCCGGATGATAACCTTGAGTCTTCTTGTCCGTTATCCCATCAACATATAATGTCTTATCAAAGAAATGTATGCGGTTTATATACTGTCCCCGGTCTTCTGCATTCTTGTTGGCCATATAAACCAGCCACCATTCAAAGCCGTTTACCCCTCTCACTATATTCGGCTGCCCTGGAGTAAACAAAATATTCTCTGCCCTATCGGCATTCATGTCAAACAAAGCGACATCAAAGAAATTATCCTTCTCTCCTTTGGAAGTCTCAACGGCAAGCAGATTACTGCCACTGTTCAGATTCTGCAACTGTTTCTCGTCCAAATTCAAGATACAATAATCAGCCTTATCCTTCTGATAAATCAATGAACCATTCAGATAAATCTTTGTTGCCCCGGCATGATTGATACGCAAAGCATAATTATGATTCAAGTTACCAACCACAAAATTCTTACGCAACCATAACCGGGCGGATTTCCATACCGTATTCTGTTTTCGCACGGTAGAACCCTCGATATTGACTGACGAAAAGCCTGTCTTTCCCCATTTCCAACCTGTATCATCAAAACCGGCCTTGTTCCATCCGCTTGCCGGAGCCTGCTCTGTATAAGCAAAGTCTGAAGAATGAAGTCTCAAAACATCCGGATAACTTTCCTCCAAATCAATCTGATTAGACTTTACCACCGGATAACTGTATTTACTTCCATTCTGAAAGCCCAAAGGAGATTCTGCTTCAGCTACTCCCAACTGGTAATTGCCCCAATCAGTCGCCGTATGATTGGCGTTATACATCATATAATACCTTCCGCGGTACTTTATGACCCACGGGCCCTCCGCCACTCTATTATCCATTGTTTCCCAAGTGTCGGGCAAAGAAGCAAACTGACAGACCGGCTCTCCGGCAAACTCTTCCGGATTTTTCATTTTCCGCCCCCATATCGTATTTCCGTCTGTGAAACGAACCATATACATATACAGTTGACCGTCATCGTCCTTAAAAACATGCGGGTCAATCCGGTTATCCATCCAAGTTGCCTTAACCGGCTCTCTATAAGGGCCTAATACATCATCACTTTGGGCATGGGCAATATGCACGGCATGCCTGTCTTTCCCCCAATAATTTACCGACCAGTACAGATGAAACTGCCCGTTCAAGTAAAGCATGTTATTGGCATGAATCTGATTGTCTCCGGCACCCGTTCCTTTAGTCCATTCATTATCCATTGAAACTACATGAACAGGCTTTCCCCAATGAACCAAATCATCGGAAACATAAAAGTCGCCAAAGGTATTGACACCTCCAATAAAATATTTTCCATTATACTTGACAACTCCTGCATCTGCCACTCCCGGCAATACCGGATTGTCTATATTTTGGGCATTAGCCAGACTCAAGCCTCCTCCCACCAAAAGACAGATAAAAAAATGTGCTTTCATAATTTTCCAATTAAAGGACAAAGGTACACCACGAATATCCTACAATACCGTGGTGCACCTTTATGATTAATACATCGGATTCTGGGTTAACTGCCCTTCACTTTGGTCGATTTCTGATTGCGGAATAGGCAAACGGCGGTGCTTCCCTATCACAAAGTTATTGAAATCGGCATCGCGAGACTTCAGCTCGTCGATACCCGCCTGTGAATCCAACAATCCCCAACGCTTCAAATCGGCCCATCTCCAGCCTTCAAAACATAACTCCAAAGTTCTTTCCATCTGCAAACGCTTTAAGAAAGCTTCTTTTGAAGAAAGACAAGAAGCCCATTGACTGTCTTCCAGTTTGGCAAGACCGACACGCGTTCTTACTTGGTCTACATATTTGGCTGCATCCGATACTTTTCCATCAGTTTCAACAATACATTCGGCATAATTCAACAGAATATCCGCATAGCGCATAATCCTATAATTGTTCCGGGCAAAATAATCTTCAACTTCCCGATAATATGAAGTGCTGTATTTACGGATGTAACAATCTTCCGGATCCTTTCCCCAACTGTTCCATTGCTCATCATTATCTGCGTCCGCTATACTATAATATTTCTTCGACTCGTCAGGAAAATCTTTTGAAAAGCCATGATACAAAATACTATTATACAAGCGAATGTCATTCTTGCCGTCTTCCCGCTTTTCCTTCAGGAATTCATCGACCAACCAACGACGGGCCTTTCCGTCTCCCCAACCAATTCCACTCGGAGCATAGAACTGCGTACGTTGGAAACCCGTCGCCATACTTGCATCATTGCCTGTTCCTCCTTTATTGGTATCATCAAACTGGATTTCAAAAATACCTTCCTTGTTGTTTTCATCCAAATCAGTAAAATTATCCACCCAATTATCTATCAATCCATACAGTGTCCCCTCTCTTTCTATCAACCAAGAAAGCTGCTCTTTGGCCTTATCATACAAATGCTGCTGCATATAAGCTTTTCCTAAAAGAGCTTTAGCCGCTCCTTTGGTAGCGCGCCCCACATTTTC
This sequence comes from uncultured Phocaeicola sp., assembly GCA_944320845.1. Classification (GTDB taxonomy): domain Bacteria; phylum Bacteroidota; class Bacteroidia; order Bacteroidales; family Bacteroidaceae; genus Phocaeicola. The sequence goes on from CALUJA010000011.1 coordinate 14,901, forward strand.
CGCATTCCATGATTCTGGCAGATATTCAGCAGCAAACAGCAAGTCTTTCTCTATTTGACCCCAAATTTCAGCTTCCGAAGCATCTTTTGGTCTATATCCGGCCTCAACCGGCTCAAGAACCAAAGTTCCTTTTTCCCAAAGCAAATTTATCTGGAAATACCATAAAGCGCGCATAAACGAAGCTTGAGCCAGCACCCGATTCTTTTCCGTTTCATCCATTTCTATATCCGGAACATATTTCAAGACCTGATTACAGCGGAATATACCCATATAGAAAAACTCCCAATGCTGGTTGTTCCCTTCGTTAAAGTTATAATTCGAATACAAAAAGCGCGTCCAATCTCCCAATTCAATCCAAGGAGAAGAACTCCATCCCTCATCAGAAGTCAAATCATATCTGAAAGAAAGCCATCGCATCCAAGTAGGCTCTTTATACAATGCGCTATAACAAGCATTTACTCCCGCTACAGCATCTTCGGCCTTATTCCAAAATGTTGGTATAGTTACTTCATTCGGATTGTCTATATCCAACAAGTCTCCACTACATCCGGTGCATAAAGCAAAAGCACCACACATCAAAAACTTATATATATTTTTCATATCACATTTTCTTTAGATTATCTATTAAAAGGTTAAATCCAAACCAAACATTACAGAGCGCGTATTAGGGAAAGCAAAGCTGCATGTTCCGCGATTCCATACATCTGTATTGACAAAGTCCGGGTCTAATCCACTATATCCAGTGATTGTTATCAGATTGCTTCCTGTTACATACAAGCGCAAATTGTCTATTCCATAGTTTGTCAAGAAAGTCTTCTTGAATGTATATCCCAAAGAAATATTCTTCAGCCTGAAATAAGAACCATTCTCCAAGAAACGGTCGCTATCCCAAGAATTCCGTTGGTCGCCATAAATGATGCGAGGCGTGCTTGAATTGGGATTTTCCTGATAAGGCTCCTCACCTTTATCAAAACGGATATAATTAGAGTTGTCGGAAAACAAGCGTCCCTGCCAACGGTCTACATTATAAATCTTATTTCCAAACTGCCCATACCACATCATACTCAAATCAAAGTTTTTCCACTCAGCATTAAAAATCAAGGAAGTCTGCAATTTTGCCCACGGGCTGCCACAAATCTGACGGTCGTTTGCCGTGATATTCGTATCGTCATCCGTATTCACGTATCTTACATCTCCCAGCTGAGGCCGTTTCTCATTAATCAAAATCGGTTCACCCTTTGAGTTTACATAGTTGTCAATATCAGCCTGCGTTCTGAACAAGCCATCCGTTTTATAAAGATAGAACATACCCAACGGTTCTCCCGGCTTGCTGATAGCCTGCCCCGAGATAACATAAGGTTTGTCATATCCCAAATCAGTCACTTCATTTTTCAAGGTTGTCAAGCTCAAGCTTACATTATATTTAAAGTCTGATACTTGGTCTCTCCATCCTACGGTCATTTCAAACCCTTGATTTTTCAAACTTGCCGCATTCGCCTTAGGCGCTCCTTCTTGATTACCGGTAGAAAGAGCGATGGGCATATCCGTCAACACATCCGAAGTCTTAGAAACATAATACTCCGCACTCACATTCAGCCGCTGGTTAAGGAAAGCCGCGTCAAAACCAAAGTTCATCGTCTCTTTCGTCTCCCAAACCAGGTCGCTGTTGACCAATTTAACCTGCGCAGCTCCTGACACGGGAACCCCTCCGATAATGGTTACCAGACTTTGATTTATCGTGCCAAGATAATCCCAATCGTCGATAGAAGAATTACCCAAGCGTCCCCAGTTTCCTCTAATCTTCAAATCATCAATCCATGAAACCTTAAAGAATTTTTCTTTAGAGATTCTCCATGCCGCCGAGAAGGAAGGGAAATTTCCCCAACGATTTTCTTTTGACAGGCGCGAAGTACCGTCACGACGGAAAGTCGCCGTCAAATAATACTTGTCATCATAAATATAATTTGCGCGTCCCAAATAAGAAATCATGGCATTCTCGCTGATGCTGTTCGTATTCTGCTGATTGCCTTTTCCTGCGTTCAGCACCTCCAGATAGTCTTCATAGCCAAGCATCGGGAAATTCAGGCGTGAAGCCCACAGACCTTCCCATTCATGATGCTGGTAAGTAGTACCAACTACGGCATCTACATGATGCTTTCCGAAGTCTTTGTTAAAGTTCAGCGTATGTTCCACCAGCATATTATAGGTGTTGTCACGCTGTTTCTGGCTTTCCGGGTCACGGTGTTCCTGATTCTGCGTCCAGTTTCCTTCCCCTCTGAACCATGACTTTTCATAGAAATAAAGGTCAATACCTCCATTAAACTTATATGAAAGGAAATCAAAAGGCTTGAACTCCAGCCACAAAGAACCGTTCAAACGATTCTGGCGCTCATGCATCTTCTCCAGATTCTCGCGGGCTATCGGATTTGTGCCGAATGTATTATACTTGGCAGCGTCTCCATATCCGTATCCGCCCGGATTGTTTTCATCGTAAACCGGTATCGTAGGCATCATACGCACGACATCATTGTAAGGGTTTGTCTGCAAGGGATCCTTGTTTGTCAGTGAATAGGCCAGATTTTCACCGAAAGAAAACCATCCTTTCTTGCCGGTGGTATTTACACGGAAACTGTATCGGTCGAAATTATTGCCGTATGAAACGCCATCGTTATTATAATACCCCGCCGACACATAATAGTTGCCCGAGTCACTGCCACCAGACAAAGACACGTTATAATCCTGCACCAAGGCCGTTTTAAACACTTCATCCTGCCAGTCTGTATCAAACTCAGAATGCTGCTGAAGAGCCGTAATGCTGGCAACGCCGTTCTTTATGGCCTCACTGTAAGCCATATCATTATATTTCTTATATTCAGCCGCGTTCATCAAATCGTATTTCGGACTCCATTCCAAGGTCTCCTTTACGCTGACTCCTACTTTCATCGGGCCTTCCTTACCCTTCTTGGTGGTAACGATAATCACACCGTTGGCGGCACGCGAACCATAGATGGCTGCCGCAGAAGCATCCTTCAAGATTTGAATGGACTCGATATCCGCCGGATTAAAGTCTACGCCCGGATCGGCAATCATTCCGTCGACAATCCACAACGGACTGTTGTCACTCAAAGAGCCAATGCCACGGATTTCAATGGAAGCGTCCTCGCCTGCACGCCCAGTACTGCGGACATTGATACCTGTTGCCAGACCCTGCAACTGGCTGGTGATGGTTCCTGCCGCACTCTTTTTCATTTCTTTGGCATCAACGACGGCAACCGCACCTGTCAAATCCGATTTTTTCACCGTCTGGTATCCGATTACAACCACTTCATCGAGCGCTTCGGAATCATCCTTCAGAACTACCCTCAAGGGCTGACCCTTAAACTCTATTTCTTGCGAAACCATTCCTATATAAGAAAAGACCAGAATGTCCCCATTTTTTCCTTCCAGCACGAAGTTTCCGTCCAAATCCGTGGTCGTACCCACAGTAGTTCCCTTTATAACCACATTTACTCCTATGAGGGGAAGATCGTCTACATCGACCACACTACCGGTCATCTTCACATTTTGCGCCTGAATACTCAGTGTAAAAAGTAAAAGACATAAAAATAACAGCTTTTTACTCATGTCTAAATAGATTAGATTTAATACTATAAAATTGCTAATTAAAGAACAAAAATCAGGATCCTTCTTTCCTTCCCATGTAATTACGTGGTGCAAATGTAGCAATCAGCCTTGCCTTACAAGACAACAAACGGCGCAAATCATAAAACAAAACATCCAAGGCAGAAACCTTTCCCCGCTTTTCCGAAAAATGGCAAGATTATTGCATGATAAGACCAAATTGTTTCATCTTTCCGCAAGATTCATACAGTACAGAAGCAGGCATCAAACAAAATTGCGGCAAGCATCCGCCCCAATTTCCGTGCGGACAGGCCTGCCGTTTCATGCTGTCAAAAACCGGCTTACGACAAAGCCCGGCCTTGACAAGACCGGGCTTTGCCGCAAGAAACAACGGCCGCAAGAAGAAAGGGCCTCATCATCTTCCCTTTTCATGCTTGCCGACAAACTGCAATATCAAGGGATAGGAAGCCAACGGCATATTGCCGTGGTCATATCCATCGAGTTCATAAAGTGTGACATCGGGATGCCCCACCAGTTTCAACAGTCGGTAAAAGTATGCGGTCTCTTCATAGCGCCCGTAAAGCTCCAGTTCGCGGTCGCCGGAAAGTATCAGGATGGGCGGGCAATCTTTCCGGACATGATAAAGCGGGGCCGTACGGTCGACCAGCGGCTGCAAAGGAGACATTCCCATCTGTCGGCGCGTCTCGAAATGGGTTATCACCTGCCCGCTGCACGGTATCAGGCCTGCAATCCGGTCGGCATCTTTGCCGTATTTGCCCAACAGACTTTTATCCAGCCCCACCATGTCTACCAGATATCCTCCCGCAGAATGGCCGGACAGATAAATCTTGTCCGCGCTTCCCCCGTAACGGGCTATGTTTTCCATAGTCCATGCCACAGCGGCCGCGGCATCATCCAGTATTTCTGATATGTCCGCCCGAGGAGACAAACGGTATTCCACTCCCACCACAACCAGGCCGTCGGCCAACAGCTGAGGGGGAATCTCACGGTTTCCTCCCGTCAGGCCTCCGCCATGAAACCATACCACAACAGGAGCATCGGCTGCATCCGCCGGATAAGCAATGTCAAGCCGGCACAGCGAGTCGGCATACACATCGTCCGAAGGCACACTGCGATAGGGAACATTCCTATCGTAGCGGTAATCATCTGCCCATATTCCCGGCGGGCAAAGGCAGAAAAGCACAATCCATACCAATATCCGTTTCATTGACACTATCTTTTTTAGTTAATAACCTATTTTCCATTTCCCGCAAAGTCTTTCGGCAGCACGCCGAACTGTTTCTGGAAACATTTGGCAAAGTAAGACGGGGTGTTGAATCCTACCATATAGCACACTTCATTTATCTTGCACGTGCCTTCCTGCAGGAGTTGGGCCGCCTTCTTCAGACGCTCGATGCGGATATAGTCGTTGGGAGTCACATCAAGCACGCCCTTAATCTTCCGATTCAGGCTCGAACGGCTCATACACAACTGTTCGGCCAAATCTATCATGCTGAAGTCCGGATTCTGTATATTGGCCTGCACCACTCCGTTCAGCTTCTTCAGGAAATCTTCATCGGCCTTGCTGATGGCGACACTGTTTGTCGGAACGAAAGGAGCGTGCATAAACGCGGCCTGCAACTGTTCCCGGTTCTTCAACAAACTGGAGATACAGACTTTCAGATAATCCATCGAGAAGGGTTTCTCTACGTACGCATCCGCTCCGGCATTGAGTCCGTCCATCTTTGCCTGCAAGGTAGTCCGGGCTGTCAGAAGTATAACGGGGATATGGCTGTAGTCTAAATCCGACTTCACCTTATCACACAACTCCAGGCCGTCCATTTCCGGCATCATCACATCAGACACAATCAGGTTTATCACCGCATCGCGCAAGACATCCAAAGCCTCCACACCGTTGGATGCGCACAATATCCGGTAAGAATCAGACAACTGCTTCTGCAAGAAGCGGCGCAGCTCGGCGTTGTCTTCCACAATCAGCACCGTATAACGGAATCCGGCCGGCGAACCGCCGCGCACTTCGTCCGTCTCCACCGCCGTTTCTTCCGGCTCTTTCCGGGTCAGACGCAATGCCTTTTCCTGATAAACCGGCAGTGTCAGGATGAAACGGTTGCACCCGGACGCGTCATCCATCTTCAGCGTGCCGCCGTGAAGCTCCGCCAGCGAGCGTGCCAGGGCCAGTCCGATGCCTGTTCCGGGAGTTTTGAAAGAGCCGCTCTCCCGATATTGAATGAAAGGCTTGAAGATTTCCTCGCGCATGGCCGGGGGAATCACCTTGCCGTCGTTGGTTATCCTGAGTGAAAAAGACTTTCCGTCCTCATCGGGTTTCAGTTCCACATGAATATAACTTCCGGCATACTTCACCGCATTCGTAAGCAGATTGCTGACAATCTTCGTAAAGCCCTCCTTATCGACCGCCGCATGCAGGCTGTCCACCGTTTCGACGGTAAACTCCAGTCCTTTGTCCTTTGCCAAAGGCGTAAACCGTATGTATGTCTTGCCGAGAATGTCCGAGATATTGTAATCCGCAAAGTTCAATTGGAAACCTTTTGTCTCGGTCTTACGGAAGTCGAGCAACTGGTTGACCAGGTCGAGCAGGCGGTTGGTGTTCATATCCATGATTTCAAGGTCGTCTTTCACGGCATCATCCACGTGTCCCGACGAAAGGACATTTTCAAGCGGACTTTTGATAAGGGTGAGAGGCGTGCGGATTTCGTGCGCCACATTCGTGAAAAAATCGATTTTTGCCGCATACAGCTCGCGCTCCTTCTCATATTCCAGCTTTTCCATCGCCATCTGGTGTCTGCGGAGACTGCGCCTGCGGAAATAACGGACGAGCGCCAGCGCCATTCCAGCCGACAAAATGAAATAAAAGGCATAGGCCGCCCCCGACAGATAAAGGGGCGGGCGGACTTTTATCCGCAATGTCTTTTCCGACGGATTCCATATTCCGTCGCTGTTGGCCCCGCGAACCCGCAGCGTATAGCTGCCATAAGGAAGGTTTGAATAGCTGATGCGTGAGTCGGCATTATCCAGCAAGAACCATTCCTTATCGAATCCGTCCAGTTTGTAAAGCACCCGGTTCGACAAAGGAGCCTGATAACTCAGCACTACAGCCCGCAAAGAAAACGAATTCTGGTCTGCATCCAGCGTTATGGCATCGGACAGCGTGACGCTCTGCTGCAGGGGAGAATCTTTTCCCCCTATCAAAATCCGTTTGTTATACAGGAAAAAATCCGTCAGCACAATAGGAGAAATCTGTTTGTTCCGGATAAAAGTGGAGGGGTCGAAAGAAACAAACCCGTTGATGCTGCCCAAATAAAGTTTCCCCTTTTCATCCTTATATCCCGACTGGTAATTAAACTGGTTGTCCAGCAGCCCGTTGGCCGTAGTATACAGATGCTTTATCTCCGTCTCAGGCTGAAAAGAAACCAGACCATTGTTTGTGGCCAGCCATAACAGGCCGTTGTCGTCTTCCAGCATTTTATAAACGATATTGCTCGGAAACCCGTCTGACATATCGTAACGGACAAAACTGTCCGTTTCAGGGACATACCGGCAGAATCCCGCCCCCTGCGTCATAAACCACAGCCGCTTCCGGCTGTCTTCGAATATGCTTATCACCTTATTGTAAGGCAGCGAGGTGGAATCGTCCGCCTGCCGGCTGTATTTCCTCCATTCTCCGTGCGGGATGTCATAGCAAAACACCCCGTCTGAATAGGTAGCCATCCACAGCCGTCCCGAACTGTCTTCCTGTATATCATACACAAACACATTTTCCATCTGCCTTATGCGCGTAAAGTCGTCCGTTGTCCGATTATACCGCAGCAGTCCGGAGGTTGTGCCTATCCATACCTCATCCGTGCTGCTTCTGAATACCGAAAACACATTGTCGGCGTTCAGCGTATTGGGAGCATCGCCCTTGCGGTAATGCTTCAACCGGCGGGTGCGCAGGTCAATCCGGTTCAACCCTCCGGCGAAAGTTCCCACCCATAAGGAATTCCCGTCCAGACACAAGCCATGAATGTTGTGATACAAGTCGGGATGAACGAAAGGCTTGAGCGAACCGTCGGAAGGATTGAAGCAAAACAGCCCTTTGTCCTCGGTTCCAATCCAGACCATCCCGTCATTGTCCGCACAAAACTCACGCACGCGACGCCCCATATAGAGCAATCCGTCGTGCGGATAATATTTTTCGAAATAAGTATACGGATACGGATAATAGTTCACCCCGCCGAAATAAGACCCTATCCACATGCCGCCTTCCTTATCCTTGAACACAGAATAGATTGCATTGTCTGAAAGCGCGTAACGGTCGTCGGAAACCGAAGTTGTGAGATGCACGCATGTATCTTTCTTCAGGTCATAAATGTAAAGTCCCTGCTCCGTCCCGGCCCACAGCTCCGTATCTGTGCGCAGACAGACGCTGCGGACATATTCCTTTAAAAGGCTCCGCACCTTGCGGGTCGTCAGATTGATTTCCCATAACCCGTCAGAAGCCGCCACATACAGGCAGTTATGCAGGCCTTTCACCGAGGCGTTGATTATTTTGCCTTTGAAAGACTCCCGCCCTTCATTGTCTTTAAACCCTTTTATGCCGGACTTCTCATCAAAAAGATAAAGGTTGTCTTCGTAGCACCCCATCCACACACAGTCCTCACCAAACCAGAAGTGAGTGATGTTGGGCAAAGCCTTTTCCGCATAGGCAATGCATGTCTTCAGACTGCCGGCCTTCTTGTCATAACAAAACAGCCCCTCACCGTCCGACGCTATCCAAACATTCCCCCGCCCGTCGGAAGCGATGCAGGTCACAGAGCGCTTTATCCGGCCATCCATACCCGAAGGAATCTTGTCAAACGAAGAAAAATCCTCACGGCCGGGATGATAAATGTAGACTCCGGCATCGGTGCCCACCCATATATCTCCGTCCTTGTCTTCATGAAGGGCAGTAACGAAATTGTTTCCCAATCCGGAATCCTCTTTATGGAATACCCGGAAAGATAATCCGTCGTATCTGTTCAGTCCGTCCTTTGTGCCCATCCACATAAAGCCGTTGCAATCCTGAAGCATTACATTGACCGTACTGTGAGAAAGTCCTGACTTGGTGTCGAGAGTCCTGAAGTAATAATAAAAGGGGACATCGGCCGCAACTCTTACCGCCACGGCCAGAAAAATCAATGACAGGACCAAAAAGCATAAAGGATTCTGTTTTTTCATGGAAACAAAGGTAAACATTTTATTTAAAGAAAGAGGTACGGAAATCGCTCTTTCGACAAAAAGAAACTTCCGTACCGTCTTCCACTATAAACCTGCTAACGATTCAATGAATTGCACAGCTTCTCATTTATTTCCCGCACACGCTTCTCATCCACTTTAATAACCTCGCGGTCGTATGTCATCAGTCCGTTTACTTCTATTTCCACATCCGTCGTCTGGGTATATACCGCTGCCGAGAAGCCCCGCAAGGCCAAACGGTAAAGCATATCGGCATATTTCACGTATTCATCGGTCACTTCCTTCGAAGAATTGAACTGTACGTATCCCCAGTTGCGGTCAGGCTCCCAGATATGCCCTTTCACTACCCATCCTATACCGCCATATTCGCCGAGCACCGTGGCACGCTGCGCATCATACAGATACATTTCAGGGGCGGGATAGTTATGCAGGTCGAGCATGTCCCCGCAAGTGTAGTGATTGCCCCCGCTGGCCGGATTTACAAGGCGTGAAGGGTCGTAACGCTTCGTCCATTCTGCTATTTCGGGCGTCTTAAACTGCCCCCATGCCTCGTTAAACGGAACCCAGGTGCCGATGCAAGGATAAGAATACAGGCAGTCGATGATTTCTTTCCATTCCTTCCGGTAGCAAGCCTCCGATTCAAACGAGCGTTTCATCTCTGTTCCGTCGAAATACTTGCGGTTCTGCCACTCGGGATTGCGGTCTCCGCTCGGCATATCCTGCCATACGATGATTCCCAGCCGGTCGCAATGTGTATACCAACGTGCCGGCTCCACCTTAATGTGCTTGCGAATCATGTTGAAGCCGAAATCCTTCGTCTTTTGGATGTCGTACACAAGCGCTTCGTCTGTAGGCGCGGTGTAAAGTCCGTCGGGCCACCATCCCTGGTCTAAAGGACCGAACTGGAACAAAGGCTTGTTGTTCAGCTCCAGACGAACGATGCCGTCGGCATCGCGACGGGAAGAATACTTACGCATGGCCGCATAGCTGGATATTTTGTCCACTTCCTTTCCCTGGTGCTTCAATGTCACTTTCAGCGTATAAAGGAAAGGAGCGTCGGGCGACCACAGCTTGACATCTTCCGGCATCTCTATCTGCACGGTTTCTCCATTGATGCTCTTTCCGGATGCCACCTGTGTCTGTCCGTCCCATACGGCAACTTCCACCATATCATCGGCAGTGGCATTTTCCATCACCGGGTCTAAATAAAGCAGATTATTGTCAATGTCGGGTGTGATGCGCAGCCCATCGATGTGAGAAGCGTTCACCGGCTCAAGCCATACCGTTTGCCAGATTCCCGTCACCGGAGTATACCAGATGCCGTTCGGGTCGGAAACCTGCTTTCCCCGCGGCTGGTACCCCTTGTCGGTAGGGTCCCAAACCTTTACGAGCAGGGTGTTGTCTCCTTTCGGCTGCAGTGCCCCGGTTATATCAAAGGAGAAAGATGTAAATCCGCCCGTATGGCTGCCTACCTTGATGCCGTTCACCCAAACATCGGCTTTCCAGTCAACGGCCCCGAAATGCAGGAGAACTTTTTTTCCTCTCCATGCAGAAGGAATGTCAAACGTACGGCGATAGACCAGTACCTTAGACTCTCCCACTCTTTTGCCTACTCCCGACAGTGACGACTCCACGGCAAAAGGCACCAATATCTGCCCGTCGAAAGCCGTCGGAGTATGGCTGCCCTTCTCTATGATGGCATATTCCCACAAGCCGTTGAGGTTCTTCCATTCCGCGCGCTCCATTATCGGACGGGGATATTCCGGCAATACGTTGTCCGGCTTTATCTGTTCCGCCCACCGGGTCTTGATTTTCCCTTCTACCGGCTTCCACTGCGCATATGTCTGCACAGACAAGAAACCTAAAAATGCTAATGCTACCCAAAGTTTTTTCATGATATAGATTTTTTATATTTCCGAGATACAAAATTAAGGCCAAGAAGCCACGAAATATAAAACTATTTACGCAAAAAATAGAAGTAATCAGCCAAAGGTTTCCTTTTTTGTTATACTTTTGCACCGTCAACATACTAACGGAATCTATGGAATTAAAAATCACTTCACTCGACCATATCCACGAAGCGGCACGCCAGTTCATCGCTTCGATGGGAGACAACACCGTCTTTGCCTTCTACGGAAAGATGGGAGCAGGCAAGACAACCTTCATCAAGGCCGTATGCGAAGAATTGGGGGTTACGGACATAATCAACTCGCCTACTTTCGCCATCGTCAACGAATACCGTTCTGACACGACGGGCGAACTGATTTACCACTTTGACTTCTATCGCATAAAGAAATTGGAAGAGGTGTATGACATGGGATACGAAGACTATTTCTACAGCGGAGCCTTGTGTTTCATCGAATGGCCGGAGCTGGTGGAAGACCTCCTGCCGGGAAACACGGTGAATGTGCATATCGAAGAAGCGGAAGACGGCAGCCGCAGCATCCGGTTCGATGCTGACGAAGAAATTTAATCCGCAATGGAAATGCATTATTTCTTGCAGGCTCTGTTCGTTCTGATAGGACTGCTGTCGCTTTTGGCGGCTGTTTTCAACTGGAACTGGTTTTTCGACGCCCGCAACTCCCAGTTCATCGTAAAAAATGCCGGGCGCAAACAGGCCCGCCTGTTCTATGGCGCCATCGGATGCCTGATGATAGCGACGGGCGTATTCTTTTTCTTTTCCATATAGCCCTATGAAAGACAACGAAAAAGAAATGCTCCCGCTGGTGGACGAAGAAGGAAACCTTACCGGAGCCGCCACGCGAGGGGAATGCCATAACGGCAGCAAGCTGCTTCATCCGGTAGTCCACCTGCATGTGTTCAACAGCCGGGGAGATTTGTTCCTGCAGAAACGCCCTGCATGGAAAGACATCCAGCCCGGAAAATGGGACACTTCGGTGGGCGGACACATTGATTTGGGAGAAAATGTCGAGGCGGCCTTAAAGCGCGAAGCTTGTGAAGAGCTCGGCATACAGGACTTTACATCCGAAAAGCTTGTCCATTACGTTTTTGAATCAGAACGGGAAAAGGAGCTGGTCTTTTCCTACAAGACCGTTTACGACGGCATCATCACGCCAAGCAGCGAGCTGGACGGCGGACGGTTCTGGACAATCGATGAGATACACAAGAACTTGGGGAAGGAAGTCTTTACCCCAAACTTTGAAAATGAGTTTCAAAAAGTTTTCATGAGCGGGGACAGTCTGCCTGCAACCTGATGAAAATCCCTTTTCATCCGCACCCGATTCTTTTTTGCCTTGATTAAAATCAATTATTGAAGCCTTTCGTCTGATTTTTTACGGAAAAAACGAACTTTTCTCCTTGGAAAAGCGTATTTTTGTGTTGTAAAACATAAAAACTAAAAGGATAACACAAAATGAAAAAGATTAAAGACATTCTAAAGCAAGGCATCAACGTAGCTTCTAAAACCCATGTCTGGGGAAATGTTACCAGATAAGCTACACGCATGCCGCTCCTCAAGGAGCTTTACGACGGACGAGATGATGCCCGAACAAGTCACAAACGGGGCAGAATCCCGCCCTTTTTGTTGAAAAGCACTTGCAAAAGATTCCAGAGACACCCCGAAACCTTTATTTCAACCGTTCTTTCCGTACCTTTCAAGCATCAGCCGGCAACAAAAAAGCCGCTTTCCTCAAAAGAGGAAAGCAGCTCTGCGTTAGTTTGTCATACAGACGATTGCTCGGATTATCCCAAGTGAATAGCTTCAGAAGGGCAAACATCAGCGCAAGTACCACATTCTGTACAAGCATCCGGATTGATGGAATATTTGTCACCTTCAGAAATTGCGCCAACCGGGCATTCATCGATACAAGTACCGCATGCGATACAATCGTCACTAATTACGTAAGCCATTGTTGTAAATAAGTTAAGTTATTATTTTAATACTAATTCTGTGTTACAAAGGTAGCGTTTTTACTTTTCATTGTAACATCCACATGGCAAAATCTATTTAATTTGTACGTTGTCTAAATAGCTGTCGGATTTTACAAGTGACTCATACATCACTTGCTGCATGCGGGTGCGGATATCAAGGCTCATTAATTTCTTATGGTCGAACGGACGGGGATAAATGCGATTGCACAAAAAGACAAATACCAGGCGATTATCCGGATCTGCCCACGCACAAGTTCCCGTAAAGCCCGTATGCCCGAACACGGAAGCCGGCGCTTCGGCCGCACAAGGCCCTTTGTCGGGATTATTTGCATCGGGCCTGTCAAAGCCCAGCCCCCGGCGACTGTTCCTTGATTTCGTTTTCAAAAAAAGGTCGCACGTTGCACGCGTCAGATAACGACGGTCTCCACATACCCCCCGGTCAAGCAACATCTGGTAAATGCGGGCAACATCCTGAGCGGTTGAAAAGAGCCCGGCATTGCCTGATACGCCTCCCATAAAGGCTGCCGCCTCATCGTGCACATATCCCTGCAGCGGCCCCCGCAGAAAGTCCTGTCTGACCGTCGGAACAATCTGTTCTTTTGGGAAGTGCTTCAGCGGACAAAAGGCCGTATTGGTCAGCCCCATCGGTTTATAGAATACACTATCCAGGTATATGTCCATAGGCATCCCCGATATTTTCTCCACCATTTCCTTGAGAAGCATAAAGTTTAAGCAACTATAGCGGTACGAACGGCTCTTCAAGGGAAGGGAAACAATCTTGTCCAATATGACCTGACGAAATTCTTCCTTTATATAAAGACTGTCTGCCACCTGTAGCGGATAATCTGCCGACGGCACGCGCGACACCCATTCAGGCTTGTAACTGAAGTCTGAACAGGCATAAAGCTCTTCTTCTATCCGGATGCGGTGATGGGCATCGGCATGCTTGCGGAACAGTCCGCCTCGGCAGCTGCCCAAATCAATAGCCTCACGATAGAAAGGATAGTAGGAAACTATACCAGACTCATGAAAAAGCAAATCCTGGACGGTGATACGGCTTTTGTCTGTACCTTTCAAAAAAGGCAGATACTCTGATACTTTGTCGGTCAGACCAAAGTGCCCTTCATCATATAGCTTCATCACGGCGAGCAGTGTAGCCGTTGTTTTCGTCAATGAAGCAAGGTCATAAATATCGTTTGCACTGACCGAATCTTTTCCTTCATAGGTATGTTTTCCGAAACACTTGTCATAAACGGGCATTCCGTCGCGCATGATAAGTATGTGGCATCCCGGATAAGCCTCTGCCTTGATGCCTTCAAGAGCAATGCTGTCTATGCGTGACAAGACAGCCGGATTCATACCCAACTCAGCTGCGCTATACTGGCGCGGCCGGTTTGGATCAAGCGAAATTCCCGTTCCGGCAGGAAACAGATTCTGGACCGCGACGGACAAACGTCCGTCAACCTTTGATTTTCCCAACAGCACATCGGCCACATAATCCTGTATTCCGGCATCATCCGAATGGGCCACAACTACACCCGATGCCTTTGCCACTACTTCCTCCATCTTTTCCAAGACCTTGGGGGAGGTAAAGCATACCAGAACTATCGGCTTATCAGTAGCCAAACGCTCCAGCAAATCCCGATAAGGCGCTACCTTGTCCGTGTGTAAGGCCACAATCACCCGCTGGGCCGGACGAAGACGGCGGTTCAACGAACTTATTGAATCGAGATTGGCACGCATCCATGCCACCGAAACGGTTTCACGCAGGCGGCGATAAAAAGGATAGTTCTCGGCCAACGTAGGCGAAATGCTGAGCAAAACCGTGCCCGACAAGGAGAGGTCGAGCGGAAGTATATCGTCTGCATTCTTTGCAACAGTAACCGCAGCCTGCTTCATGCGGGCTATAAGCGTATCCGACTGCGGAGTATGCAGACGCTCCATGATGTTTTCTTCGGATATTTCGGGCTTCCTTTCCAATCCCAATATATATTTATAGGTAAGAACCTTCCGGCATTTCTTTTCAATCTCTTCTTCCGTAAGCTTCCCCGCCTTGATGGCGCGCATTACTCCGTCCAGCTCGCGCTTTAGATTGCGCGGAGCCAGCAGCATGTCATTGCCCGCAATCAGCGCCTGTGCACACACATCCGCGTTTCCCGATATACCCTTCATCTCGAGAGCATCGGTAAACACCAGTCCATCGAAACCAAAATCTTTTTTCAACAGCATCCGAATAATTTCCGGCGATATGGAGGCCGGCTTTTTGCCTAAGGCGGGAACATTGAGATGTCCGACCATCATTCCGCCGACTCCCGCACGGACAGCTTCGCGAAAAGGATAAAGCTCCACACTGTCGAGGCGGGCGCGGTCGAAATTCAGGACGGGAAGAGACTTGTGCGAGTCGGTCTCCGTATCTCCATGCCCCGGAAAATGCTTGCATACGGACAATACGCCGCCATCCTCCAGTCCCCGGCAATATGCGACCACCTTTCGGGCGACTTCTTGAGGCACGCTCCCGAAGGAACGGGTGTTGATGACAGGATTATGAGGGTTATTGTCCACATCTGCCACCGGAGCAAAATTCACCTGCACGCCGATTTCCCGACATTGGCGGGCCACCTCGCGCCCGTAAGCATAGATGAGCGAATCGTCATGAATGCATCCCAGCACCCGATTGCGGGGGAAAGAGGGCGTTCCCTTCAGGCGCATGGCCAGCCCCCACTCTCCGTCGAATGTTATCATCAAGGGAACAGCCGCCAAATCCTGCGCATAATTGGTCAGCTGAATCTGCTTGCGGACATCTCCGCCCGAGAAAAGCAGGCCGCCCACCTTATATTCACGCACCGCCTGCTCGATGTTTTTCCTGTTCGCCTGCGTAGTAACCGGCGCTACCGTATGGATAAACAGCTGGCCGACCTTTTCCTTCAGCGTCATCGATGCCATCCGTTCGTCCACCCACTTACGGCACGCCGCCTCGTCTCCGGCATGCAAACGGAGGGCGGGAGACTGCGCCATCATCGCCTGCCCGATGAAAAGCAGGCATATACCTAACCAGTTCATATTTTTTCTCTTCATAAAATCATTGTTCCTTTTGCAATTTCACCGACATCCACCCTACAAACGCCGCGTGTTTCCCCATCTGTTGGAGAGGGACATCCATTCCATCCAGATTTTTGTACACCTTGGGCGAATCAAAGTAAGAGTGCGAATGCCCTCCCAGCACAATATCAATGTTGCGAGTGTTCTCTATCAGCTCCACATCCGAATAGGGCTCTCCCTCCCATCCCAAGTGGGAAAGACAAATGACCACATCACAATGCTCTTCTTCCTTAAGCAGCCGGGCCACCCGGTCGGCTTCCACCACCGGATCCTCGAATCTCACGCCTTCATAGTTGGCATGGGCCACCAGTCCGTCAAGCTCAGCGCCCAGTCCGAATACGCCGATACGCATCCCTTCACGGCGGACAACCACGTATTCCTTCACCACTCCCTCGAGCGGAGTACCCGTCACTTCATAATTCGCGCATACGATGGGGAAACGCGCCATGCTAAACAAACGTGCCATATTCTCAAGCCCGAAATCAAATTCATGGTTGCCAATCGTTCCGGCATCATAGCCCATCTCGTTCATTGCCTTAATCTCCACTTCGCCCTTAAAGAGATTATAGTAAGGACTCCCCTGCGAAAAGTCGCCACAGTCGAAGAGTAGCAGATGCGGATGCTCCTTACGCAGCTTTCTGACAAGGGAAGCCCGGCGGACTACCCCGGCCTTTCCCGCCAGGAGCGTGTCGGGATAGCCGGAATCAAAGGGCACGATGCGGCTGTGCATATCATTCGTATGAAGAATATACAATTCCTTGGCATCCTGAGCCGCCGACAAAGCAGCCATCAGACATAGCAGACACAAAAAAACAAACCTTCTCTTCATAATCACCATACTTTTATCCTTCCTTCTACAGAGGCCTTTACCAGGCGCCCCTCAGACTCACATTCTTTTATATAGTCAATCAACAGATTCCGCAACACCATATTCTCCGGATAAGTCTTCAGCTTCGCACTGCGAAAAGCCGACATTCTGTCGTTTCCCTCGGCCAAATAATCTATGGTGGCTACTGTATATTCCCGTTTCGGGTCGACCGGCCGTCCGTTTACCGCCGCCTCCTTCAGCTCCCCATCCGGCGTTATGACCAGGCGTGCGCCGCTCAATCCCTCGCCATGCGCAGCCGCCATCTGGCGGAAAAGGCAAAGCAGACTTTCCCCATCCATCGTCAGCACACATAAAGCATTCTCAAAAGGGGCTATCTCATAGGCAGTCCCGACCGTAACAGGGCCTTCGGGCAAGGATGCACGGATTCCCCCCATGTTCATCACGCCCACATCGGCAGGTTTCCCCGTCACCCGCACGACACTCATCCGGAGTATGTCGGCCATCAGGTTAGACAACGGAGATTCGGGACGGTATGCCGCAAGCGTCTCCGCCGCATAACCGATGACAGGCGACATGATGCTGTCGACCTTCCCCTGATACAGTTCCACTATCGCCGCCACATCCTTGTCCGGGCATTCGTCATAATCCTCCGTCACAGGAAACCTTCCTCCCGTTACACCCGTCACCGAATATTTCGGGCTGCATCCTCCCATCAAGAGGAAGAAGCCCGCCATCAGTACTGACAGACTCTTTTCAATCAAACTTCTGACCATCGTCTTCTCTTTTTATTGTCCAAAAGTAACCAAAAAAGCAAAACTCCGCAAGAAAACTTTTTCCTAAAGCAATTTTCTCCCTCCATAACGCAAAATGTCCGTGAAATATTTGGCTGTTTGACAGGAATTAACTTACTTTGCAACCGCTTTCGCGCAATCGCTGTCAAGAGGAGTTACTTGATATGTTGCGTTGTTACGATCAAACAATTTAATAAAAAAGAAAATGGATTTAATTAAAATTGCAGAAGAAGCATTTGCTACCGGCAAACAGCATCCTTCTTTCAAGGCAGGTGATACGGTGACGGTGGCATATCGTATCGTTGAAGGTAACAAGGAACGCATCCAGCTGTATCGCGGCGTTGTTATCAAAATCTCAGGTCACGGTGAGAAAAAACGTTTTACCGTGCGCAAAATGTCAGGAACAGTAGGTGTAGAACGTATTTTCCCGCTGGAGTCTCCGGCTATTGACAGCATTACCGTCAACAAAATCGGTAAAGTACGCCGCGCCAAGCTATATTACCTGCGCAAACTTACAGGTAAAAAGGCAAGAATCCAGGAGAAGCGTAGTGCCAGCACCAACGCATAACTTCGGAAACTTATTTAGTTCTTACATATTCTATCGGACGCAGATTGCGTAAACCCTACGCGGAATTTCCTTCAAACAGACTCCGCATCAGGCTTGCACAATCTGCGTCTGTTTTTTTCAACGAGCATCCATCTTTTTCATCCCTTCAAAAAAATATTATGATACTGGACTTACTGCAATCTTCTTACTTCTCCATATTCCTTATTGTAGCTTTCGGCTTCATGCTGGGCCGCATCAAAGTCATGGGTCTCTCCCTTGATGTCTCGGCCGTGATATTTATAGCCCTCGCTTTCGGACATTGGGGAGTATCCATTCCCAAGGAGTTAGGAAACTTCGGGTTAGTATTGTTCATCTTTACCATCGGCATCCAGGCGGGGCCCGGCTTCTTCCATTCTTTCCGGAGCAAAGGCCGGACGCTCATTCTGATTACCTTGCTCATCGTGGCTTCCGCCTGCCTGACGGGCATCGGCATGAAGTATCTGTTCGGCATTGATACGCCAAGTCTCGTGGGACTGATAGCGGGAGCTCTGACCAGCACGCCCGGACTGGCCGTTGCCATCGACAGTACCAATTCTCCTTCAGCATCCATAGCCTACGGCATCGCCTATCCGTTTGGCGTTATCGGGGTCATACTGTTTGTCAAGCTATTGCCAAAACTGCTGAAGGTCGACTTGGAACAGGAAGCAGCCCGGCTGGAAAAAGAGCGACGCAGCCACTTTCCCGAGCTGAGCACCTGTCTGTTCCGTGTAACAAACCCTACCATATTCGGCCATACACTGCAGCAACTGAACATACGGGCCATGACCGGCGCCGTCATCTCGCGTCTCAAGCACGAAGATGAAATAATCATCCCTTCCGCCCATACCGTATTAAACGAAAATGATATCATACAAGCCGTAGGGAGTGAAGAAGCATTGGGCAATCTGGCCGTCATGTTAGGGACGCGGGAAGAGGGTGAACTGCCTCTGGAGCATACGCAAACCATCGAGTCGCTACTGCTCACAAAAAAAGATATGATAAACAAACAGCTCGGCGACCTTAATCTGCAACGGAACTTTGGCTGCACCGTAACGCGCATCCGCCGCAGTGGAATCGACCTTTCTCCCTCACCAGACCTGGCTCTTAAATTCGGTGATAAACTGATGGTGGTAGGGGAAAAAGAAGGGATACAAAGCATGGCGCGTCTGTTAGGAAACGATGCAAAACGGCTTTCGGATACAGACTTTTTCCCGATTGCCATGGGCATCGTGTTGGGCGTATTATTTGGAAAACTGAATATCTCCTTTGGAGAAAACATTTCTTTCTCGCCCGGACTGACGGGCGGAATACTGATGATGGCACTTTTCCTCAGTGCAATCGGCAAGACCGGCCCTATATTATGGTCTATGTCCGGCTCGGCCAACCAGCTGTTGCGCCAGTTAGGCCTGCTTTTGTTCCTGGCCGAAGTCGGGACATCCGCGGGAAAAAATCTGGTATCCACCTTCCAGGGAAGCGGTTTCATGCTGTTCGGAGTGGGGGCTGCCATAACCGTAATCCCGATGCTGATAGCCGCACTGGTAGGAAAGCTCGTATTTAAGATAAGTTTGCTTGACCTGCTCGGCACGATTACGGGAGGAATGACCAGCACTCCCGGACTGGCAGCAGCCGATTCAATGACAGACAGCAACATTCCCGGCGTGGCGTACGCTACTGTATACCCGATAGCGATGGTGCTGCTCATTCTTTTTATCCAGATAATAGCTGTCAGCCTGTAACTGAAAGCTGCCTTTTATAAAAAAGAATGGATGAGATGGCTTGTTCCAACATCTCATCCATTCTTTTTACTGATTGTATACCTCCTTATATATACAGTCGCGTATCCGACCAAAGTCGTCATCGATGCTGTCTGCCCCCGCAAACATCAGATAAAGCGGCAGTCCCTCGCCGCCTTTCCTATATGGCGGCTGCATATAATCCTTTTCACACAGCGAGAAGCCGCAGCGCTTATAAAATCCGATACGCCGTATACTCATCTCATCCTCCGGACGCTCCACCTCCAGCACGATGACTCCCGGAAAAGATTCCCGTATCTTGTCCATCACTTGCCTGCCATATCCTTTATTCCGGATAGACGGCGAAGTGGCCAGATGCTCAAGATAATGGAATCCGCCCAGATTCCAAACCGTAATCAGTCCTACCGGAGCATCATCATCCTTTATAAAATAGCAAGCAAAAAGCGGATTAAAGTCGGTATTGTACCGCTGCATATCATCATCCCTGCGCTCTACGGCAGGAAACGACTCATGCAAAAGATTCTCGACAAAAGGATAAGACTCATGATTGGTCTTGACAGGAACAAGTTGTAACATGGCTGCAATTTATTTATCAGTATAAAAACGAATTATTCTCTCCAACGCACGTTCGCAGACCGGGCAAAAACGCGGCGCTTCATTAATCTTCATCCGGCATTCGGTAGCAGGACGATAAACTCCCTTCTTGGTATACCCACCTCCTTCAAAGACCCCGACCTTCGTATAGATAGTCGCCGAATCGGTTTCTACCGGAGTCGGAACCGGAGTGCCTTCGGGCAACATATCTTTCCACTTGCTCTTAAAGTCGACAAGCGTGGTGATATTCTGTTCCCACGGCTCAACCGTATACGGATATAAAGGGCTCGGGGCCTCATCATAGGCATATTCGTCGGCCAGTCCGCCGAAGCTGTGTCCGAATTCATGCACCACAACCGGCCAGAACATGGGATGATGCGCCGTGGTCAGGGTATAAGAATTATAGATTCCGCCGCCACCGTAAGTGTCTGTATTGGCAAGAATGATGATATGCTCATACGGGATGCCAGCCAGCCAGTCGTGTATGGCTTTTACACGGCGGGTCGTCAGGTATCGGTCCGAATAGAAAGTATCGAAATGAGAGCTGACGGCAGTGGCTTTCCACTTGTTTTCTCTCGGTATGCTTACGCCACTATCTTCAGACGGACAGGCCACCGCCACCACATTGAAGCGCCCTTTAAAGCGTTTGAACGGTTCGTGTGCAAACAATGCATCGCATGCTTTCTGTGCATCGGCATAAAACAAATCCATTTCAGCCTCGGTATAGCCTTCTGCCATGATGGCCACATCGATGCAGTCTGCCGTCGAACCGCTCTGGAGCAAGTAGCGATGAGGAGTTATCCGCGCAATCCCGCGCTGGTGAATCAGTATGTCGTCCGGATTCACTTCATGTGAAAAAACCGCACAAGGCTTGTGATATGCATCTTTCAAACGGACAGTAACTTCAGCCGCCTGCTTGGGATAAGGCAGAAGAAACGTGTTTTCAAATCCTCTCCCTACATGCTTTGCCTCTTCCTCACTTATCCATTCCTGAAACAGACTGGAAAAAGAAGTGCGATAAATGACTTTTCCCGTCGCCTTGTCGGTCATGGTTATGTCTCCGTTCCCTTCCAAAGGGAGTTCGCCAAGGTGATGCCGGCGTCCCGCCCATCCGGGCAGCGAGCAAAGCTCGTCCAAATAAATTTCCTGACGAGTGGCATCGCCCGTAAAGATATAGTCCACGCGCAGGGTCTTGTCCGCAAAATAACGGTCGAAGTCCTGCGAAAAAGCATGAAACGGCATGCAAAGGCACAAGAATAAAGCAACAAACAAACTTTTCATATCGTATTTAATATTTTATAGGCTACAAAGTTAAAGAATGAAACCGAAAAATGCTATCTTTGCATTAAAAGAATAAAATAATTACGAGATGGGACATCACCAATTAGACAGCTTAGACGAACAGATTTTACGATTGATTGCCAACAATGCGCGCATTCCTTTCCTGGAAGTGGCCCGTGCATGCAACGTGTCGGGTGCCGCCATCCACCAGCGCATCCAGAAACTGACAAATTTGGGAATCCTGAAAGGCTCTGAATTCATCATCGATCCGGAAAAAATCGGCTATGAAACCTGCGCCTACATCGGATTATATCTGAAAGATCCGGAGCAGTTTGACACTGTGACCGAAGCCCTGAAACATATCCCCGAGGTGGTAGAATGCCATTACACCACGGGACAGTATGATATGTTCATCAAAATCTACGCAAGAAACAACCATCATCTGCTGGAGGTCATTCACGACAAGCTCCAGCCCTTGGGACTGGCACGCTCGGAAACCATCATCTCATTCCGCGAAGCCATCAAGCGCCAGATGCCCATTATCGGGCTGACCGACGAGAACGAGTGATTTCAGCGCCGCACGTAATCTACAAAACTATAAGAGTAGAGATGCCTTTCGTCCGACGGATGGCATTCTCTACTTTTTTCTTGCCACAAATCCTGGTTTATCTCAGGAAAGAAGACATCGGCCGGAGCCTTGTCATCGTCCACCTCGGTAATGCAAAGCTTGTCGGCTATCGGCATGGCCTCTTCATACAGCGATGCTCCGCCTATCACATACACTTCTTCCTCGCTGCCGCAATGCTCCAGCGCCTCGCCCAGCGAATGATAGGTTTCCGCTCCCGCAAAACTCATCTCCTGACGGGTCAGCACAATGTTTCGACGGTTGGGCAGGGCTCCTTTCGGGAGCGAATCGAACGTTTTACGCCCCATAATGATGGTATGCCCCGTAGTAAGCGACTTGAAGCGTTTCATATCGTTCGGAAGCCAGTACAATAATTTGTTTTGATACCCGATTCCCCGGTTCTTGTTTATGGCAACAATGACAGATAATACCATTTGCTCTATTTTTTCAATGTGAAACACAACTTTGGCTACAGACTCAGACAGACACTTTCCCGGCAATATGCGGCCACGGGTCATATCCTTCGAGCTGAAAGTCCTCGTATCTGAAATCAAAGATATTCTTTATGTCGGGATTCAGCTTCATTACCGGCAGAGGACGGGGCTCACGCGTAAGCTGCAAGTCGACCTGCTCCAGATGGTTCAGGTAAATGTGCGCGTCGCCTAAGGTATGGACGAAATCTCCCGCCTTCAGTCCGGTGACTTGCGCCATCATCTGGAGCAGCAGGGCATAGGAAGCGATGTTGAACGGCACGCCCAAAAAAGTGTCTGCACTGCGCTGATACATCTGCAGGCTTAACCGTCCTTCAGCCACATAGAATTGAAAAAACATGTGGCAAGGGGGAAGATTCATGTTCTTCAGGTCGGCCACATTCCATGCATTCACAATAATCCGGCGCGAATCCGGATTATGCCTGATTGTGTCAACAGCTTCCGCTATCTGGTCGATGAACCCGCCGTCGTAAGCAGGCCACGAACGCCACTGATACCCGTAGATATGCCCCAGGTCGCCGTTTTCATCCGCCCATTCGTTCCAGATGCGCACGCCGTTTTCCTGCAGATACCTCACGTTTGTGTCTCCTTTCAACATCCATAGCAACTCATGGATAATGGATTTCAAATGCAGCTTCTTGGTGGTTACAAGGGGGAAACCCTCATCCAGATTAAAGCGCATCTGATGTCCGAATATGCTGACGGTTCCTGTTCCCGTGCGGTCTTCCTTTCTTACTCCTTCGGTACGTATGCGGCGGAGCAGGTCCAAATATTGTTTCATCGCTTCCGAATTGACTTTTAAAATACGAACATTTTCTATAACGGGGGACAAAGGTAAGAAATATGCCGGAATTTATCAAGCTTCTTCAGCATCCGCCAGCCCCAGGCCCGTTTCGTCCCGTCCCTCCACGCCCTGCCGGTGTCTTTGTTGCAGGGGCAAGCGAAGCGTCTGCTCCTGCAATAAAAAAATCCCGTCCGGCCAAAACCCCACTTGGCCCAGCATGAAAAAGAGAAGAAGCAGAAGCAAGATTCATTTAATTTGCGTATCTTTGCGGGCAAACGGTAACTTCCCATGAAAGAAAGCATACGATACAACGATTTTGCCGGCTTCCTGACGCAGCAATTCCCCTTCAAGGTACAGAAGATTTCGGTCAACGCAGGATTTACCTGCCCCAACCGCGACGGAAGCAAAGGCTACGGCGGGTGTACGTACTGCAACAACCAGACATTCAATCCTGAATACTGCAGCGGAGGGAAAAGCATAACGCAGCAGCTGGAAGAGGGAAAACTGTTTTTCGCGCACAAGTATCCCCAGATGAAATATCTGGCCTACTTTCAGGCCTATACCAACACTTACGGAGAGCTGAGCAGGCTGAAAGAAATGTATGAGGAAGCGCTCCGGGTAAAGGATGTGGAGGGACTGGTCATAGGAACTCGTCCGGACTGCATGCCGGACGAACTGCTCGACTATCTGGAAAGGCTGAACAAGGAAACCTTCCTGCTTGTGGAATACGGGATAGAAAGTACGGAAAACCGCACGCTAAAGCGGATTAACCGCGGACATACGTTCGAATGCTCGGCCGAAACCATACGCCGCACCGCCGGACGCGGCATCCGGACAGGCGGTCATGTGATTTTGGGACTGCCCGGAGAAGGAACTGAAACCCTGCTGGCCCAGGCGGAGAAAATATCCGAACTGCCGCTGACCACCCTGAAAATGCACCAGCTGCAGCTGATAAAGGGCACACGCATGGCACATGAGTATGAAACGAACCCGCAAGACTTCCACCTCTACACGGCAGACGAGTACATCGACCTGGTCATCGGATATGTGGAACGGCTCCGTCCGAATCTTGTACTGGAGCGTTTCGTCTCGCAATCGCCTAAAGAACTGCTTATCGCCCCTGACTGGGGGCTGAAGAACCACGAATTCAGCTGCCGGATAAGGAAGCGGATGCGCGAGAGAGATACCTGGCAAGGGAAATATTATAACCATAAATAAATCACAACATGGAACTAAAAGGAAAAGTACATTATGTAGGCGTAAACGACCGGACAAAAGCTCTGTTCGAAAACTTATGGCCGCTGCCTTACGGCGTTTCTTACAACTCTTATCTGATAGCCGACGACGAGATGGTGGCCTTGGTAGACACGGTAGATGTGGCTTTCTTTGAGGTTTACCTTAAGAAGATACGCAACATCATCGGCGACCGGAAAATCAATTATCTAATCATAAACCACATGGAGCCAGACCATTCGGGCTCTATCGCACTAATCAAACAATATTATCCCGACATCATACTGGTAGGAAACAAGAAGACTTTCGACATGGTGGAAGGATACTACGGCGTTACGGGCGACCGCTACGTGGTGGGAGAAGGCGACTTCCTGAAGCTGGGCCACCACAATCTGCGCTTTTACCTGATTCCGATGGTGCATTGGCCCGAAACGATGGTTACATTCGACGAGACTGAAGGCATCCTCTTCTCCGGCGATGCCTTCGGATGCTTCGGCGCACTGAACGGCGGATGCATAGACAAGAACATCAATACCGACATCTACTGGAACGAGATGCGCCGCTATTACTCCAACATCGTGGGAAAATTCGGCAATCCAGTGCAGAAAGCCTTGCAGAAATGCGGCGGACTGCCCATCAAGATGATTTGTTCCACACACGGACCGGTATGGGAGGAAAAGATTCCCCAAGTAATCGACATGTATGACAAGATGAGCCGCTATCAGGGCGAAGAAGGGGTGGTCATTGTCTACGGCACAATGTACGGAAACACCGAGCAACTGGCAGAAACCATCGCCGAAGAGCTGAGTGCGCAGGGCATAAAGAACATTGTCATGCACAATGCCTCTCATACGCACCATTCATACATCCTGGCCGATGTATTCAAATACAAAGGACTGATAGTGGGATGCACGACTTACAACATGAATCTGTATCCGGAAGTCCAGTCACTGCTCGACAAGATAGCGGCCCGCGAGATGAAGAACCGTGTCATCGGATACTTCGGCTCCTATACCTGGGCCAGTGCGGCTGTGAAGAAACTGGGCGAATATGCCGAAAAGCTGAAATTTGAAGTGGTGGGAAATCCGATAGAGATGAAGCAAAGCATGAAGACGGACAATTACCTCCAGGCCAAAGAACTTGCCAAAGCCATGGCCGACCGCCTGAAAGCCGACCGGAACCAATGACCGGCTGTAGAAATCCGGGCATGAAAAAGGCAGACCGCAAAGGCCTGCCTTTTTTCATGCAATATCGAAAACGCCGATACATGCTCAATCTTTTGCCTGATGCACCGTAAGCTGCGGATACGGGAAGCCGATGCCTTCTTTGTTGAAGGTTTCATAGACAATCCTGTTCATGTCAAAATACACATCCCAATAGTCGCTGCTTTTCGTCCACACGCGCACTTTTATGTCTACGCTGCTGGCCGAGAGAGCGTCCAGCCCGACAAACGGAGCGGGACTCTTCAGTATACGCTCGTCTGCCGCAATGATACGGTCAAGAACTGCCTTCACGCGCTCGTAATCCTCGCCGTATTCCACGCCGAAGACCCATTCGGCGCGGCGCGTTACCTGCCGACTATAGTTGGTAACAGCATCACTGCTCAACGTTCCGTTAGGGACATAAATGATTTTGTTGTCGAGCGTAGTCAGGATGGTATGGAATATCTGAATCTCTTTCACCGTACCGCTCGCATCGTTTGTCTCGATGTAATCGCCCACCTTATAGGGCTTGAAGACCAGAATGATTAGTCCGCCCGCAAAGTTTGAAAGGTTTCCCGACAATGCCATACCCACGGCAACGCCGGCAGATGCCAGCAATGCGGCAAGGCTGGTGGTTTCCACTCCCAGTTTGCTGATGATGGCAAAAGCCAATACAAGGTTCAATATCAGGCTTACGAGACTGCGCAAAAATGTTTGCACGCTAACCTCCAGCTTCCTTCTCTCTAATATTTTCGCCAGCAGCTTATTGATTTGCTTGATTACGAACCTACCGATAATGTAAATCAATACGGCCGCAAGGATGTCTTTCCCCATCTCTATCGCCCAGTTCAACAGCTTGTCAAGAATTTGTTCTACATTAATCTTCGAAGCTATCTTCGATGAAGCGTCCAACAATGTAACTAAAAACATAATTTTCCTTCTTTCTAAAAAACTTTTTTATCAATATCCAATCAATTTTCCAACACGCCCTTTCCCTGACGGACTATTTCGGGCTCATCTCCGCAACAGTTGATGACCGTCGAAGGCTCTATCCCGCCCATTCCGCCATCAATGACCAAATCCACCTTGCCGCCGAACTTTTCGTCTATCAACTCAGGGTCTGTAACATATTCAATGTCTTCCCCTTCTTTCAAAGGAAGAGTCGTGGTCAGAATCGGAGCATCCAGCATCCGGCATATATCACGGATGATGTTATTGTCGGGCACACGGATACCCACCTCCTTACGGTTGCGGAATATCTTCGGCAGGCGGCTGTCGGCGTTCAGGATAAAAGTGAACGGGCCAGGCAGCGTACGCTTCATCAGCTTAAAGGTAGCGTTGCTCACACGGGCATACTCGCTGATGTTGCTTAGGTCATAACAAATGACAGACAGGTTATGTTTGCGCGGATCGATACTTTTAAGCTTGCAGATGCGCTCGATGGGACGCTCTTTCAAAGCATGACAACCGATGGCATACATCGTGTCTGTCGGGTAAATGATAGTACCCCCGTCGTTCAGAATATCGACCACCCGCTGCAAGTCATCGGGATTATTGTTTTTTTCATACAGCTTCAGCATCATATCTCAGAACTTTTTCACGCGGATATGGCAATAAGGCTCGCCTCCCGTCTTGTCATAATACTGCTGATGATAGTCTTCCGCCTTCCAGAAGACAGTAGCCGGCGTCAGTCTGGTATTCACTTCATAACCTTTTGAGCGAAGCAGCTCCATCACTTCCTCCGCCTGCCGCTTCTGCCGCTCGGAAAGATAAAAGATTTCGCTGCGGTATTGCGGCCCGATATCCGGGCCTTGCCCGTCTGTCTGCGCGGGGTCATGGATTTCAAAAAACAGCTTGCACAAATCTGTAAAGGATGTCTGCTCCGGATCATACTCAACTTCCGTAGCTTCTGCATGGCCGGTAACATGCGCCTTCACTTCCTCATAGGTAGGATGCTCCTTATATCCTCCGATATAGCCTACGGTAGAGCGGACTACTCCCTTGGCACGCTCAAACTGATGCTGAGCCCCCCAGAAACATCCGCAGGCAAAAATAGCTTTCTCCGTCTTCATTTCAGTCATGATGTCTTAATATAATAATCGTTCAAACTTACAAAAAGTTTTTAATATAACGGCCATTACCCTGACAAATACATTACTTTTGCCCGAAAACTTACGAAAAAATGAACCGGACACTTTTGACAATCCTGCTGGCATGCCTGACAGCCGCCCTGCCTGTCAAGGCACAATCTTCATACAACGAGCTTGTGGAAGAAGCGATGAAGTGTATAAAGCTTGACAGTCTGGCGCAAGCGGAGAATCTTTTCAGGCAAGCCCTGAAGACCGACCCGACAAACGCGCGAAACGCTCTGGTCTTTTCCAACCTCGGGACGGTATTGAAACGGCAGGGGAAAACGGACGAAGCCATCAGCAACTATACGTTTGCGCTGAACATCACGCCTTATGCCACATCTATCCTGCTCAACCGCGCCGCCTTGTATCTGGAAAAAGGCATGCAGGACAAGGCATACATCGATTACTGCAATGTGATAGACCTGATTCCGGACAACACAGAGGCAAGGCTGTTCCGGGCATATATCTATATGCAGCGGCGGCAATACGACGAAGCACGGATTGACTACAATGCCATACTGGGAAAAGACATGAAAAACCGTACAGCCCGGCTCGGCATCGTGATGCTCGACCAGAAGGAAGGGCGCTATCCGGCCGCACGCGACGGGCTGAACCTGCTCTTGCAGGAGTATCCGCACGACACGACCCTGCTGAAAATGCGCGCCAACCTTGAATTGGAGCAAAACCGTCCGGACATCGCACTGATTGACATCGACCAGATTCTGTCCGTCAACCCGTCAGACGCTGAAGCGTATGTGATGAAAGGAGACATCTGCCTCACCCAAAAGAAAAAAGACGAGGCACGAAAGGCATACGAACAGGCCATCGCACACGGAATCCCGCGGCCGGAACTGAACGACAGGCTGATGCAATGCAAATAGCATACTGTCAAAACCGCCGGATTGTCTTGACCGAAAGGCAGGACGGAAGTATCAGACAGGCCGGATGACCCGACAAAGGCATCCCGCCTACAAGCCCTTTATGTAGTCGTACAGCTTCCGGTAAAAGGCATGCCATGTCAGTGTCGAGGCATCGCCCAGGATAATCAGCTTCATGCGGGCACGGGTGATGGCTACATTCATGCGGCGCAGGTCGTTGAGAAAGCCAATCTGACCTTCTTCATTGGCACGGACCAGACTAATCAGTATCACATCGCGCTCCTGCCCCTGAAAACCGTCGACTGTATTGACCGTTATCAGCGGACGGTAAGGCTTAAAAAACGAATCACACCTCATCAGCTGCCTGAGATACTGCACTTGTGCCTTATAAGGGGAGATTATCCCCACATCAATGCGCTCTGACAGGAAACGCTCCCGCCCAATCCGCGTAATGTATTGCTTAAGCTGCCCGATGCACAGCTCTGCCTCCGGCTTGTTGATACGCCCGTAGCTTTCGCCTATGAACTCCTCGTTGCAGTCCATACCTTCCGTGTTCACCCACTCTATCGGCGTATCGAAATCAAGGATGCTGCGGTATTTTACCTCAGGAGCAGACCGCAGCACTCCCCCATAAAACCACTCGGATGAAAAGCGCATAATCTCATCGTTCATGCGGTATTGCAGCGTGAGAAGCGAAACAACGCCGGGTTTGTTGCGCACCACAGCCTGCATCAGCGTCTCTCCCAGTCCGCCGCGAAGCGCTTCATAACACTTTACTGTAGGAGGAAGCTGGCAATGGTCTCCGGCAAAAATCACGCGGTCTGCCTTCGCAATGGGAATCCAGCAAGCCGCTTCGAGCGCTTGGGCGGCTTCATCGATGAACAAGGTGCCGAACTTCTGTCCCATCAACAGGCGGTTGGCACTGCTTACCAGTGTACAGGCTATCACCCGCGCTTCACTAAAGAGGGATTCATTGATGCGAATCTCCAGTTCCGTGGCACGGTCTTTCAGCGAATTTATCTTCTGACGGATGTTTTCACGCTCCGCACCTTTCCGATTGCGGGAGTAAAGCTCACGGATGGCGCGGCGGATTCCCCACAGATGCGGATAATCGGGATGAGACTCAAAGCGCCGTTCGTAAGTAAACGAAAGCATCTTGTCGTTTACCCGGCTCGGATTGCCGATTCGGAGCACGCTGACCCCGCGGTCGACCAGTTTCTCGCTAATCCAGTCCACAGCCATATTGCTCTGGGCACAGACCAGAACCTGGCTTTCCCGGTGCAAAGTTTCATAAATGGCCTCCACAAGGGTGGTTGTCTTGCCTGTTCCCGGAGGGCCATGGACAATCGCCACATCTTTGGCATGAAGCACCTTGTTTACGGCCGCCTCCTGAGCCGGATTGAGCCAGGGGAAACGTATCGGCTGGAAAGAGAAGGAAGAGGCCGGATGCGCACCGTGAAAAATTTCGCGCAGTTCGGCCAGACGGTTGTTCTTGGCCGAAATCACCCGCTTCAGCGCATCAAACATGAGGCGATAGCTGGTTTCGTCGAAATAAAGCTGCACCCCAAGCACCTCTTTGCCCTGCAAAGCGAGCAAAGCGTCCGGCCCGGAAAGAATAACGACCATCCGGTCTTCATCCACATAGTTCACCGTTGCGGTGAAGTCGAGATAAGACAGGCGTCCCGTCGCATCCTGCGTAAAGAAGCATACCGGCCGCCCGTATTCAAACAAATGCTCTATCTCCTTATCCTCGCGCCGTTCCACCTCTACGACCAGTTGGTTTAAGGCATTATAATAGTTCCGCCCAAGATTCAGCGGATACCAGCACATGCCCCGCTTTATCTTGCGCCCCACTCCCATCAGTTCAGTCTGCTGCTTGAACTGCTCCTTTTCATATTCATACTCCATCTTCAGCAAATCATAATGGTGCTGCAAGCGGAGTATGGGCGAATGTAACGCTGCGTTGTCTCCCATCTTTCATCTTTTTCCGGGTATCCCGCCCCGGTTTTCATGCAAAGGTACGGAAAAATATGCTTTCCCGCCGCATCCGGGATATTTTTTGCACGCTCTTTTCCCTTATTCCGGAAAAGTGTCTGCCCCTGCCAAACTTTCGGCGGATGCTGTCGGAAAAACACTGCGGACAGAAGCAAAGACAGCAGGAAACCCTGCCGCCCGGCCGAAGGATGCCGGCAACAGCAGGATTTGCTCAGAATACATACTGCAACCGCAGCTGCGCCAGGAAGAAATCTCCCTGATAAAAAGCATTGCAATGCTTGCCTGTCCACACGTAACTGCCGTTCAGCTTCACGGCGATATACGGGTTCAGGTAAAAATTCACGCCCAAAGAAAGGTCTTTCTCTTCTCCTCCCATGATTCCGGCCTGCCCGTCGTTCAGATTGGTATAATCAAACCGCGCCACCAACTCGACGGCCTGCGGCGTGAGCGGCCTTCCGGGAATGCCATACATGGCATCGTATGCAAATCCGCTCCCTTTCAACAAGAATCCGCCCTGTATATACCCGCCTTGCGGACGGTATGCCCGCTTTCCCGCCACGCGGTTCCGGCGGTCGAAATGATATTCCGCCTGCAGCATGAAGCGGGGAGCCATGTAAAGTGCCTCAACCAATCCCTTTACTTCCGTACCCATATCCGGAATTTCAGCTTCCATCATCGGCTCCGGAAACATGGATGTCACTCCCGCACTGCTGACACTGCCCGACGGACTGCCTTCCGTGTTCACTTCCTTCGTGCGGAAAGAGAACGCTCCTCCTATATGAACCAGACGATTGTCAGCACCCTGCCAGCGCCAGACGGCGCGCGAGGTGGAGACAAAGGCGTTCCGCTGGCCGCTTCCCAATTTGTTTATGTCATTATGGGTATATACCCCCGTGGCGAGATACCAATGCTTGTCGTAGAAATGATAGGTCACTCCCAGCTTCCGGCTGTCGGCAAACGCCAGTACGGAAGCGGCCGACTGATGGAAACGCATGTCAACCGTGCTGATGAGCATATCCATCGAATAAGGTTCATAGGCATTTCCGAACGAAAGCACGCTGTTTCTGAAATGATAGTTCAGCAATAAATCCTTGATGGCTACTTTTCCCCCGCCCAGACCAATGTCGGCCTTCAGCTCAAGACGCTTGTAAGTGGCCTTAAACCCTACCCGAAAATCTTCCAGACGATAATATCCCTGCGTGCTTTCCTTGCCGTAACCCGACAGAGACGCATCAAGCAGGGCGCGCGAACGGAACTTAACCTTCAAAGTCTCTTGGGCCTGTACGCCCATTACACCAAGCAATGCCGCCAGGATGCCGGTCAACAGTTTTTTCATAAGCCGCCAGCCGTTAGTTGGGAAAGTGCTTCTTCGGCCGACACCGCCCATCCGTAATCCGCTATGCCGAAGATAGGAGCCGTCCGGTCCGGATTTATCGCTATAATCTTCTTTGCTCCGGCAAGCGCCGCCGTATGCTGAATCTGTCCGCTTATGCCGATTGCTATATACAAATCGGGCGAAATGGCATGCCCCGTCTGCCCTACCTGCATGTGAGCGTCAATCAAGCCGGCTTCCACCGCTGCGCGCGAGCCTGCCACCACGGCTCCAAACCGTGCAGCCCATTCACGGATGCGGTTTACCATATCCAGGCTTTTCACTCCCCGGCCTATTCCGACGACAATCCGGCTGTTTTCCAGCGAATCGCCGCAGGAAGCCTCGACGGTTTCCCTAATCAGGCGTATCCGCCTGTCGCTGCTCACCTTCGATACATCGGCATAAACGACCTCTCCGCTCCGTGAATAATCCGGTTCGGACGCCTTCATAACCCCCGGGCGTACGGACGCCATTTGCGGACGATGCGCAGGAGTCTTGATTGTGGCCATAAGATTACCTCCGAATGCCGGGCGTATCTGAAGCAGAAGTCCCGTATCCGAATCAATGTCCAACTCGGTGCAATCCGCCGTCAGTCCTGTCTGAAGCAAGGCCGCCATACGTGCAGACAACCCGCGTCCCCGCGGCGTAGCTCCCACAAGCAGTATCTCAGGACGGCATTCCCTTACCAGCCTCACCAGTTCACAGGCATAGTTCTCTTCGATAAACGCAGCCAGCGACTCATGCTCGACTATCCGGACCCGTCTTGCGCCATAGGCTATCAGCTCGGATGCACAGGCAGAAACATTGCCGCCTATCAGCACCGCCTCCACATCATGATGAAGCTTTTCCGACAGCACCACGGCCTTGCCCAAAAGTTCCCTTGCAACCGGTGCCAGACAGCCGTCCTCCACCTCTGCAAGCACCCATATCCCCTTCGTCTCTTCCTGCGGAACCGCCGTTTTTCCTGTTTCCGGCTCACTTATCTGCAGCGCCCCGGCCGGACAGGCCTGCACACAACTTCCGCAAAGACGGCAGGCGTAAGAATCTATCTCAGGAACATCAGCAAACTTTATGGCATTATAGGCACACGTATCTGCGCACAATCCGCATCCCGTGCACCGCTCTTTCAGCACCCGAAGTGCAAATGAAGTATCATTGTTCATATATTATCAACTTTTAGCTCAAAGAATCGACACATTTATCAATAATCTCGGCAACGGAACTGCCGGAGGAAAGCCACCGAATCTCCTTTGCCGTCTGAGGAACATCCGTAGAAACCACCTTCGTAGGCGAGGCATACAGCCCGACAACCTTGCCATCCAGCTGCAAGTCGCCTTCATCCCACCGGATGACTTCTTGCCGCTGCGCCCGTCTCCATCCAGACAGGGTGGGACAAGCCAGCTCCCCGTTTTCCCGACTTACCATAACCGCACACGGAGTCTCAATCTCCACACGCTGCAACAGGCTTCCCGCCTTCTTGTCTGCAACAAGCCAATTTCCCTTCACTTCGTGGATGGAAGACAGACAGGTCACTTGAGGAATATCCAACTGTCCGGCCACTTCCGGGCCTACTTGAGCCGTGTCGCCGTCGATAGCCATACGCCCAAAAAACAAGATATCATAGTCTCCTATCCTGCGCACCGCCGAAGCCAGCACCAAGCTTGTGCACCATGTGTCACTGCCGGCAAAAGCCGGAGACGAGAGCAAAACGGCGCGGTCAGCCCCATACTGAAGCGCTTCACGCAGTACCGCCTCCGCTGAAGCCGGACCCATGCTGACGGCCACCACTTCCGCCCCGGTGTTCTGCCGCAGGTCAAGCGCAGCCTGCAGCGCATGCAAGTCGTCCGGATTGGTCTGTGTAAGTGCAGACGAACGTTTCAAAGTTTTGGTTACAGGGTCAATCTCCACCCTTGTAGAGCGAGGAACCTGCTTGAGAAACACGATATAACGTTTCATAATCCTATCATCACTTTTTATTTACTTGACAAAAAAACTTTTCTGAGCTGTAAAAAATCATTTATCCCCCTTTCTTGTTCGAACGGGCATCGGCACAACGCCGCTGAAACTCGGGCGAAAACGGATTGACCTCGCCGAAACGTTCCGGAGCGAACAGTTCGGGACTGACAAACGGACGCTCTCCCGTAATCATTTCCGCCGCCAAACGCCCCATTCCACCTCCGGCGGCCACGCCGCCACCGCAGCATCCCGTCACAGTGAACAGACCTTCATAGCGTTTGACCGGGCCGATAACAAACATGGCATCGGGAACGTAACAGGAAGGCCCTGCCATATAATGGGCAATCGGGAGGTCGTCAATATCATGCAGGTAACGTTTCAGCAGCGGAGCGCATTCATCCAAGACTGTCCACTTTGCAGCCTGATTGAAATCAAAGTCTTCCAGCCGTTCGGTCAGAGCAGACGGGTCGAATGCCTGACAACAACTTTCGCGCAAGCCTATAATCAAGGCTCCGACATCGGAGCGGGTGAAGGCACGAGCGTCCGGAATGACGGTAAACGGGTGTCCGGCGGGAAAACGCTCCGAATCTATCGCCGTAATCCAGAAATGGCTGCGCACCGGAGTAAAGGGCAAACCCACGTTCAGAGGGCGCATCAGAAGATTGGCCCATGCTCCGGCCGCGTTCACGACCAAAGAAGCCGACAGCACTTCCCCATTAAAGAGTCTTACCCCGCTGACTTGCCTGCCGTTTTCCACCAGAATCTCCTTCACCTTACAGTTCGGACGGAGTTCAACTCCCAGTTTCGATGCAGCCCTGGCATAGCCGGAGCAAAGCAGGGCCGAATCAATGAAAGCGTCGGTAGGCATATACAAGGCCACATCCACCGCCTCGGCATCAATCCACGGGAGCAGCTTCCGGGTCTGCTCGCGGCTGATGCGCTCATTGGGTATGCCAAAACGTGTGGCTGCCTCCTCCAAAGCCTCCAGTCCCTTCAGCGAAACCTCCGAAGAGGCTATCGTAACGCTTCCGCACTGCTGCAATTCAAGCGATTCTCCCAACAAGTCTTCCATTTCCGCTATGCAGTCGTAAGTTTCCTGCACAATCTCCATCAGTCCCGGCTTGGTACGGGCGCGTGTCAGGAGGCAGGCCGCACGCGCCGATGCCTGCGAAGCAATCTCATTTCCATCGAGAAGCAAAATCCTTCCGGCCTTTCTCTTGGCCAGCTGATAGGCCGTGGCACATCCCAAAAGCCCGCCTCCTATTATAATAATGTCGAATCTGTTTTCCATTTTCATAAGGATTATATCGTATTATATTGAACATAAGTCTGGTTTGCCTCCTTCATCCGGTACATCTTGTTGTATTTCCGGTAAATCAAGATAGCCGCAACCGTAAAGAAAACCGTGCATACCGCCCCTACCGCACAGGCAATATGGTTGAACAAATCAAACCATTCCAGATTTATGCCAAACAGTTCTTTGGTTGAGAGCAGGGTAACCGTCCCCATATAGCCGATGAAATCAATCATTGCAATAAAGAATCCTACATTTCCCTTGATACGGAAGCAAGCGATGAAGCGGTCGAAAAAGATGGTCTGGAATGTAAGATAAGCGATATACAAGGACAAACTCTCTACAAACAGCCAGGTAACCGGTTCCAAATCAAGGGTCTTATAATGATAAGATACGTATGTCATGGTCAGACATCCGGCAATCACCAGTGTCATCAACCATAGCAAAGCCTTGATATTGCTGCGGAAAAAGACAAACAAGGCAAAGAGTCCCAGGATTATCAAAGTAACAATCGTGTCGATTCGAGCGAACATCCACGACGACTGGTTACTCATATCGAGAATGTTTACAAGGAAATCCTCCTTGATATCACGCAGCACAAGCAACATGAAGTTACCGACAAACAGCAGCGAGAGTATGGGGGCATACTTCATAAACAAGGCCTTTCTTCCCTTACCGTCCAACACAACGCGCTCATTGCGCAGGGCAATGTCCTCGGCCGTAGGATGAGGAAGCCTTTTCAACATGTATCCCATGAAGACCAGAAGGGGCAAAGCAAATCCGCCTATAAGCGCCGGCATCCAGAACTGGTCAACGTGCAGCTCGTTCATCGCAAACAAACCGAAGCTTTTCGCCACTCCCGAACTGAAAACCATGCTTACTCCAAGCAGGCTTGCCAAGATGTCGGTCACCTTCCGCCCTTCAATAAAACTGAATATCACGCCCCACATGCATCCCAAAGAGAGCCCGTTGACAAACATCGCTATCACATTATAGGGAGTATCCAGCAAACCGAAGCCTATCAAGGCAGCCTCTGCAAGGATGGCCGAACCAACGAAGAAGCGGAAACGGTTTTCCTTCTTCAGCTCCGAGATAATCTTGATTCCGAAAAACTTCGCAATCACGTATCCCAATATCTGAATGGTGGTTACCGCCACTTTATAGTCGCTTCCCAAAAAGGAAAGCCCCTCGAACGATGCGGCAGTATACGGCTTGCGCAAGGCATAGACCAGCGAATAAGAGAGCAAGGCAGCCCCTCCCGCCCAGAGAATCAAAAGCAAATCTGATAATTTCTTGTTTTTTTCCATATTCCGTAACATTAAGTAAGATTCAACTTTACGGCGGCAAAGCTACAACAGGCGGGTATCTGAAAGAATTAATTTATTATGTATTATGAAGCGTCTGCCTGCGCCTTTTATAATGTCACATTTATTACAAGATTATG
Organism: uncultured Phocaeicola sp.; assembly: GCA_944320845.1. Taxonomy (GTDB): domain Bacteria; phylum Bacteroidota; class Bacteroidia; order Bacteroidales; family Bacteroidaceae; genus Phocaeicola. The sequence continues at coordinate 52,006 of CALUJA010000011.1, forward strand.
TTGCAGAAATGCAACAAATGAAACAGTATTGTAACATACAAATCGTATTTTTGTCCCAAACAAAAGTTATTATGGACAGATTGGTATCTCTTTATGAACGAATGAAAAAACTCCGCGAATCGGGAGTAAGGATGAAAGACATTTCAGAAGAAACGGATATCGCCTCCAGCGTGCTGTCATCGCTGTATTCGTCCGTGCTTCCCATGTATGTAAACCTGCTTTCAAACGGAGAGGAAAAAGAAAAGGCGTTGGACAAATCGCTCCAGCAAGTGAACAACGTTTCCAAAAGAAAGCTCTTGGGATGTCTGGACTCTTTGTACGAAAAGGTTCATGCCATCGAGCCGCGGCTTGTCAACACGAAAAACGGCGGACGCCCTTTCCTTGACGACATCGAAAAGGAGGCAATCAACTATCTGCCCAATGCCGGCGTGTATACGGGCCTGTATCTGGCATACAGCTCCTCGTCATTTTCCGACGGACTGAAGGTGGAACCCTACATGATAGCCTCTATCAACGACGGCGAGACCATGCCCAAGGTCTACTCGCAAAGCATGTCGGGAGACTATTACACGGGCATCGGACTGTTTTCACCCTTTCAGATAGGCTATCTGATGTTCAACGAACAGAAGCGGCTGCAGCTGGCGCTGAAGGTGGTATACCTCCAACTGCCCATTATCGAATATCCAAACTTGCTGAAGGGCATTTATCTCACGCACGATTATAACCGGAATCCGATTGCCCGCAGGGTCATCTTCATCCGCCAAGGCGATGAAATCCCTCTGGATGAATTTGCAAAGATGAGAACGGAAGTGATTCCGAAAGAAAAGCTTACGGAAGAACAGGAAACCTTCTACAACTATACCTGCGAAACAGGCGACGTAATCAAAAGCATGATGCTTGTTTCACCAGACAAGAATCCTGACAACCTGACACGGGAAAAAGAGCTTCTGAAGCTTTTATAAGACAAAAATCCCTGCCACAGCCATAACAACCGCAGCAGGGAGGAAGCGTAAAAAAACAATATGCCTGTCAAAGTTCCTTTATCGCTTCTACAAGTCTGACAAAATCAGCAGGATATACATCTCCGATATTTCCGATGCGGAACGTATCTGCCTGAGAAATCTTTCCCGGATAAATCACAAAACCTTTAGCCTTCAGCTTCTGGTAGAAATCATTGAAGTCAAAATCTGCGTTCGGATAATAAAACGAAGTGATGACGGGAGACTGTTCTTCGTCTTTCAGCAGAGTCTCGAATCCGATAGAGCGCATGCCGTCTACCAAGGTGCGGTGATTTTCACAGTAGCGGGCATGGCGTGCCTCGATTCCCCCTTCAGCCGAAAGTTCCTTCAAGGCCTGCATAAAGGCGCGCACTACATGCGTAGGTGAAGTAAAGCGCCATTTGCCGTGTCCCTCCTCCATCGTTTTCCACTGGTCATAGATATCAAGCGACAGCGAGCGGGCAACTCCCTTGCACTGTTCCAGCAGCGAACGGCGGGCGATAATGAATCCGAATCCCGGAACACCCTGAATACATTTGTTTGCACTGCTTATCAAAAAGTCGATTCCAAGCTGCGCCATGTCGATAGGCACACCGCCAAAGCTGCTCATCGCATCGACAATCAACACCTTTCCATGCTTCTTCACCACTTCTGCAACAGCCTGCAAAGGATTCAGCACCCCCGTGGTCGTTTCGCAATGAACGACTGAAACATGGGTTACCTCCGGATGCTCCGTCAGGTAGGCATCTATCATCTGCGGAGAAACCTGCTGCGTCTCTTCAAACTTCATTACGAAATGGTTGATTCCATAATAGTCGGCAATCACTCCCATACGTTTTCCGTAAGCTCCGTTGGCGGCAACCAGCAGATTGTCTTCCGGCCGAACCACAGAGCCCAGCATAGCTTCCACGCAGAAAGTGCCGCTGCCCTGCATCAATACGGCGGTATAATCGTCGGGGCGACTGCTTGCAAGCTGCACAAGCTGCTTGCGGATAACCTCTACAATACCTTCATTATAATCTTTATCCCACGTACACCAGTCGCTCATCATAGCTTCCTTTACAGTCTCGCTCGTGGTCAGCGGACCTGGAGTCAGTAACAAATAAGGTCTCATATTATATAATAAATGTGTTTGATTGTTTCATTCATTGTTCATTCTCTCGTTGATAGCCTCTATCAAAGCAGGCAGTTCCTCGATGGAGTCGACTACATAATGTGCTCCGGCCGCGTACATGCGGTATCTTACCTCCATCATTCTCCGCTTCAGCTCCTCGGCTGGCAGCGCTTCGACCTCTTCTTCCGTCAGTCCCAACTCGTTGCTGCCAAGAATTACTCCTACCGTCCAGACCCCGGCATTCACTCCCTCGCGGATGTCGGATATGGTATCGCCGTATTTCAATACTGAGAAACGGGAAGGAACAGCGAGGTCGCACATGTTTTTATATATCATATACGGATAAGGACGTCCGGCCGGAAGCCCGTCGGAAGTAACGCAATTGTCCACGCGATACCCTTGCTCCTCAGCTGCGGGTATGACAATATCCATCATTTCACGGGTATAACCGGTGGTCGAGCCTATCTTAATGCCCTGTTCACGCAGGTGGTCAATCGTTTCCACCACCTTCAAAATCGGGCCTGAATAGCTGCGCAAGGTAGAAAACAGCAGCCGCTGGAACTCCGCATAACAAGACTGCACATCGTTTTCATTGTAATCCCGTCCGTATTTCGCGCGAAACTCGTCTGACACACGCTCAATGCGGAACAGAGCCCGTATCTCCTCTATTTTTGTCAGGCCCATGTGAGCGCGCGTCTCCGCGGCCGTCACTTCAAGACCAAGAGTTCTGAAACTTTCGATAAATGCTGACACCGGTGCAAAGCAACCATAATCAACGGCAGTACCTGCCCAATCCAAGATAACACATTCAATTTTTTTCATATAGCAGTAGTTGTTGTTAAATACATATTGTCTTTCGCGGTTTCTTCCGCAGGTTCCGTTTCGGTTTCCTCCTGCTTTCCCGGCAGCGGCTCGGGCTTGCGGTTGCGGGCATGAATCATATAAATCAGCGAGCCTACGAACGCCGCGCAGCATGCCACGCCTATATAGAGGCTCATCTGGTTGTAGAATGACGCCCAGTCAATATGAGAAGCGTAAAACTCCTTGAAAAGCAGCAAGGCCAACGTACCCAAATACCCGACAAAGTCTATCGTTATGATGAAGAACCCTACATTCCCCCTTATCTTGAAGCAGGCAATGAACCGTTCGAAAAAGATGGTCTGGAAACTCAGATAGGCCATATCCAGGCAAAGGCTCTGCATGAACAGCCATACGGTGGTAGGAAGCCCGATTCTTCCGGCATCCGCCCCAAGGAATGCAAGGGCTCCCATTCCGCAGGTGGAAAGAACCAGAAGGATGCACAGCACACGCAAGTGGTTATATGTAGATGCCAGCAAAGCAAAGACAGCAAGCAAAACCAATGTGGCTATGGAGTCAATCTGGGCAAATGCCCATGAAGAGATGGTATCGACATCGATGATGCACACGATGAAGTCTTCTTTGATGTCGCGCTGCACGGTAAGCAGCAGGTTTGCCCCGAAAAGCATCAGAAGCAGCGGCATGAAACGGCGGAACAGTGCCCATCGCTGGTGTCCGTTGAGCGTGACACGCACCGAGCGCGACGCGATATCGGCGGCGGTAGGACGGGGGAAACGGGTCATCATCCACCCTGTAAAGCAAAGAAGAGGAAAGGCAGCCGCGCCAATCAAGGCGGGCATCCAGAATTCGCTCACGTGAAGATGGTTGAGCGCATAAAGCCCCAAAGATTTTGCCACGCCCGAACTGAGCGCCATGCTCACGCCCATAATGCTGGCAAGTATATCCGTCGTCCGCCGGCCCTCGAGAAAACTGAATATCACCCCCCACATACATCCCAGTGACAGGCCGTTAAAAAACAGCGCCACGATATTGTAAGGAATCGGCAAAAGGCCGAAAGCAACCAGCGAGACTTCAGACAGAGCGGCCGAACCGATGATAAACTTCAAGCGCCCTTCGGGACGCAATTCGGATATATACTTGATGCCCAAAAGCTTCGCACATACATATCCCAGCAACTGGATAATGCTGACAGCAATCTTATAATCCATTCCGCAGACCTGCAGCCCCTCGAATTCGGCCGCCGTGAAAGGCTTGCGCAAGGCATATACCAGCGAATAGGAAAGAAGAGCCGTACCTCCGGCCCACAAGACAAAAAGCCAGTCGGGCATCGCGTGCTTCTCTTCCGCATTCGGCAATATATTCACTGAATCTTTCATAACCAATCTTCTGCTTTTGATTTCGCTGCAAATGTAAGGGCTTCCGCAAAACGGGAAAATGAATAAAGCAGGAATCATAAAGGCGTAACAATTCAGAAACATTCATGAAACAGCATTTTTACAGCAAAGAAACAGGTATTAAACCCGATTGAAACGACTTTGTAACATGAATGATTTTTGAATAATAAAGAATTATGAGTAACTTCGCCCACGAACGACACACTTTACATCTATGACGGAAGAACTGAAAGACATATACGAACGGATGACATTCCTGAGGCAAAAGGGAATCAAGATGAAGGAAATGGCGGAAAAGTCGGGATTCTCGCCCAGTGTCTTGTCGGCCATCTACTCGACCGTACTGCCTGCCTACTTCAAAAACCGGGAGGAAAAAGGCATGAATGAAGATGAAGCCCTCAACAATGCCCTGGTATGGGTAAACAATGTCTCAAGAAAAAAGCTGCTTGGCTCGCTTGCCAGCCTGAAAGAGTCGCTGTTTTCCATGGACTTCAACATCAAGTCTGCTCCGGAGGATGCCCGCAATCCCTTTCTTGCGCAACTTGAAAGCAACATGCAGGAAGCTGTGGGGAGGATTATCAACTTCAGCGGAATCTATCTGAGCTACAGCATATCGTCCGGAAGCCGCAGCCTGAAAGTGGAGCCGTACCTTATCGCCCCCGCCGAAAACGGACATTATGTGGAGGTGGGCCATAACAATGCATACGGAGCAACCCACTGGGGAACGGTTTTCATGAACGGATTCAACCATCTGAACCTGATGTTCAACGAAAACCAGCCGCCACAGCTGTCGCTTTTCCATATCTGCCTGAAACTTCCCATGTATGACCATCCTCCTTTCCTGCGCGGACTGTACATGTGCTTTGACTATAACTACAATCCGGTGGCGCGCCGCATCCTTTTCGTCAAGCATTCCGACAGCATTGCCCGCGATGAATTCCTGCAACTGAAGGGGGAACTGAAGGCTCCCGAAATGCTGAACGAAAAAGAAAAGGCTTATTATGACTATACCTGCGGGGCGGAAGACATCATCCGCATGTGCAACATCCCCTCGCCGCAGATGACCGAAGAGGATTTGGCGGTCGAGAAAAAGATTCTTTCCTTATGAAAAAATCTTTTCCGTCCTGACCCGAATCATTTTCCGCCGGACAGAAAATCCAGCAGGTTCTGCAACGCCTTCCTGTTCAGCCTTTCCACACTTTGTTCCGACTTGCCTGATATATACGGCGTATACAGGACATTTTCTATTCCGGAAAGTCTGTCCGCCAGATTTCCCATAGCCGTCGCATCACACAGATACCAGCTTTGGGGATTTTCATGCAGCCATTCTTCAAGCGCGCCTACTTGAAACGTAAGCCCGACCGAGGTGTTCACCAGGATTTTACGGTTGCCAAACAGCGCAAACTCCTCCTTTCCCAGCAGAAAGGTATTGCGCGGCAGGCAGGTGCATACGATGTCACACTCTTTCAGCAGGATGTGCAAAGGTTTGTATGCATATCCTCTCGCGTCTCCGTCAGGCTTCCGGCTACGGCTGTAATACGAAACCGAGGCTCCGAACAGCCGAAACGCGTCCGCCACCATGCCTCCCGTCTTGCCGAGGCCGACAATACCCACTTTCTGTCCGGTCAGCTCAGTGGGCTGCTCCTTCCATCTCCGCCCGCCGAAGCCGTGAAGCAGCCTTACCAGCTCGGATATGACATATTCCACCACGCCCTCGTCGCCGTAATCCCTTACACCCTTTACGGCGATTCCTCTCCTTTCGGCTTCCTGCAAGTCCACATTGCAGCTGCGCGGGTCGTAAACCGAGCAATACATGCCTATATATTTCAGGTTCCGGCATGCATCCATCACCTCTTTCCCTACCGGCGTGCGGAAAGACACCAGCAGACAGTCGGCATCCCCTATGCGTCTTTTCACTTCTTCCACTTCCGAAGGAAAATCGTGATAGACCACCACTTCCTTTCCCCACTTGCAAAGCTCACGTTCATACGCTCCGGTCAACAGCGTTTCGTCGACCGCCACTATTTTTTCAAACATACTCCTTTTTCTTTTAACGAAATTAGCCGGACAAATATAAGGATTTATCGACAAGAAAGTCTTACTTTTGCACGACAAATCCACAAGACATGGAAGATACCAGACATATCAAGATAAGCGATTACAACTATCCGCTTCCGGACGAACGCATTGCAAAATTTCCGCTGCCCGTAAGAGACCAGTCCAAACTGCTGGTCTACCGGCACGGAGAAGTCAGCGAATCGCTCTTTACCTCCTTGCCCGACTACATAGAACCGGGCGAACTGATGGTTTTCAACAATACGAAAGTCATCCAGGCACGCCTGCATTTCCGCAAAGAGACCGGCGCTCTGATTGAAATATTCTGTCTGGAGCCGATTCAGCCCAATGACTATGCGCTGAACTTCCAGCAAACCAGCCATTCGGCCTGGCTCTGCATGATAGGCAACCTGAAGAAATGGAAGGAAGGCCCTTTGCGCCGCGAAATGACCGTGAAGGGAAAGCCGCTTACACTGACCGCCACACGCGGAACATGCCGCGGAACCAGTCATTGGATAGACTTTACGTGGGACAATGACGAAGTAACCTTTGCCGACATACTGGAGATGTTCGGCGAATTGCCCATTCCTCCCTACTTGAACCGCGAGACACAAGAGAGCGATAAAGAGACCTACCAGACGGTTTACTCGAAGATAAAGGGCTCGGTGGCCGCACCTACCGCGGGGCTGCACTTTACCCGACGGGTGCTTGATGCGCTTCAAGAGAAAGGAACAGACCTGGAAGAAGTCACGCTGCACGTAGGAGCCGGCACGTTCAAACCGGTGAAAAGTGAAGAAATCGAGGGGCATGAAATGCATACCGAATATATATCCGTAAACCGACAGATGATTGAAAAACTGATTGCCCACGGCGGAAAGGCCGTAGCCGTAGGCACTACGTCTGTCCGCACCCTGGAAAGTCTGTATTACATCGGGGCAACCGTCAGCCTTCATCCCGATGCCAGCCAGGAAGAACTGCACGTAAGCCAGTGGCAGCCCTATGACACCCGTCCGTCGCTGACCGCAACAGAAGCCTTGCAATGCATATCAGACTACATGAGCCGGCATCAGATTGACGCCTTGCATACGAGCACGCAGATTATCATCGCACCCGGATATGAATATAAAATCGTGAAAAAGATGATAACCAACTTTCATCAGCCGCAAAGCACCCTGCTCTTGCTCGTGTCTGCATTCGTGAAAGGAGACTGGCATACCATCTACGACTATGCCCTTGCCCACGGTTTCCGTTTCTTGAGCTATGGCGACAGTTCGCTGCTGATACCTTAAATGGCCGGGCTACCCTTCTCTGCCGGCATCAATGCGGAGAAATACAAAAAGCAGAATGGTAAATCCCCAAAGTGAAGAACCTCCGTAGCTGAAGAACGGCAGAGGAATGCCGATTACAGGGGTCAGCCCAAGCACCATGCCGATGTTGATGAAAAGATGGAAGAAGAAGATGCTCAACACGCAATATCCATATACCCTTCCGAAACGGGTGGTCTGGCGCTCCGCCAGCCGGATAAGCCGGAGTATCAATGCCATAAACAGAAAAAGGACAAGTGCAGAACCGAAAAATCCCTGCTCCTCACCCACCGTACAAAAGATGAAGTCCGTATCCTGCTCGGGTACATACTTCAGCTTGGTCTGTGTTCCGTTCAGAAAACCCTTTCCCAACAATCCGCCCGACCCGATGGCAATCTTGCTTTGATTTACATTATACCCGGCACCTGCCGGGTCGTCCTTCATTCCCAACAGCACTTCGATACGAATCTTCTGATGAGGCTCCAATACGCGATTGAACACGTAGTCCGTTGAAAAGAAGAAAACAGCAGACCCAATTACAAAAACCGCCGCATAAAAGTAGTTGGCCAACCGTTCGCGCAGAAACAGAAATGTCAGATAAGCCACAATCGCCACGTAAATGCTTACCAACAGGACGGTTACATCAAACGGAATGACATAGCAGGAGAACAAAACGCCCAAAACGGCCAGTCCTCCCCCGATTGAGGCTATGTATAAAGCCGGGCGCATCCCGCCCTGACGACAATACAGCCGCACAAGCAGGGCAGAAAGCAAGACAATCAGGAGCGACACCGAGAACTCGCCCCACGAAGTCAGGTCATCGGGCAGCATATCACCGCCGAAACGGATTCCGACAATAAAGAAAACGATGGCGCAGATTCCGGAAAAAAGCACCGCACCCGTCATCCCTTCGCGGTAAAGCACCAGGAAAAGAGAGAGATAAACCAAGGCCGAACCCGTTTCACGCTGCAAGATGATGAGCGTCATGGGCAATAATATCAGTCCCAAGCAGACCAACATGTCGCGCATGCGGTGCATGGAGAAGGTATATTCGCCCATAAACTTTCCGAGTGCCAGTGCCGTGGCGAACTTGGCAAATTCAGCCGGCTGGATGCTCACCGGCCCCAACACAATCCAAGAGCGCGAACCCTTTATCTCATGAGGGTTAAAGATTGTTCCCAAAAGCAAAAGCATCAGGATGCCATAGACCAGATAGGCATACGCATCATACATACGCGAGTCAAGCATCAGCAAGATGAATCCCAGACAGAGCGAACAGCCAATCCACATCAGCTGTTTTCCGGCCCGGGTAGAGAAGTCCAGAAAGTCGGGCTCGCCATAATCGTAGCTTGCCCCGCAAACGCTGAGCCATCCCAAGACAATCAGAAACAAATATATTCCCACTGTCCACCAGTCCAAGGCCTTCCACCAGCTATTGTTACCTTTCAAGTATGCCATAATCTATCCGTCTGTTTTGAATGTCAGTAGCAAGCGCCTCGTCTTCCGGCGACAGCCCGCCCTTCAGATACTGCTCTATCATCAGCCGCCCAATCGGAACGCCGTAAGTGGCTCCCCATCCACCGTTTTCCACATAGACGGCAATCGCTATCTTCGGGTCATTCATCGGGGCAAATCCCATGAAAGCGGAATGGTCTCTTCCTTTATTCTGGGCAGTCCCCGTCTTTCCGCACACTTCGATATCGGGAAGATTGGCCAGACGGCAGGTTCCGCCCAATACGGCCGCACGCATCCCCTCGATTACCTCTTCATAATGCGAGGCCTCCACCTTTGTATAGTGGCGCTTGGTATAGGCTTCATCCAGCTTCTCGCCTTCCACCGCCTTCACCACATGGGGAGTAATGTAATATCCCCGGTTGGCTATCGTCGCTCCCAAATTGGCAATCTGAAGCGGAGTGGCTGTAACCTCACCTTGCCCGATGGCAATACTGATTATTGTCAGACCATTCCACGAGCCGCGATAGGCCTTGTCGTAATACTGCGCATTCGGAATCATCCCGCGCTTTTCACCGGGGAGATCTATTCCCAATGTATATCCGAATCCCATTGACACCATGTAGTCGCGCCAAGTATTCATCGCCCTCTGCACGGTACCGTACTTCTGCCTTGCCCCAATCATATAATATAGTCCCCAACAGAAATAACCGTTGCACGAGGTGGCTATGGCCGGAATCAGGGTCAAGGGCGAAGGATGGCCGTGACACCCCACATGCAGCCCCCTGAAATTAAATCCCCCGGAGCAAGGAAAAGGCGTACCGGGCACGATTATCCCTTCTTGCAGAAAGGTCAGGGCCTGGGTTGTCTTGAATGTAGAGCCCGGAGGATAGGTTCCCATTATCGCGCGGTTCAGCAAAGGCTTCCACGGGTCGGACACCATCTTCTGATGATTCTTTCCCCGGTTTCGCCCAATCATCAGATGCGGGTCGTATGTCGGCGAAGAAACCATGCAGAGCACTTCGCCGGTCGACGGTTCGATGGCAACAATGCTTCCGATTTTCCCTTCCAAAAGCCGTTCGCCCAGCATCTGGAGATTTATATCCAGACCCAGCGTCAGGTTTTTGCCGGCCACAGGCGACTTGTCAAACTTGCCTTCCATATAATTGCCCTGGATACGCCCGCGCACATCGCGCAGCAAGATTTCAACGCCCTTTTCTCCCCGGAGCTGCTTCTCGTAAAACCGTTCCACTCCCAGCTTCCCGATGAAGTCGCCCGATATGTAATAGTCGTCTTCCTCCATCTCTTTCCTCGACACTTCGCCGATATCTCCCAATATGTGCGCACCGGCATTGTATCCGTACTGGCGTATCGTACGCCGCTGGATATAGAATCCGGGGAACTTGAAAAGCTTTTCCTGAAACACTCCACATTCCTTTGCCGAGAGTTGGGTCAGAAAAACCTGGTTTGTATAGGGAGAATATCCCGGATTGCGCCTCCTGTCCTTGATTTCCTTAAAGCGCTCGCGCAGAAACTCGGGCGTGATGCCCAGTGTCTCGCACAAATCCAGCGAATCGAGGCTGGCAATCTCCTTCATCACCACCGTTATGTCATAGGCTGCCTGATTGAACACCAGCAGATTGTCATTGCGGTCGTAAATGTTTCCCCTACTCGGATACTGTATCTTCTTCAGCAGAGCGTTGCTGTCTGCGTTCTTCTTGTAATCGTCACTCATTATCTGCAGGGCAAGCAGGCGAATCAGGAAGACCAGCACCACGACAATCACCGCCCCGCCGATTACATATTTCCGTTTTTCCAGGTCATAATTACGTTCCACTACTTCCTCCTCCTCACCAGTTCAACACATACGATACAAAACAAGGTCATCAAGACATCGCTCACTACTGCAAACAGCAGTGCCCTCATGTGAACAAACGAAAAAGCATCCAACACATCCAGCATCCCGACATGAACCAACGTTCCGATAAAAGCATATCGCAGGAAATGTGAAAAGCCCATCGCACGGATGCCCGGCTCGAACACATCGGGGGAGCCGCGCAAAATCTGGCTGCGCAGCAGCAACGGACGGCAGAAAGCCAGCAGAACGGAAGCCGCCGCATTCATTCCGGGCGTATTGGAGAACACATCGACGCAAAGGCCAAGGGCAAAGGCCCAAAGCATCAGGTTCTTTCTTCCGATATCCGAATCAACCTTCAGAATAAAATAGATGTAAAAAAGCGGAGTGGCATAATGATTGATATGTACATAATTGAGAACCAGTACTTGAACAAGCACCAGAAAAACAAACCACCGGATACGCTGAAATTTCTGCATAGACTAAAACTCTACTCTGTCCTCTAAAGATGTACGTTCTTCTTTTCTGACCGAAGTTATCACCATCACATCGGTCAGCCGTGCAAAGTCGGTAAACAACTTTACCCGCAGCAAATACGAAAGCCCGTCATGGCTGTCGACCATATCGTCTACCGTTCCCACCGGAATGCCCTCGGGAAACACCGCACTGTGCCCGCTCGTCACAATCGTATCGCCCAGCATAAACTCCGAATGGCGGGGCATATCCTTTACGTAGGCATATTGCGGATTCCCCCCTTCCCATTTCAAAAATCCGAAATACTCCGTCCGCCGTATCTTGCAGCTTATGCTGCTCTTGGGATTCAATACCGGCAAAACGATGGAATGATGAGGGCCCGTCATGTAAATGATGCCCACCACACCGTTTCCGCAAACCACTCCCATCTCGGGACGGATACCGTCATCGCTGCCTTTGTCAAGAGTCATATAGTTGTTTAGACGGGCAATGCTGTTGTTTACCACGCGTGCCGGATAAACATGATAGTTGTCATACGCCCGGTCCAGCAGATGCCGGGCCACCGTCGAATCCTGTGCATATCCGTCTACCGCCCGGCGCAAGGCCTCCACTTCCAGTTCAAGCTCCACATTACGTGCCGTAAGCCGGCGGTTTACCTCTTCCAACCCCCAGTATCGAGCAATCCCACTGGACAGTTCGCACACCTTTCCGGCCACGGCATTGGCTGAAGTAAAAAATACGCTGCCCTGATAGCTGTTAAAGCGAAACAGCAAAATAAAACAAATCACTTCCAACAAGACAAACAGCAAGAAGTAATTATACTTTAACAGGAAATCAAGCAAATTTCTCATCCAGGCAATGTTTCTTTATGATACGCACATCCGGCTTTTCTTTCACAATCAAAATCCGACATCACTATAACCATACAGGCGGGAAGCCCCGCCTGCAACACCCGTCCTGCGCCTTACCGCATCAGGAATGTATAATGGTCTACATTCTTCAAGGCAATGCCCGTTCCCTTTGCCACGCTCAACAAGGGGTCTTCGGCTATATGGAAAGGAATGTTTATCTTGTCGGTAAGACGCTTGTCCAGCCCCCGAAGCAACGCTCCGCCCCCGGCCAGATAAATTCCGTTGTTCACAATATCCGCATAAAGCTCGGGAGGAGTGTTTTCCAGTGCGCTCAAGATGGCCATCTCAATCTTGGCAATGCTCTTTTCCATGCAGTGAGCGATTTCCTGATAACATACCGGAACCTCCATCGGCAATGCCGTAATCCGGTTCGGCCCGTGCACGACATAGTCTTCGGGAGCTTCATCGCCCAAGTCTGTCAGGGCGGCCCCGACATGAATCTTGATACGCTCTGCCATACGCTCGCTCACTTTCACATTATGCTGCCGGCTCATGTACTCCTGGATATCCTCGGTAAGTTCGTCTCCTGCCACACGAATGGAATTATTAGACACGATTCCGCCCAGTGAGATTACGGCAATCTCTGTAGACCCTCCGCCAATATCGACCACCATATTGCCTTCGGGCGCCTCTACATCCAGTCCTATTCCGATTGCGGCGGCCATCGGCTCGAATATCAGATAGACATCCCGTCCGCCTGCATGCTCCGCACTGTCGCGCACAGCCCGCAATTCCACATCCGTGGCACCGGAAGGAACCCCGATGACCATACGAAGCGAAGGGGTGAACAGGCGCCGGCCTTTGTTTACCTTCTTCACAAGCCCCCGTATCATCTGCTCGCAGGCGTTGAAGTCAGCAATCACACCGTCGCGCAACGGACGAACCGTGCGGATATTCGGATTTTCTTTTTCATACATCAGCTTGGCACGCTCGCCCACCGCTATCATCTTCTCAGTGCGGCGGTCGAGAGCAACCACCGACGGCTCGTCCACCACGATTTTGTCATCACACAGAATGACGGTATTGGCGGTGCCAAGATCCATTGCTATTGATTGAGTAAAGGAAAACAGACCCATTTCTTACGTTTGATTTTTGATTAGCGGAATTATTTCTTGAAATAATCGCGGATAGCCGAGTCATAATGAGAAGAGACCGTAAAGGCTTCCCCCGCAAACCAGCGGCGCTGGTCGCGTGTGGTCACCGCCCCCTGCTTGTTCAGTATATCCAGCAACGGCTGATACTGGTGCTTGCTCGCAACAATCACCACATCATTGAAGTTCTTGGCTCCGGCACGAATCAAGGAGATGCCGCCTATATCGATTTTCTCTATAATATCCTGTTCGTTTGCCCCGCTTGCAACGGTCTCTTCGAAAGGATACAAATCCACTATCACCAGGTCAATCTCCGGGATTTCATACTGGGCAACCTGCTTCTGGTCAGATTCCAGTTCACGGCGACACAAGATGCCGCCGAAGATTTTCGGGTGCAGCGTCTTCACACGTCCGCCCAGAATGGAAGGATAGGTAGTGACATCCTCCACTGCCTCGCAGGGATAACCCAGCGATTCTATAAACTGGCGGGTGCCTCCCGTAGAAAGAAATTTCACACCATCTTCATGAAGTTTGGCCAGGATTGCGTCCAATCCGTCCTTGTGATAAACCGAAACCAACGCGGTCTTTATTCTCTTTGATTCTGACATCGCTATACATTTTAAATATTCGGTTACAAAATTAGTAATTTTCATCCGAATAAAAACAGCACACTCTGATAAAAATATTATTTTTCGCGTCAGAAATGTAAAGCGCACAGCTTCAGCATAAGAAAAAAACACCTAACTTTGCAAACGGATAAAAATCTTAGAAAACTTTTTTATGGAAACAATCTATTTAGGAATAGTAATCTTCCTATTTATGTTAGCGGTCTTCGACCTGTTGGTCGGCGTGAGTAATGACGCCGTGAACTTTATGAACTCCGCCGTGGGGGCGAAAGTAGCCAAGTTTAAAACAATCATAATCGTTGCGGCTATCGGAGTTTTCGTCGGGGCGGTATTGAGCAACGGCATGATGGATATAGCCCGGCACGGCATTTTCCAGCCCGCAAACTTCAGTTTCTACGACATCATGTGCATTCTGCTTGCTGTAATGGTGACTGACGTGGTGTTGCTCGATGTTTTCAACACCTTGGGACTCCCCACCTCCACTACCGTTTCAATGGTGTTTGAGCTTTTAGGAGGAACCTTTATCCTTGCCATCCTGAAGATTGTGAGCGACGGAACGGGAGGTTTGGGCCTGGGAGACATGATGAACACCGAGAAGGCGCTTTCGGTCATCATGGGAATCTTCCTCTCTGTAGCCATCGCATTCGTGGCCGGAACCTTAGTCCAATACATTTCCCGCCTCATCTTCAGCTTCAACTATAAGAAAAACCTGTCGTGGACCATCGGCATATTCGGCGGAATCGCCACCACATCCCTCATATACTTCATCCTTATCCAGGGACTGAAAAGTGCATCCTTCATGACGGCCGATTCTCTGCACTGGATTGAAGCACACTCGGCCGTCATCGTCCTCGGCTGTTTCATCTTCTTCACCATCCTGATGCAGATTCTCCACTGGTGCAGAATCAATGTATTCAAGGTCATCATTCTTTTAGGCACGTTCTCGCTGGCCTTGGCATTTGCCGGAAACGACCTGGTGAACTTCATCGGTGTACCTCTGGCCGGATTTTCCGCCTATACCGACTATGTGGCCAATGCAAACGGCACGGGCATCCACGATTTCATGATGACCTCGCTCATGTCGTCTGCCAAGACTCCCGCCATTTTCCTCTTTGCTTCAGGCGTTATCATGGTATACGCTCTCGCCACTTCCAAGAAAGCCAAGAATGTCATCAAGACCTCAGTCGACCTTGCCCGGCAGGAAGAAGGCGATGAGATGTTCGGTTCGTCGGCCATTGCACGCACCATCGTGCGCCGGGCCAACAACATCAATGACTTTATGAAGCGCATCATCCCGGCCGGCACGCGCAAATGGATTGACAGCCGCTTCAACAAAGACGAAATCATCCTGGAAAACGGAGCTGCCTTCGACCTGGTACGCGCTTCTGTCAACCTTGTCCTTTCCGGTCTGCTCATCATTATCGGTACAACCATGAAGCTGCCGCTCTCTACCACCTATGTCACTTTCATTGTTGCAATGGGTAGTTCGCTGGCCGACCGTGCATGGAGCCGCGAAAGCGCAGTCTACCGCATCACGGGAGTCATCTCCGTCATCGGCGGATGGTTCATTACGGCATTTGTGGCATTTACAGTCTGCGCCATCGTCACCTTCACCATGTATTATACAAGCTTCATCGGCATGTTTGTCTTTATCGCCGTCGCCGTATTCCTGCTTGTGCGCAGCAATATCAGATACGGGAAAAAGGAAAAGGCCGAGAGCCAGGATGCTGTTTTCAAGCAGATGATGACAAGCAAAGACAAGACAGAGATTCTTTCGCTGCTGCGCCAGCATGTAAAGAGCACGTTCGTAGACTATCTGTCATTCAGTGAAAAGACTTATGTGCAGGTGACGGACGGATTCATCCACGAGAATCTGAAGGATTTGCGCAAGGCCATGATAGCGACAGACGAGCAGAAAAAAATGCTGAAGAAACGGCGCCGGAAAGAAATACTCGGACTGCGCCGCATTCCGATTACGACAGCCATCGAAAAGAATACGTGGTTCCATCTGGGAAGCAACAGCTGCGAGCAGATGCTCTACTGTCTGAAACGTATCTGCGAGCCTTGCAAGGAACATGTGGACAACAACTTCAATCCGATTTCACCGGAATGTGTGGAGGAATTCCTGCCCATGCGCGAGGAATTGTGCCGGCTGATGGAACGCACCTGCGCGGCAATCGAGAACAACGACTATACGGAAGCCGACGACATCCTGAAGAAAGGCGACGACCTGAAGAACCGCATATCCGCCCTGCGCAAGCAGCAGATGAACCACATGCAGGAAGCCAGCACCAACAGCCTGAAGGCGTCGATGGTTTACCTGAACATCCTTCAGGAAACACAGGAGCTGGTAAGCATCTGGCGGCACCTGCTCCGCGCAAGCCGCTTCTTCCAGGGCGACTATGTGCCGCAGGAATTCTCGCAGATGGCTTTGGCCGAAGACAGAATCTGACCAAACAAGCATACACATGCGGCAAAGTTCCGGGAAAGACCTCCCGGAACTTTTTGTTTCACCCCACGGCAACGGCAGGCTTCCGCCAAAGCCGACCTGCGCCGCCCCATGAGGAATTTTCCGAAATTCCATTCCCCGCATCCGGTACGGCCGTCCGGCCGTAGCAAAGGAGCAAACGAGCATTTCATGCCGCCAAAAAACTTTGTCCCCACGCACAATGAAACAAAACAGAGAATCGGAACATTTTTCATCCGCATGAAACAACCGGCAAAACAAAACAATACGCCATATTTGCATATGAAAAACATACAAATCACATAGCTTTTCATATGATAAAGACAGGCATTGACATCGGTTCGACGACCGTCAAGGTCATCGCGACGGACGAAACAGGTCGCATACTGTATTCAAGATACGAGAGGCACAACGCAAAAGCCGGCGATGTCCTTTCAAGTCTGCTGAAAGAACTTTTGTCCCGGCTCGGAGACCAAGACACCTCAATCAAAATAACAGGCTCTGTCGGCATGGGATTCGCCGAAAAATATTCACTGCCCTTTATCCAGGAGGTGGTGGCGGCTGCAAAAGCCATCCAGAAGCACTATCCCCACACGGCATCCATGATTGACATCGGCGGAGAAGACGCAAAAATCGTCTTCTTCAAGGACGGGAAGCCGGCCGACCTGCGCATGAACGGGAATTGTGCGGGAGGAACGGGAGCTTTCATCGACCAGATGGCGGTGCTTCTCGGCGTAGACCTAAAGGAACTGAACGCCCTCGCGCTGCATGCCGCCAACCTATATCCGATAGCTTCGCGCTGCGGCGTGTTTTGCAAGACCGACATACAGAATCTCATAGCCAAAAACGTGAGCCGGAAAGACATTGCGGCATCCATACTCCATGCCGTGGCCGTACAGACGGTCATAACCCTCGCCCACGGGCATGAAATCCGGCGGCCGGTCCTTTTCTGCGGAGGCCCGCTGACATTCATCCCGGCGCTGCGCAAGGCCTTTGCCGACTATCTGTCTGTCGAAGAAAAAGACATCATACTGCCTGCAGACGGTACCCTGCTGCCTGCCTTGGGCGCCGCCCTTTCGTGCGAAAGAAACGACAAGACGCAAAAGCTGTCTGCCATAACCGCCCTGCTGGACACTGCCCGAGAAAACCCGTTCCACATCCGCCACAGTCTGCCGGCCATCTTTACAAACCGCGAAGAATACCAAGGATGGCAGCAAAGAATCTCCCGCCATCCGGTAAAGACAGCGGAGCTTACGGAAGGCAGACAGGATGTATTCATCGGCATCGACTCAGGTTCGACGACGACCAAGATTATAGTAACCGACGCAGATGCCAACATAATCTATTCCTATTACAGCGCCAACAAGGGAAATCCCATCGGGGCGGCAGAAAAAGGCCTGAAAAATCTGCAGGCCCTCTGTTCCGAACGGCACGCCACCCTTAACATAAAGGGCGGGTGCTCTACCGGATACGGAGAAGACCTGATAAAAGCAGCCTTCCGGCTAAACGGCGGCATCGTAGAGACCATAGCCCACTACACGGCCGCACGGCATCTGGACCCGGATGTATCCTTCATCCTCGACATTGGAGGGCAAGACATGAAGGCAATCTTCGTAAAAGACGGAGTCATCGACCGTATAGAAATCAACGAAGCCTGCTCCTCCGGCTGCGGCTCGTTCATCGAAACCTTTGCCAAGACCCTGGGATATACGCCCGACGACTTTTCATCCGCCGCCTGCCTCTCGGCTTCCCCCTGCGATCTCGGCACGAGATGCACGGTTTTCATGAACTCAAAGGTGAAACAAGCCTTGCGCGAGGGAGCTACAGTAAACGATATCGCGGCGGGACTTGCTTATTCCGTCGTAAAGAACTGTCTGTACAAAGTCTTGAAGCTGAAAGACACGGCGGCTCTCGGCGCCCGAATCGCGGTTCAAGGGGGAACCATGCGCAACGATGCCGTGGTACGGGCACTTGAACTGCTCTCCGGAGCCGAAGTCACCCGCAGCAGCATGCCCGAACTGATGGGAGCGTTCGGATGCGCCTTATATGCCCGGAGAAATCCGGATGCCGCATCAGTTTCCTTAGAGGATATGCTTGCCAAGGCGCATTACACATCACATTTTCTTCACTGCAAAGGATGCGACAACCAGTGTCTGGTCGTCAGATATCAGTTCGACAACGGGGAAAAGTATTATTCGGGAAACAGATGTGAAAAGGTCTTCACAAACGGGAAACCAGGCCATACGGAAAAAGGAACCAATACATATAAATATAAGAACGGACTGCTGTTCCGGCGGCATACGCCCATCCAGAATCCCCGCCTTACCATCGGCATCCCGCGCAGCCTGAATATGTACGAAGAATACCCTTTCTGGCACACTTTGTTCACTTCATGCGGCATTCAGGTCTGTCTGTCCGATGTTTCCAGCTTTTCAAGCTACGAGAAGAGCGCATGCATGGTGATGTCCGACAATATCTGCTTTCCGGCAAAACTCGTTCACAGCCACATCAGGAACCTGCAAGAAAAACAGGTCGACAGGATTTTCCTGCCTTTTGTCGTTTTCGAAAAGCAGGATAAAGAGCAGAACAGCTACAACTGCCCCATCGTTACGGGCTATTCGGAAGTAATCAAAAGCGTGCAGCACTCGCAGATACCCATCGACTCTCCGGCCATCAGCTTCAAAGACAAGGGCCTGCTGTACAGACAATGCCATGAATATTTAAGCAGCCTGCATGTTGCCGGCCCAGCCATACGGAAAGCGTTCGACTCTGCCCTGCAAGCCCAAGACAACTATGTGCGGAAACTGATTGAATACAACGAAAACGTGTGCCGGGAAGCACGCAAGAAAAGAATGCCGGCCGTTCTGCTTGCCGGACGCCCCTATCATACGGACGCCCTTATCCAGCATCGCGTTTCGAACATGCTTGCAGACATGGGCATTCATGTAATCACCGATGACATTGTGCGCGACAAAAACATCGCCGTAACCGATGTTCATTTCCTTCCGCAATGGGCCTATCCCAACCGCATACTGAAGGCGGCCGGATGGTGTGCGTCGCAAACCGACATCCAATTCATTGAAATGACATCTTTCGGGTGCGGGCCGGACGCTTTCCTGGTCGATGAGGTCAGGGATTTACTGATGCGCCACAACAAAGTGCTTACCATATTGAAGTTAGACGACATCAACAACATCGGTTCCATGAAGCTACGGGTGCGCTCGCTTGTTGAAAGTCTGAGAATATCGGGGAAAGAAAAGACAGGACAGGGTAAAACGAAAGCATTCAAGACCACTCCCGTATTTACCAACGAGTCCCGCAGGCGGAAGATACTGGTTCCCTATTTTACCTCCTTTATCTCGCCTCTGATACCTGCCGTGATGAAAGTGTCCGGATACGATGTCGAGAATCTTCCGCTAAGCAATGCCGAGTCTTGCGACTGGGGATTAAAGTACGCCAACAACGAGGTATGCTATCCTGCCACGCTAATCGTGGGCGATGTCATAAAGGCATTCAAAAGCGGAAAGTACAATCCGGACGAAACAGCCATCGCCATGACCCAAACCGGCGGACAATGCAGGGCCAGCAACTATGTAGCCCTGATAAAAAAAGCGTTGACAGATGCCGGATATACGGATGTTCCGGTGGTTTCACTCGATTTGGGAAACTCTATACAGAACCAACAGCCGGGATTCAAGCTTGATTGGGCGAAGCTCTTCCCGCTTGCCATTCGCGCCATACTGTATAGTGACTGCATTGCCAAGTTCTATTATGCGTCGGCAGTGCGTGAAAAACAGCCGGGACAGGCAGCAAGGCTGCGTGACCTCTATCTGCAAACGGGGGCTGACCTTATCTTGGAGGGCAAATCAAACGACCTTCTCAGCTGTCTGGCACTGGCAGCCGGGGAGTTCAACCGCATCTGCGCCCCCGTTTCCCGCCCCAAAGTGGGGATTGTGGGAGAGATTTTCCTGAAGTTCAATCCTTTTGCGCAGAAAGACATCACCGGCTGGCTCATCGAAAGAAAGATAGAAATCATCCCGCCACTGCTGCTTGACTTTTTTCTGCAAGGCTTCGTCAACAGGCAGGTAAACGAAAAATCTTATCTGCAAAAGAAATCCCTTGCGGATGTTCTTTACAGACTGGCGTATAGAAAGATAAAGAGACTGACAGAAAAGGTGAACAAGACGGCCGGAAGCTTCCGCCACTTCATCCCGTTCGGCGATATATTCGAAGAAGCCGAAGAGGCGCGCAAGGTCATTACGCTGAACGCCCAGTTTGGAGAAGGATGGCTGCTGCCTGCCGAAGTCATGTCGTGCGCCCGCCGGGGAGTAAACGATGTGATAAGCCTGCAACCCTTCGGATGTATCGCCAATCACATCGTATCAAAAGGCATAGAGAAGCGTATCAAGGATTTTTATCCGGACATGAACATCCTTTCGCTGGATTTCGACAGCGGGGTGAGCGATGTCAATATAACCAACCGCCTGCTGCTGTTTATCGACAATCTGAAGAAGCAGGAGGAAACGCTCCGGCCTTAGCTTCATTCCGCAATCCGCACCGGCAGTCCGCCTTCCTCCCGACGGACGAAACGGACGGCAACACCTGCCGGTGCGGATTTATCACAGGTCGTGATTCTTCATCCGATACTCGGCAAGCTCGGCATACTTCGTTCCCGGACGCCCGTAGTTGCAGTAAGGATAAATCGAGATGCCGCCGCGCGGGGTAAAGATTCCGGTCACCTCGATGTATTTCGGCTCCATCAGCCGGACGAGGTCTTTCATGATGATGTTTACACAGTCTTCATGAAAATCCCCGTGGTTTCGGAAACTGAACAAGTAAAGCTTCAGGCTCTTGCTTTCCACCATCTTCTTGTCGGGCAGATAGCTGATACGGATTTCCGCAAAGTCCGGCTGACCGGTTATGGGGCACAAGCTGGTAAATTCGGGGCAGTTAAACCGCACCCAATAGTCGTTCTCCGGATGCTTGTTGACGAATGCTTCCAGCACCTCGGGGGCGTAATCCTGTCTGTAGACCGTATTCTTTCCCAATATGGTCAGTTCATCTTTTCTTTCCATCCTGTCAAATCAGTTTTTCTTTAGTATCCAAATATTTTTCCAACCCTTCGCGGCGCAGCCTGCATGCCGGACAATGCCCGCACCCGTCGCCCGGAATGCCGTTATAACAGGTCAAAGTCTCGTTGCGGACCAAGTCAAGCACGCCCAGCTCGTCGGCCAAAGCCCACGTTTGTGCCTTGTCAATCCACATCAACGGCGTGTGAATGACAAACTGACCGTCCATCGCCAGATTGAGCGCAACGTTAAGCGACTTGATGAACGCATCGCGGCAGTCCGGATACCCGCTGAAATCCGTCTGCGATACGCCTGTCACGATGTGATTGATGCCGCGTTCGCGGGCGTATACGGCGGCAATGCTCAGGAAGAAAAGGTTGCGTCCCGGGACGAACGTGTTGGGAAACGAACCTTCCGGCTTCTCCTCATCCATACGCACGGAGAAATCCGTCAGCGAGTTCTTTCCCAAATGCCCGATGAACGACACATCCATCGCTTCAAACCCCACCTCCGCCTTGCGGGCTATATTGCGGGCCATCTCTACCTCCTTTTCATGTTTCTGCCCGTACAGGAAACTCAGGGCATATACTCTCTTGAAATGTTTTTTTGCCCAAAACAGACAAGTGGTAGAATCCTGTCCGCCGCTGAATACCACAAGGGCCGTCTCATTGTTCATGCTGCAATCAAATTTCTTTTATCTTCAATATATTATAAGATATGTGCTCATCGTAGACATCCGACTGGTCTACCCGCTTGATGTAACGGACAACCCGCACGGTCACCGGGAGAATAATCACTTCGTAAAGCGTCTTCAGCACGACCTGCACGAGCATCATCTTCAGCAGCTCCGGCACTGGCATCAGTCCTCCGAATGCCAAAGGGAAAAACAGCAGAGAGTCGGCACTCTCGCCCGCTACCGTAGAAAGCACGGCCCGCGCCGAAAAATTCTTCCCGCGGGAAAAGACCTTCATCCGGCTCATGACATAAGCATTGATGAACGAGCCCGCCAGAAACGCCGTAAGGCTGGCTGCCGCAATGCGCGGCGCCATACCGAACACAAAGTTAAAGCCCGCTTCCCCTTCCCAAAAGGGAGCGGCCGGCAAGGCTACGGCTATCTGCCCCAAGGCCACGGCCATAAAGTTCATCAGAAAGCCCATCCAGATGATAAGGCGCGCCTTGCGGAAGCCCCATACCTCGGCAATGCAGTCGTTGATAATATAAGAAACGGGGAAAACGATAAGTCCGGCGGTCACCGCTATCGGACCTAACTGTACGACTTTGGTTTCTAACAGATTGGCTGCCACCAGGCAAACACAAAAGACAATACCCAAAACCATAAAAGGTACTGACACAAGATTTTCTTTCTTCATCGCTCCTGTTTTTATACGTGGTGTTCTGGAATACACGGCCGCTATTCACGGCATCGCATGTTTGTTCAAATCGCCGCAAAGATAAAAAGAATTTGCCGGATTGCAAAGAATCCCGTATATTTGTCTGCCAACCCAACACATTTTATTCTATGACAAAAAACAATCAGTTAAGCGAACAACTGAGCTATACCGGCCTGAGCCAGACGCCTACCCACCTGCATCTGTGCACTTACACGCCCGAAACAGTCTGCTTCAGAGAAGGGAAGAGCATGGAAGAAATAAGCCCTTTCCTGCAGAAAGACGGAATAAACTGGGTGCAGGTGCATGGATTGCAGAACACGGAAACGGTGCAGCAGGTATGCCGGCATTTCAATATCGACTTTCTCACCACGCAAGACATCCTGAACGCCGAACATCTGACCAAGATTGAAGAGCACGACACCTACAATGTCATTATCCTGAAGCAGCTTTCACCGGCCGAAGAAAACGCCTACACGCCCCAGCAATTCTGCATCGTGCAGGGAGAAAACTTTGTCATCACCTTTCTGGAGCGGGAAACCGATTCCCTGAACGAGATTGTCTCTGCGCTAAACAACAATGTGCTGCGGATACGCAGCAGACAGTCGGACTTCCTGCTGAGCGTGATACTCAACAGCGTCATGACAAGCTTCATGTCCATCATCTCGAAAATGGAAGACGACCTGGAGGATATGGAAGAACGGCTGCTCTCTCCGGTGCAAGGCAGCGGCTCAAGCATCGAAGCCATCCAGCCTTACCGCCGCAGCGTGCGTCTGATAAAGAAGTGCATCCTGCCAATCAAGGAAGAAATGATTACCTTACTGCACGAAGACAACAAGCTGTTGCATAAGGCCAACCGCCCCTTTTTCAACGATGTGAACGACCATCTGTTATTTATTTTACAAACGCTTGACGGCTGCCGCGACATGCTCTCGGCTCTGGCAGACCTGTATCTGTCGGACAACGACCGGCGCATGAACAACATCATGAAGCAGCTCACCGTCGTCTCTACCATCTTCATCCCGCTGACTTTCCTTGCCGGAATCTGGGGAATGAACTTCCGGTGGATGCCCGAGCTTGACTGGAAATACGGGTATCTCATGGCATGGGCGCTGATGGCCATGACGGGAACAGGCGTATACTTCTACTTCAAACGGAAAAAATGGTATTAAAACGATATGAGAAAACAAGATTTATACAATAAGGTCATTGAATATTTTCAGACGGCCATGCCGGTCGCCGAGACCGAACTGCACTATAAAGACCCTTTCCAACTGCTGATTGCGGTTATCCTGAGCGCACAGTGCACCGACAAACGGGTCAATCAGGTCACCCCGCCGCTGTTTGAAGCCTTTCCGACCCCGGAAGCCCTTGCCGCCGCCACGCCCGAAGCCGTGTTCGAATACATCCGCAGCGTAAGCTACCCGAACAACAAGGCCAGGCATCTGGTAGGAATGGCCAGGATGCTGGTGGAAGACTTTCACGGCGAAGTGCCCGACACGCTGGAACAACTGACCAAACTTCCCGGCGTAGGCAGAAAAACGGCCAATGTCATCCAGAGCGTGGTGTTCAACAAGCCCACGATGGCCGTCGATACCCATGTGTTCCGCGTGAGCCACCGCATCGGACTCGTGCCTCAGACCTGCACTACCCCGCTTGCCACCGAGAAACATCTGATGAAGCATATACCCGAAAAGCTGATTCCCACCGCCCACCACTGGCTTATCCTTCACGGGCGCTACATTTGCACGGCCCGTTCGCCCCAGTGTGAGCAATGCGGCCTGAACGGCATCTGCAAGGAATCGCTGAAACCGAAGGTCAAAGGTTCTCAAAACGCCTTATAAACCTTCTGTCTTGATACGGCCGAACTTTTCTTCCGCCCTGTCGGCCGGACAGAAGGACACGGCAAAACAGAAACAAGAAAAGGGCGGGAAACCCGGTCAGCCCAGGTATTCCCGCCCTTTCACTATCTACTAACCTCAAAATATCACACCCAAACGGAACCCCACGTTGCTCTGTCCGTCGATTCCACAGGTCAGAGTCTGTGTCTTGTTGGTGGCATAACTGTAGTATCCTGCCACATGAAATCCCCAATGCTTGCCCGTAGGGAAGATTTTCAATCCCAATTCCGGAGAAACATAGAATCCCCATCCCTTGTCATACAGACCCGTAGCTCCGAAATACGTGGTGTTGCGCGCAAACATCGCCCCCACCTTCGCCCCTACATAAGGCTTTACGTATTTTCCGTCATACAAGGTATAGGCGGCGGTCACTCCCAAAGGAATCTGGAAAGCCGAACGCTGCTGGTCGGTAGTCAGCGACTCCGTGGACGAAAGGTTCAAAGTCTGTCTCCCCACATACTTATGGTTCGTATGGAAAGAGACAAAAAGTCCCATATCCCACCGCGGGGCCACTTGGTAAGTCCCCTCAAAATTCATTCCCCATCCGCTTATCTTGTCGGCAAAGTCGGTCGACAGCGGGGCATTCATCTGCCAGTCTATAATCAGGTGCGCTTTACGGGCATCCCACTGGGCAAAGCTCTGCACGGCAGCTCCAAACAGCATGACACATGCCAAGACCGCCTCTTTCAGTAATGTATAAAATGTCTTCATCAATATTTCCTCCCTTTTATTTGTCTGATTGAATATAGGCTGACTGCTCAAAGGCCTGGTCGACCGCATTCAGCAGCAAGCTCTGATTATAACGCCCTCCGTACTGGAAGCCGGAAGCATTGGCATACCATATTACCGGAAGATTCTCTTTCTTGCCTTCGGCCGTCTTTTCCGTCAGGTCGACCATCTCCATAATCAGTGTATTCGTGCTATACGAATAGGTGACCGTGTAAGGATAATACCATCCGCCCCACCACGGGCCCCAGAAGCCATAGTCCCACCAGCCGCCAAAATAGCTGCCGGTCGTGACATGCGTGGTCTGGGCCACATACGACAGCTGTACACCCAAGTCCACTTCGTCCCTTTTCTCCGGATCCATCTCACGCACATAGCCTCTCTCCTGCAGGTTGGCCTCCACCTCGGCGATGATTTCCTTTGCATTCTCATCCTTCCAATAAGAAGCCTTATATCCCCCCGCCTCCAGAATGCTGTCGGGCAAGAAGTAAGTCTTGCGCTGCCCGAAGTCGGCGTCACTGTCATAATCCGTATATACGACCAAGTCTGTATCTATCCTATCCGCATCCGGATCTTTCTCGCACGACGCCGCAAGCAGTGCCACGCAAGACAACATCAAAAGTTTTTTCATATCCTATCCCTCTCTATTTAAATTTATGATTCAAATCTTACAGTGAGCGTCCCTTAAACACGTTGCTCCTTTCGGCCGGAAGCACTACCCCGTTCAATATCAGACGGTTGGAATTGAAATTCGGACTGACGGTCACCGAAGCGCCATTGCTTCCCCTCGTCATATGGATGTCGACACGGGCCGAAATGCCAATTCCCATCACATTCATCGAAACGGATATGTTTCCTTTCTTGTCCTTACGGATTTCATAGCCCGACACCGTACCGTCTACCGTAATTCCTCCCAATCCGTTGAATCCGGATGCCGGAATATTAAACGCCACCTGAACGACGGCATTCTCACCCTTTACCGAAACAAAGTTCGTGTTGGACGATACATAGGCTGTCTGCCCGTATTTGAACACCACCTGATCGGCCTCCAAAGTAAACTCCTTGTCGTTGATGGCCTGCTCGGCCTCAACAAACAACAAACTGTCCAAGCGCTCCTGCAGAGCTTTCTTCTCGGCCCTGGTCAATTCCTGAGCCTGGATGTGTCCCGCCATCACCGACAGGACTATCATCATCACTGACACTAATTTTCTCATAAATCTCTATTTTTAGCTTTTATACCCTATAAACAAACAGAATGCGCTTTTGATGCATCTGCTTTGTATAAAAAACACTAACAGACGTTATTCCTATAAATATATTTCTTATCTTTAAGCAGAGAAAAACATTGCCTCTTTTTTAATCTTTACTACTATGGCAGACATCAGCAACATTACCCTTCTAATCGCCGTCATCGCACTGGCGCTGTGGCCTATCGTGCTATTTACCATGTATATCCTAAAAAAACGGCAGAAACGCCTTGAGCACATCGAGCGCATGACCAGAAACGAACTGGACAACATCACCACGCAAGACCTCGTAATCAGCGTCCTCAAGAAAATAGGCTGCCAACCCGAAGTCAACAGCGAAGGACACATCACATTCAAATACCAGGGAGACGACTTCTATATTGCGGCGGAGGAAGAAAACCGTTTTATCATGATTTGGAATCCGTGGTGGGGGTCAATCAATACCGACAATGAAGCCTTGCCTTATCTGAAGGAAATAATCAATATAGTCAACGTGAACTCTCTGGTCACCACCGTATTCATGGCCGACGAAGACGGGAAAACAATCGGACTACACTCCCGCTGCCATACATTCTTCTCGCCAAACGAGGGAGAACTGGAAGACCACATGAAAATGCTCCTCGACTATTTCTTCGACACCCACAATGTCATCAAGGACAACATGAACCAACTGGGTTCGGCCGCCGTAAAAGATGAAGAAAAGAAAGAACGGGTGAAGGTGAAGGGCTTTTCCGCATACAAAGAAAACACGGTGCCCATCAACGCAAAGCCTGACAAATAATCATGTTTCTTCCTTCCGCATGCTGAACTCGCAACCGCAGTACTGCTGGTTATAGAAGCCATATTCTTTGATGATGGCGATGCGGCGCTCGCTCAGACCGCCCTTACGCCAGTTCTGCTCCCACCAAACGACATCGGGGTAAGCCTGAACGGCATCGTGTCCGGCTTCATTGATTTGCTCCAGACTTTTCCAGCGTGAAGAAGCCAGTGTGGTGGTTATCACAGAAAAGCCATGTTCGTGCGCGTAACGCGCTGTTTCCGACAAGCGCATCTTGAAACACTTCAGACAACGCCCACCCCGCTCCGGCTCCTGCTCCAGTCCCCTTACCGCACAGAGCCAGGCATCGTGGTTGTAGTCCGCATCCACAATCTCAAGTCCCAGCGACCGGGCATAGCGGGTGCATTCATCCTTCCGGATATCATACTCCCTTTGCGGATAGATGTTCGGATTGCAATAATAAATGGTGGGGCGTATCCCATGCTGCATCAGACATTCGACAATCGCCGACGAGCAAGGTGCACAGCAGGTGTGCAACAAAACCTTTCCTGCTCCACCCGGAACCTCGATTTCAAACTTTTTCTTTTTCATTGGCCAGACTCTTTCAGATACGCTGATAGGCGATGCGAGGCGTTCCGTTGCGCACATAAATGATTCCGCACCGCTTGAAACCGTTTTTTTCCAGCAGACGCTGCATGATATGGTTGTCGGCATGCGTGTCGGCCCTCAGGCTGTGGCACCTGTCCCAACACCAGTCTATGCAGATTTTGCCGATTCCCCGCACACTGCCATCCGAGGCCAAACGGTGAATCACACGATACGGCCCGTCGTCCAGCCACTTTCCACCCTCAATGCGCGCATAGTTGGAGTCCGGACTCGGCACAAAGGAAAAAGTTCCGACTACCTTTCCCTCATCCGTTTCGCATACATGACAAAATCCGCTTTCCACCTCCTGCTCAATCAGTTCACGCTGAGGATATCCGTTTATCCATTGGTTGGAATTCCCGTTCGCCTGCATGAAACGACGGGCATGCTCAAAGATTTCCATCAAACGGTCTAAATCTCCGGCGCAGGCAGTCCGTATCAACATCGACATGCTTTCCTTCAAAATTTAGTTTTACAATCTTATACCTCCCTTATCGACAACAAAATTAATTGTTTTTTATTTTTCCGGCAAAAAAATTTTTCAAATCAAAAATGATATTGTATATTCGCAGCGCGAAAACAACAAGGGGCATTAGCTCATCTGGCTAGAGTGCGACACTGGCAGTGTCGAGGTGACCGGTTCGAGTCCGGTATGCTCCACGCACGAAACCGCTGACTATTAGGCAGTTAGCGGTTTTCTTTTTTAGGTGCTTTTAAGGGAATGTGCGTACAACGCTATTATTTTGAGACTAAATTACCCGATTTTGTTACCCGAATTTATTCCCCACATTTTCATTAAACCGCTGAAAATCAAGGAAAGTTTCGACACTGATGGAACAGCAGTTTTTCCCGTTAGAATTGTGTGGCCGATTTTATCTGAAAGAGCCTAAGAGTAAAAAACCTTCCCGACTTATCTTTATCACGCGCATCGAAGGCAGGATATATAAACTTGCCATCAATGCCAAAGTATATCCAGCCCAATGGAATCAATCACTACAAAAAGCATACATCAGCCCTATTCTGACTAATGCTGATAATGAAAATAATGCAATAGTAAATCAGAAAATAGAAAAAGTAAAAGAACTGTTCGCGTTATTTAAATCGTATCTTTGCAACATCGGAACAGCCAATAAGGAACTAATCACCCAGTTATTCAACAGCACTATGAGAAAACCCAAGAAACAAGAAGCAAGCAATAGCAAAATAGACAACATCATTAAAGTAATACATGATGCTGTGTATAATGATGCCACTTTAAGCAAAGGCACGGCAGACAATTACCTCAATAAAGGAATTCCCGCTCTGGAATTCTATCTTTCGTATCTCGAAAAAGGTGAAAATAAGAAGATTGATAGTTTTGATTACTTCACTACTGAATTTTTTAATGGTTTCGGCCAATACATTTATGACAATTACACGCATAATGATGGTAAGACTTATACTATATCAACTATAAATTCCATTTTAAAATATGCCAAATCTGCCGTTGTATTATGCGCCAGGACTAAGCAATATCTCACTGAACAGCATATCGCATCACTCAAGGTGCGGTATTTCACCGATAAATCTGCTCCCAACCACATAGCATTAAGGGACGATGAAATCATGTTGCTTTATAACTACAAGACAACTAACAAACTAGACGAACAAGTGCGAGACATTTTTTTGTTAGAATGCACTTTTGGACATCGGATAGCAGACATTCTCAGACTAGATGAACGGATTGAGGAAATCGGCGGAAAATACTACATCACCATCACTCCCAAGAAAACACCTCAAAAACGTGTGGAAGTTGGTCTTGTATTCGATATTGCAAAGAAAATCATTATAGATAAATATCATTGTCAACTGCCTTCTATCAGCAAAGATGCAATCAACAAAAATATCAAACGAATAGCTCAAGAAGCCGGTATTAAGGGAGAAGAACTCCAATCCTATCATTATCAGGGAGAAAGCCAACCCAGAGAAACCAAACTTCCCCGATACAAATGCATCAGTACTCATACGGGCAGAAGAACTTTCATATCTATGCTCGCAGCAAGAGGTTGGAGTTACGAGCAAATCAGTAAATTCACAGGACAGACTGTAAAAATGGTAGAGCATTATAATAAAGCAACCAATAAATACACGGACATCTATAAAGACGCTGTGAAGAATCGTCCTAATGAAGTGGTGCGTCTTTATAACGGTCTATCGGATGAGCCTGACCACCCGAATCCTTCCGAAGATATTGATTCCCTTTTACAAGAGTTATTCCGAGAGAAAGACCTTCTTGACTTGAAAAAACTACTCGAAAACAAAGTGGACATATCTTCACTCGAAAAGACTGTTGAAGTAAAAAAGCATCTTGAAGATATTAGTCGGGCAGAAAAGTATAAATCTGCAATGCAAAAATTTTACCAAGAAGACCCGACAGGACTGAAACAGAGACTCGTGGAGATACTGCGCATGACCACCTTGCTAGATTCCGACCAAAACCTTCTGAGAATAACGGCCACTATTCTGCAAAAATTGGAACTGAACTGCGTTTATGCCGATAACACATATAAATATCCTAACCAAGCAGCCCGAGAAGCTTATATCCTTGTGACAAAAATGCCAAATCATAGAGTCATAATACAATAACGCATAGATTGGCACATTTTTTGTAGCAATCTTAATATGAACATTATAAAGAGAAAGTTCAGAACTACGCTGAAAGTTTTAATATCAGCAATTAGAGATTTTCCATTTTTTTATTTTAACACTTTAAACATTTTAAAAACTACGCTGAAAGTTTTAATATCAGCAATTGGAGATTTTTTATTTTTATATTTTAATACTTTAAACATTTTAAAAACATAAGGCTCATGCAAAAAAGGCAGAAGTAAGGTTAACTTAAGCTCTTTTTAAAGTTCTTCAAGTAATAACTAAGCTTCCGTTGAACTCAATAACCTTAATTGAGAAGCGCCTTGCAGCAGTTAAAGATAATCCCGACGAGAAAGGCGTTATGCAAGGTAATAGGAGCGTGGATGTACTTCCTAAAGATTTATGGAAGCTTAAACGAAAAGACAACCACCTCAAAGGCATAGGAGAGTGTTCTGAGAAGCTCTTATTATGGATCGAGAGTAGAAAGGCTGATTATGAGACCGTACTATTCAACCTATTAAATACGGAAGATTGGCGAAAAGCAAAAAATATGTTTTTGGGCATGACATATACCATCTTATGCAATGAAGGTTTCTACTTACTTGGTAAGAATAACACCCCAATTGGTATCTCCTATAAGTGGTTTTGCGAAACTTTTAAGTTAAACCGATCGACAGAAAAACATCAATACTACGATTTTTATAATCTAAATAAAAAAGGAAAAGAGCACAAGGATTATAACGTAGCAAAATTTGAGAATGTTTTCTTTAAGCTGAGGAAGGAAATTTGTTTTAACTTTCTTCAAACTTAGCAAAATGCCTAGAGAAGAGAGGGGATGCAAAACTAAAATATCCACTCCGGTAAGTTACAGATTGTAACAATAAAATTTAAAAGGGTCGTATCAAGTTCTATGTTGAGTAATGACACGACCCTTTCTTTAATTTTTAGGGACTCTATTTTCAAACTCAAGAATTGAGTTTTCTTGGTATACCCTCTTCTTTCTTTATCGAAGTACCAATAATATTTCATACGCTTATTACAAAATCCTCGATTTATATTCCATCTCCTCAATACATATATCTATAATAGTCCGTTAAAAATTCAACATATTGGCTAAGCGGCTTTTCTAACGAAATATTATATCCATACGACCTCTGTAAATGTTAAAATACGAGGAAATGTAGGCAATTATTTTTAGGTGAACACTTTCATTTTCGGGTTTCGTAGAGAATGACGAATTTTGACCTCCGAAAAAAAATATAACGATTAAATAATATACAATGGAATTTTTTTTGAGAAACCAAGATCCGTTTGAGCCGTTGAATGATACGCTCTACATCAACTACCGCAATGAATTGGCAAAGTTATTGACGAAAACAAGCAACAGAACCGCTGATGCCATAATCGGATTCCTGAAGCAGGCTCGCCATGGATACCGCTGGCACTTGTTCTGCTGGGTAGTACAGAATTATGCCCTTCCAGAGACTGATTCTTCCAGACTGTTCAAGTTTGCTTGGCTATTCAGCGCACCCGATATAAGAGCCGTTCCAATGCTAAGGGACTATATTGACCCAAACTCCCTGATGGATATATCTGAATCTGGTGAAATAGATAAGCTCCCCAAAGAGGTGACTGTTTATAAAGCTGTACCTATCGAAGACATGGAGTTGGCGGAGGATGAGGAGGAAGAAGAATGGGACCCTGGATTTGATTGGAAATGGTCATTGGACTTAGGGAAGACAGCCTATATTGCTTCCATATTGAATGAAGGTTACATCGTCATCTCAACCGTAATACCCAAGTCTAAAATCATGGCTTTATTTCATGGAGTATATTTTTCTTATGAACTAATAGCAGAAGCGAACTGTTGTATGCGGAATGAGTATAAGATTAAACTGAATAACCCTAAAGATTATCTTATAGGGCATCCTTACCAACATCCATCTGTTACGATGGAACATCTTTACAACACGTGTGGATTCTGACCAGAATAATTCAGACAAGATGCAGACAGGTTGCCCAATCCAGTCAAAAATCATAGAACAACTATAACAAAAAAGTTGAGAAATAAGTGTCCAACCAGAAGAGTACAGCCTTGAAGGCTGTACTCCACCTAAAATTCAATCTTCCACATGAAAGCCATATATAAACCAAAAGGCAAGGCCAACGAATACGGTATGTATGGGTGTAATCTTTATACAAGCTGTTCCAACGATTGCGGGTACTGTTATCTCAAATGCCCTCCGATGTCTGGGTATTGGGGTAGCACTCCCACCTTGAAGAAGTGTTTCAAGGACGAAGATGACGCAGTCCGCATTTTTCAGGAAGAAGTGACCGACAACCTCCCGGATTTACAGAAGTACGGCCTGTTCATGAGTTTTACTACCGATCCTCTCATCCCTGAAACGATAGGGCTGACAGTGAAAGTTGTCGAGATATGTACCAGAAATGGTGTGAACGTAAAACTGCTGACCAAGTGCGGAGGATTCGAGGAAGGCTTCTTCACTCTCTTCACCGGTTCGGAAGATAAACTGAAGAAACACGTTGCTTTCGGATTCACCTTTACCGGACATGACGAGCTTGAACCTGGAGCACCGGACAATAAAAAGCGGATCGAGAGCATGAGGAGACTGCATTCTTGGGACTACAGAACTTTTTCAAGCATGGAACCGATAGTTGACTTCGGTTTCACCATGGAGATGATAACGGAAACCCTGGACTGCTGTGACCTCTATAAAATCGGTCTGATGTCAGGAGGCGGTGCGAAGTATGACCTGAAAGAGGGACAGAATTTCCTAAGAGACCTGAAACAGCTTCCGGGACAGCCCAATATATACCTGAAAGATTCACTGGTCAGCCTCTTGGGAATAGACAGGAATACGCTGCCAGCCAACTTCGTAGGAAAAGATTACGACATGTTCCAGTGATGAATTGAGTCTAATCAAAAGAGCCACAGCGTTTTTAGTTGTGGCTCTCGATAAAAAAGACATTAAACAATGAATAGAACAATAGAAAATATCTTAGCCGATATCATCAATTCGATACGACCCAAACCGGATTTTGACCCAAAGAACAGGAAGGGTTATCATGAAATTTGTCATGAGATCTGTCAGGCGGCACAGAACACAGGCTGTCCTTTCGTTTCCATCAATGAGAAAATGTTTCTTTTTACCGGAACCCATTGGAAAAGCGTTGACAGCCACACCATCAAGGTTTTCATCAAATACGCATACGGGAACCTGTGCGGTGATTCTGTGGGGGCTTCAAAGAAAGAGGTCATCAACGGATTGGTTTCACAACTCCCCTATACAGCCATGATATTGAACGTGAAACAGGCTGCGGACAAGATCAATTTTCAGAACGGTACACTGAGCCTGAATACGATGGGACTGGCAAGGCATGACTGGAAGGATTATTTCAGGTATGTGCTTCCTTATGATTATGCTCCCAAAGCGGATTGCCCTATGTTCAGGAGGTATCTGGATGAAGTGATGCCGGAAAAAGAGGCTCGGGATGTATTGGCGGAATATGTCGGCTGGCTATTCATCCCGGATCTTAAACTGGAAAAGGTACTGTTCCTCTATGGGAGCGGATGCAATGGAAAATCGGTGTTTGTTGAGACAATTGAGGCTTTGGTCGGTAAAGACAACATATCACATGAGTCCCTCTCAGACCTTTGCGGCGGGTATGGGGCCAACAGCAGGGCGAACCTGGCAGGAAAGATTCTCAATACCTGTTCCGATGTAGCTCCCAACGCTTTTGCAGGGGATTTGTTCAAAAGATTGGCCAGCCGGGAACCTGTCAGCATGAAGACCCTCTATAAGGATGTCATCGCTACGGATGAATATGCCAAGATGCTGTTCTGCCTGAACGAGCTGCCCAAGACCAGCGATACTTCCAACGGCTTTTACCGGAGATTCCTGATTGCGCCCTTCCGGGTAGAGATACCCAAGGCTAGGATTGACCCTGAGCTGTCCCGTAAAATCATGGCTCAGGAACTGCCGGGAATCATGAACTGGGTATTGGAAGGAAGAAAAAGGCTGGTGAGGAACAAGAGGTTTACAGAATCCCCGGTAATAAACAGGGCCTTGGAGGAATACAGGTCAAGGAACACCAAGCAAAAACATACCTTGCTGCTTCCTCCATTCTTTCAGGCATAAAACACACATGGATGCAATATGGGCAATAACAAGATTGAACTGAAAAACGGCACGATGCAGTTCCTCAGTTGCAGCATCCCCTTTCCGAACAGCAACGGGCTTCATATCGTTTCCAGCGGGTGCGGTCAGGGAAAGACTACAATGATTCTGGAGATTGTCAGGCAGAAATGGAGGGACGGGATTCTGGTGGTGGTTCCGACGATTGAAGCCGCTGACGGGTTCGGGAAGAAGATAGAGGCATGGATTGACGGATTGACTTCCTTTTCATGCCCCCGCTTCACGGTGCTTCACTCAGGCATAAACAGGATAAAGGAGATGGAAGGGTATAAATCATCCCCTTCATCCCTGACTGATTACGATGTCCTGGTCATCACCTCAGCCCGAATCATCATTGATCCCTATAACCTGTTCCTGTCTTTCAAAGGGAACAGCGGAAAAAGAGGACTGGTGCTGATAGACGAGATGATCAACTTCTATCCGCAGCCTTTCACAATACCGGAAAAAATCAGGGACATTGTGACTTTTGTAGACAAGGCCAGGACACACCACGGGAAGGAAGGGCTGGAAGTGAAAGATGAATCAGGGAATAGCTGGTACCGGCATTGTTATCAGAATACAGATACAATGTGGGCCGCTTATCTGGGAAGCGGTTACAGGTTGTTCAAGGCTAAGAATGAACTGACACGCTACAAGACCGGATATATCTTTGAGCATATCAGGAATCATGGCATTGATGCGGCAGTTCAAGGGCGGGTGAAGGATTTTGCAGACCAGACTCGCGTGATTCTCTTTGACGGTACAGGGGATTGTATATTCAAGGATTCAGATCCGAGGCTTCTTCCGGTACAGGGGAAAAAGTATGGAAGTGACATTGAGTTCCACCGTTTTGATATGCCCCTGAAAAGGAAGAATAAGGAGGATTGGGACAAGAAGGCTTTTATGACGATAGGAAAAGGGATGCTGGAGATGCTGAAGGAGATATGCCAGAGAGGGAAAACCTTGATTGTCACTTGGAAATCGGTGGATGTGTTCAGGGAGATGAAGAATGATGGCATGGTTGACCGGTATGAAAAGGGGGAGACAGAAACGAAGATACAGTATAACTTCCCGAAACTCTTATCGGATTGTCTGGCAGAGATCGGTGCGGCCCCGGACAGTTTCTCGGTTATCTATCGTGGAAGCGGTCAGGACAGAGGTTCCAATGAATACCGGGATTATGAGAATCTTGTTTTCTTGGGTGAATGGCATATCCCTGATACCATAGTCGGGGAGATTAATGGAATGTTCGGTTGCAAGTGCGGATTCAAGGACTATATGAAATCCCTGCTCATCCAGACTATATGCAGAATCCGGATCAGGCAGCATAAAGGCCTGCCCATCAAAGTCTGGTTCTCCTCTGACCTTGACTATAACCTGATGGAAGAGGTTCAGAGGTATTTCATAGATAACTCCGATCCCACTTGTAAGATTTGGGGAATTCAAGGGGCATGTAGGAAATATGGAAAACCGGAGAAGAAACAGCTTATGGATATGGTTTCTCTCTACCGGCACGACCCAAAGATAAGGGAGAGCATAGAGAATGAAACTTCCTATTCATTTGATATTTCTTTGGATGAACTATATAAACTCATTCCCAAATCAAGAAAAGCCAAAGACAGATACAAGGAATTGGTGAAGATGTTGGATAATAGGAATATAACAATGAACATCAGGTAGAACCAAAAATTTTCCATTTCCTATATAGAGTATATAAAAAAAAGAAGAAAAAAGGTTACATTACTTGTCAAACTGAAAAACAGAAAAAATATGGAACTGAAAGACATGATGGTATCGGCTTTCCTTTATGTGAAAATCAAAGGCAATCCCGAACATCTCCCTTTGATGGAAATCTTGGAAAGCATCCGGAAAGGAACCCCTGAAATCAAGAGAAGAATCGGGATAATCAGAAAAGAGAAAGACAAAGAGAAAAGAAGTGAGTTGAAGATGAGATTGCTTCCTGTATTCACCCCTAACGGTACGTTCAGGAGGATGGAAGATAATGGGCTTCTTCAATCTTCCGGGGCAATCTGTATAGACCTTGACCATATTCAGGATTTGAAGGGGGAAAAGGAAAGATTGAAAGCTGTCCCCTATGTATGGAGCATTTTCAGGTCTCCTTCAGGGGATGGATTGAAAGTATTGATCCGCCATGACCTGACAGACCCTTCAAGGCATAAGGATTTGTATTCCTATCTTGGTGCTTCGCTTGGGGTAAAGGGAAGGACAGGCTTAGTGTTTGATATGAGCTGTTCCAATATATCCCATCCCTGCTTCTGGAGCTATGACCCGGACTTATGGCTGAACAAGGGGGCACAGGTGTTTCATGTTGACCTGGGTACACTTCCCGTATATAAGCCTCAGAACAGTAACAAAGGAGATGGGAAGCAGAACCAAGATACTGCTAATTCTCACGTTGCTCCTTTGTCTTCTCCCCAAAAAATCAAGGACAAGATTCTGGAATCGCATACCCTGTTTGAAGAGTATTACAATATGTACCCCGGAGTTAGGAACCGGAATCTCTATATCTTGGCCAATTTCTTCCTTAACGATGGCATCCCTGAAGACTTTGCCGCCGATTATCTGGTCGCTTACTATGTGGATCAGAAGAACGGTTTCACAGCGGACGAGATAATAGGGATAGTAAAGTCCGCCTATCATTGACTACAGGAATCAGGAATAAATGAGATATCCGATTATAGACAAGCCAGACACAATGAGAACCAATCATTAGGTATGACATCTGTTGAACCAAAAATTTTCTGTTTCCTATATACGGGTATATGGAGGGAGAAGAAAAAAGGTCACTCAACTTGTCATCATCAAAATGCAGGAGTAATCGGTTAAGGGTAGGTAAAAAAGAAACCACTATACCATTGATTTTTCATCTTTGGCATAGTGGTTTTAAATTTATGAGAGATAAAACAAATTTGGCTTAGAGGGCGAATTCCCTTAAAAAGAAAAACTAACCACCATTCTTCATATCTTCACTCAATGATAGTATAGCAATTAAACAATATGTTCTTAACATATACTAGATTAATGTAATTCGCTCCAGCTGTCAATAAACCTAATATTGTCATTGTTGTATATGTAAGTTTTCTTTCCCTTCAATATATGACAAACATATATGACATCATTTAAACATCTGTCTTCAGAAGATGTTGGTTGAATTTTTTTAATAATACTCGAAAGTGTCCCCTGATTACATCCCCAAAGAAGTTGGACCAAAAAAGCTGCTTGATTTTCACTTTCAGTATTTAATTTCAATAAATCTTTTTCATAGGATTCCTTGGATGGATTTTTTGCCTTAAATTCTATATAACATACACGTTGGGCTTTCTCATCAAATAGGACTACATCAAACTGGGCAGATTCTCCTGTTTCATCTATTTTAGGATAATCATCATCAGATTTGGAAAAGTTCTCAGGCTTTGAAAAACGATACTTCCTTTTTGTCGGCGTTTCAATAGAGTAATATAGTTTTGGTGTATTCTCTTTATTCTCTTCTTGGCTTTTTAAAAATTGATGGATGAATTCAAATCTCAGTTCCTGTTCACTGACCCGATAATTCTCTCCCTCTGTGGAATATTTAGGAAAGATCAAATGACTTTTAGCGTTTACATTCTTGCCCTCTAAGTTATTTTCATAGGCATCATCCAAAGCATCAAATGTTTTCTGTAAAATACGTGCCACATAATCAGCTATATTCTTTTTATCCATAAGTTAAAATAATTTTATTAAGATATTTAGTTCTACAAAACTAATCAATCTGTAATAATATTCATTCTAAGTCAGATTATTATTTCAATAAAATAGATAATTCTTATAGTATTAGCAAACAATGTATGAAACAATTGTTCTCTTTCTTCATAGAACCAAAAATTTTCTACTTCCTATATAAGGATATATAAAAAGAAAAAGGTCACATTACCTGTCTTTCCGGTTTTCCAGGAATAAGCGGATAATGGCGGGAAACAAAAGACTGGAGACCTCAGCTTTTATGGTTTCCAGTCTTTTCTATATATCACTTCATCTGTACCCTCAGAACAATCACATCGGGTCTGATTTCCAGCCAGGCATCCTTTATCTTCCCGGCTCCAAGAATTTTGGCACTTTCTCTGTAAGCATCCAGAAAATCACCCTGAAGCATGGAATAAGGATAACCAAAATCAGGCACTGAGGGTAACGGCTCAGGCATAAAGAATCCTTCATATCCCTGTCCTGTTATCAGAAAGGCATCCGCATCAATTATATCTTTTTTCGGGTCAGCACCCAAAGAAGCATAATCCACATTCCGATGGAAGAACATGGCTGCCACATTATCTAAAGTATAAAGCTTGAATTTTACCTTATCTTCACCCACATACCGGTCAATGTTTTTCTGTACCGATTTTTCAATTTCACCAATGTCTGTTTCCGTCATGGCATATACTTTACCCATGACGAATATCTTTTTTACTTTTTTCATAACTACAAGAATTTAAAATATTATCCGGCCAAAGCACAGGCAGTCCATTGTGCCGCCATAGCCTTGGCAATGCCGGGGAATGTCCTGCTTCTCAATGTCCGCCTTTCCTCCGCCGATACTCCGGAAAAGAAGATGTCGGTGTACCACTTTTGGGATTTGTTCCCGCTCTTTGCCACATAGACCTCTCCCCTGCCGACTATATCCGTAGGGGTAAGCAGGGGCAGGTTCTTCAGCCACAGGCAGGTTTTCTTGCTTGCTTCATCCCCGAACATCCACGGCTCTATTATCTGGTCGGGCTTCCGGTAGAGCGTGCTCATGATTCCGACAGGGTTTTCTATTGCGGTCATTGGAATGTCCACCTGCGTTACGGCCATAAAGAACCCCGCCGCATCCTCCCTGTCCTTCGCCCTGTCCGGAAATTTCGGGTGCGGTCTTCTCTCCGATATCGGCAAGTCCTTGTCTTCAGGATGATAGTACCACCTTGCGCCGGAAACCGCAAGATAGGTGCATGGAGGGTGGGCTATCATCATGTCCCAGCCGCCTTCCACGAACTCCTTCTTTCCCGTCTGCAACATTCCCCCGCCGCTGGACACCACACCGAACATATCCCCCAGAAAGTGCCATTCGGGGTGTCCGCCGCTACAGGGCTTCAAATCACATGAATAGGCATTTTCTCCCAGTTCCCTGAAAGCCCTGCATACAGTCTGGCTTTCCTCACAGGCTATCAGTACGTTCATGGCTCAGAAGGTGATTTTCATTAAGATACAATCGGGATAGCATCTTATGCCGATTTCATCAACAAGCCCACCTTCTCCATCACAAGAGAACAGCAATAAAGTTTTGTAGAACTGGATGAAGGCAGTTATGTCAGTATGGAAGTTCTTACCGTTAAAACACAGTGGGCTTACTAGAGGATAACCACCCATCTTCTTAGGTATGAAAGCTCTAAGACCAATACCTGTAATTATATTTGCGTCTGTATCATAAATAACAGGTTTGTCGGGGTTAATGTCAAAATCACGGATAAATTTCATAATTACATGATTTTCGCTTAACTCCATAACTTCAAAATACACCATTCCACCGGTCGTTTCCTCCAAAGAATCATTTACGGCTTCTTCAATTTCCTCTATCGCCATTGTAGTATCAACGATAGCTCTGTTTGCAATAAAACTGTTTTTCATAGTCTAGATTTTTGTGATTTAATAGTTAATTTGATTCCCAGTTCTTTTGAGAGATAAGAAGCCAACCCAGTATAAGCGTCCGTTCTTTTTCTTTCTCTCGGGCATATCTCCAGAAGCTCCTTCAATGTAACTTCAATGCAGAATCCGGTTGAAAAGGAATCGCCGTACCTTGTCCGTAAGGCCTCAATGTCTTTCCCATACCTTGTGTCTGTTTTTTCGATGACATCAGGACAGACCTCACTCCCAACCTGACGCTCTGACGGTTCTTTTAAAGTACCGTCAAAGAATAAATTCATTAGATTGTCCCACATAGGAGAATATCTTTTCTGTCATTAGTTAGGGTTTCAGTCTTCCGGAAGCGCGTTTTGTCATTTTCAGGGGCGGAATAAAAAACAGCGCACCGAGAGACTGCATCCCGGTGCGCTGCTTTAAAACGGAGAATAATAGAACAACCGCCAATTCCCTTGGTATCATTCAAAGCTTATCTCTTTCCATGCTACTCCCTGCCATACATTGCCGTCTGATACCTGCTCCTGTTTGTTCCTGTTCAGATATAGGTGGACATGGACGGTGATTGTTTCATCAAAATCAATATAAAGTAAATAATCAATATTGTTTTTGAAGTCATCAGGACTTGTCAATCTTAACTCCGACAATGAAGTGCATCCTCTAAACGCGCATTCCCCAAATTCTGTCACGTTAGGCAGATTTGCGGAAGCCAAAGATGTACAATCATCAAACAACGATCCTGGAATTGTTGTAAGATTGGGGAAACTTATACTTGTCAGGGCGGAACAGCCCACGAATGCACCATTTCCGACAACGGTCAATTGAGGGGAGTTCACTTCTTTCAGCTTTTCACATTCCCAAAAAGCACTTTCACCTATTCTGACTATATTGTCCAGGTTTATTCTTTCCAGGTTATGACAGTAACGAAATGCAGTATTGCCTATCTCTACGACTTCATCCGGCAAGACCACATTTTTTAGCGAATTGAAGTATCTGAGAGTTCCCCCTCCGTCGATAGTGCCGCTACTTGAGAACAGCCCGTCAGGCATTTTTTTGTCCCATCCCCTTACCTGGCTTAAATCCACCGTTTCCACATTCCGTGCGCTTTGCAAAGGGTTGAAGACATCGACACCCTCCGTCCTGACACCGAGCTTTCCGAATTCTCCCTTCAGGATGAAATGCCTTACCCCGTCCCTGTC
Source organism: uncultured Phocaeicola sp. (assembly GCA_944320845.1). Lineage (GTDB taxonomy): Bacteria > Bacteroidota > Bacteroidia > Bacteroidales > Bacteroidaceae > Phocaeicola. The sequence goes on from CALUJA010000011.1 coordinate 94,007, forward strand.
CGCCTTTTGAAAGGCCACAGCCAGGTCTATCGGACTCGGTGACTTGTCTAGGTCAACGACGGCCTGTTCTCCCTGTATTTCAATATATTCAGATTCATCAGTATTTCCTCCCTGGGCAATATACACTTCTTTTTGAAGGACATTGTCATAATCGGAAAATGTTATAACGCCATAACGGGCGGCACCTGTATTCTGACTTACATGGAACTCATAGTTTTCATACTTGGATTCTCTGGTTTGCACGGGCGTTATCCAGCTCACGGCATCTCCCTCTACAGTGTATTTATGATTTAAATCGGAAGCGACGGTTATGCTGACGGACTGTTCTTTTGAGTCAACATAATATATGTTGCCGTCAATAGGCTCTATTCCTCCATATTGGAATGACAAGCCTTTTACAACGGTCTTTTCATTACATGACAGAAATACGAGTAAACTGGCTCCCGGAAACAGCCCCATTGGAACTGTAGTTGTTACTGTAAACTCACCACCCTCCTTCACATTCCCTGTAAATATAACATCCAAATTATCACTTGCAATGAACGTTATGTAAGCGTTACTTACAGATGTTATTCCGACAGTATGAAAGGGAATCCTTATGGGGACACCGGACAGAATACCTATTCTCTGCAAATCTTCGGTTTCAAATATGATGTCCAGTTCCTGGTACCGGGGCAGCCTGAGAAGCTCGCCGTTGGACAGCCTGAATGTCACATAGTCCTCGTCGGATGTGTCTATGCTCTCAAACATGGAATCGCCCGAGTCTTCCACTGCCGGCCCGAGTTCGGTCCAGGACGCTTCATTGTCATAAGACACGTACCAATATCCGTTCTCTATCTTGAGTTTCGGGGTGATTCCGTCCGTTCCCGATTCCCCTTCTTCCCCTTTAGAACCTTGGGCCGGAATTTTGTTGTCGGCACTGTCAAGCATCCATTCCCCGTCTAAAGTCCAATAATATATACCGTCGGTATCCTGTCTTATCGCTATTTGGGGAGTGCTTCCGTCTTGTCCGTTCTCTCCCGTAGCCTGATCCAGTTGCTCCCAGGTTTGACCTCCATCGTAAGACACATGCCAATAACCGTTTTCTATTTTAAGTTCAGGCATTTGGACATTATCACTTATGGAAGGAGCCAGCTGTTCCCATGTACTCCCGTCATCATAGGATATATACCAATAATTATTTTCAATTCTTAACTTTGGCGCAGTTCCGCTTTTACCTTCTTCCCCGTTGTATATGGTTATCGGAGCATGATGTGAAAATCCAATGGTATATCCGATTTCCTCTCCTCCGGAAGTGACGGGAGTAATATTGGTAATGTAGTCATTACCTTGCAAGGCATCGACAAGTGTCTGCAAGGATGAAATGTTGGTGTTCATGGCCTTGCACAGTTCTTCCAGAGCCTGCACCCGGTTCTCCAAATCAGTAATGTCATTGCGTAAATCCGTATCGTCATATTCTTCACTGCAAGAGACGGTGAAGGTTGCCATAAACAATAAGACTGCATAAATTTTACTTTTCATACCGTTTAATTTTAATATCAGGTTTCTAGTTTTTCAAGTTATTGTCCAGTTGTCTTTTAAGCCTTACAGCCATCGGCTTAAAAGTCCAGTAGGTAAGTGCGGCAGAAACAGGAGCACCGACCAGAGGAATTGCTTTCCCCACACCTTTGGCAAAAGTTTCCTTTGTCAGTTTAATGCCAATCCACCTGCCGACCTGTTTTGCCATGTTGTAAAATCCATATCTGGTGAGTGCTATTCTTGGTATTCTCTTAACTGCCTGTTCCGCCACTGCCTTAGCTAAAGCATTGACTCCTTGTACCGCTTCACGAGAACCCATCATTACACCGACAAACAGTGTCATAGTATTTGCCGTTTCATCACTCAGCTTTCCTTTTTCATCTTGAAGGTCAGCCCATCCATACAGATAAAGCAGTTTCTGTATCAAGGCAAGCACATGACCGTAAAACTGTGCTATATCGGCAGGAACAGTAGCAGCCATGAACCAGCCCCCCGGTAATCCCGACAAGGCAGAAGTGGCACATACTATTGTAGTATGGTAACTGATGCAACCGTTAGCAATTCTGTCTATCTGTCTTTTGGACAATACTTTTACGGGAGAATCACCCAAAGCCAGCTCTATTTGTTCCGGGGTACAGTATGGTCGCAGTTCCTTTGTAAGAAATTCATTCCGGTCTATTCCTACAAATGGCAGCTTAATTGCTGCATGAAGTGTCTTGTTCCATAATTCCGTTGCTTCCATATTATAAAAGAATGCCTACAAACTCCCCGAAGTCGGCATTAGATTTTGCAACAAAGACAGGCAGGAGCTTAATGCCGCCCATAGCCGGACAACATTACCAATCTTTTTCAATGAAACAAATATATATTTTATTTCTTGGTTAAAAAAGGAAAATCATATAAAAAATCGAAATGCCGGAAAAACAGAATTATAGGGAAAATAAAAAAGAGAGCGTTTGTAAGCTCTCTTTCGTTGTTTTTAGAACCCGAACCTTCTTTCCTGAAAGGTTTCGGTACTCATCCATAAGCAATCCTTTAATCTGAAATCATACTCCTCTTCCAGAGTGCTCAGGTATGTTTCAAAATCATCATACTTCTCCGATTTCCTGATTTGTTCTTTGGTGAGCTTGATCTTTATGACCTCACCCACTGAATAATCCAAGATGATAATGTAGTTTGTTTCCATTTCCTTATTTTAAGTTGTTGTTTATAAACTGGTTCTTGATTCTCTGTACTGTTGAAATGCCAAGTCCTTGAAGTCTGGCTATATTTCTAATACTATAGCCTTTCTTCAACAGCTGTATTGTTTCCTTGTACTCATCCCTCAACTTCTCTTCGGATTTGATGCTTCCTTTCTTTCTTCCCAACCTTCCTCCGTTAGCGATATAGTTGGCTCTTCCACTGTTCAAGCGGTATTGGATATTGCTTCTCTCAATATTCGCCATTTCAGCCAGAACTGTAACCATAATGCTTGCTATGGGGTTTACTTTCCCATCGGCTTGTAAGGTGTATAATCCCAAGTTCTGGATATATACCGATACCTTGGCTTCATGTAGTATCTCCAAAGAACGAAGTACTTGTAATGTACTTCTTCCCAATCTGCTCAATTCTGACAAAAGCAGGAAATCCACAGATTCTTTGGTACAATATTCCAGGCATTTTGTGAGAACCTGCCTTTCTTCGATTCTTTTTGCACCTGAAATATGCTCCTCGTAGATTTTCACGATTTCTATGTTTTGCGATTTTGCATAGTTTTCTAAGTCCTTGATTTGCCGCCCTGTGTCCTGTCGGTCATTCGTAGAACTGACACGGGCATAGATAACCGCTTTCTTTATTTCATCTGTTGCTTTCATTTTTGTTTCCATTTTATTCTTTGATTAAAAACATAACACAAAGGAACGTGCCCAAATACCTTCCACAGATTTATTTGAACACATTCCTGGTTTGAACACATGACCGTTCCAGATGCATATCATTATTCCAGAATAATTTTCACATCTTCATTAATTCTGCCTCCTATGGGATCACAGTCAAAGCACATTCCGAAATAGCATATATGTTCATTCAATTGCTTGTCACGATAGAAGTTATAAATCTCATTCTTGTCTGCGCCATAATTGAACAGATTTTCGGTATCACCAAAATATCTTCCTTTCCTATCTTTGAATACAGGACGGTTCCAATCATCTATCGCTATGAATTGTAATATAAGTTTTTTCATTGTTGATTCTCCTATTATTTAGCCTGTTACACATAAAGGGAAAAGGCCGGGGAGACACCATCATATTTTTATCATTCGATGATTATCTCCCCGGTCAGATTCCAAGTCGTCAAATTAATATTACCAAAGACCCTGCAACTTTTGAGGTCTTCATGTAGGATTCAAAATCGATATCAGGATGATCATTTTTGAACGCCTGCAAATCAAATGAGGTTCTTATTCCCGGTAGTTTTCTGGTAAGTCTCATGGTGTCTGTAAGCCAAGACTTGACATCCATTGCTTCCATTTCTGACAGGATATTTGATTTGAGAGCGCTGAGTTTTTCCTCTACTTTATTCTTTGTCTGGATCAGCTCTCTAATTTCCGCTTCTTGATTTCTGATTTCTTCCGGTATGCTGTAGGGATTATTGAACCGTTCTCCCCGAAGGTCGCAATCCAGCAGTTCTTTACATACATCTGAAGGGATCCGGTTCACAAAGATGATTTCCTTGATATGGTCAAACGAACCGTCTTTCTTCATCTTATTGCGAAGCCGGATGACAAACAGCTTGTCTATCTTCGCTTTCCTGTTCATCAGCTCGAAGAAGAAGGCGTAAATACT
>CALUJA010000012.1 GCA_944320845.1 uncultured Phocaeicola sp.
GATTCGAACCCCCGGTACGGTAACCCGTACGGCAGTTTAGCAAACTGCTGGTTTCAGCCACTCACCCAAACTTCCTTTTCCGGTTTCAGGTAGCGTTGTTTCTTAAACGCGGTGCAAATGTAGGGTAAGTTTTTCATTCCTGCAAACATTTACCTAACTTTTTTATCGATTTTTCTTTGGAGATTTATTAACTTTGTCGCCAATTATTAGTATAAGCATTTAACTCTTAACAAGATAATAGTAAAACAATGGAATTAGCAAGTAAGTACAATCCCGCTGATGTGGAGGGAAAATGGTACCAGTACTGGTTGGACAATAAACTTTTCAGTTCAAAACCCGACGGACGCGAGCCGTATACCGTCGTTATTCCGCCTCCCAATGTGACTGGTGTGCTCCACATGGGACACATGCTTAACAATACGATACAGGATATATTGGTGCGCCGTGCGCGTATGATGGGGAAGAACGCCTGCTGGGTTCCGGGAACCGACCATGCGTCCATCGCTACCGAAGCAAAGGTGGTGAACAAGCTGGCGCAGCAGGGAATCAAAAAGACCGACCTTACGCGCGAAGAGTTTCTCAAGCATGCCTGGGCCTGGACGGAAGAGCATGGAGGCATCATTCTCAAGCAGCTTCGCAAGCTGGGTGCTTCGTGCGACTGGGACCGTACAGCCTTTACAATGGATGAGACTCGCAGCAAAAGTGTCATAAAGGTTTTCGTAGACCTGTATAATAAGGGATTGATTTATCGTGGCGTGCGTATGGTGAACTGGGACCCGAAGGCTCTTACGGCCTTGTCGGACGAGGAAGTAATCTATAAGGAAGAGCACAGCAAGCTGTATTATCTCCGCTACATGGTGGAAGGGGATGCCGAAGGGCGTTATGCAGTGGTTGCCACAACCCGTCCGGAGACAATCATGGGCGATACGGCGATGTGTATCAATCCCAACGACCCCAAGAATGCTTGGCTGAAAGGGAAAAAGGTCATTGTGCCGTTGGTGAACCGTGTGATTCCGGTGATTGAGGATGATTATGTAGACATCGAGTTCGGTACAGGCTGTCTGAAGGTTACTCCGGCCCATGATGTGAACGACTATGTGCTGGGCGAAAAATATAATTTGCCTTCGATAGACATCTTTAATGATAACGGAACAATCAGCGAGGCGGCGGGAATGTATGTAGGTATGGACCGTTTCGACGTACGCAGGCAGATTGCCGTAGACTTGAAGGCGGCCGGACTGTTGGAAAAGGAGGAGGATTACACCAACAAGGTGGGATTTTCTGAGCGTACCAATGTGGCTATCGAGCCGAAACTCTCCATGCAGTGGTTCTTGAAGATGCAGCATTTTGCAGATATGGCTTTGCCTCCGGTGATGAACGATGAACTGAAATTTTATCCCGCCAAATACAAGAATACGTACCGCAACTGGTTGGAGAACATCAAGGACTGGTGCATCAGCCGCCAATTGTGGTGGGGACACCGCATTCCGGCTTATTATCTGCCGGAAGGCGGATTCGTGGTGGCCGAAACGCCGGAGCAGGCTCTGGAGCAGGCCAAGCAGAAGACGGGGCGTGACATGAAGATGGAAGAACTGCGTCAGGATGACGACTGTCTGGATACGTGGTTCTCTTCATGGCTGTGGCCTATCTCATTGTTCGACGGCATCAACAATCCCGGAAACGATGAGATTAAATATTATTATCCTACTTCCGACCTGGTGACCGGGCCTGACATTATTTTCTTCTGGGTGGCACGAATGATTATGGCGGGCTATGAGTATATGGGCGACATGCCGTTCAGAAACGTTTATTTTACGGGTATCGTGCGCGACAAGATTGGGCGGAAGATGTCCAAGTCGCTCGGAAATTCTCCCGACCCGCTGGAACTTATCGACAGGTATGGTGCCGACGGCGTGCGTATGGGCATGATGCTTTCGGCTCCTGCGGGCAACGACATCCTTTTCGATGATGCTTTGTGCGAACAAGGCCGTAATTTCAACAACAAGATATGGAATGCTTTCCGCCTTGTCAAGGGATGGCAGACGGCCGACATCGAGCAGCCGGAGTATGCACGCATAGCCGTAGAGTGGTTTGACGCGATGATAAACAAGACGGCTGCGGAAGTAAACGACCTTTTCGGCAAATACCGTCTGAGCGAAGCCCTGATGGCAGTCTACAAACTCTTCTGGGATGAATTCTCAAGCTGGTATCTGGAACTGGTGAAGCCTGCTTACGGACAGCCGATTGACAAGGTGACTTATGAAAAGACTTTGGGATTCTTCGACACTTTGCTGAAGCTGCTCCATCCGTTCATGCCGTTCATCACCGAAGAGCTCTGGCAGCATATCTACGAGCGTAAGGCAGGCGAGAGCATTATGGTGCAGCAGTTGCACACGGCAGACTCGTTTGATGAATCTCTTATCGCCCGTTTTGAGACAGTAAAAGAGGTAATCAGCGGCATCCGCACCGTCCGTTTGCAGAAGAACATCGCCCAAAAGGAGGCTTTGTCTTTGGAAGTGGTGGGAGAGAGCCCGGTCGGGGCGTTCAATCCGGTTATCGTCAAGCTGTGCAACCTTTCAGGAATTGCTTCTGTGTCTGTCAAGACGGAAGGTTCGGCTGCCTATATGGTCGGAACGACGGAGTATGCCGTTCCGTTGGGCAATCTTATCAATGTGGAAGAGGAACTGAAAAAGCTTGAGGCGGACTTGAAATACCAGGAGGGATTCTTGCAGAGTGTGCTTAAGAAACTGGGGAATGAAAAGTTTGTAAGCAAGGCACCGGCCAATGTCATTGAAACGGAACGCAAGAAGCAGGCTGATGCGGAAACCAAGATTGCGGCACTCAAGGAAAGCATTGCCGCGCTGAAAAAAGACCATGCATAAATCAGATATCATGCAGACAAGTGACAGTATAGTCATTATTCCTACTTATAACGAGAAGGAGAATATCGAAAACATTATCCGGGCTGTGTTCGGCCTGGATAAGTGTTTTCATATTTTGGTGATTGAAGACAACTCGCCCGACGGGACGGCCGACATTGTGCGCCGCCTGCAAAAGGAGTTTCCCGAGCGCCTGTTCATGATTGAGCGGAAGGGAAAGCTCGGTCTGGGCACGGCCTATATAGCGGGATTCAAGTGGGCGGTCGAGCGCCGGTACGATTATGTTTTCGAGATGGACGCCGACTTCAGCCACAATCCCAATGACCTTCCGCGCCTTTACAGGGCTTGCCATGAGGAAGGAGGCGATGTGGCGGTCGGGTCGCGCTATATCAGCGGCGTAAACGTGGTGAACTGGCCGATGGGGCGGGTGCTGATGTCTTATTTCGCCTCAAAATATGTGCGTTTCATTACGGGTATCCCTGTGCATGACACTACGGCAGGATTCGTATGCTATCGTCGCGAAGTGCTGGAGACTATACCGCTGGACCGGATTCGCTTCAAGGGATATGCCTTTCAGATAGAGATGAAGTTTACCGCCTACAAATGCAAGTTCAATGTGGTGGAGGTGCCGGTCATTTTCATTAACCGTGAACTGGGGACTTCGAAAATGAACAGCAGCATTTTCGGCGAGGCGGTGTTCGGGGTAATCCGGTTGAAATGGGACAGTTGGTTCAAGAAATATCCTGTAAAACAAAAATAAGACAGTTATGCTTTGGATACACAATGCGATTATCGTGAATGAAGGCAGGCGGTTTGCCGGCTCTGTGGTGGTCGACGGAGAGGTAATCCGTGAAGTGTTGGAGGGGGATATGCGCCCTTCGGTGGGGTGCGACAGTGAGATAGACGCGCACGGATGCTTTCTGATGCCGGGGGTGATTGACGACCACGTGCATTTCCGCGACCCGGGCCTGACTCACAAGGCGGACATGGCGACCGAAACGGCTGCTGCCGCGGCGGGAGGCGTGACTTCATTCATGGATATGCCGAACTGCAATCCGCAGACCACGACGATTGAGGCGCTCGAAGACAAGTTTGCCAGTGCCGCCACCAAGTGTGTGGTGAACTATTCGTTTTATTTCGGGGCAACAAACACTAATGCCGATTTGCTTAAAGAGCTTGACAAGACCCGTGTCTGCGGCGTGAAGCTCTTTATGGGGGCAAGTACCGGGAACATGCTTGTTGACCGAATGGAAACGCTCCGGCGGATTTTTTCCGAGGCGGGGATGCTTATAGCGACACATTGTGAAGACCAGGCCATCATCCGCCGGAATACGGAGCTGTTTAAGGAAAGATACGGAGAAGACCCGGACATATCCCTTCATCCGCTGATACGGAGTGAGGAAGCCTGCTGGGAGTCGTCGTCACTGGCGGTGCGGCTTGCAAGGGAAACAGGCGCACGCCTTCATGTCCTGCATGTCAGCACGGCACGCGAGCTGGATTTGTTTGAAGACAAGCCGCTTTCGGAGAAGCGGATTACCGCCGAGGCCTGTGTTTCCCACCTGATGTTCTGTGACGAAGATTATAAGACCTTGGGTACGCGCATCAAGTGCAATCCAAGCATCAAGACCCGCAGAGACCGCGACGCTTTGCGTCAGGCACTGGCGACAGACCGTATTGATGTGGTGGCGACAGACCATGCTCCCCATCTTTTGTCGGAAAAGCAAGGCGGCGCTTTGAAGGCGGTATCGGGCATGCCGATGCTTCAGTTTTCGCTGGTCAGCATGTTTGAACTGGTGCGCGAAGGCGTTCTGACGGTCGAGCAAGTGGTGCAGAAAATGTGTCATGCTCCTGCCGAACTTTTCCGGATAAGGAAGCGCGGCTACATCCGGCCGGGGTATCAGGCCGATTTGGTTATAGTCAACCCAGATTTTGAATGGCATCTCACGCCCGCTTGCATACTGAGCAAATGCGGCTGGAGTCCGATGGAAAACCGGCTTTTCCATGCGCGGGTTGAAAAGACCTTGGTCAACGGAACGCTGGTTTATAGTGACGGAAAGGTGGATGCATCGCATCGCGGACAGGCTTTGACATTTGAGCGGTAGGATATGGCAGGTGTGAAAGGGAAGATGGCTTATGAAATCCACGATTTGGCAGAGTATGTCAACTGGATATACTTCTTTCATGCGTGGGGCTTTCAGCCGCGGTTTGTTTCGATTGCCGACATACACGGATGTGATGCCTGCCGTGCGTCCTGGCTGGCAGGCTTCCCTACGGAAGACCGTGCCAAAGCAGCCGAAGCGATGCAGCTGCATAAGGAAGCCTTGCGTATGATGAACGCTCTGGACGGTTCTTATAAAGTCTGTGCCGTCTATCGTCTGATGGATGCGAATGCAGAGGGAGACGACCTGGTATTGGACGGGAAAACCTTCCCTTTGCTGCGGCAGCAGAGCCGTGTGCACGCCGGCGACCCGTTTCTTTGCCTGAGTGATTTTGTCCGTCCGGCCTCTTCCGGCGTCACCGATACGGTGGGAGCGTTTGCCGCAGCCGTGGATGCGGAGATGGAGGAGCTTTATCCCCACGACGATTACAGGCGGCTGCTGGTGAAGACACTGGCAGAGCGTCTGGCCGAGGCCGCGGTGGAAAAGATGCATGAAACGGTTCGTAAGGAAGTGTGGGCGTATGCCAAAGACGAGCGTCTCACGGTGAAACAGTTGCTGGACGGAGAATATCAGGGCATACGTCCGGCTGTAGGATATCCTTCGCTGCCCGACATGTCTGTCTGTTTCCTGCTTGATGAGCTGCTGGATATGGGCAGTATCGGCATCCGGCTGACGGAAAATGGCATGATGCAGCCTCACGCCTCTGTGTGCGGCCTGATGTTCGCCCATCCCGCCTCGCGTTATTTTTCCGTTGGGAAGATTGATGAAGAGCAGTTGGCCGACTATGCCCGCCGCCGGGGATATGCACCGGAAAAAATGAGGAAGTATTTGGTTGGAAATTTAGAATAGGGATATGATTTTGTTAAGAGTGTCTTTGCTGTTTTTGATTCTGCTGTTGCTGCCGGACTGGTATATCTATAAGGTGTATGTCCGTTACTGGCGGTGCGGCTGGCTGAAGCGGCTGTATATGTTGCCTGCGGTCGTTCTGCTTTTGGGACTGATTGTTTTTGTCGCTGCCAATGAAATGCTGCGCGACTGGTTCGGCATTTATCTGATTGTGACATTGTGTGTCGTTGTTCCCAAGGCGGTATTTGTCTTGTCCAGTCTTTTGCTCCGTGCGGCAGGCTGGGCGGTGAAGCGCGTCATCCCGCATGGGGCGGTCTCCGTGCTTCCGGCTTTGGCGGTGTTCGGCTATATCTGCTTTGGCGCGATAGAGGGTAAAGAGCATTTTCGGGTAAAGGAGGTTACGTTTTTCTCCCCCGATTTGCCGGCTTCCTTCGACGGATACCGTGTCTTGCAGATATCCGACATTCATTCCGGAAGTTGGAACGGAAACCCGGCGCCTTTGCAGAAGGCCATTTCCCTTTGCCTTGCCCAGCATCCGGACTTGGCTGTCTTTACGGGAGACCTGGTCAACAGTCGGGCCGACGAGATGAAGTACCTGATGGCGGTATTTTCGCGGCTGAAAGCAAAAGACGGTGTGTTTTCTGTCTTGGGAAACCATGATTATGCCACTTATACGCATTGGGATTCAGAGGCCGACCGCCTGGCGAACATTGATACGCTGATTGCCCGGGAGAACCGGATGGGATGGCAGATGCTGATGAACGAGCACCGGGTTATTCGTCGCGGAAACGATTCGATAGCACTGGTAGGGGTGGAGAACAGCGGGAATCCTCCTTTCCCCGACAAAGGTGATTTGCCGAAGGCGCTGCGCGGGACGGAAGGGATGTTCAAGATTCTTTTGAGCCATGACCCTACCCACTGGCGCCGTGAAGTGCTGCCGGAAACAGACATCCAGCTGATGTTGGCCGGGCATACCCACGACATGCAGGTCAGTCTGTTCGGCTTTTCGGTCTCGCAGTTCATTTATCCGGAGCACCGGGGCATGTATCTGCAAGGGAAGCGCGGACTTTATGTCAATGTGGGACTGGGCTTTGTGCTTTTCCCGATGCGCTTGGGAGCATGGCCTGAAATTACGGTCATTACATTGAGAAAAGAAAATTAGTCGTTTAACATTAATAACCATCAACGAATTATGAGATTTTTATATATTGTTTATCAGATTTTCATAGGACTTCCCATCTTTTTGGTGCTGACACTTTTGACGGCTCTTACTACGATGGTGGGGTGTTGGCTGGGCGACGGACACTTCTGGGGCTATTACCCCGGAAAGATTTGGTCGCAGCTTACCTGTCTTGTCTTCCTGATTCCGGTGAAGGTTGAAGGGCGTGAAAATCTTGACTGCAAGACTTCTTATGTGTTTCTTGCCAATCATCAGGGGGCGTTTGACATATTCTTGATTTATGGTTTCTTGGGAAGAAATTTCAAGTGGATGATGAAGCAGAGCCTGCGCAAGATACCTCTCGTGGGGAAGGCATGTGCATCTGCCGGGTTTATTTTTGTGGACAGGTCGAGTCCCCGCATGATTTATAAGACTATCAAGCATGCCGAGAAAGTGCTGACTGACGGTACTTCGCTGATGGTCTTTCCGGAGGGGAGGCGGACTTTTACCGGACGCATGAACGAGTTTAAAAAAGGTGCTTTTTTCATAGCAGACCAGTTGCAGCTGCCTGTTGTGCCGATGACAATCAATGGCTCGTTTGATGTTCTGCCGCGCACTGGCAAGTTGCTTTCACGCCATCCGCTGACACTGACCATTCATAAGCCAATCTATCCGTTGGGAAAGAAGGGGCCGGAAAATCTTGAAATGCTGATGACGGAGTCTTACAAGTCCATTTCAGACGGACTCGAGCAGAAATATAAATGATTCATGTCTTTATCTATCCACATGCCGCCGGAATTTTGGTCTCGTGATGCGTGCAGGCAGCATGTGGATATTAGTCGGGCTTCACCAATCAGCCTTTGGGAGAAATATTTCAAGGATAAGGTCGGACGCTCGCCGTGTGCCTCCGGCATGCGTTTGCGTCAGTTCATTGCCCGCATCTTCTCCATATTGCTTCGGGCTGCAGTAATGTAATCCCTTATCATGGGGTTGTCTTTGAACGAGTCGGGGGCCTTGTCTACAATTTCTTCCATGACGGGGGTCAGGAATGGAAAAGGCATATTGTTGGCAATCAGGATGAAAATCCCCGGTCCCAACGCATTGTTATAGTTGTCCTGAATGAAGGACTTCACGAGGTTGTTTCTTTCTTCCAGCAGGTCGGCACGCTTTTGGGATATTTCATTCTGTTTCTTTTCATCATAAGAGCCGTCCATAATCAGGCGGCTTTCTTCGTATTCCACCTCCGAAGTACGGTCGTCCAGTGAGTTCTGACTCGTCATGAAGTCGTTGAAACAGTCGTTTAGCGGCGTTCCTTTGATGGTAATCCGCGCATTGTCTATCTGGATGGAAATATTCCCCGGTTCGAGAACAAAAGGCATAATCCGGCTGTTGTCCATATACAGCAGAGCCAATACCGTAGAGTCGACCTTTCCTTTCATCTTGAAAAGACCGTGAATGACTTCCGCCGAATCGACATTGACCAGTTCGCCACCTGCCGGAACCTTGATGAAAAGCATTTTCCCGTCCAATGTAGAAACAGAAGAAGCCCCCTCTATCTTATATCTTTTTGCACACGAAGAGCAAAGAATCGCACACAACAGGAAAAAATAAAGCTTATACATGAAATCTCCTTTGTTGAAATTACGCAGCAAAGGTATAATCTTTCGGTTAGGGTAGGAAAAAAATTATCATAAATTAAACTATATAGAGGATTATTACTTATTTCCCGCACGGTGTCTTTTTTTTTACTACATTTGCAGCTTAGACAAACAGACAAAAGGAAACAACTAAAATCTGAAATAAAGCGATGAGAAAATTGAAAGTATGGGCACTGGCACTGGCATGTGCCGTCTTTGCCCCGGTTAAGGCCGATGAAGGGATGTGGCTGCTTCAGCTGATGCAGGAGCAGAATCTGGCTGAACGAATGAAGGCGCAGGGCCTGGCGATGGATGTGTCGGGTATATATAGTCCCGAGCAGGTGACACTAAAAGACGCGGTCGGTATTTTCGGCGGCGGATGTACGGGGGAAATCATTTCTCCGAACGGGCTGATTTTGACCAATCACCATTGTGGCTACGATGCCATTCAGCAGCACAGCTCGGTAGAGCATGATTATCTGACCGACGGCTTTTGGGCAAAAAGTTATGAGGAGGAGCTTCCCACTCCGGGACTGACATTCAAGTTTGTGGAACGGATTGTCGATGTGACCGGTAGGGTGAATGAAGACATCCGGAAGAACAAGATAACCGAAAGCGAGTCTTTTACCAAGGAGTATTTGACCAGACTGGCCGACGAGGAACTGAAGAAGAGCGACCTGAAAGGCAAGCCCGGAATCTCGGCGCAGGCGCTTCCGTTTTATCAGGGAAACCGGTTTTATCTGTTTTTCATCAAGACTTACAGCGATGTGCGCATGGTGGCCGCACCTCCTTCGTCTATAGGAAAGTTTGGTGGAGAGACTGACAACTGGATGTGGCCGCGCCATACATGCGACTTTTCCATATTCCGCATTTATGCCGACAAGGACGGAAATCCGGCTGAATACAGTGAAACGAACGTTCCGCTTAAGGCAAAAAAACATCTGGCCATATCGTTAAGAGGATTGCAAGAGGGCGATTACGCCATGATTATGGGCTTTCCCGGAAGCACGAGCCGTTATCTTACCGAGAGTGAGGTGCGCTTGCGCATGAATGGCACGAACATTCCCCGCATTGCAGTGCGTGAAGCGCGTCAGGCGGTGCTGCGTCAGGAGATGGCTGCCAGTGACAAGGTGCGCATCCAATATGCCAGCAAGTTTGCCGCATCCAGTAACTATTGGAAGAATTCCATAGGCATGAACAAGGCGATTGTTGACAATAAGGTGCTGGAGACTAAGGCCGACCAGGAAGTGAAGTTTTTTGAATTTGCCGAGAAGGTGCAGAATGAGGACTATAAGTCTGTGGTAAGCCGGATAGATGCTTATGTAGACCGGGTTGCTCCGCTTCGTGCGCAACTGACTTACTTTATAGAGACTTTCCGCAGCGGCATCGAGTTTGCCGGCTCTTCCAAGCTTGCCGTTTTGAAAGATTTGGCGGCAGCCTTGAAGGATGGCAAGAAGAAGGAGATAGAGAAGGCGCTTGCCGGCCTGAAGGAAGCCTATGCGGATATTCATAACAAAGATTATGACCATGAGGTAGACCGTAAGGTGGCCAAGGCCTTGATTCCGCTGTATGCCCAGTCTGTTCCGGCGGAAGCGTTGCCCGGATTCTATAAGACCATCCAACAGAAATTTAGGGGCGACTATAATGCCTATATTGATGCGCTGTATGACCAGACTATCTTTGCCAGCGAAAAGAATTTCAATGCATTCGTGGCGGCTCCTACTTTGGATGCTCTCGGCAAAGACTTGTTTGTGCAGTATTCGGCTACGGTCAACGACATGTTTAAGGAGCTGGTCAACAAGCTGGATGAGGCGAACGGAGACATTAACCTGCTTCACAAGACCTATGTGCGCGGGCTTTGCGAGATGTATGCCCCTACGCCCAAGGCGCCGGACGCAAACTTCACCATCCGTCTGACTTACGGCAATGTGAAATCGTATGACCCGAAAGACGGTATCCATTACAAATATTACACAACCCTGAAGGGCGTGATGGAGAAGGAAGACCCGAACAATCCTGAATTTGTGGTTCCCGCCAAGCTAAAAGAGCTTTATGCCACGAAAAACTATGGCCGGTATGCACTGCCCAACGGTGAAATGCCTGTATGCTTCCTGACGACCAATGACATCACAGGAGGAAACTCCGGCTCACCGGTCATGAACGGGAACGGCGAACTGATAGGGGCTGCATTTGACGGTAACTGGGAGTCGCTTTCGGGGGACATCAACTTCGACAATAACCTTCAGCGCTGCATTGCCGTGGACATCCGCTATGTATTGTTTATCATTGAAAAGCTGGGCGGATGCAGAAACCTGATTGATGAGATGACTATCGTAGAATGATAATGCCTGACGGGCAGAAGATACGGAACGGGTGAAACACAGCCAGACCGGATTTTCTGTCCGTCGTCATATTGCCACAATTGAAAAGAATATGAAAAAGAAATGCGTATTATTGTCTTTCTGGTTGGGTGCATGCATCCCTTTGGGCCTCTATGCCGATGAAGGCATGTGGATGCTGACCGACCTGAAGCAGCAGAATGCGGCCGTAATGCAGGATTTGGGGCTGGATATCGGCATTGATGAAGTGTATTGTCCGGACAATGTCAGTCTGAAAGATGCTGTGGTGCATTTCGGCGGAGGTTGTACGGGAGAAGTCATCTCGGCCGAAGGCTTGGTGTTGACCAATCATCATTGCGGATACAGCTATATACAGCAGCACAGCTCGGTGGAGCATGACTATCTGACCGACGGATTCTGGGCGATGAGCCGTGAGCAGGAGCTTCCCTGTGAAGGATTGTCGGTAACTTTCATCGACCGCATACTCGATGTTACGGAATACGTGAAGGAACAGTTGGCTAAAGACGATGATCCGGAAGGACTGAACTATCTTTCGCCTGCCTATCTTGCCACGGTAGCCTCCCGCTTTGCAGAGAAGGAAAAGATTTATACCGACGAGTTTACCACTCTTGAGCTGAAGCCTTTTTACGGTGCCAACAAGTATTACCTTTTTGTCAAGACCCATTATGCGGATGTGCGTATGGTAGGGGCGCCTCCTTCTTCCATCGGAAAGTTCGGTGCGGATACGGACAACTGGATGTGGCCGCGCCATTGCGGCGATTTCTCGATTTTCCGCATTTATGCTTCTAAGGAAGGGAAGCCGGCAAGCTATAGCGCCGACAATGTGCCCCTGAAGGTGAAAAGACATGTTGCCATCAGCCTGAAGGGAGTGAAGGAAGGCGACTTTACTTTTGTCATGGGATTTCCGGGCCGTAACTGGCGCTATATGATTAGTGACGAGGTGGAGGAGCGTATGCAGACCACCAATTTCATGCGCGATACCGTGCGCGGCGTCCGTTTGCGGGTGCTGGCCGAAGAAATGGCAAAAGATGCCCGTACCCGCATCCAGTATGCCGCCAAGTATGCCTCTTCCGCCAATTATTGGAAGAATGCAATCGGCATGAATGAAGGGCTTGTGCGCCTGAAAGTGCTCGACAAGAAAAAACGACAGCAAGAGCAGCTGCTTGCCTTTGGCGAGGAAACGGGGAATGATGCCTACCGCAAGGCTTACGACAGCATCCGGGATATTGTGGCGAAGCGCAGAAGTGCCGTCTACCATCAGCAGGCCATTTATGAGGCGCTGATGTTGGGAACCGAGTTTTCAAGGATTCCCGATACGGATGCTCTGTTGGATGCTTTGCGGAATGCCCCGGAAAGTGTGGGGGCGGCAGTGGAAGAGCTTCGTGCCGGAGGGAAGAAGTTCTTTAATAAGGACTACAGTCCGGTGGTCGACCGCAAGGTTTCCAGACAGCTGATTGCTCTTTATGCCCGGCTGATACCGGAGGAGCAGCGCAT
Organism: uncultured Phocaeicola sp.; assembly: GCA_944320845.1. GTDB lineage: Bacteria > Bacteroidota > Bacteroidia > Bacteroidales > Bacteroidaceae > Phocaeicola. The sequence goes on from CALUJA010000012.1 coordinate 12,535, forward strand.
CAGCATATTCCAGACTGTCGATGGAAAGTTTGGAGGCAGTACAGACGCCTTTGTCGATGCCTGCTTCACCCGCTCCATATTCAGCAGCCCTGAGGCGCTGGATAAATTTCTTGAGCATCCCGATGCCGGGACTTTGGAAAAAGACCTGATGGTGCGGTATGCCAAGTCGGTAAAAGAAGGCTATGAGGCGGCAGGCGAGGCGATGAAAGCAGAAACCGACGCTTATAACCGGGCGCATAAGGTTTGGGTGGCCGGTATGATGGAGCTTCGCCGGAAAGAAGGAAAGGCCGTTTATCCGGATGCCAATTCCACCCTGCGCCTTACCTATGGGAAGGTCGGGTCGTATGAGCCTGCCGACGGGAAAGAGTACCTGTATTACACGACCCTGAAAGGGGTGATGGAGAAAGAAGACCCCGGCAATCCTGAATTTGTAGTTCCGTCTAAGCTGAAGAAGCTTTATGCGGACAAGGATTTCGGTGAGTACGCCATGCCCGACGGACGGATGCCGGTCTGCTTTGTGACGGCGACAGACAACACGGGGGGCAATTCCGGCTCTCCCGTTTTCAACGGTAAAGGCGAGCTTGTCGGTACGGCCTTCGACCGCAATTACGAGGGGCTGACGGGCGATATAGCTTACAATCCTCAGCTGCAGCGGGCTGCATGTGTGGACATCCGCTATACACTGTTCATTATTGACAAGTATGCGGGAGCGCGCCACCTTATTGATGAGATGACAATCATCCGTTGATGCAGCCGTTTGGTTTGCGTCAAACCATATTTTTAAAGGGTCGTCCCGCCGTTTCATCGCATGAAACGGCGGGACGACCCTTTCTGTCTGAGCTGATAAACTGACAATAAAAACACTTTCGCTACTTACGAATAATAAATTGAAAGAAAAAAATCTGTCAATTTATTTGTTTGTTACGAAAAACCCTTTACCTTTGCATACGTAAACAAAAGAGAAATTTATGATGACAACTCATACAATGGTGAACCTGGCAGTCCTGCATATTATTCGCGTCGTGGTCATGATACCAAGAGGTGAGGAAAGTTCGTGTATGTAGTTGGATAAAAAAGATATGTATGGAAGCCTTTCTCACCGATGATGAGAGAGGCTTTTTAATTGAAAAAGCAAAAAGGAAATGAAACACCAGTTACGCAGTTCGATGAGCACGGAAGGCCGCCGGATGGCCGGGGCAAGAGCCTTGTGGGTGGCAAACGGCATGAAGAAAGAAATGATGGGCAAACCGATTATCGCCATTGTCAATTCGTTTACCCAATTTGTTCCGGGACATACACATCTGCATGAGATAGGGCAGCAGGTAAAGGCAGAAATTGAAAAGTTGGGATGCTTTGCTGCCGAGTTCAATACAATAGCTATCGACGACGGCATTGCGATGGGACATGACGGTATGCTTTATTCGTTGCCTTCCCGCGATATTATCGCCGACAGCGTAGAATATATGGTGAATGCCCATAAGGCGGACGCGATGGTATGCATATCCAATTGTGACAAGATAACTCCGGGAATGCTGATGGCCGCCATGCGGCTGAACATTCCTACCGTTTTCGTATCCGGAGGCCCGATGGAAGCGGGCGAATGGGGCGGGCAGCATCTCGATTTGATTGATGCGATGATTAAGTCGGCCGACCCGACGGTGAGCGATTCCGATGTGTCCGAGATTGAACGCCATGCCTGTCCGGGCTGCGGAAGCTGTTCGGGCATGTTTACCGCCAATTCGATGAACTGTTTGAATGAGGCCATCGGGCTGGCTCTTCCGGGTAATGGCACGGTGGTGGCTACGCATGCCAACCGCAAGCAGCTGTTCAAGGATGCGGCTGCCCTGATTGTAAAGAATGCCTGCAAGTATTACGAGGAGGGGGACGACAGTGTGTTGCCGCGCAGCATCGCTACCCGCCAGGCTTTTCTGAATGCCATGACTCTGGATATCGCGATGGGCGGTTCCACAAATACGGTGCTTCATCTGCTTGCCATCGCTCACGAAGCGGAAGTTGACTTTAAGATGGATGATATTGACATGCTTTCGCGCCGCGTTCCTTGCCTTTGCAAGGTTGCTCCGAATACGCAGAAATATCATATTCAGGATGTGAACCGTGCGGGTGGCATACTCAATATCTTGGGAGAACTGGCTAAAGGGGGACTGCTTGACACTTCAGTACACCGGGTAGACGGCATGACATTGGCGGAGGCTATCGCTGAATATAATATTTGTGTGCCTGAAATCAGTCCGGAAGCCCGCCGTATCTACAGCAGTGCGCCGGGTGGAAAATTCTGCATTGAGTTGGGAGCTCAGAGTGCGGTTTATAAGGAACTGGATGTTGACCGTGCGTCGGGATGTATCCGCGACTTGCAGCATGCCTACAGCAAAGACGGAGGCTTGGCCGTACTGAAGGGAAATATCGCGCAAGACGGCTGTGTGGTCAAGACGGCAGGGGTCGACGAGAGCATTTGGAAGTTTTCCGGTCCGGCTAAGGTATTCGATTCCCAGGAAGCGGCCTGCGACGGAATCTTGGGCGGAAAGGTAAAGAGCGGCGATGTGGTGGTGATAACCTACGAAGGTCCGAAGGGAGGGCCGGGTATGCAGGAGATGCTGTATCCTACTTCTTATATCAAATCCAAGCATTTGGGTAAGGAATGTGCCTTGATTACCGACGGACGCTTCAGTGGAGGTACATCAGGATTGAGCATCGGGCATATATCTCCCGAGGCGGCCGCCGGTGGAAATATCGGCAAGATTGTAGACGGCGACATGATTGAAATAGATATACCGAACCGCTCTATTAATGTAAAGTTGAGCGATGAGGAATTGGCAGCGCGTCCGATGGCACCGTTGACCCGCGACCGTAAGGTCTCAAAGGCGTTGCGTGCCTATGCCAGCATGGTCAGCTCGGCAGATAAAGGGGGAGTGCGTATAATATAAATGTGTAAGATTATGGAAAAAGAAAAGATAACAGGGGCGGAAGCATTGATGCGTTCGTTGGAACATGAAGGAGTGAAGACAATCTTCGGTTATCCGGGCGGTGCAATCATGCCGGTGTTTGATGCATTGTATGATCATCGTGACAGTCTGAATCATATATTGGTGCGTCACGAGCAGGGTGCGGCACATGCGGCACAGGGGTTCGCACGCGTGTCGGGACAGGTTGGAGTTTGTCTGGTTACAAGTGGACCGGGTGCCACGAATACGATAACAGGCATTGCCGACGCAATGATAGACAGTACGCCGATTGTAGTCATAGCCGGTCAGGTGGGAGCCGGACTGTTAGGCACCGATGCCTTTCAGGAAGTAGATTTGGTAGGTGTTACACAGCCTATCTCAAAATGGAGTTATCAGATACGGCGTGCCGAAGATGTGGCGTGGGCGGTATCGCGTGCTTTTTATATCGCGCGGAGCGGCCGGCCGGGCCCTGTAGTCCTTGACTTTGCAAAAAATGCACAGCAGGAGTTGACAGCGTATGAGCCGATGCATGTAGACTTTATCCGCAGCTATGACCCTGATCCGGAAACGGATCCGAAAGCGGTGGCCGAAGCGGTGGCCTTGATTAATGAGGCAAAGAAACCGTTGGTTCTGGTAGGTCAAGGGGTAGAGTTGGGCAATGCTCAGGCAGAACTCCGTGCTTTCGTCGAGAAGGCGGACATCCCGTGCGGGTGTACGTTGCTCGGGCTTTCGGCCTTGCCTACGGCGCATCCTTTGAATAAGGGAATGTTGGGCATGCACGGCAATCTCGGCCCTAATGTCAAGACAAATGAATGTGATGTGCTGATAGCTGTGGGCATGCGTTTTGATGACCGTGTGACCGGCAAACTGGAGACTTATGCCAAACAGGCGAAGATTATCCATCTGGATATAGATCCGTCGGAAATAGGTAAAAATGTGGCGGTAGATGTTGCGGTTTTGGGAGACTGCAAGCGGACTCTGGCTTTGTTGACGGAATTAATCCAGCGCCAGCAACATACAGACTGGATAAGCAGCTTCAAGACATACGAGGAGAAAGAGTATGAAGAGGTAATTAAAAAGGAAGTATATCCGGCAGACGGCCCTCTGAATATGGGAGAGGTAGTGAGGGCCGTGAGCGAAGCTACGGGCAATGAGGCGATATTGGTTACGGATGTAGGACAGAATCAAATGATGGCCTGCCGTTATTTCAAGTATACCAAGGAGCGTAGCGTAGTGACATCCGGCGGTATGGGTACGATGGGATTCGGTTTGCCCGCCGCCATCGGAGCCACTTTCGGGCGTCCGGAGCGTACGGTGTGCGTATTTATGGGAGACGGAGGACTGCAAATGACGATGCAGGAACTGGGTACAGTCATGGAGCAGCAGGCACCGGTGAAAATTATCCTCCTGAACAATAATTATCTGGGTAATGTGCGCCAATGGCAGGCCATGTTTTTCAATCGGCGTTACTCCTTTACTCCGATGATGAATCCGGACTATATGCAGATAGCGGCTGCTTATGGAATCAAGTCGCGTAGGGTCATCGAGCGGAAAGAACTTGGTGAAGCAGTCCGGGAGATGCTTGAAACGGAAGGGCCGTTCTTGCTCGAAGCTTGTGTCGTTGAGGAAGGGAATGTGCTTCCCATGACTCCTCCGGGCTGTTCGGTCAACTATATGTTAATGGAATGCTGATAAAAGACTATGGAAAAAAAGACATTATATACGATTATCGTTCATTCTGAAAATTTGGCGGGTATCCTCAATCAGGTGACTGCTGTATTCACCCGCCGTCAGTTGAACATCGAGAGTTTGAATGTATCGGCTTCGTCCATAAAGGGGGTGCATAAATACACGATAACCTGTTGGACTACGCGTGACATCATAGAAAAGGTGGTGAAGCAGATAGAGAAAAAGATGGATGTAATCCAGGCACACTATTTTACGGATAAGGAAATCTTCCAGCGTGAAGTGGCGATGTATAAGGTATCTATGCCCGAATTTCAGTCTAATCCGGAAGCTTCGAAGGTTGTACGCCGTTACAGTGCGCATATTGTGGAGGTGAATCCGGTGTTTGCTATAGTGGAACTGACCGGAATGAGCGATGACATCACTTCGCTCTATCAGGAGCTGAAGGCGTTGAACTGTGTGCTGCAGTTTGTCCGCTCCGGGCGTATCGCCGTTTCGACGAGTTGTTTTGAGCGCGTCAACGAATACCTGGCTCATCGGGAAGAGAGGTATAACAATGAAAAGAACGGAGAATAAAGTATGACGGCAGGAGAAAATAAGGTAGGAACCTATCACTTTACGGCAGAACCCTTTCATGTAGACTTCACCGGAAAGCTGACAATGGGGGTTTTGGGCAATCATTTGCTGAATTGTGCCGGGTTTCATGCCTCCGAGCGCGGCTTTGGCATTGCGACCTTGAATGAGAATCATTATACGTGGGTCTTGTCGCGGCTGGCGATTGAACTGGAGGACATGCCGAAGGCCTATGAGAAGTTCAGCGTTCAGACATGGGTGGAAAATGTTTACCGCCTGTTTACTGACCGGAATTTCGCGATTCTTGATGCCGATGGAGCACCCATCGGCTATGCACGGTCGGTATGGGCTATGATTAGCATGGAGACCCGAAAGCCGGCTGACCTGCTTACGCTTCATGAGGGCTCGATAACGGAATACATTTGTGACAAGGAGTGTCCGATTTCCAAGCCGGGGAGGATAAAGGTAGATGATTGTAGTCCGTACGGAGACTATCAGACAAAATACAGCGACATAGACTTGAACGGTCATGTGAACAGTATCAAATACATCGAACATATACTTGACCTTTTCCCTTTGCAGATGTTCCGCGAGAAGCGGCTCCGGCGGTTTGAGATGGCTTATGTGGCGGAAAGCTATTATGGAGACAGACTCGTGTTTTACCGTCAGCAGAAAGGGGAGAGTGAATATGATGTGGAAATAAAGAAGAACGGTGAAGAAACCGTCGTTCGCAGTAAAATAATATTTGATTGATTTTAATAACAACAGGCAGCCTTGGGCTGCGTAAAAGAAAGATTGTAAAACAATGGCACAATTGAATTTTGGCGGAGTTATCGAGAATGTGGTAACCCGCGAGGAGTTTCCTTTGGAAAAGGCGCGTGAAGTGTTGAAGAATGAAACGATTGCTGTAATCGGATACGGTGTACAGGGTCCGGGACAATCGTTGAACTTGCGCGACAATGGTTTTAATGTAATTGTAGGACAGCGGCCGGGAAAAACCTATGAAAAGGCAGTGGCCGACGGATGGGTGCCGGGAGAAACCCTGTTCGGCATCGAGGAGGCCTGCAAGCGGGGCACTATCATCATGTGTCTGTTGTCGGATGCAGCCGTCATGTCTGTATGGCCGACCATCAAGCCGCACCTGACAGCCGGAAAGGCGCTTTATTTCTCTCACGGATTTGCCATTACCTGGAACGACCGTACCGGGGTGGTTCCTCCCGCTGACATTGATGTGATTATGGTTGCACCGAAAGGCTCGGGCACATCGTTGCGCACGATGTTCCTCGAGGGCCGTGGATTGAACTCGTCTTATGCCATTTATCAGGATGTGACGGGTAAGGCTTATGACCGTACCATCGCATTGGGCATTGGCATCGGCTCTGGCTATTTGTTTGAAACCACGTTCCAGCGCGAGGCTACATCCGACCTGACCGGCGAACGCGGCTCGCTGATGGGAGCTATCCAGGGACTGTTGCTGGCTCAGTATGAGGTGCTGCGTGAAAATGGCCATACTCCTTCTGAGGCTTTCAATGAAACTGTGGAGGAACTGACCCAGTCGCTGATGCCTTTGTTTGCCAAAAATGGTATGGACTGGATGTATGCCAACTGTTCCACCACGGCACAGCGCGGCGCTTTAGACTGGATGACTCCGTTTCATGACGCCATCAAGCCGGTTATGCAGAAGCTGTATGAGAGTGTGAAGTCGGGCCACGAGGCGCAGATTTCTATCGACAGCAATTCGCAACCTGACTATCGTGAAAAACTGAATGCGGAACTGAAGGCTTTGCGCGAAAGCGAAATGTGGCAGGCTGCTGTAACGGTGCGTCAGCTGCGTCCGGAAAACAATTGACAAGGTGCCGGAAACATCGGAAGCCTTGATGGGATGAGGTGGTTATGCCCTTGTTCCAGAGAAAGAAAGAGACTGCCCTTGCTTTTTGTCGGGCAGTCTCTTTTTTTGTCACCGTGCCATGCGGCTTGCTTGCTTATCAAACGATATTTTTGCCGCGTCAAGCGCGGGTCGGTCAATCGTCATCGTCGTCGCTGTCAAAGTCAAATTCGTCAAAATATTCCGGAGTAAAAAATTCGTCCAGGTCACGGCGTTCTTTTTTGGTCGGTCGTCCCGTTCCGCGCGCCCGGTCTACGAATCCGCTTATCCGGCTCATCTCCAGCAGTTCATACTGGTCGGGAGTCGTTACGTTTTCCATAATCTCCGGCACTAACTTCGCTCCTACACGTTTTTCAATGGCTTGCAACACTTTGAAGGAATAGGTGACAGGCGGTTTTCTTACTTGCACCACATCGCCGGGCTTTATCATTCGGGCGGGTTTCACTTGTGAACCGTTGACCGATATCCGGCCTTTCTTGCAGGCTTCGGCGGCAATGGTACGGGTCTTGAATATGCGGGCGGCCCACATCCATTTGTCTATTCTCGCTTCAGGCATGATTGGTTTCTTTTATTTGTTGTTGTATTGGTTCATCGTGTTGCTTAGTCCTGCCAGACAAAAGCTTTTCACGATTTCTCCGGCTGTTTCTAGGCGTTCCGGCAGCAGCTTCCTGTCGTCTTCACTGAAGTGTCCCAATACGAAGTCTATCTGTCCGCCTCTTGGAAAATCGTTTCCGATGCCGAAGCGCAGCCGCGCATAGTTTTGAGTGCCCAATGTTGCGGCTATATGCTTTAATCCGTTGTGTCCGGCATCACTTCCCTTGCCTTTCAGCCGTAGGCTTCCGAAGGGAAGAGCAAGGTCATCGACCACAATCAGCACGTTTTCCAGCGGAATCTTCTCTTGCTGCATCCAGTAGCGCACGGCATTTCCGCTTAGATTCATGTAGGTGGACGGCTTGAGCAGTACCAGCTGGCGGCCTTTCAGTGACAGACTGGCGACGGCACCATAGCGCTTGTCGCTGAAAACAATATTGGACGCCTTAGCAAGGGCGTCCAATACCATAAATCCTATGTTGTGACGGGTTTCTCGATATTCATCACCGATATTCCCCAGTCCTACTATCAAATATTTCATTGATGGGATTCTGTGTTTAAGTTATCTCCGCATTATTTTGCGGCAGCAGCCTGAGCACCACGAGCGGCACGTGTCAGCTTAACAGCGCAAACAACGGCGTCTTTCGCATTCAGGATTTCCAGATTTTCGTAATTCAGTTCGCCTACCTTGATGGTCTTGCCCAAGCCCAAGCTTGAAACGTTGATGACCATACGCTCCGGAACCATGTTGTACAGGGCTTTCACTTTCAGCTTGCGCATCTGAAGAACAAGTTTACCACCGGCTTTCACACCTTCAGCCAGACCTTCCAGCTGTACGGGAACTTCCATAACGATAGGTTTGTCCTCGTCAATCTGATAGAAGTCAATGTGCAGGATAGCGTCTGTTACAGGGTGGAATTGGATATCCTTCATGATGGCGTTTACTACCTTGCCGTCAATGTTCAGGTCTACTACGTAGATATGCGGCGTATACACCAGTTTGCGTATTCCGTCTATCGTTACAGAAAAGTGGGTTGCTACCTGATTGCCGTTTTCGTCTTTCTGTGAACCGTACAGTACACAAGGGATGCTTGCGCTTTTGCGCAGCTCTTTTGTTGCTTTCTTGCCGGTTTCTGCTCTCAGTGAGCCTTGGATTTGAATTGATTTCATTTTCTTGATTTTTTAGTGTTACTCTAAATTAAGTGTTCATTGCTTAATTCGCCATCACACGACAGCTAAAAAGCGCGGCAAAGGTAATTGTTTTTTTTGACACTGCCAATTAAAATCGTTAGAAATCAATGTCTATTTTTATTTCGTCTGTCTTTATCGGCTCATTCTCTTCGGCATTCTCCTGCTCTTTCCTTTCTCTTGGAGCGCTTTCCGGAGAATTTTCCTCTATATATTGAATGGTTTGCTGAAGGCCGTTCATGAATTTCTCAAAATCTTCTCTATATAAGAAAATCTTATGCTTCTCGAAACTGACTTGAGGTTCACTTCCTTCTTCGGATATGATTTTTTTGCTTTCCGTAATGGCCAGAAACATTTCATCCTTGCGGCTCTTCTTTACATCCAGATAATAGATGCGCTTTCCCGCTCTTATCGCTTTTGAAAAAACGATTTCCTTATCACCTTCTGATTTGTTCTTCTTGTTCAGATCTTCCATATCTTGTCCTTATTAAAAATAATCTCTTCAAATTTGACTATTTTTTTGGAATGTGCAAAGGAAGAAGCTGATAAAAAAATATAATCACTAAAAAAACAGAAAAAAAGTCATTCGATTATAGGCTGTGTAAAGGATTTTAATTACTTTTGCAACTCAATTATTAGTTATTGTGTTAGTATGATTAACAGAGTTCTTATTCGTCTTAAGATAGTTCAGATAATCTATGCTTATTATCAGAACGGCGGTAAAAATTTGGATACTGCGGAAAAAGAGTTGTTCTTCAGTTTGTCGAAGGCATATGATTTGTATAACTATCTTCTTTTTTTGATGGTGGAGATAACGCGGTATGCTGCCAAGCGTCTGGAGGCAGGTAAAAACAAGCTTGCACCTACGAAGGAGGAGCTGTTTCCCAATACTAAATTTGTGGATAATGCCTTCATTGCCCAATTGGAGGTAAACCGGCAGTTGAATGAATTTGTATCCAATCAGAAGAAGACTTGGGCAAATGAGGCTGAATTCATCAAGTCGCTTTGTGAACAGATTATGCAGAGTGACATATATAAGGAATATATGGCAAGTGAGACTTCTTCATACGAGGAAGATCGCGAGGTGTGGAGAAAGATTTATAAGAAGATTATTTTTAACAATGCCGCTCTTGATGAGGTGTTGGAGGACCAGAGCTTGTATTGGAACGATGATAAGGAGATTGTCGATACTTTTGTGCTGAAGACAATAAAGCGCTTTGACCCGAAAAACGGCGAGAAGCAGGAGCTGCTGCCAGAGTTTAAGGATGAGGAGGACCAGGATTTTGCACGCCGCTTGTTCCGTCGTACAATCTTGAATGCAGACTATTACCGTCATCTGATTAGTGAAAACTCGAAAAATTGGGATTTGAACCGTGTCGCTGTAATGGATGTGGTCATTATGCAAGTAGCTTTGGCGGAAATTTTAAGTTTCCCGAATATTCCTATCAATGTGTCTTTGAACGAATACGTGGAGATAGCCAAGCTGTATAGCACTCCCAAGAGCGGTGCGTTCATAAACGGAACTTTGGATGGAATTGTTAATCAATTGAAAAAGGAAAACAAGCTGACCAAAAGTTAATATCTTTGCCCGAAATATTAATTTGATAAAAAAATAGACTATGAATTTGTTGACTGTTCTTTTGCAGAGTCAAGGCGGAGCCGACTACTCTTTCTTGATTATGATGGTGGCCATTTTTGCTATCATGTATTTCTTTATGATTCGTCCTCAGAATAAAAAGCAGAAAGAAATCGCCAATTTTCGTAAAAACCTCGAAGTGGGTCAGGCTGTTATTACTGCTGGAGGTATTTATGGAAAAATCAAAGAAATAGAAGATAATGCAGTAATAGTGGAGATTGCCCCCAGTGTAAAGATTAAGGTAGATAGAAATTCTATTTACGCCGATGCGCAAGCTACCCAGACCAAGTAGTCCGGGATTTTAAAAAGTTTGAAGATTATGTTCGGCAGAAAGAACATAAAAATATATTATTTGAACGGATTAAGGAAAATCAGGAGTTTTCTGCTCAGCACGAAGAGCCGGGAACTTCTGGTTTTCTGTTTTTTTGTTTTTGTCGCATTCTGTTTCTGGCTGCTTCAGACCATGAATGATGTTTATCAGGCAGATTTTAAGATTCCGGTTCGTCTGAAGAATGTGCCGAAAGAGGTTGTGATGACTTCAGAGCTTCCCAAAGAAATCCGGGTGCATGTAGAAGATAGGGGAACCGTATTGCTGAACTATATGTTGGGGCGTACTTTTTTCCCGGTGTCTTTTGATTTTCAGGATTACAAGGACAATGGCTTCCATGTATCCATACCCGTATCGGAGGTGACAAAGAAGGTATCGGCCCAACTTGCCAGTACAACCAAGTTATTGTCAGTGCGTCCCAATGTGCTTGAGTTTATCTATACACAGGGAAAAGCCAAAAAAGTGCCGGTAGCTGCTAAGGGAAGGATGATGGCCGGGCATCAATATTATATTTCTGACATCTTGCTTTCTCCCGATTCGGTGATGGTATATGCTCCTGATTCGGTGCTTGATTTCATAACAACGGCATATACCCAGCCGGTGGATATTGAAAACATAACGGATACGGTATCCAGACACGTTCATTTGCAGACTGTAAAAGGGGCTAAGTTTACTCCGTCTTCTGCGGATGTAAAGATATATGTGGACATGTATTCGGAAAAAACGGTGGAAGTTCCCGTTACGGGAGTCAATTTCCCCGCCGGAAAAATATTGAGGACTTTTCCTTCGCGTGTGCAGGTTACTTTTCAAGTCGGCTTGAAGCATTTCAAGCAGATTACCGCAGAGGACTTCTTTATCGGCGTGTCTTATGAAGATGTGGTGAATGCCAGGGATAACAAGATTCATTTGTCTTTGCGCAGGGTGCCTGAGTTTGCAAGCCATGTGCATATTGTGCCTGAAGAGGTGGATTATCTGATAGAGCAGCAACAGACCGGAGACTGATATTATGATTAAGCTGGGCATTACAGGCGGGATAGGCTGCGGAAAATCTTATGTTGCGCATTTGCTGCAGGAGAGGGGGATACCGGTATATGATACAGACCGCGAGGCGAAAAGGCTCATGGTGTCTCATCCCGTCATTCGCCGGAAGCTGACAGAACTGCTGGGAGAAGCTGTTTATGAGGGGGATGTGCTTAACAAGCCTCTTTTGGCCGGTTATTTGTTTGCCTGCAAGGACAATGCGGAGCGTGTTAATTCGGTTGTCCATCCTTGCGTCTATGACGATTTTCTGCGTTGGACGAAGATGCATGAATGTTCGGGCAAGGAGACGGTCGCGATGGAAAGTGCCATTTTGTTTGAGTCGGGCTTTGACCGGGCTGTAGACCGTGTACTGATGGTATATGCTCCGATGGAGTTGCGGGTTCGCCGCGCGATGGAGCGTGACCATGCATCGGAGGAGCAGGTCCGCCTGCGTATGGCGGCTCAGGCCGACGATGAAGAAAAGATAAGCAGGTCGGATTATGTGGTCATGAACGACGGCATTTCTTCGCTGGATATCCAGCTGGACCGCATTCTTCAGGCGTTGAAGGAGTGAAAAGATACCCGATAGCTTGTGTATTTCATCTGTGAATTGTATTTTTGTGTCGATTATAAACTTAAATATTACAGAATAATTTATGTTGAAGACTATTTTGGCTGTTTCGGGCAAGCCGGGACTGTATAAGTTGATTTCTCAGGCAAGAAATATGTTGATAGTAGAATCCGTAAGTTCGGACAAGAAAAGAATGCCCGTTTATGCCAGTGAAAAAGTCATTTCACTGGGTGATATTGCCATGTACACGGATGCGGATGAAGTTCCGTTGGGTGAAGTGCTGGAGTCTGTAAAGAAGAAGGAGAACGGCGCTCTGGTTTCTTTGGATTACAAGAAGGCATCGGCTGAAGAGCTGCATGGCTTTATGGCTGAAGTGCTGCCGAATTATGACCGCGACCGGGTTCATACGGGCGACATCAAGAAGCTTATCCAGTGGTATAACCTGTTGGTCTCAAACGGTGAGACGGATTTCGTTGAGGCAGAAGAGGAGAAAACCGAAGAAGAAGCATAAGCGGGTTGCCTTTGCTGCATATTACGGATTCCGCATTCAAGGTCAGGCTTGGATGCGGAATCTGTTTTTCAGTCTGCCGGTCACGATGAACGTGGCCGATGTGCATGCCATAATCCAGATAAAGAACAGGCGGTAGCCCAGAAGTTCCTGAATCCAGCCGGCAATCATGCCGGGTATCATCATGCCTAATGCCATGAAGGCCGTGCAGATGGCATAATGAGCCGTCTGGTATTGCCCTTCGGAAAAGTGGATAAGATAAAGCATGTAGGCCGTAAAGCCGAATCCGTATCCGAATTGTTCGATGAAGATGCTGCTGTTTATCAGGAGCAGGTCAGCGGGTTGGGCATAGCTGAGGTATACGTATACGGCATCCGGCAGAGAGATTGCCCAGACCATTGGCCAGAGCCACCGGTGCAGGCCATGTCGGGCCACGGTCATTCCTCCCAAGATTCCTCCCAAAGTCAGGCCGATTATGCCGACAGTCCCTTGTGTGAAGCCGATTTGCGCCGTGGTCATGCCTAAGCCTCCCTGTTCGGTGGGGTCAAGCAGAAAGGGGATGCTCATTTTTCCCAGCTGCGCTTCTGGCAGGCGGTAGAGTAGCATGAAGAGAATGGCTGTGCCTGCGCCTTCCTTTTGGAAGAATGACCGGAAGGTAAACAGAAAGTCTCTCAGCAGTTCGCTTGCCCGCTTGTGCTTGTACGACCTGTCGGCAGCCGGATGGGGAAGGAAAGAAAGGTGATATGCCCACAAGGCCATAAACAATCCGGCCGACAAGAAGAAGGTAAGGCTCCATGCATAGCTGACGGTATCTGTCTTCTGCTCTAAATATCCGGCGAGCATGATGAGCAGCCCCTGTCCGGCAATGGTCGCGATGCGGTAGAATGTGCTTCGGATGCCCACGTAGAAGGCTTGGTCGCGGCTGTTGAGTCCCAGCATATAGAATCCGTCGGCCGCAATGTCGTGGGTGGCCGAGCTGAAAGCCATCAGCCAGAAAAAGGCAAGCGTGAGCTGGAGGTAACGCTCTGCGGGTAAGGTCAGGGCAACTCCGGCCAGTCCGGCTCCAATCAGCAGCTGCATGCAGACAATCCACCAGCGCTTGCTGCGTATCAGGTCGACGAAGGGGCTCCACAACGGCTTGATGACCCACGGCAGATTCAGCCAGCCTGTATACAAGGCTACTTCTGCATTCGAGACGCCCATGCGTTTATACATGGTTACCGACAAGGTCATTACGATGACATACGGCAGCCCTTCTGCAAAATACAGGCTTGGCACCCATGTCCACGGAGAATGTCTTTTCATAGTTTGCTGTTTAGGCGTTAATATATTTTGCGGATGCTTGCCCCCTTATAATAATGTATAAGGATTTCCCGGTAGCCGTATCCTTGTTTCCCCATTACGGCGGCTCCTATCTGGCAGAGTCCCACTCCATGTCCCCATCCGGCTCCTGTCAGTTCGAACCATTCCGGAACTCCGTCTTTCTCTTCCCCGCAGCTTACGGTGAAGGCGGAGCTGAGCAGGTGGGTTTCCGACAGGGCCTTTCGTATTTCCAGTTCCTTGCCGATGACGCACGACCTTTGCGTTCCGATAATTTTCAGTCTGCTGATGCGTCCGGACCTTCCTCGTTCCACAGGGATGAGCCGGATAATCTTGCCGTAGTCGGTGTTCATCTTCCGGCGGATAAGCTCCGAAAGCTCTTTTTGCGTATATTTCACTCTCCAGCGGTAGAAGTCGGTCGTCAGTCGGTCGTAGCCGTTCAATACCAGTGCCAGTATCTGGGGGTCGCGGGTATTGCAGAAAGCATCCGGCGAGTGGTGTATCCACTTTTCGGCTTCCCGTTCGTTGGTCAGGTCGGGTAGTTCACCTGGGCTTTTGTCATCTCTCACGGCATGCAGATAGGGATAGTCTTTGTCTTCCCAGCAATAGCGGAACTCTTCGCTGATGCCGCCGCAGCATTTCGAGAAACGGGCATCGCAGATGTCTTGACCATACATCAGCACTTGTCCGCAGGTTGACCGTACCGCTTCGGCCACGGTGGGACTGGATGCTTTCGTTATCCCCTGGTACCGTTGGCAGTGGTCATCCGCACATACGTCAAAGGCCGAATGGTCTTCCCGGTCGTGCCATCGGATATGTTCGGCCTCTGTTTCAGGACGAGGGGGCTGACAGTCTGTCCGGTTGCCAGAATGCCCGCGCTTCTTGATTTGGGCCAGCACCCAGCTGCGCGAGATGACGGCATGGGCTTTCAGGAACTCGGTCGGACTGTTGGCGTTCATTTCCGATGAGATGACACTGACAAGATAGTCTTCCACCGGGAGCCGGTTGACGGCCGTCACCTTTCCTTTGTCCGTTATCAGGCGGAGTATGCCCGTGAAGGTCTGTGTCTCTTGCTGTTCCCAGTGGAAGTCTATTCCGATGGTAACGTCTTGCAGCGAAAAAGAAGCGTCCTGCCTTTCCGGTGTAAAGGTCAGTTCGCGGTACAGACGGCCGTTCCACCGGATATATCCTTTTTCAAAAGCTGCCTGCTGCCTGCCGCATACCGTTTTGCCTTCTGCGGCGAAAGGCGCGTTCAGCGTAAAGTGTATTTCTGGAGCGCTGACAATGCCTACATGGATTTCTGGTTCTTTCATGTTGCTCGGTGATTATTTTTTTACAATG
Organism: uncultured Phocaeicola sp.; assembly: GCA_944320845.1. Classification (GTDB taxonomy): domain Bacteria; phylum Bacteroidota; class Bacteroidia; order Bacteroidales; family Bacteroidaceae; genus Phocaeicola. Next base: position 28,142 of record CALUJA010000012.1, read on the forward strand.
CCACTTCACGGTAGATTCGGCGGATGTCTGCGGCCGTTATCTTGTCGAAATCCTCTTCTCTGCACGTGACCATCATTCCTCCCATATCCAGTGCTCCCGGACTTATCAGGAGCTGTGTGTGCCCTTTGGCCTCGTAACAGAGCGGGCGGTGGCTGCTTCGGGGGAAGCAGGCCACGGTGAAGCCTCGCTTTTCATCCGTCCAGGCGAAGAGGTTGTACCGCGGTTCGGACTCGCCCGGATGCACGGGAAGGGTATTTTGATAGTCTGAAAAAAGCTTCGGGTCTGTATCATAACTGTTTTTGGTTATGAAGGTATGGATGGGGCATAAGTATCCTTTTATCCGGTAGGTCGTACAGGCGTCTCCGTTTGCATAAGTGACGCGTGCCGTTTCTTCTGCCGTCTGCATCAGCCGGTCCCATTGCCGGATGAACGGGACACTGTCTTGCGGGACGGCCTGAAAGTGGAAATGGTCAGGAGCTGAGGCCCCGCACCTGGCCCCGTTATAGAGAAGTGCGTATCCCTTGCCGAAATGGGTGTCAATCCACTCGGTCATACGCCCCGGAAGCTGCCGTTCCGCCTTGCCTGCCAATGTTTGTTCCTGGTGTTGCTCACTGGATATGGTCAGATGGTACGGGGCAATCGGGTAGGGATTGATGCGCACGACGAACGGTTCATCCAGCACAATGCGGATGCTGTCTTGTTCGGCGGGCTTGTTTGATTCGCAGAGAAAACAGGGGCGTGCCGCGATGGATGCACGGTCGGTCTTGGCGCAGGTGGAGCGGATGCGTGCAGGATTGAATTGCACGAAATACTCCAGTCCGTTTATCAGGAAGCTGCGCATTCTTACCTGATGCAGAGCCTGGTAATTGTTGCGTGCCACTTCCCATTTGGCCAATTGACCAGAGAAGAATGCCTCTTTGGCCGGATTGCCGGTCTGCTTGGCCGTTTCTTTCCGCATAAGGATTTCCTGTGTGCGCAGGCTGTCTTTGTAGGTGTTGTTCCGGTTGATGCGTTCGATGCTAAGGGCGGAATCAGAATTGCCTTCCCACCGGCGGCACAGATACAGCACATCATAGATGCGTCCGATGCGGTACTGGCGTGAGATGCGCAGTCCCAAAGCATAGTCTTCGCCGTAGCTGGTGTTCGGTATGCGTATGCGGCGCAGCAGCGGGGTATGGAAGGCACGCGGCGCTCCTAAGCCGTTAATGCGCAGTGCATTGTTGTGTCCGTTCTCGTTGGTCCATTCCCGGTGGTCGATGATGCCTGGGGGAATTGTTTTAAGACTGAAGTCTGTGATTTTATACGAGCCGATAACCATGCCGCAATGCTCTGTCCGGAACTTGTTGACGATGGCTTGCAGGGTGTTCGGACTGCTGTAAAGGTCGTCGCTGTCTAATTGAACGGCATATCGTCCGCATTCCGGATGGTCTATCGCTATATTCCAACAGCCTCCGATACCTAAGTCCGTGCGTGCGGGAATCAGGTGAATCACCTGTGGATTCCCTGCATAACGGGCGATAGCCTCGCTGGTTCCGTCGGTGGAATGATTGTCGACGACGATGATATTGAACGGAAAGTCGGTCTGCTGCATCAGGGCCGAGCGGATGGCATCGTCAATCGTCCGTATACGGTTTCTTACGGGGATGATAACCGATGCTTCTTGCCCGAAATCCCCTTCTTGCGGGTCGATTGTCTGTGCGGCCGGAGGGAGAAAGGCGCCAATGGCTTGCAGGTAACGGGTAAAGGCGGCCTCCCGCTCAGCCTGAACCTGCCGGTTTTGCGGGCTCACATAGTCGAATTGCTTTTCTTCCGGCCGGCGGATGTCTTCTTCTATTTCGGTATACAGGTATTCGCGTATGTGGGTCAGGCGGCAGATGCGCGAAAGAGTCAGGCGGAGCGCATAAAGTGCGGAGTGCTCGTAGTCCGGATGACCGTCGTCCCTCATGAGGTGAAAGGCTTCCTGCAGGCGGGATGTCTTTATCAGCAGCAGCGGCCCGAAGTCAAAGTCATCCCTTACGCTTCCCGTCTGGTAGTCTGTTACCGGATGCTCATGCCGGCATCCGTCTTTCCATACATACCGGTCGGCATAAACCGCTCCGGTACCGGCATCCGCCAGATAGTCGCACATGCGTTCCAGTGCCTTGTATCCTAACTCTAAAGGCAGAAGCTTCAGGTAAAGCAGCGTATAGGGCGTGTCGCTCAGCGAGATGATTTCGGCCAGTGTGTCTGTTGATGCGGGCGCACCGGCTTTCACGCTGCGTACTCTGGCCGGTTGCTCTTGTTGCTCGCCGTCTTGTGAAGTAAGCAGAAATATTTGGTTGACAAGCCCGCATTTAAGCAGGTTCGGTATAGTCGGGTCTTTCTGGCTGTCATGACAGCCGTAAAGAAAGCAGGTAATTGTTTTTTCCATATAAAATCGGTTGTGCCAAACAAAGGTAACAATTCTTATGGAATAAGCGAATAAAAATAGGATTTCAGGATAAAATGTGTTTGGAAAGGCGAAAATGCTTTTTCCCGTTCAGCGGGATGCGTTTCCGGTCGGCTGCAAGGTTCTCAAGGGCGGCCTAAAGTGTTATGCTGCTGAAGTCTGCATTTTCTTTTTCGATTTTAAGGCTATGTCCTATTTTTTGCCTAACTTTGTACGCTAATTGTATCAAAAGAAGCTGTATGGCAAAGACTCCTTTATTGGGAAAGACCTTGGACGAGCTGAGAAGCCTTGTACTGGATTTGGGCATGCCAAAGTTTGCGGCAACCCAGATAGCGGGATGGCTGTATGGCAAGAAGGTGGCTTCGATAGATGAAATGACCAATCTCTCGCTGAAAAGCCGCGAGCGTCTGAAGGAAAACTATGAAGTGGGAGCAAGCGCTCCGGTGGATGAAATGCGTTCGGTGGACGGGACGGTAAAGTATCTGTTCCGTACACCCGAGGGAAATTTCATCGAGTCCGTATACATCCCCGACGGAGAGCGGGCTACACTGTGTGTTTCGTCGCAGGTAGGCTGCAAGATGAACTGCAAATTCTGTATGACCGGCAAGCAGGGATATGCCGCGAGTCTGAGTGCGGCGCAGATTTTGAATCAGATTTATTCAGTTCCCGAACGCGATACGCTGACGAATGTCGTGTTTATGGGAATGGGAGAACCTATGGATAATGTGGATGAGGTATTGCGTGCGCTGACTATTCTTACGGCCGATTATGGTTATGCCTGGAGTCCGAAGCGTATAACTGTTTCTACAGTGGGGATACGGAGGGGGCTTGAGCGTTTTTTGAACGAGAGTGACTGTCATCTGGCCGTCAGCCTGCATTCGCCGATTCCTGCCCAACGGCGTGAGTTGATGCCTGCGGAAAAGGCTTTTTCCATAACAGAAATGGTGGAAATGCTCCGCCGTTATGATTTCAGCAAGCAGCGGCGTCTGTCGTTCGAATATATCCTGTTCAAGGGAGTGAACGACAGGCCTGTCTATGCAAAGGAGCTGGTCAGGCTGTTGCGCGGACTTGATTGTCGCATGAACCTTATCCGCTTTCATTCCATCCCCGGGGTAGATTTGGAAGGAACGGATATGGACACGATGATTGCCTTTCGTGATTATCTTACGGGGCATGGTCTGTTTGCTACCATCCGGGCTTCGCGCGGAGAAGATATATTTGCCGCCTGTGGCATGCTGTCGACAGCCAGGCAGCAGGCCGGAAAACAGACCGGAGAAAGTGAAACAAAAAATTAAAGATAAGAAGATTATGAAACGGTTGGTCTTTTATTTAGGCTTTTTGTTGGTAACATTGGTGCTCGCTTCGTGTAAGGAAGGAGGGAAGAGCATCATAACTCCTGCCGCCAGCGGACGGCCCTATGAAGTGTTGGTCGTGGCAGACGACAAGTGTTGGATGAGTCCGGACAGTGCCTTGTTCCATGTGTTGGACAGCGATGTGCCGGGATTGCCGCAGTCGGAACGTTCTTTCCGTATTTCGCGTATCCGCCCCGACTTTTTCGAACGTGGCATGCGTCTTTTCCGCAATATTATTATTGTAGATATTCAGGACATCTATACGCAGACAAAATTCAAATATACGCGTGACTTTTATTCTTCTCCGCAGATGATTATGACAATCCAGTCGCCCAATCAGGCAGATTTTGCCGACTATGTGACAAAAAACGGTCAGGTAATCATTGATTTCTTTACCCGTGCCGAGATGAACAGGGAGGTAGAGCAGCTGAAAAAGAAACATAGCGAGGTGATTTCAGCAAAGGTTGCCAGTATGTTTGACTGTGATGTATGGCTGCCCGTCGAGCTGAATTCATACAAGGAGGGCGATGATTTCTTCTGGACTTCCACAAACCTGAATGACATGAATTTTGTGATGTATTCTTTCCCTTATACAGACAAGAATACTTTTACCAAGGCCTATTTCATACAAAAGCGGGATTCGGTTATGAAAATCAACCTGCCGGGCTCGAAGGAAGGCATGTATATGCAGACGGCCGACTCGGCTTTCGTAACTGTACGTAACATTGCGGTGAAGGGAGACTATGCATTCGAGGCACGTGGATTGTGGGAGATGAAAAACGACGCTATGGGCGGGCCGTTTGTTTCACACATGCGTGTAGACCGTGCAAACGGGCGTGTGGTTGTGGTCGAAGGGTTTGTCTATAATCCCGGCAAGCTGAAGCGAGACCAGATAAGGAAGCTGAATGCCTGCCTTTATACATTGAAGCTGCCTTTTGAAAAGGAGGCGCCGGAAGTGCTGGTCGACCAGTCGGTAACAGAAGATAAGATAGAAGCAGAACAGAAGTAATGAAAATATGGAAGAACGTAAGATAAAAGTGGGAATCACCCACGGAGATATAAACGGAATCGGTTATGAAGTCATCCTGAAGGCTTTTTCAGATCCGGTGATGCTTGAGCTTTGCACACCGGTCATTTATGGTTCGCCCAAGGTGGCTGCCTATCATCGGAAGGCAATGGATCTTTCAACAAACTTCAGCATCGTGGTTTCGGCCGCGAATGCTCAGGATGGTAAGGTGAATATCGTGAACTGTATCGAGGAAGAGCTGAAGGTGGAACTGACAAAACCTACGGCCGAAGGAGGTAAAGCAGCGCTGATGGCTTTGGAAAAGGCCTTGGCTGAATATCAGGAGGGCTTGTTTGACATACTGGTTACTGCACCGATAAATAAGCAGACCATTCAGTCGGACAGTTTTCACTTCCCTGGACACACGGAATACATTCAGGAACGGGTCGGTAACGGCAAAGAAGCATTGATGATTTTGCTTAAGGGAGATTTTCGGGTGGCATTGGTTACCGGACATATCCCTGTAAGCGAAATTGCTTCGCATATCACAAAAGAATTGGTACAGAGAAAGCTTCAGATATTCCATCGTTCGTTGAAGCAGGATTTCGGCATTGACAATCCCCGCATTGCGGTGTTCTCTCTGAATCCTCATGCAGGCGACAACGGTCTGTTGGGCTCTGAAGAGCAGGACATCATCATACCGGCCATGAAGGAGATGATAGCCCAGGGCATCCAGTGTTTCGGCCCTTATCCGGCAGATGGCTTTATGGGGTCGGGCAACTATACGCATTTTGACGGCATTCTGGCGATGTATCATGATCAGGGACTTGCTCCGTTCAAGGCTTTGGCTATGGACGAAGGAGTGAACTTTACGGCAGGACTGCCTATTGTCCGCACTTCTCCGGCTCACGGAACGGCTTACGACATAGCCGGTAAGGGTGTTGCTTCAGAAGACTCGTTCCGTCAGGCTGTTTATGTGGCGCTTGACATATTCCGTAACCGTTGTATAGAAAAGGAGATAAGTGCCCGTCCGCTGCGCAAGCAGTATTATGAGAAGCGTGACGACAGCGACAAGTTGAAATTAGATAATGTAGAGGAAGAATAAATACACGATAAAATAGAAATGAAGTTTGCGATAATCTCAGCAGGGGAAGGTTCAAGACTTTCTCAGGAAGGGGTTCAGTTGCCCAAGCCTTTGGTGCAGCTGAACGGAGTGGCGATGATAGACCGCTTGATTCATATTTTTGCAGAAAACGGAGCAGAGCAGGTGGTTGTCATCATCAACAATGAAGTGCCTTTGACCAAGGAACATCTGGCGGAATTAAAGAAAACATCTGAAGTTCCGTTGGAAGTAATTGTCAAGACCACTCCCAGTTCCATGCACAGCTTTTATGAGCTGAGCGCTTACCTGAAGGATGACAAGTTTTGCCTGACCACTGTCGATACGATATTCCGTGAGGATGAATTTTTCCGCTTCATTGAGGCATTCAAGACCTCGGACAAAGACGGGATGATGGCTGTGACGGACTATATTGACGATGAAAAGCCGCTGTATATTTCGACCGATGAAGGATTGAACATTACAGGATTTCATGATGAGGCAACCTCACAGTGCCGGTACATTTCGGGCGGTATCTACTGTCTGACTCCAAAGGCGATTGATACACTGGAAAAATGTATGGCAAACGGCATGTCGCGTATGCGCAACTTCCAGCGTCAGCTGGTGGCCGACGGGCTGCATCTTATGGCCTATCCGTTTTCGAAGATACTGGATGTAGACCATGCCAGCGATATTGTGAAAGCTGAGGCTTTCTTGAACAGAAAGGAATAATGACTAACAAAGATTGACAAAAGAAAAATGTTTGTAGCAGACAAGAAGATTCGGGTGGTGGGCGTGAGCCGAGGTAATGAGTTTTCTCCGAATCATGTAGGAAATGATGCCGCCATATTCAGGATTACGGCGGAGAATTTGGAAAAGAAAGGATGTGAAGTAGTCCTTTATCCTGAGAAGGAGTTTGTAGAGCAAGGCATTGAAGCAGATTTTATATTTGATATGGCCCGTGACCGGGCTACCATCAGGCGTCTGAAAGAGCTGGAAGACCGTGGCGCGACGGTCGTCAATTCGGCATACGGCATTGACAATTGTGTGCGTAAGGCTATGACAGAATTGCTTATTGCCAATAATGTTCCCCATCCGCGCAGTGTCATAATTCCGACCGATGGCACATTTACGCCCGATTTTTTCCCTTGCTGGATTAAGCGGGGCAATTCTCATGCAATGGTGAAAGAGGATGTGGTTTATGTGGAATGCCGGGAAGAGGCAGAATATGTATTGGCAGATTTCCGGAAACGGAATATTCCCGAGGCGGTGGTCAATGAACACTTGGTGGGCGACTTGGTGAAGTTTTACGGCGTTCAGGGCACGGATTTCTTTTATACATTTTATCCTACGGAGCAGTCGCACAGCAAGTTCGGACTGGAGGCCATCAACGGGGAGACGAGAGGCTATCCGTTTGATGTGAAGAAGCTGCAGGCCTACAGCAACCTGGCGGCCGAAGTGCTGAATGTTCCGGTCTACGGAGGCGACTGTGTGGTTTCGGCTACGGGTGAAATCCGCATTATCGACTTTAACGACTGGCCCAGTTTTGCCCGTTGCCGTGAAGAGGCCGGGCCGAAAATTGCAGAATGTATTTATAATCGTATGGTTCAAAAATTGAAACGTTGACAAGAGAGCTATGGAACAGAAAGGAATAAAAGCTTCCTTTAAGTCGATGGATACGGAAGAGTTTCTCGACATTTATTTTAACCGTCCGATAGGCTATGCATGGGCTTTGTTCTTCAAGCGTTTCGGCGTGCATCCCAATGTGGTCACCATCTTGTCCATTGTCTTGGGTATGGCTGCGGGGGTGATGTTCTATTTCCCCGACCTGAAGCATACGCTTGCCGGCATCTTTTTGCTGATGTGGGCGAACCATTATGACAGTTGCGACGGCCAGCTGGCCCGTCTGACGGGGAAGAAAACCCGCTGGGGACGCATGTTGGACGGCTTTGCAGGCGACCTTTGGTTCTTTACCATTTATGCGGCCATCTGTCTGCGGCTGACTTTCCAGCCTTTGCCCTTTGGCTTGGGTGCGGAGAGCGGGATGACATGGGGCATCTATATCTGGCTTTTGGCCCTATTCTCAGGCACGGTTTGCCATAGCAAACAGTGTGCTTTGGCCGACTATTACCGGAATATTCATCTGTTCTTTCTGAAAGGGACATCGGGTAGCGAACTCGACAACTTCAGGCAACAGCGAGAGATTTTCCATAGCCTGCCGTGGAAACACAACTTCTGGTGGAAGGCTTTCCTCTATTTCTACGGGAATTATACCCGTAAGCAAGAGCGGATGACACCGGCATTCCAGCGTTTTTATGCTATGGTGCAAAAAAAATATGGTACTGACATTCCGCAGGAGCTCCGCGACGAATTCCGTTCTTTGAGCCTTCCGCTGATGAAATATGCCAATATTCTGACATTCAACACCCGTGCCATCGCCCTTTACATCAGTCTGCTGATTGGCGAGCCGTGGCTTTATTTTGTTTTTGAAGTGGTGGTGATGACGGCGCTCTTTGTCTATATGCGGCGGCGTCACGAGTCCATCTGCCAGACTCTTTATCAAAAATATTCAGACCGATGAAAGACAAGTTTCGGAACATATTCTGGTTTTTCGGCATCTTTGCCATCGTGGTGATGCTGCTTACTTTCGATATGGATTATCAGGAGCTGTGGCAGAATCTCCGCAAGGCGGGAGTCTGGTTTCCGGCGGTCATCCTGCTGTGGATAGTGATTTATTATCTGAATGCATGGGCATGGTTTATCATTATCCGCGACGGAAAGCATGCGAAGGTTTCTTTCTGGCGGGTGTATAAGCTGACCGTTTCCGGATTTGCCCTCAATTACGCCACGCCGGTAGGCCTGATGGGCGGCGAGCCCTACCGCATTATGGAGCTTACTCCCTATGTGGGAGCGAGCAAGGCCACTTCTTCTGTCATACTTTATGCCATGATGCATATCTTCTCCCATTTCTTTTTCTGGCTTTCTGGCGTTGTGCTCTACATTTGTGTGGAGCCTTTGGATTGGGGGATAGGGATTATGCTTGCGGTGGTGGCGGTCTGCTGTTCGCTGGCCATTTATTTTTTTATGAAAGGATACCGCAACGGGATGGCCGTGCGCACACTCCGACTGTTGGGGCATGTGCCTTTTGTGCGGCATTGGGCGCAGCGTTTCTCCGTAGAGAAACGAGAAAGCCTGGAGCGTGTGGACGCCCAGATAGCGGAACTCCATAAGCAGCGCAAGTCTACATTCTATGCTTCATTAGGCTTGGAATTTGCCGCCCGCATTGTGGGATGCGTGGAAGTGTTCTTTATCCTGAATATCCTGACAGACCATGTAAGCTTTCTGTCGTGCATCCTGATTATGGCGTTCACTTCACTGTTTGCCAATCTGTTTTTCTTCTCGCCCATGCAGTTGGGAGCCCGTGAAGGAGGATTTGCCTTGGCGGTCGGGGGACTGGCCATACCCAGTGCTTTCGGCATCTATACCGGACTGATTACGCGTGTCCGTGAACTGATTTGGATTGTAATCGGCGTGTTGCTGATGAAGGTAGGCAACGGCGCTGCTAAAATAAAGGACAACAATGGAAAAACTGACAGACATTAAAGGCGTAATCTTTGATTACGGAGGAACGATTGATACGAACAGCCGTCATTGGGCGGAGGTGTTGTGGGGGGCATACGAAGCCTTTCAGGTGCCGGTAAGCAAGCCTGACTTCCGCGAAGCATACGTTTACGGAGAGCGCACGCTTGCCCGCGTCCCTTTGGTGAAGCCTGAACATGATTTTCACGATGTGTTGCGTATCAAGACCGGGATTCAGGTCGGCTATCTGGTAGAGCAGGGAAAATTAGACAAGAACGAAGCTGAAACAAAGGCTTATGCGGTCAAGGTGGCGGATGCCTGCTACCGTTATGTGCTGGATGTGTTACAGCGTACGCGTCCGGTAGTAAAGGCTTTGTCTGAACGCTATAAATTGGTATTGGTCTCCAACTTCTATGGAAACATTCAGACCATCTTGAAGGATTTCCAGCTCTACGGGTTCTTTTCCGACATTATAGAATCGTCTGTGGTAGGAGTCCGCAAGCCAGACCCGGCCATTTATCGTTTGGGTGTGGAGGCAATGGGATATCCGGCAGAGAATGTTCTGGTTGTTGGCGATTCGTTTTCAAAAGATGTCGTGCCGGCAAAGAAGGTTGGCTGCAAGGTGGCATGGCTGAAAGGCGAGGGATGGGGAAATGAAGAGATTGACGAAACCTTGCCCGATGTGGTGATAACCGATTTGCCGCAGTTATTGTCTTGTCTGTCTTGACCTATGGAACCGAAGAAACAACGCATCGCTTTGGTCGAGAGGCAATATCTTTTCCCGTTTGTCCTGATAACCTCGCTGTTTTTTCTGTGGGGATTTGCACATGCCATATTGGATGTGCTGAACAAGCATTTTCAGGAACTGTTGGCCATTACAAAGACACATTCCGCGCTGATACAGGTCACCATGTATATGGGGTATTTTATCATGGCCGTTCCCGCCGGACTTTTCATCACGCGGTTCGGCTATCGTCGGGGAGTGGTTTTCGGACTGCTGCTTTATGGGGTAGGGTCGCTGCTGTTTATACCCGGACAGCACTGGATGTCGTTCGACTTCTTTTTATTTTCCCTTTTCGTCATCGGGTGTGGACTGGTGTTTTTAGAGACGGCGGCCAATCCTTATGTCACCGAGTTGGGAGCAAAAGAGACGGCGGCTAGTCGGTTAAACTTTGCCCAGTCGTTCAATGGCTTGGGGTGTATCTTTGCCCCCATCCTTACAGCACTTGTGCTTTTTTCCGATGACAGTCAGGCGGGGTCGGGCAATGTTGCTTTGCCTTATACTATTATGGGAATCATTGTCTTGACGGTAGGAGTGATTTTCTCGCGTGTAAGGCTTCCTGAAATCAAACATGCGGTGGAAGTGGACAGTGAGGGAAACCGTATAGGATTGTGGTCGCACAAGTGGTTCGTTTTCGGACTGATAACCCTTTTTGCCTATGAGGTAAGCGAAATTTCCATCAACAGTTTCTTCATCAATTACGTTACCGAACAAAACTGGATGAATGTGCGTCAGGCATCTTTGGTATTGTCTTTCGGAGGCTTGAGTCTGTTTATGGTCGGCCGTTTTGTCGGGAGCTGGATTATGCGCCGTGTGCGTGCCGAGAAGATGCTTTTCTGGTGTGCGGCCGGAACCATTTTGACTACATTGTGCGTTATGTTGGATTTGGGCCGTTTTTCTCTGGCTGCCTTGCTTTGCGGCTATGCGTTTGAAGCCATCATGTTTCCTACCATCTTTGCGCTTGCCTTGAAAGGTCTGGGCAGTCATACCAAGCGAGCTTCCTCATTCCTGATGATGACTCCCGTAGGTGGAGCCGTCGGTCCGCTGCTGATGGGCTATGTGGCTGACTGCTCGACGATGAGCATGGCGTTCGTGGTTCCGTTTGTTGGATATATAATCGTATGGCTTTATGCCCGGCATATGATGCGGGCATAAAGCCATCATACGATATTATAGTTTCTCAATTATTTCTTTTTCTGCCGGTCTGACAGCTTGACAGAGCCTTCTTTGCAGTCCCATTGCTCAGATTGCGTGTGATTTCCGTCCGGTAGCTCTTTTTTCTCTCTTATTTTTCCTCGCATTTGACGGATTCTTTGCAAAGATTATCCGCATTCCATTGTGGTTTGGTACTGCTGCGGATAGTCTGTGGCGTATGCTGTATCGTTGTAGATAGTGAAGTCCATTCCTTGTAGTTTATGCTTATGCTTTTTAACATGTTCCTGCCGAGCCGGTAATGGACGATTTTTACTAATTTTGGATTAATGAAAAAATAATGTAAGACATGCGTTTTAGATTAATATTGGGTGTAAACAGACATGCATTCGGAAGCAGACTTCCGATAAATTATCAGTATGAACAATCGGCAGCTATTTATAGAATCTTGTCGAGTGCGGATGAATCTTATGCGAAATGGCTTCATGATAATGGATTCCAGTTGGAAAGTGGAAAAATCTTTAAGCTGTTCACTTATTCACGCTTTAAAATAGATGAGTATCGGGTGCTTCGTGATGAGGAAAGATTGCAGATATTATCGGATACGGTTGAATGGCAGATTAGTTTTTTGCCAGAAAAGAGTACTGAGAAATTTATTCAAGGTATTTTTAGGGATAAAGTGTTCGAAATAGGAGACACTAAATCCGTGGTGCAATTTATTGTGCGCAGTGTGGAAGTTATGTCTGAGCCGGATTATTCTGAGAAGATGGTTTTTGCTACGATGTCACCAATCTGTTTGAAGTTTCATCGTCCTGATGGAAGAACAGATTATTTGTCACCGTCGGATGTGCGTGCTCCTTTCTTGCTGTTCAACGGTTTGTTTGACAAATACAAGCTGTTTTATGGAAAGGATTGTCCGTATGCCATTTCCGAATGCCAACTGAAAGTACTTGATGAACCGAAATCAGTATTGATAAAGATTAAGGCAGGCATGCCGGAAGAAACAAGAGTTCGAGGGTTTATGTGCAAGTTGGAAATGGAAACTCCTGTAGAATTGATGAGGTTGATGTATGAAGGCGGTGTGGGTGTGTTGAACTCACAAGGTTTCGGATGTTTGAAGGTTGTGGAATAAAAAACTCCCCAATTATGATAATTGGGGAGAATGGTGCGATTTAACAAACATATTAAATTTCAATTCCTCTGTGTGCAAATTTAAGAAATCTGAGCCAAAATTTATTAGACATTGTTTTTTATTTGAAAAAAAGCAATTATATTTGGACATATTTAAAAAACATATTAATGGGAATGGTGTTGAATAGAAACTGGAGTTTATGCTAAAATAAAATATCGTCAAATTTTATATGTATGATATTTAATAAATTATTAGTCCTATATGTGTTATTTTTTAGAATATGAACATCATTAATCATTACACGGGAAATCCGATGGTCAATAACGCTTTAATGACAATTAAGGCACTGGTCGGGTTAAGTAGTGTGCGGAATATTAGCACGGAAATATTACATGAAATGATAAAAAGAGTCTGTGACGAGCTTCCGTACCCTTTGGCGGATTTAAATTTACGTTTTAATAGCTATACAATGCTTTTTGCGAATAACAATCCATTACGCAATCCTTCTTGTAGAAAATTGGGTAAGAAAGTATATGAAACATTGTTATATAAGATAGTTGATGGTTTTGAATCGGAAGGCGATAAGCAATGTAATATAACAGGATTACGTTATACCAAAACTTTCTCAGATTTTATGTTGGAATCTTGGATTAGTTTGGGAGTTCCTGAAAAAGAGGCAAAAAAGAAAGATTTGACTTTAAATAGAAGTTGGTTTCCTTTATTAGGTGGCCTTGGGTCTGATGCACAGTCACTTCCTATGGCTATGCAAACATATAATGTGCATCCTATCTGTGTCGTATTGTTGCAATTCCTTCCTTTCTCTGCCTATATATATAAAAAAGGTATATTACTTATAGATTCTACGGCTTTGGAGTTTTGTGAGGATTTTGTTGAAGAAAAGGTGAAAAATCTTATTGATAAAGTAAAGGAAGTGGCGGTTACTAATGCTCCGATTGAAAACATGAAAGGAAATTCAAGAGGTAACTATATATTGGAAGCATTAGAAGTGATGGAAAGATGTAAGGCCGATTGTGAGTATGCAGATGTAAACTTGTGGAGTTTTTCAAATTCAGGAGCAGGTGCTAGTTGCTCCATAGATAGAGTGCCCAATGAGTTGCTTAAACAGTTGTCTGTATTACGTAATCGTCATAGAGGAGAATTGGAGCATATTTTGACTGACTTTTTGCTGAGCCCTAGTTTCTTGGAATGTTTGTCCGACAAAAAAGACTGGAAATATCTTTATCCGGCAAAAAAATATGAAGGAGTTAGTGCTGAGTTCTTTGAGTCGTATTGGAAGGTTATCGGTAGGGAAAAGCAGATGGAAATTGCCAAATATATTTCAGGGTTGGAGATGAAGTATAAAGACTCGAAAGATGACTCTGTATTGAGTAAAACTGATGCTTACGAAGCAAGCAATGATTATGCATCATTATTAAATAGAATATTATGGCGTGCAACAGAAAAAAAGGACTGGTCAATGAGCTGTCAACTGGCTGTTTTGGATAATCCTGAATTGTTGCCAATCTCATATCGTTGTTTTCAGATGTATAAACTCGTACACTTTTATTATCAGAAAGGAGTTTCAGCTTCTGAATTTCCTCAAATAGGTGTAAAGGATACGTTGGCATCCCGCTTTTGCGTGAAAATGATTAATCTGATAAATGATGCGTCTGATTATCAAAAGGAAAGAATCATCAAGCGTATTGAGAATAACGATGTGGATTCTTCCATTTTTGATGAATTGCTAATAGAATGTGCTTGGAAAGAGGGAATTCATCGTTTGTATTCGTTGTTGTATACAATTCCGGCGAAGAAGGACTTGTATGGTCTTTGTGCTTTGCTGAGATTATATTATAAGAATAAGGAGGATTTGTCTTTTTGGAAAGATGAAATAGATTTTTCTGTTATACCGATGATGCCCGATATTAAGATATGGTTGGATCATATAAATGAGTTTACTTGTCAATATGTTGATTATAGATTCCAAAGTGTGGCAGATAAAACGAAATGTGCCGCATTGTATGATAAGATAAAGCGTTCGATTCCTCGCAGTGAATTACGGTCGCAGATGGTATGGTTTTATTCTATATTGCAACGCCTGAATGATAACGGAAAGGAATGGAGTGAATATGACTTGATTTATGACCCCTGGGGCAATTATGCTTTCAGAACTTTTTTGTTTGCTTTCAGATTAAAACTCAATGAGATATCTTCAACTGATTTTATTAATAACCTTAAAGAAGAATGATTATGTCAGAACAGATTAAGAACATTACAGGAAATGTATTGTGTGATGCAACAGCTACTTTTTTAAATGGTGCGGGCTTAGCTGTTGGTGAAGATCAAAATACTGTGATTCCGAAAACTTTTAAGGAAACGGTTAACGGGCGTAAGGAAGAAGTTCCTTACGTATCAGCACAAGCGTGGCGTCGCTGGCTTAGAAATACAGCCAATGAGGAAAACGAATGGCAACCCAGTGAGTTACATGCTATTGAAACTAATGCAAAAGGATCTACCTCGAAGATTGCGACAGAACTAGATCCTATAACATATCCCGAAGATGATTTGTTTGGATATATGAAAAGTGGTGCTAAAGGTGAGGAAAGTATTCAGCGTACTTCACCTTTTAAGACTTCCATTTTGAGAGGAATTCCCAAGATGCGTGCATTGACCGTGGATAATGCTTTTGTCTTTCCAAAAGAAGGAACTCCCTTGCCGTATTCTACCCGATTTTATTCTACACATTTGGAAGGTTTCTTTAATTTGGAATGTTATCGGTTGGGGCGTTTTGTGAATACCCCTTCTCGTATGGAATTGGCTACGGAGTTGGTCAACAAATATAAAGATGCTCTCATAGAGGAAAGCTCTCAAAAGAATGTAGTGGTTTATACATTGCGGAATGCTGAACAGTTACGGAAAGAGCGTGCCGCCGGATTGTTGAGAGGTTTGGTACATCTTCGTGGAGGTGCTAAGATGGCTGCATTTGGTGCTGATGTCTCTCCTAAGGTTCTTGTATTTGCAGGTATGTCTTCTGCTAATCCCTGTTTTAATAATTTGTATATAGGTGATGGCGAACGTCCAAAGTTAAATGTTGATTTGTTAAAAGAATTGGCAGAAGATTATAAGGATAAGCTTCAAACTCCGATTTGTATTGGTATTAGAAAAGGATACTTGGGGAATGAGGATGAGGTAAAGGCCTTGGTTGGAGATAACTTTATGGTAGATAGTCCGATAAAAATAGTAGAAATGTTTGTAGACAAATATTTAAAATAATGGATAAGGTACTGGAAATACAGTTCTCAGGTTGGACTGCTACTCCTCGTCTTCCTTTTGTCCTTTCTGGCAATGCATTATGCATGCCGGTGCCTCCTTATTCCACAGTCTTAGGAATAATAGGTTGTTGTTTGGGGCGATTTGTTTCTCCTGATGAAGTGAAGGTTGGTTTCCAATATCTTTATGATACTGTTTCTCTGGATATAGAAACTCGAAGAAGATTACAATTTGACGGGAGGAAGATTAAGAATCACGACAAAGGGAGTGATGTATATATGCGTGAGTTTCATACTAATCCTCATTTGACAATTTGGATTGACCGCTTGGACTGGAAAGATTATTTTGAGTCTCCCGTAGGTACTCCGGCATTGGGGCGTTCACAAGATTTGCTTCAGATTAGGAAGGTATGCGTGAAAGAAGTAGTGTCTGTATCTGAAGCTGATTTGAAAGGCTGTATGATTCCTTTTGATGCGAATATGATGATTCCCGGACAGCTTGTACAAGTAGCCGAGTCTTATGGAGAAGGGGTAGGAATAGGAAGCGGAAGAATGCCTGTAAATTCGATGATGTTTGTGGCCGTTCATGGTGATGGTAAGGGGATACATGTTAGCAATCCCAATTTATATCAAACTCAAGAAGAGCAACCTGTGTGTTTTTATATGCATACTTTTACGATATGAATGTAGAGGAAATAAAGAAAATAAAGGCCAAAAGTGACGGAACTACTTTGTATGAGCACACTTGTATGGTAAAAAAGACAGGGCTGAAGTTACTCCAGTCCCTGTCTTTATCCGGAGATGCGAAAGCTTTTTTGGGACAATTTTTTGTACAAGCTGCTATTCTGCATGATTTAGGTAAAGTTCATCCTACATTTCAGCGAAGATTGAATGGTGACAAAGATGCAAGTATTCGTCATGAATTGGTGTCTCTCTGGTTTGCTGAAACCTTTTTGGAAGTAAATGATGCTGTGTTATTTGCAGTTGCCACCCATCATAAAAGTGTAGAGTCTGGAACTTGTAATAAATCATTGAGTATGTTTGATTTGAACGGAATCAGCATATCTGTTGAAGAAGGAAGTTATTTGCCTCTTTCGGAAGGGACAATGTGCGAGGAAACCTTGCGGTCTTGGCTTTCTTTATTTTCTGAAAATTTTGTTTACCGAAAGGAAAAACTTGATAAGATTTCCAAAACCTTTTGTTTTATGTTTCGGGAAAGCAAACAGAAAAAGGCCGTACCTTGTTTGGCTGACCGGCAACGATTTTCTTTGTTGAGGGCGTTTTTGCAGGAGGCTGATCATTTGGCTTCTGGTGGACAAACCGAAATACCCGATTATCAGATGATTTCTTTGAACGATTTTCAACCTCATGATGGATTGACAAAATTTCCGTTCCGTCATTTTCAGGAAAAGTTGCAACAATGGACGGGTGATGCCATTTTGCATGCACCAACAGGTTCAGGCAAGACAGAGGCTGCTTTAAGTTGGGTATATGCGAATCAGCAGAAAGGCAACCGCTTGTTTTATTTGCTTCCTTATACAGCTTCTATAAATGCAATGATGAAGCGCCTTTGTAACGTATATAATCGTTCAAGAGTGATGGTACGGCATTCTAAGTCTTTGAATTTCATCTATAATGAATTATGTAGTGAAGATTCGAATGTGACTCCTGATTATGTGGAGCTTGAGCAAAAGGCACGAAATGTACATCTTTTATTGAGTGAAGTCTATTATCCTATAAAGATTATGACTTTACACCAGCTTTTACGGATACCTTGCCATGGGAAAGGATGGGAATTTTCAATGCTGGAATGTCAGAATGCTTTGTTTGTAATTGATGAGTTTCATGCATATAATGCATTTTTGACAGGAAAGATGTTGGGGACAGTTAAAATTTTTAGAAAGTTTTTCGGAGCTAAATTTCTGTTTATGTCTGCTACAATACCAGATTTTTTATTGAAGCAGATTGTAGAAAAGGTTTACGATGGAGATTTTTCTAAAATTGTTCGTCTTGATTCTGATTATGAATCAGATGCGTATGTGATGGGACGCAAACGACATCATTTGGTTTGTCATCCTGGTGAAAATGTAGGTCAATATATTGGCCAGATAGAGGCGGACTTGAAAAGGGGGCTGTCTGTTTTGGTTATTGTCAACAATGTGAAGACTTGTCAGCAGATTTATCAGGAAATTGATTTCGATGAATCTAAGAAAAAGATGTTACATGGTGGGTTTAATCAAAGGTCCAGAAGAAAAATAGAACAGTCTGTGACGGATTTAGATCAAAGCAAACGCCCGCAATTGTTGGTTGCGACACAGGCCGTTGAAGTGAGCTTGGACATTGATTATAATACGGCTTATATAGAAAATGCGCCAATAGATTCGTTAATCCAACGTTTGGGTCGTGTGAATCGCGGCGGAAAATTTGTTGATGCAGCAGGTAATAAAAAGATGGCGGATGTACATCTGTTTGAGGATATAATAGGTAAAACACCTTTCTATGACGAGCAGTTGTTGCATGATACATGGTCTGTAATGTTGCAGTTGGATAGAAGAAATCTATCGGAAGATGATTTGATGAGTGCTTGTAATATAGTATATAAGGATGGATATTCTGAAAAACAAAATTCTGATTATATACAAGGATTTTGCTCGGTTCTTTCTTTTGAGGAACAATGGATTGCTGGAATGTATAGAGATTGGGTTGATGAAATTTTAGATAAGAGCAATCAGAAAGTAGATGTTTTATGTTATAATTTGAAAGAAGAATATTGTAGCTTAATAGATCAGAAACATTATATTGAGGCGAATGAACTATTGGTTTCTGTTTATCCTTATCATAAGATAGAGCCGTCGAACGTTTGTGATGTGTTAATAGCACCGGAACTGTATTATGATGAAGAGAGAGGTTGTATAGAGAAGAAACCTGATTGTTATGAAATAATTTGACTGATTGTTATGCAAGTAACGGGAACTCACTTCAATTATTATCAAGTATGCAGGCGGAAGCTATGGCTGTTTGCCAACGGCATAAATATGGAGCACACATCCGATCTTGTGTTCGAAGGAAAGCTGATTCATGAGGATTCCTATCCTCAGCGCTCAGGCAGATATGAGGAAATCGAGTTGGACGGTATCAAGGTGGATTTTTATGACCCGAAGCGGAGAGTGATTCATGAAATAAAGAAGTCGAACAAGGTGGAAACAGCTCATGAGTGGCAACTGAAATATTACATTCATGTGTTTGAACGGAATGGGATAGAAGGGGTGACTGGGGTATTGGAATATCCTGTTTTGCGCAGGACGCGGGAAGTGGTGTTGACTGATGTGGACAGGGAGCAGATACAGGAGATGGAAGCAGACATACTGCGGATTATCTCAGGTGACGACTGTCCGCCTTTGCATAAGAAAGGCATTTGCCGGAATTGCAGTTATTTTGATTTTTGTTATAGCGGAGAGGAGGATGAATGATGAAAAAGACATTTTATCTGTTTAATCCCGGAGTGTTGGAGCGAAAAGACAATACGCTGAAGTTCACTCCATGTGCGGACGATGGTGAAACGCCTGACATGAATGCTCAGTCGCGTTATTTGCCGGTAGAGGATATCAGTGAGTTTTATGTATTTGGTTCGTTACGGGCGAATAGCGCATTGTTCAACTTCTTGGGACAGAAAGATATAGCCGTTCATTTCTTTGACTATTACGAGAACTATACGGGTTCGTTCATGCCTCGCGATAGCCTGCTTTCGGGAAAGATGCTGCTGGCGCAGACATCCCATTACCAGAATCAGAAGAAGCGAATGGTGATTGCCCGGAAGTTTATTGAAGGGGCTGCATACAATATGGTGAAAAATCTGCAATACTATAACCGTCGGGGAAAAGACACGGAGGCCATCATGGAGTTGATGAACAGATTGGCCGCTCAAATACCTGACACGCAGACGACGGAGGAGCTCATGGGTGTGGAAGGGCAGATTAGACAGCATTATTATGAGGCGTTCAATTTGATAATCAATGATTTTGAAATGGGCAACCGTACCAAACAACCACCTCAGAATGAGGTGAATGCCTTGATTTCGTTCGGCAATATGGTATGTTATACGCTTTGTCTGCGTGCCATCCATCAAACTCAGCTGAACCCTACTGTCAGCTATCTGCACAAGCCAGGTGAGCGACGTTATTCGTTGGCTTTGGACATAGCGGAGATATTCAAGCCGATAATAGTGGATAGGGTAATTTTCAAGGTGCTGAACCGGAAAGAGATTCAGGAGAAGCATTTTGACAGGAAACTGAACAAATGTTTGCTGAATACAGCAGGAAAGAAGATTTTTGTGAAAGCTATTGAGGACAGATTAAGCGAGACCATCAGGCATCGTTCGTTACATCGTCCGGTGAGTTATCGTCATCTTGTGAAGTTGGAGTGTTATAAGTTGGCTAAGCATCTGCTGTCGATGGAAGAGTATAAACCTTTTAAGATGTATTGGTGATGTATGTGATTCTGGTGTATGATTTTGGTGAAAGGCGTGTCAATAAGATGCTCAAGCTTTGCCGCAAGTATTTGAACTGGATACAGAACTCCGTATTTGAAGGAGAGATTTCGGAGGCATGTCTGAGAGAGTTGCTGATGCAAAGTGATAAGTTTATGAGCAAAGATGAAGACAGCATAATCATATTCAGTGGGCCTTCACAAGCCTCGATGGAAAAGCGGATTATAGGGAAGGAACGGTCTTCTATCGATATTTTCTTGTGACGGAAAGTTGTCGGTCGCCTGTCTTTCCCGCGGATGATTTATGAAAAGAATTTTTCTTGGTCTTTGACTTCCTGTAACACAGATAGTTGGAAGTATGTCGGTGGCCTGTTATTTTTTTATGACCGGCCATCGACATATATTCCACTAATTTTTTGTATTTTTGTAATGTGTAAAGCCTTAAAAGTTAAGGGGCTTTTCCTTTTATTTTTAAGACTTTTAATCGTACTAAATGGAATTGAAACCTGCTCCCCATTTCGGTACTACGCTTACTGATGTTTCTTTTAATCGTACTAAATGGAATTGAAACGTGTTTCTGTTCACTTGCCCCCCATCGCTCGGGGGCTTTTAATCGTACTAAATGGAATTGAAACCGATGCAGGCACCTTATATAGAGTCTGCTGCAAACTTTTAATCGTACTAAATGGAATTGAAACCCTCGCAACCCTCTTTTTCTCGTCTATATTTGGGAAACTTTTAATCGTACTAAATGGAATTGAAACAGTTCAGCTACGACGGCGGCCCGCGCGAGCACCTGCTTTTAATCGTACTAAATGGAATTGAAACTGATGTTCAACCCGTCCGGGGCACGCATCACGGTAACTTTTAATCGTACTAAATGGAATTGAAACGATGAAATGTGTACCAAAAGATATGCTATAGAAAACTTTTAATCGTACTAAATGGAATTGAAACATGCTATACTGGGAGAGTATCAGGCCGAGAACCGTCTTTTAATCGTACTAAATGGAATTGAAACAAATGCCATAGGAAACTGCCCGAATCATCCTTTTCTTTTAATCGTACTAAATGGAATTGAAACTGCGGAAGTGGACGAAAAGACGCTGGCTCAACTCAAACTTTTAATCGTACTAAATGGAATTGAAACCTCAGCATCAAGCTTGTCCTGAAGCACACGGGTTTCTTTTAATCGTACTAAATGGAATTGAAACGAAATCCCGTTCCCGGCCCACATCCCGCCGCGCGACCTTTTAATCGTACTAAATGGAATTGAAACTTTGTATTGCGGCTTCTTTCGTTTCTGTTGCAATCTTTTAATCGTACTAAATGGAATTGAAACTTGCGTTTAATGCTATTAGCCATTTGTCTGTACGCTTTTAATCGTACTAAATGGAATTGAAACAATATGTCTTTAATATATTGCGATGGCTGGTCATTTGCTTTTAATCGTACTAAATGGAATTGAAACCTCGCTCTTATAACCCTCAATCTGGTTGGTCAGGTACTTTTAATCGTACTAAATGGAATTGAAACTATTTTTCTTTTATAGTAATCCGGTAGTGCGGTTCTTTTAATCGTACTAAATGGAATTGAAACGAACTTGCAGCGCTTCCGAGCCCTGCTAATAGTGCCTTTTAATCGTACTAAATGGAATTGAAACAAAGTTTTGTGCGGATATATCGTTGTCTGCGAAGACTTTTAATCGTACTAAATGGAATTGAAACTATCCTCTATTTTCCGCATCGGGTCTGTTTTTAGTAGACTTTTAATCGTACTAAATGGAATTGAAACGCAATCCGGCTACGAGCGGAGCGATCTGTTGGCCTACTTTTAATCGTACTAAATGGAATTGAAACTCTGAAGCAGCGCGGCAAGGCCCGCATCGTTCAAGTCTTTTAATCGTACTAAATGGAATTGAAACGAAATTTTGCGCAGATATATCATTGTCTGCGAAGATATACTTTTAATCGTACTAAATGGAATTGAAACTTATCACCTAAGTTTGAGTCTATTTCGAATACTACCTTTTAATCGTACTAAATGGAATTGAAACATGCGCTTCGACCTGGCTCTTATAATCTTCATTAACCTTTTAATCGTACTAAATGGAATTGAAACACTGTAATGATGAAGTCGGATTGCTCTTCGTTTATCTTTTAATCGTACTAAATGGAATTGAAACCGTGAAACATCACAAGAAGTTTTCCAATTAATGTAACTTTTAATCGTACTAAATGGAATTGAAACACTGATTCTGAGCAACAGAAGGCGTATCCCCAACCCTTTTAATCGTACTAAATGGAATTGAAACATATTGACGCGCACGCAAAAAGGCGGCCGTATTACTTTTAATCGTACTAAATGGAATTGAAACGACCAACCACGCTGGGGGTCATAACGGCGAGTAGCTTTTAATCGTACTAAATGGAATTGAAACGATGTCGTCATAGAATAAACATTACCGACATTTCCACTTTTAATCGTACTAAATGGAATTGAAACATGTTATATGTATTCACCGTGTGGTAGGTGTAATGCTTTTAATCGTACTAAATGGAATTGAAACTGGCTGTTTGTGCGATTAGCCATTTATCCGTTCGGATCTTTTAATCGTACTAAATGGAATTGAAACGTACTCGGGTCTATTTCGAATATCACTTCTTTATTCTTTTAATCGTACTAAATGGAATTGAAACTATATTTGTATTGATTTTTAATACTTATTTATGGATTACTTTTAATCGTACTAAATGGAATTGAAACATACCGTCCAAAGCAGGTTTGTGTAGGTCGTCTATTGTCTTTTAATCGTACTAAATGGAATTGAAACTTTGTTTTTTCGATTTTTGTTACTTTCCATTTTCCTTTTAATCGTACTAAATGGAATTGAAACGCGTATGGAACAGTATTTTTTTTCTCAGCGTGTCAATCTTTTAATCGTACTAAATGGAATTGAAACGTGTTTTGGGGACTTTTTTTCTTTTTTTCTATAATCTTTTAATCGTACTAAATGGAATTGAAACATGATATCTTTTATATATTGAGACGGTTGTTCGTTACTTTTAATCGTACTAAATGGAATTGAAACGTAGATTGTGACTTTCATGGCGGCGTAAGCAGTTTCTTTTAATCGTACTAAATGGAATTGAAACTGAGACTGCAAAGTACGATACATGATATCCGTCTTCTTTTAATCGTACTAAATGGAATTGAAACTACCGTACATCCTGTTGTTTCAACTATGCTTCCGTCCTTTTAATCGTACTAAATGGAATTGAAACGCGGTATATTTTTCGCGCGTGAACGTAGTTCACTATCTTTTAATCGTACTAAATGGAATTGAAACATAATAGGACAAGAAAGAAAGAACGGCCGCAATACCCTTTTAATCGTACTAAATGGAATTGAAACTACTTCTTTGTCATCTTGGGTCGTTGCTTATAAGGCTTTTAATCGTACTAAATGGAATTGAAACATGGTCGTGTCGATGTGCAAACCGTCAAATCGGACTTTTAATCGTACTAAATGGAATTGAAACTTCCTTTGAATTTTGATAATACTGCTTCTCTTATCTTTTAATCGTACTAAATGGAATTGAAACTTAAAATCAAGCTTACGAGAAATTCGACAACTAATAACTTTTAATCGTACTAAATGGAATTGAAACTAAAGTTTTCATCAGCAGACAATGGGGTCCAACTCTTTTAATCGTACTAAATGGAATTGAAACAATACTTGTCGGGGAACAGCTGCCTTTCAAGCATCCCTTTTAATCGTACTAAATGGAATTGAAACGCGCTTATTTACGAAAGAGACACCTGTGTCGTTATTCTTTTAATCGTACTAAATGGAATTGAAACTTCGTCCTTGAAGTAATTGATTGCGTCCGTCCTCCTTTTAATCGTACTAAATGGAATTGAAACTAGTGATAGAATCAACAACAGTAGCAAGCATCGTACTTTTAATCGTACTAAATGGAATTGAAACACATAGAACTAGACGCAAAGGTATTTACGCATCCAACTTTTAATCGTACTAAATGGAATTGAAACGAAACTGCTATCCTGTTTAGCATGTCATATACTTTTTCTTTTAATCGTACTAAATGGAATTGAAACTTAAAAAACAACAATTATGGAAAAACAAGTAATCTACTTTTAATCGTACTAAATGGAATTGAAACTCGCTTCTTCTTCCGATTTAAAATGGTTTTCTGTTGCCTTTTAATCGTACTAAATGGAATTGAAACCAACGCGACGCCGTTTTAATGTCGTCGAAGAATAAACTTTTAATCGTACTAAATGGAATTGAAACATCATAGTCACGAGCTTCATCAGCTTCTTGCGCATTCTTTTAATCGTACTAAATGGAATTGAAACCGTTTCCGCGTACTGATTCTATGATTGTCTGAACCTTTTAATCGTACTAAATGGAATTGAAACTGCAGTGCCCCGGCTGATGATCTGCTTGTCGGTGACTTTTAATCGTACTAAATGGAATTGAAACGAACATTTCCGGCCGCATTATCATCTCAACGTGTTCTTTTAATCGTACTAAATGGAATTGAAACACGGAAAGATTGTCTATTGTCCACCACGCCATTCTCTTTTAATCGTACTAAATGGAATTGAAACAGCATAATTTAAGTTATGTGTTGAGCGGTTGTATGCTTTTAATCGTACTAAATGGAATTGAAACTTTGGAATTGCGGATGTACAGGAAGTCCAGTCCGGCTTTTAATCGTACTAAATGGAATTGAAACATTAAGGATGCTAATCTTAATGTTCCTGATAATCTCTTTTAATCGTACTAAATGGAATTGAAACAATGTCCACTTTTCTGTAAGACTTTTCAGGTTACCCCACTTTTAATCGTACTAAATGGAATTGAAACACATTCGTTTACGGCCTTTTGAATGGCGGCTTCTTTCTTTTAATCGTACTAAATGGAATTGAAACGATGTAAAGGTTACTCTTTTAAGTCTTCACAAGACTTTTAATCGTACTAAATGGAATTGAAACCTCGTTATTTGATGTTTAAGACATCTTTTGATATTGCTTCTTTTAATCGTACTAAATGGAATTGAAACTGGCGACAGCTGTACTACTTCCCATGTTGGGAGTTTCTTTTAATCGTACTAAATGGAATTGAAACTATACTACAGACAGGTGCTCAGAAGATGCAGGCTCTTTTAATCGTACTAAATGGAATTGAAACGAAGTTTTGCGCTTCCACTGATGTGTCGGCAAATATACTTTTAATCGTACTAAATGGAATTGAAACCCAAGTGTGTTTTTTCCTATTGATTTTTTCATAATTCACTTTTAATCGTACTAAATGGAATTGAAACTTTATCTGTACGGATGTCGAATGCGGGAACAACTCCTTTTAATCGTACTAAATGGAATTGAAACATAGTCCCATTCCTGCTCCCATAATTTTATTATTTCTTTTAATCGTACTAAATGGAATTGAAACGAAATTTTGTGCAGATATGTCGTTATCTGCAAAGACTTTTAATCGTACTAAATGGAATTGAAACCAATTTTCTTTTATAGTAGTCTGGCAATGCCGTTTCTTTTAATCGTACTAAATGGAATTGAAACCCCGTCGCTACTTGAAGGAGAACTCTTTCCAAGCCTTTTAATCGTACTAAATGGAATTGAAACTAAATACATCCCACTGTATTTTGTATTGCCCGAATCTTTTAATCGTACTAAATGGAATTGAAACTGGTTATCAAGGGCCTTGCCCTTGGCATCCTCAGAAGCTTTTAATCGTACTAAATGGAATTGAAACAGAGATGTGACATACTCAGCAAGCTGCTGCGCAGCTTTTAATCGTACTAAATGGAATTGAAACTTATGCTGTTCAGTGTGAATTGGAGTCCAAGACCGCCTTTTAATCGTACTAAATGGAATTGAAACTCTTTTTGCGTTTTTGTAATTTCTGTATATTTTCGGTCTTTTAATCGTACTAAATGGAATTGAAACATATGGAATCTGCTGCAAATCTTATTTTGCAGACACTTTTAATCGTACTAAATGGAATTGAAACGCTTAAACAATTCATTTAAACGATTCGTCTCAACACTTTTAATCGTACTAAATGGAATTGAAACTCATCTGACGGCCTTTATACATATTCTCAATACGCTTTTAATCGTACTAAATGGAATTGAAACTCGCTTCTGGTATCAGTGGCGGTCTCGGCCTTGCTTCCTTTTAATCGTACTAAATGGAATTGAAACGAATATTCCGTGAATGTGTATTCTTCCTTTTTCTTCCCCTTTTAATCGTACTAAATGGAATTGAAACCTTAGTTCATCATAGTAGATTACTTTTACTTTTTCTTTTAATCGTACTAAATGGAATTGAAACGACAAATTCGTAAAGAGAAATGGAGACCGGAAGCCGGCTTTTAATCGTACTAAATGGAATTGAAACACCGTTTCGAATCCTGCATACATTGCGTTCCAGCCTTTTAATCGTACTAAATGGAATTGAAACGCTGTACTGCTTCCTCCACCTCCGCTCATTCCGTACACTTTTAATCGTACTAAATGGAATTGAAACATCCGACATATTCAACAACTGGGTGAGAACGGAACTTTTAATCGTACTAAATGGAATTGAAACGATGCAAAATGTATTCTTATCGAACTGATGCGTCTCTCTTTTAATCGTACTAAATGGAATTGAAACGAGAAATATGAGCTGCTGCTTGAGGGCGGCACGTACTTTTAATCGTACTAAATGGAATTGAAACTATCATAGGTATTATCTGCCTGGATAAGGAAGATCTTTTAATCGTACTAAATGGAATTGAAACGAAGATCCCGTGTAGATGTATTCTCCCTCTATCCTCTTTTAATCGTACTAAATGGAATTGAAACCTTGTTTCATAAATGGTGTTAGGGTTCCTACTGTCATTGACTTTTAATCGTACTAAATGGAATTGAAACTATAGTAACCCGGGATTTAATCCCGCCGCTTCGACTTTTAATCGTACTAAATGGAATTGAAACCGCCTTCCGCTCAGCCCGCCGTTACTCCGTCTATCTTTTAATCGTACTAAATGGAATTGAAACTGCCGCTATCCCCTTTCCTCGTTCTAAATAGGAAAACTTTTAATCGTACTAAATGGAATTGAAACCAAAACCCTTCTGTGTCCACTCTCGATTTTTGGGCACTTTTAATCGTACTAAATGGAATTGAAACTAATTTTTTTTTGTAGTAATCAGGCAGTGCTGCTCTTTTAATCGTACTAAATGGAATTGAAACCGACAAGCGAAAGAAGAATCTTTTAGCACGGTACCTTTTAATCGTACTAAATGGAATTGAAACGTGGCAAGCGTTGTACACGCTTGAAATCCTGAACTCTTTTAATCGTACTAAATGGAATTGAAACTGGTCAAATTCCGTATAGTACAGGTTCACGTGCTGTCTTTTAATCGTACTAAATGGAATTGAAACTCAGAGAGCAGAACCAGACGCCGAAGCAGCAGGCGCACTTTTAATCGTACTAAATGGAATTGAAACCATGAACGCTGGGTGATATACCCTCTTCAGCTAATTCTTTTAATCGTACTAAATGGAATTGAAACGGTGGAAAGGCCGTTCTGACATCATCCGCTCGTTCAGCTTTTAATCGTACTAAATGGAATTGAAACCTCGCATATTGTACATTATCTTTCATCTGCGTGACTTTTAATCGTACTAAATGGAATTGAAACTGAGGCTTTCTGATGTAAGCTCGGAAGGAAGCTTCTCTTTTAATCGTACTAAATGGAATTGAAACTGCGCTACGACGGTTCAAACGAACTTCACGCGGCACTTTTAATCGTACTAAATGGAATTGAAACTCGACGAAGGATACACGCAGCTGTACCCGTTCCGCTTTTAATCGTACTAAATGGAATTGAAACACAAGGCGAATGCTGAGAATGTTGCAGCCACTAATACTTTTAATCGTACTAAATGGAATTGAAACATTTGGATGCCATGAACCTTCGTGACTGGTATCTCTTTTAATCGTACTAAATGGAATTGAAACTATCCAGAATGATTTCACTTGCTGTCATGGCATCTCTTTTAATCGTACTAAATGGAATTGAAACAAAGATGTTATTCTACTAATAAATAACGAGCAAACTTTTAATCGTACTAAATGGAATTGAAACGAAGTAAAGTGGGATGACGATCAGCCGCGAGAACTCTTTTAATCGTACTAAATGGAATTGAAACCCTACGAGCGAAGCGGCCAATACAGCCGCGTTCGTGGACTTTTAATCGTACTAAGGAATTGAAACAACAGGTCGACCGCGTTTATCCCGACAAGGTAGACTTTTAATCGTACTAAATGGAATTGAAACATAGTGAAGATGTCCTTTCCGGAAAGGGAGTAGCCCTTTTAATCGTACTAAATGGAATTGAAACGACAAAGGCAATTGATCCGACTTATTAGGGCCAGACTTTTAATCGTACTAAATGGAATTGAAACATACGGAACTTAGCATTCTTCAACAAGGTCATCTTCTTTTAATCGTACTAAATGGAATTGAAACTTGAGTATAACGAAAAAAATCCGCATATATCTTCTCTTTTAATCGTACTAAATGGAATTGAAACGTCTATTTGTTCTTGTAGGAAATTCATTTGCTTTCTTTTAATCGTACTAAATGGAATTGAAACATGTTTGACGAGCTTTCTATTGAATTTTTGAAAGTCTTTTAATCGTACTAAATGGAATTGAAACGCGGATAATAGGTATTCTCTTAGGTTGTCAATTTCTCTTTTAATCGTACTAAATGGAATTGAAACTTGCTACTGCTGTGCTGCTTCCCATGTCGGGTGCTCTTTTAATCGTACTAAATGGAATTGAAACAAGAAGATATATCCGTATCACCGTTACCGGTTATATACTTTTAATCGTACTAAATGGAATTGAAACAGGTTATTACGAAGCTGCTCATTAAGAAGCTGTTCTTTTAATCGTACTAAATGGAATTGAAATAACGCTTTTACGGTTGCGATTATCTGGCTGTCTGCTTTTAATCGTACTAAAATGGAATTGAAATGACATCAACGGCATCATCACCTTCAAGGCAACCCTCCTTTTAATCGTACTAAATGGAATTTCTGGGATGCGGCTTTTCCTGAAAGTACATTTGTTTCCCTTACGGGGTCTTTCGCTTTTCTCTATTGTTGTTTTTATCTGTCTTTCAGAAAGTGTCTGTTAATGCCTTGTTATGGCATAAAGATAATGGAACAACTGAGATTATAAGGTATTGTGTATATCCGTCGGACGGTTGTACAACAGATAATGCAGGCTGTCATTAAGGTTAAGTGTGGCTGCATGCCTGAATGATTGAATAAAGTCCTTGTGCGCCAGTTTAATCAAATCATCTTTGGATGTGCTGCCCGAGGGAATGTTCTTCCGCACAATGGGATTTGTTGTCATAAAGACTCCAGACGGAGATGTTCAAAAACTATATAAAAGAAAGTCCCGTTACATTTAGTAGCGGGACTTTCTTTTTTTCTGTGTGACAATGTCAGGTCTATTTCTTCAGTTCGTTTTTGATGTCCGTCCACAAGTCTTTCCCGAAGAGAATCCATGCGGCGCTTCCCACAAATGCCAGAAACATGAATCCGACCAGAATCAGAGCCTTTCGCGGAGCCGACGGCTTCAGCGGCACGGTGGCTGGCTCCACTACCGCAAACACCGGCTTGTCTTCCTGAATCTTCGCCCGCAGCAGTTCCAGCTGCGTGGCCGCCTGCTGGTAAATCTGGCTGGCAAGCTTCAGCTGCGTTTCCATCCGTTCTCCCTCCACCTTGGCTGCATTCAGCGTGACTAGCTGGTTTCGGTCCTGGAATGCGGCGTACTCCCTTTGTATGCGGTAATACTCCTCCTTCGACTTTTCATACAGCTTTTCCTGATAGTTGAAGTCCTCTGTAGCCTTCTTGGTACGGTAGGCGGTGATGTACGCCTGCAGCTTGTGCACCACGCTGTCGGCCACCACCGCGGCCACCACCGGGTCCTGCAGGGTGACGGATATGGTGGTGATGCCGGTGGTCTTGTTCGCCTCGGCGGACATTGTTTCTTTAATATTCATTAGGCATTTTTCTTCCTCTTTTGTTAAATAAAAAGGATTAGGAATTTCTCTTTCTGTTTTTTCGTCTTCTTCTTTAAATAGTGATATGATTTCTCCAATAACTTTTCCTGGTAAGGAGAATATATAGCTGAACCACGGTTTATTCTGTTCTTCTATGAAGTGATGGAAAGTAAGTATGGTATCACTCTTTTCTGGTTTTACGGGTATATTGTATAGTTCAAGTGCGAAGGGGGTCGAGGCCATGATGTCAGGGAAAAGTGAGACATTTAATGCATCTTGAGAATTTGTTGATGATAAGTCTCCAAGGCCAAGCATAGCGGCCATTCCCATTAAGGTTGTTCCTGTAGAATTTCCTGATTCAGGAGAAAGTGTGACTGTTACTGTGTATTCTTTAGGAATGCTAAATGATATAATTAGTCCAATAATAAAACTATATAGAATTGCTTTATATAAAATTTTACGTTGTTTTTTTAGTCTCTTATATATTTCAATAAGATTAATTTCTTTTTCTTCCATATTGGGTGATGGTTTCATATTAATTGTTTGATGTTTTTATAGAATTTATAAAGCGAATAAATATGGATAATGTTGTGTATATTGTATGTTGTGATTCATTCTGTACTTGATTAATCGTGCAGGATTTCCTCCCCAAATAGTAAAAGGTTGAGTATCTTTGACGATGACGCTTCCTGGAAGTATAATGCTTCCTTCTCCGATCGTAACTCCAGGCATGATTAAACAATTCGCAAATATAAAGCTATTATCTTGGATATAAACAGAGGCACCTTTTGTTTTGAAATAAGAATCTTCTATATCATGTCCTAAGGTGTAGATTTTTGTGTTATGTGCAATTCCTACATTATTCCCTATGTAAATACCTCTTCTGTTGTCAAGGTAACAGCTAAAATTAATACAAGAATCATGTCCTATTTCTAATTTCCCGATATGGAAAAAGCGAACTTTTCTATGTATTTGGCTTCTTTTGCCTACTTTGATCAAAAAAAGAGATAAATATATTCGACTTAAAAATGCTCCCGGAACAAAAGAATAGCTGAAATTAAGAAAAGCCACTAAAAAGAATTTACATTGCAAAAGGATTTTTCTTTTCATTGCATTATGATTTGAAATAATAGTAAAAAATCTTGAAGCTGATTAATAATCTTTTTACTCGAAATAATTTAGGTTCCATTATGAGCCTCCATAATCCTTCTAATCCTATATTTTGTATGTACTTAGGAGCTCTTTTTATTGTTCCTGCTACAAAATCAAAAGTACCTCCACATCCTATTGCCATTTTACAATTTAAAGAGATGAGGGTATTTTTATTGTCTTGTATCCAATATTCTTGTTTTCCCATACCAAATGCAACAAAAAGAATGTCTGGAGAAAATTCTTTAAGTTTGTTTAAAATTTCAGTATTATGCTGTTTGGGGAAAGGGTAAGGCATATATTGGGGTGAAAAGCCTGATATTGTAATATTATATGTATTTCGTAATTTTTCTATTGCTTGTGTATTTGATTTGGGGTTTCCTCCTAATAAAAATATTTTGTATTTTTCTTTTTCGGCCCATTGGCAGATGTCATAAATTAAATCAGAACCAGATATTTTTTCTATAGACTCTTTATACTTAAGTCGATAAAGCCATAGAGGGATTTGTCCATCGATTGTAGAATAATTGTTGTCAATAATATTTTTTAATTTGTTGTCATTTTGTGCTTTTACTATGGCTTCTGCATTTACTGTCACTACTTGTTTAAATGGAACGGTCTTATCAAATAGTTGTTGTAAATGGAGACAAGAAATATTGATGTTGCAAAGTTTCATTGTACAATGAGTTTTAACTGTAAATATAAATCTTGTGAGACTTTATCGGCTTTATAAGCAAGTGCTGTTTGATATGCATTATTTTGAATTTCTTTTATTCTTTGTTGACTAAGATTTCTGAATTGTTCGATTTTTTGAGCTAAGTCCCTTTCGTCATTAGGTTTGAAAAAGAATCCGTTCTCTTCATTTTTAATGTAATCAGTTAAACCTCCTATATGTGAGCCTATTACAGGAACATGAGAAGCCATTGCTTCTAATCCTACCAATCCTAAACTTTCTTCTAATGTTGTTGGAAAGATAAAAAGATCAAGATTTGCATAAATGGGAGGTAAGTCTTTATAAGGAACAGAACCTAAATAAGTGGTGTCTTTTAGACACAAATTTTTGATTAAGTGTTTCATTTCAGGAATGTCATTGCCATTCCCTAATAAAATAGCTTTTGATTCTATGCCTTTATCTTGTAAAATTTTTATTGCTTTTAGGAAAACATCCCATCCTTTGCCACGGTCTATTCTGGATATATATCCAATGGTCAATTTATTATTTGATGTTTTGGGATATGCTTTATAAAAAATATTATCAACACCACCGGATGGAGAGACAAAGAGTTTAGATATAGGAATTTCAGGGATTAATTTTATAACCTTTTCTTTAAAAAAATGAGAAGGAACCACGATTAGCCGAGATTTTATTAGTAATGGTTTTATAAGTGATAAGAAATAGGCTGCAAGTTTTGTCTGTGTTATGACATCTTCTCCATGTATGTTGAAAACTAATGGAATTTTTTTAATGATTGAAACCAATCTAAGAGGAATGGCTGCGTGCGTGATTACATGGACATATACAATGTCATATTGATGAAAAAGAAGGTAATATAATATTGCTATATAAAATTTAATGTATTTCCATATTTTTGTATACAGATGAAATGACCTTCCACGTATAACGCATATGTCGATTTTATTTGTTCCTCCTTCTTGTAGGGATAAATTATCTACAAAATTTTTGATGAAAGTTCCGTGAAATGGATTTTTGGTCGAAGGGTATAAATTAGAGATAACAAGAATTTTGAGATTCTTCATGTTGTGTGGAGGTTGTTATAATATTGTTCGGTATGTATATAAGTGTATTAATAAGTGCAATGAATAGACTTGCCATTCCTGAGTATAGAATGTGTCCGGCAAAGGTAGATGCGGATAGTAACAATATATTTATGAAGAATATAAGTCGTGCTATTTTGTTTTTAGCACAATATTGGTAACTCTTGATTAAGAGGTAAAAATAAAAAGTATAAGTGATAATGATTCCAATATATCCATAATATAGAAGTGTATCAAGGGGATCCATTTCAATGCTCTTGTTGTTGCTGAATCCTAAACCTAAAAATCTTATTAGAATATTAGGTGCTTCAAAAAATTTGTCCTTTTCTGCAAGCCAGAATTCATGTCTGCCGGACAATAATAATTGACTTAATCCACCTTGTTCGTAAAAATATGTCCATCTTTCAACCATTCCTAAAGAATCAAGAGCTAAATATAGAGCATAGATAATGGTCATTGTTCCTAATAAAATTATAGGTACAATTTTAAATGCTTTTTTGCGTGAAATAGTTAGATTGGGGATAATTATAATGCTTATAATGACTGCTAATAATCCAGTTTTGGTTCCTAATAGTGTAGCTGTAATCAAACATAAAAAAACAGTACTTAAATAGCGGATATTGTGGTATGAATATTTTTCTCCAACTTTGTATAAAAGAAATGGAAAAAGAACTATTATCAATCCTGAAAGTTCATTCCCGGCATAGAAGAATCCTCTATATCCTAAACCTTCGACATATGCTGAATACCCTAATCCGAAAAGTCCGACAAGTATGTTAATTATCAGTACACATGTATTGATGTTGAATATTTTGGATATTCTGTGGTATACATATTGGCTGTTTTTTTGAATCAGGATTTTTACGTAAGAATATATTAATATTATTAAAATGAATCTAAACAGATGATTCATTGTTTCACCAATCATTGGCATTCGTATGTTTAATATGAGGTGTAAAAATAGAATGCCTATATATATGTATATATTTAGGATGGTGACTATTCCTTTTTTATAAAATGTAAGCCCTAAAGTTACAATTAACATTATGGCTATTTTATATATAGGAGATAGGGGAATATCTATGCCTGTAGTTAGGCAAAACCCATTAATTGCATCTATGATTAACCATATTGAAACAAGATTGAAGAAAGTATATGCAAACTTGTCCAATGTCATTTTTATTATTTTGAAATGATTTGTTAGCTATGATAAATGTTTAATCCACTTCTTGATGTAATAGATACTGAAATCTTGTATAATAGACATCCAACTTTCTTCTTGAAAATATAATTTGATTTGTGTTTTATATTCTGAAATTGATATTTGTTTTATCTGTTTTATAAGTTCAAATTGATTGATTCGATAAGGAATTAGGTGATAATGATAAATTTGATTAGTATAATATAAACGATTTGTTTCTTTACATACTTGAATCCTTGTCTTTAATCGTTCTATGGTGTTTTTATGAAATAATGAATCTCGTCTAATTGTTGATATATAAATACATTGTAGATAGCCTATTACCTTTGACGATTTAATACCTGCTGTGACCGAAAATAGAATATCATTGGCAACAGATGTTTCTCCAAAAAAAATGTTGTTATTCTCAATAAACTTTCTATTAATTAATTTACCCCAAGGTACAGCATTAGTATATTTTATTTTGTTAAATTTTTTACGTTTAATATTATTGGATAAGTCAATTCTACTTTTTACTTTTTCTAAAGTAATATTATCAACACTTTTTGATAAAAAGAATATGATATCAGCTTTTTCATTAAAATGTTGGTCTATAACTGTTGTAAAATTTTCTGTAAAGAAATCATCAGCATCAGCGAAAAGTAACCATTTTCCTTGGGCATGTTTTAATCCCACATTACGTGCATATCCTGCACCTTTTCCTTCTTTTGTAAAATAGATTTCTGTATTTTTTCTGTTTAATCCAGGAAAGTTTTTAAAATCAACAATCGATGGGTCACTATTGTCATCAATAATAATGATTTGAATATCTTCTCTTTGGGGTATGGAATTTAAACAGCGTTGTAATAAGTCAGGAATGTTCTTATGTGGGATGATAATTGTATAATTATATTTGTCCATACTTATCTTCCGATACAATAATACTCAAACCCCAGGTTCTTCATCTCCTGCGCGTCGTAGATGTTTCGCCCGTCAATGACCAGCGGACGGTTCATTGACTTCTTGATTACGCCCCAGCTTGGCAGGCGGAACTGCTTCCATTCCGTCAGGAGCAGGAGGGCGTCGGCGTTGAGGGTGGCGTCGTACATGTCGGCGGCATATTCCACGGCGTTGCCGATACGGCGGCTGCACTCGTCCATCGCAACGGGGTCGTACACGCGTACCCGGCATCCGGCCTCAAGCAGCAGGCGGATGGTGACCAGTGAGGTGGCTTCGCGCATGTCGTCGGTCTCGGGCTTGAAGGCGAGCCCCCATACGGCCACGGTCTTCCCTTTCAGGGCTCCCCCGTAGTAGTGTTCCAGTTTCCGGAAGAGCACGGTCTTCTGCCGTTCGTTCACTTCCTCCACGGCCTTGAGCACGCGCATGGTGTAGCCCGCCTTCTCGGCCGTGCGGATGAGCGCCTTCACATCCTTGGGGAAGCAGCTCCCTCCGTATCCGCATCCGGGGTAGAGGAACTTGGTGCCTATGCGGGTGTCCGTCCCGATTCCCTTGCGCACCATGTTCACGTCGGCCCCGACGAGCTCGCACAGGTTGGCGATGTCGTTCATGAAGCTGATGCGGGTGGCGAGCATGCTGTTGGCGGCATACTTGATCATTTCGGCGCTGGGGATGTCGGTGAAGATGACGCGGAAGTTGTTGAGCAGGAACGGGCGGTAGAGGCGGGCCATCAGCTCTTTCGCCTTTTCCGACTCCACGCCCACCACCACGCGGTCGGGGCTCATGAAGTCCTTGATGGCGGCTCCCTCCTTGAGGAACTCCGGGTTGGAGGCCACATCGAAGGGGATGTCCGCTCCCCGCCGGTCGAGCTCCTCCTGGATGGCCGCCTTGACCTTGCGTGCGGTCCCTACGGGGACGGTGGACTTGGTGACCAGCACCAGATACCGGTTCATGTTCCGCCCTACGGTGCGCGCCACTTCGAGCACGTAGGAGAGGTCTGCGCTCCCGTCCTCGTCGGGCGGGGTGCCTACGGCGCTGAACACGATCTCCACCTTGTCGAGCACGGAAGCGAGGTCTGTGGTGAAATGCAGCCTCCCTTCCCTGCTGTTGCGGAGCACCATCTCGTCCAGTCCCGGTTCATAGATGGGCACTTTCCCTTCGAGCAGACTGTTTATCTTGTTGCGGTCGACATCGACACACGTTACGTTCACGCCCATTTCGGCGAAACAGGTTCCTGACACCAGACCTACATATCCGGTTCCTACGATTGCGATATTCATATATTAATTCTTATTATATTAGACATTCCATACACATTCCCACATTGCTCTTGTTTTATTTTGAATGTGTTTTTCTTGCATTTTTAATACAGTTCTGATCTGTGAGTTTTTAGAATCAGACAAAAAATCATTTACTTTATTTAAACATGATGTTTTGTCTTGTAAATTAAGTATGCAGTCATTCATTTCATAATCGTGAAAAAGTTCAGCATATTTGTGACTCCAACTTGTTGCTAAGCAAGGCACAGATGAATTTAATGCAGAAGCGACTCCGTGAAAGCGAGACGAGATGCATAAATAAGCACTGCCTATTAATCCTTTAACTTCTAATGCATTTAATCCACTGACAATTTCAATCGGTTGGTTTAATAGTGATTTACATTTGTAGGCTAAACATTCGTCTTCAGGGCCTTCATGATTGAGTAGGTAAGTAACATATCCTTGTTCTGAAGTTATTTTAATAATGCTACTTAATAGACTGAGATAGTTTTCTAATGAAATAATGCCTTTATCTATCATTCTTAAATTAGGAATAATGCACACTCCACTTTTTAGATGTGTATATTGAGTTGGGAAGATTCCTTTTACTAAGGATGTAAAATCTGTGAATAATTTGATTTTGTTTTCGTTTAATCCGCTGTTTTGTAGATATATTAAAGATGTTTTTTCACGAGGCATTATGAGATCTGCATATTGATTTAATATGTTGATTTCTTTTTTTGTATTCGGTAAATTAATGGGTCCAAATGCCTGTGGCAGAAAAATTATTTTAGTTCCTTGCTTGTGATATTCCCGAAGATGATATTGCCAAATTTTGACGGTTTCTATGCTTGGATTCCATTGGTCTGAAAAGATAAAGCCGCTTGCATCAAAAAAGTAATTAGCATTTTTAATTGGTCGTGTATCGTAAAAGAAATGGTATGGAATATGTAACTTTCGTAATACACTGAACACTCGTAATTTGTGCAAAAAACGAATAATTTTAGCAAAGGGCTTTTCTTTTATATTTAGTGTCGTTTGTATATAGTTTAATCCTTGTTTTATTGCAAAAACCGGCATATATACTTCTGCTTCGGGATATTTTCTTTCTATTTCTTGTAAAATAGCATAAAGCATTAATTCTGCTCCTTTGTTGTTGGTTTCGATACCGGATAATACAAATTTCATTTGTTGATTATAGATTTGATTTTTCTTAATATGTTTATTGGCATCCATCTTCTAATATTGGTTAGATAGATAGACTTTTTTACATGTTTTTGGGCTTGTAAGACAATATCTTCTTTTGATAATTTTTCTCTTTCAATAAATTGCAAAAGTTCTTTTTGTGTTTTTTGTGTTTGTGAAAAAGGTATAAATTCTATATCTTGTTGTTTAAATAAATAGGAATCAATGGGATTGGAAAGGGTTGTTAAAGTTTTAGACCAAATACTGACAGACATTTTCCGTTCTATAATATGTTGTCCTTTAAGTAATTCTTCTATGTTTGCATTATTTAAAGTAATAAAGTTTGAATTTTTTAAATCTTCTATTAGCTTTTGTCCGGTCGTTGTTCTGGTAATTATTACAGAATCACCTTTTTCCCAATCTACATTAGACATTCCCCACGGATCTCCTACTACAATATCTGCAAATGTATTAAGTTTGTCATAACATACCCGACATCGAGGTGCGGTAAACATCTCTTTTAATGAAAGACGGTATATGTTAGGAAGAACATATTCAGTGCCTTTGTCATATGAGACTACGATAGGAGCTGTTTTATAAGGATAGTAATAATTTCCTTTGCGAACATTTTTTTTTCTCCAATTAATTTTAGCTGTGCCATTTGCACAAAATCTTATCATAACATTTTGAATGGTTTCACAAAGTGTACGGTCACATATGAGTCCTATTTTATATTTGATATTAGAATATTTTTTTATTATTTCTTCTAATTTGATAGCACCTTGTATGTGGCAAGGTAAACCAACTAAGGCTATTGATTTAAATTTTGCAGTATCTTTGATGACAGATAGTATGTCTACAGGAGTGTAACATGATTTTTGACATTCATATAGTTGGTTTATATCAGTTATAACAAAAGGAGTTACAATGGGAGGATTTCCAGATAACATTTTGCAAACAATAGCTGCTTCTATTTTTTTAGCTTTGAATAAAAATTTTAATAATGCAGTACAAATGCCTCCACTTTGTGCATTGTTGAATATCTGTTTGTCAGTAGATTTTCCGATATATATATTGTTAATGTTTCCTATATATCTATCAGGGAATGTTTTGTATAAAGTTTTATCTAAAGATGGACAAACTTTGATGCATAAACCGCATTCGATACATGATTCATTTACTGTTGCATACATACGTCCAATGGTACTTTTTTTGAAATTTATAGCATCTTTAGGACATATGGCTTTACATGCTCCGCAGTTGGAGCACATAAAAAAATCTGAAACTTTTTGTATATTATTCATCATAAAGTTTCTGCTTATTTTTTATAGCACGAAATTTAGAGTGTATAAATAGTCGTTCTTCTTTTTTGCAACCAATAAAATAGATACTTGTTGTGATAGAGATAATGGCGGCAAAAGATGTAAGAATTAATCGAGTAAAAGATTCAGGGATAAAAAAAGAAAGGATTAAAGGTATAGCGATAGAAGAAAATCCTACTTTTATAACATTTATATAAACTTTATTTAGATATTGATGTATTGAAATACTTATCATGTGTTTTAACATGTATAATCGTGATGCTAAACAGCCTTGAGAGATTATGATGGCAACAATCATGATTATTTCAGGGAAAAAATTTAATCGTAATAATAAATAAGCTAAAGGTAGATTTAGCATTTGTAGTCCTCCTACAATTATTTGGTAATTACGTATTCTTCCTGTAGCAAGCTGTGCGATGATGAGCGGTTGTGAAATACATTCACTCATAGCGAAAATAAGCGATAATTGTACAAATAGTACAGTATGTTCTGGAACTATATTTAGCCATAATTTTAAAATGTAATGGGTGTTTATTAAAACAGGTAAAGAAATGAATAGTAATAAGTAAAATGAAAGTCGCGCACCTTGAAAGATTAATGTCATCATATATTGATGATTTTCAGATGCGTAAGATTTTGTAATTTGAGGATTGAGGGCTGTCATGAAATTAGTAACAAATCCTTGTACTGCAGCATTTACTTGAAAAGCAATGCCTCTTGCGGCATTGATGGTAGGCCCACAAAATAAATTAATAACAATGTTGCCTCCTTGATCTCTTAATATGGCAGAGGAAGAACCGATAAAATTCCATCCGGCAAAGTTGAACATTTGTCTTAAAAGTTGTTTATCCCAATAAAAATGATAAGTGCATTCTTTAAAATGTCGTTTACAATAAATTCCATAAATGAATCGAATAATTATAGCGACAAGACACATTAAAATTGCATAAAATATTAATTTGTCGGTTGGAGAAATTATAATAAAGTATGCTACTATTAATTTTCCTACAGATTCTATAATGCTTATGTATGCGAATGCGGACATTTTTTCATGAGCAATAATACTTGCATTATAAGGAACACTTATTAGATTGATAATAAAAGTGAATAAGGAAAATTGAAAGACCCAGTTTGCTGCTTCTATTCTATTTCCCGGAATGTTCATTTTATTATTTAAAAACCATATACCGATTGTTTCGCCAATAAAAATAAGAATGATTGATAGAATGATTAAAATTGTAATTGCAGACGAAAATATTTTTTCTAAGTTGTTCTGATTTTTTTTCCCTAGTTCAAAAGTTATGAAACGACTAATTGCTGATGATAAAGATCCTGATATTACTGAAAACATGGCGACAACACCACCAATTACATTGTAAATGCCAAAATCTTCAACTCCCAATGCATTTAATACTACGCGTGAAGTATATAATGTTACAAGTATATTAAGTAGCATTCTAACATACAATAGCAATGTATTTTTTACTATACGTTTAGAATTTGCAACTTGTGACATAAACTTTAGCTTACTTCTTCCCAAAGCTTCGCCGTTACCTGTCCCATGTGGAGAGTTCACATGCAAGGTAAGCGGATGGATGTTATGTTCTGCAAAAATACGCTTAATCCGCGAAAGGGCAAAAAATGATAAGGGAATTTTGCTCTTTGCGGAACGTTTTGTTGTGAAATGAAGTGATTTGACAAATACTGCTCGGTGGGAGTATAAAAATAAATTTTTATTTTTCTCTTTTTGTTTTTTCTTTTTTACTCTCACTGCTCTCACCATGGGGGATAAAGCGTTGCGGGAAAGCGGGTTATGGGGTGGTGGTAGTAACTTGTTTTTAGCGTTCGGTTATGGTTGCTGCCACCACCCGGAGAGGCTTTTTCATGGGGGGACTTGACTTTGGCTGTAAAATGTTGTATCTTTAATCGCTTTTTTCGATGTTTTTTATGATGGAAGGATGGAAATGTGGGTCAGGTTTTCGGGGGACTTCTCTAAAGGCGCAAAGATGTTTTCATGCGCTTGATGCCGTGGTTTGATAGGGGTAAGGCAGGATTTTTACCGGAGTAAAATCCGATGCTCTGCCTTGTTGTTTTACAATTAGTCTTTTGTTATTCTTTTTTTGATTGCTTATGAAAATAACTAAACGGACTCTGTACGGAAAAGTATGGGGACAGCGTATCATGTCGCTCGATGAAGTAGCGGCACAGGTCAAGTATGAACGGACGAAGCTGCTTGTGGAGGCGTTTCGCAAAAGGTGGGAGATGTCGCTTCCAAGCCAGAGGGAAGGGCTTGACAGGAAGATGCCGAGGCTGCTTTTCGGGGGTGCATTCTGTAAGGAGGGCATGAAAGCCTATAGCGGATATGTGTTGCT
Organism: uncultured Phocaeicola sp.; assembly: GCA_944320845.1. GTDB lineage: Bacteria > Bacteroidota > Bacteroidia > Bacteroidales > Bacteroidaceae > Phocaeicola. Next base: position 69,742 of record CALUJA010000012.1, read on the forward strand.
GGAGGTGGAACGGTTGCAAACGCAGGAAGAGGCGGAGTCGCTGAAAAGGAAGATAGCGGCCTATCCGCAGGTGCTGTTTGCCATGACGGGGGCGGACGGCCGGAGTGTGAAGTTTGTGGTGCCGTATACCAGACCGGACGGCTCATTGCCGCAGACGGAAGAAGAGGCCGCGCTGTTTCATGCCCATGCCTTCCGCCATGCGCTGAAGACTTTCGAGCCCCGTCTGGGCTGTCCGATAGAGCTTCGGAAGCCGGATGTGGGGCGGTCGTGCCTGCTCAGTCACGATTCGGATGTGTATTATAATCCGCAGGCTTTTGCCATTCATCTGGAACAGCCTTTGTCTATGCCCGAAGAGAGCCTTCATCAGGAACGGTATGAAAGGATTTCTTCTGCGGAAGATTCGGGCAAGTCGCTGTATGACCGTTATCGCTATGCTTCCATCCAGTATGAACTGGCCTTTCGCCGCACACTGGAGCGCTACGGGGACTTGGGCGGCAGTCCGGACTTGAAGCCTGCGCTGGTTTGTTTCGCGGAGTTGTGTTTTGATGCGGGCATTGGCGAGGAGGATTGTGTGAAGTGGACGGCCCTTTATTTAGGGGCCTTATTGGGCGAAGTGGAGATACGCGAAACGGTGGGCAATGTCTACGGGGTGCGTGAAGGGGCGGGAAGCAGGCCTGTGTGCAGACCCGAACAACTTCAGGCCTTGAAGATGGAGGAGTTTATGACGCGCCGCTATGAGTTCCGCTTCAACACGATGACCGGTGCGCCGGAGTATCGCGAGCGCAACAGCTTCTGTTTCAGTTTCCGTCCGCTGACAGAGCGGGTGCTTAACAGCATTGCCCTGAACGCGCAGCAGGAGGGGCTGATGTTGTGGGACAGGGATGTGAGGCGTTATGTCTATTCCGACCGCCTAGCCGATTATGCTCCGATTGAAGGTTATCTGAAGAATCTTCCGGAGTGGGACGGTAAAGACCGTATCCGTGCGTTGGCAGCGCGCATTCCGTGCGGCAATCTTCATTGGGAACAGCTGTTTTATACCTGGTTTCTCTCTATGGTCGCCCACTGGCAGGGAAGGGATGTCCGTCACGGCAACAGTGTCTCGCCTTTGCTCGTGGGCGGGCAGGGGTGCGGAAAGTCCACTTTCTGTCTGAATCTGATGCCTCCGGAGCTGAGAATGTATTATACCGACAGCATCGATTTCGGCAAGAAGCGCGATGCGGAGCTTTATCTGACGCGTTTCGGGCTTATCAACATCGATGAGTTTGACCAGGTGAGCGAGCGTCATCAGGGCTTTCTGAAGCACTTGTTGCAGAAGCCGGTGGTGAATCTGCGCAGACCTTATGCCGCTTATGTGGAGGTGGTGAAGCGTTATGCTTCGTTCATCGCCACGAGCAACCATGCGGATTTGCTGAATGACCCGTCGGGAAGCCGGCGGTTTATCTGCATCGAAGTCAGGGGAATGATAGACAATGCGCAGCCCGTGGACTATGGTCAGCTCTATGCGCAGGCGGTTGCGGCACTGAATGGCGGCGAGCGCTACTGGTTGAATGCGGAGGAGGAGCGAAGGCAGATGGCAGCCAATGAGGATTTCCGGCAGCGTCCGCTTTATGAAGACTTGTTTTACCGTTATTACCGTCCGGCTGCGGAGGAGGAACAAGGGGAGAGGATGTCGGCAGGCGAGCTGTATCTGTCGCTGCAGAGGAAAAGCGGCGTGAAGCTGGCTCCGGGAAAAATCGCTCATTTCGGGCGCTTTCTGAAAAGTGCCGTGGAGCGGAATGCCCATACCAAGCGCGGAGTTTTATATTTTGTGGTGGAAAAATGAAAGGTAGCCTGCTGCAAGGCTACGGAAAAGAAAGGCATTCCGCCAAATATTGTCCGGAATAAAACCGCTTGTCCTGAATTTAGGGCTTTCGGTGAATAGGGTGTTCATTTAATTTATACATTTGCACCCGGAAAAGATTAAACTGTTTTATATGGAACCGATGCATAAAATCAATAAAGTAGAGGTGCGCAATCTTCAGATGGAGGATTACGCCCAACTCTCGCAGTCGTTTACGCGTGTGTATGCGGATTCGGATGTGTTTTGGACAAGGGAGCAAATCAAGAAATTGATTACCATTTTCCCGGAAGGGCAGATTGTGACAGTGGTCGATGGCAAGATAGTGGGCTGTGCGCTGTCTATCATCGTGGATTATGATATGGTGAAAGGCGACCATACCTATGCGAAGGTGACGGGCAATGAAACGTTCAACACACACAATCCGAAGGGGAACATCCTGTATGGCATTGAGGTTTTCATTCATCCGGAATATCGGGGTCTGCGTCTTGCCCGCCGTATGTATGAATATCGCAAGGAACTTTGTGAAAAGCTGAACCTGAAGGCCATCATGTTTGGCGGGCGTATACCGAACTATCACAAGTATGCCGACAAGATGCGCCCGAAGGAATATATCGAGAAGGTGCGTTCGCGCGAGATTTATGACCCGGTGCTGACATTTCAGCTTTCGAATGACTTTCATGTGCGCCGCGTGATGCGCAATTATCTGCCGAATGACGAGGAGTCGAAGCACTGTGCCACGCTGCTTCAGTGGGACAACATTTATTACCAGCCGCCTACGGATTCTTATGTCGACCGCAAGACGACGGTGCGCGTGGGACTGGTGCAGTGGCAGATGCGTTCGTATAAGACGCTTGACGATGTATTCGAGCAGGTAGAGTTCTTTATCGACGCGGTGGCAGGATATAAAAGTGACTTTGTGCTGTTTCCGGAGTATTTCAATGCACCGCTGATGGCGAAGTTTAACGATATGGGCGAGGCGCAGTCCATCCGTTCGCTGGCTCAGTATACGGAAGAGATGCGCGACCGCTTTGTCAATCTTGCCATCAAGTATAACATCAACATCATAACGGGGAGCATGCCTTACCTGAAAGAGGACGGTTCGCTGTATAATGTAGGTTTTCTTTGCCGGCGCGACGGTACACATGAGATGTATGAAAAGATTCATGTGACTCCGGATGAGGTGAAGAGCTGGGGACTGACCGGAGGAAAGCGTGTGCAGACTTTTGAAACGGACTGCGCGAAAATCGGAGTGCTGATATGCTATGATGTAGAGTTCCCCGAACTCTCGCGTCTGATGGCCGACCAAGGGATGCAGATTCTTTTCGTGCCTTTCCTTACGGATACGCAGAACGGCTATTCGCGGGTGCGGGTGTGTGCGCAGGCGCGTGCCATAGAGAACGAATGTTTTGTGGTGATTGCGGGCAGTGTGGGCAACTTGCCGCGCGTTCATAACATGGATATCCAGTATGCACAGTCTGGTGTGTTCACTCCGTGCGACTTTGCTTTCCCGACCGACGGGAAGCGGGCCGAGGCAACTCCGAACACGGAGATGATTCTGGTTTCCGATATTGACCTGGATTTGCTGAACGAACTGCATACGTATGGCAGTGTGCGCAATCTGCGTGACCGGCGCAATGACTTGTATGAACTGCGCATGAAGAAGTCGGCGCAGGAGTAGAATCTTTATGGGATGGGGAAGGGTTGTCGAGGCGTCAGGAGACAATGTCTTTTAATACGGATAATTGCATGTCTGTGTGCTATAAAGTCTTGCCGCCAGACGCCTCGACAACTCGTTTCCTAATAAAGCTCTTCGTTGTAGTCAAACAGCCAGTCGGCATCCTTCAGCAGCGGGTGATGCTTGTCCTTCTCCGAAAGGATGATTTTGTCGGCGGGAACGCGCCAGTCGATGCCCAGCATCGGGTCGTTCCATGCTATTGCGCCTTCGCTTTGGGGCGCATAAAAATTGTCGCACTTATATTGGAAAATGACTTCTTCCGTCAGCACGCTGAAGCCGTGTGCGAATCCCCGCGGGATAAAGAACTGGCGGTGGTTGTCTTCTGTCAGTTCAACGGCCACGTGTTGCCCGAAGGTGGGAGAGCCTTGGCGGATATCGACCGCCACATCCAGTACGGCCCCCCTGACGACTCTTACCAGTTTGCTTTGGGCGTAAGGCGGTTTCTGAAAATGGAGTCCGCGGAGAACGCCGTAGCTTGACTTGCTTTCATTGTCTTGCACAAAGCGGACGGTGCGCACCTGACGGTCGAAATCGCGTTGTGAGAACGATTCGAAAAAATATCCCCGTCCGTCAATGAACAGGCGCGGCTCGATGATGACCGCGCCTTCGATATCCGTTTTTATTATTTCCATCTAATCCAGATTTTTTTGTTCCCTTCGTTCTATCTCGTCGATTACTTTCAGCAGGTATTGTCCGTATTGGTTTTTAAGCATCGGCTGTGCCAGTTCGCGCATCTTGTCCTTGGTAATCCATCCTTGGCGTAAGGCGATGCCTTCCAAGCAGGCCACTTTCAGCCCCTGACGCTTCTCTATGACCTCGATGTAGGTAGAAGCCTCGGCCAGTGAGTCGTGAGTGCCGGTATCGAGCCAGGCAAAGCCGCGTCCCAGAGTCTGCACTTTCAGTTCTCCGCCGGCGAGGAAACATTGGTTTACAGAGGTGATTTCCAGTTCGCCGCGTGCTGAAGGCTTGATTGACTTGGCCACTTCCACCACCTTGTTCGGGTAGAAGTAGAGTCCGGTTACGGCATAGTTTGATTTGGGGTGCTGAGGCTTTTCCTCGATGGAAAGGCAGTTCCCGTTTTTGTCGAATTCGGCCACTCCGTATCGCTCCGGGTCGCTGACCCAATAACCGAATACGGTGGCTTTTCCTTCGGTCTCGGCGGTGCGTACCGCTTCCTTCAGCAAGACCGTGAAACTGTTTCCGTGGAAGATGTTGTCGCCTAAGATGAGGCAGGCGGCATCATTCCCGATGAATTTCTCGCCGATAATGAAGGCTTGCGCCAGTCCGTCGGGCGAGGGTTGCTCGGCATATTCGAAGCTTACGCCGAAATCGCTTCCGTCTCCCAGCAGTCTCCGGAAACTTGGCAGGTCATGCGGTGTGGAGATTATCAGGATTTCGCGGATGCCGGCAAGCATCAGCACCGAAATGGGATAATATATCATCGGTTTGTCGAAAATGGGCAGCAACTGTTTGCTGACTCCTTTGGTGATGGGATAAAGGCGCGTACCCGACCCTCCGGCTAAAACAATACCTTTCATAAGCGTTTGGTTAATGGTTCATGCCTGCAAAGTAAGAAGTTTTTCTTTAAGGCTGCAATGTTTTAAGGCAAAAAAGAAATGACTGCCTCATCAAAGCAGCCATTTCTCGTTATAAGGTTAGGTGAAATTTATTTCTTTCCTTCCAATTGCTCTTTCAGTGCAGCCAGAGCGTCGATGTCGCCCAAAGTAGTGGAAGCAGCCTGATTCTGAATCATCGGAGCTTCTTCTTTCTTTGCAGCTTTCTTTGCTCTCTTTTCTGCCTTCTCTTCTGCCTTGGCAGCATCTTCGAAGATGCGGCTGTGAGAAAGGATGATGCGTTTTGCATCTTTGTTGAACTCGATAACCTTGAACGGCAGCTTTTCATCAAGCTGAGCCTGAGTACCGTCTTCCTTAACCAGATGTTTCGGAGTAGCGAAACCTTCAACACCGTAAGGCAGAGCGATTACAGCACCCTTGTCCAACATTTCGATGATGGTACCTTCGTGGATAGAACCAACGGTGAATACCGTTTCGAATACATCCCACGGATTCTCTTCCAGCTGCTTGTGGCCGAGGCTCAGGCGGCGGTTTTCCTTGTCGATTTCAAGAACAACCACTTCGATGTCTGCACCAATCTGGGTAAATTCAGACGGATGTTTGATTTTCTTCGTCCAAGACAGGTCTGAGATATGAATCAAACCGTCAACGCCTTCTTCGATTTCTACGAATACACCGAAGTTAGTGAAGTTGCGCACTTTGGCTGTATGCTTGGAGCCGACAGGATATTTTTCTTCGATTGTTTCCCATGGATCCGGCTTCAGCTGCTTGATGCCCAAAGACATCTTGCGCTCTTCGCGGTCGAGTGTCAGGATGACAGCTTCGATTTCGTCGCCCACCTTCATGAAGTCTTGGGCAGAACGCAGGTGCTGTGACCATGACATCTCTGATACGTGAATCAAGCCTTCAACGCCCGGAGCGATTTCGATGAATGCACCGTAGTCTGCCATAACGACTACTCTTCCCTTCACGTGGTCGCCTACCTTCAAGTTCGGATCAAGGCTGTCCCAAGGATGCGGAGTCAGCTGCTTCAAGCCTAAAGCGATGCGTTTCTTTTCGTCGTCGAAGTCGAGGATAACGACATTCAGCTTCTGGTCGAGCTGAACAACTTCATGCGGATCGCTTACACGGCCCCAAGACAAGTCGGTGATGTGAATCAGACCGTCTACGCCGCCCAAGTCGATGAATACGCCGTAAGAAGTGATATTCTTGACAGTACCTTCCAGTACCTGGCCCTTTTCGAGTTTGCTGATGATTTCTTTCTTCTGCTGTTCCAGTTCGGCTTCGATAAGCGCTTTGTGAGAAACAACAACATTTTTGAATTCCTGGTTAATTTTGACAACCTTGAATTCCATAGTTTTTCCTACGAATACGTCGTAGTCGCGGATAGGTTTCACATCGATTTGAGAACCCGGCAAGAATGCTTCGATGCCGAATACATCAACAATCATACCGCCCTTCGTGCGGCATTTGATGTAACCCTTAATGATTTCTTCATTTTCAAGAGCAGCGTTTACGCGGTCCCAAGAGCGGGTAGCACGTGCTTTCTTGTGTGACAGAACCAACTGACCTTTTTTGTCTTCCTGATTTTCGATGTACACTTCCACGGTGTCGCCAACCTTCAAATCAGGATTGTAACGGAATTCGCTCAGCGGAATGATTCCGTCTGACTTGTATCCGATGTTTACCACGACTTCGCGCTTGTTCATGGCAATGACTGTACCGTCTACCACTTCGCGGTCGCTCACCTTGTTCAAGGTGTTGTCGTAAGCTTTCTCCTGCTCTTCCTTGCTGATGGCAGAAGTCGTTTCGCCGTTTTCATAGGCATCCCAGTTGAAATCTTCAATGGGCTTTACGTCTTTTAAGTTTTCCATTAAAAATAAATTGTTTGTAAATAACTAATTGCGTTAGACTTTATATTGATCTAATTCGGCCGCAAAGGTATGATAAAAAAATGAGAATAAAAAATGGAAGTCTGATAATATTCCTATATTTCTCATTTTATCATTTCTTTTAAGGTGCTTACCAGCAGATTGTGGTCGCGCAAATCGTTGCGCAATCGGTATTTGCCGTCTTTGTCCGCCACAACGTAGGAGGGGATGCCGTCTATCTTGAATTTTTCGCACAGGTATTTCCACTGCTCGTTGTTCAGACGGAAGTGTTTGCCTTTGATGTCGGGGATGGTTGTCTTGTATTGGACGATGGGGGATGTTTCGTTGGCGATGTAAATCCATACCAGACTGTCACTTTTCAGCTCGGTTTCCTTCAGAGGCTCTGTTGCTTTTAGTGCCATGCGGCAGGGGCCGCACCATGTGTTCCAGAAGTCTACGAAGATGACCTTTCCCTTATACGGAGCGATGATGGCATCAAACAGCTGCTCTACCGGCACATCGGGTGTCTGTTCGATGACTGCTTTTGCTTCGGCGGCGGCCAGTTTGGCTTTGGCATCGGCCTGCATCATCTGGAGTGCTTCGGCATAGAACGGGCTGCTTAGCTTCGTTGCTTCCTGGATATCCTTTTCGGTAAGTGTGGCGCTTTGGGCCTTGGCTGTCAAGGGTACATACTTTTTCAAATCAGGAATGAGACCTTCCTTGATGCCGGCAGCTTCCAGCCATGTGGCATCTGAATGGTAAATTACGGATGAGGCATAGTCCAGCAGGGCGGTTCCCATCAGCAGTTTGGGGTCGTTGATATCAAACAAGGAACAGATTTTCCGCTTGTCTTCCGGCTGTATAGGCTCTATGCCCTTGATGGGAACCCGCTCCCACATATTGTGGGTGATTCTGTAGTTCTGCTCGCGGAGGAAATCACCTTCAAGCAAAGCTCCGACAACCTCTTGTCTTAGGGTCAGCAGTGCTATATCCTGCCCTATTTGTGTGGCATTATCCTGCAGGATGCTGTCTGAATATTCTTTGTACATCTTGACAATCAGGTCGGCATACTCTTCCGAGCTTTTTTTGTAGTCTATTGCAGAAGAATACATCAGGCGTCTCTCCTTGATTTTTCCGGCGGCATACAGATTGTTCAGGTCGGCATAAGTTCCGGTTGCATACAGGTTTCTGTACGTATGGCGTGTCCATCCTTTTCTGTTTGACATGGCCAACTGTCCGGTAGCCCTTATGTCGAAATAGATGTCGGCACTGTCTCCGGGAGCCAGCCAGATGCATCCGCCGATTCTTTCGATGAGTCCCAATGCCGGACCGTATTGCTGGAACTTGAATTTGGCGGTACGGGTCTCCTGGTCGATGGATGCGGTATATTGTTCTTGATTGCCTGTCAGCGTATTTATAAAAAGGCTGATGTCTTTCATGTTGACTATCTGGAACAGGTCTTTCTGGTCTTTGCAGCCGACTATATGCAGATTGACGGTCGTTTCTCCCGACTTGAGCATCGGTTCGGGCAATGAAGCGTCCTCGTCAGGCCGCAAAGCTTCGGCGGGAATCTCTTCGGGGATGTCGAATGTCTTTCGGCCGGTCAGGTCGATGCCGTAAAGCTTGAAGCAGTCCTCGCAGTCCGACTCGATGAAGTCGAATGATTTTGTGTTTTTCGGCATCGGCTCGAATGAAAGCTGGAAGGAAGCTTGGCCGGATTCAGGCATCCAGAAGAGAGAGTCGGGCTGAATGCCTTCCGCATCTGTCAGGGCATATTTTTTCCCTCCGGCCTGGAGGTATGATTTTGAGTCGATTCTAATCCAATAATGGGGCGTGAAGTAGGCATTGACATGCAGTCTGGTAGCCGAGTCGGTCAGTTCCACTTTGGCGATGTCAAGGGTTTGTGAGTTGGCCAGTTCGATAAGCGGATATTCCACCGTCTTGTCTTGTTTGCCGCAGGATGCAAGAAAAAGAAGAAGCGCGGCGGTTAGTGAAAAGATAAGTCTGTTGTTCATAGTGTGATGATACCATTAAGTTATTTTGCCTTCAAAGGTAAGATAAAAACATGACGATTAGGATGTTTTGCCGGAATAATTTTTATTTGGAAACGTGCCGGTATACGGCGTCAGAGATGTCGGCGATGATTTGTTCCGTAGCTTCGGGCGTTTCTGCCGAGTCTTTGACAAAGACGGCGATGGTATAGTGCTGTCCGTCGGGCAGGATGACAAAGCCGGCATCGTTTGTACCGATGATTTTCCCGTCGGCATTGCGGTCGCCGGTCCCGGTCTTGTGGCCGATGGCTGCCTGCGTATTTTCAAGCGGACGGGCCAGACGGTCTTTCCCCGTCTGGCAGGAGATGAGCGTATGCTTGAGAAATTCGTGATAGCCGTTTCCGGGAAGCCGGAGGGTCAGGAACTTTTCAAACAGACGGGTGGCGGCAAGGGGAGTTGTCCAGTTGCGGTAGCAGTTTGCCAGGTCGCGGTGCATGTCGTCTTCGGTCATGCTGATGGAACAGCTGTCGATGCCGAGGCTGTGAATGTACCGGTCTGTTTCTTCGGTAGAGACCAGACGGTGGAAAAGTATGTCGCAGGCGTTGTTGTCACTTAGCTGAAGGGTATATGTCAGTAGCTCCCGTATGGAGACAGTCACTTCCTCGTCGTCCGGATACTTGTCGCGGAGCGGACTGTAGGTGTCAGGCTTCAGTTCCTCTTTTGTTATGAAGAGTGTGGAGTCGAGCGGCGTCCGGTTCCGCCTCATATAGTCGGTTACGGCCAGTGCCTGATGGAATTTGAAAACGCTCATCATCGGATAGCGGCCGTCGTTGTTGACCGTTATCGTGTCTTCCCCGTTCAGGATGACGGCGATGCCCACTTCGGCCTGTTTGCCGGAAATGATGCGTTGAAGCTGTTCTTTCAGGGCGGCAGGCCGTTGCGCCGACAAAAGAGCCGGGAGCATCCCTGCTCCCGCTACTAATAAAAAAAGGATATGGCGATAATGAAATTTCATTTTGCTCTTATTCTTTCCATCCTCCGCCAAGGGCTTTGTAAAGGTTTACCATTGTAATCTGCTTGTCGCGAATGGCATTGCTCAGACTAATCTGTGCATCCAGATAGCCGCGCTGCGCGTCCAGCAAGTCCATGTACCCGATGGCTCCGTTCATATACTGAAGCTGGGCCAGGTCGAGCGCGCTCTTCGACGATTGTTCCAGGCGAAGACGGGTTTCGTAAATCTCCTTTATCTTGTTGAACTCGGCAATGGCATTGTATGCATCCTTGAAGGCACTCAGCACCACCTTTTCGTATGAATAGAGCGCCTGTTCATAAGCCGCCTTGGCTGCTTTCAGCCGGGCGCGGTTCTTGCCCATTGCAAAGATTGGCTGCGTCAGAGTGCCCGCTATCAGGTGGTGGGGCGACTTCAGCAATTCGCTCAATATGTCGCTTTCCGCACCGTAAGTGGCGGTCAGGGCGATATTGGGGAACAGGCTGGTATAGGCAACTCCCACCGCTGCATTGGCGGCAATCAAGGCTTGTTCTGCCTGGCGCACATCGGGACGCCGTTCGAGCAGTGCCGAAGGCAGTCCGACCGGGAGGCTCACTGGAAACATGACATCTTCCGGCAGTACGGAGCGGTTGATGTAATGCGGATATTCTCCGGTGAGAAATGCGATTTCGTTTTCTTTCAGCGTGATTCGTCTTTCCAGGTCAGGGACGAGCGTCGCTGTACGTGCCAGTTCCACCTGCGCTTGCCTGAATGCGGTTTCCGAAGTCAGTCCGCCTTCGTAACGGATGCGTGCCAGATGAAGGCTTTCACGGCGGGCATCTACGGTTTTTCTTACGATGGAAAGTTCATTGTCAAGTGCAACCAGCTCGAAATACGACTGGGCGACTTGGGCGATGAGGCTCATTTTCAGGGCACGTTGGTTTTCTACGGCTCCCATAAACTCGGCCACGCTCTTGTCTCTTGCCCACCTTAGTTTTCCCCAAAGGTCGAGTTCCCACGATGCGGTACCTTTCAAATCAAACTGGTCGTCCATGCTGTAATGGTTTCCTCCGTAGTTCTCTCTTTCCCGTTCGGCATATACTCTCAGCCCTATCTGGGGAAACATGTTGGCGTAGTCGATGCGCTTGAGGGCTGCCAGTTGCTTGACGCGCGATGCGGCAATCAGCATGTCTTTGTTATAGGCCAGTGTCTTGCGTATCAACGCTTGCAGAGTCGTGTCGGTATAGAGCTGCTCCCACGTTTGGTCGGCGACGGAGGTGGTATCCACGCTCAGACTGTCGAGGGTCTCAGGCAGTTCGAGTCTGGGGCGTGTATAATGCTTTCCCAACTGACAGCTTCCGAGAAGGAGGGATGCGGCCAGCAGGAAGAGCCAAAGGCGATATGATGATAATGTCTGTTTCATAAGTCAAGGACGTTAGTTAGCATGTTTCGCTTTCAGTTTGTTTTTAGCTTTGTAAATCATGACAAAGAAGAACGGCACGAGGAATATTCCCACCGTAACGGCCACTATCATGCCGAAAAATACACCCGTACCGATGGCCTGACGGCTTGCAGAACCCGGTCCGGAAGCGATAACCATCGGAACCATGCCGAGAATGAAGGCAAGCGAAGTCATCAGAATCGGACGGAAGCGCAGATGTGCCGCATGAAGCGTTGCCTCTATCAGGTCGCGGCCGGCATCTACTTCGTCTTTGGCAAATTCTACAATCAGGATGGCATTCTTGGCGGCCAGTCCGACAAGCATTACCAGTCCAATCTGAAAGTAGGTATCGTTTTCCAGTCCACACAGGGCAACGCCGGCATATGCGCCGAGAGCGGCTACCGGAAGCGAAAGCAGTACGGCGATAGGGATGCTCCAGCTTTCATACAGTGCGGCCAGGAAAAGGAATACGAACAGGAATACCAATGACAGAATCATGCCTGTCTGTCCGCCTGCCTGTTTTTCCTGATAAGACAGTCCGCTCCATTCTACACCGATGTTGTCGGGCAGATGGTCGCGTGCTATCTGTTCAATCAATTCCATAGCCTGGCCGGAGCTGTAGCCGTGCGATGCCGTTCCGCGGATAACTGCTGTATTGAACATGTTGAACCGCTTGATGCTTCCCGGCCCCGTTGTATATTCGGTTGTGCCGAGTGCGGTCAGCGGAATCATGGAACCGTCGCTTCCGCGCACAAAAAACAGGTTGATGTTGTCCCGATGGGCACGATAAGGGGCTTCGGCCTGGATGTATACGCGATAGATGCGGTTAAACATGTTGAAGTCGTTCACATATACAGAGCCGGTATAAGCTTTCATGGTTGCAAATACATCTGCCATCGGAACTCCAGACAGCTTGACTTGGTCACGGTCTACATCGAAATAAAGCTGCGGAATGGCTGCCTGCAGGGAGGAAGACAGTCCGGTAAGTTCTTTGCGCTGTGAGGCATAAAACATCAGCGTGTCTGTAGCTTCCACCAAATCTTCATAACTGGCGTCTCCCCGGGCTTCAAGCTGCATTTCAAAACCTCCTGAAGTACCCAATCCCGGAATGACCGGTGGAGTGGAGAGGTAAACTTTGCATTCCGGATATTCGGTGAATTCTCGCTGGACATCTTCCATGATTTCATCGATGGTTGTATCGTCACGCTCTTTCCATTCTTTCAGGATAACGGTCAGCTGGCTTCTTGCCTGGCTCGTTCCGACACGCGGACTCGTACCCGTAACATTCTGCACATACTCCACGGCAGGAATCTTCATCAGATAGTCGATGGCACGGTTGGTCACGATACGGGTTCTTTCCAAAGTCGTTCCTTCAGGCATTTCCAGTTCGACGGTAAAATATCCCTGGTCTTCTGTCGGAAGAAAACTGGTGGGAATCAGTCGGTACAACACGAATATGAAGACAATCACCATGCCGAATGCCGCGGTTACACGCTTGGGGTGCTTGATGATATGCTTGATTCCGGTCACATATTTGTTGTTTCCTAAATCCAGCCAACGGTTGATGGTTCTGAATATCCGGTTTTTGGGCTTGTTGGGATCGGTGGGTTTCAGTATCAGCGAGCACATTACCGGACTTAAAGTTAAGGCAACTACCGTGGAAAGCAGAACGGATATGGCGATTGTCACACTGAACTGCCGGTAAAGCTGTCCGGTAATGCCGGACAGGAAACTTACCGGAACGAATACGGCTGCCAATACCAAGGATGTGGCAATCAAGGCTCCTGTCAATCCGTCCATTGCCTTTTTGGTTGCTTCGTAAGGACTGAGGTGTTCTTCCTCCATGATGCGTTCCACATTTTCTACCACTACGATGGCGTCGTCTACCACCAGTCCGATGGCAAGAACCAATCCTAACAGCGTCAGTATATTGAGCGAGAAGCCGAAAATAAGCATGAATCCGAATGTTCCTATCAGTGAGATAGGGACGGCAATGGTTGGTATCAAAGTGGCGCGCCAGCTTTGTAATGAGAGGAATACGACAATGATGACCAAGACCAATGCCTCGAACAAAGTTTTGTATACTTCGTGAATGGACTCGGATATGTAAGTGGTCATATCGAAAGGAATCTCGTATTTCAGTCCTTCGGGGAATGTCTTGCTCATTTCTTCCATTGCTTTCTTTACATTCTCCGCAACTTCCATGGCGTTGGCTCCCGGAAGCATGTAGATGGCAAGCACGGCAGCATTGCCATCGTTTATTCCACTTTCGGTATTATACGATTGCGCCTCCAATGAAACCCGGGCTACATCGCGCAGACGGATAAGTGAACCGTCCGGATTTGCCCGGAGTACAATTTCTTCAAACTGGGACGCACTTGACAAACGCCCTTGGGCGGTGATGGGGATGGTGATGTCGATTCCGGTTACCGGCTGTTGTCCCAATACTCCGGCCGCAGATTCGCGGTTTTGGTCTTTCAAGGCATTCTGCACATCCTGTACGGTCAGTCCGAAATTGGCAAGGCGGGCAGGGTCTACCCATATCTGCATGGCGTAATAACGGCTGCCTATGTTTGAAACACGCCCTACACCGGGAATACGGCGGATAAGGTCGAGTACGTTGATTGTAGCGAAATTACTCAGATATATCTCATCAAATTTCGGGTCGTTGGAAGTCAGACAGACGGTCAGCAATTGGCTGGCAGCCTGCTTCTCTATTTCAATTCCGTTTTGAATGACTTCGGCCGGCAGACGGGATTCGGCCAGCTTGATGCGGTTCTGTATCTCAACGGCAGCCAAATCCGGGTCGGCAGAGATGTCAAAAGTGACAGTAGCCGAAAAGCCTCCAGAGTTTGAACTGTTTGACTCCATGTAAAGCATGCCCGGCGTACCGTTTAATTCTTGTTCGATGGGGGTAGCCACGGCTTGGGATACGGTCAATGCACTTGCTCCGGGATAGGAGGCACTGATTTTCACCACCGGCGGCGTAATCTGCGGATACTGGTCAATAGGCAGCATCAGCAGGCCGATGATACCTACGATAACGATAAGGATGGATATGACAGCCGAAAAGACCGGTCTGTCTATAAAGAAGTTTACTTTCATTTGTGGTCTGATTTAGGCATTTCTATTTTTAGAGGCTGTCTTTGTCGCTGTTTTCCTCTTCTTTAGGTGCTTCTCCTACGCGTACCTTGATGCCCGGACTTAGTTTATGATAACCTTCGCAGACAATCATCTCGCCAGGTATCAGTCCGCGTTCTACTACAACATCGTTTCCAAATTCCGGCCCCAGTTCGATGAAGCGTCTTTCAACGACAGAATCTTGCCGCATGACGAAGATGTAGGCTCCTCCCTTTTCGATAATCAATGCTTTTTGCGGAACAACGGTTGCATGTTCGCGCACATCCAACAGCAGACGGACTTTGGTGAACTGTCCGGGCAGCAGCACATGCTCGGGGTTAGTCATTTCCGCACGTACGGAGAATGTTCCCGTTTTAGGGTCAACCTGAGGTGCGGCAAAGTCTACCAATCCTTTGTAAGGGTAGACACTGTTGTCTGGCAGGGTGATGGTCACCGTTGGTTGCCAGGAACGTGTTGAGTCTTTTTGCCCCAACGTAACGTTTCGTTCCTTGCTTTTCAGATAGTCAAGTGCTGTCATGCTGAAATCTATCAGCACCGTGTCGCTTTTTACGATGGTGGCGAGCAATGATTTGCCGCCTGTGCCTACCAGTGTGCCGAGGTCAACGTGACGTTCGCTGATTTGTCCGTCAAGCGGAGAGCGCACCACAGTATAACCCAGTTCTTGTTCGGCTTGATCTAAATCGGCTTGACTCATGCCCACGCTGGCAATAGCCGTTTCATAAGCTGCTTCCGCATTGTCCAAATCCAGGCGGCTGGCTGCGTTTTGCTCATAGAGCGGGCGGATGCGGGCCAGGTCTCGTTCGGCCTTTCGTGCGCTTGCTTCATCTTTTTTCAGTTGTGCGCGTGCTTTGTCTACCTTTGCCTTATATTGGTCCTGGTCGATGACGAACAACACTTGGTTGCGCTTTACCTCTGTACCTTCTTCAAAAAGCATCTGTTCGAGAAAGCCTTCAACCCGGGCTCGTACTTCCACGAATTGCTGAGCACGTATACGCCCTACGTAATCACCGTAGATTTCCACATCCCGTTGTTGGGCAGGAGTCACGCTGACAATGGGAAGTTCTGGAACAGGAGCCGGCTGGCGGGTCAGAATCAGATAGAGTATCACGATTACAATAATACCGATTCCGGCATAAACTGTTTGTTTTCTTTTTACCTTTAAGTCTTTTTTCGTCAAGAAACGTCTCATAAATTTTTTATTTATTGTTTAGATGCCACAGAATGGGCAGGCAATATACGTGCCAAAGGTAAGGATTTTTCTTTTAACTGTGATAATCAATATATAATACTTGCTGTAAAATAAAGATTATTTGAGGATTCGGGTGATTTTGTGTGGAAAAATTCCTCATTTGAGCTCGCTCCATAAATGTTTTACTGCGGATATCGGATGAAAAAACAGCATTCTCGGTCTGGCGTAGCGCATTACTTCTTTCATTTTTGTCCGCATGTCAGGCCGGTAACAGTGGACTGTGCACAGGCGGCATGTCTTTTTCTTTTCCTGAAACGGACATTTCGAAAGTCGGGTGTGTGCATATTCCAACAGTTCGGCACAGGAATGGCAAAGAGTTTTGTTCTTTTCCTTATGGCGGCAGTAAAGGTATATCATTTGGCTTACAACCCGTTTTTCCTCTTTTATTTTCGAAGTTTTATTCATGGAATGTCTGTATCGGCGTGCAAACATAAGTAAAATTTCAGGATTTTGTCTAATTTTGCAGCCGAATTGTTTTAAGGTAAAAAGAGCTATGATATTAGAGGAACATTTGGAGACCACGGTAAAGGCTTATGACCAACAGCTGCACCGTAGGGTAGATCTCTTGTTGCGCACAGGAAAACTGTTGGTGGAAAGTCTGGCGGATACAAACCGTGTCGTGAGAAACATGAAGCGTACGGCCGTTTATTTGGGAATCCCCGAGGAGAAGCTTCACATTTATGTCAGCTTTACCATGCTGATGGTGAATGTGAGCGACGGCGATTATTCGTTTACCAAGTTTCAGCGCATAGATGGCCATGGCGTAAACATGACGGCCATATCGGAAGTGAGCAAGCTTTCATGGCGGGCTCTCGAAGAGGACTATTCTCTCGACCGTTATGAAGAGGAACTTGAGAAGATTCGCACCAAGAAGCGTAACTACAGCCCGTGGATGGTGGCGGTTGGTGCAGGCTTTGCCTGCGGAGGATTCTGTATCCAGTTCGGATGCGACTGGATGGCATTCCTGTATGCTTCGCTTGCGGCCATTGTGGGGATGCGTGTGCGTGCCAAATGCAATGAGTCGGGACTGAATCATTATATGGGCATTGCGATAGCGGCCTTTGTATCCACATTTTTGGCTTGGATGTCAACCCTGCTTCCAGGCGAGTGGACGGACACTCCCTGGCATCCGCTGCTGGCGTGCGCCCTGTTCATTGTGCCGGGTGTTCCTTTGATAAACTTTGTCGACGATATGCTTGACAATTATATTCAGGTGGGTATCGTGCGGGCGATGAATACACTGCTGATGGTTTCGGCTATGGCGTTCGGCATTGCCTTTGCCGTAAAGCTTTGCCATATCGAAGACTTTTTCCCGACAATCAGCATGGTGCCTCACCATACCTATTGGGAGTATGCTTTGGCCGCCGCCATTTCGGCGATGGGCTTTTCCATGATATTCAATGTGCAGCGCCGGCTGCTGTGGGTGGTAGCTTTGGGTGGCATCATGGCGGTTTGTACCCGCAACTTTGTCAATCTCGGCCCGAGTACCGACAATATCGGATTGGATATGGGACTGGTGATTGGTTCGTTTTCAGGCTCGGTGTTGGTGAGTCTGATAGCCATAAAGGCTGTCCATTGGTTTCATGTGCCCAATCATGTGCTGACCATCCCTTCGGTGATTCCGATGATTCCCGGCGTGTTGATGTACCGTATGCTGTTTGGCATCATCAATATGAATGTGACCGATATTGACAAAGTGACGACTTTGATGAAGGCCATTGAGTGTGGGGTTAATTCAGGTCTGGTTATTATGTGCATCTCGGTGGGAGTTGCCATTCCCAATATTTTCGGCCGCAAATATATCGCTTCTTCCAAGAACAAGCATTTGGCCGAATTGCTGGAGGACAGAAAGGCCCGTGGCAAGTTTGTGGAGTGGTGACGGATTGGGGCGGAGGCTGGATTGGCGGCATGAAAGCCGGATTCCACCGCGGTGAAGCCGAGAGTTTGTTACAGTGAAAGCGGAGTCTGGCCCGGACAAGGTCAGACTCCGCTGCTGTCATGCGGGAGCTGCTCTTCCCGGACGGGAAAAGATAATCATAGAAAAAAGAGGAAAATCTCCGTTAATCTGCGTTTCAAAAATTTATCATATTCAATTTAATTTGTATTTTTGCCGCCAATATGAGCAGAATATTGGCAATAGACTATGGGAAGAAACGGACGGGAATAGCAGTGACAGACCCGATGCAGATAATTGCAAATGGACTGACTACTGTTGCAACGTCTGAACTGATGGACTTTCTTCTGAAATATACGGCGCAGGAGAAAGTGGAACGTATTGTCGTAGGGTATCCGAAACAGATGAACAACAAGGACTCCGAGAACATGAAGCGCATTGTCCCTTTTGTAAACCTGCTGAAGAAGAAGCTTCCCGACATTCCGGTGGAGTGGGTGGACGAACGCTTCACTTCAGTACTGGCGCATCAGGCCATGATTGACGGCGGACTGAAGAAGAGTGCCCGGCAAAACAAGGCGCTGGTGGATGAAATCAGCGCTACCATTATCCTGCAGTCATACTTGGAATCGAAAAGATATAAACTTTAATAATACAGACAATAATGATTTTACCTATTTACGTATACGGACAGCCCGTGTTAAGACAGGAGGCTGAAGACATAACTCCGGATTATCCGGACTTGAAGGAACTGATAAAAAACATGTTTGAAACGATGGAGCACGCCGATGGCGTAGGGCTGGCCGCTCCGCAGGTGGGTCTGCCTATCCGTGTGGTGGTAATCGACCTGGATGTGCTTTCGGACGACATGCCGGAGTTCAAGGACTTCAAGCGTGCTTATATCAATCCCCATATCATTGAGAAAGGGGATAATCTGGTATCAATGGAGGAAGGCTGTCTGAGCCTGCCGGGAATTCATGAGAATGTGAAGCGCCCGGACAGGATTCACGTAACTTATCTGGACGAGGAACTGAATCCGCACGATGAATGGGTGGAAGGATATCTGGCGCGTGTGATGCAACATGAGTTTGACCATCTGGACGGCACCATGTTCATTGACCATCTTTCCGCCTTGCGCAAGCAGATGATTCGGGGAAAGCTCAATTCGATGGTAAAAGGGAAGGTTCGCTGTTCTTACAAGGTGAAAGTAGTAAAATGACAATGCGCTCGCTGTATATAGTGCTGATGGGGCTGTTCTTGCCTTTGTCCGTTCTTGCCCAAATCAATGCGGAACGGGTCATGACTATAGGCAAGAATGCGCTTTATTTTGAAGACTATGTACTTTCTATTCAGTATTTCAACCAGGTAATCAATGCCAAGCCTTATTTGGCGGAGCCTTACTTCTATCGCGGACTTGCCAAACTGAATCTGGATGATTTCCGTGGAGCGGAAGCCGATTGCTCAGAGGCTATCGAGCGGAATCCTTTCGTGGTGAACGCCTATCAGGTGAGGGGTATCTCCCGCATCCAGCAGAAGAACTATAAGGATGCGATAGATGATTATCTGAAGGCCCTGAAGCTGGATCCTGAGAATACGAGTCTGTGGCATAACCTGGCTTTGTGCCGGATGCAGGAGAAAGACTATACGAAGGCGCGTGCAGATTTGGATACGCTTATCCGCATCTCTCCCCGCTATACGGATGCTTACCTGATGCGCACGGAAGTTTCGCTGAAGCAGAAGGATACGCTTCAGGCGATGGTTGACGCAGACAGGGCCATCGAGATGGACCGTTACAATCCGGATACCTGGGCATCGAGAGGAATGCTCTTTCTGCAGCGCACGAAGTACCCGGATGCGGAATCGGATTTGACGGAGGCCATCCGCCTTTCTGTCCGTAATGCAGGACTGTATATAAACCGTGCTTTGGCGCGTTACAATCAAAATAACTTGCGGGGGGCGATGTCTGATTATGATGTCGCTCTGGACATTGACCGCAATAATTTTATCGGTCATTATAATCGCGGACTCCTGCGTGCGCAAGTGGGGGATGACAATCGTGCGATAGAAGATTTCGATTTCGTGCTTGAAATGGAGCCGGACAATATGATGGCGGTGTTTAACCGTGGATTGCTGCGCGACCGCACGGGGGATTATCAGGGAGCCATTGATGATTACACGACTGTGCTCGATGAATATCCGAATTTCTTGGCTGGTTATCAGTATCGGGCGCAGGCTCGGCGCAAGACGGGCGACTTGAAAGGTGCGGACGAAGACGACTTTAAGGTGCTGAAGGCGCAGCTTGATGTGCAAAACGGCCGTTCGTCGGGCCAGACTACGGCTTCGGCCGACAATACGCGCAAGAAGTCTGACAAGAATATGAATAATTACCGCAAGATGGTGGTGGCCGATGAGGGAGAAGACAATAAGTACAAGACAGAATATAGGGGAAGGGTACAAGACCGTAATGTCAATATCCTGCCGCAGCCAATGTTTGCCCTGACTTATTATGAGCGTCAGGATGAAGTGCGGCATCAGGTGAATTTCTCAAAGGCTGTTGACGACCTGAACAACCGCCATGTGCTGCCGCATCGCCTGCTGATAACAAACAATGAAGCTTCATTGAGCGAAGAGCAGGCCAAGCAACATTTCGCTTCGATAGATGCGCAGACTTCGGCCATCGTCAAGGAACCGGACAATGCCTTGAATTATTACGCGCGTGCACTTGATTTTTATCTGGTGCAGGACTTCGACAATGCGGTTGCCGACTTGGATGAGGCCATCAAGAGGGATTCAACCTTTTTCCCGGCCTATTTCTCGCGGGCGTTGATTTATTATAAGCAGTTGGAGTATAGGCGCAGAGACAAAGGTTTTGAACTTGAAACAGTTTCTGCCGACAAGAATGTTCAGGTGCGTACATTCGATTATGCCCGCATTCGGGAAGACCTGGATGAGGTGATTCGCCTGAATCCGGACTTTGTATATGCTTATTATAACCGGGGGAATATTCATGCGGTGCTGAAAGATTATCGTGCGGCGCTGGCTGACTATAACCAGGCGATAGCGCTTGACCCTCGTTTTGCTGATGCTTACTTCAATCGCGGACTGGTAAATATCTTCCTCGGAAACAACAGTCAGGGCATACAGGATTTGAGCAAGGCCGGCGAACTGGGAATCTTCTCTGC
This sequence comes from uncultured Phocaeicola sp., assembly GCA_944320845.1. Lineage (GTDB taxonomy): Bacteria > Bacteroidota > Bacteroidia > Bacteroidales > Bacteroidaceae > Phocaeicola. The sequence continues at coordinate 90,645 of CALUJA010000012.1, forward strand.
GTATAATGTAATCAAACGATTTACGGCAACCGAATAAAGTGTAATGGATTGTTTGGATGAATTGAATGACAGTCAGCGTGCGGCTGTCTTGTATAATGAGGGGCCGTCGCTCGTGATTGCGGGAGCGGGCTCGGGCAAGACACGTGTGCTGACTTATAAGATAGCTTATCTGCTGGAGCATGGATACGAACCGTGGTCGGTTCTTGCCTTGACATTTACCAACAAGGCGGCGCGCGAAATGAAAGAGCGTATTGCCCGCCAGGTGGGGAGTGCCCGTGCGCGTTATCTTTGGATGGGAACGTTTCACTCCATATTCTTGCGCATTCTGCGCGCGGAGGCGGAGGCGATAGGCTTTTCACATAACTTTACCATCTATGATGCGGCTGATTCGAAAAGTCTGGTCAAGTCCATCATAAAGGAGATGAAGCTGGACGATAAGGTTTACAGGCCGGGAATGATTCAGGGCCGCATCAGCAATGCCAAAAACCATCTGGTTTCGCCGGAGGCTTATGCCGCCAATTCCGAATTTTATCAGAGCGACCAGGCGGCGAAGATTCCGTTGATGCGCGATATCTACCGCCGTTACCAGGAGCGGTGCAGGCAGAGCGACGCTTTGGATTTTGACGACCTGCTGTTTTATACCTATATGTTGTTCGACCGCCATCCGGATATTTGCAGAAGCTATGCAGAGCGTTTCCGTTATGTACTGGTGGATGAGTATCAGGATACGAATTTCGCCCAGCATAGCATTGTGCTGCAACTGACGAAGCACCATCAGCACGTGTGTGTGGTGGGTGATGACGCTCAGAGCATCTATTCATTCCGTGGGGCGAATATTGACAATATCTTGCAGTTTACCAAGCTTTATGACGATGTGCGCCTGTTCAAACTGGAGCAGAACTATCGTTCTACGCAGACGATTGTGAAGGCGGCAAACAGTCTGATAGCGAAAAACAGCGAACGGATTCGGAAAGAGGTGTTTTCTGAAAAGGAAAAAGGGGAGCCGATACCGGTATTCAAGGCATACAGTGATGTGGAAGAGGGAGAGATTGTGGCAAACAAGATTGTCCGTCTGCACGCAAGCGGCGGATATGCTTACAGTGACTTTGCCGTACTGTACCGGACAAATGCCCAGAGCCGTATCTTTGAAGAGGCGCTCCGCAAGCGGAATCTGCCTTACCGCATTTATGGCGGACTTTCGTTTTACCAGCGGAAGGAGATAAAGGACATAATAGCCTACTTCCGTCTGGCGGTAAATCCGAATGATGAAGAGGCCTTCAAGCGGGTCATCAATTATCCGGCGCGGGGAATCGGCGATACGACCCTGAACAAGCTGGTGGAGGCGGCGAACCGGGAAGGGACAAGCCTGTGGAAGGTCTTGGCCGACCCGTTGGCCTGCGGCGTGAATATAAATAAAGGTACGCATGCCAAGCTGCAAGGCTTCCGTGATTTGATAGCGGGATTCGCTGAACGGGTGGAACGGCAGGATGCTTATGAGCTGGGGCAGGACATCGTGCGTCTGTCGGGTATTGCCGCCGACATTTACCAAGACCGCTCGCCGGAGAATCTGAGCCGTCAGGAGAACCTTGAAGAACTGGTAAACGGAATGAACGACTTTTGCGCCACACGGCGTGAGGAGGGAAACGAGCGCGTGCATCTTACCGACTATCTGTCTGAAGTGTCTTTACTGACCGACCAAGACAGCGACCAGGGCGAAGATATTCCGAAAGTCACCCTTATGACCGTGCATTCGGCAAAAGGACTGGAGTTTAAGAATGTTTTTGTGGTGGGAATGGAAGAAGGGCTTTTTCCAAGTCTGCTTTCGTCTGATTCCTACCGGTCGTTGGAGGAGGAGCGCCGTCTTTTTTATGTGGCCATTACCCGTGCGGAAGAGCATTGCTATCTGTCGTATGCCAAGAATCGCTTCCGATACGGCAAGATGGAGTTCTGCAATCCGAGCCGCTTTTTGAAGGATATTGATGCCCGTTATTTGGATATGCCCCAGGAGGAAACGTTCGTCCGCAGGACGGAAGACCGGATTGGACGCTTCCGAAATGATTTTTACAGGGAGCAAGCGCCATTTTTGCCGGATGAAGATACCCGTCCGGAAGCGCCGCGCCGTTTTGTGAAGCCTGCACCGCCGCGTGTGATGCGGAAGATTGTTCCGTCTGCACCGTCTTCTCCAGCCGGTGCAGCTCCGGTTTCGGCCGGACAGCTTATCGAGCATGAGCGTTTCGGCCGGGGAGAAGTCATGAAAGTGGAGGGCACCGGCGACAACTGCAAGGCAACCGTCCGTTTCGAGCATGCGGGCGACAAGCAGCTGCTGCTGAAATATGCCCGGTTTAAGATAATAGACAATTCTTAAAAGCTGATATAGATGTTAAATCCGACACAAGTGCCTTCTCCATGCTATGTCATGGAGGAAGAGCTGCTCAGACAGAATATGAGCCTGATAAAACATGTGGCAGATACTGCCGGAGTAGAGATTATACTGGCGTTTAAAGCTTTTGCCATGTGGAAATCGTTTCCGATATTCCGCGAATACATCCATTATACTACTGCCAGTTCGGAGTATGAGGCGCGGCTTGCCTACGAGGAATTTGGCAGCAAGGCACATGCCTATTCACCGGCTTATACGGAAGCCAACTTTCCGGCGTTTCTGCGCTATTGCAGCCACATAACATTCAATTCCCTGTCGCAGTTCGGCCGTTTCTATCCGCAGGTGGCGGCGGCGGGCGAACCGGTTTCCTGTGGCTTGCGGGTGAATCCGGAGTATTCGGAAGTGGAAGTGGAGCTTTACAATCCCTGTGCGCCGGGAACGCGCTTCGGGGTGACCGCCGGTCTGCTGCCGGATGCTTTGCCCGAAGGCATCGAAGGCTTTCACTGCCACTGTCATTGCGAGTCCAGTTCGTATGAATTGGAGCGTACTCTGCAGCATATCGAAGAGCGCTTTTCCCGCTGGTTCCCTCAATTGAAGTGGTTGAACCTGGGGGGCGGCCATCTGATGACGCGCAAAGACTACGATACGGCCCATCTGATTCGTCTGCTGAAAGGACTAAAGTCGCGCTATCCCCATCTGCACATTATTTTGGAACCGGGTTCGGCTTTCACCTGGCAGACCGGAACGCTGGTTTCGTCCGTAGTGGATATTGTTGAGAGCAGCGGCATACGCACGGCTATCCTCGATGTAAGCTTTACATGCCACATGCCCGATTGTCTGGAGATGCCTTACCAGCCTCAGGTGAGAGGGGCCGAGTCGCTTCCTGCCGATGCGGTAAAGACGGCGGCCGCAGGCGAGCATGTCTACCGCTTGGGAGGAAACAGCTGTCTGAGCGGAGACTATATGGGCAGTTGGCGGTTTGACCACGAATTGCAAGTAGGCGAACGGATTGTTTTTGAAGACATGATTCATTATACGATGGTCAAGACAAACATGTTTAACGGCATTCACCATCCTTCGGTCGCATTGCTGCATAAGGATGGTAACCTGGAGATTTACAAGACATTCCGTTACGAAGATTATCGTGACCGCATGTGCTGACGGCAAGGTATTGTCTTTCTTTTTAGCAGATATGTCATAAAAAAGTGAGTCAAGTGTTTGGTGGTTTCAGAAAAAGCACTACCTTTGCACTCGCAATCGGGAAAACAAGACAGATTGCTTTAAAGGCGTTGCGGAAATAGCTCAGTTGGTAGAGCATAACCTTGCCAAGGTTAGGGTCGCGAGTTCGAGTCTCGTTTTCCGCTC
>CALUJA010000013.1 GCA_944320845.1 uncultured Phocaeicola sp.
GTAAAATCGGGTGTTTAATTTGTAAAACATTGATTTTCAATGTTTATTGCGGAGAGACAGGGATTCGAACCCCGGGTGCCTCGCAGCACAACGGTTTTCAAGACCGCCGCAATCGACCACTCTGCCACCTCTCCTAAAGCCTCTCTTTCGAGAAGCGTTTTCCTTTAAAAGCGATGCAAAGGTACGCATTTTTTTTATATCTGCAAATAATTCTCGACTTTTTTGCTTGTTTTTTTTCATTTCGTACCTTTGTAACCGGAAAAAGCACTGTTAAATACAATTTAGCAACCAGTAAAAGCCATGATATATCCCCAAAACTTTGAACAAAAAATAGGCTTCACGCAGATACGCCATATGCTGACAGGGAAATGCCTGAGCGGTCTGGGAAAAGAGCGCGTGGAAAATATGGACTTCTCGGACAATTTCACTGAAATAAACCGGCGAATGGAGCAGACGATAGAGTTTATCCGCATCCTTCAGGAGGAAAACGACTTCCCCGACCAATATTTTTTCGATGTACGCCCGTCATTGAAACGCATTCGCGTGGAGGGACTGTATATGGATGAGCAGGAAGTATTCGACTTGCGCCGTTCACTGGAAACGATTCGCAACATCGTCCGTTTCCTGCAGCATACAGAAAATCCGGAAGAGGAGGACGGAAAAACCGGTTCTCCCTATCCCAACCTGCGCGAGCTTGCCGGTGACATTCTGGTTTTCCCGCAAATCATCACACACATCAACAATATACTCGACAAGTTCGGTAAGGTGAAAGACAACGCTTCACCCGAGCTGCTGCGCATCCGGCGCGAACTGACGGCCACGACCGGAAGTATCTCACGCAGCCTGAACAATATCCTCCGCTCCGCTCAGGCCGAAGGATATGTAGACAAAGACGCCACCCCGACCATGCGCGACGGGCGTCTGGTCATCCCCGTAGCGCCGGGAATGAAGCGGAAGATACGGGGCATCGTCCACGATGAGTCGGCCACAGGCAAGACTGTTTTTATCGAACCCGCCGAGGTGGTGGATGCAAACAACCGCATCCGCGAACTGGAAAACGAAGAGCGCCGAGAGATTGTCCGCATTCTGACGGAGTTTTCGGCCTTCGTCCGCCCGCAAGTGCCGGCCCTGCTCCAGTCTTACGAATTTCTGGCGGAAATCGATTTCATCCGGGCCAAGGCATTGCTCAGCATTGAAATAAAGGCCGTCAAGCCGGCATTAGAAGACAACCAGGTCATCGACTGGTTTGAATCCGTCCATCCTCTGCTGCAAATTTCATTGGCCAAGCATAACAAGAAAGTCGTGCCGCTCGATATCGAGCTGAACACCCGGCAGCGCATCCTTCTCATCTCTGGCCCCAACGCCGGAGGCAAGTCTGTCTGCCTGAAGACCGTGGGATTGTTGCAGTATATGCTTCAATGCGGTATGCCTGTCCCGATGAACGAGCGCAGCCATGCCGGAATCTTCAGCCATATATTTATCGACATCGGCGACGAACAGAGCATCGAAGACGATTTAAGTACCTACTCGTCGCATCTCACCAACATGAAGATGATGATGAAGTACTGCAACGAACGCAGCCTTATCCTGATTGATGAGTTTGGAGGAGGAACCGAACCGCAGATAGGAGGAGCCATAGCCGAGGCCGTGCTGAAGCGTTTCAATGCCAGACACACCTTCGGTGTCATCACCACCCACTACCAGAACCTAAAGCATTTCGCAGAAGACCATGAGGGTGTCATCAACGGTGCAATGCTGTATGACCGGCATGAGATGCGGGCACTTTTCCAGTTGCAGATAGGAAACCCCGGAAGTTCCTTTGCCGTAGAGATTGCCCGCAAGATAGGCCTGCCGGAAGAAGTGATTGCCGATGCCTCTGAGATAGTGGGAAGCGAGTATATCCAAAGTGACAAATATCTGCAAGACATCGTGCGCGACAAGCGTTATTGGGAGACCAAACGGCAAAACATACGCAAGCGCGAAAAACAGATGGAGGAAACCATCGCCCGCTATGAACGCGAAATAGCGGAACTGGAGCAAAACCGCAGGGAAATCCTCAAGAAAGCACGCGAAGATGCCGAACGGCTGCTGCAGGAATCAAACGCAAAAATAGAAAACACCATCCGAACCATCAAAGAGTCGCAGGCGGAGAAAGAACGCACCCGGCAAACCCGTCAGGAGCTGGAGGACTTCCGCAGGCAGGTGCAGGAAAGGGAAAAGGCCGAACTGGAAGAAAAGATTGCCCGGAAAATGGAAAGTCTGCGCGAGAAGCAGGAGCGAAAGAAAAACAAGAAGGCCAAAGCCCAACAAGCAGCTGCCGCACAACCGGTTCTCCCCAAACCTTCACCCATCACAACGGGAGAATATGTAAGAATCAAGGGGCAGAATACGGTGGGGCAGGTGCTCGAAATCAACGACAGAAATGCAGTCGTCATGTTCGGACTGATGAAGACGAACATCAAGACCGAGCGACTGGAGCGGACGGAAGCCCCGAAGCAGTCCAACACCCCGTCCAAAACCACGTTTGTAAGCAACGAAACGCAGGAGCACATGCACGAAAAACGGCTGAACTTCAAGCAGGATATTGATGTGAGAGGCATGCGAGGAGACGAAGCGATACAGGCAGTAACCTATTTTATCGACGATGCCATACTGGTAGGAGTCGGCCGCGTGCGCATTCTCCACGGGACGGGCAACGGCATCCTGCGCACACTCATCCGGCAATATCTGGCAACCGTTCCCGGAGTCGCGCATTTCCAAGACGAGCACGTGCAGTTCGGAGGCGCAGGCATAACCGTAGTAGACTTGAATTAAGACAATATATGGACCGAGACAAGCATCTGATGTGGCTGGAATGGGCCAAAGAGCTACAGTTCATTGCACAAGCAGGACTGACCTATTCCAAAGACCCTTTTGACAGGGAGCGTTTCGAGCGCATCCGCGAACTGTCCGCCGAGATGATGAGCCTGCAAAACGGACTTCCTTTAGAGCAGGTGAAAGGCTTGTTCTGTAACGAGACCGGATTCCAGACTCCCAAGCTGGACACCCGCGCCGCCATATTCAAGGAAGGCAAGATATTGCTGGTGAAAGAAAGGAACGAAACGTGGTCGCTGCCCGGAGGATGGGTGGATGTGATGCAGACCATCAGGTCGAACACAATAAAGGAAGTGAAGGAAGAAGCGGGACTCGATGTGGAGGCCGTACGCATCATCGCCCTGCACGACCGCAATCTGCACAACCCTCCCCCCTATGCCTACAACGTATGCAAGGTCTTTGTGCTCTGCGAGGCAAAGGGAGGCAGCTTCCGGCCCAATACCGAAACGACGGAAAGCCGCTACTTCGGGCCCGATGAACTCCCATTACTGGCAGAAGAAAAGAACACCGCAGAGCAAATCAGGATGTGTTTCACCGCTTATGCCCATCCCGACTGGCAGACAGAGTTTGACTAAACCTACAAGAAGCTCTCCGGCTTGTCTTATTGAGCCGGACAACCGTTTTTTTGAGCCGCCAACCCGCCGTTTCAAGCAGGCCAGGACAAGTTTTTACAAGGCAAAAACGGCAGGCCGGCGGCTCACTTTCACATTCCCCCCGCACGGCCGGCAAATAATCCCCGATACACGCTCCGTTTCGGCAAAATTTCATTAAGTTTGCATTCAAACCAACAAATGCAAGACCATGAAATCAATCAAAGAATTATACCGCATAGGCACAGGCCCGTCAAGCAGTCACACGATGGGCCCGCGGAAAGCGGCAGAAATATTCCTTTCCCGCCATCCGGAGGCATCTTCCTTCCAGGTGACTTTATACGGAAGTCTTGCCGCTACGGGCAAAGGACACATGACGGATATCGCCATCCTCGATGTGATGCAGCCTCACGCTCCGGTAGAAATACGGTGGCAGCCACACATCTTCTTCCCTTTCCATCCCAACGGGATGACCTTCAAATCGCTCGATGCCGAAGGAAAAGCGACCGACGAATGGACAGTGTTCAGCATCGGCGGCGGAGCCCTAGCGGAAGAAGGGCATGACAACCTCGCTTCGCCCGAAGTATACGACATGAACAAGATGAGCCAAATCCTCTACTGGTGCGAGCATACCGGAAAAAGCTACTGGGAATACGTGGAGCAATGCGAAGGAAAAGAAATCTGGAGCTTCCTTGCCGAAGTGTGGGAGACGATGAAAGACGCCGTCAGGCGCGGACTCGACGCCGAAGGGGTACTGCCCGGACCGTTGCATCTGCGGCGCAAAGCGTCGTCCTACTACATACGCGCCAAAGGTTATAAAGGCAGCCTGCAGTCGCGCGGACTGGTGTTTGCCTACGCTTTGGCGGTAAGCGAGGAAAATGCCTCAGGAGGAAAAATCGTGACTGCCCCTACCTGCGGAGCATGCGGAGTAGTCCCGGCCGTGCTCTACCACCTGCAAAACACCCGCGAGTTCAGCGACGCCCGCATCTTGCGCGCATTGGCCACTGCCGGACTGATAGGGAATATCGTCAAGTTCAACGCCTCCATATCGGGAGCCGAAGCAGGATGCCAGGCCGAGGTAGGCGTCGCCTGCTCGATGGCATCGGCAGCAGCCAGCCAGTTGTTCGGCGGAAGCCCGACCCAGATAGAGTATGCCGCCGAAATGGGACTGGAGCATCACCTGGGAATGACATGCGACCCGGTGTGCGGACTGGTGCAAATCCCCTGCATCGAGCGCAACGCATACGCTGCGGCCCGTGCACTGGACGCAAACATCTATTCCGCCTTCAGCGACGGACACCACCGGGTGTCTTTCGACAAAGTAGTGGAAGTGATGAAACAGACGGGACACGACCTTCCTTCCCTATACAAAGAGACCAGCGAGGGCGGGCTCGCCAAAAATTATCAGCAGATGGATTAAATTATCAACAAGACGAGAGATTAACATTCAAATTGTTGTTTATTACTTTCTCTTTATTTACATTTGTCAGGAAATTTAAAACGATACGCAATCATGAGCAACAAACAGAAAAGATACATCTTGGCAGAAGATGAAATACCTCGCTACTGGTACAACATTCAGGCAGACATGAAGACCAAGCCCATGCCGCCGCTGAACCCAAAGACCAAACAGCCGCTGAAACCGGAAGATCTTTATCCGATTTTCGCTAAGGAACTTTGTCATCAGGAGCTCAACCAGACGGATGCCTGGATAGAAATACCGGAAGAAGTGCGCGAAATGTACAAATACTACCGCAGCACACCGCTTGTGCGTGCTTACGGACTGGAAAAGGCCTTAGGCACTCCGGCACACATCTACTTCAAAAACGAAAGCGTAAGCCCTATCGGCTCGCATAAGCTGAATTCGGCCCTGGCGCAAGCCTATTACTGCAAGAAGGAAGGAATCACCAATATCACGACCGAGACAGGAGCCGGACAATGGGGGGCCGCTTTAGCCTACGCCGCCAAAGTATTCGGACTCGAAGCCGCAGTCTATCAAGTCAAGATAAGCTACGAGCAAAAGCCCTACCGGCGCAGCATCATGCAGACATTCGGAGCGCAGGTCACCCCTTCCCCCTCCATGTCTACGCGCGCAGGAAAAGACATTCTGACCAAATATCCGAACCATCAGGGCTCTTTGGGTACGGCCATCTCTGAGGCTGTAGAGCTGGCGCGCACCACTCCAAACTGCAAATACACACTTGGGTCTGTGCTAAGCCACGTAACACTCCACCAAACCGTCATCGGTCTGGAGGCAGAAAAGCAGATAGCTATGGCAGGCGAATATCCCGACATGATTATCGGCTGCTTCGGCGGCGGGTCAAACTTCGGCGGCATCAGCTTCCCGTTCATGCGGCACACCATCCTGGAGGGCAAACAGACGCGCTACATCGCGGCCGAACCGGCATCATGCCCCAAGCTGACAAGAGGAAAATTTGAATACGACTATGGCGACGAGGCAGGATATACGCCCCTGCTGCCGATGTATACGTTGGGACACAATTTTGCTCCGGCCAACATCCATGCCGGAGGCTTGCGTTACCACGGTGCGGGCGTAATCGTATCGCAGCTGCTGAAGGACAAACTGATGGAGGCCGTGGACATCCAGCAGCTGGAATCGTTTGATGCCGGCATCTTGTTCGCCAAAGCCGAAGGCATCATCCCGGCACCGGAATCTTGCCACGCCATCGCCGCCGCCATCAAAGAGGCCAACAAATGCAAAGAGACCGGCGAAGAGAAGGTTATCCTCTTCAATCTGTCCGGCCACGGGCTGATAGACATGAGCGCCTACGACCAATACCTGTCGGGCAACCTGACAAACTATCAGCTAAGCGACGAGGAAATCGAAAAGAATCTGGAGGAAGTAGACAAGATATAATTCCAGACCAGAAAAACACAGGTTCACAACCAACACAAGACAATACGGACTACACGGATACCCAAAGCACACTCAAATTTGCTCCGTGTAATCCGTATTTTTTGCTATATGCCAAATCTGATACTCCCTGACAGAAAAAACACATGGACATTCATGAAAAAATTAAAGACCTGGAGTCTTTGCCTGACGAAGCATTAATCGAACGGTACAACAGGAACATAACCGAAGCGGCCGATATCCTATACGGCCGCCATCACCAGACCATCCGGCTTATCGTGTCTCAAAAAATCCCCGTCAAAGAAGATTGCGAAGACCTTGTGCAGGAGATTTTCTGCCGCATCCTTTCAAAGCTGAAAGAACAGTATGCAGAAAGCGGAAGATTCTCCGGATGGATTCGGACCATAACCTATCATTTCATCAGCGAATACTACCGCAAGCAGAAAAGACTGCCGGTGATGACCACGGAAATCCCGGACAATCTTGAGAGAGACATCCCGCCAGACGAATCGCTGCTGCGGTCATTAGAGAGTGTCTATGCCGAGATGAGCAAACGAATCAACGAGCTTCAGCCCAAAGACCAGGAGCTGCTCACGCTGCGGTTCTACAGACAGAAGACTTTCAAGGAAATATCGGACGAGATGGGCATGAAAAAACCCACCTGCGTCAAGCGAATCTCCAGCCTTTGCATAAAGCTGAACCAGGAACTGCAGGAGCAGGGGATACACGAACTGCCGGAAATCCTGAAATAATCCAGACTCCGCCTCCCCATGCAGCCGCCGACAGATACGGCAGACTGCGGCTCCGTCCGCAGTCTGCCGTGGCCCGCCTTGCCCGAACCGCACAATCCGGACGACTCCAAAGGCCAGCCGCCGGGTTAATATAATTTAAACAAGCGTCCCGATGCATTTAAGCATTCTTCAAACTCGGGAAACTTGTTTTTCACACTGCTTTTCCTATCTTTGAAAAGCACTTTAAAAATCAACACTACTTATGGAAACATGTCTCTTCTGGATTGTACCGGCATCTTCAATTCTGGCGCTTCTGCTCGCCTGGTACTTCTACAAACAGATGATGCGGGAGAGCGAAGGCACTCCCACGATGGAAAAGATTGCTTCCCACGTGCGGCAGGGAGCGATGTCGTATCTGAAACAACAGTACAAAGTTGTAACTCTTGTCTTTATCGGGTTGGTAATCATGTTTTCAATCATGGCATACGGCTTTAACCTGCAAAATCACTGGGTTCCGATAGCCTTTCTGACGGGCGGATTCTTTTCCGGACTGTCGGGATATTTAGGCATGAAGACAGCCACCTACGCATCAGCCCGCACGGCCAACGCCGCCCGCCACTCGCTGAACAAGGGACTGCGCATCGCTTTCCGCAGCGGGGCGGTAATGGGACTGGTCGTTGTCGGACTGGGGCTTCTCGATATTTCTTTCTGGTATCTTCTCTTAGAGCATTGCATCCCGGCCGATGCCCTGAATCCTACCGCCAAGCTCTGCGTTATCACGACCACCATGCTGACTTTCGGCATGGGAGCCTCCACGCAGGCCCTGTTTGCCCGTGTGGGTGGCGGCATCTACACAAAGGCAGCCGATGTGGGAGCCGACCTTGTCGGTAAGGTAGAGGCCGGAATCCCGGAAGACGACCCGCGCAATCCGGCGACAATCGCCGACAATGTAGGAGACAACGTGGGCGATGTTGCAGGCATGGGAGCCGACCTGTATGAGTCTTACTGCGGTTCCATCCTTGCGACCGCCGCTTTAGGCGCCGCCGCATTCATCGGGACAGGCGACACAGAGATGCAGTTCAAGGCGGTCATCGCTCCGATGCTGATTGCCGCGGTGGGTATCCTGCTGTCCATCCTCGGCATCTTCGCCGTCCGCACCAAAGAAGATGCAGGCATGAAAGACCTGCTGAAAGCGCTTTCGGCGGGAACGAACCTGAGTTCGCTGCTGATTGTAGCAGCCACCTTCCTTATCCTCTGGATGCTGGGCATAGACAACTGGGTGAACATCTCACTGGCAGTCGTCATCGGTCTGGTGGTAGGTGTCATCATCGGGCGTTCCACGGAGTATTACACCTCGCAGTCCTACAAGCCGACCAAAAAGCTCTCTGAAAGCGGAAAGACCGGCCCGGCCACCGTCATCATTTCCGGTATCGGACTGGGCATGATATCTACCACCATCCCGGTCATTGCAGTAGTGGCAGGAATTATCCTCTCGTTCTGGCTGGCTTCGGGATTCGACTTTACGAACATTGGCATGGGGCTTTACGGCATTGGAATCGCTTCTGTGGGAATGCTGTCAACACTCGGCATCACTTTGGCCACGGATGCCTACGGGCCGATAGCCGACAACGCCGGGGGAAACGCCGAAATGAGCGGACTGGGTGAGGAAGTGCGCAAGCGTACTGACGCCCTCGACTCGTTGGGCAATACCACCGCCGCCACAGGAAAGGGCTTCGCCATCGGTTCGGCTGCTCTTACCGGACTGGCGCTGCTGGCCTCATACATCGAAGAAATACGCATCGGACTGGAACGGCTGGGCACAACGATGCTGGAGCTGCCGAACGGCATCCGGGTGGCCATTCACGAAGCCGGTTTCACCGACTTCATGCTGTATTATGATGTGACACTGATGAATCCCAAAGTGCTCTCGGGAATGTTTATCGGGAGCATGATGGCATTTCTGTTCTGCGGACTGACCATGAATGCCGTAGGCCGTGCCGCCGCACACATGGTGGAAGAAGTGCGCCGTCAGTTCCGCGAGATAAAAGGCATACTCGAAGGGAAGGCAGAGCCTGACTATGCGCGCTGCGTACAGATTTCAACGAAGGGCGCGCAGCATGAAATGGTCTTCCCGTCACTGCTCGCCATCATTGCTCCGGTGGCAACGGGACTGATTTTCGGCGTGCCGGGAGTCATCGGACTGCTCATCGGCGGACTTTCCTCCGGTTTCGTGCTGGCCATCTTCATGGCAAATGCCGGAGGTGCATGGGACAACGCAAAGAAATATGTGGAAGAAGGAAATTTTGGCGGCAAGGGAAGCGAGGTTCACCGCGCTACAGTGGTCGGCGATACGGTAGGAGACCCGTTTAAAGACACTTCCGGACCGAGCCTCAACATCCTTATCAAGCTCATGAGCATGGTGGCCATCGTCATGGCAGGCCTTACCGTTTCGTGGAGCTTGTTCTGAGAAACATCTTTATGAACAGGGCGGACTGCGCAGAGGAAGCAGCCCGCCCTGTTTTTTATCAGGAACAAAATATTTTTCCGTCCTACCAATTCACAACCGGCCAGCCGTCGGAAGTCCATTTCATTTCCCTTATAATCAGTTTTGATGCGCCGTCTTCGGCAACGGAGTAGGCATGGCAGAGAAAATAGTCCTTGCCATCGAGATGGTAAGCCGCATTGTGGCCCACGCCTGCATAGTCCTTATTCCCCTGGATGACCAGTGAACCTCCGCCTTTTGCCATTGACTTTCCTTCCTTGTCCACGTAAGGACCGGTGACCGACTTCGAGCGGCCCACCACAACCTTATAGTCACTCTTCAGCCCACGGCAGCAATAGTCGAACGACACGAAGAGATAATAATAGTCTCCATGCTTCATAATGAAGGGAGCCTCTACCGCCCCGTCGCCCGGATTCTTGTCATCCAGTTCGAACGAACGTTCACGCCGGCAGAGTGAATACCACTCTTCGGGCTGCGCCACCTGCATCATGTCTTTTGTGAGCTTCACCATCTTGATTCCGTCCCAGAAAGAGCCGAAGTTCATCCACGGCGTGCCGTTTTCATCCACGATGATATTCGGGTCGATGGCGTTCCACATGTCGCGGTTCGGCACCGACTGGATGATTTTCCCGTGGTCGGTCCACTTAAAGTCCGGCGATGTCGGGTCGAGCGTAGGGCTTGTGGCATGGCCGATGGCGGAAGTATTCTTGGCAAAAGCCGAACAGGAATAAAACAGATGGTACAAACCGTCGTGATAGATGATGTCCGGCGCCCATGTATGGCCGTGATATCCGTCTATCGCCTCCACCGCCCACTGGGGAGCCTCGGCGAAAACGGGCTTTTCAAATTTCCATTGCTTCAAATCCTTCGACGACATGACCGACACCCCCTGTCCGGTAGCAAAAAGATAATAGGTATCTCCCTGCTTGGCCAGCACCGGGTCGTGTGTCATGACCTGTTCCAACGGAATCTGCTTAGGCAAGGTTTGAGACTTTACTGGCGCAAAAAAGCCTGCGACATTTATCGCGGCTATCACTCCTACTGACAATAATGCTGTATACTTCATATCTATAAATTTATAATGTTTGCATGACGGATGTTCAAGGCTTCATCAGCGGCTTTCAACGTGCCCGCATGATTTACAAACATAGTCCTTTTTCATTATTCTAAAGTAGATAAAAGTCACAAATAGGTGGACAAATGTACCAGAACGGAGATTATGCCGACCGGTCAGGGTAAAAAGCGGCCGCATAAAAAGCAAGCGTGCCTGCACATCGGGGTATCGTGCAGACACGCTCCGGCTTCTGCCCAGCCTGGCAGAGCCTACTTTTCGCTTTCTCTTTTATTCCACTTTCTTTCCCCAGTCAGTCCGCCACGTGCCATTGCTGTTATGATAACCCGCAAAGACAATCGTCGTAGAGCGAGGGAATGCTTCCCAGTCAACCTCACGCTGCAAATAAAGTTTCACCCCATTGGCAGTGAGCACTTGGTTGGTCGCATCGTAACTCCACGTACCGCCTTTCCATGTGCCTTGCGTAATTTTATGGTCTGCAGAAAGGGTCATGATGGCAGAACCAAACTGCTGGCCGACATGGTTGCCGTCCATCTGAATCATTTCCCAGTCGCCTACCAGTTCTCCTTCCTTAATCGGAACCTGGGGAACCGCACCATAACGCTCGGGCATCACTACCGGCCATCCGTCTTCCGTCCACCGGATGCTGCGCACATGCCCCATCATGACGGCATTCGAAGCATTTACTCCCGGTACATCCTCAGGGAAACGGGCCTGCGAAGAGTAAAACCAGTTTCCGTCCCCGTCATCAAACACGGCGCAATGGGATATACCCACCCAACCATTGCTGTTATCAAATTTATACGGATGGGTAACCACCGGCTGAGCCTCGATTCCGTTGGCGGCATCAGCACCGTTGATGTCTACCCACGGGCCATTTACGCTCTGCGAACGCAGCACACGCGTATTATACTCAACAGCAAGCGAGCCGTAAGCCAAGAACATATAATAATAACCCGTTTCAGGATTATAGACTACCTCAGGCCCTTCGGAGCCTTGCCAACGGGAAGTGCCCCGCCGTGCCACCAGCTGGCCGTAAGTTCCGGTTGTCCAATTAGAGATTCCCCACGGATTTCCGAGCTTGTTCTTGGGCAAACCTGTTTCCGGGTCTATTTCAATCTCCGCTATCCCGCTGTGCCATGAACCGTAGACAAGCCAGTGTCGGCCTCCGTCTATGATATAAGTCGGGTCGATGGCATTAAAATAGAAGTAAGCATCCCAGTTGCCCAGGCTTGGCCGCGTCCAGCCGTCCATTGCCTTGTCTGAAGACGAACAGATGACCATGCCTTTGTCTTCCCACACATTGGAAGCCGGGTCGGAAGTTTCCATCAGACCGATGAATGCACGCTCCGTCCACGAATTGTCAAAGTTCTCTTCATTGTTCGGAGCACCAGTCTTTATATAGTTGTCCACGACAATGCTGTAATACATACGGTACAACCCGTCGCGCACCTTGCGCACCACCGGCGCCCAGCAACCGTAAACAGGACTTTCAATCGGTTCAAGCCCCATCTCCGCACGGTATTCGTTCAGCTTTTCCTTCACCCAAGCCGGAATTTCCTGCATGGTGCCGCCCAGATATTCCCAGTTCACCAGGTCGAGCGAACGGCGGCAGTGGAAGTGTCCGCCCGCTTCATGCGCATTTCCATACGAGGCATCCGTCTGATACATATAGTAGTATCCGTCTTCCGCCTTTACGACAGACGGGTCGTGCACATTGGCCAAATTCCACCGGTCACGCTGTTCCCATCCGGCGAAAGCCGTATAATCGTCCTCGTAGGCAGGAGCCACATAGTCGGCCAACTGTTCATCGAGCGTGGCGGCAGGCGTCACAAAACTGGTTTCCTCCGAATAAATCGGTTCGTTTTCATAAGCCACGACAAAGGCGCGCACGTAGTAAGTCGTGTTTTCGGCCAGACCCGTCAAGGTTTCACTTATGGTCGAAGCCGCCCCCTGCTTCTCTGCAATGCTGTTTTCCACCGTGGGCTCAGCTTCCGTTGAATAGCATACGCCGCGCTTTATGACAGTAGCAGACGGCTCGTTGATGGTAGCAGAAACCGTGGCCGACTTATAGGTCACATCCGATACCTTAGGAGCATCAAGCGTCATATTGCCGATGCCCGTTCCCTTTTCATCGTCGCTACACCCTCCCAGCAAGAGAGAAAGTCCGACGACTGCACATCCAAATAGATTTTTTATCTTTATCATATTCCGTTTCATTAGTCATTGATTAAAAGGCGGGGCGGACGCTTCCGCCCCTTTGCAATTTTAGAGATAGAATTTACCTTTAACAGATTAACTTCTATCTGTAGTCCGGCCTTGAGGACACGTCCTCCGCGCCGGAGTTTTATCATTCAGAAATTTCCCATCCGGGATTCTGTCCTAAGTTTGGAGCCCTCTTGACATCCGCGTCGGGTATCGGGAAAAGATAGTTTTTCGGGATATTAAACACGCGGGTCTCTATCGTACCGCCGTTTTGGGCGGCGCGGGCCTTGCCGTAAGTATATACGGGAGCTTCCTCCGTTCCCGAAATCTCCACGCCATACAGGTTCAGCAACTGCTCGTAATAGGGCTTGCCCTGTTCGCCTGAGGCAGTCACCCCGTCGTATGCCCTCCAGCGGCGCAAATCCCACATGCGGTGGTCTTCGAAGCTCAGTTCAATGCGGCGCTCGTTACGGATGCGCTTGAGCAGTTCAGCCTGGTCTGTATACTCATAGTCGGGCATTCCGGCGCGTTCGCGCACCTGATTCACATATTTGCGGGCATTCTCCAGGTCTCCGGCCTCGCAATACGCCTCGGCCGCATTCAGCAAAACTTCGCCGTAACGGAAAATCACCCACGAATGCGGATAAGATGTAGGATTCTGACAAGAGATATTGTTGACAAACTTCTTCAGATAATAGCCCGTGCAGGTTCCACCCATAGCCGACGAATAGTCTTTTCCACCTTCGGTACGCATATCGATGCGGCGCTGCTCGTTGTCGTTCGCACTTCCCCAGGTCATCCCCTGATAGAAAACAATCTGCGACAGACGCGGGTCACGGTCTGCATACGGATTCTGCGGATCGTAGGTCGACCCCGCCTCATCAATGCGCTTCCCGTCAATCATCTCAAAGCAGTCTACAAAGTTCTGCGTGGGGCTTGTACGCCCTGCTCCCGAAAAACTTCCGGTGAATCCGACCGGAAGGAATACCTGTTCCACCTTGTTGGTCTGCCATACCGAGCGCGACAATATCACCTCATCGTTGAAAACCGGGGTCGTCGTGAAGCAGGTATAGTAGTCGTTGTCCGGAGTATCCGTATCATAAAGGGCATACGGACGAGACTGCTGGTCGTTTTTATCGATGAAATCCTGGGCTGCCTGCGCCGCACTGCGCCACCACTCGATGCTGTTGTCCGGATTGTTCAGCGCCGAAGCCTTATAAAGCAGGGCACGCGCCTTCAGCGCATAAGCCGTAGCACCATTTACACGCCCCCAGTTCACCGTTTCGTCCGCATAGCGGAACGGCAATGCATCCTTCACCTTATCGCATTCATCGGCAACCCACTGCAAAACTTCGGCGGCCGGAGTGCGGGCCTGATTCATCTGGTCGGGATGCTCCATATTGAAAACGATATTTGTACCATTTTCATCCTCGCCTACAATCAGCATGTCACCGAACCAACATACCAGATCAAAATGAAACAGTGCGCGCAGCAAACGGGCCTCATTACAGTAGCGTTCGTACAGACGGTTATCGTCTCCCGACTTTTCCGCATTACCTACAATCGCCTCTTGAGCCTTGTTCAGGAACACATTACACTTGCGGATACCGGCAAAGTCCACATTCCACTGTCCGAGCAACGGATGATCGGCAGCCGTATAAGAGTCTGTAGCAATCTTTGTATAGTAATGCAATCCCCAATATGAAGTAGCATTATCGGTCATACAGTCGCGTGAAGCTCCCGTAAACTGGTCATCATTCAGCGGAGCCAACCCGTCCGGAAGATTCGTGTAAATATCGGAAAGGAATTCGCGCGTGAATGTCTGGTTGGTGAACACCTTATCATCCGACAACGAAGCATCGTATTCCTTGTCGAGGAAATCGCTGCATGCTGTCCCCGAAAGGAGCAGCAATGCAAGCGTCAAATATGTAAATTTCTTTTGTATCATGGCATTTATTATTAGAATCCTACATTAATACCGAAAGTAAATGATTTAGTTTTCGGATAATTCCAGATATAGTTCAGCGGGTTCTCGGGGTCAAATCCGTCGGGCAAGTGACTCCAGTTGCACAGGTTATATCCGCTGAAGTATATGCGGCACTTGGTAATGTTGGCCTTAGCTATCCATTTCTTCGGCAGCGAGTAACCAACTTCTACGTTTCTCAGTGAAAGGAAGTCGCCGTTCACAACCCAAATGGTCGATTCGTTATAGGGATAATTCCGGTCAATGCTGCTGAACGAATTGGAAAGACGCGGATACTTGGCGTTGACATTACGCGGATCGGTCGGATCGTCTGTATAATATCCCCACGTGTTGGTGACCTCGTGAGTGGAAGTACCGCCCCAACCGAATCCATAGTCCATATTCTCACGGCATCCCACCGTACGATTCAGATAGGCTGTCAGGATGGCACGGGCATCAAAGCCCTTCCATTCGAAACCGATGTTCAGGGTCGGAATCAGTTCCGGAATCTTGGTATACCCCATCGGCTCCTTGTCATACGTATCGATGATGCGGTCGCCGTTCGTGTCTTTAAAGATGGCGTTACCCAATTGATACTTGCCGGCGGCGTGCCAAGGATATTTCTCCGGATGGTCTATCGCGTCCTGATGAGATTCCGGTATCAGTGCCGGGTCGCTTGCCCACTGTTCCCATGTCAGCAACTGGCTTTGATTTATCCGGTTTCCCGTCTTCGCCTGATAAGCATAATCGGGAGCAACCTCGTCCATATCGGTAATCTTGTTGGTGTTCCATGTAAGCATTCCCTGGATATGATAGGTGAAATCACCGATTTTGTTCATGTGTCCGAGCGTCACTTCCAGTCCCTTGCTTTCCGCCTTGCCGTATGAATCTTGGGGAACAGCCACGCCAAACATGCCGGTAGGTACTGTGGAACGGGTAATCAGGATATTCGAGCGCCATTCTTTGAACAGGTCAATCTGTCCGTAGAGCTTCTTGTTCCAGAAATCGAAATCCACTCCCACGTTCACCATGTCCGAGATTTCCCACTTGATGTTGGAGTTTCCTACCAGAGATTCGTAGATTCCGCTGTAACCGGCCTGCGAAGTTCCGAAATTATACCGGTTCGCTCCCTCCGTATAGACGCTCTGATACGGGTAGCGCGTAGCAGGAACCCCGTCGGCCGTCGTATAAATGTCCGACATTCCGGCACGCCCGTAAGACACACGGAACTTCAGCAGGTTTGTCGCCTTGTTCTTGAACCACGGCTCTTCAGAAAGCACCCATCCCAAGGAGCTGCCGTAGAAAAGACCGTAGCGTTCGTCGGGATCGAAGTTGTCATTCCCCATATACGACAGGTTTCCGGAAGCGATGTAACGGCTGTCGTACACGTAGGTCGCCTGCGCATTATAGGAAAGATAGCGGTTTGACGAATATTGACCGCGCACCACGTTCTGATAAGTGCGGACAAACGCCCTGGCATCCACCCAATGCTTCTTGTTGAACACGTTATTATAAGAGAATCCTCCGTTGATATTGATGTTATAGTAATAATCGCGCGGCGAAGTGGTAGGGTTAGGCAGAGATTTTGCCGTACGCATACGCTGGTATGTATACTGTGAAACATCATTTACATCAGCTCTAAAATTATAGTAGAAGCCGTCAATATCTGCCTGCTGCACCTGCTGGAAAGTTTCGTAAGAGTCGAAACTGAACGTTACATTCGCTTTCAGTCCCGGAACCAGCTCGCCCAAATCTCCGGTGGCCGTAATCGTCGTATACAGATTACGCCTGCGGTTCTTCTCCATGCCACGGCCGGCAATCTGTGCGGCGCCGTTCTTGCTGTCACTGTCTGTCGGGAAAAAGAAATGTCCGTCGGGTGTATAGACCGGATTGATGGGCAGATTTTCTCCCGCGCCCCAGGTAAACAGATTCCAGGTATCGATACCCGGCTGGCTGATATTGTCGATACGCCCGCCCAAATCCAATGAAACATTCAGATACTTGTTGACATCGATGTCGATGTTCGAGCGCAAATTGTAACGGTTCAGGGTGTGCTGCGTGCTGTAGCCCTCATTATAATTCGTCCACTCCGTATCATAAAGCCCTTCCTGCCGCAGATAAGAGAAAGACACATAGTAGCGGGCACGGGCGTTACCCCCGCTAATCTGAAGATTGGTACGGTATTGCGGCGCCAGATTACGCAGCATAGTGTCGTGCCAGTTCGTATTGAAATACTTGTAACGGTCCATGCCCGTCAGCTGTTCACCGTTGCAAACGCGGCGGTACATCTCGATGTCATAGTCGCTGAAAGCCGGTGCCATGCCGTCCAGATAGTTTGCCTGGTTTTTTGTCAAGGCGTAGTTATAAGAGTTCTGACTTTCGGGAATGCCTGAAAGTGCCTGGAAACCGACTTCCTGCGTAAAGTCAATCTTTGTCTTTCCAGCTTCTCCACGCTTGGTGGTCACGATGATGGCACCGTTTGCCCCGCGCATGCCGTAAATGGCACAGGCAGCCGCATCCTTCAGTATCGTAATGCTCTCGATGGGATAAGCGTCCAAAAACGAAAGGTCACGCTCTACATCGTCGACGATGACCAGAGGCTTTTCGGCTATCTGCCCGTCATTTGCCAGATTATTGTTCATCGTACGCAAGCCTCGGATATAGAACAAGGTTTCGCTCCACCCCGGCTCGGAGTTCTTTTCATAGGTTTCAACACCCGTCACGGTAGAGGTAAACGCATTCTGAAGCACGGTCACCGGATGTTTTTCCAACTCTTCGCCCGTCACGACCGAAGTGGCTTCCGTCATATACTTCATAGGCTTCCGCCCGAACGGTACCGGTGCCGTATGCATATAGATGTCGGTATCCTCCTTCAGCACGATGGTGAAACCGCCGTCAAGCTCTGTCGCCGTCTCCGTAGCAGGGAGGTAACCCACACACGAGGCATATATCTCGTCATTGGGAGCCACTTTCTTCAGACTGAAGAATCCGTTCTCGTCACTCAGTGCAATGCGGCTTCCCTCCAGAACATTTACTACCGCACCTGCTACCGGATTGCCTTCGGCATCGACTACCCTACCTTTCAAGACTCCTTCCTGAGCCCATGCGGATGCAGACGCCGAACTAAAGAGGGCTGCCGCCAATGTCAGCCGGCACATCCCTTTAGATATCTTGTTTTTCTTATATGTCTTGTTCATAATCTTGAATCTTAATATTAGTTCCATCCAGGATTGTTCTCTATATTCGTCTTCCAAACTTCCGTTTCCGGTATCGGATACAGATACATTCTTTCTTCAAACACACGGTTCTGAGCAATCTTCCGCGTATAACGGACTTGTCCGTTCTGAAGAGTCACATTCACTCCGTAGATATCACGGGCCAAAGCTTCCTCGGCCACATTCCATCGGCGCACATCCCACGCACGGTGGTCTTCAAAGGCAAGTTCCACCGTACGCTCCTTACGGATAAAGTTACGGACAGCCTCTTGGGAATTCAGGTCGGCCCGGGTCGTAAGGTCGAGTGTCAGGCCTGCGCGGTCGCGGATAGGCTGAATCTGCCGCAGCGCTTCCTGATAATTCGACGGATTGGCCTCATTCAAGGCTTCGGCATAGTTCAGCAGAATCTCAGCATAGCGGAAGAAAATCCAGTTTCGGTAAGCCGTTCCCCCGTGGTCATTGGTCAAAACATTTTCAGGCATATACTTGCGCAGGTAATATCCCGTAGGCGTTGCATTGGCATTGCCCCGCGGATTGTCACGCTGACCGGCAATAACGCTGATTGTTCCGTCGCCCCACGCAGAGCCGTGAAACAATACAGAGGCGGCCAGACGCGGGTCGCGGTTATAGCAGGGATTGGCATCGCTGTAGTTTACTCCCGACTTCACGGCCGGAGCAGGCACTCCGTCGGCCGTAGTCTGGCTGTATACCGGAGCTCCGGTTGCGTCATACTGGGCAAAAGGCGACTGCCCGTCGGCCAAATCATACATGTCAACCAAGTTTTGTGAAGGACACAAGCCACCGTTTCCTCCTTCTCCGACAGGCGTATCATTCTGTACATCCGCCCATCCGAACATGCCGTCGTTTCTCCAGAATATGACCTCCGGGTTATTTCCATAGTCGGTAGCCGGAGTCAGGATGGCGTTGACATAATTGTTTTCCGCCGTCGCATTGCCATCTTCATATAGGCGAAAATCATTTCCATAGTCGTCAATGAAACTTTTGGCCGCATCGGCAGCATCCTGCCACGTAATGTCAGTCTCGCCGGCAAAGCGCGGACTTGCCATATAGAGCTTGATGCGGCAGGCCAGCGCACGGGCGGCAGGCTGCCATGCACGGCCTGAAAGATTCGCCTTGTCTGCTCCAACCTCGGCTACCGACAGCAGGTCGCCTTCATAGTCTGCCAGTTCCTTCAAGATAAAATCCTGTACATATTCCTTTATCGTAGGACGCTCCGTATAGGCGGACAGCAAGTCACCGTCGGGGTCAAGCACCTCCGTCACCAAAGGCACCGTGCCATAGCGCAAGAACAGCTCCCAATAAAAATAGGCACGGAAGAAATGCGCCTCGGCCTTATAGATACGCAAATCGCGCTGATATACCTCGCGGCTGTCTTCCGCCGACTGCGGAACGGCATCAATGTTTTCCAGCAACATATTACACTTGCGGATGGCACGGTAATAGCTTTCCCACGTTTCGGTCAGCTCATTGGCACCGCTGCTTGCATAATAGTTGCCGATGTTAAAGCTTTGCCGGGTGCCTGCCGTGGCATAGCTGGTTTCGCCCAAATCCGTGGCAGAATCCATCCAGGAATTGCTTATGCGGCAGATTCCGCGCCGCAAGAAGTTATAGGTATCATAATGGAACATTTCCATATTCGTCCAAGAACCGAAGGTTTCCTCTTCCGTCAGTTCATTACTCGGCTGCTTGTCCAGGAAACCACCGAACATGTCCTCACACGAAGTCAGCACCGTGCCCGAAACTGCCGCAGCCAAGAGAGTATATACGAATGTCTTTCTCATTTTCATAGTTCGCCTTAATTAGAATTGAATGTTAACGCCGAAGTTTACGGCTTTCATAATCGGATAACGGTTTGAGCCGTTGCTTTCCGGATCGGTCAGACCGTCCAGATGATCCCATGTAACCAGGTTGCTGCCGTTTACATACACGCGGCACTCCTTCATACCCGCCTTCTTAATCCAGTTTTGGGGCAGCGAATAGCTCAGCTCAATATTCTTCAGACGCAGGAAAGCACCGTTCCGCAGGAAGAAAGAGTTCTCACGCTGGTTGTGGTTTCCGTATGCATCATAGTGAAGAAGCGGATAAGTGGCGTTCGCAAGGTTATACTCCTCGCTCATCGCCGGATTCCAACGCCCCAGATGATGTTCTTTCACCTTGCCTCCGTTTACGAAAGCATACATGGCCTCCGCGTCATAAAAGCGGGAAACATGGTCTACCCCCTGGAACATGACGCTGAACCCGATGCCTTTCCACTGCGCGCCCAAGGTCAGCGCATAAGAGTTCTCGGGTATATCGCTGTATCCGATAAACGTTTCGTCGCGATCATCAATGAAGCCGTCGCTGTTCATATCCCGGTATTTCAGGTCTCCCACCTTCACATCGCCATAGGTAAACTTCGGAAAATCCGGATTGTCAAGATCGGCCTGTGTTACGAAGCCGTCGCACACCAGTCCGAAATATTGATTGATGGGGTGTCCCTCTTGCTTGCGGTAGGCCGGCTTGCCGCCCGGCTCGTCCATATCAATGATTTCGTTGCGGGCATGAGAGAAAGTGAATCCGATGTTATAGTAAAACTCTTTTCCGATGCGGTTGTTGTGCTTCAACTCCAGTTCCACACCCTGGTTGCGAGTCTTACCCAGATTTCCGGCAGCCATGTTCACGCCGACCCACTGCGGACGCGACTGGTAAGTGGTCAGGATATTGGAACGGCTTTCATAGAAATAATCAAAAGACCCGTTAAGCAAACCGCTCCACAAGCCGAACTCCAGACCGACATTATACTTGCGGGCACGTTCCCATGTCACATTGAAGTTCGGATACTGACTTTCAAAAATACTGGTTATCGTATGGTTCTGCCCGAAGCGGTAAGCGTTGGCAAGCTGGGTCCATACCGGCTCGTAAAGGAAACGCTGCTGAACTCCGTTCACCAGATACACATCATTACCGACTTCTCCATACGAACCGCGGAGCTTCAGGTTATCAAGCCACTTCGATGTTCCTTCCATAAACTTTTCATTGGATATGCGCCATCCCAAAGAGAAGGAAGGGAAAAAGCCGAAGCGCTTGCCTTTGCGGAAGTTTTCCGAGCCGTTGTAACCGAAGTTCACCTCGGCCAGATAACGGTCGTCATAGCCGTAAGTGGCGCGTCCCACCAAGCCCTGATAACGTTTTGCCAAGTCCGCCTGATAGCGATAGTCGTTTTGATTGTACAGCACCATGCCCGTCACATCGTGTTTTCCAAACTTGCGCGCATAGTTCAGCTGCAGCTCCATGTAGAGTTTGTAAGTAGTAGTCTGGTCGTTTCCTGCGTATGCCAGTTCCGTATCGTTATTGAACTGGGTATATCCGTCGATGGAATTATAGTTGTTCCGGTCGGTCAACTCATAGGTTGCAAAGTTTGCCGTAAACTTACGGTTGTAGTAAGCGTCGTAGTCGAACGAGGCCATACCTTTTACTGAAAGCCCCGGAGTAATCTTATGCAAGTCATAATTGACGATGAAGTTCGTTTCATTGATAGTGTTTGTCGCGCGGCTGAATCCGGCTTCCGCCAACCGGCCTACGATATTGTTCTGGTTCTGCGAATTTCCTCCATAGAGAATCTGCTGCGGCTCTCCCTCCTCACCGATGGCATAGCTTACCGGAAACAGCCATCCGGGGGTATGGTTCAGCTCGTAGAACACCTCACTGTACGTACCGTCCAGCCGTTCGTCGGAGTTTGGCGTGCGGCGTTCCTCAAAGCGGGTACCGAAGTTTACCGAGATAGTCAGGTCATCTGTCACCAGGAAGTCCAGATTACCGCGGAAAGCATAACGCTGATAGCTCGAATTGGAGCTGTTTCCATACTGGTCGGTACTGAAGTTGCGGAACAAGCCCTGCTGGTTATAATATTCCGCCGAGGCAAAATAACGGATACGCTTCGTTCCGCCCTGTACGTTCACATTATACCGCTGAGCCGGAGCCGAGTTGCGCAGCACCGTATCATACCAGTCTACGTTGGGATAGAGCATGGCTTCCACTCCGCTCAACTGACCGTTTCGGGCTTTCCGATACATGTCAATGTCGTAAGCAGTGTATTGGGACGCCAGTCCGTCATTGGCACGCGCCTCTTCCAGCAATACCACAGAGTCGTAAGAGTCCAAGTAAGTGTCTTTTCGGGTAGGGCTTTGTATCTGCCAGTTGGCGGTGAGACTGACCGTCGGCTTCTGTTCTTTACCGCGTTTGGTAGTAATCAGCATGACGCCGTTCGCCCCTCGAACACCATATACGGCCGTAGCCGAAGCATCTTTTAATACTGATATAGATTCGATATCATCGGGTGCAATCTGCGAGAACTCACGTTCCACTCCGTCGACCAATATAAGCGGCTGTCCGTCGCCTGCAAATGTGGCGCGTCCGCGGATATAGATTTGCGCGTCGTCCGCCCCCGGCGCACCGGAAGTCTGCGAGGTGATTACACCCGAAATCTTACCAGCCAACGCCTGCGATACGTTGCCCGACGGAGATTTCAACAGTTCTTTGGAAGAAACTTGCGAGATGGCACCGACCACACTCTCCTTTTTTTGCGCGCCGTAGCCTACGACCACCACTTCTTCGAGCACTTCCGTATCTTCTTTCAGCGTAACTATCAGCGTATTTTTGCCCTGCACGCTGACCTCCTGAGTCTGATAACCGATGTAGCTTATCTGCAACACGGCATTGTCGGCCACCGTCAGCACAAAGTTTCCGTCGAAGTCGGTAATCGTTCCGTTGGTAGTACCCTTCTCCAACACACTTGCTCCGATGACGGTTTCCCCCGTCGGATCCTTCACTATTCCCTTTACTTCCTTCGTCTGGGCATAGCTACCCAATGCCAATAAAGCAAAGAAGACTGTCACAAGCAGCCGGGGAAATCTCCCCGGTAGCCTATTCGTTTGTTTGTCTCTCATATATTATGATTTAATTGTTAGCAATAAAAGGATATGTCTTTATTGAAATTATATCGTACCAACAGCCATCTACCGTCAAGAACATCGCCCACTGATTTTGGTCTGCGGGGAAATTGTCGGCCTGATAAGTATAAGGTGTTATCGTAGAATTCCCCGATTCAAATGAAGCGGCATAACTAATATTAGCTCCTTTTCTTTCAACAGACAACGTAACTAACGCACCATCAGCAGACTGCATATTTTCTATTCCGTCAACTTCGGTCATATATTCTGCATTATAAATGTTACCCCATCCAAATAAATCATTACGTAAAATCAATAATTCACCAGACGCATCATACCCCACTTCTGTCGGATGTAAGCCGGTTGTAATGACTGTTACATAATAATTCCATATATTCGCCTTACTCGAATGGTCATAGAATTGGAACTCAACCTTACCATCTCCATTAAATAAAACTTTTGGTGTCCATGCTCCCCACCATGCGGTTGAACAATCTTGCGCTCCAACAATATTGCTTCCCCGTGAATACAAGTTAGATACATAGACTTCTTCCGGGTCAATCTCCAAATAAGCCTTTTCTACAGACAAGAATGCACCAATAGCTCCTGTAGGACAATCCGTAATATTCCATTTACATGTCATTTCTTCCCCAGAAGTAGTCGTTACAAGCCCATCTATTGTCAAGGTCGTCCCTACACGTTTTACGGTCAAATCAACCGTAGCGTCTATCATATCCTGATTATAAGTAGCCCAATCATACGTATATTCCGGCTGATATAATCCTGTCCCATTACCAATCGGCGTTGCCATATTGTCCTTCCAGCCATAAGCATCTGAACGAACTCTATAATACTCTACATATCCGTCTTCATTGGGCAGTTTCCCATTAGATATTCCCAATATCCAATTTTCCCACGCATTTGCACCCTGAGCATGGTTAATAAAATGATAATGGAATTCACAATCTCCACTCTCCACATTTATAAGAGGAGAATAATCCATAAAGAAGCCCGAGCTGAAATCTTCTTGACCAACAACAATCATTCCCGTCTCTTCTCCCGGTTCCTCTCCGCCCGGGTTCGGATCCTTCAGTTCCGGCTTGGCTACTTCTGCATCCGTAATCAGGTTTTTATAGACCGTAACCTCATCTATCCACATCTTAGACGGAGTTTCTTCCGAACCATAACCGAAATAAAGCCGTGGAGCTGTGGTCATAAAGTCCATTACTTCTCTGGCTTTGGCTACTTCTTCGCCCTCACCCGGAGCAATCGTTCCGTCCACCGCTACACCATCTATATATATGGCATAACCGTGGGGCTTCGCTGCCACGGCAAACCAATGCCATTCGCCTGCCGTAAGCAGCAGCGAATTGGCGTTCAATTTCTCTTCATTGTAATATAAATCCGAATTTCCGGTCAGTCTCAGTTTGTTTCCGGCCTCATCCGAAAAGCAGAACACAGAGGCATTCGCATCTTCCGCATTCAGCTTAACCCATCCGGTCAGCGATGCTCCGGTCTGAAGCGTGTTATACTGCAACGGGTTGGCATAGGAAACATAACCACCGTCCAGTTCCAAAACCACATCCAGCTGCGGGTCAACCACCACTTTGGGTGCCTTGCCCCCCTGATAAATCCCTATTGAAACATCAGAGCCCAAATCGTCGAAGTCATACGACGCAAGCTCCGTAAGATTCGGCAGCTGCTGATTACCGGAAGGAGGATCCATTTCTCCCCAGTCTTGGCAGGAGCCTAAACAAAAGGCAGTAAATACTGCGACCAACAAAATCGGCCATTTTCGCCATCTCTTTGCCCTCATAATACTGATTTTTTTGGTTATTAATTATTTATATCAAAATTTAATTATGCAAATGTACTTTTATAAGATTTTATAACGGTGGATAAAAAGCTACAAAAGGTGGATAAATGGATTTTTCAGACAGAAAAAGAGCGGGCGGAAATGAGTCTTTTACCCTCATTTCCGCCCGCAAGCACTGTTTTTCAATGGTTTAAAAAGATAATAAAAGAATCTCGCTTTTCATCGTCCGTCCACCCCGCATTGGGGAGCAGAAACAAAAGACATATCACCGCGGCCTCAAGAAATCGCGCTTACGGCAGAAAAAAGTTCGTTTGCCGAAGAAAAGATTTTTCTGCGCCTACTCTTCCAGCAGACTGCTTGGCGTAACATTGAAATGCTTCGTGAAGCAGCGGGTAAAGTACTTGGGGTCGTTGAATCCCACCTCGTAGGCAATTTCGGATATATTCATCGAGCGCGTCACCTTGTTCTTCAAAAGAAGTTCGCGGGCAAGGTTCAAACGATAGTTGCGCATGAACTGGCCGGCCGACTGCCCGGTAAGGCTCTGCATCTTCTTGTTCAGAAGACTCTTGCTGATGCCCATTACCTCGATAAAGTCGCCTACTTCGAAGTCCGGATTCTTATAGTTTTCCTTTACCACCTTGATGGCCTTGTCGAGAAACTTCTTGTCGCCGGAATCTTCCTCCACTTCCAACGAGTCGACATTCATGTTCATCGAGAATTTCATCTGGAAGCGCTTGCGGTTTTCCAGGATGCTCGAGATGCGGGCCAGGAGCATATTCTCGTCAAACGGCTTCAGCAGATAAGCGTCCACGCCCATCCGGTAACTTTCCAGGCGCGCTTCGTCGGAAGTCTTGGCGGTAAGCATGAGAAACGGTATGTGAGAAATCGAAAAGTCACTTTTCACCCGGCGCGACAGTTCTACCCCATCCATGACGGGCATCATCAAATCGCTGATTATAAAGTCCACATTATACGACTTCAAGACCTGAAGCGCCTCTTCGCCCTGCGAAGCCTCCAGCACATTGTAGTATTCGCCCAAAATGGAGCGGATATAGTCGCGCATATCCTTGTTGTCTTCCACCACCAGCATGGTAAGCTTGCTGTTTTTCGGGATTTCAGGCAACACATAGCCGCTTGTCTCCGTCTTGCCCGCATGGCCTTCTCCCCGCACCAAAGGAAGCATCACCCGGAAGTTGGAGCCCCGGACGGGATTATTCTTTACCGAAATGGTGCCTTTCAGCGAATCGACCAGGCGCTTGCACAGATACAAGCCGATGCCCGTACCGCTTTGTCCGCTCACCGACTCCAGACTCTGGTTGTTCGACTGGTAGAAACAGTCGAAAATACGCTCAAGGTCTTCCTGCGGGATGCCTTTCCCCGTATCGCGGACTCCTATGAAAAGCCGCTCGCCGTCTTGAGCCGGCAAAGATGCCACATAGACCGAAACACATCCGTCTTTTTGCGTAAACTTCAGCGCATTACTAATCAAGTTGGTGAAAATCTTATGCAGAATGTCTTCGGCCAGCATCATGTGTGAATCCGTCAGGCGCACAAAACAGCGGAAGTCCACTCCTCTGCCCCGCGCATAATCGGCAAAGGCAGGCAGAAGCTCATCCAAGAAATGTTTCAAGTCGCCATAATTGGTCACCACCTTCATGCGCCCTTCCTCCACCTTGCGGAAATCCATCAGCTGGTTAATCAAAGACAGCAGATACTTGGAGTTACGCTCGACCAGATGCAGCTGTTCGATGACCTGGGGATTGTAACTCAGCTTCAGCGCACGCTCAATCGGACCGACAATCAGCGTCAGCGGCGTGCGGAACTCGTGCGTAATGTTGGTAAAAAAGGCCAGCTTGTCGATTGTCAGCTCTTCCACCTTGTGCGACATCTCCAGTATCTGGTTTTTCTGAACGGTTATCTTCTCGTTCGAGTCTTTCAGCAGCTCGTTCTGATGCGACAGTTCCTCCTTTTGGTCAGACAGCAGCTTCTTCTGCTCTTCCAGTTCGTGCGTCCGCTCTTCCACCATCAGGCGAAGGAGCTTCTGCTGACGCTGCAAATCGCGGAAACGCCAGTAAATGACGAACAATATACACAATACAATCATCAGATTAAACCATATCGTCTTATAGAAATAAGGTTTCACCCTGATGGAAAGTTCCCGCACCGGAGACACAAAATTTTTTCCGTCCGAAGCATAGCGCAGCTGGAAAGTATACTTTCCGGCTTCCAGATTGGTATAAGAAACCGAATGTTGGGTGACCGGAACCGTTACCCATTCATCGTCGAAGCCTTGCAGGCGATAAGCATAGCGTGCCAAGGCAGAAGGATTGTAATCCAACGATGCAAAATTGATAGTAAGAGACTTGTCGCTCTCATGGATGGACAAAACCCCGTTTTCCGCCCGGCGTTCCTCTCCGAAACAGGAGAGATGCGTGAAGACCAACGGAGAAGAAACGGTCGTCTCGGCACGCGGCAGGATGCGTATCTCCGACAGCCCCTCGGTACTTCCCGCATAAAGCGCGCCGGTACGCGAACCTCCGGTGGCATTCCAATAGAACTGGTTGCCGGGAAGCCCGTCGTATGTCGTGAAGTTCTGGAAAGACTGGTTCTTCGGCATAAAGCAAGACAGGCCGTTGTTGGTAGTCAGCCACAAATGTCCCTCATTATCTTCCCAGATTCCCCTCACACTATTGTTTATCAGTCCGTCACTCGTCCGGTATGCCTTAAATGTCAAGTCCTTTCCCTTGCCCGTCACCCGGTAAAAGCCATTGCCGTTCGTCCCGACCCACACGGTGCCGTCTCTCCCTTCAAAGACAGAAGTAATCCGTTCGGTCACGTTTTCGGCAGGATTGTCGAGCTTATGGTCGTACAATACATAATCAAGCTTTCCCTCCTTATAGGCATTCAGGTCTATCCGATACAGCCCGGCCGATGTTCCCATCCACAAAAATCCGTCGCGCGTGATACATCCTCCCAGCGAGCCCAGGATGTTTCCCCTGCGCTTGCCGTCAAACGGGTCGCCAAGCTTTCCGGTCGCCGGATTATATACTTTCATGTCTTCACTTGAGCCTATCCACAGCAGGCTGTTTATCGTATCATAAAGCAGCACACCGATGAATCCCCGCTCTCCTGCCACAGTTTCCGGCAGCGGAATGGGGTGAAATGTCTTGTCCGACAGGTTCGACCGGCTCACCCATCCAAGTCCTCCGCCCCATGTGCCCACGTAAATGCGCCCTTCACCGTCGGAAGCCAGCGCACTGACCGAGTTGTGGCTCAGGCGCGCAGGCGGCTCCGCAGTGTAATGCTCGAATCCCGTCTTGCCCGGACGCCGGAGATTCAGGCCTCTTTCTACCGTCCCCACCCACAGCGTACCGTCGTCCTCCTCCAGTATCGCATTGACCAGATTGCCCGATATGCTGCCCTTGTCCTGATAAGAATGCCGGCAATTATGTATCTGAAGCGGCGAAAGCAGCATTTTGTTCAGTCCTCCCACCTCCGTGCCAATCCACAACATGTTTTTATCGGCCAGCAAACAGTTGATGAAATTACAGTTCAGCCCGCTTACATCCTCACCTCCTTCGGGTTGCTGTATGCGGACAAAGTCGTCTGTCACCGTATTATAAAGGTTCAGCCCTTTCAGCGTGGCGACGACCAGTGTGCCGTCGGGCGCAAGATTAATGTCTGTCACATAATTCTGCGTCAAAGAGTGCGGATTGTGCTCGTCAGACAGATAGCATTTCGTAATCCCCGTATTGATGCTGTAGCGGTAAAGCCCCGAGTTTGTCCCAATCCACATGTCGTTCTGCCAATGAAAAAGACACAGCATGGTAGACTCTGACAGGAATCCAAAAGAATCCGGGGCGGGAACAGGCTGCTGGGCGGCAGACACACTTTCCTTGACCAGGCATAACCGCCCCACACAGTCAAACCAAATGTACCCGTCGGCCTCGCAAAAGGCCAAAGAGCGGCTGAACGGGTAAAGGTCGCATATCCTGACTATGGAGTCCACCCGTCCTTCCGCGGTCAGCGAAATCTTATAAAGGCCGTCGTCGGCCGCCATCCAGATATTCCCCGCCGACGAACAATACACAAAGGTGGAAGGCTTGGCCGCAAAATCGGCCAGACCGCCGCCCAGCGCTTCCGGCCTCACCACCGAGAGCCGGGCTACATCCAATATATCCAGCCCTTGCTCGCCCGCCATCCAAATACGGCCGAAGCGGTCTTCGCAAAACTTGCGCACAAAATTGTTTTTCAGCCTTACCTTCCCTGAAAAGGTATTGAAGGTAACAAACTCATATCCGTCGTATCGGGTCACGCCGTCGCCTCCGGTAGAAATCCACAAGAAGCCCCGACTGTCTTTCATCAGGTCTTCCACGTAGTTTTGAGGCAGCCCGTCGTCCATCGTCAGGTGCGTAAAGATATAATGCCCCTCCCGGCTCATGGAAAAAGCCGGCACAACACTCTCAGCCAAGCACACAAAAACCGCCAACAGCCATGCATTTATTTTCATCATATTTCCTTCTTTATATCAACAAATATAATCCATCCGCCCCACCGGGGCAAATTATACCGAAGAAAAAGCAAACAAATGGCTAAATATCCACCAAAGAAGACTAAATGTCCACCCCAATATTGCCGTCAAGCGACTACTTTTGCAAATAAACCATCCATACCGGTTTATAAATTGAGGTTAGTTAAATTTGTATCACTGCACAGACAGATTTTCATACGGGATTTGTCTGTGTATGATACTTTAAAAAAAGAAAAACATGCTTTCAAAAATCAAGACAGTCTTATTAAGCACAGCGCTTGTCTTCGGAACGGCATCCGTTCTGGGAGCGGACAGAGACACTACCTTTGTTGCCTCGGGCAATCCCATTGTAAAATACAAGTATCTGGGAGACCCGGCTGCCTTAGTCCATGACGGAACGGTCTACATCTATGCCGGACACGACGAATCTCCGGCTCCCGCGCAGCATTATCTGATGAACGAATGGTGCATCCTGTCTACTCAGGACATGAAGACCTTTACCGAACACGCCTATACGCTCAAGGCAACAGACTTCAAATGGGCGAAAGGAGAAGCCTGGGCAAGCCAGGTCATCGAGCGCAACGGCAAGTTTTACTGGTATGTCACGGTGGAACATGCCACCATACCGGGCAAATCCATCGGGGTCGCAGTAGGAGACTCGCCGCTCGGCCCGTTTAAAGACGCACGCGGCTCGGCCCTAATCACCAACGACATGACCACCGAATACACTTCCATCCGGTGGGACGACATCGACCCCACCGTCTTCATCGACGATGACGGCCAGGCATATCTGTTTTGGGGCAACACACAGTGCTATTATGCCAAGCTGAAAGACAACATGACCGAACTCGACGGGCCGATTGTGCCGATAAACCTTCCCCGCTTCACGGAAGCCCCGTGGATTCACAAGCGCGGCGGCTGGTATTACCTTTCATTCGCATCCGAATTTCCGGAAAAGATATGCTATGCCATGAGCAAAAGCATAAACGGCCCGTGGGAATACAAGGGAATACTGAACGAGATTGCCGGAAACTCGAACACCAACCATCAGGCAATCATCGAGTTCAAGGGGAAAGACTACTTCATCTACCACAACGGAAGCATCAATCCTGACGGATGCGGCTACCGGCGCGCCCTTTGCATAGACCGCCTGCACTATAATGCCGACGGAACCATCCGCCGCATCCAAATGACAACGGAAGGTATCACAGAATAAAATAAAATCATTATATTTGCTACATATTAAATTCATATAACCATGAACAAACATTTCGCTTTTCTCTCGGCGCTGGCGCTATCGGCAGGCGTAAGCCTGAACGCGCAAGACGCAAGCCAGATGGTCATTCAGGCCAACAAGATTGGGGCTGAAATCCAGCCGACCATGTACGGACATTTTTTTGAAGACATCAACTTCGGCGCAGACGGAGGACTGTATGCAGAACTGGTGAAGAACCGCTCGTTTGACTTCCCGCAAAACCTGATGGGGTGGGATGTTTTCGGGAAAGTGACGCTGCAAGAAGACGGCCCGTTTGAACGCAATCCGCACTATGTGCGCCTCTCTGACCCGGGACATGCCCACAAACGCACCGGAATCGAAAATGAAGGATTCTTCGGCATCGGCATCAAAGCCAACGAAAAATACCGCTTTACGGTATGGGCACGCGGAGAAAACCAAAAGATTATCGTGGAACTGATTGACAATGACACGATGGGAGAATCACAAGTCATCACTTCACAGGAACTGGCCATCAACTCTAAAGAATGGAAAAAGTATGAAGTCATCCTTACACCGGGTGAAACGCAGGACAAGGCCCATCTCCGCATCTTCCTTGCCTCGCCGGGCGACGTGGATCTGGAGCATGTCTCACTTTTCCCCGTGGACACCTGGAAAGGACGTGAGAA
Source organism: uncultured Phocaeicola sp. (assembly GCA_944320845.1). GTDB lineage: Bacteria > Bacteroidota > Bacteroidia > Bacteroidales > Bacteroidaceae > Phocaeicola. Next base: position 31,227 of record CALUJA010000013.1, read on the forward strand.
CGGACTGCGCAAAGACCTCGTCCAGGCGCTGGTCGACACCAAGCCGGGCGTGTTCCGCTTCCCGGGAGGATGCATCGTTGAAGGTACAGACCTGGCAAGCCGCTATAACTGGAAGAACTCTGTGGGCCCGGTAGAAAACCGTCCGATTAATGAAAACCGGTGGCACTATACTTTCCCGCACCGTTTCTTCCCCGACTATTTCCAGACTTACGGCATGGGATTCTATGAGCTTTTCCTGTTGGCAGAGGATATGGGTGCCGAGCCGCTCCCCGTTTTGAGCTGTGGTCTGTCCTGCCAGTTCCAGAATGACGACCCGAAGGCGCATGTTCCGGTCGACCAGCTGGACAGCTACATTCAGGATGCACTTGACCTGATAGAGTTTGCCAACGGCGACACGAGCACCAAATGGGGCAAGCTGCGCGCCGACATGGGTCATCCCGCTCCGTTCAACATGAAGTTCATCGGAATCGGCAACGAACAATGGGGACCGGAATATCCGGCACGCCTGAAACAGTTTGTTGAAGCCATCCGCAAGGCATATCCCGACATGAAGATTATCGGCTCATCCGGCCCGAACTCAGAAGGCGAAGACTTTGAATACCTGTGGCCCGAGATGAAGAAGCTGAAGGTAGACCTGGTAGACGAACACTTCTACCGCCCGGAGAGCTGGTTCCTCAAGTCAGGAAACCGCTATGACAACTACGACCGGAAAGGCCCGAAAGTATTTGCAGGGGAATACGCCTGCCACGGTGCCGGCAAGAAATGGAACCATTTCCATGCCTCACTGCTCGAAGCCGCTTTCCTGACCGGCGTTGAACGCAATGCCGATGTGGTTCACATGGCCACTTACGCTCCGCTGCTGGCTCATGTGGAAGGATGGCAGTGGCGTCCGGACCTCATCTGGTTTGACAACCTGCGTTCGGTCCGCACATGCACCTGGTATGTACAGTCGCTCTACGGACATTACAAGGGAACAAATGTCGTTCCCCTTACAATGGACAAAAAGCCCGTAAGCGGACAGGAAGGACAAAAGGGCTTGTTCGCAAGTGCCGTTTGGGACGAGCCGTCTCAAAGCTATATCGTGAAGATTGCCAATACATCCGACCAGGCTCAGAAAGTATCGTTAGAGTTTAAGGGCCTGAAAAAATCCGCGAAATTGGGAGAAGGCAAAGTCATCACCCTGCATTCCGACAATCCGGATGCTGAGAATACGCTGGACAACCCGAATCTGATTGTACCGAAAGAAGCGTCTGTCAGCCTGGATGGCAATACACTGAACACAGAAGTAGGCGCCATGACCTTCGCCGTCTATACATTCAAGAAACTGTAACTGTATATCCGATATCTTTATTGAAGCCCGGACTGCCCCTACGGCAAGTCCGGGCTTTCTTTTTGTCCGGGCATCGAAATGTTTAAGAGGATTAATCCGTCCGGCCGATTCCTTAATCTATGTTATAAAGCATTGTTTTCTGACCGGAATATTTGCAGAATACAGAAAACTCCGTACCTTTGTACTGTGTTTTTCATAGTATTAGATTTAAGGTTAACAAAGGTTGGAGTACAGCGGTACTCCTTTTTTTATGCCCATACTCCGGCCTTCGGGCGACATCCCGGCAGAAAATCCGTTCAAACCCTATATAAAGCAAGGCTCCGCTGTCTTCACAGCGGAGCCTTGCTTTATATGAAAAGATTTTATCGACCTGCCATACGGCATTTTCACGGCGGCCAAACCTTGCCCGACCCAAGCCGGAAAAGCCTGACACGGCCTATTCACAGAATGCCGCCTTGATGATAAATCCGCCGGCACGGTCAATTCCCCACAGGTTACCCTGTTCGTCCATCGAGATAGCCTGACCGGGGAAAGGCACCGGATAAGTGGCCGTCCACTTGAGCGTGCTTCCGCGCTCGGGAAGCTCCAGCACATAACACTCGGCAGCATCGTGCCCCGTACAGTAGAACCGGCCGTCCACCAATATGCCCCCTGAAAGGCTGCACGGACGCAGGCGCTTTATCAGTTCTGCGGGAAGAACCCACGCTTCTTGCTCTCTCCACTCGTCGTCGAACCTGACCAACTGCGACCATGACACATCACAACCCGGCTGACGGGCGTAGTTTTCATAATGCGCGAAAAAGGCATACCAGCTGTCGCCCTTGCGCACCATCCATGTGCACGAGCCATAACGGATTCCCAAGCTGACACTCGACAAGTGCTCCAAGGTCTGGGCGTCGAGAATCTCTATGGAACTTGTCATCGGTATCCGGGGATAATTGGAGTTGACGCAATAAAGCCTGCCGTCTTCCACAAATCCGCTGTTCATGTGGATAATCGCTTCCGCATCGGTCTCCCTCCATTCCGCAAGGGAATCCCCTTCCAGCATATACTTTACAATGCAGCGGTTTGAGACGGCATACAGATATCCCCCGCCTACCACCGCGGCCTGCGTAGCCAAGCGATTAGGGATACGGGCCACCTCCTTGTAGCCCTGCGCATGCAGGCATGCGCCATAAAACAACCCTCCTGCAATGAGGAGGGTCTTGAATAAGGTCTTTTTCATTTTCTGACTTATTAAAAACTTTTTCTTCCTTAAGGGTCAATCGGTTCGGTAGGGTCGATAATGAACGACTCAGGCAGGGGAACAAACTCTATGACACGGGCAGACAGCCGTTTGCCGGCACGGTAGGGCACGAAGCCCAGTTCTCTCAGGCAGCGCTGAGGGAGAGAAGTTTCCGATGCCACATCATTGATGTGGGATTCTGAGGAAGTAGACAGCGCATAACGGTCGGCCGGGAAACCGCAGCGCAGCATGATGCGGGCGGCATTGCGGTAATTGGTGGTGGTATGCCGGGCATGCGGCTCCATGATGATGGCACTCTCGGGCACCTGCCATACCTCCATCAGATAACGCTTCATCTCGCGCGCCTCATTGTAAGGGGTATGATAAGGATGCACCCTTCCTCCCGACAGGATGATGAAGGGAGCCTGGTGCTGCCGATAAAGCATGGCGGCATAAGCCGAGCGCAAGCGGCCTTCGGGACTGATGGCTTCGCGCGGATCTTCCGGACCGGCTCCGAGCACGAGTATGGCCGTATAGGGATAAGCATCCCAGTCTGTCAGCTTAATCTGCGCATAGGCCTTCTTGTTTTCCGTTTCACCGAGCGGCTCGTAATCGAGCGCCTGCGAACGGTCATTCACATCAAGCAAGACGCGCACGGCCTTCAGCGGCACGGAATAAAAGGCGGGCGAAGCGCTGTTCCAGCAGACAATGTTCTGCTGGCAGGCCGGAAGAATCTCATGCACGAATCTCCGGCTGCGCACATCAAAGCCAATGGAGTCGATGGCGGGATAGTTCGGCTTGCGGGCAGCGGCATACACATCGATGGCATAGTTCATCCCCTCGGCATCCTGACGCCAGATTTTGCGCACAAGGTCGGCACCGGTCTCCTTATACTGCTGATAACAGCCGGAAGGAATGATATGCCGCGACAATATCCGGCCCAAAGCGTTGTCGGGCTTATAAAGTCCGGCCAGAGCATCGGCAGCCTTCGCCATTTCCTCTTCAGAAAACTTCATGGCGGCAACGCGGGCCTCTGTGGTGTTCGCCTTCTCCAGACGCTGCTGCTTGTCTTGCGCCATCTGCATCAAGGCGGAAGATGTGCGTATCAGCGAATCCGCATCCGCAAAATGCTGAAGCAAAGAGGTGAAATAATAGTTCTTGCCCTCTATCGTATGCGGAGCGACAATCTTGTAGTCCCGCTGAATCTGTGCCTGCGCAGGAAATGCAAGCAGGCATACGCCTAAAACAAAAAAACAAATCTTCTTCATCGTCTGTCACGTTTTTCCAGATAATCAATCAGTTCTGCCGGACGGTCGGTCTGTATCAGCGAAGCTCCCTGCTCCAGCAGCCATCCCCAGCTTTCGTCGGCCTGCTCCATCTCTACGGCACGGTCGTCATCATGTCCGGCGTTCAACGAAGGCCACAGCGAGTTCAGCCATACCTTAGAGCCGTTTGCCTTCACCTTCTTCAGCAGACGAAGCACATCGGGCGTCACTTCAGCGAAGCAGCACTCCATAGCAACGGGCTTCAGCGCCTTATAGCCGTCTATCATCTCTTCCGCTCCCGGTTGGTCGAGACTGACGATGGGCATATAGATTACTTTATCCAGCACATCCCCGTTTTCAGCCTTGACCTTTTCATACGGATACCCGGACTTGATGACCACCTGGTCTACGGTTCCCGTCTTTTCCAACAAGGCATACACATCCTTGAAATAGTCATAACCCTTGTCTATATTGATTAGAATCTTCCCCTTGGTCAGGTCAAGCACTTCTTCAAGCGTAGGAATCGGATGGAAAGTCACGCGTCCGAGGCCGTTTTTCAAATGAAACCGGCGGATTTCCTCCAGCGTATAGTCAGAGGGTTTGCCCTTTCCGTCCGTCGTCCGGTCTATCGTATTGTCGTGCATGATAACCAGATGACCGTCTTTTGTCTTCTTCAAATCGATTTCTATCATATCCACTCCCATCTCTATGCAGTTCTTGAACGCCTGCAAGGAGTTTTCAGGAGCGTTTCTCCAGTCGCCCCGATGAGCGACAACCAATACTTTCTCCGATTTTGAATCTTTCAATTCACGAACGAGAGTCTTTACGCTCTCCTGTGCGGAGAGCATAAAGACTGAGGAGAGAAAGCATATGAAACAAACTACTTTCTTCATAATTATGTGTGTGTTTTAGTATCCATCGTTCTGATACATACCTTCCGGATTGAGCAACCATTCATCGTATGGTATCGGATAGTAGATATCTGTCTCGGTAAAGTTCTGCAAGTTTGATATGCCATAGTCATCCTGGTCTTTCGAGTGCATATAATCCACCAGTTCCGAAGGCGTAAAGAAACGAAGCAGGTCAAACCAGCGCTGGTTCTCGAATGCAAGCTCGATGCGACGCTCATGCAAGATTGCCGTCTTCAGGTCAGAAAACCGGCTGCTATAGGCAGGATCCAGCATGGCAACATCATACGACGGGACTCCCGCCCTCGCACGCACTTCATCCAAGTATTCAACCGCCTTGTCATCATCACCCAACGCCTCGTTCACTTCGGCCAGCATCAGGATAACATCGGCATATCGCAGGATAATCCAGTCATTGCCACCATACCCCAGTGACCCGGCAGCTTCGCTCAGGTCGCGGAACTTCATTACATAATAGCAGTTCTGGTCTGTCGAAAATCCTACCGAATATCCCCGACGGGGATCATCCCATCCGAATCCGTTCTCAACCGTCTCATATTCCTTTACCAAGTCCGGAGTAACCGCCAAACTGGGAATACCTTGCGACGGATACTGCGAGTTGGTGCTTGCTCCGCCCGGCTGGGTATTTGCAGCAATGGAAGAATGATAGTCCAAATCCCCCTGCCGATATACAATCTGGAACAGGATTTCAGGACAAGCGGACTTGTTGTTTACGTTAAACACACCGTTTGAAGCTTCCGGGTCGAAAGAAACCTCGCTCAAGCTGCCGAAGTCCTTCATATCATAGCACTGTTCCAGATAAGTCTTGGCGCTGTTCAGATATTCCGTTTCCTTTCCGTCATCGAGCACATGTGCCATTGTCAAATAGACCTTGCCCAGCAGTCCCGCCATCGCAGCCTTGTTTGCACGGCCCTTTCCGCCTTCGTCCTGATGGTTCGGCAGCGTACTCTGTTCCAAACCGAACTTCAAATCCTGTACAATCTGGTCATAGACCAAGGCTTTGTCCTCGCGATACGTATGCGCCTCAATCTGGTCAGGCGTTGAAAGATATTCTGTAACGAGTGGAGCATCCCCCCACTTGCGGACAATGTCAAAATAAACCAATGCACGCACGAATCTTGCTTCGGCAATATCATTGTTTCTGTCGGCCTCAACCTCGTAGGTGATTTCTTCCGCTCCCTTTATGGCAAAGTTTGCGTTGTTTACCGCCTCGAACATCGCCGTCCAGTGACTTTTCAAATAAGTGTTGCTTGCAAGCAAAGAAAAATCAGTAAACTGGAAAGGCTCGCCAGACGAGGACTGGTTGTCCCAACGACCCGCATTGTCCGAGCGTTCCTCGGTATAGGCGGTACTTCCCTCTCCCATGCAGTATCCAGACCGCAAGGACATATAGGCTCCGTTCACGGCACGCTCCACGTCGTTTTCCGTAGAGAAGAAGTGTTCTGCCACGATGTGGTTGGGGTCATTCTCTGTCAGAAAGTCTTCACAAGAGGTCAAAGACAAGACTCCGGCCGCCAGAAGTGATGCTAAATATATGTTCGTTTTCATTTTTTATCGCTGTGTTTTTAGAATGTTAACTGAATACCCATGTTATAAGCCCTCATCAAAGGATATTTTCCATAATCCACACCCGGAGTCAGGTTAGAGCCATTGTTGTAGTCCACCTCGGGATTGTATCCCATATACTTGGTCACTGTAAACGGATTGTCCGTAGCTACGTAAAGGCGGAGATTGCTGATGACTCCCTTTGACCACTGGCTGATTTTCGGGAAAGAGTATCCGACCGTGATGTTGGTGCAGCGGAAGAACGATCCGTCTTGCAGATAAAAAGTAGAGAGACGGGTACTGTTGCTCTGCGTACCGCCGCGAGAAGCTTTATACACCCATCCGTTTCCGGGATTCTCCGGGTTGCGGTAACGATCGTCAACTACGGCGTACTGGTTGCCCGAACCTTCCATGTTGAAGAGATAGTAATCCTGTCCGTCAAGCACCTTGTTCCCGTAAGAACCATTGAACGAAGCACTGAAGTCCAAGTCCTTGTAGTTTCCGCTCAAGTTGAATCCGTAGGTAAACTTGGGATGCGGGTTGCCGATGACCGTCTTGTCGTCGTCGTTCACCACGCCATCGCCGTTTACATCCTCAAAATACAGGTCGCCCGGCTGTAAGGCAATTGACTGCGACAATGAGCGGGGAGGCCCTTGCAGCTTGTATCCTTCGGGAAACTTGTTTCCGTTTGCCTTGTATACGGCATCATCGGCCGCCAGACCCGCCATATCGGCTTCGGTTACCATGCCTGCCACCTTGAATCCATAGAACATACCGATGGGTTGGCCTTCTTCTGTGATGTGAGTCATGTACGAACGCTCCGCACCGTTGGTGATTATCGTATTATCACCCAAGTCAAGCACTTTATTGCGGTTTACAGAAATATTTCCGCTCAGGTTCAAATTAAAATCCCGTCCTGTCAAAATGCGGGCATCCACCTGCAAATCGAAACCGGTGTTGCGGATCTTTGAGTCCGGCAAGTTGGTCAGCATGGAAGTTGCACCTGAGATGGCAGAGATAGGCTGCTCGAACAGCAGGTCTTTGGTATGGCTCAAATAATAGTTACCCGAGATGGCCAGACGGTTACTGAAGAGAGAAAGGTCGAATCCCACGTTATACTGTGAGGTAGACTCCCATCCGATGGCGTTATCCTTTACACCGCCCGGATACATGGCCGAACCGATGGTCCCGTTTCCAAATACCACACCGGTCGGTGAATTCATGATAGCGGCATACTGATAGTTACCGATGTTGTTGTTACCGCTCATACCCCAGCTTGCGCGCAGTTTAAACGCGGTGCTTTCTCCTATATTATCTTTCCAGAAATCTTCATTCGAGAGCGTCCATGCCGCAGAAACTGACGGGAAGTAGCCCCAACGGTTTTCCGGGCCGAAGAGAGAAGAGGCGTCTCCACGGAACGAAGCGGTGATATAATACTTGCTGGCGAAATTATAGTTCACACGGGCGAAATAGGAAAGCATAGTCCAGTTCGACTTGTATGTGTTGTTCAGCTGGATATTGCTTGGGTCTGCCCCGTGTCCGGTCACTTCGGTAATATGGTCGTCTTCATATCCGGTGGCCTTTACACCCAGAACATCTATCTGGTCTTTCTGTACAGAATAACCGGCTACACCGCTGAAATTATGGATATCGTTCCATGTCTTGTTATAGTTGGCCGTGAACTCAGCCAGGTAGTCCGATTGCAAAGTGGTGTTTGCTATTGCATTGGCAGCCGCCTTTGCCTGATCGGAATACGGTTGGTTAGCACCGTCGGACAAGCTTGTCGGGCGATAGAACTCGTATTTCTCACTATAAGTATACATACCCAGATTCGCCTTCAGGAAGAGGTTTTTCACCGGCTCGTAAGAAGCGGTCAAATTATAGGTATTGCGCACTCCGTTGCGGCGTATCTTCGTCTCCGTTGCCAGAGCCACGGGGTTTTCTATCTGTTGGAAAGCATATCCGCTTGAATAAGAAGTCATCTCTCCCTTTACCAACTGACCGTTTTCGTCGTAGCAGCGGAAAATCGGAGCGTAAATCAAGGCTCCCAAGATCGGTCCCTGATGGAAACGGCCTTCCTGCACCTCACGGTTCCAGTTGGATGTACTTGAAAGGTTGGCTCCCATCCTGAACTTGGAGCTGACTTCCACATCCAAGTTGGCACGCAGGTTCAGTCTTTTCTGTCCGGTAGACAGGATAATACCTTCCTGATTCTGATAAGCGGCACTCACTTCATAGCGAATCTTGTCCGTTCCTCCGTTTACAGAAACGTGGTGACGCTGTGAAAGCGCATTGCGGTAGAGTTCGTCCTGCCAGTCGGTATCGTATTGCGGAGTGATGACCTGTGCCTTCTCAAAATCGTAAAGGAACTCCGGAATCATGACACCGGCTTCAGCCGAGCCCAGACGCTGTGCGCGCACATCGTTTGTATCGTGTATATAGGAATCCTGCCAACGGTCGCCCAACAGATTGCGGTAATTGTTGTTGCGTCCTTCCACCACCAAATCAGCAAACTGTGCCGAGTTGAGCAGGTCAATCTTCTTGGCAAGCTGGTTTACGCTCAATTGGAAGTTATAGTTCACCTTGGCCTTTCCTTCCTTTCCGCGCTTGGTAGTGATCAATACGACACCTCCCGCTGCACGCGAACCGTAGATGGCGGCCGAAGCGGCATCCTTCAATACTTCGATTGACTCGATGTCTTCGGGATTCAGCATCAGGTCTTCGTTCGAGGGATAACCGTCAATCACGTAAAGCGGATCGGAACTGGCGTTGATTGATGCCACACCACGCACACGAATCTTCGTGTTTCCGTAAGGCGCGCCGCTCACCTGCGAAATCTGCACGCCCGAAACCTTACCTACGAGGCTTTGTCCCACGGTTGGAGTAGTGACATTCAACTCATTGGCCTTAACGCTCGAAACGGCTCCCACAAGGTCGGTCTTGCGCATGGTCTGATAACCTACTACCACCACTTCGTCGAGCGTTTCGGTATCCTCCTTCAAAATGATGTGAAGCTCCTTTCCCGGTTCGGCCTGCACGCTCTGAGTGGCATATCCGATATAGGAAATCTCCAGCGTGTGACTGTAGTCCTCAATCGTGAGGCTGAACCTACCGTCGATATCGGTAATCGTACCGTTCTGAGTGCCCTTTTCAAAGACACTTGCACCAATGATAGCCATGCCGCTTTCATCGGTCACAACTCCTTTTACCACGTAATCGGAGGGATCGGCTGCCTGTATGGGCACATTCAGCATGCACAGCAGGCCAAGCATTAAGAATAATAAATTAACTGCTTTTTTCATACTTTTTTAGTGTATTATAAATTCACCGCAAAGGTATGGGCAGCTATTTACAAGAGGATTGCAGGATAATTAAATGCAAATTTCAATAAAATTACAAAATTATTTCAATGCAGACCCGCCATATCCAGGCACCAACTCCGGATATTCTCCTTGCAAGAAACAAATCTGACGCGGTCAATCATGCATCCGGCAAGCATAAAAAAAGAGGCTTCCCGCTGCAATTGCAGCAGAAAGCCTCACATTTTTTATATATGATAAAGGACTATTTGTTCAGTCTCCAGGTAAATCCGTCTTTGGTATCCTTTACTTCAAATCCCAAGGCGGCAAGATGGTCGCGTATCTTGTCACTCGTCGCCCAGTCCTTGTTGGCCTTGGCCTGCATGCGCTGTTCAAGCAGCATGTCCACCGCCTTGCTGTAGGCTTCTTCACGCGCGGCATTGTTTTCCGTCTCCGTCTTCAGTCCCAGAATGTCGAAGGCAAACAGGCGGAACACCTGTTTCAGCTCTTCCAAATCTTCGGCACAAATGGCGGCCTTCCGGTCGATGACCGTATTTATCATGCGCGTCGCCTCAAAAAGATGCGAGATGACAATCGGCGTATTCAGGTCGTCGTTCATCGCCTCATAGCACTTCTCACGCAGCCCCGCCGGAGAAATGCCTTCGGTTGCCGGTGCAGGAGTAATCCGCTCCAGATTCTTGACGCCTTCCATCAGTCGTTCCAGCCCCTTTTCGGCGGCCTGCAGCGCCTCGTTGCTGAAGTCCACCGTGCTGCGATAGTGCGCCTGAAGGATAAAGAAGCGGATGGTCATCGGCGAATAAGGCTGAGTGAGCAGACTGTTTGAGCCGGTGAAGAATTCGTCCAGTGTAATGAAGTTTCCCAACGACTTGCCCATCTTCTGCCCGTTGATGGTAATCATGTTGTTGTGCATCCAGTAGCGCACCATGTCGTGTCCCATCGCGGCGACACTCTGCGCAATCTCGCATTCATGGTGAGGGAAAATCAAGTCCATGCCGCCTCCGTGGATGTCGAAGCTTTCACCCAGATATTTCCGTCCCATCGCCGTACATTCGCAGTGCCATCCCGGGAACCCGTCGCTCCATGGAGACGGCCAACGCATAATGTGTTCCGGCTGCGCGCACTTCCAAAGCGCGAAGTCGGCAGGGTTATGCTTCTCTTCCTGCCCGTCCAGCTCGCGGGTTGTATTCAGCACATCGTCCAGATTGCGCCCCGAAAGCTTGCCGTAATGGTGGTCTTTGTTGTATTTCGCCACATCAAAATACACCGAGCCCTGACTCTCGTAGGCGTATCCGTGGTCCAGAATCTCCTTTACCAGCTGTATCTGCTCGATGATGTGCCCCGAAGCGTGCGGTTCGATACTTGGCGGCAGCACGTTGAGCGCATCCATCGCCTTGTGGTAACGGATAAGATAGTGCTGCACCACCTCCATCGGCTCCAGTTGCTCCAGGCGGGCCTTCTTGGCAATCTTGTCCTCGCCGTCGTCGGCATCGTGTTCCAGATGTCCCACATCGGTGATGTTGCGCACATAACGCACCTTATACCCCAGATGATTCAGATAACGGAACAGTATGTCGAAAGTTATTGCGGGGCGCGCATGGCCCAAATGAGCGTCGCCATATACCGTAGGCCCGCACACATACATTCCAACGTGCGGAGCATGGAGGGGAACGAACTCTTCCTTCTTGCGGGTCAGCGTATTGTAAATAATCAGTCTGTTTTCCATAAGCCAATATTTTTGTGAGGCAAAGTTACAAATAAAAAGTGACAAACAGAAAAATGTATTAAAGTTATTGGCAGATAGGCATTTCAGAACGACGGTCTGAAAAGATGAAAGGCTCTTCCACAACAAAATGAGGCATACCACCAACAGATAATGGCATGCCTCATTCATCTTGTCTGAAAAGCCCGTTATTATGGCCCAAGGAACGAGCCTCCGCAACGAGACCAAACGGCCGTTTAGTTCAGGTCAATCTTTATTCCTCCCTTTATCTTTATGCGGATATCCCTTAATGCCAAAGTCTGGTTCTCATTCAGCTGCTGCGCCCGATAGTCTGACGGAACCGTCGCATTGGCACGAAGCACCAGGCCGTCCAGATTCCGCATCGCGCCTTCCTGAGATGTCAGGTCGATATTGAGAGACGTTACGGTAGACTGTTCCTGGTTTCCTGCCTTTATGTCCTTGTCCACCGCAACGGCAATCCCCTCAATCCGGTTTCCGTCCACATCAACCGGTTCCGCCTCCAGTTCCATATCCAGCGGAATCCTGTTCTCGGCCTCCATCGTGACCGTTGCCGCCCGTATTTCATACTTGTCCAAATCCTCGTGCCACCCGTCCATCGTCTTTTCGTATACAAGGTTCGTCTCCTCGCAGAAAGCCAGCGGAGCCTCGATGCGCCCTTCCGTCGTTACGGAGTAAGTACGCCCCGGACGCACATAATAGTACTCGTCAGGCACTTCCGACTCGATATTTTCCACGCTGATATATTCCGGCATCTTGCCCATCAATATGTCAATATTCGGCAGCTGAATACTCTGGTCGGCGTCCGTTATTTCCGAATCCTGCTTGTGAAAGCAGATAATATAATTTTCCACGCTCTTGGGAATCAGAATCGGCGTACCGTGACGGTCGCCTACCTCTATCGAAGTCACGCTTCCGTCCTTCCGATGTGAAAAAATCTCCGCATTGACATTCACATCCACCGGAGCCGTATTCGTAACCGTCATATACATCTTCGGGTCATACAAGTCCACCACCACCTCTTCGTCCGAGAGAAAGTCCGGCACATTGTCAAACCATATCGGTTCCACCTCCATGTCAATGTCCGGGGCCACCTTCACCTTGCAGTTCAGAATCTTTCCGGTTTTCAGACGGGGTATGCGGGCAAAATGAATGTTCCATCGGTTTCGGTCGGCCGGAAAGTCCTTCTTATAAAAATATACCTGTCCGGTCGAAACGATGTCAAAGTCTATTTTCATGTAACTCGGATAACGGAAACCGCTCCCCTCCGGCATCTTGGTAAAGTCCAGCATCCGAATCATGACAGGAATGGTCAGCCCGTCTGTTCCAATCTCCAAGTCCTGCTTTATCCTCACCGACCGGCTGTCCACCTCAAACAGCGCGGCATCCGTCTCCTCTGAAGCCGATATGGTGATATACTCCGGAAACCGTATTTCGTATCCTTCCTTCAGGATAAGCCTTTGGATATCGTTGTTTTCCAGGAAACGGTATTCCAAATCCATCGGCAGTTCCGTCACCGCATTGTCTATCACCAGCAGCTCTTCCGTAATATCCGTCTTTTCCAGCGAAGCGGAAGTCGATATATTCCTGATGGGAGCCTCTACCGGCTCATCATCCGGAAGCATCTGAATCATTGCCTCGGGAAATTCCAAGAAAGAAACCTCTGCCTGCGAATCAAACATCTCATCATTAAACAGGATGCTGTCTATCTTCACATCCGTCTGCTGCACGGCATTGGTCTTCACCATCGAATAAAAGCCGTCTTCATCCGCCTGCACCATGCTGTTCTCCTCCATGTCCAGCAGATTCTTCAGCGTGACATCCTCCGTGCTGCTTGCCGGCACAGACAGGTCTCCGCCTACGGAAATCGTATAGTCTATGTCTTTGTCCAGGTCATACCTTTCGTCTATACACGCCGAAAGTCCCGCTACCAGCCATATCCACAGGCAGCCCCTCATTAAATTTCTCTCTCCAAACATATCCTTATTTTTTTAACAGAATTCCAAATCCAGAAGAAAAAGCCCTACCATCCCCGTATCTTATACACCACATAGCCTATCCACTCGTGAAGCAGCTCCGGCCACCTCGCCATCGTCCAGACCGAAGGGAGCCAACTGTAGCGCTGCCCCGGTACCTTCACCGGCGTATCGGTGATATAACAGTCCATATCCAGACCCGCCGCCCGGAATGCCGCTATCGAACGGCGCATGTGAATAGCCGATGTAATCAGCAGGGCCGAGGAAGCATGCAGATTGCCGCCCAGCAATTCCGCCGTAAGCGTAACATTCTCCCGCGTGTTGCGGGCACGCGTTTCATATATCACATCCTCGTCGGGCATTCCCATAGCATCCAAAAAATCTTTCATCCCGTCCAGATTTCCTTTTGGCCCTCGCCCCGATTCGTTTTCGATAATAGCTCCGTCGGAGGCCAGCACCAGCTTTTCAATCCTTTTATGCTTATACAAATAAATTCCTTGCAGCAGCCGGTCGGCAATTTCACTGAACTCCACACGGTTCCGCTCCCAGTCCCAGTTGCTGTATCCGCCCAACACAATGCCATACCGATAGGTCTTCCCTGCCGGCAGCGGACGGTCATATTCCGCATACCACTGCTTCTGCGCAAATTCCAGCAAGGGTTGGTTGGAAAAGAGCAGCAGCAGAAAGATTCCTGTCCCATACAGTCCCCTTTTCCACCTCCTGTTACGGAGAAGCCATCCTATTACAAAACAACAAAAGATGTAAAAGGTTGGATTGCTCACAAAAGACAATAAAGAAGTCAGAACAAAATACATCCCTATTTTTATTTCAGAGTAAATTTCAGCGTGAAGAGGCAGCCTCCAGTTCCCTGTATGTTTCCAACAGTTCTTTCCACAGTTCGCTCCGCTCATACCGCTCTGCCACAGCAGGCCGTGCCTGCCGGGCCAGATGGTTCCGCTCCTGCACATCGGTCGCCAGACGCTCCATCGCGCCATACAGAGCCTGCTCGTCGCGCGGAGGGACAATCAGTCCGTTCACACCGTGCCGTATAATCTCATTGCAGCCGTTGATGTCCGTCACGATACACGGCAGTCCCATCGCGCCGGCCTGCAAGACCACATTCGGGAATCCCTCGCGATAGCTCGGAAAGACAAAGACATCCGAGGCCGCCAGATAAGGGCGAATATCATCCTGCCACCCGACAAAACGGATAGCCGGATGCTTCATAATCATCACTTTAGTATCAGAAGAAACCGAGTCCAAGCGGTCTTCAAACGCACCGACCAACAGCAGACGGACAGCCGGACGCAAGGCATACAGCCGCAGGAAGGCGGCCACCAGTTCGTTGATGCCCTTGTCGCCCACAATCCTGCCTACGAAACAAAAAGTCAGCCCCGGCTCGCAAATCATTTCCGCTTCACGGCAAACCGCTTCCGTGCGGTCAAAATAAGCGGTATCTATACCATTGATATTCCCGTTGCCGATGATGCGCATCGGTTTGGATGTGATATGAAACCGTTCCAGATCACGCTTCACCCCCTGCCCCTCCGGATTGACCAGTGTGGCACAGGCGCAAGTCAGCCGGTCGGTCGTCATCAGAATCCGCCTTTTCAATCCTTTCGATGTAGGAAATACCAGTCCCGTAAACATGTGGATACGCACCGGCACCCCGCAGATGCATGCAGCCATCATGGCAAGCAGCCCCGCCTTGGGCGTAATCGAATGCACCATCCACGGCTTCTCCTTGCGAAACAGGCGTATCAGCCGAAACAAAGAGACCAAGTCCTTCAGCAGAGCGATGTGGCGCTCCATCGGTACAGCCACCGTGCGCACACCCTCCCGCCGGGCCACCTCATCCAGATTCTGCCCCGGCGACGACACCGCCACCACTTCATACGTTTCCGAAAGCATCTTCAGCTGTCCCCTCAGCAGCAAGTCCAGTGACTGGGGAACCGTCGCTATGCGAATAATCTTGCGTTTCATCTGTTGTATTCGTATTTAATCACCCGGCACGGACTACCCACAGCCAGCACTCCGTCCGGAATATCCTTTATCACCACCGAGCCGGCACCTATCACCGACCATTTTCCTATCTTCACCCCCGGAATAACCGTCGTTCCGGCCCCAATCCAGGTACCTTCTCCCACCGTTACATTGCCGCACAGCGTGGCATGGGGCGAGATATGCACATAGTCTCCGATACGGCACTCATGGTCTACCGAAGCACCCGTATTGACGATGCAGTGCTTCCCTATCTCCGCACCGCTCTGCACCACCGCCCCCTGCATCACCACCGTACCTTCACCCAATGTGCACCGCGGTGAAACAATGGCCGAGCGATGAACCGCCTTGCCGAAGTCAGCCTTCACCCGCTCCACAATCATCTTCCGGATCCGGTTATTGCCAATGCTCACAATGAGCGGAGAAATATCCTCCGTCAGCCCGTGAAATACAGGGTATCCCAACAGACTGTCTATTTCCGGATTGTCGTCCACCAGTCCTTCCACCGTCATGCCGCAAGACTCCAATATGTCAACAATCACTTTGGCATGACCGCTTGCTCCGTATAAAAACATATCCTTTAATTTTTGCCGTTAAAAAACTCCATCGTCGCCTGCCCTTCCTGCGAAATTCCCTCGCGGACAAAAACTTTTTTCACCGTCAGAAAAAGAATTTTCATATCCAGCCAAAACGAGCAATGGTCTACATACCACACATCAAGTTCAAGCTTCTTCGTCCAGCTTATCGCATTCCTTCCGTTCACTTGCGCCCATCCGGTGATGCCCGGACGCACTTCATGGCGGCGCGCCTGCTCCTTGCTGTACAGCGGCAGATATTGCGGAAGCAGCGGACGAGGGCCGACAAGCGCCATATCGCCCTTCAGCACATTCAGCAGCTGCGGCAGTTCATCTATCGAAAGCGAACGAACCAACCGCCCCACCTTGGTCAACCGCTCCGCATCCGGCAGCAGATTCCCCTGCCCGTCACGTTCGTCGGTCATTGTCTTGAACTTGATAATCCGGAAAATCCGGCCTCCTTTCCCCGGACGCTCCTGAGTAAAGAAAGCCCCCGCCCCCTTGTTCGCCACCTGCAGCCCTATCGCAATCAAGAGCAGCACAGGCCACAACACGAGCAGCACAAGCAGCGCAGACAGAAAGTCAAGCAGACGCTTCAAACCATGCCTGTACATATCACCTTACCAACTCGGCACTATAACTCAACTGAGTAGAGTTCAGCAGAATGGAGCCCAGTCCATCCTCCTTGTATACATGGATGGTAAACGAATAATTCTTCTGATCGGCCTCCATCCGGAGATTCACCGTAAAGTGATCACCCTTGTCCCTGAACGAATAAGCCGTCACCTTCCCCTGCAGGTTCACCCGTTCACTGTCCTGCTCACCGCCCAGATACGGCAGACACACCGCAGCCTCAGCCCCGTTCACCTGCATAAAGCAAGAGTCTGAGGACAAAGCCACCGTCTTACCGCCACTCAAAAACACCATGTCCGCCTTCAGCTTCCAGACCTTGTCCTTTACCACCTGTGTCACCTTCTGGTCAATCGTCTGGTCAAGCTGACCGACCACAGGTTTTGCCTGTATGCCCAGTGTCATCACCAAGCACACAAATCCTAATACCAATGCTTTCATAAATCCCTATATTTAGTAATTAAAACAGTCAATTCTTTCTATTATTTTTAAATCCAACTTTTCCAACTCCAATTCAGGCAACATCCTTTTTATCTTATTTACAAACACATAACAAGTATCATCTCTTTCTAAACGCGTCACCTGCAAATTCGTTCGTGAATAATATTTTTCAATCATTCGGGCAAGATTCGGCATCACATTCTCTATAATCCCATCATTTTTAAATGTATAAATCCGCTCAATTCTTTTCCAACCGTCATTATTGCTATACTTTGCAAAATAATATTTTTCATCCCCATATTGATAAAAAGAATCAATATGGGATTCTTTTTCATCTGAAAATTTTAATCTTACTTCAACTTGAATAAGTATAACTTCGTCCTTTCCCGGCTAGATAGATTCTTTAATTCCCTATAACAAGAAAAATATTAAGGTCAACAAATTCAGCGAGGTGGTGGCAGTAACATAAACAAAAAGCCAAAAACCAGTTGCTACCACCACCCTATAATCCACTCATTACAAAATCTTTACACGAGAAGGTGAGAGTAGTGAGAGTAAAAATGAAAAAATTATATGAGAATTTTGAAAAATCATATTTTTACAATTATTTATCATTACTAAATCCAAGAAAACAGATTATTAAAAACATCTTCTTCCCTACAGTGCAAAGACAAATAATAGCAAACTATAAATCTTTAAGATTTACATCTTCGAACCAACTATTTCATCACAACATTTTTAACCTATAAGCCATTATTTCTTCAAACTATTTATTTGACTTTTCCAATTCATTTAAAAGTTTTTGTGCTTCCTGTGACAATGGATATGGAAAAGCTCTAAGCAAATTCAATTGAATATCCTTTATTGCACAATTAGGCAAACAATACCCATCTTTTTCAAACAATGTATTTTGATATGTTTTATCTGTAATAATTTCATCATAATTTTTATACCCTTCATAACAAGGGATATCAACCGAACTAAAATAATCATAGAATTTAAAACCATCTGTATCAATATAATTATTTTGTATCCACAATGCAGGAATTCCATAAGCATGAGCCACAATAATACCATGCAAAGACGATGAAACAATCCGCATACATGAAGTTATCTCATCTATAACAGACTTTACATCTTTAGTATTTAAATCTATGATTTTATAATTATTACCATATTTCATATTGAAACAAGAAGTCTCTGAATAGTGCGGTATAATACCCAAATTATATTTTTTTCTTAAGGAAGGGACATACAATAATGGCAATAAAAGTGCAGGATCTCCCCAAACATCACAAGACATTATCCCTTTTGTCTCTTTTTTTAACTTTTCACATGAAAGTTTTCCCCTTAATGCGCATATTCTCCCCCCCCCCTAAAGTGCTCATTATCATTCATAAAACCACTTCCCCATATAGTCGTGTTTTTATTGCACAGATTTATAATCGAACCTACTGCGGAAAAACTCTTTTGAAAAGGATATAATGCTGATTTCAATTTCTTGAAATTACAACATAAAACAGCTTTACAGAAACCTAAAAAACTAACTTTCTGTTTATAACGAACAAAGCAACCAGACAATTTTTCAACGATTATCGGACTCAGTTCATCGCCAAAATTACAATCATTCCAATAAATGAGATTTATATATTTCATAAAGAAATTTTATAACTTTAGCAGAACAAAAGATATAATTCTTTTTATCCACCATTTAAATTTTTCTTTTTTCACTCTCGCATATACAAAATCATAAAATAAATCAGCATTCCGATTAATAATTGCCTTAACAACTGTACTATTAGCAAAACTATCAGATTCAACCTGTTTTAAATCTTTATAGACAGGATCACACAATTCTAATTGCAACTGATTTATTATTTCCTCTCGACTACCATATTTAAACAGGATTCGTTGTTTAACATCTGAGACCAACACATTCTTTAGTTCTATTCTGATAAAATCACTGGCTTTATTATATTGATACTGTTCTATAAGCTTCTTTTTCAACACATATAACTTCTTTAAATCTCTTAAAAGAGCCGGATTATAACGTGAAGTCATTCCTCCAAATCGATAATTATATCCTGCATACGAATCAATATAAATACTCTGCAAGTAAGGAAATATTTTAATATTAAAATAGAGGTCTTCCCCCATAACAATACCTAATGGTTCAAGAGACATCTTTTCTAAGATTTGACTCTTATACAATTTTCCCCAAGCATTAATCCCCAAAATATTTACGCCAAAAAAAGAAAGAAAATATTTATCAAATAATTCCGGCTGTTTAATCAACCCCAAAACAGGTTGTACACCTTTCTTTCTTAACAGTCTATATCTATCTATAACACGATACATTCCAATCTCTACATAGTCTACTCCAGTTTGCAAAGCCCTTTCGACCATTATACGGATAGCATCTTTTTCAAGCCAATCATCCGAATCCACAAAACAAAAATATTCTCCGGTCATTTTCTTTAATGCTGTCAAACGAGCTTTTTCCAACCCTTCATTAACTGGCTTATCAACAACAATAACACGCTTATCCTTTTGCCTATATTTATCACAGATAAATAAGCTATTATCTGTAGAAGCATCATTGACCAGAATAATCTCTAAATCCGTAAAAGACTGATTCAATATAGAATCGAGGCATTGAGGCAAATATTTTGCAGTATTATATACAGGTATCAAAACACTAACCATATGGCTATTTCTTAATTAAACACATGATACAGAAACAAATACATACGTGTTTTAAACGCAGAAAAATAATCAGCTTTACTATTAATGCAATTATAAATTGCCATAATATTCTTCTCCCGAAAATAATCCAACAATTGACTTTCTTTTTTTATGTCTTTTATCTCATCATAACAAGAAGACTCCAACACAGATTGTATAAAAAGTAAAATTTCTTTTTTAGGACATCCAGAAAATCTAATCAGCAAATCTATATTAGAAATAAATATATAAAAAAGTTGAACTTTTAAATCCAAAAGAGAATTTACATCATATTTTTCTGCATACTCTTTTCGCAGCCAATAAAGTTTAGATAAATTAGGCCAAAATCTCTTATCATAAGCAAATGTTGAGCCGCCATACCTATAATAATACCCATAAAAGCTGCTCATATAACAAGAACTTATAAAAGGCGATATCTGCATATTCAAGAAAGCATCATCTCCCCAATGAATTCCCGCTACCTTCAAGTGGCATTGTTCAAATAAACTCCTTTTATAAAGTTTTCCCCAAACATTATTTGAAAATAATCTTTCAATAAAATTATGATGAAACGAATACAAATCATCCTTTTGATACAAACGATCAGAATAACGGAACATCTTCTTTTTTATCATCCCATATCTATCCAACACTTTATAAGCATTCACACATACCACATCAACATCATATTTCACAGCCGGAATCAATAATTGCTGCAAGTAATCAGGCACAATCCAATCATCCGCGTCTATAAAACAAATATACTTTCCTCGCGCTTTCTGCAATCCTACAAGTCTTGTCTTTTCACTTCCTTCATTTTCCTTATCAACAAGGACAATCCTCTCATCTTTAAACGACTTACAAACCGACAGACTTTCATCTGTCGAACCATCATTTACCAATATCAACTCAAACTCCTTATAAGTCTGCCTCAATACAGAACGAATATTCTGCTTCAAAAATCTTGCCGCATTATATATCGGGACAATAACGCTGATTTCCGGATTTGTTCCCATCATTTTTTCTCTTTTTTGTTCATCGCCCAATTATCGGTCACGATTACATACACCTCATTCCCTGCTATTTCAGCCAAGGCATTCGCTTTAACCAAAGTTACTTTCTGAATACCTCCTAATCCTCTGACACTATTCAAGCAATATACTATCTTCATATTAACCTATCAATCGCTTAATGCAAGTCAACAAGACCAACAACAATCCATAAAATCTATATTTCGCACATAGAAAAAATACTTTCCAATGAATGGGGAAATACTTTAACTCTAAGTTTTTGTATGCTACTCTGTAATGCGGCTGTTCAAGAATAACCGCCAACTGTTTTCTTTTCTGAAAAAAGGATTTACCAGACATGCACTCATTCAGACCTAACCCGATAATGCTTAAAGCAATCCGATTGGACAGAGCCTTCTCTGCCTTTTCCGTCGTGACTGACTGGCGCATATATTCAAACAAATTATTCCATCGAAGCCACAAATCGGATTTATATCGTTTCGTCTCGGCACTTGTATTATATTTCCGATAATGATAATACGGAACATGCAGATAAACGACCTTCCGTACATGCAAAAAAGCAAAGCAATTAAAAAGTGTATCTTCTGCCGTTCCAATAATCTTCAAATCTACAAACTGAATATCTGCCACAACAGCCCGTCGGTAAAGTTTGCCCCAAATTGTAGCAAACGAATCCAACGTTTGAGGAACAGCCAACTCCTTCCCTATCGGCCCAACCATCCGGCATTGAAGTGACCGGCAAGCCTCTTCACTAAAAGTCTGTGACTGCCCGAACAATGCACGCCTTTCACTCCGTCCCCGAAATTCCCGCATATAATCAAACATACAGACATCCGCCCCTGATCCAGACACCGCTTTCACACATTCTTCTATTGTGTCTGGTTCCAACCAATCATCAGCATCGACAAACATGATGTATTCCCCTTTGGCCAAATCCAATCCCTTATTACGGGCTTTGGAAACACCTTGATTGTTTTGAGAGATACAACAAAAACGTTTATCGACCACATATTTCTGAAGTACCGACCAACTATTATCTTTACTGCCGTCGTCTATAACTATTACCTCTATATTCGTATAACTTTGGTGCTGCAAAGAATCTAAACACTGAGATAAATAAGTCTCCACATTATAAACGGGAACAATAATTGATACCAAAGGATTATCCATTTCCGTTGAAACGATTTATATAATACTGAGTTAGCCACTCGGCATTGGTAGTTATATCAAAATCTGAGTTAATATATGAACCTTCTGTTTTCTTACTATTCCTATAATTCAAGATTTCATCTTTCCATTCAGATGCACTCTTACTTAAAGAGATATAATGTAACAAAGAAGACACACAAGCATATTCAGGAACCACTTTTTCACTGGTAAAGCATTGTACCCCACAAGCCTGAGCTTCTACTAATACATTTCCAAAACCTTCATATAATGAGGGGAAAAGAAATATATCAAAACACTGATAGATTTTATATAATTCATTTTGAGTGCCTAAAAAGAAAACTTTATCATTCAAATTGAATTTTTTTACTTTTTGTTCGATTGTTAATCGCAATTCACCATCTCCAACAAGCACCAAAACACTATGCGGTATTTCCTTTTGTATAGCTTCAAAAATATCAATTAAAAATGTATGATTTTTTTGTGGCGAGAAACGTCCTACATGTCCTATTATAAATTTTCCCTCCCAATTATATTGTCGTTTAATAGATAAAGATAATGATGGAACATATCTATATAAAGATAAATCTATTGCATTTCTCAATAGTACAATTTTATTTTTATTGGATTTTCCAAATAGCCATAATCCCGCTTCCTTACTACACGCAAAATAATCAGTCGAATATGTTCTCATTAAACGAATTAAAATTTCTCTTGGAATCCGTTTTATTTTTTCCTTTAAAGTTTCATATTTAAAAACCGGTACGTTATGTGCATGACAAATCCTGACAGGTACATGATGACGAACAGCTTCCTTAAAAGCGAAATAACCTAATTCGGACATGTGGGAATGCAATATTCTGTATTCCGGATGGGTATCAAAAAACTCTCTTAACAACCGCTTATACCGAAAAATATTTTGCGGATAAATAGGGCACATGCGAAAGATTCGCCCTCCCATTGCTTCGATTTCGTCATCGTATGCTCCACGCTCCTGACGATGTACCATAAAATCGAATTGTACCTTCATCTTATCTATCTTCCGATAGTAATTCATCACCATTGTTTCCGCACCACCACGATTCATAATGGTAAACAGATTCAATATGCGAATAGGTTCATCCATGTCTCAATTTAAATTTTTGTTCCGATTTCACTTTATATTCCGTATACTTATATAGCATATATCCTGGCAAAACAGCCAATATAGTCAGAAACGGTAAAGGGGATTCTTGTATAAACCTTCTATTTTCAGCACGCAATGAACTGGAAACATAATGAATACATGACATAAACTTACGTTTCCTGTCAGGAACCAGCCGCATATCCACCTTCCGGATGAAAGCAAAACCTTGAGGATTATTCCAATACTGCCTATACATGTTTCTGCTCGATCCGTCATCCTGATATTCCACTGTCACCAACGGCTCATTTAATGCCAACAGCTCATAATCCTGATCTATCAACTGATATTTATAGCCTAAACTGACATATTTCTCTCCTTCGAACAAAGGATACTCCGGATATTGACGGATTACTTCTGTGCGATACACTAATTTCTTATCCCCTCTTCCACCACGAGCATAAAATCCATACAATGTGGTAGTTTTTCTGTCTGCAGGAAATTTCGTCCCTATAATCTTTCCGTCCATTGTCTGATCCAGTCCGATAATTCCTGCATACCGGTCAGAGCCATACTGCTTCCAGAAAGTCACAATCTTCTCTACCGCATCATCCGGCATATAGTCATCCGAATCAATGCAAGTATTCAGTTCCGTTGCAATATTCCGATACGCCGTGTTATGCGCCCCATGCATCCCCTGATTCTGTTGGTATATATACCGCACAGGAATCTTGTCTTCTTTTATCCACCCTTCAACCAACGCTCGGGTATTGTCGGAAGAACCGTCATCTATCACCAACCATTCGAAGTCCTTGCAGGTCTGTCGGCAAAGACTTTCGTATGTTCTCCCTATCGTATGCGCCCGATTATAGGCAGGGGTAAATACAGTCAATGTTTTCATTCGAATATCATTCCATTTTTATTCCACACAAACGATGATACCATTGTGACAATTTGATTCTCCACGGACGATTATTAATCCATGACTGTCCAAACCAATGAACCGTATAGGTATCATCCGTCTGATGCAATCTTCCGGTAAGATAATCATACGGTGTAAAATAATCCGTGGGATAAATATCAAAATCTGCTATATATTGCCGTTTTCCGTTTAACTCTAAACCATATCTATCGGTTAAAAGCCTCGTCCATTCTTCCACATTGGTAGTCTGATCCAAACTTCCGTCAGCTTTCACAAAAGCCCTGTCATTATATGATGTCAGAAACTCCCCTATCAAGCCATTGTTCGGCTCCGCACCCATAATACTGGTTGCAATCCACTGCGTACCCTCAAATCCTAAAAACGCCTTATGCTTCAACAGCTCGTCCAACGGGCGCAACACCTCCACATCCGTATCCATATAAATCCCTCCCTCATGGTACAAAGCCCACAGTCTGGCTACATCGCTGACAAAAGCCCATTTCCGCTGAGCGTAAGCCTCCTCGCAATACCGGTTGACATGAATGTCGAAATTTGTTTCGTTCCATTCCTTCAACTGATAATCCGGACAATATTTCTGCCAAGTCCGTATCATCTTTTGTACTGCTTCCGGCTTTTCTTTTCCGCCAAACCAACAGTAATGTATGATTTTAGGTATCATCTTTTTTATCTAATCCTTCAAAACAGACTGTAATATTTTATTTAACTTTCGAGTCATTTTTACAGCCCCTCGCTCATTCAAGTGGTCTACATTAAAAAAGTCACTTTGGACAAATGTTGTATCATCCAAAAAATTATAATAAAAGATATCAGAATCTTGTTGTGTCAACTTATCCATTATTTGTTGCATCAACATATATTGTCTTCTATCCAAATTTTGAATATAAGTTTGCCACGCAGGGAATGTAATAAATATCACTGTTACATCATATTTTTCTTGCAACTGTTTTATCGCTTCCAAAATATAGAGATTCATTATACCCTTTCCTTCACTATACAACGTATGCCTTAAAGCAGCACCCTTTCCATTTGCTTCCCAGTCATAATACGGAAAATATTCATACTCCTTAGCATTACCTAACGAATCACAAATTATCAAATTTTTACCTTCAAAATAAAAATCAACAAGAAATTTAAAATTATCATTTTTAAGACATTCCAGACTTTCAGACAACTTCACACCATTATCTATATCACAATATAGCCGATACTTATTAGCTCTCCATCCATGCATATCATCTTCAAACAAAGTAAAATATGACATTGTAAAAACAAGACATTTCAATGAATGCATTCTTTCTATATATTTTTCTACCAAGAATTTGTCATAAACAAATTCTTGAGCATGATATGCCAAATTAAATGAAGAATAACTTAGATACTGCGGATTTATCCCATCAAACGCATGGGAATTTCCTAATATCAACACCTCTATATCTTCCGCATGCACATCCATATATTCTCTCTTATATTCATGAGTATTAGGTATATTTCTAAATAAAACTTCAAATATAACACCTATTATCACAATCGGAAGAAAAATTGTCAAACCTAAGCGTATAAGAAACTGCTTTAATTGCATATATCAAAACTGAAAATAAATAAAAGCTTCCTGTTTTCCTTGATAAAAATAAACAATCAATATTAGACTCCAATAAATAACATATCTTACGACAACACTATTTATTCGATTTAAAGTCAATCCATGTTCTTCTTTCCTATTTATCCATTCAACTATAATCATAATCATAATCATTATCAATGTTATAGGCTCCTTATACCCAGGAATAGTAAACAAAGATTCATCACACAAACACCTTATATATGAAAATGCATGATTTATATTTTCCGCACGAAAAAGAATCCATCCAATAACAACTAATAAAAAAGTTATTGTCATTTGCACAAATTCTCTAACAGACGGCAACCAGGTATGCATTGATATTTCATTCATATATTTCCTATTTCTCTTCATAACCAAAAGCGGCAAAAACAAACATGCATGATATCCCCCCCAAGCAATAAATGTCCAATTCGCACCATGCCACAAACCGCTAACTAAAAAAATAATGAAAGTATTACGAATTACCTTCAATTTGGGAACTCTACTTCCCCCTAAAGGAATATAAATATAATCTCTGAACCAAGTTGTTAATGATATATGCCATTTCCTCCAAAATTCGGCTATATCACGAGAAAAATAAGGATAATGAAAATTTCTCTTTAATTCTATTCCGAATAACCGAGCAGTCCCTATTGCAATATCTGAATAACCAGAAAAGTCCCCATATATCTGAAATGTAAAATAAACAGCTCCCAAAAACAAAGTAGATGCAGGTAATGTCTCATAATCATCAAAAATAATATTCGCCATTGCAGCACAATTGTCAGCAACCACTACTTTTTTAAAAAAGCCCCAAAGCATCTGACGCATTCCATCTACTGCCTGACCATAATCAAAATGACGAGAACAGTAAAACTGAGGTAGCAAATTTGTAGCACGCTCTATCGGTCCTGCCACTAACTGAGGGAAGAAACTCACATAAGCAAAAAAGGCTACAACATCATGAGTCGGAGACAACTTTTTCTTATATACATCCATTGTGTAACTTAGTGCCTGAAAAGTGTAAAAACTAATCCCTACCGGCAGTATTAATTTCAGACTTGGGACAGACAAAGAAATTCCCAATGCACTGAAAGCTTCGACAAAACTTTCAACAAAAAAATTATAATATTTAAACAACCCTAATATTGCCAGATTCACACCTATATTTGCCACTGTAATGCCTTTACACCATGCATGAATATAGGACATCGACTTACAACTATGCCGCACTATATCTATACCGACACCACTAAGCCAGCTAAGAAAAGAAGTAAACGCTATAAGCAATAAAAAACGCCAATCCCACCAACCGTAAAAAACATAACTGACTATGACTACGAACAAATTCTGCAAACGCAGATTATGCTCAAAGACATACCAATAAAGAATAAAAACTATTGGCAAATAAATCAAAAACTCTATTGAATTGAATAACATTCCCTCTTAGTATAATTTATTCCTCAGTACAAAAAAATCAAACCGTTACATTCAAATCGACCCTTGAGCAACTGATAAGGTTATATACAATTACAACCTTTCCATAACGTTATCACAAAACAATTTCAAAGATCGCAATTTAATATATTAACTGACATAACTTCCCTACCTCCTGTTCATTTCCATAGTCATGCGTTTGCAGGTAGGCTGCTATATTTTGCTGCAATTCCTGATTCTGAACAAAATCAACGATTCCCTGCGCACACTTTGCATTATCAAGCGGTACGATAATCCCGTCAATCCGGTCTTTTATCTGACTCTTCGCTGTAGGATAATCAGTAACGACCACAGGCTTGCACAGCATCTGCGCTTCACGGACAGTTACCGAGTTTCCTTCAAATCGTGATGGCTGTACATAAATGTCGCATGCCTTCATATATGGATAAGGATTCTCCCTTTTCCCTAAAAGTATTACATAATCCTCCATTCCTGATTCTTTGATTTTTTCACGAATTAAGGTCTCATCACTGCCATAACCGATAATATACCAATGCACATCACAACCTGCCTCTCGGATACGTTTACAGATGTCCGGCACATTATCATAATTCTTGGCAAACGTATACCGCCCTACAGACAGCAAATTAATCCTACCTTCATGATAGGGAAAACAAACAGGAAACTCTTCAGCCCTTCTTCTAACAAATATCGGTGACAAGATATTATTTATTTCAACAATCTTCTCAGACAAAGACGGGAATACTTGCAGAAAAGCTTTTGTCACATCTTTTGATATAGAAATTATTTTATCAAAACGACTCCAAACCGGCAATTCCTTGTCCACATCCACACTTATCCGGGTATAATCCGTATGAATCCAAGCAACCTTCTTTCTTGCACGAACCTTTTCTGCCACAATATTGTGCGGAGTCAGAAAACTGATTGCCAAATCATACTCTCCATACTCAAATAAATCAGGAAGTACAGGAGCTACCGCATCAAATACATATTGGAAAATTGCAGACCCTTCCTGAGGATGTGCTCGCTTGACATATTTCCGATATTGACATTTAGCCCGCAAACGCGCCCATGCAACCTTCCATCCTCCCTGTTTCAAGACTTCCTTAATCGGCTTCTCTATCTGTGCATATTCTTTGACTTCCGGCAACAGACGAATTCCTGACGGAATCATCTTCATCAGTTCCCCTTGATGGCTGTAGACAAACAAATCCACATCATATCGGGAGATATCTATCGCATTGAGCAACCCTATCAGGCTTATTTCCGCCCCACCAAGTTCAAGGTAGTGAATGGCTATGAAAATACGAGGTTTCATGCTTTTGTCAATTTTATCATATTCTCTATATTCTTCACCATTCGAATATTCATAATCCTATCATTGAATCCATTCTCTATTTTATCGAAAAAAAACAACCTAATTTTTTCTACCGTAACCAATGCAAAATATAAAATTACCGACATGCCCAAAGAATAAGGAATAAAACATAAAGGTGAAATTTCCTCTATTTGCAAAAACCCACATATTTTGTCCCAAAATAAAGGATGCATGTGTATAATGTATACAGCCAAACAATTTTTAGCCCATGCATTTATACGTTTATTATATCTCATTTTTAGCTTTGTAAAAAACAAGAATAAAAATACCCCCCCCAAAAATACAAATACAGTATTATAAGACAGCAGTGATGTAAATGAAAATCCCAATGCCAACGAATATGACAATTGAAAAATAAAAAGTAGCATGCAAACAGAAATATAATCAATCAAAAAATTTCTTTTAAAAATCGATATATTACAATGAATCTTTAAATACCGGCCAAACAAATAAAGATAAACAAAGTTAGGAATTCCATAGCCGGCATCATCAATCGGCCTACCAAAATTAAAGATAAAACATATTGTATGCCATATATAAATAAGAACGAATCCCAATATTAATATAACCTTAAAATTTTTTTTCGACAAAGATAAAGACAACTTGTTTAACAAAGGAGACAAAAAGCAAAGCATAACATAAATAGTTATAAACCAATACATTTTACTTATTATTGGGACGAAATAAGCAATGTCTTTTATTAGTTGTATCTCATGCTATCCTACAACTACAGCCATAACAAATAGAGCTACAGACCAAAACCAAGTTTGTTCTCCTAACTTTAAGATTTTCGACATCTTAAACGAAATAGAAAAATATCCTGAAATCAGAACAAAAACATTTACAGCAACAACTGTAAAACTTTAAAAAAATGCGATTCTAAATAAGTTACTTCTATTATAGAGTCCTCTACTGAATATCTATTAATTAAATGACCCCAAACGATAAATATCATACATATTATTCTCAGTAATTCAAAGTTTGAATCCCTTTGCAAATTCTTTACCATAACATTACAATTTAAAATCGAACAAGCAAACCAACTTTATCATCAACAAACAATAACATTTGTATATTATATTATCGTTCATAATCGCATAAGACAATCTGTCCTGCAAAGACAAACCATTTATATTTTTAATACATCGATAATATTTATCAAATTCCTTCTTCTCGTTAAAAGAGATACATGTATTCATTTTTATTCTATAATAAACCTCTTCCATCTTTTGTCTAAAACCAATGTCTTTGACTTGAAGAAAGTCCAAAATATCAAAACGAATTTTTTCAAATCCCGAATAAAGTTCTATAAGCCTATCAAATGTCTTATTTGTATTAGTAAATGAATCCGAATTATCAATATACTGCATCAACGGTTCATCTATAAAACCTGCTTTTGCTTTATAAGCGGAAACAGCCAAAATCTGCAAATTCTGTCCATAACGGGAAGTCAACATTTTATGTTCAGGATACCACTTCCATAAAGCAGAAGCACGAACCATATAACTGCCTGCCCAATTATTTGTCTTACCAAGCATTAAATCCGAAAAAATATCAATATTCTTTTTCTCCGATTCATCCGTCACAAACAGTTTGGCATCACTTAAATCATTAAATTTCTTTACTCTATATCCATTGGTTCTGACTACCGCATAATCAAGGTTATGTCCTAAAAACTCCCTCATCTTACAAATAGATTCCGGATACAGATAATCATCCACATCAAAACACATGATATAATCACCTGTTGCATGAAGCAATCCATAGGCAGCAGCATATCCTGCACCTTGATTAGACTGTTTCAACAAAATAAGCCTCATGCCTTTATTTGTAATTTCATCTCTAAAAGATGAGGCTATCATATAAGAATTATCCGTAGAACCGTCATCAACAAAAATAACTTCAATATCTTTATAGGTCTGATTTAACAAACATGAAAAACAACGTTCAACAAATGCCTCTCCATTATAACAACATACAATTACAGATACTACCTTCATTGTCTAATTTTAAACTTATTTGATATGAAATTATAAATCAAGCATCGCGCTTCTCTATTTATACCTAACACATAACCTAAAAATAGAATCAATACAGTCGAAATTATACAAGTTACCCAAAAACGCTTCCAAGATTCTTCCCCCATTAACGACTGAACATACAAAACTATCCCTATAATAAATATTATAATCAAAATATTCCTCAGCAAAATATTCAACACATAACCCTTAAACGAAAATACATTTAAATATCTAGAGGCCAGCCAACCAATAAAAAGCACTCCTCCTACCATTGTTAGAACATTATAAAAATAAGGAAACCAAACCAAATCAAAAAAACAAAATACAAAGTAAGACACAGGCAAAGAAGAAAGATACATAATTCCATTAACCAAACTTGGATATTTATTTTTATTTGCGGCATGAGAAACCGTTAATACTAACATAGCTAAAGCCGAAAAGACATTAAATATCAAAACAAACCGACAAAATAAAACACTGTACTCCGGAACAATTCCTAACCATAACTGTAGAATAAAATCTGTCTCTAATATTATAGGAACCGTTAACAACATCAATAAATAAAAGATTCCTAAAGAAGCATATGTTATAAGAGTTTCTGTCCTTTCATAGTCTCCACGTGCATAAGACTTTATAATCTGAGGCTTCACTGCCATCAATACATTAGAAGCAAATGCCATAACAACTCCTTGTACCTGTCCGGCAATGCCACTTGCTGCATTTACAGCAACTCCATAAAACATATTTATCAACATCCCAATGCCTTGGCCTCTAACCGAAACACTTAAATTACCCAAAAAGTCCCAACCTGAGAATGTCAACATTTGCCAAAAAACAGTTGCATTCCAGACCCTTTTAAAGCGACATTCTTCAAAATGAGAAAAACAAAAATACCTATAAAACAGAACAACACCCGTACTTATTACCGTTGTCAAAATACTATATAAAATTAATTTATCAAAATCACCAATAACCAACAAATAAACAACCAATAACTTCAGCAATATATTAGCTAGCTCTGTATAAGCATATATATCCATTCTTTCATGAGAAATAATACTTGCAGTATATGGAACCTGAGTAATTCCTATAACCATAGAAAATATAGACAACTGATATACCCATTGTGCAGCCATCATACGATCTGAAGGAATTACCAATTTATTATTTAAGAACCATAATCCTATTGTTTCGGCCAATGCAACAACCACTACAGCAATACATAAATGCACAACAAAAGCACAATTAAACACAACATTTAAATGCCGTTCATTTCCACGCCCCATTTCAAATGTTATAAATCGAGAAGTTGCCGCCGACATTGAAGAATTTAAAAACCCCCAAAAAGACACCACCCCACCAACAACCCCATTTATCCCATAATCTTCAACTCCCAATGTATTTAAAACAATCCGAGAAGTAAATAATGCAACAAACATAGACAATGCCATCCTTACATATAGCATTATCGTATTTCGAATTATCAATTTATTATTTACTGTATTATTTGCCATTGCTTATTACATTATCAATGCATACATCTCTTTATCATTCTCAATATTTGAAATATTTTTTTTAAAAAAATAATTTCATTATAAGAACAGTGCATAAATGCATGAAGATAAAATGTTCTTTCCAAATTCAACTCATTTCTATCGTATATATACTGAATACAATTTTTAATCTGTTGATTATTTAATATACCATAGATTTCACGTTTACGCTCTTCTCTCGAACAGTTGGAATCCCGATGAAAAGCATTAAACAAAATTGATATCTCTATTCCTGAATATAATCTATCATAGACATACTTTTCAAGTCTTTTATCATCTAAACTCCATTGAGTTATAAATGATTGAAAATGATTATATATAGAAATATAAATATCTACTCTGTTACTAATATATCTTGAACGGTTATTACCACTGTTATAAATATAATATGAATATAACAACTCAGAAGATATATATACATTATTCAGCAATGGATAAAACTGAAGATTAAATCCCTCATCTTGTTGGATTCGCTGATTTCCAAAACGAAAACCATATTTTTCGATAAAACTACTTCTATAAAACTTATTCCATGCAAAACCATTCCCGTTTGGAACAAAAAGAAGCTCATCTACAAATATTGATTTTAATGTTTTGTTGTCATGAATTATCCTTTCTTTAAAATGAACTTCTTCGGATAAATGCAAAGCCGGAGTGATACAATGATAACCGAAAATATTCATATCACTACCAAAAGTTTCCATCCATTCAACATTCTTCTCTACTAACTGCGAATCGGCCTCATCATCCACATCATAAAACCATATATACTCCCCTTGAGCATGATCTAACCCTACATTTCGCGCACTCCCCAACCCTCCATTCCTTTTTCGGATAAGAATAATGCGGTCATCTGAATCTTTCAATTCTTCACACAATGTATAAGTATCATCCGTAGAACCATCATCCACCAGAATAATCTCTAAATTTTGATAGGTTTGTTGAAATATGCAAGACAATTTCTTTTCCCGAAGATATGAAGAAACATTATATAAACAGATTATAATGCTAACCAAGCCTTTCTTATTTTGAATATCCATAATAAACCTTAAACCAATCTACAAATTTCTGTACACCTTCCTCCACTGATGTTTTAGGCAAATATCCAAAATCGTTTACCATTTCCGTCATATCCGAATAAGTTTCCAGTACATCACCTGCCTGCATAGGAAGATATTCTTTTTTAGCTTCTTTACCTATCGCCTTTTCAAATGAAGCAATATATTCCATAAGTGTTACAGGACATTGGTTCCCTATATTATAAATACGATAAGGAGCTACAGATGAAGCCGGGTCCATCTTTAACTTATCCCAATCAGGATCTGCCACCGGTATCTTATACATTACCTTGATAACCCCATTTACAATATCATCTATATAAGTAAAATCACGCCTCATTTTACCATAGTTAAATATCTTTATCGGCTCATCTTTAAAAATAGCATGGGCAAATAACGACGGCGACATATCCGGTCTTCCATAAGGTCCATAAACAGTAAAGAATCTCAGTCCTGTTACCGGTATATTGTATAAATAACTATATGTATGCGCCATAAGCTCATTCGACTTTTTAGTAGCCGCATATAAACTTACCGGATGCGATATATCGTCATGAACTGAAAATGGAATTTTCCCGTTTAATCCGTACACACTACTCGAACTGGCATAAACCAAATGTTTAACAGGATTATTCCTACATGCCTCTAATAAATTAAGAAATCCGGAAATATTACTATGAATATAAGCATCCGGATTTATCAAAGAATACCTGACCCCTGCCTGTGCTGCAAGATTTACAACAATATCAAATTTTTCTCTTTCAAACAACTTTTGCAATACGACCTTATTTGTAAGATCTGTATAAACGAACTTATAAGAAGAAAAAATTCTACTTATACAAAGTTTATCAGGCATAATATCTTCTTCCTCAAGCCCTAATAACTTAAGTCTATCCTTTTTAAGCTGTATATCATAATAATCATTGAGGTTATCTAAACCTACAATTATATTTTTCTTATCAGCCAAAAGCGCCTTTGATAAATGATATCCTATAAAACCAGCACCTCCAGTAATCAGAATTTTCATACTTCTATTTCATTTAAAAATCGATAATTCGTTTATAAAATTCAAACCTGATATATAAGTCGAAAGGTTTTGCGTATAATGATTACGTATTTTTTCTTCATTTTTCATAAGCCATATAAAAGCTTTGGCCAAATCGTCCTTTGCAGAAAAAGCATGAACAGGCAACACATAATTTTGGGCTGTTCCAAACAAATCCGAAGCGATGCCAACAGCCTTTACTGAATATCCAACCACCAATGTTGGTACCTGTGTTGAATAGCCGGCAATAGAAGCATGTGTACGTGCTGCAACCAAGAACCGGCAACGGCTGATATATCCTTTTAATTGCATGGCGTTACAATCTTCAATCATAAAAATCCGACCTGAGTCCTTGTATTTTTCATATAATGATTTAAGAACCAACCTATCATCATTATGACTCCACACAACGTGAGGAATCAAGGCTATCGAATAGCTTGTATTCTGCAATATAAAATCTACCAAATATTCATAATTAGCAAATGTTATCCCTTTATCTTTTTCATAACTAGAAATCAAAGGACTGCAATTAATTCCTACTGTATTTTGAGGCAAAAAACCGGCAGGCAACTCACTTAACACCTTATCCAATGCGAAAGCTGTATCCGGGACAAAATATAAATTCTTAATATTAGCTTCTTTAAGAGCATTGTATGTCAGAGTTTCGCGAGCGGTTATTATATCATAACGCTGTAAATATTCTATCAAACGATTATCAATCCGATAAGGATCAATAGAACATCCCCACAATATACATGGTATATTATGGGATGCAAACATATCATTCAAGACACCAAATCTTTCAGCAAAACCTTGATAGCAATAATTATCTCCACCAATGGCTACGGCCAAATCGGTCTCACCGGATTTCTTAATGAAATTACGATAAATATTCTGGTAATAAAAACAATCGTTGCCCGTTAATTTCATTTGTAATTTACAAGTCAAACCTCGCAACCCTTTTGAAAAAGAATCATGAGATTGCTCTATCCGGGCTATCTTATCAAGTTTATAATGTAAATCTTCTTCAGGGCGTTCTGATAACAATGTAAATACAGTATCTGTTTTTTTTATCATCTTAACAGTAGAACGAACCAAAGCTTCGCAACCATGATTCGCACTTCCACCGTGAGCGTATAATGAAACTCTCATCTTATCCTTTTAAAATACAAATAACTCTTCCATATACACAAATAAATATAAAGCAATAAAACACTCTTTCTTAAGATAAAGAATTTCAACTGCTTAAAACTCGTATCATAATTCTTTAAAGAGCCATAAACCTCTTTATAATTTTCTAACTGTCTAAGCAAATGAGTTATATTACAAATATTTACTTTAGGTATTTCTAAAAACATTGCCAATGCAAGACCACAAATGGCGTTATCAATCATCTGCTGATTTTCCCTTGTAAGGCATTGATTACGCATTAATAAGTTCCGGCACTTTACATGAATCTCTATCATAAATAAAAAATTGACTTCTTTAATCATCATACCTGATGAGAAATCAGTACCCGTCACATAATGATATCCTGATTCATTAAAAATGCAGACTTTTTCTATACAATCATAATAACTCAAGAAAAAATCATAATCTTCTAATTGTTTTATTTTATCATCAAATTGTATATTATTCTCCTGTATTATCTTTCTACGTAATAATTTATTGGATATATAACCATACAATCCTTTTTTAGTGACATATTGTTCTTTTACAAATGCAGATAAGAATTCTATTTTGTTCAAAACTCCATTTAACAAAGGACATATAACGTGATTACCCCTATCATCATGTTTTGTTATTCCCCATACATAAAGATCTGCCTCATGCTGTCTTACAGCTTCTATTACATGTGACAAATAATCAGACTCAATCCAATCATCGGCATCTATAAACATAATATATTCTCCTTGCGCGTTTTTCAATCCTCGATTACGCGCCACAGATACCCCCGCATTTGTATATGTGTATAACTTGATGCGCCCGTCCAATACTTGAAACCTTTTTGCTATTTCTTCCGAGTTATCTGTAGAACCATCATTTATGATTATTATTTCAAAACAATCATAACTTTGGCGGATTAAAGAAGTAAGACATTTTTCTAAATACTTACCCTTATTATAAACGGGTATGATTATAGACAATTTCGGGGGAATCATTACTTTATTCGCTGAATTATCATATAAAGTTTAAACAAACATTTAAAGCACAAAGGATGCAAATATGCTGCTGTAAGCATTAACTTTTGCTTAAACAATATATAAGGATTAAGTACTGCCGATTTATAATATGTTCTGATATAATTAAATATCTCTTTCTTCTTTAAATCATACTTCTTTTCCGTAGCATTTATTGACATTCCCAGAAGTTTTATCAACGTAGTAATAAAAACAGATTCCGCAGCTTTTTTCCATTCAGGATGTCTATCCTCCATATATAACAAAACATCTAATGTATTATCTATCTGATCGAACTTCTTTAAATTTAATGGAGATGTACAAATACTGTTTTCCCGGACGCAATAGTTGTATAATTTATTGTAATTAATTGCTATACGGTCACATTGATCATAGATATACATTGTAATAGCATAATCCTCATTCGTCTTTCCTTGAGGGTACCTTATTTCTGCAAATAAAGAACGTTCATATAATTTTGTCCAAGCAGACCACCAAATCTGTTCTGTCATACTTTTCAAAATAACAAATTCTTTATCTCTACATTCTGTAGACAATCCTTCTTCTACATCAGGTATCTCCCCCCTGCACATATTAGGATGACAAAAAGCAAGCCTTACGTGATATTTACATATATCATTGTATAGTCTTTCATACATTTCAGGATGAATACAATCATCACTATCTACAAAACCAATATATTCCCCCCTACAAATATCAAGTCCTGCATTACGAGCTGCTGAAAGCCCCCCATTTGTCTGATGAACAACAACAATACGGTTATCTTTTCGCGCATACTCATCACATATATAGCCACAATTATCTGGAGATCCATCATCAACAAGTATTATTTCCAGATTTTTATATGTCTGGTTTATAATACTATCTACACACCTGTGAATATAATTTTCAACATTATATACAGGAACAATCACAGATATTAAAGGTAAGGTCTGTTCCATTAAAATCGATTTCTTATTTTCTTAAGCTTTTTAAAGAATAAATACACCCACCATAAAGGCTTTATCCTCATAACAAAAAGAAACTCATCTTCTATACTTAAAAGACGTTCAATATCTTTAGTCACCTGATCTGAAAAAAATTCTCTTTTTATTTGATAAAACTGCCTTCTTCTTTCCATAAGTGTTTTATCCACAGATCCAATGCCTTCACTATCAAAAAGCACAACAGGTTGTGAAATATGGCCAAAAGAACAATTATTACAATATAATTCTATAAAGAAAGCCCTATCTGCTGAAATCTTATATTTTGTTCGATACAAATATTTTTTTGCCAAATCAGTTTTTACAAAAACAGCCTGATGCCCCAAAGGACTTCTAAATAAAAAAGATAAAGTCATCACATCAGGATAAGTTCTTCTTTCTATTATCTCATCATTCTTTATAAGCCATACATCTCCATAATTAACATCAGCCTCTAATGGTCTTTGAAATACATCCTGCAATGTGGTCGATGCAATAAAAAAATCCCCAGAATTCAAGAATTGACAATATTCACCTTTTGCCAATATTATGCCTTTATTCATTGCATCGTATATACCAGCATCAGGTTCGCTTACCCAATAAGAAAAACAATCTTTATTTTCTTCTATAAGTTCTTTACTACCATCAGAAGAGCCACCATCTATTAATATCCATTCAAAATCTCTAAAAGATTGAGATTTTACACTGTCGATTGTTTTCTTTAATCCTTGTAGATTATTATAGTTTATTGTAATAATTGACAACTTTATCATCTAACTAATCGTTTTAAAATTATTGATTTAATAACAACACATATTTTCTACGATTTTTAAATAAATTATGCCAATCGCCTTATCCCTCTATATTTTAAGGATTGTCTACGAAACATTCTTACAACTTTAGCATCGTACAATTATACACAAAATGAAAATCAAGGCTTATACATCTTCTATTTATAGCAACATTTATTCAATGAAACTTCCATTAAACAAATTCACTCTAAATCTATCCTGCAATATTATAATAAAACGCAAACGCGTAAAATACCAACAATGCCAACCCTAACATCCGCTCATGATTCTGCCAGAACCGCTGTTTCAGAAACGGATAAATCAAGACTACCGGCATGATAAACCATGAAATCTGGGCAAAACGGTTGCTATAAGCGGCACGAATAACCAATACCCAAAAGGCATTGGTTGCCAAAAAAGTATTATAAATCCAATGGTAATATTCATCCTTAAAATTCCGGCGGAAAATAAAATAATAACCGACAAACACTCCCATCGCACTATAAAGCAAAAAATCCCAACGGAAAGTCATACTCATCTGTACTATTTCACCTGTCATAGCTTCACCTGTCAAGTAACCAGAAAAACGGTCATCACCGATAGAAATAAAGTTTGCCAAAAAACTTTGGATACGCCCACCAACTGCATAAGAGGCCCCCACACAAGCAATCCACCCTACCAAATAAATATAACTGTTCTTTACAAACCAAGCCAAAGCTCCGGCCGCGACCATCAGATAACAGGATTTATGGATTCCAGTCGCAATCAGACAAAGCAGCAGCATAATGGGAATGCGGTTGACATAGGTCATCGCCAAAATAACCAAAGAAGCTCCCATCCCGTTACGGATGCCGTTTACCCCATAACTCCAGAAAGTAAACATACCCAATATCACCAAAAAAGGGATGTAATAGTATCCTTTAAATATCCGATGCATGGCCAACCATAGACATCCAATATACACAAAGGCACAAAACAAAAAGAATGTATGAATATCGCTGTTCTTGGCAAACCACCCCATCAGGTTATAAAACAGCCATTCACCTTCCCATACCCATTCAAACGGTTGAACAGACCGTTGGATTTCATAAAACCCTCTTGCATAATTGACTGTATCACCAAAAACACCAGATATCGGCCTCAACCCCATATAGAGGATAAGCAGAATGGTGAACAGCACTCCCCACACGCCATTCAGCGTTGCGGTGTTTTTTTGGAGGCTGATGCCTATATTGCACTGCCAGAAAGCAACCAGCACCATGATGAGGATGGCGTAGTTGAAATACATTGTATAATCGGATACGGGTATGAAATCGAACATTTATTCAGGTTTATCGGGTGAAAAACAAACGGTTCCGCTCTGGATTTTATGGTCGCTCCACGGATTGTCTATCAATGTGTAGCGCACGGCATCGGCATCTCTCGAGCAGAGCATGTGGTCGATGCGGAACAGGCTGCCCAAAGCCTGGTAGCTTCCTCCCCATCCGTGACCGGCTTCCTTGAAGCAATCTTTCAGGCCGCGGCTGACTTGCGCGTAGGCATAGGAAGAAGGTACATCGTTGAAGTCTCCGCACACGATGACCGGATAGGGACTGGAAGCGATGGCTCTGTGAAGGATATCGGCCTGCCGGTTCCGCTCTTCGGCATTCCGAACCATCCGCTGCCAGATGTTGGTTTCCTTCAGTTCCGGTGTCATGCCGGTAGTCTGCAGATGTACGTTAAACAGACGGATTATCCTATTGTCGGTGTGGATATCCACTTGCATAAATTTATTATAGCTATTAGGAAAATAAAATTCCTTCCTGTCCAGAATCGGCCAGCGACTGAATACCGCCAGATTCAGCACTTCATCCTCCCGACTGTTTATCATCGTATAGGGGTAGGATGAAAAGACGGCCCGGATGGTATCCCATGCCAAAAGATTGGTATGCGGGCGTTCCTGAAAGCAAAGTATGTCGGGCTGCTGCTCTAACAGGGCTTTAGCGGCATGCCTCAATGTATCGGCATTCAGATGAAAATCGTGTACGTTCCAACTGATGATGCGGACTGGAAATGTGTCCGGCTTCATGGGACGCACAGAGGTGCTGAAGCTGAAGGTTTCACTCAGCTGCCAACCGCCATACAGAAAGGCCGCGACAAATGTCCACCGCCAGCGGCTGTGTCTGGCAAACAAGACTGCGGCCATGCAGGCATTCAGCAACGCAAGCGGCATCACCGCCAAAGGAAGAAAGGTAAAGAAAGCTGCAATCTGTACCGGAATGTAAGGCAATAGTGCCAAGAGCAGAGTGGGCAGCAGCAACAGCGCCAGACAGATTCGCTTAAATATACTCATTGTTGGCTATCAGCATCGACAATGCGTCAAGCTGCTCCGTAGTCAGCTTCATCTCTTCCAGCATGGGTTGGTAACGCTCCAGGTGATGCAGGTCACTGCCCACGTAGGTATACATCCCTTTCTTCAGCAACCACTCACTGACGGCCTTGGCACCGGGATTGTAATATCCGCTCAGCGACATCAGGTTCAGCTGAAATTCGTATCCCTCTTCGTGCAGGGCGATATAGTCTTTCTTCTCCATGTAGGTGTAACGCTCCGGATGGGCTATCAGCGGAAAGTATCCGGCATGCCGCACCTGCTCCAGAATGTCGTGCAACCCGACGGGGGGAAGCATATAGGAAGTTTCCACCAGCAGATGCTTTTTGCCCAACGGCAGCACTCCGGTGTTCAGCTTATCCGGGAATGCGGCATCCATCATGTATTCGCCTGCCTGATGAAGGACAATCGGGCCTGCATATTGCCGTTTGAACTGCTCGAAACACTCCATCAGTTTTTCCGGCGTATTCTGCGTCCGGTCTGCCATGATGTGCGGAGTCAGCCAGGCCTGAGCGACTCCCAGTTCCTCAAAGAAGCGGAGCAGCCCCAGACTGGACTGTACGGTAGGCGAACCGTCGTCCACTCCCGGCAGGATATGGGAGTGGATATCGGTCATGCCTCTCAGTATGCCCGATGCTACAAGAGCATGCTTTTTATTGAATTTGAAAAACATAAACGTGTCTATCGATGTTTTTTCCAGAACTTGAATTTCGACTTCTTTTCTTCATAGCCATAGCCGTAACCATAACCGTAGCCATAGCCGTAACCGTAGCCATTGTTGCGTACCGTAGCGCCGTTCAGAATCAACGACATGTTGTTCAGCTGCTTGCTGCGGTAAAGCTTTTCCAAATCGGGGAACATGCGACGGTCGAACCTGCCGACACGGATGACGAAGATGGTCAAATCGGCAATGCGGTTGGTAATGGCTGCATCGGCAATGATTCCTACCGGCACATTGTCGACTATGATGTAATCGTAACGCTCGCGCAAGGCGGCAATCAGCGTCTCCAGATTCTCGCTCAACAAGAGTTCGGCCGGATTAGGTGCGGCAGGCCCTGCGGAT
This sequence comes from uncultured Phocaeicola sp., assembly GCA_944320845.1. Lineage (GTDB taxonomy): Bacteria > Bacteroidota > Bacteroidia > Bacteroidales > Bacteroidaceae > Phocaeicola. Next base: position 72,688 of record CALUJA010000013.1, read on the forward strand.
ATGATGTCCAGATTGGGAGCAACCTCGCTCGGCTTGACAATCTCATCGATGGTAGCGTTTCCGGCAAGATAACTGGTCATACCCTTTTCATGATGATGAAGATGGCGGCTCAACGTTCCCTTGCGGATATCCAGGTCAATCAGGATAACCTTTTTCTGTGTCTGCGCAAAGCTGGCTGCAAGATTGGTGCAGACGAATGTCTTTCCGGCACCCGGCCCGAACGAACTGAACGTGATGACCTGCATCTTCTTGTTCTTGATGTGCATAAAGTCCATGTTCGTCCGCACGATGCGGAATGCTTCGGACACGATGTCACGCCCCTGGTCGCGCACGATAATGCTATTCTTCCCCTTGCTCTTCGCTTCGGGAATCTCACCCAGGAACGGCACACTGACACTGTCTTCGATATCCTTTCGGGTACGGACTTTCGTATCGAAGAACATCAAGGCTATCAGAATGACTGTGGGAAGAGCTAATCCCTTCATCACTCCCGCCATAATCATATTCTTCCCGTTCGGTGAAACCGGCATGTCACTTCCTCCGGCCGGGTCGAGCACACGGGCATCCGTCTCGGTCGTCGCCTGACTCAGGGCATTCTCCTCACGCTTGTTCAGCAGATACAGATACAGCTCTTCCTTGATGCGCTGCTGACGCTCGATGGAAAGCATCTGACGCTGCTGGGTCGGGATATTTGCCACCCGACTTTCCGCCTCACCCACCCGGCTCTTGGCTTCACGCAACTTGGCATCAATGCCGACTATCACGTTGTCAATGTCGCGGATGATATTCTGGCGCAGAGCCATCAGCGAATTGTTCAGTTCCTGTACCACCGGATTCTTGTTACTGCTGTTCTTTATCAGCTTGTCGCGCTTCAGCTTGTTTGCATTATACTGGGCTATCTGTGTCTCGATATTTGCATCGGCAATGCCGGAATTGGAAGGAAGCAGACCGGTTATCTTCGACGGGTCGGTGAGATAGCTCCTCACATAGTTGGCCATCTGCTTCTGCAATTCCAGTTCGGTAATCTGATTGCTGTACTGCTGCTTGTCGGCTACCGACATGCTGGCTGCCGAAGAAACATCTATCAACTCGTTTTCACGCTTGTATGACTCAATGGCAGACTCTACGCCTCCCAGCTCTTTCTCAATGATAATCAGACGGTCGTTGATGAACTTGGAGGTATTGATTGCTATCTGGTTCTTGTCTTTTACCGTCTCTTCGTTATAGATGGTTATCAGGGTGTTCAGCACATCGTCTACCCTCACCGGCGACTGATCGCGCAGACTGAGATAAAGGATGGAAGCATCGTTTTCTGCCTGTGTAATGGACAGGTTGGAACTGAAAAGGCTTGCCATGTTGTCCACACTCATCTTATGCACATGGATAGATGCATTATACCACTTGTCTGTATAATAAAGCGTGGGCGTAATCAACAGCTTACCGACCGGTGTCTGAACAGTATCATTCAACTGCGCGTTGACTGGCTGGCCGCCCACCAGATTTCCGGCAAAACTAGACAGACGGACAGTCTTGTCGTTTACCGGCGTCACATCCAGACTGAAGTCTTCGTGCTCTTCCGCTTCAAGGAATGACACATGCACCGGTGCCTGCGTATAAAGCTCGATTTCACGCAACCCGTCTTTCACGGTATAGCAGACTTCCGCATGCAGCCTGCTGACCACATCGCGCATCAGCTTATATGACTGGAATTGCAGGATTTCATTCGCCACATTCGTATAGCTGTTCATCTGGAAACGGTCCAGACCGTAATTATAATTGTTGTGACCGGCATTCTTTATCATAACCGTGGCCGAACTGATATACTGGAACGGTGTCTTGGCATACTGATACCAAGCATATCCTCCGAATACGGCAATCGACAGCACAAACCAGTACCAGCGGGCCAGCAGATACATCAGTATATCCAACGGATTGATGTTAAACCCGCTGCTGCTCTGTGTCTTGTCATTCCCGGAGAGGTCTTTTTGTTCACTCATCTGTATCATAAGGAAAACTATTAACGGTGATTATCTTACAGCCATCACGATGATGGATGTTATCGTTGTAATGAATGACAGCACCATGCTGAACATGCTGAATGTGCGCTGGGCATTGTCACGCGCCTTGGCAGATGACGGCTCTACATATACAATGTCATTCTGCTGCAAATAATAGCATTGGGAATTGAAGATTTCGCGTGAACGAAGGTCGTGGAACTGGATGCGACGCTTGTTGCCGTATTCACGGATGACGGCCACCCGGTCTACCCGTCCCTCATCGGTCACATCGCCGGCCTTAGCAACAGCTTCCAGAAGAGTGATTCGCTCGCCCTTTATATCATAGATGCCCGGACTACCCACCTCGCCGAGCACGGTAATCTTGAAGTTCTGGAAATTGACAGTCACGATAGGGTCTTTAATCAGGTCTTCGTCTATCAGGCGGCGCTTAATCATCTCAGTCAGCTGATTGCGGGTCAACCCTTCCACCTTCAGCTTGCCGAGTACAGGAAAATCTATCTCTCCGTTCACATCCACCAAATAACCCTTGTTTGTATTGTCCGTACCCGGAGTGGCAGGCATGACCGCCGTCACCTCTCCATCCATCCCGACACTGTAGTCACTGCTTCCCGGGATGTTGAAAGGTAAGGTCAGCTCCGGATTCTTGCAGCTTACGGTAATACTCAAACGGTCGTCGCGGTGAATGACAGCTTCATATTTCTGATAAACCGGATATTCTTTCAGCTCTTCCATGTCTTGCAGATAAACCAGTGTTCGTCTGCTCGCACACGAGCTGAGGATAAGGATTGCCAACAGGCAAAGGATTTGGATTGTCTTGTTCATAATAAAATTAGCTAATTTTTTATTTGTTCAGTTCCTGTTATTTCCAATAGTTTCTGTTCGTTCAGATGAATCACCCGGTCGCAACGCTCCATCAGGCGCGGGTCATGGGTGATGAATATCAATGTCTTCTTCGCCCCCTCTTTCAGCAGATTGTCCATCAGGCGCGAAGTAGTTTCGGTATCAAGTGCCGAGGAAGCCTCATCCAGCAGCCAGATATTTCCCGGACGCAGCAAGGCACGGGCTATGGCCAGACGCTGGGCCTGCCCCTCCGACAGTCCGTATCCATGCTCTCCGATACGGGTATCAATGCCTTGCGGCAGGTCGAACACATAGTCCGCACAGGCTATGCGCAATACGCGCTCCAGTTCCGCGGTATCGGCCGACGGATTTCCAAGCAGCAGATTTTCGCGGATAGTCCCGCTCAACAGGGTATTTCCCTGCGGCACATACATGAAATTGATACGAGTGTCCTGACACACCGGATAACTTTCGCCGCGGTCGGTCGTAAGTGTCATCGTACCCTCATCGGGCGAAAGCAATGCCAGCATCAGGCGAATCATTGTCGTCTTTCCGGTTCCGGTAGGCCCTGCTACGGCTGTCGCCGTCCCCGGAGCAAATTCCGCCGAGAAGTGTTGCAGGATGGGCTGGTCTTTTTCATAAGCGAAAGACACCCGATTAAAGGTCAGAGTCAGCGGAGCATTCAGATAAACGGGATTCTCGTCCGGCTCCACATCCTCAAAGAGTGCCATCAGACGCTCTACAGATGTCCATCCGCGCACCAATGCGGGCGGAATGGCAATCAGGCCCAAGAAAGGCCCCTGCACCTGTCCGACCAATTGCAGAAAGGCAGTCATCGTTCCAAATGTTATCTGATGGGTGTGCAGCTGATAGATTCCCCACAGGAAAGCACACAGATAGCCTCCTCCGAACACGAAACCCATCACTCCCTGCGAATAGGTGGAGAACTTAATCTGCTCCATCCCCAGATTGAACAGCTTTTCCTGAGTCTGATGCAGTTTCTGCTTGCGGTAGTCTGTCGCTCCAAGCGAACGTACCAGCACACGCTGAGACAGATTCTCTTCCATCACCGACCCCATCTCACTGCTCATTTCCTTTTGTGCCTTGCTCAGCTCACGCACCTTGCGGAAATAGATTTTTGACAGAAGCACCAGCGGTGTTGCCGCCAGAATGAACCATGCCAGACGCGGCTCAAGCGCCCACAAGAATATAAATGAACCGATAAGCTGGGCGGTGGTGACAATCAGATTGGGCAGGATGCCCATACCCATTCCCAATACTTCCGACGCATCGCTGTTGATGCGGGTCAGCAAGTCACCGGTATGCCATTTCTGTCCGCTCTTCCACGAGCACATCATCAGCGCGTCCGACAGGGAGTTCTGCATGCGGATGCCGATACGCATCTTGATTTTCCCGAAAATCCACGGAGAAATCAGCTTCACCGCCATGCCGAAGAAGAAGAAGAATACCACCAGTCCGGCGGCTATCCACACATTCCCCTCGCGAGCACCGGTCACGATGTCGATAATCCACTTTGAAAGCCAGACATTAAACAGCGACATGCCTACGCCGAAGATGCCCGAAAAGATGGAGAATGTTATCAGCCAGTGATAGCCGGCCGTTACCTGCAACACCCACCGCATGGCCTTCCTTCCCAGCTGATAGACGGAATGGATGTTTTCTTTGGTAAGCTTCTGCAATATCTTTTTTATCAGCTCTTTCATTTTCCCTGAATCAGTTCCTTTATCCGGACTCCCGACAACAAGACAGGCCACCAGAATGTTTCACCCGGAGCATACAGATAAAACAGCTTTGCCTTACGGCCAATCTGCTTGACCGTATACCACTTGTTCTTCCATTTCCCTTCGGGACGGGCAGCCTTCCGCTCGTCGTAGAATCCGAAATTGCCGCTTTCCCACACTTCTTCCATCAAAGTATCCGGATTCTCATCCGTAGGAAAAGGCAAGTATCTTTCGGGCAGGCCGATGTATTTCACCAGCAAGGCATAAAGCAGCTGCGACCAGCGGTACACGCCAAAGCGTCTGCACCGCTCCTCCAGTTCCCGACAGTCAAGGATTTCATGTTGTGCCCGCAGCAATACGGCCGCATCACACAGCTGGCGCAGGCCGATACCGGCATTGAGCAGATGCTTCAATATATGGGTAGAGACAAGCAGCTGATGGGCCACCGGCGTAGGCACCGTCACCGGAATGCCGTAATACACCGGACGCTCTTCAGGCTTTCCCTTGGTAAATATCTGCTTCTCCCACTGCGTCAACTCTTTCTGGAAGAAAGGATTGTGCAGTTCTATCAGACGGGCATGCTGCTCTATCAGCGCTCCGTTTATCAGATAGGCGGAGTCTCCTGTCATGCCGCGCTCCACACGGATTCCGGTCTGCTCGATACGCTTGTTGGCCGTTTCCACCTGCTCTTTGCCGCAGAAATAAAGGTCCAGGTCTCCGCACACGCGGTGCAGGGGATTCCGGTAAAAGCAGCTGATGGCCGGCCCCTTAATCAGCTCAAAGGGAATGGCGGGCGGCTGGCTGAACAAAACCTGCAAGCGGCTCAATATCTGTTGCTGGTGGCGGTTGATGCGCTCCCACTTGTCTATCTCCACCGTCCAGTGGATAAGCAGCATCTTGGGCGGCTGGCAGGCGGCAGGCAGACCGACGATGCCGTCGTAGATGATTCCCTGCAAGGTATGCTTGCGTGAAAGCCGGTAAATCAGATTCCATTCCGATGATGACAGCGGAAAAAGATTCTCCTGCACCGGCTGCTCCTCCCCCCAAAGGCCGCGCCTCAAGAGGAAAAAGAAGATTTCCTGTATTCTCTCCATCCTTTTACAAATCTTACAGACTTACCGTTTCTCTTCCACCGCCAGTCCCTTATGAAGCCATTCACTGCACAGTTCCCGGATGTCGCTCTCCGCCGTCGCGCGGTCTACCTCATATTCTCCGCACACCAGCCCCACAAGGTCTTCGGCCGTAAACTCCCGGCCTTCCACCTGCTGCCACAGCCATGCGGCCGTTTCATTGAGCGAGATGACCTGCGTCATGTCTGTTTCTTCACTATAGGGATTGATTATCATGTATTCCCCGCCCACCTGACGGAGCTTCAGCAATTCATTCAGTTTCATATTTGGTTCGTTCTCGAAGATTTTCGCTTTCCTTTATCAACAATTCTTTCTTGGCGGCCGCCATCTCGCACAGATAGTGCAGGCTGCCGCAACGCCTTTTCTCATTCCGGGCGTTGGCATAGCACACATCACACACGGGACGCAGCGCACAGCCCGCACACTCGGTATGCAGCGGCAGCCTTTCGCGCTCTTCCGTCATCATCTTCCAGGCTTCGGCCACCGGCATCCTGTCCAGCGAAGCCGCCGGAGTGTCCATATCCACACACGGAGTCATGACACCCTGCCAGTTTATCCAGCAAGAGCTTTTCCCCGCCCGACAGGTCAGTCCCTGCCCCTCGGATACCGTCGGGACATTGCACTGCAGGAAACCGCCCATTTCCTCCACATAGGCGGAGTATCCGTCTCCTTTCTTGAATTTCAGATACTCGATGTCTGCCTCGGCCACCCGACCGGCATCCAAACGAATCTGCGGAATATCCAGTTGGGAAGTGCAGGTCTGGCTACGGAACACCGACAGATAACTGCTGACCGACACCGGCATGTCCAGTTCGCGTGCTATCTCAAGCAGACGGGGATAGTCGGCATAATTTTTTTTCAACAGGGTGAAATTTATTTTTGTATCTATGCCGCCCTGCTTCAGCAAACGCAGTCCGCGCATACAGCGGTCGAATCCTTCCGATACGTGGCACAGCTCCCGATAGGTTTCATTGCTGCTTCCGTAAAGCGTAACGTTTACCCGCCGCGGCCTGCACTTCTGAAACAGCCCGATTACCTCTTCTGTCATCAGGGTGGCATTGGTGTTTATCGTCAGGATGAAGCCCATCTGCTTCAGCCGGACATACAGGTCGGCAAACTCCGGATAAAGCAACGGCTCTCCGCCTGTCAGCAAAAGAAACAGCGTGCCCGCCTGCCGAAGCTCTTCCGCCGTATGCAGCCACTGCTCCCTGCTCCGCAATCCGCCCGTCCGCTTCACTTCATCCGCTCCCATCCTCACGTAACACATGTCACACTTCAGGTTGCAGACCGGTGTCAGCTCAAAGGATGCAGAGATAGGAATCCTGCCTGCACCGGCTTTGTCCACCAGCCGCTTTTCTACCGGATTTATATCGTTCAGTTCATCCATAGCCTGTCTGTCAGAAAGGATACATCCGGATAATCCACCGCCTGAGCGGAATCATCCTTATCCATATCTTGGAAAAAAAGAGCCACCAGAAATCACCCGGCCGAATCCACCGGCCCTTCCGCTTCACCTTGGTAGCGAGAGCGAATATCTGCTCCCGCCGTATCGGCCCCTCCACTTCGGTCTGCGCATCGCCTATCAGATAATATCCGTTGGCGCGTATCCGGCAGATGCGGTGCATCACATAAGCACCGTCCGTCCGCTGGAAGAAAACCATGTCACCCTTCCGCAACTCGCGGTCGGGCTTGCGGAAACAGATGCTGTCGCGGTGGTGAATCAGAAAAGGAGACATGCTGCTGCCCGCCACGACGAGGGTCACCTCTTTGCCGGCCTCGGTCAGCTCGCGAAGCATGTCTATGTATAACCGTGTATTGACCGTCTTCATCCGTCTACCACTGCTTCTGCGGATTGTCGGGCACTATCATCTGCGTGTAGAGCAACTGGTTCAGAAATGCGGCCGTATCTGCTGCGGCAGTCTGTTCATCCACATCATACTCGTCTAAGATAAGCCGCACCAGGGCCTGAAAGCTTTCCGCCGTCTCGATATGCTCCCAGATAAACGCCCCGACCTCGCTCAGCGTAATCATGCCGTTGAAGTCCTGCGTGGTTTCTCCTACCGGCACCAGTACAGTCTCGCCGGCAATGTTGCGCACAATAAAGTCTTTATTCTTTTTCATCCGTCAATTTCTTTAATGTTTTCAGTTCGCTTTCCGTAAAGCGGCACAGATAATCCACATTCCCGTAGTGCTGCTTCTCCAGCATGGCCGATGCATAGCACACCTGGCAAAGGCCGCGCAGCCGGCATCCCCGGCACTCGTCATGCGGCGGAAGCAGCCGGCACATCTTCCCGATTTCTGTCCAGGCATCCGTCACCGGCATACGGTCGAGATGAACCGCCGGATATTCCATCATCACACAGGGGGTCATCACGCCCTGCCACGTAATCCACGCCGAACTGCTCCCCGCACGGCACGACAACCCTACGGGTGAAGAATCCGGTTCCATCCGCTCCAGTTCGTCCAGCAAAGCCGGAACTGTGTCATAAAAGCCTGCTCCTTTCTTGTGCCTCATCGCAAGAGCGTCAATCCGCCCGCCGTCGGCCGCTTCCAGCCGCGACTTTCCGATTCCGAAACTGTGACGTATGGCACGCGAGCAGGGGAACATATAGCTGTTTACCACCGACGGAATGCCGAAACGGTCGCCGATGGCCAATATCTTTTCAAAGTCATCCAGATTTTCTTTCACGATGCTGACATTCAGCTTCGTGTCGATGTCATATTCTTTCAGCAGCGAAAGCCCGTTCATGCACCGGTCGAACCCCGACGCATGGTGACAAAGCCGCCCGTAAGTCTCGCGACTCGCCCCGTAAAGGGTTACGTTCACCCGCCGCGGACGGTTTTCGTGGAAAAGCCGGACAGTCTCTTCATCAATGCAAGTGCCGTTGGTATTCAGCGTCAGAATGAACCCCATCCGGCGCAGTTCCCGATACAGTTCCTTGAAATGAGGATAGAGCAACGGCTCTCCGCCGGTCAGAAGAATGAAGAGCGTGCCCATTTCCTTCAGCTCACCGGCCAGACGGAGCCAGAAGTCCAAGTCCTTCAGTCCGCCATGTGCCTTCATGTCTGCCTGCTTCATGCTGATAAAGCACATGTCGCACTGCAGATTACAGCAGGGAGTCAGTTCAAACGAAGCAGTGATGGGGATACGCGCCGCCGTAGCCTTCGCCACCAGACGCTTCTCCACTTTGGTAGCGTCGTCTAAGAGATCCATTTCCGTCCTTTCAGTTCATTATATAGAGTAAAGACCGCCTCGCGGCTGATGTTGCAGGCATACGTGCCGCAGCCCACCCGCTGCAAGAGGGCTTCTATGAAGTTCATCGCGCTGTCCGTATAACGGTTGTTCCAATAGTTGACCGTAGTCTGTGCCAGCACCTGCTTGAAGTTGCGTATCGCCTTCTCCTCCACAAACTGGTTGACCATGGCCTGCTGGAGCAATATGATGCCCGCCACCTCGCGTTTCTCATTCTGGCAGATGCCGCTCGAGCCGCACACCGGCCACCCGTTGGCAAGGATTCTGCCGTCGTCCTCCCTCGTGAGCAGACACTTGTCACCGTTCAGCACGCGAGCCCTGTCCGGATATTCCGCACACCACAGGCCAGAGTGCGTGGACTTTCCGATACCGCTCGGCCCGCTGAACAGGATGGCTTTCCCTCCGAAATCCATATAGGCACAGTGCAGGATAAATGCTTCCCGCCGCGCCTCATGGCGTTCGAGCGCCAGCAGGGAGATGAATATCGTGTCGATGCGCAGATGCTCGCGGTACGCACCGTTGACATACACATTTATTTCTTTTTCGCTGATTTCTTCGTAATAAGCATAACAGATGTGAGAATCGGGCATATAGAGCAGACGCGCCTCCAGTCCGCCGGGCTTCCCGAACACCACAATGTCCTTCGCACGGTAAACGACCGGATACGCCCCTACCGCCGGATTCTCTCCGAAACGGAACGTATATACCAAATCCGCTTCCTGAAAGTCGGAGCAGAAAAGCAAGGTGTTTTCCGGCACCTGCCCGGCCTCCACTCCGTCGAGCCGTATGTTCAGCTTGCCGATAGTCAGTTTCAGCATGAATGTGATAAGTTCTTGATGCGGGCGTCAGATATTCAACCAATCGGCATCAAACAGCATACAATAATATATGAGACCTAAAATCAGTAGAATGACCGCATAAAGCATATTTGCCAGGCACTGCCATACAGATATACTGACATTCAGCTTCATGCCATTATACTTAATGTATAGAGAATAGGCCAAAGCCAATTTCCCTTTCTCCAGATTGCTGTTTCTGAAAAACCATCTCTTTTTTATCTTTTTCGGTCTGAACCTGTTTTTCAGAATCAGTGAACTTGGTATCATATAGATACAAAATCCCAAAAAGGCGAGCAGCATTAAAAAAATGAGGTACTGCTCAAGCTTATATACATCCCCATCAGCCAGGTTTCCCAAATCAATCTTTTCAACATGAACGAATGTTGTAAGAATCTTCAGGACTGCCACGATAAAAGCCAGGATACCCGTCAATATAAAGACAACATTACGCTGCGACAATACTGCTGTGACCAACGACTTCTTGGATTGCATCATGTAGTTGACTTCCTTTTCCTGTATGTCAAGAAAATCCTCTGCCTTTCTGATTTCCACATCCGCTATAAGCTTGTTGTGCTTGAACACATTCACAAACGCTTTCGTATAAAGCAAGATTCCGTTGGCATCTATGGTATAGTCCTTAAATCCATGACGCTTCAGCTTTACCACCGGTGCAAGAAAAGCCTCCAACTGATGCCTGAATATACGGGTCAAATCCAACTGGGAACCGGCTTTTGCCGGATGCAGATTGGATGCAGGCAGAAAAGTGTCATGTTCCTGGTTATGATGATAGTTCGAATGAAAAAGATATTTTATATAGTTCATCGCCACCTTGAACAAACGGTGAACAGGCACGTTGCAGGTATAGTCGTCAGGACTTCCCGGCGCTGCATAAGTCTGCTTATGTTTGTCTTCCGTCACATCTTTCAGCAAAAGAATCCCGTCGCGGGTCAAAACCGTATCAAAGCAATAGACCGGATATACATTCTCCTCACTTTTCTCTATTTTCTCAGCAAGCGATTCTATCTTCTCCCATACCTCAATGATGGAATGCCTGTCTTCCGCCAACTGCTTCATCGGAGCCGCATCCACATCAAAATGGGAATGATACTCCTCCGACTTTCTTGTAATCTCCTGAAAAAGCTTTATCAGTTCCACCTCATCGGAAGTCAACTTTTTCGGATTTTCCACAAGGATAATCAGATGGCCTAAAAGCATCCCTTGCTTTGACAAATAATTTGCCAGACTCTTGTCAGTAGTCAGATGATATTTCTCAAGGTATCGGTTGCACCTCTCCGGTTCATTGATTGTTCCGACAAAGATATAACGGAAAGAACGCAAAATGTCTTCTCCCGCTTTAGAATCATTAACGGTAAGCAGCGAAGTAGCCGCAATATAGTGTTCCGAACGTAAATTCTTATAATTCTTAACCTCTACCGAATACTTGTCGACATCTCCCAATATCTCATTGGCGTCATTTATCAAGTCAAGCGACAACGAACCTCTAATGGTGGGAACCCATCCGAAACAATCACAGATTCCCACTAACGATTGCAATTCACCCATAAATCAGAAAGGAAGAATCGTAGACTGGTCAGCTTCCAATTTTCTGTCCTTTTTGTTGTACACAATACCGTGTCTCTGCTTAGACACATCGTGCTTGTTTTCCTTCTTCGAAATTATGCTATAATTTATAATCCCTTCAATGAGCTTTTTGGCAACAAGCATGGCACATACGCCCATTATCAAAATTAAAGCAACCATCAGGACTATCTTCATATTTCCTGCCTTCAGTTGCAGGCAAAACCATCAGTGCGAAACCATTTCCACCTGCAAACTTTCAGATTGATACTTAATTAACAGCCTGCGCACTTATAATCTGAATTTATCCAATCATTCAAATCATACAGACTGATTTTTCAGTAGCGTTTGCCTACTTTTTACTGTAAAAATTCGGCACTTTGCAAAATTAGAGATTTTTATTCACTCAATCCTTATAAACCAATGAAATATTTCCATCGATTCACATGTTTTTCGACATTCAATTGCTCCACCTACAAACAGAAACAGCTTTCTGCAAAAAAGTTTTTTCAAAATCTCCTGACACTCCGTCACTTTTCCGGTTAATCGACTATGAGCCACCTGGTTATGCGTGTCAGGAAGCGTGACGGGACGGGTAACGGGAAAATTCTCCTGACACGGTTTGCCGACATTCCAAGCAACAGGACAGGCTTTTGCCACATCTGTCGTCTCCATCGGAGAAGACAAGCTTGCGGAGAAAGACCGCTGCAACCCCGTCCCCGAAGGGGCGAACCATGCTTAACCGCGGGTGAGCGGAGCGAACCTGCGGAGAAGGCTGTAACGCTGACAGGGCTTCGAAGATGCCCTACCACCGCAGCATGTCCGGCCGCTGCGAGGCCGTATGGTAGAAGATGCTTGTGGCCGCAGGCTCGCTATGCATGCCTGCGGCAAAGCATCGTTGGGCAGCTTTGCCGCCCTATGTCCGCCCGCCGTTTCGGCGGCGGGACAACGGACATTTGCTTGTTTCTTTATTTCTTTTTGGTCTTGACGAAACTTGGTCAGGATTTGGCTGTTTCCCAAGAACTCTGGTCAAGGTTAGTGGTACAGTGCACATTATCGTTATTTTTTCCCTTCCAAATTATAACTTTTTTAGGAAAAGGGAGCAAATATCCCGTCAAATATCCTTCTACAAATTCATCAGTCTTGGAGGCTTCATGCGTCTCGCTACATGGATGATAAAAACCTAAATCTGTATCTGAATGCGAACCTGACTGTTGCAATCCTTCTTCATCGTTAGTTTCTTGCCAAACATGACCACCTGAGCCCAATATATATCCGGCATCACACTTAAACTTATAGACAGTTCCACTATCCCCGCACGCGGCTACATAAGTGTTAGGTACAAATGTTTCGCTTTCCATCGCAGGCTTCACATACGCTTTCTTTTCCATATTGCTTCATCTTTTCAGCCAGCACGCTAACGGAACAAGAACGCTGTACGCTTTTTGCCTCTATCTGTTTCGTCTGAATTTTGATAATGTCGGCTCCGCTTGCGCGAAGTGGAGCCGATTTAGTTTGGTTATGACTTTGCAATTTCCCAATCTTCAGGATGTAATTGAGTTGTACAGTGAGTATTTGTATCATGGTCAGTCCAAATAAGTACAGGAATCACCTCATCATCCCCCAAAAAATGGTCTACGACAACATAACCATTCAAGAAGTTTTCATTTCCTCTTACTTCATGCACTGTATTACAAGCATGGTAATAGCTTGTTCTATGTCTATCAGCCGGTGTATAATCTCCCCACCACCAAGAGCCACTACTATCTTGCTGTAAACCAGGAATCCCATTCGTTTCTTCCCACACTTCACTATAATCATTTGAAGGCCCCGCATCACACTTAAACCAATAAGTAGTACCACTTTCGCAGGCGGCTACATAGGTATTGGGCACAAACATTTCACTTTCCATGCTTGGTTTCACATACGCTTTCTTCTTTTCCATATTATCCTAAATAATGTATTCGGTACGCTCGCTTTATGAGAGCCGTCGGCCCCGGTCTGCGTTGACGGACTGAGACAATTATTCAGAACAAGGCATTTCCTTTACGACCGCGAGAGAATTCGGGCAGAACTCCGCGGTTTATCAAACTGAAATAACTTTTAGAGAGGCATTACAGATACATCGGTCGGCGACGACCTGCCGCAACCTCAAGAAAAAGAAGAACTTCGGGAGAAAAGTTCTGCCCGGACTTGGCTCGCGCCTTCTCCGGAGCAGAACTTACGCTTTATCAAAATTCTGCGTCAATAAAGACTCAAACGTAAAGTTCTTATAAAATTAACGTACTGAACGGTTAATAATTAAAAGTTGATTTCTCGTCTTTATCTTTACTGACTGTGTGAAACTCTATCTGTTGGTTGGAATGTTAGGATACTATGATTTAGATGTCTCCCATTTATCCATATCCACATGAGTGGTACAGTGAACATTGTTGCCATCTGGGCCTCTCCAAATTATAACATCTTGTCGAGGTCCGACAGGCACGCCCAACACATTTTTCCTAAGATACCCTTCGATAAAGTCATCGTAAACACTTGCTTGATGTGTAGCTCCACATTTGGAATATCCCCCCAAATTTACATCATCATCCGTCTCAGGAATTTCATCTGCTCCATTCGTATATACAGTGGACCCTGTTAATCCTGTCCAGCCTGCATCACAAACGAATGTATATGTAGCACCACTATCACCGCAAGCGGCTACATAAGTATTAGGTACGAACGCTTCACTTTCCATGCTCGGCTTTACATACGCTTTTTTCATGTTCTGTATCTCCTTTTGAAAGTCTGTCTAAACCCGAAAGGAGAATTTACAGCCGCCACTCTGCCGCATCGGTGGGTCAGCATATAAAGTTCGCGGAGAACTTATATCCGCTGCCTGACGCAATCGAGTTGGCTGGCAGACGCTTAGGTCTGCACATGCTTACGCATAGATAAAGCGCTGAGAATGTAATAGAGTTTCTTTGTCAGTAAAGAAAGCCTAAGTTCTCCGCGAACTTAGACGATTAAACATTAATAATTTGGTTTCTTGTTTTTCGGAAAACGCCTTTGCGGTGAG
>CALUJA010000014.1 GCA_944320845.1 uncultured Phocaeicola sp.
TGGCCGCGTAGCTCAACTGAATAGAGTAGCTGACTACGGATCAGCCGGTTACAGGTTTGAATCCTGTCGCGGTCACGGAAAGGAGAAATTTCTGCTTTGAAAGGAGTAGGATTTCTCCTTTTTTCGTGAGAACAATCTGACGCAAACACAAACTCTTTAAGGAAAAAATCAGAGGGGCGACAGAGACTCATGCACGACAAACGGAGCATATGCCCGTGATGACTTGTCCAAAAACATTTTTGATTCCCATCATAGGCCCGTCCAGACAAGGCCCAATCCCCCGTTTGATACGGCATTTATCCCTCTATCCGCCGAGCATCCACAACGGACAAAAAGAAACCGGCCTTTTTCATCAATGCAATGGAAATCAGCTTGCCTTCATGAAAAAAGCCGGTCAGACCATCCGTCTCCCCACCCTCTGCCGGACAGCGGCAGAAAGCTGTCAATACTTTATTTTCAACTCGTTCAAGATGCGGCGCATCTCTTCATAAGTGGTGATACGCGTAGGCACAAGCGGCAAACGCAACCGGTTCTTTATCATTCCCATCATGCTCAGCATGGCTTTTACTCCCGCCGGATTACCGTCGACAAACAACAGTTTAAACAGTTCTGTAAAGTTATGATGGATGCTCAACGCATTGGCATAGTCGCCTGCCAAGGCCAACCGCGTCATCCGGCTGAACTCTTTAGGAAAAGCGTTCCCGATAACCGAAATTACTCCCACGGCTCCCAACGTTATCAAAGGGAACGTAATTCCGTCATCACCGGAAATCACATCAAAATTCTCAGGCTTGTTTTTGATAATGTCGTCCATTTGGGTAATATTCCCCGACGCTTCCTTTATCGCCACTATATTTTCAAAATCGCGGGCAAGGCGCAACGTGGTTTCGGCCGTCATGTTGACACCTGTCCGCCCGGGCACATTATAGAGAACAACAGGAAGGTCTGTAGCGTTTGCTATCGCCTTATAATGCTGGTATATGCCCTCTTGAGAAGGTTTGTTATAATAAGGGACAGCTACCAATACGGCATCCACTCCCGTAAAGTCTTCGTTTTTCAACGTATTGACGACAGTCTGCGTACAGTTGCTGCTGACCCCCAACAGAATTGGAATGCGCCCGTTGACCCGTTCGACGACCAACTGTTTGATTTTCGCCTTTTCTTCAGCTGTCAAAGTCGGGGTTTCGGCCGTGGTTCCCAATACACAAAGAAAATCGGTACCGCTCTGTATCTGATATTCAACCAACCGCAGCAGCGCTTCATAGTCTACGCTTCCGTCTTCTTTGAAAGGAGTAATCAGAGCTACTCCCATTCCTCTTAGTTTTCTCCGTATCATAAATAAGTTATATACACATTACTCGGTTACAAAAGTAGGAATATTTTCCATTTATCATTCAAATTCAATAGTTTTTTTGCCTTTTTCTATCATTCATCCGCTATCATCGACAAAAACTCTTCCTCACTCACAATAGGAATGCCCAACTGACTCGCCTTCTCCTGCTTGCTGGGCCCCATATTTTCTCCTGCAAGGATAAAGCTCGTTTTCTTGGAGATACTCCCCACGTTCTTACCGCCATGCTTCTCTATCAGAGCCTTGTATTCGTCGCGCGAATGCCGGGCAAACACTCCGCTGACAACGACAGACTTTCCCTGCAGTATATCCGTATGCCCGGAAAGGTCTTCTTCCGCCGCCTCCATCCTTAATCCCGCCTGGCGCAGACGCTCGACAAGCCTTCTGTTCTGCTCGTTCGCAAAATAAAGAATGATGCTTTGCGCTATCTTTTCCCCTATTTCATCCACGTGAATCAAATCGTCCAGCCTGGCCGCTTCCAACGCATCGATGGAACGGAATGCCCGAGCCACTTTCTTTGCCACCGTCTCGCCCACAAAGCGGATACCCAATGCAAAAAGAACACGCTCATATGGAACCTGCTTGGAAGCCTCGATTCCTTTCACTATGTTCTCGGCCGACTTCTCTCCCAAACGTTCCAAACGGCTGATTTCTCCGGCTTTCAATGCATACAGATCGGCAACATCGTGAATCATCCCCTCTTGATAAAACTGGTCGACCGTTTCCGGCCCCAATCCTTCTATGTTCATCGCCCTCCGGCTGATAAAGTGCTCGATTTTTCCCTTTATTTGCGGAGGACAGTTTGTCTCGTTCGTACAATAATAAGCAGCCTCGTCTTCATAACGTATCAACCTGCTGCCGCACTCGGGGCAATGGGTGATAAATTCAACCTTCTCACTATCTGCCGGACGCGAAGCAATGTCAACCCCCGTTATCTTCGGAATGATTTCTCCGCCCTTCTCTACATAAACCATATCTCCGATATGCAAATCGAGCGAAGCGATAATGTCAGCGTTGTGCAAGGACGCACGCTTGACGACGGTTCCCGACAACTGAACCGGCTCCAGATTAGCAACCGGAGTCACGGCCCCCGTGCGCCCCACCTGATAGGTTACTTTCAATAATTTTGTCAGAGCCTGTTCGGCCTGAAATTTGTAGGCGATGGCCCATCGGGGAGACTTGGCCGTATACCCCAAATTACGCTGTTGCCGGAGAGAATTGACCTTCAGCACAATTCCGTCTGTTGCCACCGGAAGATTTTTGCGCTCTATATCCCAATAATTTATGAAAGCGAAGATTTCGTCCAACGAACGTACCTTACGCATGATATGAGATATCTTAAATCCCCATTTCTCGGCGGCCTGAAGATTTTCATAATGCCCGTCGAAGGGAAGATTGTCGCCTAACAAATAATAAAGATAAGCATCCAGCTTCCGGTTTGCCACTACCGACGAGTTTTGCGACTTCAGTGTTCCCGAAGCCGCATTGCGGGGATTGGCGAACAACGGCTCTTCCCGCAGCTCACGTTCACGGTTCAATTCCTCAAACACCACCCACGGCATAAGAATTTCTCCTCTTATCTCAAAACTTTTCGGATAGCCTTCTCCATGCAGAACCAAGGGAACAGAGCGTATGGTCTTTACGTTGTCGGTCACATCGTCTCCTTTCGTACCGTCGCCGCGAGTAACGGCACGCACCAGTTTACCGTCTTCATAAGTCAGCGAAATGGATGTTCCGTCGAATTTCATCTCACAACAGATTTCAAAGTCCTCATTGAGCGACTTGCGGACACGCTCATAAAACTCTGTCACCTCAGCTTCCGAGTAGGTGTTGCCCAATGAAAGCATCGGATACCGGTGTTCTACCTGGACGAAGTTCTTGTTGATATCGCTCCCTACACGCATCGTAGGAGAATTTGCATCAAAATGTTCCGGATGTTTGGCCTCCAGTTCCTGAAGTTCCCGCATCAGGCGGTCGAACTCCTGGTCGCTGATAACCGGCGCATTCAATACATAATAATTATAATTGTGTGCATGAAGTTCCTCACGCAACTGGTCTATCCGCTCTATTTCCGTCATGGTTTCCTATAATATGTTTCGTGCAAAATTAGCAAAAATGTCATAGCAAGCGATGAAAGACATCGGGAATCTTCGTATTTTTGCACGAAAATAAGCAAATATGAGAATAGACATTATAACGGTTTTGCCGGAGATGATTGAGGGTTTCTTCAATTACTCCATCATGAGCCGCGCGACCAAAAAAGGCATTGCCGAGTTTCATATCCACAATCTGCGCGATTATGCGTACGACCGCTACCGCAAGGTGGACGATTATCCCTTTGGCGGATGCGCGGGGATGGTGATGAAAATAGAGCCGATAGACCGCTGCATCTCTGCCCTGAAGGCGGAGCGCGATTATGATGAAGTGATATTCACGACTCCGGACGGCGAACAGTTTAACCAGAAGACGGCGAACACCCTCTCTCTTTGCCAGAACATGATTATTTTGTGCGGCCACTTCAAGGGCATTGACTACCGGATACGCGAACATTTCATCACCAAGGAAATCAGCATCGGCGACTATGTGCTGACGGGCGGAGAACTGGCTGCCGCCGTCATTGCCGATGCCGTAGTGAGGATTATCCCCGGCGTCATTTCCGATGAACAGTCGGCACTGTCCGACTCCTTTCAGGACAATCTGCTTGCACCTCCGGTCTACACACGGCCTGCCGAGTACAACGGATGGAAAGTGCCCGACATCCTGCTTTCCGGCCACGAAGCAAAAATACGCGAATGGGAGTTTCAGCAGTCTTTGGAACGTACGCGCCGCCTGCGTCCGGACTTGCTGAAAGAAGACGAATAGACAAAGAAAAGATTTTGTGCCGTCGGGAACTCCGTTTTCTCTTGACAAAAACGTTTTCCCGACGGCACGGAATCTTATTTCAACACCAGTATCGGTGTGTTGGAGTGGAATATCATCCTGCGCGCAATACTGGGATTAAACAGGCGCGCAAATATATTACGCTTATAATTCGTGATGCAAAGCACATCTATCTGCTTCTCTTTTACGTAATCGTCCAAGTTATTCAGCAGATGGTCTTCCGTCACGAGATGATAATCAATTTCCAACTGCGGATACTGCTTCTTAAAATACTCCTTTATCCCCGCCAGCTTGATTTCGTTCCATGTCCGCCGATGCTCGTCACTGTTCAGATGAATGAAAGAGATGGCAAAGTCATAATCCTTGAAGGTGGTAATCAGCGAATCAAACGCCACCAAATCGCGCTGGTCAAAGTTGGTAATGAATCCCACCTTATGGATATCCTTGAAGTTCTTGCTCTTGGCAGACTCGGGAATCGCATATACGAATGTCGGACTGCGCTCTATAATCTCGGCGGTGACGCTGCCTATCAGGTCAAGTTCCTTTTCATCCATTCCGCGTGTACCCATGATAATGATAAGGGGCTTCTCGGTACGGGCATAATGCAGGATTTCTTCTTCGGGTACGCCCTCTCGGAGAATGCACGTGTATCTGACATCCGGAAATTCTCCCTTGCTTATCCTGTCCTTTATCTTCGTTGTCAAGTCATCCAACTGGTTATGAATGCTCTCCAGCATGGACTTAATCCCCATGTCTTTCCCTAACGGAACATCATATCCCTCAGTGGCATATTGCAGGTTTGGCATGTATACCGGACTGAAATAAACATGCATCAGCACGATTTCAGCCCCGATTTCATCCGCGAAGTGAAATCCAAACTCACATGCCTTCATTGAATATTCAGAAAAGTCAACGGGAATCAGGATTTCCTTCTTTTTATGCTCTGGTTTCGGCGGCTCTTCCTTTACCACTTCATCGGCCAGCCACGCAGAGCTTTCTATAATCCGCAAGGCATGAGGCAGGTCGCTCTCCTTTATACGGACTCTTACTCCCGACGAAATGACAGGCTGAATCAGATTTACATTGTGAATGTAGACTTCTATGTCCTCATTCTCCAGAACGTTTTTTAGTATCTGGGCTTTCGAATAAGTAAGGATAGCCAGTGTTACAAGTTTTTCTTCCATATACAAAAGAGGTTAAGGTTAAACATCCCAAGACAAAAAAATCCCAACCGCTAAGCCGATGGGATTTTTCATGTCATGCATTCTGCTGTTCTTTCAGAATCGCAATTGCCTTATCAAGCACCGTTGTATCGTCCAGCATGACCAAACCGCCATCCGGACCCGGCTCCAAATGGATTCCTACACTTTTTCCGTCTTTAAAATTATGTCCTCCAAAGAAGTTCCGTACTGTCTCCACGCTCAGACTCAGCTCATCAGCGATACGGTGCATACTTCCCGGAGGCAACGAGTCCTTAATCCTACGAAGTTCATTAAAGGTTATAGTTCTGTTCATAGTAGTAACGTATTTAAGAGTTAGACTGATAGTTTTTAAATCTCGATATAAAAATAATGAAAGATTGTGACAAGACAAACAAAATTCCGATATTTTTCCGGAAAATTAAAAACAAAGCATCTTGGCCTTTATCATTCCCATAACTATCGCATAGAAGTAAGACAAAAAAAGAATCAGAATCAGCAAATTGACATCCTCCCTCCGGTAAATCCGAGAAGATGACTTGCAAGGAGCCACCACATAAAGGTTAGACTTGGAGAGCTTCCGCGTGATAAAGGAATAGAGCGAGTAGACAAGAAGAGCAACCACGCAGCCAAGCAGCGCGCCGCACAAGATGTCTCCCGGATAATGCACGCCCAAATAAATCCTGGAATAGGACGGAATCATCGCCCACAAGAACATCATCACCGTAAATCTCCAGTCCTTTATCAGCAATGAAACGAACATAGCGACTGCAAAAGTATTGGCCGCATGACTGGACACGAAGCCATACAGTCCTCCTCTATATCCGTTGACGATGTGCACCAGATACATAATGTCCGGATCCTGAGCCGGACGGAAGCGCGCAAAGAACGGCTTAAAGAATCCAGAGGATATACGGTCGGCCAGCACCACGGTAAGAGCAATCATCAACAGTATCAGAAAGACCTGATTCAGCTTGTTGCTTTTCACAATGACATACAGCAGCATCAGGATTGCCGGAATCCATGTAACTGTCTTGGTGACCACCCACATGAACCCGTCCCAGAATAAAGAATGATTGCCGTTAAGGAAAAGCAACAACTCCTTATCAAAATCAATCAATTGCTGTATATCAATCATAAAATCAAATTATTTCAATCGCATCAGTCTGTATCCATCCCTTATTTCCATCCTCCATATAAATCTCTTTCCACCCTTTCATCGAATTGTCTTCAATGTAAACTTTCGCTCCTTCATGGAGAACAAACAAGTCTGTGCCGCTTTCATCCGGCGTGCTTTTAATGGTCACTGTGGGGACCATGATAATGGCACCCTTGCGTTCCTCCAGCTTTTCTTTCTGCCGGTCGGCAAAAATATTGGCGCACACGGTAACAACCAATAAAGAAAAAGCTGCAATAAAGCCCGCCTTCTTTACCCATATACGGTTTCCAAAGATATAAAAAGCTACGCTAACCAGCAACAATATAAAGGAAACAATGCCAAGTTTTCCCCATTCCTTTTCATTCATGGTGTCTGTAAGGGCCTTAATCCATGTAACAATAAAGATTTCCCTTGCCGGAGTTATCTTGTCGACAGTCTTGCTGCGTGCCATTTCCAGATTGAAACGGATATCAGCATCGCCCGGATTCAGCAGTAAGGCGCGTTCGTAGTTAAGAACCGCCTTTGCCATATTCTTGTCCTTAAAATAACTGTTTCCCAAATTATAGTAGATATCGGCAGACTCTCCTTCCGTATTCAGGATAGCCTCGTATTTCTCTATGGCTTCTTTGAATTTATTATCCTGATATGCCTTGTCTGCCTCTTCTTTCGTTACAGCAGATGCAAGCTGAACGAACGACACAAGCAACAAACATACGACAAATAGTTTCTTCATATCTTTAATGTTTTATATTATTCTCCATTTTACTGATAATCCCGACCGAAGCTGCATACACTTTGTCCATCGCCTCGCTTTCATTGCCTGGAGCATAACGGGCAAACTCACATTCGTTCAGCACCGCCATAAATTCCTTTATCAGCTCAGCGCTCACACCATACTTAATCAGTTCCGCTTCGACATTGTCTTTTGAAAGCAACGAAACCGGAATGTTCAGCTTGTCACCGACATATCCCCACAATGCCTTCAGCACCTCATCATAAAATTCATTCTTCTTATTCTCAGCCAACAGCTTCCCGGCTTGTTTCATGCGCTTGGCCGCCACCTTGTTGGCCTTTTTCGTCTTCAACTTGGCTATGTTCGCATTTTCTTTGGCCTGGTTCCGATAGATGACAATGAAAGCGACAAACAAAAGCAATGGTATGACATACCACAGCCAATAACCGAGCGAACCGAAAAAGAACTCGCCCTGAGGATGCAGTTTTGTATCTCCCAACTTGATGAAACGAATATCCGTTCCCAATATCTTGACATTCTCTTTGTTGGTAAAGTCTGAGATAACCTGCTCGGCATTGCCTTGTCCCTTCGCTACCTTAAGGTTGTAAGCCTGGGTCTTCAGGGTCTTGTAAGAATTGCTCTTCAAATCAAAATACACGAACTCCACAGCCGGAACGGTAAAGTCTCCGGCATGACGGGGTATAGCCAAGTACTCAAATGTCTTGGTGCCGCTCAGTCCATTATTCGTCAAATCATATTTGTCTGTGATTTTCGGGTCATAAATCTCGAAGTCCTGCGGAAATTTCACTTCGGGTGTATTGATTAGCTTCATATTGCCGACACCACTCAGCGTTATCTTTATGGTGACGGCATCGTTTGTCTTTACCTCAGTGGAATTGATGGACGAAGCAATCTGAAATTCTCCCACCGCCCCAGAGAAATTGGCTGGGCGGGCCGGCAACGGTTGGACATTGATTGTCAGCTTTGGAGTAACAATCTGCTTCTTCACTTCCACATACCCGCCTCCATTGAAGAACGCATCAAAAGGATCGTCGGAAATCGTCTGCTGGGCCACTACACCGTTGAAGGTGATGGACGGTATTTCCAGCTTGCCTGTCTGCTGAGGGAATAAAATGTACTGGCTCCATACTGTCGTATTATAATTACGCCCCTTATAATGTTCCAACGAGAACTTCTTCTGCTGGGGCAATGGGATTTCTTGCGTATGGAAGCCTTTCAAATCCGGCATGTCGCCTTGTAACTGACGGAGGTTGACCAATGTATAGACTTTATATGTCAGCAAAATAGCTTCCTGCTCATGCACAGTCGTCTTGCTGGCCGTTGCCGTAATGAAAAGGTCATCTTTAGTAATCCGGCTTCCCGCCACTTGGCTACGCGATGACGAGGCCTGCCCGCCGCTTGAACCGCCGGACTGGTCGGGAGGCAATACCTTAATCTGGATGGCATTAGAGAAAACCTTCTCTCCATCCACTTCAATGCTGGCGGCCGGAATCGTATAAGTTCCTTCTTTGCCTGCCATCAAAATGTATGTGAATGTGATGGAGCGACTGGAAGACACTTTCCCGTTTATGATTTGAGTGCTGCTCTGCTGCGACCTGGTAGGGCCCATCAACACATCGAACCCGCTGATAGACGGAGCGCGAAAGTCTTTCACATCTTGCGTGTTTATTGTAAACTCCAGTCTGAACTGGTCTCCGCTAACTACCACATCGGGAGCCTCAGTCTTAAAAGTCACCTTATCTGCCGCCTGAATCTGGCAAACCGTAAGGATTATCAATGACAAAAGAATTAATTTCCGCATTATCCTTTATTTATGTTATCTGTTTATGAATTATTACCAATCCTTTTCAAGCTTGCGTCCCTGCACCTGAATCTGTTTCTTGACCTTGTCCTGAATATTCTTCTCGTCCTGCATGACGGCGTTCAGCAGCTGCTCGGCATTTTCCTTCGACATCTGGTTCTGATTCTGCTGCTGTTGCTGGTTCTGCTGCTGGTCTTTCTTGTCCTGGTCCTGCTGGTCTTTGTTTTGCTGCTGCTCATCCTCCTTCTGTTCCTGCTGCTGGTCTTCGTTTTGGTCTTGGTTCTGCTGCTGTTGCTGGTCTTTCAGCTGCTTTTGTGCCAGAGCCAGATTATAGCGGGTCTCATCATCCTTCGGGTTGTTACGGAGCGATTCCTTATATGCCTCTATGCATTGAGGAATTTGCTTAGAGGATTGCAGAATTACGCCCATATTATGATAGATTTTTGCCAATAATCCTTTATCTTTTTCAATACGGGAAGCCGCATCGTATTGCTCCATCGCTTCCTGCACTTTCTGCTGCATTAACAAGGCGTTGCCCAGATTATACATGGCTGTCGCCGACTGGGGATTTATCTCCAGAGCCTTGCGGTAATCCACTTCCGCCTTGACAAACAAGCTGTCGTTATAAAGCTTATTTCCGCTGCGCAAATATTCCCGCTCGGTTTTCTGGCTGTAAGCCATCGCGGGGATGCAGACCAGCGCCATCAGTACATATACCTTATGTCTCATTTCAATCTCTCTTAAAAAGTTTCACATTCTTGAAAAGCGGATTTCTCCGATTCAACAACATCACTTCAGCGGCCAGCAGAATCAATGCCAACCATGCCAGCACCTGAAACTGCTCGTCAAACTCCGTAAATATCTGAGTCTCGACATCGGCCTTCGCCAGTTTCGCAATTTCTGCATTCAATGCTTTTTCCGCCCGGTTCGTATTATCGACACGGACATATATTCCGTTGCCAGCCTTTGCTATTTCCTGACACATCTGCTCATTCAGGCGAGTCACGATTACATTGCCGTCTTTGTCACGGCGGAACTCATTGGTCTCTCCCGCAGGTATAGGAGCTCCGTCCGGCGAGCCTACTCCCAAGACGAAAACCCTCACGCCTTTGTCGGCCGCTTCCTTAGCAGCCTCAATAGCTCCCCCTTCATGATTTTCTCCATCCGTTATCAAAACGATGGCGCGGCCTACTCCTTCATTGGGCGTAAAGCTTCTCATCGCCAAGTTTATCGCAGCCTTTATATCCGTACCCTGCGTACTAATCAAGGAAGGGGTTATGGTTTCCAGAAACATCTTGGCCGATACATAGTCACTTGTAATGGGCAACTGTGTGAATGCTTCACCGGCAAACACAATCATGGCTACTTTATCGTTGTTGAATGTCTCCACCAAACGTGATACCAGCTTCTTGGATTTGTCCAGACGACTGGGTGTTACATCTTGCGCCAACATGGAATTCGATATGTCCAATGCTACAACCGTCTCTACTCCCTGACGCTTCACCGTTTCCATCTTTGAGCCAAACTGCGGCCGTGCCAGCATAAAGATAACCATGACTAATGCCGCAAACAGTAACCAGAACTTAATGTCCGGACGATATTTCGAAACATCCGGCATCAGCCGGGCTAAAAGTTCCGGGTCGCCATACCGCCTGATTCTTTTACGCCTTCTATAATTCGAATACAAGTAAAAGACAACCAGGAAAGGCAGTACAAGGAACAAATATAAATATAAAGGTTCTCCAAATCGAAACATATCTTTTCTTTTTAAGGTATCTTCTTTAACACAGTATTGCGTAAAATCACCTCCAGCAAAATGCAGACGAATGCTATCAGTGCGTATATCTCATATGCCTCCTCACGCTTGCTGAACTCTTTCACGTTTAATTTCGTCTTTTCCAACTTGTCAATTTCGCGGTAAACATCCTTCAACTTGGAATTGCTCGTCGCACGAAAATAGTTTCCATTCGTTATTCCGGCTATCTGTGACATGGTCTGCTCGTCTATTTCTACCGGAATCTGCACATATTGCACTCCTGCATAAGTCGGCATCGGATATGGAGCCGTTCCGTTTGTCCCCACGCCAATCGTATAGACACGGATGCCAAACTGCTTGGCAATCTCGGCAGCCGTCAACGGAGATATATCACCCCGATTGTTTACACCGTCGGTCAGAATGATGACAACCTTCGACTTGGCTTTACTGTCTTTCAAACGGCTCACAGCATTCGCAAGTCCCATTCCCAGTGCCGTTCCATCCTCAATCATACCCCGCTGAACCATTTCACAGCCCACGCTCTGAAAAAGATTCAGCAAGACATTATGGTCGACAGTCAACGGACATTGCGTAAACGCTTCGCCTGCAAAAATTGTCAGACCAATGTTATCATTCGGGCGTCCATTGATAAATTCCGCCGCAACCTGCTTGGCAGCTTCTATCCGGTTCGGTTTCAAATCTTCTGAGAGCATACTGGTAGAGACATCGACAGCCAACATAATGTCGATTCCCTCTATCTCCGTGTTCTGCCAGTTATCTGTAGTCTGAGGCCGTGCAAGCACCAAAACAATCATGACAAAGGTGATAACCCGCAAGACAAAAGGGGCGTGCAGCAGCCAGACTCTCCAACTCTGCGGTGTCTTCATATACATCCGGGCAGTAGAAACCTGCATCGTAGGTTCTATCCTTTTACGCTTCATGATATACCATATTATATAAGGTATAAGAAGCAGCAACAAGAACAGATATTCTATATTCGCAAAAATCATAATTCAGCTCATTAACAGTTAAAAGAAAAGATTAATGACATGACGAATAACCATATAAAGAGCGATTACGGCAGCTACCGCAGTGACAGCAATGCTGCACAACAGAATGATGCGTCCCCGCTTTGAGCGTTTCTCTTCAACCTTGATTTCCGTCGGTTCCTTTTTCTGGTTCGGATCTTCCTCCCGTTTCGTCTGATTGATGAAATCCACCGCATTCACCAGATTCATGTCATTTTCATTCATGAGCGGCGCATGCTTGGCAAACTTAACCAAATCGGCCGTCTCAAAAAGAAGCTTCAAGTCAGCGATTGATTCTTTATTTTTCTCCTGAAGCAAATGCTCTATTATCTCAGAAGAAGTCATTTCCATGGCATTGAAACCGAAACGCTCCTTTATATAAACACGGATTACATCCGTCAGCTCCGTATAATACTGCTTGGGGTCTTCTCGCCTCCAAGCTTTGTTTGCCTTGATTTCCTCTATCTTTTTCATGGCCTCCTGATGGGGAGGAAGCTTGGGAGTTATCTTAATAATCTTGATAATAGGCTTGTTGTCGCGATAACGAACAATGAAAAAGGCCGAAACAGCCCCCAATACCAGCATCAGCAGGAAAGAAAAGACCAGCGGAGCTATGTCACTCCACACGAGCGGTACGGGCTGTATGCTTTTAGGCCCGAAGAACTGGTCGGGATGAAGCGTGTCTACCGGAATGGAATAGACCTTCAGAGCCAAAGCCTGGGAGCGATAGACATTACTGTCGACCCATACCTCAAAGGGAGGCAGATAATACAAGGCCGAATCAAAGGAAGTAATGGTATATTCCTGGGTTATCAGCCATCGCTTATCTCCATTCAGCAGCTGAGTGTCCGGCTTTGCGATGTCGAGCACTTCCACTCCTCGCGTTAGCGTGTCTTTTATGACAGGCAGGCTTAATCTTCCGTCAGCGTCCATGCTGACCGCAAGCCTGACTTTAGCCTGCTCTCCTATCAACAGCTGCAAGGAATCGATAGCCGCCTCTACTGTTACCTGAGCCCGCATATTGGCTGCGACAGCAAAGAGCAGTATCATCACGCTTCCCAGCCTCTTCAACCTACAGTATAAGGAATGTTTCATGTCTCTTAGTTCCGTTTTGCAAATAAATTCAACAAAGCTTTTACATAATCCTGATCCGTACGTACAGATACCGAATCCACGTTGCAGTGAGTGAATGTATCGCTCAGTTTTGCCTGACGCTCCTTCCACCACGCACGATGGGCGTTTCGCAAAGCTTTTGATGAAGTGTCAATCCACTGTTCATATCCCGTTTCGGCATCGCGTATGCGCATCAGTCCCACATCCGGCAACTCTTCCATCCGCCGGTCATATACCTGAATCGCCACAATGTCATGCTTTCGGTTGGCTACGGTCAAGGCATTCTTAAAGTCGCGGTCATCAATAAAATCACTCAACATAAATGCCGTACACCGTTTCTTCAGCACATTAGTCAGATATTCAATGACGCACTGCAAATCCGTCCGGCTGCTTTGAGGCTGGAAATCCAACAGTTCGCGGATTATATACAGAATATGCTTGCGTCCCTTCTGAGGAGGAATAAACTTTTCAATCCGATCCGAGAAAAAGATAACGCCAATCTTATCGTTGTTGGATATGGCAGAAAAGGCCAGTGTCGCTGCAATCTCCGTCACCATATCTTTCTTCATCTGTTTTACCGTACCGAAATCCAGGCTGCCCGACACATCGACCAGCAGCATGACGGTAAGCTCTCGTTCTTCCTCAAAAACCTTTACGAATGGCTTGTCAAAACGGGCCGTAACATTCCAGTCAATATCGCGCACATCATCGCCATACTGATATTCGCGCACTTCCGAAAAGGCCATTCCCCTCCCCTTAAAGGCAGAATGATACTGACCGGCAAAAATATTGTTCGAAAGTCCGCGCGTTTTGATTTCAATCTGACGCACGCGCTTCAATAGTTCACTTGTTTCCATTCTTACAGTATTAATGTTTCACCGGAGACAAGGTTCGCACCGGCAATCCCCCGCCCCCGCATACCAATGGCAAGCCGCCGGTTAGGGCACTTCAACCTTATTGAGAATCTGGCTTACGATTTCGTCTGATGTCACGTTGGTGGCTTCTGCCTCGTAAGTCAGACCGATTCGATGGCGCAATACATCGTGTGAAACAGCACGCACATCTTCCGGAATCACATACCCGCGACGCTTGATGAAGGCATAGCTGCGGGCAGCCAGAGCCAAATTGATGGAAGCACGCGGAGAACCGCCAAAGCCAATCAGCCCCTTCAGGTCTTTCAGGCCGTATTTTTCCGGATAGCGGGTAGCAAACACAATATCGGCAATATACTGCTCGATTTTCTCATCCAGATAAACCTGACGCACAATATTGCGCGCCTCCACGATGTCTTCTCCTTTCAGAATCGGACGAATTTCAATCCGTTCTCCCGATATGTTCTGACGGATTATCTTCTTTTCTTCCTCTATTTTCGGATAGTCAATAAGCACCTTCAGCATGAAACGGTCTACCTGTGCTTCGGGCAACGGATAGGTTCCTTCCTGCTCAATCGGGTTTTGAGTGGCCATAACCAAAAAAGGCTCGGGCAGACGATAGGTCTCCTTGCCCAATGTGACCTGACGCTCCTGCATGGCTTCGAGCAAGGCGCTTTGCACCTTCGCCGGAGCACGGTTAATTTCATCCGCCAACACGAAATTAGCGAAGATAGGCCCTTTGCGGGTAATGAACTGCTCTTCCTTCTGACTGTATATCATTGTTCCGAGCACATCGGCCGGGAGCAAGTCGGGAGTAAACTGTATGCGACTGTATTTTGAATCAATCAATGAAGCCAAGGTCTTAATGGCCAATGTCTTGGCCAAACCGGGAACACCTTCCAGCAACACATGCCCGTCGGACAACAGACCTATCAATAAAGATTCTACAAGATGCTTCTGGCCCACAATCACTTGGTCCATTCCGGTTATCAGATTGGTAACAAACGCGCTTTGGCGTTCAATACGTTCGTTCAGTTCACGAATGTCAATAGCTTCAGCCATAATTCTTATTTTTAATTTTTAAATCCAACAATTAAGTCATGCACAAAAGAACTGTCCACGCGGCATATACCCCCTTCTTACATGGCCGCCCGGCTTTTTACACCGGCAAAAATAAAATTCCGTCATAGAGAAATCTTGTTTTGCCTATGTGAATCCTTCCGGATTATACAGCATAAAAGCTGACTGCAAAGCCCCATAATCCTTTTTTTTAGTGCACCCCAAAATTAAAGCATTCGATTAACAGGCACAACAAATTTTTATTAAAAAATATAACCGCCATGAGGTTTTAAGCCTATTTGGGCTAAAGAAATTTAATTTTAGGACAATCGTGCGCCCTTATTTGCGGGGAGAAAGTATGGGGACGCGGATTTTCGTACCGATTGGGATATTGTCCGGATTTCGGATTATGGCTCTGTTGTGCCTTACCAGGTAGGGCCACAGGCGTTTGTTGCCATAAAACTTCAAGGCTATTCTGGCAAGACTTTCACCCGGACGGAGCGTATGCACGGCCTGCGTGCCCACTATATCATAGCTGACCGTATCTGCCAGGACTTTCCTCTTGGACGCAGCGGGACTTTGAGCGGGGGTTTCCACCTTCTGATGCTGTGAAAGTGCCGGGATGACCACCTGGCCCTGCGCGCTGTCCGGCACCGGAACGGATGCCGCATCTGCTTCATACGAGTCCTTGGCCGCAACGCTGTCCGCCGTCTCTCTTTTAAAAAAAACGTCAGCAGAAGGTTCTAAAACAGCCTGCCGCCTTGAGACAAACATCCATGCCAATCCCACTCCGAGCAGCATCCCCACAAGCAATATGCAAAGAACGGCATACCACGGCAAACGAGCAGAAGAAGCTTTCGCCGGATGCGGCGAATCTTCCGGCTTCGCAGGAGCAGACACCTGCACAGGCTTTTCTTCTTTTTCGGATGCACATTCCGGCCGCTCCGCTTCCTCTGCAGGAACCGTCACTTCCGGCACATCATCAAAACGGACTCCCTCTTTTAAAAGGACTGTTTCAAATTGTGCAAAGGGTTTGTTGACAGCATCTTTCAAAGATGCATCCGGAGTGAAAACGACCACCCTGCCCTTTTGCACACTTCTTTCATTCCCTTCATCCGTATGTACATGCGGGCCGATTCCGTCTTCTGTCAGTCGGAATGTTCCTAATCCATTTATCTGCAGACATTTTTCATGGTCAAGCACTTGTCTGACCAAGGTAAAGAAAGTCTCCACAAATGCGTCAGCCTCTGCCTTGCCCAACACACCCTGCATCATCAGCCGCTCTATCAAGTCCTGACGGTCAAATCTATCATTCATTTATATTAACTCCTTGTATTTTCTTCGAATATCCAGTCAGACTTGAAACGCAAACCCAGTTCAGGGGGAACGAGGAAACGCTTTCCCGACGACGGGTCAACCGAAATATACTCCGTCTTCTTTTCAATATCAAAAGAACCAATTCCATCCCAAACCACAGTCTTCCCCTCCTGCAATGCCTGTACCATAGAATTAACAAAAGAACCAACCAACTGCTCCGCCTCTTTCGGAGTACATCTCAGCCTATAGGACAATTCATTTACAAACTCTTTGTCATTCATCTTTCAATAGGGTTGCGTATAAATCAAAATCGGTCGCATCATCTATTCTGACCATGTAAAAACATCCGATATCTAAAGAATCTTCGGTCTTTACCAATACTTCCGGGTCGACTTCCGGCGAATCAAACTCTGTACGGCCTATGTAATATTCGCCTTCCTTGCGGTCGATGACTACCTTGAATACTTGTCCAATCTTTTGTTGGCTCAAATCGGCCGCAATTTCCTGCTGAATGGCCATCAGTTCATCCAATCGCTTCTGCTTCACTTCATAAGGAACATCGTCTTCGTAGTTCTCGGCAGAAAAAGTCCCTTCTTCTTCCGAATAGGCAAATGCCCCCATCCGGTCGAAACGGACATCGCGTACAAACTCCTTCAATTCCTCAAAATCCTGCTCGGTTTCCCCCGGGAAACCCACCATCAGCGTAGTACGCAAATGGATGCCCGGCACTTCCTTGCGAAACCGTTCTACCAGTTCGTATGTCTCTTTCTTGCTGACATGACGGCGCATCCTCTGCAACATATTGTCGCTGATATGCTGCAAGGCGATATCCATGTACTTGCAAACATTGTCATGCTCACGCATCACCCGAAACAACTCCTCGGGGAAATGGGCCGGATAAGCATAATGCAACCGAATCCACTCTACGCCCGGCACCTGTGCCATCCGGTCTATCAGCTCGGGAAGCATCTGTCTTTTATACAAGTCCACCCCATAATAAGTCAGTTCTTGCGCTATAATCTGAAATTCCTTTACGCCCTTAAAGACAAGTTGGCGCACTTCCTCCAAGATTTCCTCCATCGGACGCGATGTGTGTCTCCCCGTAATGATAGGAATGGCACAATAAGCACAATGGCGGTCGCATCCTTCAGAAATCTTCAGGTACGCATAATGGCCGGGAGTTGTCAGATGTCTCTCAGTCGCGTATTCCGGATAATAAGTTTTCCCCAAATCAGACAATAAATTATTCCAGTCGAATTTCCCGTAAAATTTGTCCACTTGCGGAATCTCTATTTGCAAATCATTCAAATAACGTTCTGAAAGGCATCCCATCACATAGAGCTTTTTCAAACGCCCTTCTTCCTTAGCCTGACAGAACTCCAGAATCATGTTTATAGACTCTTCTTTGGCATCTCCTATAAATCCACACGTATTGATAACAGCTATTTCACCCTGAGGATTTTCACTGTCATGAGTCACTCTATATCCGTTAGCCTCTAACTGACGCATCAGTTTCTCTGAATCCACCAGATTTTTCGAGCATCCCAATGTAATGATGTCAATAGTATTCTTTTTCATTTATTAGCTGTACCGAATAATGAATCAACGAACTCCCGCCGACGGAATATCTGCAAATCTTCCATTCCTTCGCCCAAACCGATATATTTCACCGGAATCTTAAACTGGTCAGATATGCCTATGACGACTCCGCCTTTAGCAGTTCCGTCCAGTTTCGTAATGGCCATCGCATTAACCTCCGTTGCCAAAGTGAATTGCTTTGCCTGCTCAAAAGCGTTTTGCCCAGTGGAACCATCGAGAACCAGGAGCACTTCATGAGGAGCATCCGGAACAACTTTCTGCATGACATTCTTGATTTTTGTCAGCTCATTCATCAAGCCCACCTTGTTATGCAAACGCCCTGCCGTATCTATAATCACGACATCCGCTCCATTTGCCACCGCCGAATTTAAAGTATCAAAAGCTACAGAAGCCGGGTCTGCCCCCATCTTCTGCTTAATGACAGGCACACCTACACGCTCTCCCCAAACGACCAACTGCTCTACAGCTGCCGCGCGAAACGTATCGGCAGCACCCAAATAAACCGATTTGCCATTTTTTTTGAACTGATAGGCCAATTTCCCGATTGTGGTAGTTTTTCCTACTCCATTCACCCCCACAACCATTATCACATAAGGCTTTGTCCCTTCCGGAGTTGAAAACTCTTCCGCATCCACTGTATTATTTTCAGTCAACAAAGCAGCAATTTCCTCACGAAGGATATTATTCAGCTCTTGGGTATCGACATACTTGTCTTTCGCCACACGCTTTTCTATGCGCTTGATTATATTCAAGGTGGTTTCTACCCCTACATCCGAAGTAATCAATACTTCCTCCAAATTATCAAGCACCTCATCATCCACCTTCGACTTTCCAGCAACCGCCCGGGCTATCTTACTAAATACACTTTCTTTGGTCTTAGACAGCCCTTTGTCTAAAGTTTCCTTCTTTTCCTTCGAGAAAAAGCTAAAAAATCCCATATGATTTATGTTTAATATGTCTTTTAAATACAAAGATATAGGAAATATTGAAGAGATACAAAAAAAGTTCCCTTCATCTTGATATGAAAGGAACTTTTTTATCTATTCTACAATATCTATTTACTATTTATTTCTTAAGATATTCCTGTACTTTTTCATTCGGAACCATTTGTTCATCAAAAATATAAGCACCTGTCTTAGGCGACTTAACCATTTTGATAACTTTTGTATAAGAACGACCTTCTTTACCAGTCTGAAGGGTTGCAACTGTTTTCTTTGCCATGGCCTTTTATTATTTGATTTCTTTATGAACTGTCACTCTCTTCAAAATAGGATTGTACTTTTTCAATTCCAATCTCTCTGTGGTATTTTTTCTATTTTTAGTTGTAATATAACGAGAAGTTCCCGGCATACCACTGTCCTTCATTTCAGTACATTCAAGGATTACCTGCACTCTATTACCTTTAGCTTTCTTTGCCATAGTCTTTCTCCTTTTAATTAACCTATAACTTTAATGCTTTTCCAATCGCAATAGCCTTTTGCTACAGCATCGTTCAGTGCCGCATCCAAGCCTTTCTTATTAATAATACGCAATCCGCGAGCACTAATGTTTAAACTAATCCAACAGTCTTGTTCTACATAATAGAACTTTTTAGTAAACAGATTCACATCAAATGTTCTTTTTGTCCTTCTCTTTGAATGTGAAACATTGTTGCCAATCATGGCTCTCTTTCCGGTAATTTGACAAATTCTTGACATTTTTTATCTAGTTTTTATAGTTTCATTCTTAGCTCCTTCAAACGGAGTGCAAAATAAGTGATATTATTTGATATATACAAACATTTAATCAAGAAAATCTCTTTTTAATCCTCATTTTCTTTATTTTGGCATAACTCCAACAACAACTGAAGAGCTTTCGCTGTAGCTGCCTGAATATTTTTCTCGCGTCCGTCATCTTCCGACAATTTAGCCGTAATGACATTTTCCTTATTTCCTGCGGCCACCCAAATAGTTCCGACAGGTTTATCTGGAGTTCCCCCGGCCGGTCCGGCAATACCCGACGTTGCTACTGCATAATCAGTATTCAAAGTCTGCATTGCCCCATTCACCATTTCCTTTATTGTTTCTTCACTTACCGCCCCATAAGTATCCAATGTTTCTGCATTCACATGAAGCAATTCCCTTTTCACCTCATTGGCATAAGCAATGATTCCACCTTTATAAAAGCGAGAACTTCCAGGAATAGCTGTGATTATAGCTGCCACGTTTCCTGCCGTGCAACTTTCGGCGGTAGCCAGAGTAAATCCTTCTCTCCAGAAGATTTCACTAATCTCCTTACTTAATGTTTTGGTTTCTACTGACATAAACTCTTTAATATTTTAAAATGATTATTTTATTGTCACCCTTGAATAAGCCGGCTTGTCTATCGAACAGAAATCCTTATCCAAAAATTTGTAATACCCGGTAATTGCAATCATTGCCGCATTGTCTGTAGTGTATCCAAACTTGGGTATATAGATATTCCATCCGTATTTAGAAGCATGCTCGCGGAATGCATTTCTCAAGCCATTGTTAGCAGACACTCCTCCTGCTACCGCCACCTCATTGATACCCGTATCCTTAACTGCTTTACGCAATTTATCCATCAGAATATCTACGATTGTCTTTTCCAGAGAAGCGGCAAGATCAGCCTTATGATGCTCAATGAAGTCTGCATCCTCCTTCAGCCATTCACGAAGCGAATACAAGAAAGAAGTCTTCAGTCCACTGAAACTATAATCATAGCCTGACAGATGGGGTTTGCTGAAAGTAAAGGCATCCGGATTTCCTTGCCGGGCCAGTTTGTCTATGATAGGCCCTCCCGGATAGCCCAATCCCATCACTTTCGAACATTTGTCAATAGCCTCGCCGGCCGCATCATCTATTGTCTGCCCCAAGACCTCCATGTCATTGTAAGCATTCACACGGATTATCTGTGAATTTCCTCCAGACACCAACAGGCATATAAAAGGATAATGAGGCTGATTTACATCTTCGTCTGATTCTTTTATAAAATGAGCCAGCACATGGCCCTGCAGATGATTCACTTCTATCATCGGAATTCCCAATGACCGAGCCAATCCTTTGGCAAACGAAACGCCTACCAACAAAGACCCCATCAAGCCTGGCCCCCGTGTAAAGGCTACTGCACTCAATTCATCTTTTGAAACTCCGGCACGCTTCAAGGCTTCCGACACCACCGGAACAATATTCTGCTGATGTGCACGTGACGCCAATTCGGGAACAACCCCTCCGTAAGCTTCATGCACTGCCTGACTTGCTATGACACTCGACAACAACACTCCGTTTCTGATTACAGCAGCCGAAGTATCGTCGCACGACGACTCTATTCCCAATATAGTTATATCCATTTCTTCCTAATTAATTAATGTGTCAATATCTCAAGTCCATGTTCCGTCATCACAAAAGTATGCTCCCACTGAGCCGAAGGAAGCTCATCTTCCGTCACGACAGTCCATCCGTCTTCTTCATCGATAAAGACCTCCCATGTCCCCATATTAATCATCGGCTCGATTGTGAATACCATACCCGGCACCAGCAGCATCCCTGTTCCCTTTTTACCGAAATGTTCCACATCCGGTTCTTCGTGAAATTCGACACCGACACCATGACCGCACAAATCGCGAACTACCGAAAAGCCGTTTTTCTTGGCATGTTTCTCTATTGCATGGCCTATATCGCCCACAAAGCCAAACGGCTTTGCCGCTTCCATCCCGATTTCCAGACATTCTTTCGCCACACGAACCAGCTTTTCTTTTTGAGGGGTTGTCTTTCCAATGACGAACATCCGAGATGCGTCTGCATAATATCCGTCAAGGATGGTGGTGCAATCCACATTAATTATATCCCCTTCCTCCAGGATTTCTTCTTCATTCGGTATTCCATGACATACGACCTCGTTTATCGAGGTACAACAACTTTTCGGAAAGCCTTCATAACCTAATGTAGCAGGAATCGCTCCGTGAGCCACCGTATAATCATAAACCAGCTTGTCTATATCCGCCGTGCTCATGCCGGCATGAATCTCTTTCTCCACCAAATCCAGCACCGCGGTATTGATTAATCCGCTTTTTCTGATTCCTTCTATCTGTTCCGGAGTCTTTATCAGCTCACGGGTAGGGACCAGATGGCCTCTGTCCTGATAATAGAGCACCTTTTTGTCCAATTCTGTCAATTCCGCGCCTTTAGGAATCCTCCAGTTCATCTTATTTCTTTTCATGGTTTTCTTTCCTTATAAGCTGATGCAAAGTTAACAGAAAAAAATGGAATAATCCATGTTATTCTGACAAAAACTATGTTTTGTTTTTTACATGACTTTATGGACTGTCACACCTGGATAATCGTGTAGAAACATCAGCAATATGCCTTCTTCGTCCATCCGTTTGGCCTTTATGACCATACTGACATGGAATACGGTCTTTCCCGAGGCGGACTCTCTCTTCATCTCATACGAGGAAATACGATAATCCGCCGAGTTGAATCTTGCAGAAATGGCTTTCAAGGCCGATTCGTCATCCGTCGTAAAGTCTATAATCATGCTCCGCATGCCCATACTCTTGAAACACCGGCTCAATGCCTCAAGTCCGACAAGCACCATCAGCGTAGCGGCTATTCCCAACAGATACATGCCTGCTCCCACCGCCAGTCCGATACCGGCCGTAGCCCACACCCCAGCAGCCGTAGTCAGCCCTCTGACCACTTGCTTCTGCAGCAAGATTATGGTTCCCGCCCCGATAAAGCCGATGCCGCTTACAACCTGAGCGGCCAAACGACTCGGATCCAGATGAATCAAATCCGCTTTCAACACATCCGTAAAACCATATTGCGAGACAATCATCATCAGAGCACTGCCCAATGCCACCAAAAAATGAGTACGGTATCCTGCCTCCTTCGCGCGATATTCGCGCTCAAGACCTATCAAGACTCCCATCAAGCCTGCAACAAAAAGCCTGCACACAAAATCCACACACAAGTTCATAACGCATCCTCCTTTGGCATTAGTTTTCCGAAAGATACGAAAAAAACTGGAATTTTATATTATATTTGTAGAAGAAATGTCGAATCCTCCCTGCTTGTCCCGCAACGGCAAGGAGAAAAAACCGTCTTTGCGGCATCCGGGAAGAAACGGGAAAGAGCGGATTCGGGATATTCGCCTTCAACAACCGCATAACATTGTATACATTATGGAATATAAACTGTTGGTATTAGATTTAGACGGTACCCTGACGAATTCGAGAAAAGAAATAACCGAACGTACCAAAAGCACCTTAATCAAGGCTCAGCAGCAGGGGCTGAAGATTGTACTTGCATCCGGACGGCCTACTTACGGAGTCGCCCCACTGGCCGACCAACTGGAACTGCAGAAATACGAGGGCTACATTCTTTCATACAACGGCGGTGAAATCATTGACTGGAAGACACGGGAGCTGATGTATAAGAAACTGCTTGACAATGATGTGCTCCCCTATCTGTATCACTGCGCCAAAGAAAATGACTTCGCAATCGTAACATACGAAAACGAATATGTGCTGACAGAGACGCCCGATGACGAATATGTGTTGAAAGAAGCCTTGCTCAACGTAATGAAAATCAAAAAGACAGAAGACTTCCTTGAAACTGTAAAGCATCCCATAACCAAATGCCTGATAGTGGGCGAGCCCACACGCCTGGCCATACTGGAAAAGGAAATGTATGAGCAGCTGAAAGACCGGATGGGAGTATTCCGTTCAGAGCCTTATTTCCTTGAACTGGTGCCCAAAGGCATAGACAAGGCACAGTCGCTCGCCGTACTGCTAAAGGAAATCGGGATGACAAAAGATGAGATGATAGCAGTAGGCGACGGTTTCAATGATTTATCCATGATTAAATACGCCGGTCTGGGAGTAGCAATGGCCAATGCTCAGGACACGGTAAAAGAGGCGGCAGACTTTATCACTCTTTCCAACGACGAAGACGGCGTAGCCCATGTGGTGGAAAAGTTCTGCCTGACAGCCGGTACAGAAGCATCCGCTTGAAATTTCATCTGCACCAAACGGCATCTTTATATGCATACGGCAAAGATTCGGCCATATCAAAAGGCCGGCAGTCTCATGCAAGACTGCCGGCCTTTCGAATATATCCAGTTTTTTGTCAGATTACTTCAAGATGTCCAACTGTTTAAAGCACTTGACAAGCTTGTCAATCGCAAAATCAACCTGCTCTTTCGTATGGGTAGCCATTAATGCAAACCGCACCAGTGTATCTTGCGGCGCGCATGCCGGAGGAATAACCGGATTTATGAACACGCCTTCATCGAAGGCCAGCTTGGTAACTTCGAACGTCTTGTCCGTATCGCGCACATACAGCGGAATAATCGGACTTTCCGTATCACCTATTTCAAATCCGGCATCACGGAAGTTCTTTAAGGCGTAGTTGGTAATCTCCCACAGTTTTTCCTGGCGCTCAGGCTCTGTCTTCAATATATGAAGGGCCTCCTTTGCAGCAGCCGTAGCGGCAGGCGTGTTACTTGCCTGGAAAATATATGAACGAGCATTGTGGCGCAGCCAGTTGATGACATCCTTGTCTCCCGCGACAAAACCGCCAATTGATGCCAGTGACTTGC
Source organism: uncultured Phocaeicola sp. (assembly GCA_944320845.1). GTDB lineage: Bacteria > Bacteroidota > Bacteroidia > Bacteroidales > Bacteroidaceae > Phocaeicola. Next base: position 24,489 of record CALUJA010000014.1, read on the forward strand.
TGAATGTTCCCATAATCAAATCCACATCGGCCGTAACCCCAAAATGGTCGCAGACACCACGCCCGTTCCGTCCGAATACGCCAAGACCGTGCGCTTCATCCACATATATCGCGGCATTGTACTTCTTCTTCAGGCGTACAATCTCAGGCAGATTGGCCAAATCCCCTTCCATTGAGAATACACTGTCGACCACAATCAGCTTTAATGCATTCGGCTCACACTTCTGAAGCTCTCTCTCCAGAGCTTCCATATCGTTATGCTTGTATTTCAGTTGGGTGGCAAAAGAAAGACGACGCCCGTCAACGATGGAAGCATGGTCGCGGTCGTCGCATATGATATAGTCTCCGCGTCCGGCCAGCTGAGGGATAACCCCTTCGTTCACCGTGAATCCGGTAGAAAAGCACAAGGCCTCATCCTTTCCTACAAACTCAGCCAATTCCTTTTCCAACTCGATATGAATATCAAGTGTACCATTCAAAAGACGGGAGCCTGCGCATCCCGTACCGTATTTCCGGGTAGCGGCTATCGCGGCATCAATAATACGCTTGTCGTAAGTCAGCCCCATATAAGAATTAGAGCCGAACATCAAGACTTTTTTCCCATCCATCATTACCTCTGTATTCTGGGCGCTGTCTATTTCGCGGAAGTAAGGATACACTCCCCTCTCCATATACATCTGAGGCACTCTGTATTTGCTCAATCTGTCTTGTAGTATTCCCATATTTTTACTCTCGTAAGCCGTCTCCGGCTATTATTACATTTTTTATTATCACTAATCGTAAAAACAGGCTGCAAAGATAATAAATTCTGTTTATATAGACACAAACGACAGAAAAAAACTTCTTTTCCCGTCAAATCTTTTCAAAATACAAGGATTTTCAAATAGGGAATATTATTTTTGTACGCCGATTCAAACAACAACCAAAGGATATGGAGCAAAAGAAACGCATAATATTTGTGGTCAACCCCATCTCTGGGACAAACGGAAAAGATGTTATATTGCGCTTGGTCGGCGAACTGCTGGACAGTTCCAAATACGACTACTCCATCCGTAAGACAGAATATGCGGGACACGCCGCAGAAATAGCCCGGCAAGCGGTAGCGGACGGCGCGGACATAGTGGTCGCCATCGGAGGTGACGGGACAATCAACGAAATCGGACGGTCACTGATACATACTGACACGGCTTTAGGAATCATCCCCTGCGGCTCGGGGAACGGTTTGGCGCGCCATCTCCACATTCCCCTCGACCCGAAAGGAGCCATCTATACGCTCAACGCCGGAATCATCAAGACCATCGACTACGGAATCATAGACGGACACCCGTTTTTCTGCACTTGCGGTGTGGGATTCGATGCTTTCGTCAGCCTGAAATTCGCTGACTCCGAAAAGCGGGGACTGCTCACCTACCTGGAAAACACCCTGCACGAAAGTCTTACTTACCGGCCCGAAACCTATGAGATAGAGAACTCCACGGGCTCTGTCCGCTACAAAGCGTTTTTGATAGCATGCGCCAACGCCTCCCAATACGGAAACAACGCATACATCGCCCCGCAAGCGTCTCTGACCGACGGCATGATGGACATCACCATACTCGAGCCTTTCACCGTGCTGGATGTGCCTTCGCTCTCCTTCCAACTGTTTAACAAGACGATTGACCAGAACAGTTGCATCAAGACCATGCGAGACGACCATATCGTCATTCACCGCAAGAAGGAAGGCGTTTTCCACTTCGACGGCGACCCTGCCATGGGAGGGAAAGACCTGAAAGTAGAAATCGTTCACTCGGGCCTGCGGGTCATCGCCCCCATGAAACCGGCAAGAATGTATGAGCAGCCGTTCAACATCCTTCAGCACTTCACCGACTTTATCGGCAGACGCCCCATCAGCACAAGCATATCCGACAGGCACAAACAGCTGCTCATGCTCAACCAGAACATTCTGAGAAAACTTTCTAAGAAGTGACAAAGAGATAATAGTCTTTTACCAGCTCCACAAACTCAGGAGTATATACTTTGGGAGAGGCTTCAATGGCCAGCCGCCCCACTTCCGTTTCGGGCACTGCATGCTTGACAAACGACATCAAAACCCTTTTCGGGGACATCCCTGCCCTGTGAGAGACCCATGTCTGCCTTTTCAGCCAGAGTTTCCGCCGCACAGCGAGCGAAATGAAATCAGCGGCTGCACCGGCGGGCAACACCACAGAAAAAGCGCCGTCGTCCGACAAAAGCCGCGATGCCGCCTCCAAAAGAGACGGAAAGTCCAGTTCATCGGTATGGCGGGCCGTGTTCCGTTTCGTTTCAGGGCATTTCACCTTTTCCACGAAATAAGGAGGATTGGACAATATGACATCAAACCGGCCGTCATACTCCGCCGGCATCGCCTTTACATCCTGACACGCCACGGTCATCCTCCCGCCCCACGGCGATTCGTCCGCATTCTGCCGCGCCTGAAGCGCGGCATCCCGGTCTATGTCTACCGCCAATATCTCGGCGTCACACCGCTGGGCGGCCATCAGCGCAATCACTCCCGTGCCAGTCCCTATATCCAGCACATTTTTCGCCCGAGAAACATCCGCCCACGCCCCAAGCAAAACGGCATCCGTCCCCACCTTCATGGCGCACTTGTCATGACAGACCACAAACTTCTTGAATTTAAAAAAAGGATTCGGCATCTTCCAAAATTTTGTTTTCCGCCTCCAAAAATACATATTATGCAGACAAACCAACAATAAAGTACGGATATTTACGATTATTAAATGAATTGGCACTAATGTTTGTTCCGTATTTAATCCGGAATGTTTAACTTTGTAGCCGCTTAAAAAGAAAGCAAAAACACGCTTAGGACTTATGATAAAAAAAACTCGAAAAGAAAATTTTTTGATGAATACAGACAGCGAAGACATTTCGATGTTGGCCGAAATAGAAACTGCTCCTGCCGAAGTCAGCATTGACGAGCTGGAACAGGAATTTCCAGTCATGACATTGCGAAACATGGTTATGTTTCCCTCCGTTGTGATGCCGGTCACAGTGGGACGGCGTACAACCCTGAAACTGGTCAATACAGCATTAAAAAATAATTCCTCCATAGTCATCGCGACCCAGAAAGTGAGCGAAGTGGAAACCCCGGGCTATAAAGACCTCCATCCCACCGCCGTAATCGGGAAAGTTCTCCGTGTTTTCGAAATGCCCGGAGGCAACACCACGGTCATTCTCCAGGCAAACGGCCCCAAAATTCACTTGGATGAAATCACGGCCGTACGCCCATATCTGAAGGGGAAGGTCACTCCAGTCAAAGAATCCATGGAGGCAGAAAAGACTGATGAGTTCAAAGCGCTGATGGACACTTGCCGGGAGCAGTGCCTGAAGTTTGTCGAGACCTCCGAGCACATGAGTCCGGATACATCTTTCGCCATCAAGAATCTGGACAATCCGGAACTTCTGGTCAACTTCATCTGCACAAACTTTCCTTTCGCGATTGAAGAGAAGTTTGAGCTGCTTGACCTGAACACTTTAAAAGACCGGCTCTTCCGGCTGATTCAGATACTGAACCGGGAAGTACAGCTTGCCGCCCTGAAACAAAGCATCCAGATGCGCACACGCGAGGAGATAGACCGCCAGCAACGGGAGTATTTCCTGCAGCAGCAAATCAAAAACATCCAGGATGAACTGGGCAACGGACAGGATGATGAGATAGAAAGCCTCCGGACAAAGGGGCAGGCCAAGCTTTGGAAAAAGGAAGTGGCCGAGATATTCGAACGCGAGCTGAGCAAGCTGGAAAGAATCAACCCGCAGTCACCCGACTATAATGTGCAGTTGACCTATCTGCAAACCCTGCTTGCCTTGCCCTGGGATGTATATACCACCGATGTAATCAACATTCCCAACGCAGAAAAAATCCTGAACAAGGATCATTACGGTCTGGAGAAGGTCAAAGAGCGCATTCTGGAGCATCTGGCCGTATTGAAGCTCAAAGGAGACCTGAAGTCGCCCATTATCTGTCTTTACGGGCCTCCGGGAGTGGGAAAGACTTCATTGGGACGTTCCATCGCCTCCGCATTGAAACGCAAATATGTGCGCATGTCATTGGGTGGAGTGCATGATGAAGCTGAAATCCGCGGACATAGAAAAACGTATATTGGAGCAATGCCGGGACGCATCATCAAAAGCCTGATTAAGGCAGAAACCTCCAACCCCGTCATCATCCTCGACGAAATAGACAAGTTGGGTAAAGACCATCAGGGCGATCCAAGTTCAGCCATGCTTGAGGTGCTTGATCCGGAGCAGAACAACGCTTTCCACGACAATTATGTAGACATAGACTACGATTTGTCAAAAGTGATGTTTATCGCTACGGCCAACAATCTGTCGACTATCCCCGCTCCTCTGCTCGACCGCATGGAGTTGATAGAAGTCAGCGGATATATCACAGAAGAAAAGATAGAAATAGCACGCCGCCATTTGATTCCGAAAGAAATGGAGACAAATGGCTTGAAAAAGGAGCATGTCAAGTTTACCAAGGCGTCTATCGAGTATATCATAGAAAACTATACCCGTGAAAGCGGCGTGCGCGAACTGGAAAAGAAAATCAATAAAATCATGCGCAAAATCGCGCTGGAGATAGCAAGCGACCGTTTTGAAAAGCAGCATGAACTGAAACCGTCCGACATACAGGAATATTTGGGTACGCCGGAATATTCGCGTGACAAATATCAAGGCAACGAATATGCCGGAGTTGTCACCGGACTGGCATGGACAGCCGTAGGCGGAGAAATACTTTTCGTGGAAACCAGCCTGAGCAAAGGCAAGGGCGGACACCTGACTCTGACAGGAAATCTGGGTGATGTCATGAAAGAGTCGGCCATGCTGGCGGTGGAATACCTGAAGGCCCACAGCCATCTGCTGGAGCTTCCCGACGGAATCTTCGACAATTGGAGCATCCACATACATGTTCCCGAAGGTGCCATACCTAAAGACGGGCCGTCGGCCGGCATCACTATGGTCACTTCACTGGCATCTGCCCTGACGCAGCGCAAGGTAAAGCCCAATCTGGCCATGACCGGAGAAATCACATTGCGCGGCAAAGTGCTGCCCGTAGGCGGTATCAAGGAAAAGATTCTGGCAGCCAAGCGTGCCGGAATCAAGGATATCATTCTTTGTGAAGACAACCGCAAGAACATTGAAGAAATCCAGCCGCTTTACTTGCAGGGACTGACCTTCCATTATGTCAAAGACATCAAAGAAGTGCTGGCCTTGGCGCTGACAGATGAAAAGGTGGCCGACGCAATAGACTTTACCGTAAAAGAAGAAGACAAGAAAGAAGAAAAATGAAATTTGATCTACAATATACAGACCCGCGGTCAAACGCACGCGCCGGACTGATTACCACTGACCACGGCCAGATTGAAACACCGATTTTCATGCCTGTAGGTACGGCCGGAACCGTGAAGGGAGTGCATTTGTGTGAACTGAAAGAAGACATCGATGCGCAAATCATCCTGGGGAATACCTATCATCTCTACTTGCGGCCGGGACTGGATGTCATCGAAGGAGCAGGAGGACTGCACAAATTCAATGGCTTCGACCGCCCGATGCTGACCGACAGCGGCGGATTCCAAGTGTTTTCCCTTTCCGGAATCCGGAAAATGAAAGAAGAGGGCGTGGAATTCCGTTCACATATCGACGGCTCAAAACATTTATTCACGCCCGAACGCGTGATGGACATCGAGCGAACCATCGGGGCTGACATCATGATGGCCTTCGATGAATGTGCTCCAGGAACTTCGGACTACGACTATGCAAAAAAGTCAATGGAGCTGACGCACCGCTGGCTTGACCGCTGTATCACACGCTTCAATGAAACCGAGCCGAAGTACGGATACAACCAGTCGCTTTTCCCGATTGTCCAAGGTTGCGTATATCCCGACCTGCGCCGCCGCTCTGCCGAATACATCGCTTCAAAGGATGCGGACGGGAACGCCATCGGGGGACTGGCCGTGGGAGAACCTACAGAAAAGATGTATGAAATGATTGAAGTGGTTAACGAGATACTTCCAACCGACCGTCCGCGCTATCTGATGGGAGTCGGCACGCCGGTCAACATTCTGGAAGGCATAGAGCGCGGAGTCGACATGTTCGACTGTGTGATGCCGACACGCAACGGGCGCAACGGAATGCTCTTTACAAAAGACGGTATCATGAACATGAGGAACAAGAAATGGGAGAATGATTACTCTCCCATTGAGGCGGACGGCGCTTCGTTTGTCGACACGGCGTACAGCCGTGCCTACCTGCGGCATCTGTTTCATGCGCAAGAACTGCTGGCCTTGCAGATTGCTTCTATCCATAACCTCGCTTTTTATCTGTGGCTGGTAAGGGAAGCCCGCAAGCATATCATAGCAGGCGACTTCTCTTCATGGAAACCGGTAATGGTAAAACACTTGTCTACGAGATTATGAAAATACCGGCTGACATAAAGGAACTGTTCAAACAGAAATGGCTGAAGAGACTTGACCGGTATATTATAGTCAAGTTTCTGGGTACATACTTTTTTGCCATCGCTTTGATTATTTCAATCGCCGTCGTTTTCGACATCAATGAGAACATTGACGACTTCATAAAAAACAAGGCGCCCCTTCGAGCGATTGCATTTGACTATTACCTGAACTTCATTCCCTACTATACCAACCTCTTCAGTCCGCTGTTCGTTTTCATCGCGGTTATCTTCTTTACATCGAAGTTGGCCGAGAATTCCGAAATTATTGCCATGTTCTCCACCGGGATGAGCTTTAGGCGGCTGATGGTTCCCTATATGATTTCCGCAGGTATCATCGCGTTGGTAACTTACGTTTTAAGCACCGAAGTCATCCCGACAGGCAGTGTAACGCGACTGGAGTTTGAGAGGGTATACAAGAACAAAAAGTCAACAAACTACGCCCGCAATATCCAACTGGAGGTAGACTCGGGTGTAATCGCCTATATGGAGCGGTATGAAAATTACAACAAGACGGGCTACCGCTTCTCTTTAGACAAGTTTGAAGACCACAAGCTGGTGTCTCACCTTACCGCCCGCCGCATCACTTACGACACGACTAAAGTCCACAAGTGGATTATCAAGGACTATATACTGCGGGAAATGAGGGGAATGCGCGAAACGATTACTTCGGGCGACCGTCTTGACTCTATCATCAACATGGAACCACAAGACTTTCTCATCACTCGGGGGCAGCAGGAAACCATGACCAGTCCGCAACTGCGGGAATATATCGACAAGCAAAAACAGCGCGGATTTGCCAATATCAAGGTTTTTGAAGTGGAATATTACCGGCGCATCGCCACCTCATTCGCCGCCTTCATCCTGACGGTCATCGGCCTATCACTTTCATCCCAGAAGCGGAAGGGGGGGATGGGACTGCATTTAGGCATCGGCATCGCGCTGAGCTTCTCATATATTCTGTTTCAGACCATATCATCGACATTTGCCATCAACGGAAACATGCATCCGAACCTTGCAGTCTGGATTCCGAACATTATCTATCTGTTCATTGCAGTCTATCTGTACCGCAAGGCTCCCAAATGATATCCGCCCGGGCTGCATTCAATCTGTCATTGCCCTTCCGCCAAAAAAGAACCAGGCCGTGGGAAAAACAAGTTTTCCACAAGAGAAAAAATGTCTTTCCCACGGCCTGCCTCAAAATAAAAAAGTTGCAATGAAAACTTTCCGTCCTTCATTGCAACTTTTGCTTTTTTGTTGTATTCACATTCTATTCTTTCCACCCGGGATAACTTCCTGTCAATTCATATAGGAAGCCAATTCGTCTGCGGTAATGTCCTTGGCAACGATTATTCCTTCACTGTCCACCAAGTAATTCTTAAATCCGCTCTTCAAGCCAAACCGCTTGAAAATGTCCGAATTCTTGCCCTCTGTCTCCAGATAACATGCCGTCGCATCTATCTTGTCCTGCCGAACCGCCGCATCAAACACCGAACGGTAACGGTCGAAAGAGACAGAAATCATCTTCACACGGGCATCGTTCTCCACTGCATGGCTCAAAGTGGCATTCCGCTCACGCGAAGCAGCGTCATAACTCGCCCAAAAGCTCAATAAAGTATAACTGCCCTTGGCAGCGCACAGATTGAGCGGCTGTGCTTCATTACAAAGAACCAACTCCGGGACAGCTTCTCCCAAAGCTAACTTCTCTGTGACAGAACTCTCTTTACTGAATGAAAGAGAAAGTAAGGAACTTATTATTAATACAACAAAAAACCATTTTACACTTTTAATCATGTAACTGATTTTAGTTAATACTATCCGAGACTGCCCTACACAGTAATTCCCGCCCGGAATCTTGCTTCTCAGACACGCGCATCACACGGCATCTTTTTGGGAATCCGCGGCAAAGGTAAAGATTTTTCTCTACATAAAACAGAAAAACAAATAATATTTATGTTTTACAGCATAGAATTATACTCTTTTAAACCTTATCAGGCCGTCCAACGGCAGAAATGCGAACAAAATATAGCAAAAACCAAAGCCATTTGGCCTCTCGCTATAATTTAATTTGTAAATTTGCATACATTTATTATATAGGTATAAGCTTACTCTCATGGAAGGTAAAACAGAGCTAATATTGATTCGCATCAGCGGTGTGGACCGTCCGGGACTTACTGCATCCATATCAGAAATCTTGTTAAAATATGACGTAGACATCATGGACATCGGCCAAGCCGACATTCACAGCACGCTATCATTGGGTATTCTCTTTAAATGCTGTGACCGTGACTCTGGCAATATAATGAAAGACCTGCTGTTTAAAGCCTCCGAACTGGGAATAAACATCCGTTTTTATCCCATCACCGCTCAGGAATATGAAGACTGGGTGAACATGCAGGGCAAGAACCGTTACATTCTTACCCTGTTGGGACGGAAGCTTACCGCCGCCCAAATAGCGGGGGCAACCAAGATTCTGGCAAACCAGCAACTGAACATAGACGGCATTCGCCGGCTGACCGGCCGCATCCCATTAGATGAAAAAAAGGCAAGTGTCAGGGCATGCATCGAGTTTTCCGTCCGTGGAACTCCCAAAAACAAGGAGGAACTGCAAAAGCAGCTTATGAAGCTGAGCAGCGACTTGTCTATGGATTTTTCATTTCAGCAAGACAATATGTATCGCCGGATGCGCAGGCTAATCTGCTTTGATATGGACTCAACATTGATTGAGACAGAAGTAATCGACGAGCTGGCCATGCGCGCAGGTGTGGGAGATCAGGTGAAAGCCATCACCGGACGAGCCATGCGGGGAGAAATTGACTTTAAAGAAAGTTTTAAAGAAAGGGTGGCCCTGCTGAAAGGACTTGATGAAAGTGTCATGAAGGACATAGCCGAAAATCTGCCGATTACGGAAGGAGTGGAGCGTTTGATGTACGTGCTGAAGCGTTATGGATATAAGATAGCCATCCTTTCGGGAGGATTTACCTACTTCGGCAACTATTTGAAAGAAAAATTCGGTATCGACTATGTGTATGCCAACCAACTTGAAATCGTCAACGGGAAACTGACCGGAAAATATTTAGGAGACATCGTAGACGGAAAACGAAAGGCTGAACTGCTGCAGCTCATCGCACAAGTAGAAAAAGTAGACATAGCACAAACAATCGCCGTCGGCGACGGAGCCAACGATTTGCCTATGCTTTCTGTGGCGGGATTGGGCATCGCCTTTCACGCCAAACCTAAAGTAGTGGCGAATGCCCGCCAGTCCATCAACACAATAGGGCTTGATGGAGTGCTTTATTTCTTGGGCTTCAAAGATTCGTATCTGGACGAACAGGGAAAACTATAAGAACAAAACAGAACAATGAATATATGAAGTTTTCAGAACTGAACTTAGAAGAATGTGTATTACAGGCATTGGATGCCATGAATTTCCGAGAATGCACACCGGTGCAAGAGCATACAATACCTGTTATTTTAGAGGGAAGAGACCTGATTGGCGTAGCACAAACCGGAACCGGAAAGACCGCCGCCTATCTGTTACCCGTATTAAACCAACTTAGCAAAGGGACATACCCGGCCGATGCCATCAACTGCATCGTCATGTCGCCTACTCGAGAACTGGCCCAGCAAATAGACCAACAGATGGAAGGCTTTTCCTACTTCATGCCGGCATCGAGTGTAGCCGTGTATGGAGGCAATGACGGCATCCGTTTCGAGCAGGAAAAAAAGGGTTTGACCTTAGGAGCCGATGTGGTGATTGCCACCCCAGGACGATTAATCAGCCACCTAAGCTTAGGTTATGTAGATTTATCAAAAGTTTCATTCTTTATCCTGGATGAGGCTGACCGCATGCTAGACATGGGATTTGCCGATGATATCATGCAAATCGTCAAGTATTTGCCCAAAAATCGTCAGACAATAATGTTTTCTGCTACTATGCCAAACAAAATACAGCAACTAGCAAAAACAATTTTGAACAATCCCGTAGAAGTGAAACTGGCAGTATCAAAACCGGCGGACAAAATAATCCAAGCCGCATATGTATGCCATGAAGCACAGAAGCTGGGTATCATCGAAAGTCTTTTTCATACGCAGCAGCCGGAGCGCGTAATCATATTCGCCTCGTCTAAACTGAAGGTGAAAGAAGTGACGAAGTCCTTGAAAAAACTGAAGCTGAATGTAGGCGAAATGCATTCTGACCTGGAGCAAAGCCAGCGCGAAGCTATCATGCACGAATTTCGGAATGGAAGAATCAACATTCTTGTTGCGACAGACATCGTGGCGCGAGGGATAGATATCGATGATATCCGCCTGGTGATAAATTACGATGTTCCGCATGATAATGAAGATTACGTGCACCGAATCGGACGAACGGCACGTGCAAACAACGACGGTTGCGCCATCACCTTTGTCAGCGAAACCGAACAGACACGCTTCAAGCAAATAGAAGATTTTCTTGGGAAAAGCATCTACAAGATTCCGGTTCCGGCAGAACTGGGCGAGGCTCCGGCATACGCTCCCCACGCTTCGCGTTCCCGCCGAAACGGAAATTCATGGAAAAGCAAAGGAAACGGGAAAAAACATTCAGCGGGCAGGAAAAACCCGAAAGACAGGCAGCAACGCACCACCAAGAATTAACCTTGGGCACAGATTGCAGCCATAAAAGCAAAGGCAGCCCCAGCAAAATCTGGGGCTGCCTTTATTGCAATATCTTAACGCAACCTTTCGTACGCCTTTACCAACACTTCATCTTTTCCGATGGCACGGATTGCCAGCCAATTCAGTATGATTGAAATCAACGGCAGGCAGACAGCCCACGACGGGACGAACCTGCAGTCTTCCTTCAGCATGAAGACAAAAACAACCAGTGTCACATAATAGCCAACCAGCAAGATGCTGTTAAAAAGAGTCAGACGAATCTGCAGCATACGCTTTCTATACAGGAAAATCGTAGCAAGCGAAACTATAGCCGCAACTGTCAATATAACAAAAAGCGCCCACGGTGCATAATCGCTCACGCCATCGGCCGAGACAATCGCCAGATTGGTAAATTCAGTGGCCGGTATGCTATAGTCTGCAGAAACGAAACTCCCGACAGGAAGAGACATCATCACGACCATCAGTATGGCCACAACCAACAAATAAACAGTCTGAATACGCTGTATCATAAGAACAATAATCTAATCGTTAAAAATCAAGCACCCATCACTTCACAAAAACAAAGCAGAAAATCCCAAATTCCTACACAAACCATGCATATCCTGAGATTTTCCGCTCCTGCTATCTGTCAGAATCCTTAAAACCCTTTTTCAGAAATACCGTTTACTGCAGTTTTTCCTTCTCTTTTGCAGGATTTCTGTAATAAACCTTCCCTTCTATATATTCCTGCGTAGCAATCAAAGTCGGTTTCGGAAGCTTCTCATAATAACGGGAAATCTCAATCTGCTCTCTGTTCTCAAATACTTCCTCCAGATTATCATTATACGAAGCAAATTCTTGCAACTTCTTAGAAAGGTCATTCTTCATCTCCGCTGCAATCTGGTTTGCACGCTTGCCGATGATGGCAACAGTTTCGTAGATGTTACCCGTATCCTCACACACTTCCATAAGGTCACGCGTAACGGTAGTCGTAGGAGCGTTTGTTTTTTTGTAATCCATAATCTTTTATTTACCACAAATTATTAATATTCTTCTTCTGTCGAAACGTATTTGCTTGCATCCTTATAAATGTCTTCCACCTCGGCAATATACTTGCTTTCCGGGAACTCATTCTTGAACGCATAATATTCATCTATCGTTTCACGCATACGTTCTTCCTTCTTTTCAAGGACACTTTCTTTTGCCATCCCGTATTTGGCGCGCAGTATCAATATAGACAATTCCTCGCGCAACTTGGTATAAGGATAATCTTTCAGCACGTTTTGCGCCGTTACCACAGCAGCCAAATAGTTGTTTCCCGTGCTGCTATAGGACGCGTTACCTGAATAAGAGCCCAAATCATAGTATAGCTTGGCCGACAGATATTCCTTCTCGACCAATTTGTCCTGTAACTCAAAAATCATATCCTGGGCAATATCCCGGCGCGAACTGCCGGGAAAATACTCCATAAACATCTGCAGTTCTTCTATTGCCTTATAGGTGCTGCTCTGGTCAAGCCGCGGCTCCGGCGTGTCGAGATAGAGCGCTTTTCCGCTATGGAAGCGTGCCAGCTCCGTATAGGTACCACGCGGATAAGTGGTGTAATAAGTATTAAAATAGTGGGATGCTGTCACAAAATCACCCTGGTTATAATAAGTCATGGCCAGCATATAGAGAGACTCCTCGCCGTTTACCGTTCCTTTCAGAATAGGAATCAGCTCTTCCAGTATGGTTGCAGCTCTCGAATTCTGTCCCTTGGCGAAATAACTCTTCGCCGCCTCATACTTATATTCGTAGTCTGTGCTCTTCAGCACCTTATTGTACTCTCCGCAAGACGACAAGACGCAGGCGGAAAGAAGCGCCATAGCTATGCTTTTTTTCATATCAATCCTATATAGTCGTGCAAAATTACTTCTTTCCATGAAATAATACAACTGTTGGACTAAAAATTAACAAATGAAATGAACTGATTCACCTAATCCGCCCCACGTTTCCTCTTGAGCAAACATTTTTTTGCATACGGCAATATTTCTTTATCCACGGTCTTTTTCCTTCATCATAAGCATCTGGGCACGGCTCTTGCTCCGGGTAACCAGAAATACACCCGTAAAGACGAGACAGACTGCCACGACCTTCAGGAAATTGAACGAGTCCATCCCCCAGCAGACCGTAAAGACACTGGCCACTATGGGCTGGACATAACAATACATGCTTACCACCGTGGGACGCAGGCTGCGCTGTGCCACCGGAGAAAGCAAATAGCTGAAGAACGTTCCGCCCAAGACAACGAAAGCCATTCCCCCGACCAACTCAAGCGGAATGGAAGTCCAATCAAAGGTTATCAGCTCGCTATAAGAAAACGGGATAATGCAAATCGAAGAATATGTAAACATCCATTTCATCAGCGTGATAGGGGAATAACGGCTTATCAAGCCTTTAAACAGCACCAGATAAACAGAAAAGCTCAGTTCGGCCAGCAGACAAATGATGTCGCCCCATACATTCCCCACCTGAGACACATCGATACTTTTGTTGCTCAATATCAAAAGCAAGGCGCCGCTTGCTCCGGCAAAGATGCCGAGCACCTTCTTCCCCGTAACAGGCTCTTTCAAATAGAATGCGGCTATTATCATCGTCAGGATTGGAGTGCTCGTCGTGATGATAGACGCGTCAATCGGCGAAGTCATGCCCAGGCCGAAAGTATAAAGGCCCTGATTGAAGACGATTCCCAAAAGAGAGGCGAAAAAGAGCTTCAGCATATCCTCGTGCGGAACATGCTCCTTCTTTGTAAAGAACGAGGCAATCCAGAACAAGACAGCCGCCCCGACGATGCGGACATCCACCATAATGAAAGGAGTAACGGCACTTCCTATAAATACCAGCTTGGCAACCGGAGACATCAGTCCCCACATCGTGTTGGCCGTAAGCATTGCAGCATGGCCTTTGATTTCGTTTGTTTTCATTTTCATCCGATTTTTCCGCGCAAAATTACGAAAGAAATGAATTGGGTGTTCAGCAAAAACGTATTTCTTACACCGACAAAACTAAGGATAAAGGCGGATTAGTTGTGAGATTCCCTTAAAATTCATTACTTTTGCGCGCAAATCCGTGCACATTGTGCAATTTGTAACAAAATAAGAATGGAGATACAAGACAGTTTCATATATCTGATTGAGCAGAGCATCCGTACCAACTGGGACCGCGATGCGCTGACAGACTACAAAGGTGCTACGCTGCAATACAAGGATGTAGCACGCAAAATCGAGAAGATGCATATCCTGTTCCGGCATGCAGGCATCGAAAAGGGAGACAAGATAGCATTGTGCGGACGCAACAGCGCCAACTGGTCTGCCGTATTCCTGAGCATCGTCACGTATGGAGCTGTCGCGGTGCCCATTCTCCACGAGTTCAAGGCCGACAATGTGCATCATATCGTCAACCACTCGGAATCCAAAATGCTGTTTGTCGGCGACCAAGTGTGGGAAAACTTCAATGAAGCGGCCATGCCCAACCTTGAAGGAATCATTGAACTGAAGAATCTGGACCTGGTATTCTCGCGCTCCAAGCAGCTTACATACGCACGCGAGCATCTTAATGAAGAGTTCGGCAAGAAATATCCCTGCCGCTTCCGGGCCGAACAAGTGTCTTACCGCCGCGAACAGCCGGACGAACTGGCGGTCATCAACTATACATCGGGCACCACCGGATATTCAAAGGGAGTCATGCTCCCCTACCGGAGCATCCTTTCAAACGTAGTGCACATCCACAGCAAGGTGGGGCTGCAGGCGGGAGAACGTATCGTATCCATGCTTCCGTTAGGGCATATATTCGGACTGGTATTCGACTTCCTTTACGGCATCACCGTGGGAGCACACTTATGGTTCCTGACCCGCATGCCAAGCCCGAAGATTATCGCCGAATCGTTTGCCGAAATCCGTCCGCGGGTCATTGCCTGCGTACCGCTGATTGTGGAAAAAATCTTCAAGAAGAATATCCTCCCCAAAGTAGACAACAGATTAGGCAAGCTTCTGCTTAACCTGCCCATCATAAGCGACCGCATCAAGGCCGAAATCCGCCAGAAAGCGATGGAGGTGTTCGGAGGAAACTTCATTGAGATAGTTATCGGCGGAGCGCCTTTCAATGCCGAAGTGGAAGCATTCCTCCGGAAAATAAACTTTCCCTATACCATTGCCTACGGCATGACCGAATGCGCCCCGCTCATCTGCCACAGCCGCTGGGACGAAATACAGTATACTTCATGCGGAAAGACCGTATCCAACATGGAGACCAAAGTGCTTTCCCCGCAGCCTGAAAGGATTCCGGGAGAACTGGTATGCCGGGGGATGAACGTCATGCTCGGTTATTACAAGAATGAGGAGGCAACACTCCAGACCATCGACAAGGAGGGATGGCTGCACACCGGAGACATGGCCGTAAAAGATGAAGACGGAAACATTTTCATCAAAGGCAGATGCAAGAACATGCTCCTTTCTTCGTCGGGGCAGAACATTTATCCGGAAGAAATCGAGGCACGGCTCAACAACATGCCCTTTGTCAACGAATCGCTGGTCATCATGAAAGACAGCAAACTCATCGCTCTGGTCTATCCGGACAATGATGAAGCGTTTGCCCAGAACATGACCAAGACGCAGCTTGAAGCCGCCATCGAGACAAACCGCACAGAGCTGAACAAGGTTCTGCCGGCGTACTCCCAGATTTCCCGCATAAAGCTTTATCCGGAAGAATTCGAGAAAACGGCCAAAAAGAGCATCAAGAGATTCATGTATCAGGACATCAAGGACTGACATGCAGCAGCATCCTGACGGCAGACTCTAACCGCGCGGCCACTTCCTCCATGGCAAGCGGCCGCCCCAGTTCGCGGGAAAGCGAGGTTACCCCCTTGTCGGTGAATCCGCACGGGTGGATATAGCTGAAATACCGCAGGTCTGTATTGACATTGAGAGCCAATCCGTGCATGGTCACAAAGCGGCTGCTCCTTACCCCTATCGCACAAATCTTGCGCTCCTGAGGCATACCGACGTCCAGCCATACGCCCGTCGCACCCTTTACGCGGCCCGCCTCTACGCCATACGAGGCACAGACCCGGATTACAGCTTCCTCAAGCAGACAGATATAGTCTTTCAGTCCCAGATGATAGTCTTCCAGATTCAGGATGGGATAGCACACCAGCTGGCCTGGCCCGTGATAAGTGATGTCTCCCCCCCGGTCGATGCGGAAAAGCTCGGCACCTATCTGGCGCAGGCGGGCTTCATCGAGCAGCAGATTGGAATCCTTCCCGTGCTTTCCCAACGTATACACATGCGGATGCTCGCAGAATATCAAACGGTTCTCATAAGGAAAGGAGGACTGTCTGGCATCAACCAGCGCTTCAAACAGGCGCTTCTGCCGCATCCACGCTTCCTGATAGGGAACAAGCCCCCAATGTTCGGTTTTCATACACTTTTTAGCTTAAAGATTCCACGAGCAAAGATATGAAAATCCAAGAAGTTTTCCTACATTTGTCTAACGGAAACCGCTATAAGCCTATAAGAAAAAAACATTTGGACTATGAAGAAAAATATTTTTTTACGTGTTGCAATCGTCCTATGCTCCGTTATTAGCTTTATGACAACAGGATGCATCGAAAAGAAACAAACTGCCGGAAAGCCTGCCATCACAAGCATACAGGCAGACACCACCGTCAGCCTCAAGCCAGACATTGACCAGTCTCCGACATGCCAGATACATCTCGACTTCATGTACCTGAAACCTTATTCAGAGACCGATTCCGTTTCGCGGAGAATCAATGCAACGCTGCAGAAGACCTTTTCCGAAGGAAAGCTGGCAGGACTTTCTCCCGAAACATTCATTGACTCCGTCAGGCAGAGATATATTTCGGGATACAAGAGCGACTTGCTGAAATATTATGAAGCCGACATCCACAACAAAGTGTCCGCTGAAGACATCCCGCAGTGGTATAATTACGAATATGAGATAACGAGCGAACTGAGCGCCGGCCGCAACAGCATCTGGAACTATCAGGTCACAACCTTCCAAAACACGGGAGGAGCCCATCCCAACACATGGGGAAAATGGGTGAACATCGACCCGGAAACGGGAAATGAACTGACCCGGGAAGAAGTGTTCGCGGCAGATGCAGAGAAAAGCATCTGCAATCTCATCCTCAAGCAACTGACAAACGAGGCGAACACGCGTCTGGAAACAGACACTATCAGCAGCATGGAAGGTCTGCACGCCGCAGGAATCCTGCTTGACACGGACTTATACATCCCCGACAACTTCCTGCTGAAGGAAGACGGCGTCACCTTTTTGTACAACCGCTATGAAATCGCCCCTTATTCGATGGGAGACTTCCAGCTGACCGTACCCTATGCGGAAATAGAAACCTTTTTACAGAACAGACAACACCAATAAAAAGAGAAAAATGGAGATTATCTTGAAATATTTCCCCGAACTGAGCGACACGCAGAAAGCACAGTTTTCCGCCTTGTATGATTTATATGCAGACTGGAACAGTAAGATAAATGTCATTTCACGGAAAGATATCGCCAATCTGTACGAGCATCACGTGCTCCACTCGTTGGGAATAGCCAAAGCCATCCGTTTCAAAGACGGTACAGAAGTGATGGACCTGGGGACGGGCGGAGGCTTTCCGGGCATTCCGCTTGCCATTCTGTTTCCGGAGACACGATTCCATCTGGTCGACAGCATCGGGAAAAAAGTGAAGGTAGCGACAGAAATAGCGCAAAGCATCGGCCTGAAAAATGTCACGACACGGCATTGCCGCGCCGAAGAAGAGAAGCAACAGTTTGATTTCGTCGTGAGCCGCGCCGTCATGCCTTTGGCCGATTTGCTGAAGATAGTCCGGAAAAACATAAAGAAAGAGCAGCGCAACGCCTTGCCTAATGGACTAATCTGCCTGAAAGGAGGAGAACTCGGCAATGAAATCCTTCCGGTGAAGAACAAAGCCGTATTATACGACCTGAAAGACTATTTCGAAGAAGAATATTTCACAACAAAAAAAGTGGTTTACGTAACCATAAATGGATAAATCCCATGCAGCCATGAAAATCAAGCGATTTGAATTCAACATGTTCCCGGTAAACTGTTATGTGATATCCGATGAAACCGGAGAGGCCGCCGTCATAGACGCCGGATGCTATTATCCGGAAGAGCAGCAACGGCTGAAAAGATACATACAAGACAATCATCTGTCGGTAAAGCTGCTTCTGAACACCCACCTGCACCTTGACCACATCTTCGGCAACGCCTTTATGGTGCGCGAGTTCGGCGTCAGGCCGCAAGCCTGCAAAGACGATGAGTTCCTTTTGCCCCACACGGCCGAACACTGCCGCATGTTTGGCTTCACAATCAACGAGGAACCCGCTGCCTTGGGCGGATACATCAGCGACAAAGACGAGCTATGCTTCGGGAATACGGTGCTGGAAGCCATACATGTCCCCGGACACTCACCGGGAGGAATGGTGTTCTACTGCAAAGGCTCCGCCTGTATGTTCAGCGGAGATGTGCTGTTTCAGGGTAGCATCGGACGGTCTGACCTGGAAGGCGGGAACTTCAACGCATTAAGACGCGGCATCATCGAGCGTCTGTTCGTGCTGCCCGATGAAACCATAGTCTATCCAGGCCACGGCGATGCCACCAGCATCGGCAACGAAAAGATGAACAATCCTTTTTTCAGATAAAAACAGATTTTATCCAAAAACCTTAATAAAAAATCATGAAAACAAGAACTTTTGCCGACAGGCATATCGGGATAGAAGATAAGGATTTGCCTGTCATGTTAAAGAGAATAGGAGTCGACAGCTTAGACGAACTGATTGACCTGACTATTCCTTCTGAAATTCGCCTGAAGTCATCCTTGCCGCTTGCTCCTGCCATGACGGAGCGTGAGTTTGCAGACCACATTGCTTTGCTGGCGGGAATGAACAAACTTTATAAGTCATATATCGGCACAGGATGGTATGACACGGCAACTCCCGCGGTTATCCAACGTAATGTATTCGAGAATCCGGTCTGGTATACATCCTATACTCCTTACCAGACTGAAATATCACAAGGCCGTCTGGAGGCGTTGATAAATTTCCAGACTGCCATCTGCGACCTTACGGCAATGCCTCTTGCGAACTGTTCGCTACTGGACGAGGCGACCGCCGCAGCTGAAGCGGCAACCATGATGTATGCCCTGCGCAGCCGCGCACAGCAGAAAGCAGGAGCTTCCACCCTGTTCGTCGACCAGGAGATATTTCCGCAAGTGCAGGCCGTCATTCATACGCGCGCCATTCCCCAAGGCATGCATATCCAGACCGGCAGCTATAAAGACCTGGAGTTTACTCCAAACATTTTTGGATGCATTGTCCAATATCCGAACAACAGCGGCAGCGTGGAAGATTACCGCGACTTTACAAGCCGCGCACACGAAGCAGGATGCAAAGTGGCCGTAGATGCCGACATCCTTGCACTGGCCTTACTGACACCTCCAGGCGAGTGGAACGCCGACATTGTATTTGGAAGTTCTCAGCGTCTGGGCATCCCCATGTTTTATGGCGGGCCTTCGGCTGCATATTTCGCGACACGCGACGAATATAAACGGAACATGCCGGGACGCATCATCGGGCTTTCAAAAGACAAATGCGGACACACCTGCTACCGCATGGCGCTGCAAACGCGCGAGCAACATATCAAACGCGAAAAAGCCACATCCAATATCTGCACGGCTCAGGCACTGCTGGCCATCATGAGCGGTTTTTATGCCGTTTATCACGGAGCCGACGGCATCCGGAATATAGCCTCGTCCATACACAACAAGGCCGTATGCCTTCACAAAGCCCTGACCCGTCTGGGATACCGGCAGAAAAACGAGTTTTTCTTCGACACGCTTCGCCTTCAGCTGCCGGAACAAGTGTCAAGCGACAAGCTCCGCACGATAGCCTTGAGCAAGGAAATCAATCTGCGCTACTTTGAAAACGGAGACATCGGCATAAGCATCGACGAGACAACCACCCTGAATGACATGAACCTGCTGCTTGCAGTCTTCAGCATTGCCGCCGAAAAACCCGTTCACGACATCAGCGAAATACCGGAATCAGCCGCATTCCCCAAAGCTTTGCGCCGCCAGTCCGACTATCTGACCCATGAAATCTTCTGCAAATACCATACAGAAACAGAGATGATGCGCTATATCAAACGGTTGGAACGTAAGGATATATCGCTCGCCCACTCCATGATTTCGTTGGGGTCATGTACCATGAAGCTGAATGCCGCCGCCGAAATGCTGCCGCTCAGCAATGCAAAATGGATGAACCTTCATCCGCTCGTACCGGAAGAACAGGCACAAGGGTATCTGGCCCTTATACATAATCTGGGCGAACAGCTCAAGACGATTACCGGATTCGAGGGAATCACGTTTCAGCCCAATTCGGGTGCCGCCGGCGAATATACCGGCCTGCGCATCATAAGGAGTTATCTGGAAAGCATAGGGCAAGGACACCGGCATCTGGTATTGATTCCGGCCTCCGCCCACGGCACCAACCCTGCTTCCGCTGTCCAGGCCGGCTATGAGACGCTTACCTGCGCATGCGATGAGCATGGAAACGTGGATATAGACGATTTGCGCGCCAAGGCAGAAGCCCATAAAGACGAACTTGCCGCTTTAATGATTACCTATCCCTCGACCCACGGCATCTTTGAAGCTGACATCGTAGAGATTTGCAGAATCATACACGACTGCGGAGCACAGGTATACATGGACGGAGCCAATATGAACGCACAGGTCGGACTCACCAATCCGGGTACGATTGGCGCGGACTTATGCCATCTGAATCTGCACAAGACCTTTGCCAGCCCGCATGGAGGCGGCGGTCCGGGTGTGGGCCCGGTGTGCGTAGCCCGTCATCTGATTCCATTCCTGCCGGGGCATGTTTCGACGGGGAACCCTCAAAACGAAGTTTCCGCTTCGCCTTACGGAAGTGCGGGCATTCTTCCCATCACTTATGGCTATATCTGCATGATGGGAGCAACAGGATTAGAACGCGCCACCAAGACGGCCATCCTGAACGCCAATTACCTGGCGGCATGCCTGAAAGACTCTTACGGAATCGTTTATCACGGAGCAAACGGATTTGTCGGCCATGAAATGATTTTGGAATGCCGCAGGATACACGAGGAAAGCGGCATTACAGAAAACGATATTGCCAAGAGGCTGATGGATTATGGCTATCATGCGCCTACGCTTTCATTCCCGGTTCACGGCACGCTGATGATTGAACCGACCGAAAGTGAAAGTCTTTCCGAACTCGACAACTTTGTCAACTCCATGTCAAGCATATGGAATGAGATAGAGGAAATCAAGGATGGAAACGCTTCCAAAGAAGACAATGTGCTGATTAACGCACCGCACCCTGAATATGAAGCCGTAGGAAACCAATGGTGCCATACATACAGCCGCGAAAAAGCCGTATATCCGACAGAAAGCGTGCGTGAAAACAAATTCTGGATAAATGTAGCGAGAGTGGACAATACGTTGGGCGACCGCAAACTGCTTCCCACCCGCTACGGGACATTTGAATAAAACTTTTTCATCCTGACAAAAAGGCCGTTCCCTCCTAAGGGAAACGGCCTTTTGCCATTATTGGAAAAACAGGTCGTCCAACCGACTGGTGTTTTCCTCTTCTATCTCGACCAGCCTATCCTTGCACGGATCAAAATCCACCGGTATGTCAAACGTATCTTTCTCCGAATATCCCAACGCCTTGTCAGCAAAAACCTTCTGCATATAAAGGCTCCAAACCGGAAGAGCCATAGACGCACCCTGTCCGTCACGCATGGTATCGAAATGGATGTCGCGTTCCTCGCCGCCTACCCAACAGCCCGAAACCAACGTTGGAACGAATCCCATGAACCAACCGTCCGAGTTTCTGTTCGTTGTCCCCGTCTTTCCGCCCATGTCTGCCGTAATGCCATACAGACGGCGCACGCGTCCGCCCGTCCCTTCATTGATTACCGCCCGCAGCATGACCAGCATCTTATAGGCCGTAGATTCGCTGATAACTTCATTGACCTGCGGAGTAAATTCCGCCACAATGTTTCCTTCGTTGTCTTCTATGCTTGTCACAAACAGCGGAGCGGTGCGGATACCTTTATTTACAAAGGCGGTATAGGCACTGACCATTTCTCCCACGGATATTTCGCAAGGGCCGAGACAAAGAGACACCGTGGGCTGGATATCTTTGTTCAGTACACCGAACGAATGAATCAGGCGCGCCAAATCGTATGGACTGAGCTTGCTCATCAGATATGCGGAAATCCAGTTGTTTGAATTCGCCAACCCCCACTTCAGCGTGACAATCTCTCCGTAATGAGAGCGCGAACTGTTGCGTGGAGACCATGCGCGTCCGTTTTCATCAAAGAGCGTCTGCTCTACATTGCGCACCTCGTCACACGGCGAGAAGCCGTTTTCCATCGCCAGGGCATATACATACGGCTTGATGGTAGAGCCCACCTGGCGGCGTCCCACCATAGCCATGTCGTATTGGAAGTAATTATAATTGGGGCCTCCTACATAAGCCTTGACATGCCCCGTCAACGGATCCATAGACATGAAGCCGGCCCGCAGAAAATGCTTGTAATACTTGATGGAGTCCAAGGGAGTCATAATCGTGTCCCTTTCCCCGTCCCAGGAAAATACGGACATCTCATATTTTGTATTGAACGCCTTCATGATTTCCTCCTCCGAACAGCCCGCATTCTTCATCGTACGGTAGCGGTCGCTCTGATGAACCGAGCGGTTCAATATCTGGTTCACCTCTTCCACCGTAAGCTGATTGGTATAAGGAGCCGTCTTGCGCCCCCGTTTCTCCTTGAAAAAGCGGGGCTGCAAATATTTGGCCACATGTTCGTATATGGCTTCCTCGGCATAACTCTGCATCCGCGAGTTGATTGTGGTATGAATCTTCAGTCCGTCTACATAGAGATTATAGTTCGTTCCATCCTTCTTCTTGTTCTTTGCACACCATCCATACAGCGGGTTGGTCTCCCAAGCCAGAGAATCTTCATAGTATTTCTGCATCTGCCATCCCCGATACTTGCTTTTGTCCGGCTTCTTCGCAGTCAGCACACCGCGCAGATATTCCCGGAAATAGGTGGCCAACCCTTCCTTGTGATCTACCGGATTAAACTTCAGCACCAGTGGAAGCGCCTGCAGGGAGTCGCATTCCGCCTGCGTCAAATAGCCGGCCTTGCGCATTTGGTCGAGCACCGTGTTGCGCCGCCCGCGCGAACGCTCGTTAAAACGGCGCGGATTATAGAGAGACGGGTTCTTACACATTCCTATGAGCGTAGCAGCTTCTTCTATCTTCAGGGTCTTCGGCTCCTTGCCAAAGTATGTTTTCGCCGCTGTCTTGATTCCCACCGCATTGTTCAGGAAGTCAAACTTGTTCAGATACATGGTCAGAATTTCTTCCTTCGTATAATATCTCTCCAGTTTCACGGCAATCACCCACTCGATGGGCTTTTGCAACAGACGTTCCATTACGTTGTCCGCCGTCGGCGAATAAAACTGTTTGGCCAGTTGCTGGGTGATGGTGCTTCCGCCGCCCGCATTCTTCTGCATCAGGATGCCGCGCTTAATGACTGCCCGCATAAAGGCACGCGCGTCTATCCCCGAATGTTCGCTGAAGCGTACATCTTCCGTCGCCACCAGAGCATGCACCAAATGCGGAGACAAATCTTCATAACCCACATATACCCGGTTCTCCTTACTGAGCGACCACGTGCCAAGCAACACTCCATCCTCGGAGATAACCTGGGTAGCAAACTTCAAATTCGGGTTTTCCAATTCCTCCACCGGAGGAACATACCCGATTTTCCCTTTTGATATAGCTGTAAACACGATGGCCACAGCCGCTATGGACAAGATTACAATAGCCCACAGTATATATATAAATACTTTCCTCATAAATCTGAGCCTGTTATCATCAGGTCGCAAAAGTAAAGAAATTCTGCGGAATAAACGAATAAAATCGAAAGAATGAAGCATTTTTCGGCGATGCCTGCAATTCTTCCGGCTTCGTGCAGACCAGCGGATTTTTTCATGCAGACCATCCGGTGATATGCTCCGGCCGACGAGACTTATCATGAGGACGAAAAAAAGGAAAGCAGCCATCCGGCCATCTTACCCCCGCCACAAACGGCAGGCAAGCAAGGAGAATTTACGGCCGCCGGCGGCATTTCGCGCAAAGTTCACTTAAAACTTTCGGAAAAAGCATCCGAATTTGTTTTTTTTGACTAACTTTGAAATCCGGTATTTAATGCAATCATGAAAACCGTAAATATGGAAAATAGAAGTTTAGTTACAATTGCCAATCACTCTAAAGAAAGGATTCTTTATCTGTTGGAAATGGCAAAAGAGTTTGAGAAGAAACCAAACCGCCGTCTGCTGGCTGAAAAAGTGGTGGCTACTCTTTTTTTCGAGCCTTCCACCCGCACGCGTCTAAGTTTTGAAACGGCGGCAAACCGTCTCGGAGCACGTGTCATCGGCTTTACCGACCCGAAGGTTACCAGTTCTTCGAAAGGAGAAACCCTGAAAGACACCATCATGATGGTAAGCAACTATGCCGACATCATCGTGATGCGCCACTATCTGGAAGGAGCCGCACGCTATGCAAGCGAGATTGCCCCCGTGCCCATAGTCAACGCTGGAGACGGTGCAAACCAGCATCCTTCGCAGACCATGCTCGACCTCTATTCTATCTATAAAACGCAGGGGACACTGGAAAATCTGAATATCTATCTGGTGGGCGACCTGAAGTACGGGCGCACAGTCCATTCTTTGCTGATGGCAATGCGCCACTTCAACCCGACATTCCATTTTATTGCCCCTACCGAGCTGAAGATGCCCGAAGAATACAAGCTTTATTGCAAGGAACACAGCATCAAATACATCGAGCATACAGATTTTACAGAAGACACGATTGCCGATGCAGACATTCTGTATATGACGCGCGTGCAGCGTGAACGCTTTACCGACCTGATGGAATACGAACGGGTAAAGGACACATATATTTTAAATAGCAGGATGCTGGAAAAGACACGGCCCAACCTGCGCATTCTCCACCCGCTCCCCCGCGTGAACGAAATAACATACGATGTGGATGAAAGTCCGAAAGCCTATTATTTCCAACAGGCCCAGAACGGTCTCTATGCCCGCGAAGCCATTTTATGCGATGTGCTGGGCATTACACTGGATGAAGTGAGGGCAGACACGAACAGATAAACCAATCATCAAAAGACAAAAAATCATGAGCGACAAGAAAGAATTGCAGGTAGCCGCACTGAAAAACGGAACGGTTATCGACCATATACCATCAGACAGACTGTTTACGGTTGTTTCTCTGCTTGACCTGAAACACATGGATACGAACATCACCATCGGAAACAACTTTGAAAGCAAGAAATTGGGCAAGAAAGGCATCATCAAGATAGCTGACCGCTTCTTTACGGACGAGGAGATAAGCAAATTGTCTGTAGTGGCCCCCAATGTCAAGCTGAACATCATCCGCGACTATGAAGTAGTGGAAAAAAAGCAGGTAGTAATGCCCGACGAGCTGAAAGGTATCGTAAAATGCAACAACCCGAAATGTATTACAAATAATGAGCCTATGCAGACATGGTTTCACGTAATCGACAAGGAAAAGGGCCTGCTGAAATGCCATTATTGCGAGAAGGAACAACTGAAAGACAATATAAAACTCCTTTAACAAAAGACATGAAACAAGACTGGAAACCGGGAACAATGATATATCCCCTTCCGGCAGCACTCGTCAGCTGCGGAAGCAAAGAGGAAGAATACAATATACTGACAGTGGCATGGGTGGGAACAATCTGCAGCAACCCGCCAATGTGCTACATATCCGTACGCCCCGAACGGTATTCCTACTCCATCCTGAAAAAGAATATGGAGTTTGTCATCAACCTGACTACAGAAAATATGGCTTTTGCTACAGACTGGTGCGGAGTACGCTCAGGAAAAGACCACAACAAGTTTGCAGAAATGAAGCTTACTCCGGGAAAAGCGTCAGTGGTAAATGCCCCAATCATCGAAGAGTCTCCGCTTTGCATCGAATGCAGGGTTAAAGAGATTGTTTCACTGGGGTCGCACGACATGTTCATCGCTGATGTCGTAAATGTAAAGGCAGACGACAAATATCTTGACAGTGAAACAGGAAAGTTTGACCTTGCAAAAGCCGACCTTTTGGTATATGCGCACGGAAACTATTACGGTATGGGCCGGAAAATCGGAAAATTCGGATGGTCGGTCGAGAAAAAGAAATAAATTCTTATGATTAGAGAAACCGCCTTGATGCTTGGCCTCGGACTGGCTTCGGCCTTTGTTCCATTGCAGGTTCAGTCGCAAAGTGCACCGATGGTGACACTACGAAAACCTCTAATGAGCATAGGCATCAAGGCCGGATTCAATTCCTCCATGTTTTTTAGCGATGAATTATCCATCGGCGGAGAAAAGATAGAAAATCTTCAGAACAACTATAAAGTAGGATATTTTGCGGCTCTCTTCTGCCGGTTTAACCTGAAAGAGCACCATTTCCTCCAAACAGAATTGTCATACAATGTATCAAAAGGAAGCGTTTCCATCCCTAATACATTGGCCAATTCCGAACTTATTCCAGACAACGCACTGATAAAGACAGTGATTACATCGTTCGATCTTCCCGTCCTCTACGGATACAAATTCGTAGACATCCCTCCTTATGGCATGGCTTTCTTTATGGGACCGAAGATTGCATACATTTGGGACAAACAAACGAAGAATGAATTTTCCGGTTTTCATCAGCAGGAAATTCACGAACGCTTCCATCCGTGGAACTATAGTGCCGTAGGAGGACTGGCGGTTAATGTTTCCAATATCTTTTTTGATTTCCGATACGAAATAGGTCTTCACAATATGACAAGAAGCATTACCTATAACCAAACACTCACCGACTCTCCTTACAATGAAAAAGAGATATCTATAAAACGGCGGAGAAACCTGCTGAGTTTTTCTGTCGGAGTCATATTCTAAATGCATAACAACTAAATAGAATACAATTATGAAAAGAGACGAACTGATTTTTGACATCATTGAAAAAGAACATCAGCGGCAGCTGAAAGGTATTGAACTGATTGCTTCAGAAAATTTTGTTAGTAATCAAGTCATGGAAGCGATGGGGTCATGTCTGACAAATAAATACGCTGAAGGATATCCGGGGAAACGATATTACGGAGGTTGTGAAGTAGTAGACCAGAGTGAACAGATAGCAATCGACCGCCTGAAACAAATATTCGGAGCTGAATGGGCTAATGTCCAACCGCACTCGGGAGCACAGGCAAATGCCGCCGTGTTCCTTGCAGTACTCAATCCGGGTGATAAGTTTATGGGATTAAATCTGGCTCATGGCGGACATTTGTCACATGGCTCGGCAGTAAATACCTCCGGCATTCTTTATACTCCATGCGAATACAACTTGAATAAGGACACGGGGCGCGTAGATTATGACCAGATGGAAGAAATCGCCCTGCGTGAGCATCCGAAAATGATTATCGGAGGCGGCTCTGCCTATTCACGTGAATGGGACTACAAACGAATGAGGGAAATCGCCGATAAGGTAGGGGCCATATTTATGGTTGATATGGCACACCCGGCAGGCTTGATAGCGGCCGGCCTGCTTGACAACCCCGTGAAATATGCACATATTGTAACCTCAACTACCCATAAGACACTGCGCGGCCCGCGCGGAGGCATAATCATGATGGGAAAAGACTTCCCCAATCCGTGGGGAAAGAAGACTCCCAAAGGAGAAATCAAAATGATGTCGCAATTGCTTGATTCTGCCGTATTCCCAGGCATACAGGGTGGCCCGCTGGAACATGTCATAGCAGCAAAAGCTGTGGCCTTCGGCGAATGTCTGCAACCTGAATACAAAGAATACCAAAAACAAGTACAGAAAAACGCCAAGGTTCTGGCACAAGCTTTAATGGACAGAGGATTCACCATCGTTTCCGGCGGCACGGACAATCATTCCATGCTGGTAGACTTACGTACCAAATATCCGGAACTGACTGGTAAGATTGCAGAAAAAGCATTGGTTTCAGCCGACATAACAGTCAACAAGAATATGGTTCCGTTTGATACACGTTCTGCATTCCAGACCTCCGGCATCCGGTTGGGAACGCCTGCCATCACAACGCGTGGAGCGAAAGAAGACCTGATGATAGAAATAGCGGAAATGATTGAGACCGTACTTTCAAACATTGGCAATGAAGAGGTGATAGCCTCAGTACGTACACGCGTAAATGAAACAATGAAGCACTATCCGCTCTTTGCCTATTAACAAAAAACATATATTCCTTTAAAAATATAGCATTATGAAAACTGTAAAATCGATTATCATTTTATTAAGCGCATGTTTGATATTTAGCGGTTGCGGCATGACCAACACTGCAAAAGGCGGGCTGATAGGCGGCGGAGGCGGTGCAGCCTTAGGTGCCTTGATTGGCGGAGTGGTAGGCCACGGAAAGGGAGCCGCCATCGGCGCAGCTGTCGGTACTGCCGTAGGAGCAGGAGCAGGAGTACTAATCGGGAAAAAGATGGATAAAGCAGCAGCTCAGGCAGAGCAAATCGAAGGCGCTGAAGTAGAACAAGTGACCGACAACAACGGCTTGCAGGCTGTAAAGGTTACTTTCGATTCCGGCATTCTCTTTTCAACAGGAAATTCTGCCCTCAGCTCATCGGCCAAAGCATCACTGAGCAAATTTGCCAACAACGTATTGAACCAAAACCGTGACATGGATGTCGCCATCTACGGATATACCGACAACCAAGGATGGAGAAACTCTACAGCAGAACAAAGCTACCAGAAAAACATGGACTTGTCGCAAGAACGTGCCCAAAGCGTATCAAGCTATCTGCTGGCCTGCGGAGCATCTGCTTCGCAAATCAAGACAGTGGAAGGATTAGGCGAGACTAATCCGGTGGCAGACAATTCTACAGAAGCCGGACGGCAGGAAAACCGTCGTGTGGAAGTATATATGTATGCCAGCCAACAGATGATTCAACAAGCTGAAGCAGGCACGCTGAAGTAAACATACAGATATAAAAACGGGGAGTCAGAGAAAATATGTTTTTTCCGACTCCCCGTTTTCGTTATCAGAAAGTAATCTTCAATATCCTACCGCCATTCGCAGGCAAATCCAAGGCAATGGCCTTTGTCGGCATAAAGCTAATGCGGCAACTCTTTGCATCCAACAAGTCTTTTGCCTCACAATCGGCCATCGACGGCATCTGCAAACAGTCGAAAGCATGCTGAGGAACGTTTACTCCCACATGCACCGGCATGTCGGAAAAGTTAACGACAACCAGCAGTATCTCGTTTCCATATTTACGCAAGAACGCATACTGCTTGTGCTCATCCATTAGCCATCCACCCTGGTTGACATACATCAAATCAAAAAAAGTTCCTTTTGATATGGCCGCTTCACTATTGCATAATGTCAGAAGCTGGCGGTAAAAACGGTGCAGTTCCTTTTCCTTATTGCTCAATAAATGCCCGTTAAAACGACCGTGATTACTCCATCGGCGTATACTGTCTATACTCCAATAATCAAAGATAGTGGTTCTTCCGTCACGACCGCTAAAGCCTTCACAATCCATCCCCGGCTCTCCCAGCTCTTGCCCGAAATAAACCATCATCGGATTCGTATTCATGCAGGCAGAAACTATCATCGCCGGAATCGCTTTAAAGGGGTTACCCGCAAAATACTCGGATGCAATGCGCTGTTCATCATGATTCTCCAGGAAGTTCAACATATGCCCCCAGATGTCATTCACACTTTGCCAGCAGTTGGTAATGGCCGTCGCAGAGGCATATCCACAGGTCACGGCGCGCAATGTGTCATACAGCCCCACCTTATCATAAAGGTAATCGAAGTGTCCGTTGAACAGATAATTGCGGTATTCATGCGGATTATAGACTTCTGCTATGAATATCAAATCCGGACAGACCGCTTTTACCTGAGGGATGGCCCATCCCCAAAATTCACATGGCACCATCTCCGCCATGTCGCAACGGAATCCATCAATGCCTTTGCCCGCCCAAAACAGCAGGATATCCTTCATCTTCACCCACGTATCAGGTATCGGAGTGAAGTGGCAGCCCGTATTCCCAATGTAGTCTACACCATAATTTAATTTTATTGTCTCATACCAATCGTTCCGGTTGGGGCAGGCACTAAAACAATTGTTTCCTGTCGCTCTGGCAGGCATCTCAGTATAAAATCCTTCCGCTTCATCATACAAGTCACCCTCCAGCTGCTTTCCCGGCAGATAGTAGAAATTGTTGTTCGGACTGAATGCTTGGGCGGTATCATCATTTTCACCCAAATCTTTCACTCCCGCAGGCTTGGCCAACGAATGGTACTGACGGGCCACATGATTGGGCACAAAGTCAATAATCATTTTCAGTCCGCTCTCATGCGTACGTTTCACCAAAGCCTCAAATTCTTCCATACGCTTTTCCGGATGCACAGCAAGGTCGGGATCCACATCATAATAGTCTCTGACGGCATACGGCGAGCCGGCCTTTCCCTTTACTATCGCGGGATGATTTTTGGGGATTCCGTATGCCGTATAATCCGTCTGCGTAGCATGAGAAATGATGCCCGTATACCAGATATGGGTAGCTCCCAATCTCTTGATGTCATGCAAGGCCTGCTTGGTAAAACAGTCCATCTTTCCGCACCCGTTGGTCTGAATATCCCCGTTTTGCTTGCAGCGTATATGCGTATTTCCAAACAGGCGGGTAAAAACCTGGTATATGATAATCTTAGTTTCGTCCATAGTAAAAACAAATTAAAGTCAAGGTAAAAAGAGCTTTTACTCCAATAAAAATCGGATTACACCGATACCATCCGCATTCAAGAATGCATGATCCGTGTAATCCGACAACCCAAAAGATATTCCGTTACAGTATGCCGTGGGCATTTACATTCTTGTCTATCTTCTTTATCAGCCCTTGCAACACGGCTCCCGGCCCGCATTCCGTAAAATCGTCCGCACCATCGGCAATCATATTCTGCACCGTCTGGGTCCATCGTACGGATGCCGTGAGCTGAGCGACCAGATTAGCCTTTATTTCTGCAGGGTCGGTATGAGGCTTTGCATCCACATTCTGATAAACCGGACACTTCGGAGTATGGAAATCAGTAGACTGGATGGCGGCTTCGAGTTCTACCTTGGCCGGTTCCATCAGCGGAGAATGGAATGCGCCTCCTACCTTCAGCGGCAGCGCACGCTTGGCTCCGGCAGCTTTCATCAGCTCACACGCCTTATTGATTCCTTCCATCGAACCGGAAATGACGATTTGTCCCGGGCAATTGTAATTGGCAGCCACACATACTTCGCCTTCGGCAGCTACCGAAGCACAGATTTCTTCCACCTTTTCATCAGGCAGGGCGATGATGGCCGCCATAGTGGAAGGGTGTGCTTCACAGGCTTTCTGCATGGCCATTGCACGTGCATAAACCAGTTTCAACCCGTCTTCGAACGACAATGCTCCGGCTGCAACCAGCGCAGAGAACTCACCCAAAGAATGTCCGGCAGTCATTTCCGGACGGAATGCCTCGCCCATACACAGCGCGGATATTACCGAATGAAGGAAAACAGCAGGCTGAGTCACCTTTGTCTGACGCAAATCCTCGTCTGTTCCCTCAAACATAATGTCCGTAATGCGGTATCCTAAAATTTCGTTTGCCTTTTCAAACAATTCTTTGGCCAAAGGAGAAGTTTCATAAAGGTCTTTCCCCATACCTACGAATTGCGCACCCTGACCAGGAAATACAAATGCTTTCATATCTCTTACTTTTTTAGTTTTTATTTTTCATCAATGCAAAGGTAATGAATCTTTTGATATCTTACTCATTTTCATCGAAAATGTGCATCGGTACAGGGGAATGAAAATGGTTGAGCGGCCCGTGCCCCTCGCCGATACGGACATCGCAGCCCGACTTTATCCCCTGATATACATATTTTTTGGCCTTTCTTACCGCCTCTACAACCGGTTCGCCCAATGCCAGACAGGCAGCAATCGCCGACGACAGTGTGCATCCGGTGCCGTGTGTGTTCCTGCTTTCCACCTTCGGAGCCTCGAACAGATAAGGCTCCGGCCTGTCCTTCAGCTGAAGAACATCGCACATACTTCCATTTGTCAGATGTCCCCCCTTCACCAGCACGGCCTCACTGCCATATTCCAACAGCTTGCGGGCTGCCGCCTGCATCTGCCCCACATCCTTTATGGAAGCTCCGGCCAGCACTTCCGCCTCGCTGAGATTCGGCGTGACAACCGTCGCCAGCGGCATAAGTTCTGATACAAGAACCTGTATGGCCGCGTCCTCCATCAGTCTGCATCCGCTTGTCGACACCATAACAGGGTCAAGAACCACGTATTTCGGACGGTAAAAGCGGAGACTTTCCGCTATCATACGGATGATTCCACCGTCGTTGACCATCCCTATCTTTATGGCCTGCGGACGGATATCCGTCATCACAGCCTCGATTTGAGCCTTCACAAACTCCGGCGGAACGGGATGAATGCCCGTAACGCCACATGTATTCTGCACCGTTATGGCCGTTATGGCCGTAGCGGCATAAGCACCCAAGGCAGAAATCGTCTTGATGTCTGCCTGAATGCCTGCGCCTCCGCTACAGTCTGACCCGGCGATGCTCAACACACACGGATATTTCTTCATACTTTCCTCTTACCGTTTCAGCAGTCCGACTTTCAGATTCAGCTTGAAGTAGTAGACTCCGTTCTCCCGCTCCAGATAACCGTACTTGTCTTTTTCTGTCGAACCTCTCTCCAGACGCGTGTTCATGAACAGAAAGTCGGCAAATGTCTGGCGGAAGGCCCGTTGATAACACAGCAGCTCGCCGTCGCCCGTCACAAACAGAAAGCCGGCAATGGCGCTTTCCACTCCATTATACAGTTTTGCAGGGCGCATCCCCATCGCAGCTGCCAGCAGAAACTCTTTTACCTTATATTCATAGAAGCCATGCTTGTGTATCAGCTCATCTTTTATCTTCAGCGGATTGAGTTTCTTAATCTCCTCGGTCAGTTCCGCCACCTTCGTCACATCGTCAAGCCACATCAGACGGGTCATCTCCCCAAGCAGACGCCCCATATGGAGGTCTATCATCGAAAGATTGCTGCGGAAAATCTTGTCCGCCACATCACTGTACTTCAGGTTTCCGCCCAAGCGCTCTATCATCAGCATACGCTTGGCCACTTCTCCCTCTTCACCCTCGTTGTTTATCTTGTTCACGGTGGGTACGGAGAACTTCACTCCCGTCTGTTCGAACTTGAAATTGGCAGCCCGTCCGCCGTCGAGCAGCGGAAACATCATGCCCAAACGCGAGCGGACACAAAATCCCGTCAGCGGTGCGTCGGCACTATAAAACGCTACGCTGAAGTCCGTGCGGTCGTCGGTCTTTGCTTCCAGGTCGAATATCGCCACTTCATCCAGAAACTCCTCTACTCCGTCCGGCGAGGTCACATCATCCGTCCGGCTGTTCCGTATGCCGTCCAGTATCAGGCCGGCCACTATGGAGAAATCCTCGCGCGGAATCCTTTTGTCCATCTTTTCACCTACGATGTGTATACTGTCTTTCTCCACGATATACCGCCTTGTTCCGTCATGCTCCTCACGCTGGACCATCGCTACAGGCAGGCAATGTGCCGCATTCCTCTTGACATCGGGAGTGCCTGCATATACAAAGCCGTCGGCCAGCAGGCGGAAAAAAGCGTAAAGCTCCCCCCATTCTCTTTTTGTTGCTTCAAATGACATAGCGTTCTTGCTTTTACTAAAAATTTTATCTATAAACATCTTTTTCTTTCACCCTTGCCAAATCTTGATCCGGACAGCATCCAAAATCCGTTTCAAGGGACAGTATCACAGTGTAACCCCTGTCTTGAAAATGGCAATGCCCCGATATCCGTTCGTCTCGTTATTGACAAGCGTCCCGCTTGCCACTTCAACCACATAATCGGTAAAGCGCCGGCAAACGGCTTCCATAGGCTCGCCCTCAACGATTACCCCGGCATTGAAATCAATCCACGCAGGCTTATGTCCGGCAAGAGCCGAATTGGTGGAAATCTTTACAGTAGGAACACACGTGCCGAAAGGGGTGCCGCGCCCGGTTGTAAACAGGATAACATGACATCCGCAAGAGGCCAATGCCGTTGCCGCCACCAAATCATTGCCCGGAGCAGACAGCAAGTTCAGTCCTTTCTCCTGCAATCGGTCTCCATAAGCCATCACTCCCGTCACGTAGCTCCTGCCGCACTTCTGCGTGCAGCCCAACGCCTTTTCCTCTAATGTCGAGATACCTCCCGCCTTGTTGCCGGGCGAAGGATTTTCGCCCACGGGCTCGCCGTACGAAAGAAAATACTCTTTAAAGTCATTTATCAGACAAACCGTCTCGTCGAACAGCTTGCGCGTGCGGCACCGACCCATCAGAATCGTTTCCGCCCCAAACATTTCCGGCACTTCGGTCAGCACCGTCGTCCCTCCCTGAGCTATCAGAAAATCGGAAAACATGCCTAACAAAGGATTTGCCGTAATGCCGGAAAATCCGTCCGACCCTCCACATTTCAATCCTACACGCAACTCAGACAACGGAATGCTTGTCCGCACATCCTTGCTGCATATATCATACAGCTCGCGCAAAATACGCATCCCCTCTTCCCACTCGTCATCCACTTTCTGTACCACCATGAAACGGATGCGCTCTTCGTCATACCGCCCGAGATACTCGCGGAAAATGTCCGGCTGGTTATTCTCACACCCCAGTCCGACCACCAATACCGCTCCGGCATTGGGATGAAGAACGATGTTCCGCAGAATCTTCCTTGTGTTTTCGTGGTCCTTATCCAATTGCGAACAGCCATAATTATGGGGGAAAGCGACTATCGCATCCACCCCGCCGCGGCCTTTCGTCTCATTCCTCAGTCCTTCAGCCAGACGCTCGGCTATTCCGTTCACGCAGCCCACGGTGGGAACAATCCAAATCTCATTGCGTATGCCCGCATCCCCGTTCTTCCGGCGATATCCCCTGAATGTTCTCTTTTCATCAGGGATGTCAAGGGAAACCTCAACAGGGCGGTAAGCATATTCCAGCAGACCAGACAGGTTTGTCTTTATTTCATGTTCGCTTATCCACGCCCCTTTCCTGACCGGGACCATAACATGCCCGATAGGATAACCGTACTTGATGACATCCTCCCCTTCTGAAAAATCCTTCAAGGCCACCTTATGCCCGGCCGGAACATCCGTCAGCAGCCTGACATTGTCTGTGCCAACGCAGACTGTGTCGCCGGCATGAAGCGGGACGATGGCCACGGCAACATTATCCGCCGCATTAATCTTCAAACAAACAGCAGTCATAAGAAAAGATA
The DNA here is from genome assembly GCA_944320845.1 of uncultured Phocaeicola sp. Lineage (GTDB taxonomy): Bacteria > Bacteroidota > Bacteroidia > Bacteroidales > Bacteroidaceae > Phocaeicola. The sequence continues at coordinate 60,158 of CALUJA010000014.1, forward strand.
TTATTGAGCATCAAAATAAAAGTCCAGATTGTCTACGGTTATCAAGTCTATCGGCATATAATTACACTGCTTTATCTTCTTTTTCAATATCAGATGATTGCACAGACACTCTATGCTATTATATCCTTGCAGCATAGGCTGCTGGGCGATTATAAAGTCAACCGTCCCGTTTTTCAGGCAGTCCACATTCCGCTGGAGCAGGTCATATCCCATCAGACGGAAGTCTTCACGCCGGTTTTTCCGCATATATTCACCTATTATATATACTTTCGAGTTGAATGTTATCCCGCAATTTATGTCCGGATGCTTGGCAAAAAAATCGTCGAGCAGCGATTCGTCTTCATCAGGCTGCTTGGCATACAGATTCAGCTCATGCACTGTCAGGTTTTCATGGTGCTCTTTCATGTACTGATAAAAGCCTTCCTCCCGGTGAAGCTGCTGGTTCGACCCCAATCGCCCCTCATTAATCTGACGGAATACGACAATCTCTTTACTGTCATGCGCCAGCAGCTTCAATATCCGTGCTGCAAAATATCCGCTCCGCCCGGCATGCTGCCCGTAAAACGCCAACGGATTCAGATTAGGTATATTGGAATCAATGAACACATACGGGATACCGCATTCCTGAAGCTGAACAACAAAGACAGAAGTCTCCTGCTCAACCGTAGGAGACAGAATCACAGCGTCCGGAGACAGCTCCATCAACAACTTTGCAGCAGCAAGAAATGCCCCGGAAACATATTGATCATAATAAAAGGTCTCTAATGAAATGTTGAAATCAGAGTATACACCCACAGCCTGGCCCATTCCTTCCTCCACGCTTTCCCAGTATTCGCCCGCCGTATGCAAAGGCAACAAGCAGGCGAACCTGTACTTCTTGTTCGAGGCCAAAGCACTTGCATACATGTTTGGCTGGTAATTCAATTGCTCCAATACCTTCTCAACTCTCAAACGGCTTGACTCAGACACCCCGCTTCGGCTGTGAAGCACACGGTCGACCGTTCCAACCGATACGCCTGCCTGACGCGCAATGTCTTTTATCCGGATACGTCCTTGCTGCCTTTCCATAACTTCTGACTTTATCTTCTTCTTAAAATATTTCTGATACAAATGTATGACTTTTTTTGATAATTAAAAAATAAGCTTTACCTTTGTGTGCGTACACAATAAGAATTTATCCAAATAAATAATACAATGGGAAAAATTGTAACGTTAGGTGAAATTATGCTGAGATTATCCACTCCGGGGAATCTTCGGTTCGTGCAATCGGACAGATTCGACATTGTTTACGGAGGAGGAGAAGCCAATGTAGCGGTCAGTTGCGCCAATTACGGACACGACGCTTATTATGTAACCAAACTTCCGAAGCATGAAATCGGACAAAGTGCCGTAAACGCTTTGCGCAGATACGGGGTCAAGACCGATTACATTGTGCGCGGAGGCGACCGGGTAGGCATCTACTATCTGGAGACAGGGGCATCCATGCGACCGAGTAAGGTCATTTACGACCGAGCACACTCTGCCATTGCCGAAGCAGAGCCGGAAGAATTTGACTTCGACGCCATCATGAAAGGGGCAGACTGGTTCCATTGGTCAGGCATCACCCCTGCCATCTCCGACAAGGCAGCTGAACTGACGCGTCTGGCCTGTGAAGCGGCGAAAAGACACGGAGTAACCGTTTCTGTTGACCTGAACTTCCGCAAAAAACTGTGGACAAAAGAAAAGGCCCAATCTGTCATGCGCCCGTTAATGAAGTATGTAGATGTTTGTATAGGCAATGAAGAGGACGCAGAACTGTGCTTAGGCTTCAAACCAGAAGCGAATATTGAAAAAGGACAGACTGATGCCGAAGGATACAAAGGCATATTCAAAGGTATGGTCAGTGAGTTCGGCTTTAAATACGTGGTTTCTACCCTCCGCGAGTCATACTCTGCCACGCACAACGGGTGGAAAGCCATGATTTATAACGGCAAAGAATTTTATACATCAAGACACTACGATGTAAATCCTATCATCGACCGTGTGGGAGGCGGCGACTCGTTCTCGGGAGGCATCATCCACGGATTGCTGACCAAGGCAAACCAGGAAGAAGCTCTGGAATTTGCTGTGGCAGCCTCTGCCCTGAAACATACAATCAACGGTGACTTCAACCTGGTTTCAGCAGAAGAAGTGGAAGCACTGGTGGGAGGAGATGCCAGCGGCCGCGTGCAACGTTAACCCAAACCTTTTAAAATACAACTATGGCCAAATTTGACAAGATTGCCGTATTAGACAAAATCGGTTCGACAGGCATGGTTCCTGTCTTTTATCATAAGGATGCAGAAATTGCAAAGAGGGTGGTAAAGGCTTGCTACGAGGGCGGAGTACGGGCTTTCGAGTTCACCAACCGCGGCGACTTTGCACACGAAGTGTTTTCGGAAGTAATGAAATTTGCAGACAAAGAGTGCCCGGAGCTGGCTTTGGGCGTCGGTTCGGTCGTCGACCCGGCAACAGCCGCCCTGTATATCCAGATGGGAGCGAATTTTGTTGTAGGCCCGCTGTTCAATCCCGATATAGCCAAAATATGCAACCGCCGGCTGATAGCCTACACTCCAGGCTGTGGAAGCGTGTCTGAGGTGGGGTTCGCGCAGGAGGTTGGCTGTGACCTTTGCAAGATATTCCCGGGGGATGTGCTGGGTACCAAGCTGGTAAAAGGGATGCTTGCCCCTATGCCGTGGTCGAAACTCATGGTCACCGGCGGCGTAGAGCCTACGCAAGAAAACCTGACCGGATGGGTCAAGGCAGGCGTATTCTGCGTGGGAATGGGCTCGAAGCTGTTTCCTAAAGATGTAATAGCCGCTCAAGACTGGAGCTATATTACCAACAAATGCAAGGAAGCCTTGAGGTATATCAGCGAAGCACGCAAGTAAATCGGAAAATCCATTTTGTTTAAGGCACCGTTTGATACTGTTCCGCATCTCGTTTCATGCTGTTGAAAAGATATTTCCGTCAAAGGAACTTCCTTTTTCCTCCGCATGAAACGACTGCAGGAACAGCAGAAGGGAAAAGTTCAGGCAAGCCCTTTCCGGGCATTGCACAGAAAAAAGCATCGGCATGACAAAACAAAATCATGCCGATGCTTTTCCTTATCCTCAAAGAGTGCGGACAAATATATTTTCCTACTCTACATAAAGCACCAATCCCTTCAGATACTCCCCTTCCGGATGGTATATATTTACCGGATGGTCGGCCGGTTGGGTCAGTTGGTGAAGGATACGGACATTGCGCCCGCTTTGAGCGGCAGCCGTAAACACGGCATTACGGAAATCTTGCTTGCTGACTACCTGCGAGCAGGAGAAGGTAAACAAGATTCCTCCCGGGCGAATCTTGTCGAACGCTTTGGCATTAAGTTTCGTATAACCGCGCAAAGCGTTCCGCAAGGCATCGCGATGTTTGGCAAATGCAGGCGGATCAAGAATAATCAGGTCATAATAATCGCCCATGTTATCAAGGAACTTAAAGGCGTCTTCAGCGTATGCCTGATGTCTTTTGTCGCCGGGGAAATTCAGGTTTACATTCTCTTCAGTCAGGTCTATGGCCTTGGCAGAACTGTCTACCGAATGCACCAAACTCGCTTTTCCACGCATAGCATAAAACGAGAATCCCCCAGTATAGCAGAACATGTTCAGCACATTCCGTCCGCGGGCATAGCGCTCCAGCAACGCCCGGTTCTCACGTTGGTCTACGAAGAAGCCGGTCTTCTGCCCTTTCAGCCAGTCCACATGAAACCTCAGACCGTTCTCCATCGCTATATTGTCAGGACTTCCGCCTTTTATGAACCCGTTCTCAGTGGCAAGCAAATCGGCCTTAAAAGGCAATGTGGTCTCTGATTTGTAATATATGTTCTGCACCGTATCTCCCATTACCTCGGTCAAGGCGTCCGCTATCTCCAGACGAGAAACATGCATGCCCGCAGAATGCGCCTGCATCACGGCCGTATGCCCGTAAATATCAATAATCAGTCCGGGCAGATTGTCCCCTTCCCCATGCACCAGACGAAAGGTATCGGTCGACGGATTGCCAATCAAACCGATGGCCTGGCGCAGGTCTTTGGCCACTGACAAGCGATCTATCCAAAAAGAATGTCCGATTTCCTCCTGACGAAAGCTAAGCACTCTGACCATGATGCTCCCAATCTGGAAATGTCCGCATGCCACAAACTCTTTTTTTGATGTATAGACATCCACAATTTCTCCCTCTTCAGGCTCTCCTTCCATACGGGCAACAGCGCCTGAAAATACCCACGGATGGAAACGTTTCAATGATTCTTCCTTTCCGGGCTTCAAATATATTTTCTTATAAGCCATAGCTTTATTCATTTTTTACGATTACATAGTTCCCGTGCTGACGGAGCTCCTCCAAATATTCATAGATACGAACGCACGCCCATGCGTCCGTCGCCGCATAAAGCTGCTGTGCCTCGGTCAAGACATCGGCTTCCCAGTTGGAAAGACGCTGACTCTTTGAGATTTTTTCCTGAAACAACAGCGCATAAATCTTTTGAAGACTTTTTTCTTCTATTCCAAAGCGGGAAACATAATCCTGCAACTCTACCCAATTCCCTTCACGCGGATCTTTTTGATTGCGCCTGCGGAGCATCATAAAGTCGTCTTTCAACGAGAGGCCCACTTTCAAGACATCATTTTGCAGGAAATCCTCCAAAAAGTCCGGCAGCCCGATGTGATTCAGACGAAACAAAAAACAAGTGTCGAAAGTAGAAACCTGCAACAAGGCCACTTTATTTGTCGTGCCTTTGCGGAATGAAGGGCGGGTTTCCGTATCTATCCCCACCACTGCATGCGTATTCAAATAATCAATTGCCTGTCGGGCGTTTTCTTCGGTATATACCACAAAAATGCGTCCCCCGAAAGAAACTTTCGGCAGACCGGCCACAATGCCTTTATCTATTTTACTTCGCAATTCTATCATCCTAATCTCCGTTTAATCTTCATCCCCCATATCAAGCCCCTCGTACAGTTCTTCTTCCGCCACATCAGAATCATCACTCCCGTATATGCCGGCCTCCTCGTCTTCAGAAGCCGATTTCCCATATTTTATCTCATGCAAAGCACGCATGACATTCAGCACACGCTGCCCCCAATATTCGGCAAAACCTTCGCGGCAAACCGCCAAAGCGTCATTCATCGTCCGGTCAAACCCCAGCTGATAGACACAGATAAAATCTTTTAATGCTTGATAAATGTCTGCCGCACCCTCAGATATACTCTGGCGGATAGGAGTATCGCTATAGGCCATATCGTCAAGAAACACTTCCAGATAGTCATCCTTCTCGCCCAGCAAAGCTGCTACGGCCATACGCATCTGTTCATAATCGCTTTCTGTCACGAATGTTTCAGGCAAGAAATCGTCAATCCTCTCACATTCGGGCAGCAACGAAACTTTCAGATAAAGCAAAGGCAGCAGTTTAAGGGACTTGTCTACAAATTCCCTGCGCTTCAAACGCGGAGCGCGTTCCCAGAATCCACACAGTTCGGCCGCTACAGTTACAAATTCTACAGTATTCTTGTCGAATATCGGTTGAGTAATATTTTCCATAAATAATGTCTTCAGCGCGCAAAGGTACGAAAAAAATTTCTCAGTTCTACTTTTATTCGTACATTTGCATGAATCTTTAAAGTCATAAATGCACTTCATATAATGGGAAAGAAAACAACTGACATCAAGAATCCGACGGTAAAACCAATTGCTTCCTCCAAGATAATCACAGCTTTCAAAAGCGAAACGGCCCATTTCATCATAGGCTTGTCGTGCATCATCTTCGGAGTCTACCTGCTTTTAGCCTTCAGCTCGTTCTTCTTCACAGGGGGAGACGACCAAAGCATCCTGCTGCATCCTCAGGAAGACGAGCTCATGCAGACAGACAACAAGATACAAAACTATGCCGGAGCACGCGGAGCCCAGCTGGCCCAGTTCCTGATAAACGACTGCTTCGGCATTCCGGCCTACGCCATCATTGTCTTTCTGGTCATCGCCGGGATGAAACTGATGAAAGCCTACCAGTTTAAACTGAGAAAATGGTTTGCCGGCTGCGCCGTAATCATGATATGGCTCTCCGTTGCACTGGGATTCGCTTTCGACGGTGCTTTTGAAAACTCATTCATCTATCCGGGAGGACTTCACGGATACAATGCAAGCCGCTGGATATGCTCGCAAATCGGAGCTCCCGGACTTATACTTCTGCTGCTTGTCACTGCCATCATTCTGGGCGCATCCTTTACACGTAAAACGATAGAACTTATACGGAAGATGTTCCGCCCTTCTCTCTTCAGACATCCGAAGGCAACGGAACAGGCAGACGGTAATGAAAAAGAGGCAGTGCCTGCTGAAACCCGGGAAAAGCCTGAAGCGGAAGAACCGGCACCAGAGCCCGAAGAAGACAGCAACGAAGCTTCAGACACGGAGTATAGTGTAGAACTGCCTGTCGAGGCCGCACCCCGCGAAACTTTCTCTGCGGTCATACCTGAGCCGGATACTGACAAAAAAGAAACAAAGAAGGAGGAAACGAAGGACGATGAGCCGGCTTTCGAAATAAATACCGAGCATAAGGAAGAAGACGAAGCGTATCGGGGAGACATTACGCAGCCTTATAACCCGCGTCTGGATTTGGAACATTACAAGTTCCCTACACTCAACCTGCTGAATGCCTATAGCGACAAAGAGCCGACCATTGACATGGAAGAGCAAAAGGCCAACAAAGACCGGATTATCCATGTCTTGCGGAGCTTCGACATAGAGATAAGCTCCATTAAGGCAAGCGTGGGACCTACCGTCACACTTTACGAAATCACTCCGGCCGAAGGGGTGCGGATTTCAAAAATACGAAACCTGGAGGATGACATTGCACTAAGCCTTTCTGCTTTGGGAATCCGCATCATTGCTCCGATTCCCGGCAAGGGAACCATTGGCATCGAGGTGCCCAACGCCAATCCGCGCATCGTTTCCATGAGCAGCGTCTTGTCGAGCAAGAAGTTTCAAGAAACTACATTCGACCTTCCCATCGCTTTGGGCAAGACTATCACCAACGAGGTCTTTATGGTCGACCTGGCCAAAGCGCCCCACATGCTGGTTGCCGGTGCAACCGGACAGGGAAAGTCCGTCGGGCTGAACGCGATTGTCACTTCTTTGCTGTATAAGAAGCATCCAAGCGAGCTGAAGTTCGTAATCATCGACCCCAAGAAAGTGGAGTTTGCCATCTACGCGCCTATAGAAAAACATTTTCTGGCCAAGCTGCCCGACGGGGAAGACGCCATCATCACCGATGTGACCAAGGTGGTGCAGACCCTCAACTCCCTCTGTGTGGAAATGGACACGCGGTATGACCTGCTGAGAAAAGCGGGATGCCGCAATATCAAGGAATACAACACGAAGTTTGTCAACCGCCAGCTGAATCCGAGCAACGGCCATCGCTTCATGCCCTATATCGTCATCATCATCGATGAGTTTGGCGACCTGATTATGACGGCGGGAAAAGAAGTGGAGCTGCCCATCTGTCGCATCGCCCAACTGGCCCGAGCGGTAGGTATCCATGCCATTATCGCCACCCAGCGCCCGACAACCAACATTATCACCGGAACCATCAAGGCGAACTTCCCTGCCCGCGTGGCTTTCCGCGTAGCCTCGATGATGGATTCACGCACGATACTTGACCGTCCGGGTGCGCAGCAGCTGATTGGTAAGGGCGACATGCTCTATTTGCAAGGCAATGATCCGGTGCGCGTGCAGTGTGCTTTTGTCGACACTCCCGAAGTGGAACGGATTGCCGACTATATCAGCAAGCAGCAGGGCTACCCTACGGCGTTCATGCTGCCCGAATACAAAGACCCCGATGCCGATTCAAACAGCGTTTCTGATGTAGACATGAACCGGCTGGACCCTTTGTTCGAGGAAGCGGCACGCCTGATAATCTACCATCAGCAAGGGTCTACCTCCCTCATCCAACGCAAGTTTTCCATCGGATATAACCGGGCAGGGCGAATTATGGACCAGCTGGAACGCGCCGGAGTGGTGGGCCCCACCAACGGAAGCAAGGCAAGAGACGTGCTTTGCGCAAGCGAAACAGACCTGCAAACCCTTTTGGACAATCTAAAACAACTGAGATGAAATATTTTTACACCTTACTAATAACGGCCTTATTCGCCTTGCCCGTCTTCGCCCAACAGCAGAAGGCCAGCGACCTGTTAAGCAAAACCGCCGAAAACTACCGCCAGGCGGGAGGAGTGAAAATCGAATTTGAAGGTTCGCAGGCAGGAAAACTGTTTTTGATGGGAAGCAAATTCTGGTTTGATACGGAAGAAATGGAAATTTGGTTTGACGGAAAAACCCAATGGAGCTATCTGAAGCAGAATGGAGAAGTGAATATCACCGAGCCGACCCCTGAAGAACTGAATACAATCAATCCATACGCCCTGCTGTCTTCCTACAAACAGGGATATGACCTAAGCTATAACGGGCTGGTGACCCGCAATGGCAAGCAAGGCTATGAGATAAACCTCACACCGCAGGGTGAACAGGAAATCAGCTACGTGTCTCTGGTAATAAGCAAGGCTTACGAGCCGGTCTATATGGGAATATTTCTCAAGAACGGACAGTCCCAACAGTTTATAGTCCGCTCCTGCCAGACACATCAAAGCCTGAACGAAAACTTGTTCCGTTTCGACAGACGGAAATATCCGGATGCCGAAATCATTGACATGAGATAACAAACCATTAATAAAGATTCAGAATATGACTACAGAACATGTAAAATGCCTGATTATCGGCTCAGGCCCCGCCGGATATACGGCCGCCATCTATACAAGCCGCGCCAATATAGCCCCCGTGCTCTATGAAGGAATACAGCCGGGCGGCCAGCTGACCACTACGACCGAGGTGGAAAACTTTCCGGGCTATCCGGAAGGAGTGACAGGCCCTGTGCTGATGGACGATTTGCGCAAGCAGGCCGAGCGTTTCGGGGCGGATATCCGCAGCGGCCTCATCACAAAAGCCGACCTGGACAAGGCTCCCTACACTTTTACGGTAGACGAAGAAAAGGAAATCACCGCAGATACGGTAATTATATCCACGGGGGCAGAGGCCAAATACCTGGGGCTGCCCGATGAAAAGAAGTATGCGGGAATGGGCGTGAGCGCATGCGCCACCTGCGACGGCTTTTTCTACCGGAAAAAGACCGTGGCCGTAATCGGCGGAGGAGATACCGCATGCGAGGAAGCCATCTATCTGGCAGGACTCGCAAGCAAGGTATACTTAGTGGTTCGCAAGTCATTCCTGCGCGCTTCAAAGATTATGCAGGAGCGTGTCACGAATCATCCCAACATTACCATCCTGTTTGAGCACAATGCCGTAGGGCTGTATGGCGAAAACGGCGTGGAAGGAATGCACGTTGTCAAGCGCATGGGCGAAGCAGACGAAGAGCGGTACGATGTTCCCATCGACGGATTTTTCCTTGCCATCGGACACAAGCCCAACTCCGACCTATTCAAACCGTGGGTCAAGACCGATGAAGTGGGATATATCCTTACCGAACCGGGCACTCCCCGTACGGGAATACCGGGCGTATTCGCTGCCGGAGATGTGGCCGACCCGCATTACCGCCAGGCCATTACCGCGGCAGGAAGCGGATGTCAGGCTGCAATCGAGGCCGAACGTTACCTGTCCATGAAAGGACTGCTCTAATCTGTCATCATTTGCCCTATGAAAAGCTTGAAGACAATATTTGCTGCCGCCATCCTGGCCGGCAGCACGGTTACGGTGTCCGCCCAGTCGCCGTCTCTCCTGCCCGTCGATTCAGATGTCAGAATCGGCAAACTGGAGAACGGGCTCACGTATTATATCCGGCACAACGGACTTCCCGAGAAGCAGGCCGATTTCTATATCGCCCAGAAAGTGGGTTCCATCCTGGAAGAAGACGACCAACGGGGACTGGCCCACTTCTTGGAACACATGTGCTTTAACGGAACGACCCATTTCCCGGGGAATACGCTGAGAGAGTACCTCGAAACAATCGGTGTGAAGTTCGGAGCCAACCTTAACGCCTATACTTCCATCGATGAGACGGTATACAACATTACGAATGTCCCTGTCACCCGCGACGGAGTCATAGACTCCTGCCTGCTGATTCTGCACGACTGGGCCGATGACCTGACCCTTTCACCCGAAGAGATAGACAAAGAGCGGGGTGTCATCCATGAAGAATGGCGCACGAGCATGGGCGCAATGATGCGCATGTATGAGCAAGTGTTCCCCGTCATCTATCAAAACAACCGGTATGGCCATCGCCTGCCCATCGGGACAATGGAAGTTGTCGACCATTTCCCTTATCAGGCGCTGCGCGACTACTATGAAAAATGGTATCGCCCCGACCTGCAGGGAATCATTGTCGTGGGAGACATCAACGTTGACTCTGTAGAGCAGAAGATAAAGCGCCTGTTTTCCCCCATCCGGATGCCTGAAAATCCGGCCGAGCGGGAGTATTTCCCCGTTGCGGACAATGCCGAGCCCATCATCACCGTAGCCAAAGACAGGGAACAAGAGGTGCCGGTCGTCTATTTGTTCCACAAACACGATGTTATCCCCGATGAACAGAAAAATTCGGTCGAGTATCTCGCCGCAAACTACATGACCTGGGCCATCGAAGAGATGCTCAACAGCCGTATCAGTGAACTGATGCAGCAGGCAAATCCCCCTTTCATCCAGAGTTTTGTAAGTGACGAGAATTTTCTTTTGTCAAAGACAAAAGGAGCTTTCACCGGCATCGCGGTTACGAAGGAAGACGGCATATTGACCGGAACAGAGGCCATGATGCGGGAAATAGAGCGCGTGCGCCGCTTCGGCTTTACGGCAAGCGAATATGCCCGTGCCAAAGCCGACTATCTACGCGGCCTGGAGGTAAGCTACAACGAGCGGGACAAGCAGCGCACCCCGTCGTATGTCAACGAATACCTGGCCAACTTCCTGAACGGTGAGCCCATTCCCGGCGCCGAGAACTATTATGGCATCATGAGTCAGGTAGTTCCCTCCATTCCCATCGAGGCCATAAACGAATGGATGAAGCAGCTGATAAGGGAAGACAATGTGGTGTTGAGCGTATTCTGCCCGGAAAAGGAGGGGATGACCTATCCCACCGAAACGGAACTCAAGGGAATCATCGAAAAGGTTCGGACGGAACAGCTGGAGGCTTATGTAGACAAGGTGTCAAACGAGCCGCTTCTGCAAGAAAAGCCGCGGGCCGGAAAGGTGTTGAAAACGGAAAAAGGCGCCTTCGGCACTACCGTCCTGACGCTGAGCAACGGTGTAAGGGTGATTGTCAAGCATACCGACTTCAAAGCAGACGAGCTTCTCATGTCGGCATTCAGTCCCGGCGGAAATTCGCTGTTTGACAACAAGGACGTGCTGCAGTTTTCCCTGATGAATGACATAGTATCTTTAGGCGGGGTGGGCAACTTCAGCCAGACCGACCTCGACAAAGTATTGGCCGGGAAAGTAGCCTCCGCAAATACCACAGTAAACACCTACAGCGAAGGAGCAAGCGGAAGCTGTTCTCCCCAAGACCTGGAGACCATGCTGCAACTGACTTATCTGCGCTTTACCGCGCCGCGCACCGATGCGGATGCCTTTGCCTCGTTCATCAGCCGGCTCAAAGCCGCGCTTGCCAATCAGGAAGCCAATCCGATGTCCGCGTTCTCCGACTCGGTGCAAGCAACCTTCTACAACAAGAATCCGCGCATATTCAGCCTGAAAGCCGACATGACGGACAAAGTGGACTATGCAAAAGTGATGGAGCTTTATAAAGACCGGTTTGAAGACGCGGGCGACTTCACTTTCCTCCTTGTGGGAAACATCGACATGGCAGTTGCCACTCCGCTTATCGAGCAGTACCTGGGAGGACTTCCCTCCACCGGACGCAAGGAAAGCTTCGGCGAAACCGGCATCAGCTTCCGTACAGGCAGACACAAGAACAATTTCACCCGTAAGCTTGAAACGCCCAAGTCGACGATTGCCATCACAAACAGCGGCAATTGCCCCTATACACTCAAGAACAAGGTACTGATGAGCATGACCGAACAACTGTTCGACATCCTTTATACCCAGACCATCCGCGAAGAGGAAGGCGGGACATACGGCGTAAGATGCGGTGGAATCATGAGTAAGTATCCGGAAGAAAAAGCTGTATTCCAGATATACTTTGACACAGACCCTGCCCGACGGGAAGAAATGACCGGGCTGATAAAAAAAGGACTGGACGATTTCATCGCCAACGGGCCGGAAGCCGACGACTTGAACAAGGTAAAGGAATATATGCTGAAGACCTACCAGCAGAACCAAAAGGAGAACGGCTACTGGCTCGGGGCTCTGAACGAGTTTTACTGGAACAAACTGGATGTAAACACCGGATACGAAGAGTTGGTGAACAGCATCACACCGGCCGACCTGCAGGAGTTTGCCGAAGCCTTCTTCGGGCAAAACAATCAGGCGGAAGTAAGCATGAGCTCGCCAGACAATGAGTAAAAACCATGTTGCTCCTTGAAACATACAGGAATCAGAGACTTGCCGCAAAGCGGAGTCCGTTATACGAACGGAACCGCTTTGCCAAATTTCTGATTTCATTCGGCGTTCTCTTCTGGATTGCTTATCTTATCTATCTTGGAACGGCACTTTATTTCATACTTCAGGAAGAAATGCCCAACATGGAGCCGTATCACGTGCTGAACGGCACGTTAGTCCTGTTCCTTATCCTTGACTTCTTTCTCCGCTTCCTGCTTCGCACGCCCGTTCAGGAGGTCAAGCCCTATCTGCTGCTGCCTGTTTCCCGCAAGCGTGTATTGGATGCATTCCTGATTCAGGCGGCATTCAGCAGGTTCAATCTAATCTGGTTGTCTTTGTTCATACCCTTCGCCTGGCTTTCCGTCCGCCTTTTTTACGGATGGACGGGCATTGCAGGCTATGCGGCAGGCATCTGGCTGCTGATGGTCTTTAACGGATACTGCAGCATGCTGATTCGGACACTGGCCCGTCAGAGATTCGCCTACGTTTTACTGGCCGTCCCTCTATATGGACTGATGCTACTTGTCAGTCTCATGCAGCCGGACGGGCAAGACGGAAGCTTCTTCATGAATCTGGGCGAAGGATATATCGAGGGAAATCCCTGGACTTTCGCCGGAACCATAGCGGCCATCATCTGTATGGCGGGAGTGAACCGGAATATACAGGGACGACTTGTCTACCGGGAACTTGCCCGCGCCGAAGACAACCGTATAAAGCATGTGTCCGACTACGGTTTCCTGGAACGTTACGGCATCATCGGCGAATACATGCGCTTAGAACTGAAACTTATCTTCCGCAACAAGACGCCCCGGTCGAACTTCTGGAGCTATTTCATCCTGATGGCCCTGTTCGCCGCCGCCTTGAGCGGAAACGCTTACGGGAGCAACAGCTATATGGGATATTTCATCTGCCTGTACTGCTACTGCATATTCGGCCTGATGACCCTGAGCCGCATCATGTCTTACGAGGGCAACTATATGGACGGACTGATGGTATACAAGGAAACCCTATACCATCTGCTGCTTGCCAAGTATTACCTGCAGTGCATCTTCCTTGCAATTCCCGGTCTGGCCATGATACTCCCCGTCGTGCAGGGCACGATAACCTGGCTCGTATCCCTATCCTATCTCTTTTTCACGATGGGGCCGGTCTTTGCCCTTATCATGCAACTGGCAGTATACAATGACAAGACCGCCCCGCTCAACGGAGGAATCATGAGCAAGTCGCAGGTAAACACCGCCTGGCAGGCCGTCATCACCGCGCTTTCATTCGCCGGACCGCTGCTGATGCACCGGATGCTGACCCTTTTCCTGCCGGAAACGGCGGCATGCCTTACCTTGCTCGCCGTGGGACTGCTTACCGTCGCCACACACCGACTATGGATAAAGAACATTTACCGCCGCTTCATGAAACGGAGATACGACAATATGGAAGGATTCAGGTACACACGATAAAAAGACACATGCCTTATGATTCGAATAGACCATCTGCTGAAAAGATACGGGAGCAAAACAGCCGTCGACATCCCGGCATATACCATTTCCGACGGCGAGATATTGGGACTGGTAGGCAACAACGGCGCGGGAAAGACCACACTTTTCCGCCTGATGCTTGACCTGATTAGAGCAGACCAGGGGGAAATAGCCATAAACCATATCCCGGTCAGCCGCAGTGAACAATGGAAAAGTCATACGGGGGCTTATTTGGACGAAAGTTTCCTGATTGATTACCTTACTCCCGAAGAATACTTCCATTTCATCGGCCGGATGTGCGGACTCCGAAAGGCCGAAACGGACGAACGCCTTATCCGCTTCTCCCGTTTCATGAACGGAGAAATCATGGGGCAAAAGAAATACATCCGGAATCTCTCGGCCGGAAACAAACAGAAAACAGGCATCGTGGCGGCCATGCTTAACCGTCCATCGGTCTTGATACTGGACGAACCGTTCAACTTCCTTGACCCCAGTTCGCAATCGTCCTTGAAACATCTGCTCCAATCCTACAATCGGGAGACCGGAGCCACGATTCTGCTGTCGAGCCATAACCTGACACACACTACCGATATAAGCACACGGATTGCGCTATTGGAACATGGAGTCATTATCCGCGACATAGAGAACCGTAACAACGCGGCTCTTCAGGAGCTGGAGGCGTATTTCGGGCAGGAATGAAAGAAAAGCCCGCTGTTCCGTCCGGTCTCACATGACGGATATCCATAAGAAAACCTGTTTTCATCCGTATCAAACCAAAGTTTCATTACAGACAAAAGCAGGTTTCATTCAGGCCCCGGTTTCAGACGCTGAAATCAGGCCTTCTTATTTCAAGAGCTCAGACAGTCTTGCGTCCAGTTCACCTCCGCGCAGATTGCGGGCTACGATTTTTCCCTGCTGGTCAATCAGCACCGTCGACGGGATGGAACGCACGCCGTAAAGGGCAGCCCCTTCGCTTTGCCATCCTTTCAGGTCTGACATCTGCGCCCAAGTCATGTTCATATCCTTCAAAGCCTTCTTCCAGCTCTCGGCATTGCTGTCCAATGAAACGCCGACAATCTCCAGTCCCTTTGCCTTATATTTTTCGTATGCTGCCACAACATTCGGCATCTCCTGACGGCAGGGGCCGCACCAGCTTGCCCAAAAATCGACCAACGTATACTTATTCTTCGTTACATAGTCAGACAACTTCACGCTTTTCCCGTCGGGCGTATCCATTGCAAAGTCAATGTAGTCTTTTCCCGCCGCAGTCTTGGCCGCAGTCTCCACATAACTTTTCAGTTCAACCAGCTCTTCGTTGTCCGCATAGGTAGCAGGAATCTGTTCAAACAGAGGCTGAATCTTTTCCACATCGAAGGCATAGCCGAACAGCGTCAGCAAATGCGGGCCGACTGCATTAGTAATATTATCCTTCACATATCCAAGCACCATATCCGTGCTCCGTACCTCCATTTCGCCCATCACTTTCTTCAGCGAATCCTGTTGAACCTCAGTCAGCGTGGAGTCTTTCTGCATACGCTCCCATACAGCCGCCATTTCATTGCTGCTCTTCTGGATTTCATTCATGACCTTCTGGAAGGAATCATTGCATGGAGTACCCGAAACCGTACTGCCTTCCGGATTCAAGGCCACATTCACCGTTCCGTTTTCTGAAAAGAAAGTGGCCACCATCCTGCTGTCATCGGTAACGTAAGTCACGTAACGCGCCTTTATCACCGAATCAGCCGCACAGGCAAACTCGAACATCCCGTTCTTTACCTCCGCAGAATCGGCCGGAAGCAGCATCCCCCCTGCCATATCCTGAAGATAAACCATCTCTCCGTCTGCCACTCCCTCGGCAGTTCCCTTGACGGTATAGCCTGCCTGCTGCTGGCAAGCAGCCAGCGACATCAGTCCTACCGCCGCAAACAATACTACTTTTTTCATTGCTTTATCCATTAAAATTGAATCCTTTATTAATCGCGCGACAAATATAGCTTTTTAGGCTGAAACGAGGAAACGAACAACAAAAGATTTACATCAGTCGCGCTCCAGCAAAGGCAGCAGCGAACAAATGACATACAGCCATTCCACCACCTCGCCCGACACTCCCGCACAGGCGGCGAGCCTTGTATAAGCCAGTGAAGAAAAGAACAAGACCACGAAAAACAAAGTGACAAAATAAGACGCATGCCGGATGAAAAGGCAGGACATCCCCCGTATAATGTCACGGTCTGAACGGTAAAAATCCACCGCATAGGCGTAAACAACGCTTGTCGAACCTATCCCCAAAGAAACAATGCACCAGATACCCGCCATAAAAGGCGACCCGGCCAATGTTCCTACAGCACTGCGCACGATTCCTTCCGGCTCCCAAGCAAGCAGCATACAGATGCCCAAATAAATTCCTCCGGCAGCAGCAGCCATCCACAAGGCATGGCGCTCTCTGTGGGACGCCTGCTTTTTTCCTCTTAAAAGGTCGCGGCAGGTTTTCCCCAGTCCGGAATCCACCCACAGTCCGCCTCCGAAAAACAAGACCATCACCGGAAAAAGCACTGGAGAACCGACATAATCACCGGCGATATGGCGGAGTATCCAGCGAAGCCCCTCTGCACTCAGCAGACTCTGCACTCCCGCCCAGCCGCAGACACTTCCAATCCACGACAAGAAAAAGAGCGTCACAGTCAGCAGGAAGAAGCAGGTCTGCGGATGAACGATGAAAATCCTATTCTTCATCAGGCTCCAGATTATCTATGTCCAATATGCGCAGCTCGAAGGCACGGGTAACCAGGCGGCAGGCATTGACTCCCGTGCGCTCTTCCGGTCTGAAAAGGCGGTTCACCAAATCATTCTGACGCTTTTCTATTGATTTCACGCCAAAGGGCATTGCCTTCAGATTGGTTATCATTTCTTTCGTATATCCCAAAGCCAGATGACGCAGAAGACGCTCGTCATATTCGTCGATATCATAGTCTATAATCGCCTGCTGGCGGCGCTGCTCCGCCTCTACCGACTGCTTGAAGCGCTCGACTATCTTCTTCAATATCGGGTAGTTGAACACGAGTTTCTTTCCGTCCATCACCGCCTGCACATCGGTTGCCGTGAGCAGCTCTCCGGTTTTCAGGATAATGCCGTCGGCCCCCGCATCCAGCGCATCCACCCAAAGCTTCTCATTCAATGTCTCGCCCGTAAATATCAGCACTTTCAACTCCGGACGCTCCCGGTGAAGACGGGCACAAATGTCCACACCGACCGTAGTAGAACCTCCCAATCCCAAATCCAACAACACCAAATCAGGAGCATCCGTCTGAAGAATCTTCCAAAATTCAGTTTCCGTCATGGCCGTGCCGATTACTTCAGCGTTCGGAATCTCATGACGGAATATCTCTTCCGTGCCTTTCAACTCAAGCTTTACATCTTCTACTATAATCACTTTAAATTTTTCCATATATCATCAGTTCTTTATTTGCAAACAGGAATCGTAAACCATACTTTAAAGCCACCCTCTACCGGCGATGCATTGATGCGGCATCCGCGCCGTCCGGAATATTCATCATGCTCCCGGACAATCTGCTTGCACACCAAATACTCCGCGCCTGAAAAGACACCGCCATTTTCACCCATACAAATACGCGCCTTGTCCGGGTAAAACAAGCCGTTAAGCTCGTCTTGCGTATAGATGCGGCGGAAGTCTGTAAAATCGAAACGCACAAAATCACCATCGCGACATGCCGAAAGCACCAATCTGCCCGACTCAGCACAGCGCACCGCCTCATCCAACAGATTTTCCATCAGGAAATGCAGCAACACTTCATCGCCCACCACCGACAAAGCCACCGGACGGGCTTCCATCTCCAGTGTCAGACGCTGTTTCCGCAAAAGCCTGTTCAGATATCTGACGGCATAATCCATCACACTCTGCACACTTACATTCATCCGGCGAAAGGTTATCTCGTCCAACTGACGGGCCGCACACGAAGCAAGCAGGGCAAACACATCCTTATAATAACTTACCAGTTCGTCCATGACACCGAGACGCCTCCGGATTTCCGCATCCTGCGTGCCGTTTATGCTGTCTGCAATCTGCTTGATACGGTTCGGATAATAAACCGTCTCATGCTTAATGGTAGACAAGCAATTGTCAAGTACCAGATTTTGCACATGCAACTGATTTTCTTCAAACTCCGTGCGGCGGGCATTGTCCTGCATCAACTCGATGTCACTATATTTCCGCTTGACTTGCACTATGGTGTGATAGAGCACAACGCTAAGGTAACCAAGAACCAGCTCCACGGCCAGACGGTCTTCCTCCCGCGTCAGCGGACAGACCGGATGCATGGCAAAGACCCCGACCGGCAGCTTCTTGTCTCCCGACTCCACCCACAACGGACAGAATTCCCATCCACTCACCGCTTTCCACCGCGGCTTCCGCTCGTCAAAGCACCGGCGAACCGCGGCCAAGAGGCCGTCGTCCTTCATGTCTGAATAAAACAGATTCTTCAGTTCACGCGTATCTTCATCGTATATGGCCAGGCCCAAATTGTCTATGGCAACCAGCTCCTTCGTTTTCTCAAAGAACTTGTTCAGGAAATCCACCGGAACAGTGATTTCTCCTTCCGTCCCCCAATGGGGAGAAGCCGAGAATACGGCCTCATTGATAGCAAACACCTGCTCCATGTTATAACGATAATGGAGACGGCGACGGACATAAAACAGATAATAAGCCATCAGACACCCCACTACCAACAAGACAAACACCCCCAATGCTATCCACTTATTATTGGCAGACTGCTGCATCTGGACACAGTATTCCTCCAAAGACATGTCTTTGCTGAGCCTTTTATAAAGAGTGGCATAAGCTTCGTTGTTATAATGATAGGTGCGAAAATCTTTCAAGGCCAGCGCCGCCACCGCTGCCTCATTCCTTACATCCAACAAGATATAGTAGTCTGTGCGGAAACCCTTGGAAAGCCAGTCCTGTTCCGCCGCACTCCCCTCGCCGCAAAAGGAAAGCAACGGCGTTTCACTGCCCGAAGTGCGGCGGTAACAAGCATTCATGTAATAAAGCACGCTGTCGGCAAACTGCAACGCCTCTTGATAAGCCCCGTTCACATTACAGTCGTATACAATATTCGCATAGTCATTGGCCCTTACCAACAGACTGTCATACCCGGCCGGCACCGCCTTCTGCGGGGCAGGTCCGGAAGAACACGACACGCCCACCCATGCAAACAGACAGAGCATCCCCACTCCCCTCCGTATGCCTTTAGGCAAACGGAAATAAAACCGGCTCCCCTCACCCTTCCGGCTTTCGATATTGAAAGCACAGACGCTGAATATCGGATTTGTCTTTCTGTATTTCTCGATGATGCCCTTGCAGTTCACCAGTCCGAACCCGTGTCCCTTCCGTTTTTGAAGCCGGTAGGCATCCGATGCTCCTGCCATACCGATTTTTGCAGAATCGTATATCTTATTGTCCAGAATCAGAGCAATATCCTCGTCCGACAATCCCGGCCCGTCATCACAGACAGATATCTCCACATAACCGTCCCCCTCTTCCGCCCTTACTTCAATGCTTCCGCCTTCCGGAGTGTATTTGCGTGCATTCTCGGTCAATGTGTTCACCATAAACAGAGTCAAGGCCCTGTCTGCCCTGACCAAAGCCCGGGTGGGACATATCAATAAATTCTGATGCTTCGCATCAAACGAATGTTTCCCCTTGGCAATAACCGAAAAGATTTCGTCCAGCCCGAAACTTTCAATGTTCAGGCTCACTTCTCCCTGCCTCATCCTAATCCAAGACGCAAGAATATCGTTGTATTCATTGATTCTCGCCACAAGCTCACGGATGTAATCCAGCTTTTCCCGCCTTATCTCGTCTTTTTGTGCATAGACAGAAGAGCGGAGCTTATGGATTTCGTTCACCATCCGGTCGATATAAGGCAGCATGTCCGTAACCAAAGAGAGACATGCCTTCTTCACCTCATTCTGACGCTTGTATTCAGCCAGATGGCGTGCATGGACATAAAGCTCTTTTTCCACCCGCTTTCTCTCGTCATCAAAAGAGACAAAATTCATTCCGTTTTCAAGAGTCCACGCCATATAGGGCAGCAAAAGACGGATGAACGCCAATTCATCCCTGCGCAGTCTGGCCGAACGCGACAGATAAAGCCGTCCCACCGGTTTCTGCCCGCCCGGGGAAACCAGCGCAAAAGAGTTGGCGTGCCGTCTGCCCGTTTCCTCTTCCGGGCATTCCTCACCATCCAGCCGGATATCCAGTCCATCCGCCTGAAACTGCCGGAGTATGTCCTTCCCAACCGCCTGCAAAACGGCATCCTTCACCTCTCCGGCATCCGAAGCATTTACCGGAACGGAAGCGGTTATCTTGCGGCAAAGCGCCAATATCTGCTTTAACCGGTCTACATAGACGGCATTCCTTTTTTTCCGATAAAAGCTTAATCCCACAAACAAGGCCACCAGCACAACGAGTCCGGCGACAACCATCCACAACAAAATATTCAACTGCCTGGATTCCCGCTCCAAAGCCTGATAACGGCTTTCAAGCTCCTTGTCCTGACGGGTATAGTCCAGAATATCCAGATAGATGTTGCGATTATAGTCTGACTCCCGCTTCCGTCCCATCGCCGAATAAGTCAGGCTTAGCTGCTCACGCAGACGAGCTATCCACTCTGGTACGGTCTTTATGCCTTGGTCATTAATCCATGCCAACTCGATGGAAGCCGACTCGTCTGGTATGAACGTGCGGAGACGGTCGAGCGTATCCGTGCAATGATAGTACTTTTCGTGATGAAGATTCACATAATCCAAAGCCTGGGCCAGATAATGCAAGGCCTTTTCCGGCTCACCGGCATGATTGTAAAAGGTAGCCACCGTGCGGTAAGTGCCTGAAATCTGATACCAGTCCCCGTATTGCTTGAACAGACGAAGGGCATTCCGCGCATAACGAAGCGGCAAACTGTCCAAAGGCACGTTGTCTGCATTGAGAAGGCGCAAAAGACCGGGCCGTTTCTTCTCCACCAGTTCCCTGTTGCTCCGTGCATTGAGCAGTTCTGCAATTCCCTGCATGGCGTTTGCCTCGAAATAGACATATCCTCCCACATGACTGGCCTGAAGGCACTCAAGCAGACAGCCCAGTTCGCCCAATGTCACTTCATCCCGACTGGCAGCCTCATACATTTCCCCCGAACCGCGCATATACAGATAATAGAGCGATTGGGCCGTATCTCCCAGCAAAGCATCTTCCGGAACGGCATCTATCGCATCGAGAGACTCTTTCTTCTGCTGCAGGTAATAATAATAGATGCCCGAAACAATATAAAACTCAGAAACCGCATAGTCGAAACGCTTCTGCCAACGGCTTTCTTTCAAGAAAGGACGGTCTTCCTCTATCCGCTTCATCCTGCGCAAGGCACTGTTTCTATAGTCATAAAACTCCTTATTCATAGAAGTCCGCTGACAAATCTTCATCATCCCCACATCAGACACCAAGCGTTCAATCTCATTTTTGCTTGACAAAAACGCCTTTTCATACAGGCCGGCGGAACGCTCGAAGTCCATCTTCATGAAAGCGCAAAAGGCCAGATTGTTTAAAGACTCGGCCCGTCCGCCCGGATAGCCGCCTGCCATCCGGCAGGCTTGCAGGGCCATCTGCGAAGAAGCCTCCAAATCTTTGTAGCGCAGGTCGTATGCCCGTCCGTTCAGTGAATCCACCAAAGCACAGGAACGAGCCGTCCTGTCCGTGCCGCCACACGAACAAAACACCATAAAGCCCCACAAGACAACCGGAAACCAACGCCACATGACCCAAATCTCTTTTTATTGCATGATGAACCTACATAAACAAAAAGAGATTGTACCGGTATCAGAAACTCTGACAGGATACAACCTCTCTTTTTCAGGTGTTGCTGCAATCTTTATTTTTTTGATTCTTCCAGAGACACCTTTCTAAATTCCTTCAAGACCTTTTCCAACTCCAAAGAAGCCTTACGAGCACGAGTTCCTGCTGCCTTGTTTCCTTTGCTTGCCTGCAATTCAGCGTCTGCTATCAATGCAGCATTCAATTCCTTGATTTTTGCAATTAATTCGTTCATAGTCCTTAAATATTTGATTAATATGTCTCAAAATAAATACAATTCATTCAATGTAACGCTTCCACCGCTTCATTTTTTACATCTTTTAATATATAAGACCTATTTTGTAGGTATTTCTACGCGCAAAACCAGAATGCGCCGTGTCGTTGGCGTTACCCGAAAGCGATTATCTGTCCGTTCGTCCACCAGCCAGACAATATCATCTCCGCTGCAGACCACGTATTGCTTTTCTTTCTGAAACAGGGAAAACTTACGGTCAAGCAGATAATCGCGCACTTTCTTGAAGCCCTTCATCCCATAAGGCACGAACCTGTCGCCCGACCGCCACTTGCGAAGCACCAAAGGCATCGTGACAAAATCTGCATCCAGATAGGCCTCGGTGGTCACACGAGGGACAGAAAAAGCACCGTCGCACACGATAATCTCCTGATGGAGCAAAGGCTGCACTTCCTTATCCTCCTTGTATTTCCAGACCAACTCCTCACGATCACACAGCAACACCTTGTCGTCTGTATAGAAAAGCTTGCCCGGCTGCCCGTCCATACACATATATATATCTTTTATCTGCGACGAATTGAAGCCCAAAGGATAAAGCAACTCATACAGCACAGCCTTGGGAGATACCTCGCTCCGCAATGCCGGGATGCTGATGCGCCGCTCTCCCGTCTGAACACGCGCGCAAGCCTTCCTTATCTCCGCATCATAAACATCCGCCACATCTGAAAGACGGCGGGCGGTCTCCACAATAGACTCCCGTATCGAAGGATTCATCGACTCCAGCAAAGGCAATACATCCAGACGCAGCTTGTTGCGCGTAAATTCATCCTTCAGATTTGTGCTGTCTGTCACATAAGTCTGCCCCAATTCCAACAGATAATCCAGAATTTCTTCACGGCTCACCCCCAACAGCGGCCGTACAATCCTTCCGTTTACCGGACGGATTCCCCGCAAACCGTCTATTCCCGTCCCTCTGACCAGGTTAAGCAAAAAAGTTTCCACACTGTCATCCCGATGATGGGCCACCGCCACCACATCGGCACGGATATCACTCCGCAAGCGTTCGAACCATTCATAACGAAGTTCCCGTGCGGCCATCTCGACAGAAATCCTGTGCCCGGCAGCGTAACGCTCCGTATCGAAATGAGCGACATGCAGTGTCACCCCCAGTTTTCCAGCCAAAGTCCGTACAAACTCCTCGTCGCGGTCTGATTCTTCTCCCCGCAAATGAAAATTACAATGCGCAGCTTCACAGGCGTAGCCTGCCTGCAAAAGCACGCGCAGCAGGGCCACAGAATCGGCTCCTCCGCTCAAAGCCACCAATATCCGGCTGCCAGACCCGAACAAGCTCCCGCTTTCTATGAAGCGCAGCACCTTCCGTATGAATTTATCCTTATACATACATTTTATTTCACGCGCACCAAAAACAAGTTTCATGCAAAGATAAATGTTTTTTTCAGGCGGCCATAATCCTGCCAGCCTTTTCTCTCGGCGGCAAAAGACCGCTCCGGAAGATATTATTTAAAAACAATCTAAATTGTTTGCACAAGCAAAGTCAATCTTCTATATTTGCAGACAAAAAACGAAATAAGACACATGAGATTATCAGAACTAAAGACAGGAGAAAAGGGATTCATCATTAAAGTGTTAGGACACGGAGGTTTCCGCCGGCGCATCATCGAGATGGGATTCATCAAAGGCCAGGCGGTGGAAGTGCTGCTGAACGCACCGCTGAAAGACCCGATAAAATACAAGGTGATGGGCTATGAAATCTCCCTGCGGAGGCAGGAGGCATCCATGATTGAAGTAATCAGCGAGGAAGAAGCACGGAAATCGGCCGCCAAAGACATTGACTATCATGCCCCCATCTCGGAGACAATCCCCGTAACAGAAGAGGAAATGAAGAAGATTGCGCGGGGAGAACGGCGTACTATCAATGTGGCGCTGGTGGGAAATCCCAATTGCGGCAAGACTTCGCTGTTTAATGTCGCGTCCGGCTCTCACGAACACGTAGGAAACTACAGCGGCGTAACGGTGGATGCCAAGGAAGGATATTTCGAGTTCCAAGGCTACCGGTTCCGTCTGGTCGACCTGCCGGGAACTTACTCCCTATCGGCCTACAGTCCGGAAGAGCTCTATGTGCGCAAGCATATTATAGAAGAGACACCGGATGTAATCATCAACGTGATAGATGCCGGCAATCTGGAACGAAACCTTTATCTGACCACCCAGCTCATCGACATGAACGTGCGTATGGTAGTGGCACTGAACATGTATGACGCACTGCTGCACAGCGGGAACAAGCTTGACATCAAAAAACTGAGCCAACTGTTGGGCGTTCCCATCGTTCCGACCGTGAGCCGCACGGGCGAAGGAATCGACAATCTGTTCCATGTAATCATCGGACTCTACGAAGGAGCCGACTTTATGGAACAGAAGAAAGAAATCCAGAATGAGGTGCTGCGAGAATTCCGCGAATGGCACGACGCCTATGTGCCCGACCACAAATATGACGGCAACGACTTCGCCCCCAAAGGATATATCCGTCATATCCACATCAATCACGGACCGGAACTGGAACGGAGCATTGATGCCGTGAAAAAGGAAATCAGCAAAAACGACAGTATCCGGTATAAATACTCGACCCGCTTCTTGTCCATCAAACTGCTGGAAAACGACAAGGACATCGAAGACCGGGTCATTTCACAGCTGCCCAATGCTCAAGAAATCATCCGGATACGCAACGAAGAAGCCCAACGCCTGTACAATGTTCTCAATGAAGACAGTGAACAAGCCATTACAAACGCAAAATACGGCTTTATCTCCGGGGCACTCAAAGAGACTTATACGGATACAAACCAAAATACGGAAATGTTTACACGCATTGTCGACAGTATCGTGACACACCGTATCTGGGGATACCCGATATTTTTCATCTTTCTCTACATCATGTTTGAAGCCACATTCGTATTGGGAGAATACCCGATGCAAGGCATCGAATGGCTTGTCGGGAAAATCGGGGAACTGGTGGAAACCTTTATGCCCGCCGGTGCGCTGAAAGACTTGATTATCGACGGCATCATCGGCGGCGTAGGCGGAGTCATCGTATTCCTGCCCAACATACTTCTGCTCTATCTCTTCATCTCCTTCATGGAGGACTCCGGATATATGGCAAGAGCCGCCTTCATCATGGACAAAATCATGCACAAGATGGGACTTCACGGGAAATCATTCATCCCTCTGATTATGGGTTTCGGATGTAATGTTCCTGCCATTATGGCTTCACGCATCATCGAAAGCCGCAAGTCAAGACTGGTTACCATGCTCGTCAATCCGCTCATATCGTGCAGTGCCCGTCTGCCCATCTACTTAGTCATGATAGGCGCATTCTTTCCGAACAACGCAAGTTTGGTGCTGCTTTCCATCTATGCAACCGGCATCCTTCTGGCGGTTCTGATGGCACGCATTTTTTCCAAGTTCCTCATCAAGGGTGATGATACGCCTTTCGTCATGGAACTGCCTCCCTATCGCATGCCGACATCCAAGTCGGTCTTGCGCCACACATGGGAAAAGGGCGAACAGTATCTGAAGAAAATGGGAGGTATCATCATGGTAGCCTCCATCATCATCTGGTTTCTGGGATATTATCCTAATCATGCCGAATATCAGACTGTAGCAGAACAACAGGAAAACTCTTACATCGGCCAGATAGGCAAAGCCATCGAACCTGCCATTGAGCCGTTAGGCTTTGACTGGAAAATGGGAATCGGCATCCTTTCCGGTATAGGAGCCAAAGAGCTTGTTGTCAGCACGCTCGGTGTCCTTTATACAAACGAAGGCGATGTGGACAATGTAAATCTGGCAGACCGCATCCCAATCACTCCTCTCGTAGCGTTCGGATATATGCTGTTTGTGCTGATTTATTTCCCATGCATAGCAACCCTCGCCGCCATCAAACAAGAGTCAGGCAGTTGGAAGTGGGCTATCTTTGCCGCAGGATATACCACGGCACTGGCATGGGTAGTGGCATTTTTTGTGCATCAGATAGGAAGTTTATTCTAATTCATATATAAATTATTGTATAAAGTTTATGGGGATTCAAGATATTGTTGTATTGACTATAGTTTCTTGCTGTGTGATTTATGCAGCAAGAAACATCTTTAAAGCCCTTACATATAAGAAGAAAAGCAGTTGCAACTGCGGATGTGGATGCACCAAATGCCACATGAGTCAAAAGAAAAAATGAGTTTTTTCGGGCGAATGTATTGCAAATATCAAAAATAGTTGTACCTTTGCATCGCGTTTGAGAAAAGGCCTGATATAGTCCGGTTCCTTGGATGAGTGGCTTAGTCAGCGGTCTGCAAAACCGCGTACGGCGGTTCGAATCCGCCAGGAACCTCACTATACTAACAAAACGAAGCGAACGTTTTGGTTCCTTGGATGAGTGGCTTAGTCAGCGGTCTGCAAAACCGCGTACGGCGGTTCGAATCCGCCAGGAACCTCTCAT
>CALUJA010000015.1 GCA_944320845.1 uncultured Phocaeicola sp.
AGCTGGAGATTCAGCCGGTCGTGAATGTGGTGCTGAAATCGGACGCCGAGGTGCTGGATGAAGTTGTGGTTACAGCTATGGGAATCTCCCGTGAGAAGAAGGCTTTGGCTTATGCCGTACAGGATGTAAAAGGCGAAGAACTGACACAAGCCGCAAGCACAAGCTTGTCATCCGCTTTGCAAGGGAAAGTTTCAGGTGTTGACATCACTCCGTCGTCTGGTATGCCCGGTGCATCTTCTCAGATTGTCATTCGTGGTGTGCGTTCATTCACAGGAGACAATACTCCGCTTTACGTAATAGACGGCATGCCGATATCTTCTGCCGCCGATATTGATACGGATACGCGTAACAATGGTAGTGTGGCCGGAGCCGACTTTGCCAATCGCGCCGTGGATATTGACCCGAACGACATCGAAAGCATCAATATCCTGAAGGGACAGGCAGCTTCCGCCCTTTACGGTATGCGTGCATCAAACGGTGTCATCGTCATTACAACCAAGAGCGGAAAGAATGCCAAGAAAGGCAAACCGACCGTCACTTTCAACACAAACCTGTCTTTTGAAAAGGTTTCTACCCTTCCGGAATTCCAGAAAGAATACGCACAAGGGGTTGGCGGAGTCTATTCACCGTACGCTTCTACGGCATGGGGACCCAAGATTGCCGACTTGGCAAACGACGCGACTTACGGTGGTAACACCAGCAACAGCTATACACAGCAGTACGGCATGCACGAAGGAATGTATTATGTTCCGCAACGTGCGGCTGCCGGACTTGACCCGTGGGCTGTTCCGCAAGCTTTCGACAATGCCAAGAACTTTTTCAACACAGGTGTTTCGTGGAGCAACAATGTAAATGTTGCCCAAGCTTTTGACAAAGGCTATTATTCTTTCTCTTTAGGAAACAGCATGTCTGAGGGTATCATCCCGAATACGGGCATGGATCGTTACAATGTAAAGCTGAACGCTACGGCAAACCTCACCGACAACTGGACAACCGGCTTCAGCGGAAACTTCATTACCTCAAAAATCAGAAAGCAGAGTTCCGGTAACGAAGGCGTAATCGCAACAGTCTACGGCGCTCCGTCAAGCTATGACTTCAACGGAATCCCGTCGCACGTAGAAGGTGACCCGTATACTCAGAACAACTATCGTTCTTCCTCATTCAACAACGCTTATTGGGCGACAGAAAACAACTCGTTTGTTGAGCGTTCTCAGCGTTTCTTCGGAAATGCCTACGTGCAATACAAGACAAACTTCGGTACAGACAATCATACCTTGACCGGTAAATATCAATTAGGTGCCGATGCCTACAGCACAATCTACCAAGACAATTACGGATACGGAGACCAATCTTATTCTACGGGATATTCCCGTCAGGATGACTACCAGATTACAGAGATGAACTCACTGTTCACCCTGACATACGACTGGAAGATAAACGAAGATTTCAATTTCAACCTGATGTACGGTAACGAATGGGTAGACAAGAGCACCCGCGTGACTACGGCCCAGGGTTACAACTTCAATTTCCCGGGATGGAACAACATTGGAAACGCAACCACTTTCCAGTCCGGACAGAGCACAACCAAGAAGCGGACAGTCGGAAACTTCGCCAATCTGTCGCTTTCATGGAAGAGCATGCTTTATTTGAACGCCACCGTGCGCAACGATGTCGTTTCTTCCATGCCGCGCGGAAACCGTTCGTTTACTTATCCTTCGGTATCACTGGGATGGATCTTCACTGAACTGCCGTTCTTGAAAGACAATCAGGTGCTGACATTCGGTAAAATCCGCGGTTCATACGCTGAAGTGGGTATGGCAGGCGAGTATATCGAAAATTTATATGCAACTCCCGCTTACGGAGGCGGATTCTCTGCCGGAACGCCTATTCAATATCCGTTCGGCTCGGTCACTTCCTATATACCTTATTATAGAATCTATGACCCGAACCTGAAGCCGCAGAACACGAAGTCCTATGAAATCGGACTTGACCTGGCATTCTGGCACGGTCTGGTTTCGTTGAACTATACTTATTCACGCCAGAATGTGAAAGACCAGATATTTGCCGTGCCTCTTTCAATTTCTACCGGATACAGCGAGATGATGACAAACGGTGGTGCCATCCATACCAATGCACATGAAATCACCTTGACCATCAATCCGATTAACAAGAAGAATGTATATTGGGACTTTGGATTCAACTTCTCTAAGATTGACAACTACGTGGACAAACTTGCCGAAGGCGTTGAAAGCATCAAGCTGGGTGGATTCGTGACACCGCAAGTACGCGCCAGCATCGGCGACAAGTTCCCGGTTATCTACGGTACAAGCTATCTGCGCAACGAGAACGGCGACATTGTGGTAGACGAAAACGGTTTGCCGCAGGCTAGCTCACCCGATGTCATCGGCAAAATATCTCCGGACTTCCGCCTTGGATTCAACACGACATTGGAGCTTTACAAGTTCCGCCTCTCGGCCGTATTCGACTGGAAACAGGGCGGACAGATGTATTGCGGTACGATGGGTGTGCTTGACTACTATGGTGTAACCCAACGTTCAGCAGACTACCGAAACAAGAGCGAGTTCCTGTTCGAGCTTCCTGCTGTGAAACAGAATGCGGACGGCTCTTATTCGCCCAATGACATCACCATCAAAGGAGAAGATGCTTACGACTATTTCAATGCCATGAACCTAATCGACGAAGCTTCCGTATACGACAACTCGTTCATCAAGCTGCGTGAAATCTCATTGAGCTATCCGGTATTCGACAAGAAATACCTGCAAATCACAGCCAACGTATTTGCCCGTAACATTCTTATCTGGTCAGAACTGCCGGGACTGGACCCCGAAGCAACTTTGGGTAACAACAATATGGCAGGAGCATTCGAGCGTTTCTCTTTGCCGGGAAGCTCAAGCTACGGTTTCGGTCTTTCATTCAAATTCTAAACAAAGCGCGAATCATGAAAATTACATATAGAAATATCAAGACTTATCTGTCTGTCGCCTTGGTGGCAGGGGCTTTGTTCTCTTGCTCCGAAGACAAGATGGACAAAATCAATCAGGATATTGACAATCCGCACAATGTCGATGCCAAGTTTATCCTGACCGATGTCATCACATCCACGGCCTTCAGCAACGTAGGAGGCGACTTCAACCACTATTTCGCTTCGTATACGGAGCACGAGGTAGGTATATTCAACCAACTTTTCAATGCAGAACAGCGGCTTGCCGAAGTCTACGCATCTTCTACATTCAACAATGTATGGGCGAACACGTATTCAACGCTGAAAAATGCCCGTGTTGTCATCAGCAAGTGCTCTGAAACAGGCGAGCAGCCGGGAAACTATGCCACGAAAGGTATGGGCGAAGTGCTGGCTGCCCTCAATGCCGGACTGATAGCAGACGCGTTTGGCGACGCTCCGTTCTCACAAGCCGCCCTGCCTGAACTGGACAACGGAAAGCCGCAATACATGACTCCCGAAATAGATACGCAGCAATCCATCTATACGGCCATCATCAGCTATCTGGATGCTGCTATCGAAGACCTGCCTAAAGGCGACACACACGCCACGGGAGGTCCGGGCACACAGGACATTTTGTTTAACGGAGATGCAGAAGCATGGCTGAAACTGGCCTACGGACTGAAAGCCCGCTACACGATGCATACGTTAAACGTGGCTGAAGACAAGACCGCAGCGCTGAACACCGTATTGGACTGTGTTGAAAAGTCATTCCAAAGCGCCGACGAGCAGGCGGCTTTCTCAATCTATGACGGCGTGGCAAACCTCAACCCGCTGTTCGATTTCTTCTACAGCCGCGAATACACCGCCGCCAGCACAAGCATGGCAAAGAAACTGCAAGCACGCCAAGACCCGCGTCTGCACCGTGTATTTGCCGATGCTCTCCTTGCCGACAAGAGTTTGGGCAATGCCTACTACTGCAAGCAACTCGACGGAACGGAAACCAACTTAGGCCCAGACGGCAAACAGACTTTCATGGGCATGATGGCACCCAATGGAGGAGACAATCTGCGCCAGGAACAGGAATATTACAACACTTCCATCTTCCTGATGGCTGCTACCGCACCGACTTACTTGATGAGCTACCATGAACTGCTGTTCCTGAAAGCGGAAGCTTTGGTACGCCTGGAAAGCAGCGATGCCGAACAAGCCCTGAAGGAAGCCGTGGTGGCCGGAATGCTGAACACGGAGGAAAATGTCCAGAATGCCTTGAGCAATACGGTTGTCCCCGTAAAAGCCAATTCTACGGCAGCACTGACCGCAGCTGATGCCGAAGAATATTTCGATTTGCAAGTGAAGCCGCTGTTTGATGCCGATGCCCTTCAGGAAACGATGATACAGAAATACATCGCCTTGTGGGGAGCCAACGGCGAGTCGACAGAGAACTATAACGATGTCCGCCGCCTGAAAGCAGAAGGATACGACTTCTATCAGCTGGAAAATCCCGGCCGTTTCCCGCTCCGCGCACCTTACGGAAGCGACGAAGTAAGCGCCAACCCTAATGTAGGCGAAGCTTACGGAAACGGACAATATGTATTCAGCGAGCCCGTATGGTGGGCAGGAGGAAACCGCTAAGGCTCAAAGCTCCGACAATAAACACAAAAAAAGAGCGCATCCCGCATGAGATGCGCTCTTTTTCGTTATATTTGCGGTGCTTAGCCTCTGTCTGCTCTTGCCGACACGGATGAAACCTCGCTTTCATCAGGGCAAGACACGGTTTCCGACAGCATGAAACCCGATTTTCAACGGCACAAGCCACACGGATGCAAGAACCAGACAGAAGCCGGACTTAATAACAACCACCGGATGAAAGAATTTGTAATATCAAAAGCACAGACAGAAAGAGCGGTTCTCGTCGGTCTGATTACACAGACCCAGAACGAACGCAAGACCAATGAATATCTGGACGAACTGGCCTTCCTGGCCGAAACGGCCGGAGCCGAGGTAATAAAGCGCTTTACCCAGAAGCTTGACTCGCCCAACTCCGTCACTTACGTAGGAAAAGGCAAGCTTCAGGAAATAAAGGAATATCTCGCCGCTGCGAATGAAAGTGAAGAGACGGAAGTGGGAATGGTCATCTTCGACGATGAACTTTCCGCCAAGCAGCTCCGCAACATCGAAAAGGAGCTGAACGTGAAGATTCTCGACCGAACCTCCCTGATTCTGGACATTTTCGCCATGCGGGCCCAGACCGCCAACGCCAAAACGCAGGTGGAACTGGCACAATACAAGTATATGCTCCCGCGGCTGCAACGGCTTTGGACGCACTTGGAACGACAAGGAGGCGGCTCCGGAGCAGGAGGCGGCAAGGGTTCGGTAGGACTCCGCGGCCCGGGTGAAACCCAGCTCGAGATGGACCGCCGTATCATCCTTAACCGCATGTCGCTGCTCAAGCAGCGCCTGGCGGAAATCGATACCCAAAAAACCACACAGCGCAAGAACCGCGGGCGGCTGATACGTGTCGCCTTGGTGGGATATACCAACGTAGGAAAATCTACCCTGATGAATCTGCTGGCCAAGAGCGAGGTCTTTGCCGAAAACAAGCTGTTTGCCACGCTCGACACCACCGTGCGCAAGGTCATTATCGAGAACCTTCCCTTCCTTTTGTCAGACACGGTAGGATTTATCCGCAAGCTCCCCACCGATTTGGTCGATTCATTCAAGTCGACCCTCGACGAAGTACGCGAGGCTGACCTGCTTGTTCATGTGGTCGACATCTCACATCCCGACTTTGAGGAGCAGATACAAGTGGTAGACAAGACTGTCGCCGACCTCGGCGCAGGCGGGAAACCGACCATTATCGTCTTCAACAAAATTGACGCCTACACTTACATCGAAAAGGCGGAAGATGACCTGACTCCAAAAACCAAGGAGAACATCACTCTGGATGAACTGATGAAAACCTGGATGGCCAAGCTCAACGAAAACTGCATCTTCATCTCCGCGCGAAACAAAACCAACATCGAGGAACTGAAGACACTATTATATAATAAAGTAAAAGAACTTCACGTGCAGAAATACCCGTACAACGATTTTCTGTACCAGACCTATGACGAGGAATGACTATGAAACGATACCGACCGCTCAGCGAAACTGAAATTTCGCAATTAGAAAACCAGCACTGCATCGCTGCAGACTGGAGTGACGTGGAGGTGGCAGAAAACTTCAACACCGCCCACATCCACCATACACGCTTCTCGGGAAAAGTCCGCTTAGGCGTATTCGAAGGAGAATTCAAGCTTGCCGGCGGAATGACCAAGCACGCCGGACTGCTTTATGTCACACTCCACAACGTGACTGTAGGCGACAACTGCTGCATCGAGAATGTAAAAAACTATATCGCCAATTACGAAATCGGCGAACATACGTTCATCGAAAACGTTGACATCATCCTGGTAGACAAAAAGAGCAAGTTCGGAAACGGTGTGGAAGTATCCGTGCTGAACGAAACCGGCGGCCGGGAAGTTGTCATCCACGACCGTCTGTCCGCACACCAGGCCTATATCATGGCACTGTACCGCCATCGTCCGGAACTCACCGAGCGCATGAGGCAAATCATCTGTACGTATGCGGAAGAGACGGCATCAGAAACCGGAACCATCGGACACCATGTCACCATCGTAGATGCAGGCTACATCAAGAACGTACGCATCGGAGACTATTGCAAGATAGAAGGAGCCGGACGACTGAAGAACGGCAGCATAAACAGTAATGAATACGACCCAGTGCATATAGGATACGGCGTGATTTGCGATGACTTCATCATCTCCAGCGGCTCGCATGTGGAAGACGGAACGATGCTGACCCGGTGTTTTGTAGGGCAAGCCTGTCATCTCGGCCACAACTATTCGGCTTCCGACTCGCTTTTCTTCAGCAACTGTCAGGGGGAAAACGGTGAGGCATGCGCTATCTTTGCCGGGCCGTTTACCGTCACCCACCACAAGTCAACGCTGCTGATAGCCGGCATGTTCTCGTTTATGAACGCCGGATCGGGGTCAAACCAGAGCAACCACATGTACAAGCTGGGCCCTATCCATCAGGGAGCGCTGGAACGCGGGGCAAAGACTGCCTCCGACTCCTACATTCTGTGGCCCGCCCGCATCGGGGCCTTCTCGCTTGTTATGGGAAGACACGTGGCACACCCGGACACTTCCAATCTTCCCTTTTCCTACCTGATAGAGGAAAAGAACACAACCTTTCTCGTGCCGGGAGTCAACCTGCGCAGCGTGGGCACCATACGCGACGCACAAAAGTGGCCAAAGCGCGATTTGCGGAAAGACCCGAACCGTCTTGACCAGATAAACTACAATCTGCTGAGTCCGTATACCATCCAAAAGATGATGGCCGGCCGGAATATCCTGCAGGAACTGGCCCGCGTGTCAGGAGAAACCTCGGATACCTACTCGTTCCAAAGCGCCAAAATCAAGAACTCGTCGCTGAACAAAGGCATCCACTTCTATGAAACAGCCATCCATAAATTTTTGGGGAACTCTGTCATCAAGCGGCTTGAAGCCATCCGCTTCGGGAGTGACGAGGAGATTCGCGAGCGACTGAAGCCTGATACCCCCATCGGGACGGGAGAATGGGTTGACATATCCGGCTTGATAGCCCCGAAGAGTGAGATAGAACGGCTGATGACAGACATCGAAAGCGGAGAACTGAACAATGTAAACCTCATTCACGACCGCTTCGCCGACATGCATGCCCACTATTATACCTACGAATGGACATGGGCATACGAAAAGATGCTGGAGTTTTACGGCCTTCAGCCCGACACGATAACGGCAAAGGATATAGCCGCCATCGTCGAACGGTGGAAGGAAGCCGTGGTATGGCTCGACCGTATGGTCTATGAGGATGCAAAAAAAGAATTTTCCCTGAGCTCCATGACCGGATTCGGCGCAGACGGCAGCAAGGAAGAACAGATGCGCGACTTCGAGGAAGTGCGCGGAGTGTTTGAAAGCAATCCGTTTGTGACGGCAGTCATCGAGCATATAAAAATAAAGACGGAGCTTGGCAACGAACTAATCGAGCGCTTAGGCAATCTGCTGGGATAAAAAGGAACGAATACGCCATGAAACGAATCTTATGCATAGCAAGCCTGGCCGTGTTGCTCTGCCTGCCGGCGCGGCCGCAAGCCGGACATATCCACAAACGGACACTGGAGCATCCCGGCTTCATCACTTCCAACACATCGGAAATAGAAATCAGCCGAATCATTCTCTCCAGCGAACAGACGCAAGTGGATGCCGTAATCTACGGAAAGCCCGGCACGCCTGCCGTCATCTCGGACGATACCTACCTCAGAAGCGAGAAAAACAGCTTCCGCCTGAGGGAGGCCGAACATATCTCCATCGGCGGCACGACCGAACCCGAGACGATACCCGAAAACGGAAGGATGAACATCACCTTGTCGTTCGCTCCTATTCCGAGAGGCATACACGAAGTGGATTTGGTGGAAAAGGAATCCGGATGGAACATCTATGGCATCCAGCTCAGCCGAAAGGAACCCTACGTATATGTCCCCAACTTCCTGCTGCCGTCTGCCGCCGGAGAGACACCCGAACTGCCCGAACCGGGCCTTTTCGCGGGGAAAGCCATCATAAACGGATACATTCTGGGCTATGACCCGCGTCTGGAGCTCGACATGCAGCTTTCTTACAGCGACATGCTCTTTCCAAAACCGTGGACAAGCAGGATAACCGTGCGTCAGGACGGCTCATTCCATGCAGAAGTCGAGATGATAAAGCCCGATACGGTGCATCTTTCCGTCAACAGGGCGGCACTGACACTCTTTTTGGTACCGGGCGAAGAAACGACTGCCTATATCCATCTGCCCCGTTTGAGCGTATCAGCCGTCCGTTTGGCAAGGGGAAAAAGCAAGAACGAGCAGAAGGCATGGTTTGACGGAGCCGCTGAAATCATCAATACGGAACTGGCAACGACCGGCACATCGCGGGCACTCGACGCTTACCGTCTGGCGGAAAAAGACCTTATGCAGAACCAAACGGTCGCTGCCGCATTGGACAAAGACATTCAGGCCGTGCGCCCGCTGTGCGAACGCATGCTGCAAGACGCCGCGCTGACCACGGCCGACCGCAAGCTGCTCAGGTCGCTGACCTTTGACGACATCGGCAAATACATCGAACAAAAGAGCAATGCCCTGCGGCTTGAAGCCGCCCGCAGCGAATCGTCCCGCGAAGCGGTGATAGCCACGCTCGACGAAAAAGTTTCCGGCTCGGACATCCTGCCCCGAATCATTGCTCCCCACCGCGGAAGAGCCATACTGATTGACTTCTGGGCCACGTGGTGCGGGCCGTGCCGAAAGAGTATCCCGGCCATGCGCCCGCTGCGGAAGAAACTGGCATCGAAAGACATCGTATACATTTATCTGACCGGCCCGTCTTCTCCCGAGAAGGAATGGAGGGAGACACTGAGCCAGATGACCGGCGTGCACTTCCGCCTTACAGAAGAGCAGTGGAAAACGCTCTGTTCGTCCTACGGCATCACCGGCATTCCCGCCTATCTGGTCATCAGCCACGACGGCAAGCTGAAAAGCCGGCACGTAGGCTATCCCGGTACGGATGTGCTGGAAAAAGACCTGCTCCGCGCGGCGGAAGAATAAGTCAGGGATGAAAACGGTTCATCCCTGATTTACAAAGACCATCCGCCCGCCGACGCTTGCAGCCTCATCATAGGCAAAGCCCTCCCACCCGAAGGCTTTCAGGTCTTCCGCCCGCTCAATGCGCCGCTTGAGAATGTACCGCGTCATTTCTCCCCGGCACATCTTGGCATAAACCACCACCGTAACCAGGCGATTGCCTTTCCTCACATAAAATTCAGGCGTCACCACCTGCACTTCACCGCATACCTTCTTCCAGTCGAAAAGTTCCTTCATCTCTCCGCTTGCCAGATTGACCAGCACATTCCCCTTGCTTCTGACCTCCCCGACAAGGAAATCCGTCAGCAGAGGCTTCCAAAAATCAAACATGGTCACATCCCCGCGCTCCGGAAGCCGCACATCGCCTTCCATCCGGTAGTTCCGGATTCCGTCCAACGGGCGGAGCAGCCCATAAAGGAAAGAGGCAATCAGCAGATGCTCTTGCGCATAAACGAAATCTTCCTCCGTAAAATCCTGCGGATGAATCCGCTTGAACACGATTCCCGTATAGGCAGCCAGGGCGGGAAGACAAGGCTCGCCGGGAGAAAGAAAGTCATGATACCGCAAACGGTTCTCAGCCGCCAGCTTCGGACTGATTCGCAAAAGCTTTTCCAGCTCTTCCGCGCCGAACTGCACCATTGCCATCGCGTTTTCACGCGCCTCCGTCTCAAAGCGGGGCACAGACACAAAAGGAAAAGTCAGGCGCGAACGTGCCGTCATGGTCTTGGCACACGATATGAAAGTCATCATAAGTTCATCGTTTTTTCGTTAATTCTTTCTACAAAGATACGTTTCCCCACGGATATTTCTCCAGAATCCAGTATCTTTGTCTTCAGAAACCCCTAAAAACAACCGTTATGAAATCATTGAAAACATGGAGCTTTCTGACGATGCTCCTGATTGCCGTGTGCGGACATGCACAGACCGAGAAAATTGCCATAGGCGACCCTATGCCCGCCATCAGTCTCAACTCAGAGATATACGGCGACATAACGCCCGCCGACCTGAAGGGAAAAGTCGTTCTCATAAGCCTGTTCGCCACCTGGTGCCCGCCCTGCCAGCTCGAACTGGCAGAAGTGGAAAAGACGCTTTATCCGAAATACAAAGACAACCCTTCCTTCAGACTGCTTGTCATAGGCCGCGAGCACACCGATGCCGAGCTGAAGAAGTATAACGAACGCAAGAAATTCTCTTTCCCCCTTTACCCCGACCCCAAGCGCAAGGTCTTCTCGCTCTTTGCCGACCAGACTATTCCCCGCGCCTACTTGTTCGGGAAAGACGGAAAGCTGATTTACACTTCTTCCGGCTTCAAGAAAGAAGAATTCCAGACACTGATGAAAAAAATTTCTGAAGCACTGTAGCCGGCAAGTCTCCAGCCATAAGGAAAAAGTCCAAGGGGAAAAGAAAGTTCCATCCGGAAAAGCAACGGCAGATTCAAGTACTGCCCGCCATAACCATATTATAAAAAAACGCAAGAACGAAATATCCATGAATAATCATCTGACAACAGTAGGAATGGGAGAGGCACTATGGGATGTGCTTCCCGAAGGAAAAAAAATCGGAGGCGCACCAGCCAATTTCGCATACCATATCTCGCAGTTCGGACTAAGCAGTCAAGTGGTAAGTGCCGTAGGTGAAGACGAACTGGGGAAAGAAATCCAAGAAAACTTCCGTCAGAAGCAGCTGAAATTTCTGATGGAATCCGTACCTTACCCCACAGGGACGGTAAGTGTAAAACTGGATGCAAAAGGCATCCCCTGGTATGACATAAAGGAAAATGTGGCTTGGGACAACATCCCGTTTACCCCTACCTTGGAGGAACTGGCCCGGCGGACGCAGGCCGTATGCTTCGGGTCATTGGCTCAGCGCAACAGGGTCTCACGAGAAACCATCAGCCGTTTTCTCGACGCAATGCCTGACACAAACGAAACTTTAAAGATTTTCGACATCAATCTCAGGCAGGAATTTTACACCAAAGACATTCTCGAAAATTCTTTCTGCAAATGCAATATTCTGAAAATAAACGATGAAGAGCTTGCTGTCATCAGCGTCTTGTTCAATCTTCCCCATACCAGCCTGCAAGAGAGATGCCGCGCGCTGCTCACAAGATACCATCTGAAGATGCTAATCCTTACCTGCGGCACAGACGGAAGCTATGTCTTCACGCCCGGAAACCTTTCGTTTGCAGAAACGCCCAAAGTGGAAGTTGCCGATACCGTAGGGGCGGGCGACTCGTTTACCGCCACTTTCGTGGCCTCCATCCTGAAAGGAAAGTCTTTAGAAGAAGCCCACAGACTG
Organism: uncultured Phocaeicola sp.; assembly: GCA_944320845.1. Classification (GTDB taxonomy): domain Bacteria; phylum Bacteroidota; class Bacteroidia; order Bacteroidales; family Bacteroidaceae; genus Phocaeicola. The sequence continues at coordinate 11,979 of CALUJA010000015.1, forward strand.
GCCGTAGAGGTATCGGCATACGTTTGCACGCAGCACGGGGCGATGCCGACTCTTCCGGATTATCTGAAAGCCAAGCTCTCCTGACACATCGTCCCTCCAAAAAGGATTTTGATGCAGGCACGCCGTCCGTTTCAAGCGGATGAAACAATCATTCGCTCATAATCCGCTCCGTCACTTCCTCTTTCGAGGAAAGAGTCTGCCCGTGCAGTTCCACATAATTCACCTTTAGCGGATTCCGTTCGTTTACCTTGACATACATATACCGCAGTATCGCGGGCTTTCCGCTGATAGTAGTCCGGCAGGCGTAGCCCGCTCCCTGCCGGCATATTTCAAACTTGCGCGCCGGATAAGCAGTAAGCGTAACCGTGCTCGACTCCTTTCCTTTGGCCACGACCTTATATCCGTAAGCCATTTTGCGCTGGAAAAAGTTCAGTCCGTTCTTTTCTCCCATCCGTTCCTCCCGGTTAACCCAATAGACATTCAGGGGCTCGTCCTCGTCAAGCCTTCCGTCAACCAGATTGACATCATAGCAAACCAGATTCCGGTTCACGCTTCTTGAGATATGAAACAGCCGTTCGGGAGTCAGATAAAGGTTCCCTTCCGGCTCGGCCGCCATCATCCCCACGGGAAGCAGGCATGCCAGCATTCCAACCACTGCAAATATTTTCAGCTTCATCCTTTCAGAAAAAATTAAATTCACCTGTTATCGTCTTTATCAAAGAATGCCGTCCCATGAAATCCCCACGGATATTTTCAGGACACACGGCAAACACGGCATAAACATAGGCGTGGATTACGCCGAGCCTTGTTCCACATAATCCACGCCTAAGCCAACTCTTCAGAGTCACTGTATCAAGAACACCTCAAAACCTGTCCGATGCGAAGTGTAGTCGTTCTCTTTATTCCGTTCAGCTTGCACAAACGGTCGATTGACACGTGGTAAATGCGCGAGATACGCCCCAATGTATCGCCTTTGCGAATCTTATGATAACGGATTGCCGCCTTTTCCGCCTCGGCTGCTCCCGACTTGCCGGCCTTGACTGCCGCCAAAGCACGCGTGCGCTGATAAGCATAGCGGTTCGCCCCCCGGATAAAGAGGTAGCTGTCGGCTACAATATCCTGATTCGGAAAATCAAACATAAACTCCGGATTAATCACTTCGCCCAAGAAGCGCGTTTCAAAATGAAGGTGCGAGCCGGTGGAGCGTCCCGTATTACCGCCCAATCCAATCGGGTCGCCCGCCTTCACATATTCGTCTTCCTTGACAATCTGCTTGGAAAGATGCCCGTAAATGGTCTCCAGGCCGTTATCATGGCGGATTACCACATACTTGCCGTAACCGCGGCGTTCGTATTTCACCATACGCACACGGCCGTCAAAAGCGGCGCGTATCGTATCGCCTATGTATACTTTGATGTCAAGCCCGTTATGCATACGCCGCCAGCGCGGGCCGCACTTCGATGTTATCTTGGTATGGGTAGTAGGCATGCAGAATCCTGTAAGGTCAATCCGGAAACTGTCTGGGATATTCACCGTATTCCCATAGGCGTGAACCCGCTGGTTATTCCAGTTCGGATAAAGACTATAAGCCGGATAAACAGCCTGCTCCGCCTTAATCTGACGGATAAGAGCCAATGAATCCACCGCTTTCAACTTTCTGTCGACCGGAGCCTGACGCGCCAACAAGTCTTGCCCCGATACTTGAGTGCTTACCAATGCTAATGCCGCTACTGCTACTACTTTAATACATTTGAAAACCATTATACTTTTACTTATCATTCAAGAGACCGTTTCCGGTTTCATACAGTTCAACTTAAAGAAGCTCCGGATATAAAGAGCTTGTACCTTTGAAAAAAAATCGTTCCAAAGATAAAATTTTTCCGTTAGAGCGGGGCTTCCGGTTAACTATTTTTATAAGAAAAAGCATGAAAACAGGAGGATATATGTTTTTAAACACAATCTACTGTAAAACAAAACATTTCAACACCCAAACTTTTCCCTGCCTAACGGGCGGCATCCGCCGGCACAAACTTCCCTTCCCTCCATTCATAAGTCACGGGAGTCTTGCGAAGATAAGGTTTCAGCTTTCCGGCCGTTTCCTTATCCAGGTAATCGGGAGTGGTATATACGAAAGAAAGCGTGGGATTGTCCTTGTCAAGCACGGCCTTGAGCAGATACATATCAGCGGATGCACGCAGGTTTCTCAGCGAATCGGCCTGAGCAGGATTTTGGGGAATGCGGTAAAAAAGCCCTTCCTCCGGAGCAGACAAGAAGCGGGCGGCAGGAAGTTCCCGCCACGCCGTATCATAAAAGGCCACATGACTGTCGGCAGCCGGAGCCGCATAGGTATGAACCACACAAATCACCTTGACAGAATCGTTGACCGGAAGCAGCTTCATCTCGACTTCACTGGCCTGACTCATCTTCAGCCGCAGATAATCGTCCGTCAGCTCGGTCATTTCCGAGGTTTTCCCGAAACGGTTGCGCACTTCCGCCTTCATGTCGCTGGCAAGAAAATCGCCGAAATCTTCGCGATTGACTTTCGTAAGCAACGGAGAGAGCGAATCCGGCAGTGCGATGAACAGCGACTTCAAATCCTGGGCATGCAGTGTCAGGCTGCAAAGCAGGCATAACAGAACGGACAAGACTTGCTTCATAATGTTTTCCTTATTATAAACCGCCCCAAAGATACGATTAATTTCCATTCCTTACGCATGCTTGCAGCCTTTTAAAACATACCTTTCCGCTTTTAGTCCGAATAAACGCCTTCACGGGGAAGCAGCTTGTCCAGATTAGCCACGCCCAAAGCCATGACTGCCGTCACCACCGCCGCGTGTTCCTGGTATTCCGGAATATTTTTCGTATAGAGGTCGCGCTCCGTATGCCATATCTCATCATAGTCGAAATCGTATCCCTTGATGTCTTCCTCCACGAATCCGTAGGTCGGGACACCTTCCATCGCAAATACATCCGCATCTACATTGCTCGCCTGCTTGGGCCGCGGAGAAGGAGGACATACACTCACCTCAAAAGGATACTCCGGATTGATGCGGCGGACATCGACAGCAATCTTTTCGAAGTCGTCATACATGGCTTCCGACACACGGATACCTACCGGAGGCTCCGGGCCGCCGTCGCGATTGAACATGTTGGAAATCTTCGGCAACTGTCCGGCGTGGGTCTTGACATAAGCCTTTGCCCCCACCCACTGGAACTCCTCGCCGGAAAAGGCGATGAAAAGAATCGTCCGCTTGGGTTTCGCTCCCGAAAGCGCAAGCAGCCGGGCGGCTTCCATCATGGGGCCGATTCCCGTCCCGCAGTCAATTCCCCCTGTGGCCGAGTCATACGAATCCAGATGCCCGCTCACGATAACGTATTCATCAGGATATTTCGTGCCTTTGATGGAGGCTACGATATTGTGATACTTGACGGGGCCCAGCTTGAAATGGTTGCGGATATCAAATTCAAGCAGGAAATCCTCGCGACGGTGCTTGACCATGTCGGCTATCACCGCATACTGTTTCTCGTCCAACTTGATGTCCGGAAGTTCCGGTGCGTTGTCGAAGGTCATCGTGTCGAGCATCTTGCGGTCGTAAAGCGCACGCAAGGGAACTTTTGCCGACTGGATGAATCCCAACACCCCCGCCTCCTTCATCTCGTGATAGAACAAGGCCGGAAATTCCCGGTAGGGAATCATCTCATTGTGCTCGCCGTTCATCCAGTTTCTGCGGCTCAGCTCCCGGTTTTTACGGGCAATCTCCCCGTTTTCCTTCTTTATAGCTTCGCGGATAGAGTCTCCTTTGGCAGAACGGTCGATAGGCCATCCCGTGTTGGTGCCTGAAATCAGCACCCATGCCCCTTTCAACTTATGTTTCATCCGCTGGAATTCGGCTTCCGTACGTGGCTCCATCACGGCATGCCCGCGCTGTACGCCTTTTGTCCCCGATGTATAGGAAGGCGTGACGAAGTGAAGCGCCATTCCATGGTCGTGACTGATGAGTTTGCCGAACCACGGCCCGCGGTTGAAGCCCACCTGCAGTTCGCCGGCCTCTTCCGCCTCTACATCCAGTCCCCACTTCCGGTATTCGCGCATCATCCATTCCGCCGCATTCTCATAGGCATCCGAACCTATCGGCCTGCCTCCGAAACGGTTGGTCAGAATATCCAGATGGTGCATCGTCTGATTGTCTTCCTTTCCCATCTCAATAATCTTGTCCACTACTGCCTTCTGTGCCGGTAAGACGGCAGGAAACGCCAGCATGCAAAGGAATGCCGCTCCCGCCAAACAAGTATTTTTCATGATATCAGCTTTTAAAATTAATTTTTCTACAAAGAAGAGAGGAAAAAACGAAATAACAAAATAAAAGAACAGATATTTTTTCTGAAGCTACCGCCGCGGCCGGCGGAGGATTGGCTCTCCGCCCGAGCCGGGCGGCAGCAGCGCCAAGACACGGTTTGCCGACATGAAACTGCCGTCCCGTCAAGAAGAAACTTTTGTTTCATGCCGGCAAAGCCGCATCCCCGTCCGCACCAAAAAAGGATTGCCTTCCGCCCGCACCTGCCGGAACGGGCAACAAATCACATTTCAATGATGGACGACACGATTTGTCCGTCGAACAGATTGACCACGCGTCCGGCAAAACCGGCATCGCGCTGCGAGTGGGTCACCATTACGATAGTGGTTCCCTCCCTGTTCAGCTCGGTCAAAAGCTCCATTACCTCCTGCCCGTTTTTGGAATCAAGGTTTCCCGTCGGCTCGTCGGCAAGGATAATTTTCGGGTCGGACACTACCGCGCGTGCGATTGCCACACGCTGCTGCTGTCCTCCCGATAGCTGCTGCGGATAATGCTTGGCACGGTGGCTGATATTCATGCGCCTCATGATTTCGGCGACCTTTTGCTTGCGCACATCTGACGGTATCTTCAGATAGGTAAGCGGGAGCTCGATGTTTTCCGATACGTTCAGTTCGTCTATCAGGTTAAAGCTTTGGAACACGAAGCCGATGTTTCCCTTGCGCACGTTGGTGCGGTCTTTCTCCTTTAAATGGCCGACCTCCTTGCCGCCCAAGTAATAATTTCCTTCCGTAGGGTTATCCAGCAGTCCGAGAATATTCAGCAGCGTAGACTTGCCGCATCCCGACGGGCCCATGATGGCCACAAATTCTTTTTCATGCACTTCAAGGTTTACCTTGTTCAGGGCAATGGTTTCCACTTCCGTCGTGCGAAACACTTTACTGAGGTTTTCAATCTTAATCATAATCGTAATTCTTATCGTTTTGACTTTATTTATTCAGACTTGATACTGTCTACCGGATTGGCACTCGCCGTCCGGTAGTTCTGCACCGTTATCGTAACAAGCGTTATCAGGGCAATAAGGAGAAACGCCGCGGCAAACACGCATCCCGACAGGCTGATGCGGACACTGAAATCCTTCAGCCATTCATCGGCCAAATACCAGGCCACCGGTGCGGCTATGGCGAAACACACGATGACCAGAAACAGATAGAACCGTCCGAACATCCAAAGGATTTCTTCCGTAGTCGCCCCGTAGACTTTCCGTATGCCGATTTCCTTGCGGCGGTATTCCGCCTCGAAAATTACCAGGCCAAAGACTCCTACCAGCGAGATGAGCACCGCCAATATGCTGAACAAAGTCACCATATACTGCTGGTCGGTCTCTTTCTGATAAAGCGAAGCGTACACTTGGTCGAAGAATCTCACGTCAATGGAATAGCCCGTGAAATTATCCTCCAGTGCCCGGCGGACGCGGGTCAGGGCATCGTCGATGTCGCTCCCGGCCTTTATGCGGATATAGGCGTAAGGCATCTGCAAGGTTTTGAATGTAGGATTCGTTACAAAGACGAAAGGCGAGTTTCTCCCCATCTGCAGGGAAGTAAGCTGCACATTGTTCACATATCCCACTATCTGCGCCTTCTCCCTCCACGGATGAAAGTCGAAATATTCCCCAGCAGGAATCCCGAGCTCCGTTTTCACATTCTGCGTTGCCACAAGGTTCAGATGGCCTCCCCATACCGAATCGTTCGGCAGAAAGGAGCGTCCTTCCACAACCTCCAGTCCCATCGTGCTACAGAAGTCTGGCGATACGGTTATCAAGAAGCAGCCCCGCTCCACATCCCTGTACGAAAGAGGATAAGTGCTGTAAAGATTCATGCCTCCCAGTTCCATCGACGCATAAGCTACGCCCGCCACCTCCGGATAGCCTTTCACCTGCTGGTCGAAGCCCTGATACATGGAATTTGTCACCGGGAGATTGGGCAGATAAGCCACGAGCAGCCGGTCGCGGTCAACGCCCAAATCATAACGCCGCATATATTCGTTCTGCCGGTAGATAAAGGCTGTCAGGATAATCAGCACGAAGGAAACGACATATTGAAAGCCAATCAGAAAAGTCCGCAGGCGCTTTCCCCTGCCGGAGAGGGCATAGTTTCCTTTCAGCATCATGGCCGGAGGAAAGGAAGTCATGTAAAACGCCGGATAAAGTCCCGCCAATGCGCCCACCGTCACAGCGACCAGTGCGCTGGCCGCCACCGGCTTCCAATAAGACAGAAGTGAAGGCGTGAAATCGAGAAAGGCCAGACCGTTTGCCTGCCCAAGCCCGGCTACCAGCAGCAAGGAGACAAGCCACGCCAGGAAAGCGATGCAGACCGATTCGCCTATCAGCCCCGACCGCAAGGCCCCGACCGAACTGCCCAGAACCTTCTGCGTATTGATGCTGCGGATGCGCATGGGCGTCAGCGCGGTACTGAAGTTTATCAGGTTTATACCCGCCACAACGATTATCAGCAGGGCAATGCTGACAAGCAGATACAGGCTCTGCCGGTTTCCGGTCTTGACGAAAGGCCCTCCCCCAAAGGTATAATAGACTTCAGGCAGCGGAGTTACGTAAGCCTCGCACCGGTCTCCCCAGTTTTCCGACATGCGCCTGTTCACCCCTGCCCGCTCCATCTGCATGTCAATATCCTGCGGAGTCACGCCCGGCTTCAGGCGGACAAAGGCAAAGAAGTTGAAAGAGCCCCAATCCCCCTTTTGCAAATCGTTCATGCGCACAAGCGGCGGATTGTCTGCAAACTGGGAATTTTCGGGAAAGTCCCTGTATACGCCGCAGACACGGAAGCGGGTCACGTTTTCATCCATTATCCAACAGTCGCCCCCGCGGTAAACGTAAGAGCCGACCGCATTCCCGTCGGGGAAGAACTTGCGCGCCAGGGTTTCCGGCAGCAGCATCCCGTCCGGCTCGTCCATCCCTTCCGCATTTCCCTCTATGAAAGTCAGCCCTACGGTCCGGACAAAATCCTTGTAGACGGCATAAGGCTGCTCCAGGAAATAGGAAGGATTCTCCGGGTCGGTGTAAAAAGGAACTTTTTGATATGCCCCCGCATAGATACTGCCGCACTCCACGCCCGGTGTCTGCTCGATAACAAAATCAAGCATCCCGCGCGGAAGCATGCCTCCAAGATAGGAAGGGTCGCCGTTGACGCGGACATTGAGTATCGCCACCCTGTCCGCATCGGGATAGCACGTGTCGAAACTGCGCCCGTAACCTACCTTCATCATGATAATCACGAAGGCGGCGAAAGCGGCCGACAGGCCCAACAGATTCAAGAACGAGGCCAAACGGAAATGGCCCAAGGTGTAAAACAGGTTTCGCAATATCGTATTCATGGTCAGACATTTGTTTTACCCGAGATAAAGCAAATGCCGTGCCATTAATATAACCATCTGAAATACAGCGAATACAGATTAAAGAAGATTTGTGAAGTGTCAAATAAATAGACACCCGGTGTATGATTTTTAGACAATCAGACCTTCGTGCATTTTATCAAGACCCGGCGGCCGTCGTTCAAGGTGGTGGCAAAGATATAGACATCGCCTCCCTCTTTCAGCTTCAGCTTCTTCCGCAGTTCCGCTACGGAGGAAGGAAAGTTTCGGACAGTAAGATTCGCCTTTTCCACCGCGGACAAAAAAGTTTTTGACTCTTTCTTGCCGAAGCCCGACACGGCATCCACCCGGAAGCGCCTGCCGGGAAAGTCCACTTTCTCTTCGGATGTATACAGATGACTGTTGGGATGGAGCTTCCTTACGCCGCAGCGCGAAGCGAGCAGACGATAGGCTCCCGCCTTTAGCAGCGAGGCCCCGGGCTCGTAAAGATACAGCCCAACGCTGTCCGCCATCGGACAATCGGCAGCCCGCTCCTCGGAATAAGTAAAGGAAAGACTTTGTGAAAGGCCGTCGTCTGTCAGCTGGACGCAGGTGATGATGGCTTCTCCCGCCTCCCGCTCCGCCTCATCCGGCTGTCTGCGCAAGACGAGCAGCAGCTCTTTGCACTCGCCGCCCGCCGCTATCACGTGGATGCGGCGCACGCAGGTCAGGTCGCGCAGCGCGGAAGCGATGTCAAGCATCGGCGAAAGCTTTATCATGACCGTCCGCCCCTTCTCTACCAACAGCGGTTCGAGGGCACAGATATCCGGTTCGCAATCGGCAATCGCCACCGTTTTCCCGCCGTGCCCGTCGCGCCTTGCAGGGTCAAGAAACAGGCAGTCCACCGGCTCCATCTGCTCTAAATAGGCCAAAGCGTCCGCGCAATGGATACGGACATGCCCCAGTCCCAGCAAAGGGAAATTATGAGCGGCCAACCGGCAAAGCTCCTCCTGACGCTCCACATAGTCCGCCTGACGGAAACGCCGGGCGATAAAAGAAAAATCCACTCCGAAGCCAGCCGTCAGGTCGGCAAACGAGTCGCCTTCCGCCAGCGATGCCTTATAACGGGCCGTAAGCTCCGACGAACACTGCTCCATCGAAAGGTGCTTCGGATAAAAGAGTCCGGGCACATCCGCCCACGACGGTATCTTCTTCCGCGCAATCTGCCATCCGGCAATCTGCACGACCGCTTCCGGCATGTCTACGCCGGGATACTTTCCCGCCTGCAATGCCAATGCACGCACATCTTCACCGCGATGCGCCTCGACAAACCTCCGGGTCTCTTCCGACAGCTCCTTCATCCGCCCTCCTTTTATGCGTGCATAATCACAGACAATCCGGCAGCCGGTTCAGCTTCATGCCGTTCGAGCCTTTCACCAGAATCAGGAAGCCCTCCGGTTTCGCCCGACGAAACGCGTCCATCACTTCGTCCACATCCCGGTATTGCTCGAACCTATGGTTGACTGCCGCAAACTCGCCGCCCACCAGGCAGACTCTTTCGAAGCCGTATCCGGCAAGCAAATCCACTATCCTCTGATGCTCCTCCCGGCTGGATGCGCCCAGCTCCCTCATATCGCCCAAGACTACCATCTTATGGCCGGACGGCATCTGCCGGAAATTCTCTAACGCCGCCGCCATGCTCGTGGGATTGGCATTGTAGGCATCGACAATCAGTTCGTTGGATGCGGTCTTGACCAGCTGCGAACGGCTGTTCTGGGGCACATAACCGGCAATCGCCTCGGATATCAACGCGTCGTCAACCCCGAAATAACGCCCCACGGCCACCGCTGCAAGCGCATTGTCCAGATTGTATGAGCCGACCAGACGGGTCGTTACCTCGTGCGATTCGCCCGCAGCCTCCCAGCAAAACTTCAGATAAGGCGAGCAGTCCAGCATCCGGCCGCTTACAAACAGCCCCGGTGTCTGTCCGTATCGCACGCAGGTCAAGTCATGGGCGATGCGGTTCAGATAGGGATTTTCATTTTGAATGAATATCGTGGCATTTCCCCGCCCGCGCAAATAGTCGTAAAGCTCGCCTTTCGTGCGGATGACCCCTTCGAAAGAGCCGAATCCCTGAAGATGCGCCTTGCCCACATTGGTGATAATGCCATAATCAGGCTCGGCAATCTCCACCAGCTCGCGGATATCGCCCGGATGGCTGGCGCCCATCTCCACGACGGCCAGTTCGTGTTCCGGCTTCAGACGGAGTAACGTGAGCGGCACACCGATGGAATTGTTCAGATTCCCCTGTGTATAGAGCAGATTGAAGCGTCTTTTCAAGACCTCGGCCATCAGTTCCTTGGTGGTTGTCTTGCCGTTTGTCCCCGTAATGCCGATGATGCGGGTCTTCAGCCGCCGCCGGTGGCAGTTCGCCAGGCGTTGCAGTGACCGCAGACAGTCGTCCACCAGCAATATCCTCGGATTTCCGGTTCCGGCATACGCAGGCTCGTCCACCACCGCATACCGGCATCCCTTCCGCAAAGCCTCTTCCGCGAAAGCGTTGCCATTGAAGTTTTCCCCTTTCAAGGCGATGAACATCGAGTTTTCCGGGCAGTTCCGGCTGTCGGTCGTTATCCCGCCACATTCCAGAAAGTAATCATACAAAGCAGACAATTCCATCTTATTCTCGTTTAATCCTATACAAAGATAATTGAAAAATGGTTTGGAAACAGCAAAAAATGAATTATTGTACGTACATTTGCACCATAAAGACGACAGGGCAGTATAATAATGGAACAGACATTCGCCAAATATATCAATGTAAACGGACAACTGATGGACTTGTCTTATCCGAGGGTGATGGGGATACTGAACATCACGCCGGATTCTTTTTATGCAGGCAGCCGCATGCAGACGGAAACGGAGATTGTGCAGCGCGCCGTCCGGATTGTCCGCGAGGGAGGAAGCATTATCGATGTGGGAGCCTACTCTTCGCGCCCGAACGCTGAGCACATCTCCCCGCAGGAAGAGATGGAACGCCTGCGCAAAGGACTGCGGGCCATACGCCGCGAACTGCCGGACGCCGTAATCTCTGTCGATACATTCCGGGCGGATGTGGCCCGCATGTGCGTGGAAGAATACGGAACAGGCATCATCAACGACATTTCAGCAGGCAATATGGATGAAAACATGTTTCCTACCATCGCCCGGTTGGGAGTCCCCTACGTGATGATGCACATGCAAGGCACCCCGCAAGACATGCAGCTCCACCCGCACTACGGGAATATCGTGAAAGAGGTGCTGTATTATTTTTCCGAGAAAGTGCAGAAGCTGCGCGACATGGGGGCCAAAGACCTGATTATCGACCCCGGTTTCGGATTCGGGAAGACACTGGAGCACAATTATGAACTGCTGAACAAGATGGAAGAGCTGCAGATATTCGAACTTCCCGTGTTGGTAGGCGTGTCGCGCAAGTCGATGATTTACAAACTGCTTGACAAAACGCCCGATACGGCCCTGAACGGGACGAGCATTGTCCATGCCATCGCCCTGATGAAAGGAGCCGACATCCTGCGCGTGCATGACGTAAAGGCCGCGACAGAAGCCATACGGATTGTAGCCGCCATGAAAAACCTAAAACCTGAAGAATAAAAACCACGATTATGCCTTTCGATATTCATATACTGACGCTGAAGGATATCCTGGATATCCTGCTGGTCGCATTTCTGCTCTACAAAACCTACAAGCTGATGAAGTCATCCGGCTCCATCAACATATTCACCGGAATTTTGGTATTTATCATCATCTGGGTTATCGTGTCGCAAGTCTTGCAGATGCGCCTGCTGGGCTCGATTTTCGACAAGTTGGTAAGTGTGGGAGTCATTGCCATCATCGTCTTGTTCCAGGAGGAAATCCGCCGCTTTCTGCTTACACTCGGCTCGCGCCACCACAGCAGCAGCTGGCTCCGGTTCTTGCGAGGGAACAAGAAGACCGAGACCAACAAGGAGGATATCATGCCCATCGTCATGGCTTGCCTGAGCATGAGCAAGGGAAAGGTAGGGGCATTGATTGTGATGGAAAAGAATTTCCCGCTGGATGACATTGTGCGAACGGGCGATGTGATAGATGCCAATGTTAACCAGCGCCTGATTGAAAACATTTTCTTCAAGAACAGCCCCCTGCACGACGGGGCCATGATTATCAGCAACAAGCGCATAAAGGCGGCCGGATGCATTCTGCCGGTATCCCACAACCTGGATATCCCAAAAGAACTGGGACTAAGACACCGGGCTGCCTTAGGCATCTCGCAGGAGACCGATGCCATGGCCATCATCGTATCCGAAGAAACGGGAGGCATATCAATAGCCTATCACGGGCAGTTTTATCTGAAACTGAGTGCGGAGGAACTGGAACGCATGCTGACCGCCGACAACTGACCGCCGCAACGAAGCCGAACCTTTTTCTTTACACATGCGCCGCGCACACATACGCACCGCACAGCGCCATGACAGCCGCAGTTTTCCGGCGAAGCCTCATCATAATACATTTATAAAATATAAGACCGGCCGAACCCGTAAGACAACCTAAACCTCACGGCGGAATAAAAGAAGAACAAGATGCCGGCCGCCTCTTCCACCCGTACATTCCGCCCGCGAACGCAACATGCGGCAGGATTCTGATTCAAGCTGTTCATAAACATGGCGGGAATATTCTTTCGGGGAGACTTATCAACACATTTATTTTACTGATTGCCAAACCAATATTGAGTTATCAACCGAAAAGAAGAAAGCTGTTAATAACTTTTCAACCTGTTGATAACTTGATTTCTCATCAGGCTTCCGGCTTTTTCCCCCTCATACGGGGCTGCAAAGATACAACTTTTTCCGGAAAGACCACAATGATGCCTCAATTCTGCCCCGCAATATTTTTTGTTTTTCACATTCCCGGCAAAGGTTTTTCCATTGCCTCCCAGATTTTTTCTAAGGAGAAAAATCAGTTTTCTCAGGAGGAAAAACTTTTTTCACGAGGGCATGCGATTCTTCTTTCCAGCAAGAAATCAAGCCGGTAACCGACTTCAATACAGTCCCAACAGATGCAGGATGGTGGGCGACAGCAGTGCTGTGAGGATTCCATTGAGGGTCAGTCCCAGGCTGGCATAGGCCCCGTACTTCCCGCTTACCTCCATCGCGCGCGATGTCCCTACGGCATGACTGGCCGTCCCCATCGAAAGTCCCTGGGCTATGGGGCTGCCTACGTGTCCCACCTGAAGAACCTTGAATCCGCATATCGCGCCAAACAGCCCGACCACTATCACAACCGCCGCCGTCAAAGACGGAATGCCGCCCACGGCATTGGACACTTCCATCGCTATGGGGGTGGTTACAGATTTCGGAGCCAGCGACATGACCACTTCGGGCGAAGCTCCCAGAATTTTCGCTATGACCGCCACCGAAACAAGTCCGACAATACACCCTGCCAGCTGAGAGACAAGGATGGGCATCCACTGCTTACGAATCATACGCAACTGCAAATACAGGGGAACGCCCAGTGCCACCACCGCCGGCTTCAGCCAAAACTCCACCAACGAACCGGCCTCGGAGTATTTCTCATAAGAAACGCCGGAAAACTTCAGGAAACAAATCAACAGGGCTATGGCCACCAGAATAGGATTCAGCAACAGCGAACCCGTCTTCCTCTGCAAAAGCTTCGAAAGGAAAAAGAATCCGAACGTAATGGCCAGCAAAAAAAACTTATTTTCTAAAAACTCCATATTTACGAACCAATTGATGAACCCATCCTGTCACGACCAGCACCAGGATTGTGCTGAGCAGCGTGGCTATAACTATCGGCCAAAACTGTGCCTGAATAATATCAAAATAGAGCATGAGCGCGACTCCCGACGGTACGAAAAAGAACCCAAGATTGGCGACAAGGAAATTAGTCAATCCTTGTACCCACTCGAGCTTTATCCAGCCCAACTGCAAGAAAAGAGTAAGCAGCAACATCCCGATAATACTGGACGGCAATCTGACTCCCGTCAGGGAAACAACCAGTTCGCCCAACGCTAAACATCCGAAAAGGATGGAACACTGACGTATCATATAATCTAACACTTATTGAAAACCGGCGCAAAGTTAGGCATAAACCGCAAACCGGAAGCAAATCCTTTGTCTTTTTACAAACCCTGCCTTTAAACATACGGTTTTTGCATACTTTAAACCAAAAAAAATCCGTTTTTGCCAACCTGATATTACAAAAATGCCTACTTTTGCATTGCGACAAAAACGGTTTGCCGCCGATAATAACGAACACAACTTTAATCAATATACCATCATGGATCTAATTAGTCAAATCGTTGAACGCGCAAAAGCGAATAAACAGCGCATCGTACTTCCGGAAGGAACCGAAGAACGTACCTTGAAAGCCGCCAACCAAATCTTGACAGACGGCGTAGCAGACCTGATTCTCTTGGGCAAGCCAGACGAAATCATGGCTCTTGCCAAAGAGTGGGGATTGGGAAACATCCATAAGGCCACCATCATAGACCCCGAAACAAATCCGAAAAAAGAAGAATATGCCCAACTGCTGTGCGAACTCCGCAAGAAAAAAGGCATGACCATCGAGGAAGCACGCGAGCTGGTGCTGAACCCGCTATATTTAGGCTGTCTTATCATCAAGTCTGGCGATGCCGACGGACAGTTGGCCGGCGCCCGCAACACAACGGGCGATGTGCTTCGTCCGGCTTTGCAGATTATCAAGACCGCTCCGGGCATTACCTGCGTATCGGGAGCCATGCTGATGCTGACACATGCTCCTGAATGCGGCGACAACGGCGTGTTGGTAATGGGAGACGTTGCCGTCACTCCGGTGCCGGATGCCAGCCAGCTGGCCCAGATTGCCGTATGCACCGCACGTACCGCCCAGGCCGTTGCCGGCCTTGACCCGCGGGTAGCCATGTTGAGCTTCTCAACGAAAGGCTCTGCAAAGCATGAAGTGGTAGACAAGGTAGTGGAAGCCTTGAAGATTGCCAAAGAACTGGCTCCCGATTTAAAGATTGACGGCGAAATGCAAGCGGATGCCGCTCTCGTTCCGAGAATCGGCGCAAGCAAAGCACCGGGGTCAGAAATCGCCGGAAAGGCCAACGTACTGGTCGTTCCCTGCCTGGAAGTCGGAAACATCTCCTACAAACTGGTGGAACGCTTGGGACACGCCACTGCCATCGGCCCAATCCTGCAAGGTATTGCCCGTCCGGTAAACGACTTGTCACGCGGATGCTGCATCGATGACGTATACAAAATGATTGCCATCACAGCCAATCAGGCGATTGCGGCCAAGGCAAACCAGTAAAACATAAGGGCGGAAGCCCAACAAACTCCATTTCAAAAAACAAAAACACTCGACAATGAAAATATTAGTACTCAATTGCGGCAGTTCATCCATCAAATACAAGTTGTTTGACATGACGACAAAGGCCGTTGTTGCACAGGGGGGACTTGAAAAGATTGGTCTTCCGGGTTCTTTCCTGAAGGTGACGCTGCCCGACGGCACGAAGAAAATCATCGAAAGAGACATTCAAGAGCATACGGCAGGCGTTCAGTTAATCTTCGAGACACTTACCCACGCCGAATACGGTGCGGTGAAATCGCTGGATGAAATCGGTGCGGTGGGTCATCGTGTCGTTCACGGAGGAACCAAGTTCAGCGGCTCGGTGCTGATTGACGACGCCGTAATCGAAACCGTAAAGGAGTGCAGCGACCTTTGTCCGCTTCATAACCCGGCCAACCTGAAGGGCATCTACGCCGTTCAGAAGCTGCTTCCGAGCGTTCCGCAAGTAGCCGTGTTCGATACGGCCTTTCACCAGACCATGCCCGAACGTGCCTATATGTATGCCATACCGTATGAATATTACGAGAAATACGGCATCCGCCGTTATGGCTTCCACGGAACTTCACACCGCTATGTATCAAAACGCGTCTGCGAATTTCTGAACATTCCGGCAGAAGGGTCTAAAATCATTACCTGCCATATCGGAAACGGCGGCTCCATTGCAGCCGTGAAAGACGGCAAGTGCATCGACACTTCCATGGGCCTGACTCCGCTGGAAGGACTCGTGATGGGCACCCGTTCAGGGGACATCGACGGCGGCGCCATCCTTTATCTGATGAAAAAGGAAGGACTTACTCCCGACCAGATGTCGGACATCCTGAACAAGAAAAGCGGCGTATTGGGCATATTCAAGCGCTCAAGCGACATGCGCGAGCTTGAGGCAGCCGCTTCGCAAGGTGAAGCCATCGCCAAGCTTACGGAAAGCATGTATTTCTACCGCATCACCAAATACATCGGAGCCTACGCCGCCGCAATGGGAGGCGTGGATGTCATTCTTTTCACCGGCGGTGTGGGAGAAAATCAGGCGACAGCCCGTGCTGCGGCCTGTGAGTCTTTAGGCTATCTCGGAGTAAAAATCGATCCGGAACGCAACAAAGTGCGCGGCGAAGAGGCCATCATCTCTACCGACGATTCAAAAGTGAAGGTTGTCGTTATCCCGACCGACGAAGAACTGATGATTGCATCGGACACGATGGACATCTTAAAGGGCAGACAATAAGAAAATTCAGCTTGCTGTCCGGACTGCCGGGACTGTCTCTGCAGTCCGGAGGCAAAAGCCGGAGGCATACGGAAAAAGTGCCGGAGCAACCCCCACGGATGCTCCGGCACTTTCGTTATTTCATACGGTCAGAAATTATTCTTCCACAGGTTGAAAATCATCTTTGCCTACGCCACAAACCGGACAAACCCAATCTTCCGGAAGGTCTTCAAAAGCTGTTCCCGGAGCGATGCCGCCATCCGGATCTCCTACCTCAGGGTCGTAAACCCAATCGCAAACTGTGCAAATGTACTTTTTCATAATCAGTCTTGTTACAAGTTAATATTATTCTCTTTTCTTTTAAAGATAAAACAAAGATAAGGAGATTTTGTTTAACCCATTCATTCGGATAACATTTTTTTCAATTCGGCCACTCCTTCCGACGCCCCCTTGCGAATGACGGTCACCTTGCGGGCCGAAGCGACAGACACCTCGTTCGGATCAATCAGATACACGGGCACTCCCTCCGGCACATAATAAAGCAAGCCTGCCGCCGGATATACATTCAGCGATGTCCCGATAATGACAAACACATCCGCCTTCCTGACAAAACCGATGGCTGTCTCTATCATCGGCACCGGTTCGCCGAACCAGACGATGAACGGCCTCAGCTGGGAACCGTCGGCGGCCTTATCCCCCATCTTCACTTCATACTCATCCGGCCGGAGTTCCCTTATATACCGGGGGTCGTTCGGATGCCGGCTCGATGTCACTTTGGTCAGTTCGCCATGCAGGTGGATTACGTGACTGCTTCCGGCCCGCTCATGCAGATTGTCGACATTCTGGGTGATAACCGTCACATTGAAGCTTCCTTCCATCCCGGCAAGCAGTTCATGCCCCCGGTTAGGCCTTACATCAAGCAGCTGCTTGCGGCGTTCATTATAGAAATTGATTACCAGTTCCGGATTGGCGGCATAGCCTTCCGGCGTCGCCACCTGCTCCACCGGATAGCGTTCCCACAGTCCGCCCGCATCGCGGAACGTACTGATTCCGCTTTCCGCACTCATGCCCGCGCCTGTCAAAACTACCAGATTTTTCATAACATCCTTGTTTTATATTTTATGACCAATACAAAAATAAGAATTTTTATAAGTCAAGCTACCTCATTTTCACAGAAAAAAGATACCTTTGCCCCTCAGTTGAACATTATTTTACTAACAAATCACATTTATGGACAAATTCAGTTACGCCATCGGCTTAGGCATCGGACAGAACCTGTGGAGCATGGGCGCGCGAAACATTGATGTAAACGACTTTGCGCAAGCCATCAAGGATGTATTGGAAGGAAGACAGACCGCCATCACCCATACCGAAGCCCGCGAGATAGTCAACAAATACTTTACCGAACTGGAAGAAAAAATCAATTCGGAAAACATAGCGAAGGGAAAGGCCTTTCTGGAAGAAAACAAGAAGAATCCAAAAATCGTAACGCTCCCGAGCGGCCTGCAATATGAAGTGATAAAGGAAGGAAACGGCAAGAAACCCAAAGAGACTGACCGTGTGCGCTGCCATTATGAAGGCACACTCATCGACGGAACCCTGTTCGACAGCTCCATAAAGCGCGGCGAACCGGCCGTATTCGGGGTCAATCAGGTAATTAAAGGATGGGTAGAAGCTCTTCAGCTCATGTCGGAAGGAGCGAAATGGAAGCTCTACATCCCGTCGGAACTGGCTTACGGGGCACAGGGAGCAGGCGAAATGATTCCGCCACACAGCACGCTGATTTTTGAGGTAGAGCTAATCGAGGTGCTGTAAGGACATACGGGAAACAACTAAAAACCTAAAAATAAAAAGCAGATGAAAAAAAGTAATTTACTGATGGTGCTTGCAGTCGCTGCAGGCATGGCATCATGCTCTCAGGCTCCGCAAGCCAACATCAAGAACGAAGTAGACTCTCTTTCATACATGATGGGAGTGGCAACCACGCAGGGGCTGATGGATTTTGTGTTGCAGCAAGGCATCGACTCGGCCAATGTAGCCAACTTTATCAGAGGACTGGAGCAGGGATGCAAAGAGACCGACGCTGAACAGAAAGCTTACTTTATGGGCATGCAGATAGGACAGCAGGTGAGCGGACAAATGTATGAATACAACAACCGCCGCATCTTCGGCACGGATACTACCAACACTCTGAGCAAAGAAAACTATCTGGCAGGCTTTATAGCAGGTGTAAAAAGACGGGCCACCGTATCAATCGACTCGGCAAATGCCTATGTACGCAAGCATCAGGCCGTAATCAAAGAAAAGGCGTTAGAGGCCCAATATGCCGACTACAAGAAGGAAAACGAAGACTTCCTGGCTCAAAACAAGGGCAAGGAGGGCATACAGACCACTGCCAGCGGCCTGCAATACAAGATTATCACCAAAGGAACGGGCGCTGTCCCGGCTGATACTTCAAAAGTGGAAGTAACCTACAAGGGTACACTGATTGACGGAACGGAGTTTGACAAGTCAGAAAAGCCGATTTCATTCAAGGTCAGCCAAGTTATCAAAGGATGGACCGAAGCGTTGACCATGATGCCGGTGGGTTCTAAATGGGAGCTTTACATCCCGCAGGAACTGGCTTACGGCTCGCAGCAGCAAGGCAAAATCAAGCCGTTCTCTACACTAATCTTCGAAGTAGAGCTGCTCGGCGTCAAATAACGGCCGCCCAACGGCAAAGCATAAGACAAGAAAGTCATCCCGCCCCTGTCGTCCGACAGGAAAGCAGGATGACTTTCTGTTTTCATACAGGCCAGACGCCGGTTTCATCCGGACGAAACCGGCGTCTCATGCCGTCACAAACTTTGCAGCATACGCTTCAAGACCACCGTAGCCGAAATCTCCCGGTTGGCGGCCTCGGGTATAACGAGCGAAGTGGGGGCTTCAATCACATCGTCCGTCACAATCATATTGCGACGAACAGGCAGGCAATGCATAAAGAAGGCATTGTCCGTCACGGCCATGTGCGCGGCATCCACCGTCCAGGCCATATCCTTGCTCAGCACTTTGCCGTAGTCTTCCGGATTTGTCACGCCGGGACACGCCCAGTTCTTGGCGTAGATAAAGTCGGCTCCCTCGAAGGCCTTCATCTGATTGTATTCGACTTTCGCCCCGCGCACGAACTTCGGGTCGAGTTCATACCCGTGCGGATGCGTGATGACAAAGTCAACATCCGCTTCGTTCATGAAGTCGGCGAAAGAATTAGGCACGGCCTGAGGCAGCGCACGCGGATGCGGCGCCCATGTCAACACGACTTTCGGGCGTTCCTTCCGTTTATATTCCTCGATGGTTATCAAATCGGCAAAAGCCTGCAACGGATGTCCCGTAGCCGCCTCCATCGAAAAGACCGGCTTGCCGGAATACCGGATGAACTGGTTCAGTATCTTCTCGGTGTAGTCATCCTCCCGGCTCTCGAAACGGGCGAAGGAACGCACGCCGATGACATCGCAATACGAAGCCATCACGGGAATCGCCTCCAGCAGATGCTCGCTCTTGTCTCCGTCCATCACGACCCCGCGCTCCGTTTCCAGCTTCCATGCGCCCTGATTCACATCGAGAACAATCACATCCATCCCCAGATTACGGGCGGCTTTCTGCGTGCTCAGCCGCGTACGCAGGCTGTTGTTGAAAAAAATCAGCAGGCAAGTCTTGTGGTGTCCTAATGCCTCATACTTATAACGGTCTTTCTTAATTTCAAACGCCTCGGCCAAAGCAGCCTTCAGGTCGCCCAAATCGAATACATTGGTATAGGTTCTCATAAATTATCTGTTTTAATTTAGGTTTGACAATCATATAAAACAAGAATGCGCTCCTGCCAGCCCGCCTTATACACGAATCTGCCCGTGTCCGTCAACAAGCCATTTGTAGGTCGTCATTTCGCGCAATCCCATCGGGCCGCGTGCATGCAGCTTTTGTGTACTGATGCCGATTTCCGCTCCCAGTCCAAACTGGGCGCCGTCGGTAAACGAAGTCGGCGCATTGACATATACACAGGCTGCGTCCACCGCACGCTGAAAATAGGCGGCCGCCTCCTTGTCTTCGGTTATAATGGCCTCACTGTGTCTTGAGCTATATATATAAATGTGCGACAAGGCCTCATCCAGACTGTTTACCGTCTTTATCGCCATTTTATAATCCAGAAACTCCGTCCCGTAACTGTTCTCATCCGCCCGTTCGAGCAAGGCAGACGGATATTTCCCCTCCAATGCCCGGAAGGCCGCCTCGTCCGCATAGATTTTGACCCGGCCTCTCTGCAACGGTTCACAAAGAGCCGGCAGGTCTTTCAGCCGTGAAGCATGAACCAGCAAGCAGTCAAGCGCATTGCATACACTGACACGCCGTGTCTTGGCATTGTTAACAATCGCGGCCCCCATACCGACATCGCCCGATTTGTCGAAATAAGTATGGCAGATTCCCGCCCCCGTTTCGATGACCGGAACAGCAGATTCCCGGCGTACGTAGTCAATCAGCTTTCCGCTTCCCCTCGGGATAATCACATCCACATAACCTTCGGCATGCAGCAGCTCCGCGGTCGCCTCGCGGCTTGCAGGGAGCAGCTCCACCACATGGCCGTCCATTCCGAAGCGCCCGAGTACGCGGTGAATCATTTCCACTATCGCCCGGTTGGAACAGTCAGCGTCACTTCCTCCCTTCAGGATGCAGGCATTCCCGCTTTTCAGGCAAAGCGAAAAGACATCGAAGCTTACATTCGGACGCGCTTCATAGATGATGCCGACCACTCCAAAGGGGACACTGACTTTTCGGATGCGCAGTCCGTTGGGCCGCATACGCTCTTCCAAGGTGATGTTCAGCGGCGAAGGCAGGGCCGCCACGTTACGCATGTCTGCCGCAATGCCGGCCAACCGTTCCGGAGTCAGCATCAAGCGGTCATATTTCGGGTCATCCGGCTCCATCCGCCGCAAATCCTCTGCGTTGGCAGCCAATATATCGCCCGCGGCCACCGCGGTTTCGTCGGCCACTGCCCGCAAAACCTCATTGATGAGCCCTTCATCCGACAACGCCAGCCGACGGGAGGCGAGCCGGACCTTTTGGAAAGTTTCTGTAAGATTCATCTTTTTACTCGTTTGCTCATGACCTCTGCCCGGTTTGAAAGCAAGATGCTTCCTCCCGGTTCCGATTCATGACATTATGATGCAAATATAACTTTTCTCTTTGAAATGCAGTCCGTTTTTTTCAAAAAAGGGAAAATTCCGTTTTGCAGGCATCCGGCCGCGCCCGCATCAGCATCAGACCGGCATTTATTTCTCACCAAAAAATTTCCGATTCCAGTTTTTATTTTTATCTTTGTAAGAAACTAAAACTTTTCAGTCATGAAAGAAGCTGCTTATGATTCATTGGTAGAAGTTTTCCGAGGGAATCTCTGGGAAGCGGAAGTAGTCAAAGGACTGTTACAGTCTGCCGGCGTGGAAGCGATGATTAAAGACCAGTCCATCGGTGCCGTATCGTCTCCCTATCTTGACAGCGGAGGAAACGTTCTGGTCATGGTCAACAAGGAAGAAGAAGTATACGCAAAAAAGGTAGTGGCAGAGAAACATCCATGAAACATACGGCCTTTTCACTGTCTGCCCTTTTGCTGTCCGCCTTTCTGATGTTCTCCGCTCCTGCCCGAGGGCAGGAACTGCAAACTACCGAATGGAAAGCCTACGGAATCTCCTTTCTTGCTCCGGCAGATATCGCAACCGAAGACGATTCGGAAGAGGGATACATCGTATATAACGCAGACTATTACATTACCGTGCAGTTGCTGGCGGGAGAGGGCTTCAGCATTTCTGAAATTCCCCAAGAGCTAAAAAACATTGCAACGGACGATGAAGTGGCCGCACAGACCGAAGTGGAGACTTTTGAACTGCCGCAGTTCCACGGCGCCAAGTTGGAAGGGAACTGCGATGAAGACCGTTGTGTCTACAGCTACCTGATAGCCAAAGACGGGAGCTGTGGATTTTACGTGTCTGTAATATACAAAAGCCAGGAAGAACCTGTCGCCGAAAAGATTTTAAGCAGCTTCAGGATGGAAGACAACTGAGCTTCCGCCGTTTATCCTATACCGACACGCTAAACCATCACCCCAATGAAAAGACAAAAACAGTCACACCTGCAGATTATATCCCTGATTGTACTTCTTTCACCTTTCCTGTCCAGCTTTTCCTACTGTCATTCCGACACGGACAAAGAAGAAACCCCGGAGGAGACCTACAGCTGCGTAGCCGTTCCCAAGAGCATCAGCTTCTGCGGCACGGAGATAGACCTCACACGCTTCGACCGCCACGAGCGTATGGACCGTGAACTGATGGCTTTTGCCTACATGCACAGCACTTCCCTGCAAATCATCAAGCGGGCCAACCGCTACTTCCCCGTCGTTGAGTCAATCCTTCACGAAAACGGGATACCGGACGACTTCAAGTATCTGATGGCAATCGAAAGCAATGTAAACCCAACGGCACGGTCTTACGCCGGAGCAGCGGGGCTTTGGCAGTTCATGCCGCGCACAGCCAAGGAGTTCGGCCTGGAAGTGAATGACTTTGTGGACGAACGGTACCATGTAGAGAAGGCCACGCGGGCGGCGTGCAAGTATCTGAAGCAGGCATACGCCCGTTTCGGCAACTGGGAAACCGTGGCCGCCTCCTACAACGCCGGACAGGGACGCATATCCCGGGAGCAGGAAAGGCAGTATACCGACAATGCGCTCGACCTGTATCTGGTGGAAGAAACATCCCGATACGTATACCGCATACTCGCGGCCAAGATTATGCTGGGCAATCCGCAGCTTTTCGGCTTCCGCCTGAAGCGGAGCGACCTTTATCCGCCCATTCCCTACCGCACGATAAAAGTCACGTCAAGCATCAGCGACCTGCCCCGCTTCGCCAAAAGCCAGGGAATCACCTACGCCCTGCTGAGAAACATGAATCCCTGGCTCCGCGGACGCTCGCTTCCCAACCACAGCCACAAGGAATACATCATCCGGATACCGGATGAAAAAGGGATGCACTACAACCCGCTGATGACTTTTCCGCATGACAAAAAGTGGGTGGCCGAATGAAGCCTCCGGTTTCGCGGGACAGAAAAAACGCATGGAAGCAAGCGGCCATATTTTTGTCCGGCATCCAAAAGATTTTATCCCGCGGAGCCGCCTCCACGCTCCAAGCGAAAAAACCGGCAAAGCCTTTGGCTTCCGAACAATTTGATTATTTTTGCAACGGAAAAGATTCAATCTAACTTATTCATCATGAAAACACAAATTCTATTAGGTATTTTAGGCGCATGCACTCTCTCAGCAGGCGCCCAGACTTTCCGCGAGTGGCAAGACCCGGAAGTCAATGCCATAAACCGCGCTCCTATGCACGCAAACTTTTTTGCCTACGAAGATGCAGAAGCTGCGGCGCTGGCAGAAAAGGAAAAGTCAGGCAACTTCATGACCCTGAACGGGACATGGAAATTCTTTTGGGTAAATCATGCCGACGCCCGCCCCACCGACTTCTGGAAGGTTGGCTTCAACGATAAAGGATGGGACAACATGCAAGTGCCGGGCGTATGGGAACTGAACGGCTACGGCGACCCTATCTATGTCAACACGGGATACGCATGGAGAAACCAGTATGAAAGCAATCCGCCCTACGTTCCTACCGAGAAAAACCATGTCGGCTCCTATCGCCGCGAAATTACCGTCCCGGCCGAATGGAAGGGAAAAGATATCATCGCCCACTTCGGGGCAGTAAGCTCGAACATGTATCTGTGGGTAAACGGAAAGTTTGTCGGTTACAGCGAAGACAGCAAGTTAGAAGCAGAATTTGATTTGACCGCGTACCTGAAACCGGGACAAAAGAACACAATCGCCTTTCAGGTATTTCGATGGTGCGACGGGACCTATTTGGAAGACCAGGATTTCTTCCGCTATACGGGCGTAGCACGGGATTGCTATCTGTATACGCGCAATAAGAAACGTATCGATGATATACGCATCACACCCGATTTGGACAGTGAATACAAAAACGGGACACTGGCCGTCAATCTGGATATAAAGGGCAACGCCCAGGTTTCACTCGAGCTGCTCGACACCGAGCAGCAGACTGTCGCCTCCGAAGAAGTGAAAGGCTCGGGCAAGGTATCGGCAACCATCCGGATTGACAATCCCCACAAATGGACGGCCGAGACTCCGTACCTCTATACTTTACGCGCCACGCTGAAAGACGGCGGCAAAGCGACCGAAGTAATCCCGATAAAAGTGGGATTCCGAAAAATCGAACTGAAAAACTCACAGGTTCTCGTCAACGGACAGCCCGTGTTGTTCAAAGGCGCCAACCGTCACGAAATGGATCCGGACGGAGGATACCACGTTTCACGCGAGCGCATGATTCAGGATATCCAAATCATGAAGCAGTTTAACCTGAACGCCGTGCGCACCTGCCACTATCCGGACGACAGTTTCTGGTATGAACTGTGCGACCAATACGGACTGTATGTCGTGGCAGAAGCGAATATCGAATCGCATGGCATGGGCTATGGCGAACGGACATTGGCAAAAAACGCATCGTATAAAAAGGCACACATGGAGCGCAATCAGCGCAATGTGCAGCGAAACTTCAATCATCCGAGCGTTATCTTCTGGTCACTTGGAAACGAGGCCGGATACGGACCGAACTTTGAAGCAGCCTACGACTGGATAAAGTCCGAGGATCCAAGCCGTCCCGTACAGTACGAACAGGCACATCAAACAGGCAAGACAGACATTTTCTGCCCGATGTATTACGGTTATGAAAGCTGCATCAAGTATTGTGAAGACGAAAGCAAGCAAAAGCCCCTTATCCAATGCGAGTATGCCCATGCGATGGGAAATTCTCAAGGGGGATTCAAGAGATATTGGGACCTTGTACGCAAATATCCCAAGTATCAGGGCGGATTTATCTGGGACTTCGTCGACCAGTCATGCCATTGGACCGGAAAGAACGGCAAGATGATTTACGCTTATGGCGGGGACTTCAACCGGTTTGACGGGAGCGACTTCAACTTCTGCGACAACGGACTAATCAGTCCCGACCGGAAGCCGAACCCGCACATGCACGAAGTAGGATATTATTATCAGAACATCTGGACAACTCCCGGCGACCTTTCAAAGGGGGAGATTAAGGTATACAACGAGTTCTTCTTCCGAAACCTGTCGGCTTATGCGATGGAATGGACGGTTCTCAAAGACGGAAAAGGCATGCGGAGCGGGCGCATCGAAAACCTGAACATAGCTCCGCACCAGACTGCTACCGTCAAACTCGACCTCGGAAAGACTGATACGGAAGGCGAATGGCTGCTCAACGTGAAGTATATCCAGAAGAATCGGGAAGGATTGATACCTGCCGGACACGTTGTGGCAAAGGCCCAGCTCGCCATCAACCCGTATCAAGCACCCGCCATCGACTTCAAGAATGTAGCGGAGAGCAATACAGCCGTAATTATTCCGCAGGTGGACGACAAGAACTACAATTGTCTGGAAGTGACGGGAGAGGACTTCAACATCCAGTTCAACAAGGCTACCGGATATATGGACAGATATACCGTAAACGGGCTGGAGATGATAAAGGAGGGAGCCGCACTCACCCCGAACTTCTGGCGCGCTCCGACCGACAACGACTTCGGTGCAAACCTGCAGCAGAAATATGTGGTATGGAAAAATCCTTCCATCAAGCTGACCTCTTTAAAGCACGCAACGGAGAATGACCTGGTCACAGTCAGCGCCGAATATGAGATGAAGGATGTTTCCGCCAAGCTTTACCTGACTTATGTCATCAACAACAAAGGGGCGGTAAAGGTCACTCAAAAAATGGTGGCCGACAAAAACGCGAAAGTTGCCAACCTGTTCCGCTTCGGCATGCAGCTGGTCATGCCTAAGTCCTTTGAACAAATTTCATACTACGGGCGCGGCCCCATCGAAAACTATGCCGACCGCAAGACTTGCACCGACCTCGGCATCTACAATCAAAGGGTAAGCGACCAGTTCTACGCCTACATCCGCCCGCAGGAAACCGGCACAAAATCAGACATACGCTGGTGGAAGCAGCTGAACATAAGCGGAAACGGCCTGCAGTTCGTATCCGAAGCTCCGTTCTCGGCATCCGCCCTTCACTATACCATCGGCTCACTGGATTCCGGATGGACCAAACAGCAGGAACATTCCAACGAAGTGGAGGAGGCAGACCTGACCAATGTGCTGATTGACAAAGCGCAAATGGGATTGGGATGCGTAAACAGCTGGGGAGCACTGCCCGACCCCGAGTATATGCTGCCTTACGGAGACTATGAGTTCACGTTTGTAATGACGCCGGTCGAGCATGACATAACCGTCTTGTAAAGACAAGCCCGAGGGCACATCTGTCTCAAACAGTTTTTCACCGCGCCGATAAAACGGTTTCACCTTTCAGAAATCCTTTTTCAAGCGGACGAAACGCCGGGCAAGACAGCAGAAGGACTCAAAACGACGGTACAGACCGACGGAAAGAGAACGGCACCCTCCATAAACGAATGCGGAAGACTGCATCAAGACAAGAAGACAGACACCCTTTCCGTCTCTTCTTCTGTCTCGATGCAGTTTTCTTATGAAAAGACAGACAGACCTCCAGTCTTTAAAGCCCTCAGACCCGCTTCTGACCCAAGTTTAGATTATTTATAAGGAAATAAAAGAAGATTTTTTGGATAAAATAAATAATTCTTCGTATCTTTGTCGCCCGGTTTATAGCATGGTGAAAGTGGGAGAACTCAATACATATAAGGTAGAACTGAAAAACATGCGTGAGGATTCATGCCTGTATGAATACACGCTGGACAGTCAATTCTTTGCAGACATAGAAGCTCCGGATGTGCGGAAAGGCAATCTGACCGTAACTCTCTCCGTGAGAAAAACCGGAGGAGCCTATGCCTTGAGTTTTCATACAGAAGGAACCGTGACCGTTCCCTGCGACCGCTGCCTGGACGACCTGGAACTTCCGGTGGAAACCGACGACAGACTGATAGTAAAGTTAGGCACAGACTTTGCAGAAGAGGAGGATATCATAACCGTGCCGGAAGAAGACGGATACATCAATGTGGGATGGTACATTTATGAGTTCATCATGCTCAGCCTCCCGATAAAGCATGTACACGCTCCGGGAGAATGCAACGCAGCGATGACCGAGATACTGAGCCGGCACTTGGCTACCGAAACGGCGGAAGAGACCGACCCTTCTGACGAAGAGGAAGACACAACGGGGAATGGGGACATAGATCCGCGATGGAATGATTTAAGGAAAATATTAGATAATAATTAAATAAAGTTTAGAAAAATGGCACATCCTAAAAGAAGACAGTCAAAAACGAGAACTGCCAAAAGAAGAACTCATGACAAGGCAGTTGCTCCAACTTTAGCCATCTGCCCCAACTGCGGCGCTTGGCACGTTTATCACACAGTTTGTGGAGCTTGCGGTTACTATAGAGGCAAGGTTGCAATCGTAAAAGAAGCAGCCCTCTAACAAGAACGCTTTACCGCGACACATTTTGTGTCGGTGAAAGAAACAAAGCCGGAGAGCCATTCGGCTCTGTCGGCTTCTTTTTTTGGAAATTATCAAACTAGGAATGATGGAAAAGATCAATGCAGTAATTACAGGAGTCGGTGGATATGTACCCGACTATGTCTTGACAAACGACGAGTTGTCAAGGATGGTTGACACCAACGATGAGTGGATTATGACCCGTATCGGCGTCAAAGAAAGACGCATCCTTAATGAAGAAGGTCTGGGAACCTCGTACATGGCGCGCAAAGCAGCCAAGCAACTGATGCAAAAGACTAACTCAGACCCCGATTCCATCGATTGCGTCATTGTCGCAACAACTACTCCGGACTATCATTTCCCTTCCACCGCTTCTATTCTATGCGACAAACTGGGACTTAAGAACGCATACGCATTCGATATGCAAGCTGCATGCAGCGGTTTCCTTTATGCAATGGAGACGGCCGCCTGCATGATCCAGTCAGGCAGACACAAGAAAGTAATCATTGTAGGTGCAGACAAGATGTCTTCGATGGTCAACTATTCCGACCGTGCGACTTGTCCAATCTTCGGTGACGGCGCTGCCGCCTGCATGGTTGAAGCGACAACGGAAGACTACGGTATAATGGATTCCATTTTGCGTACTGACGGAAAAGGGCTTCCATTCCTTCATATGGCAGCGGGAGGCTCTGTCTGTCCTCCTTCCTACTTTACTATCGCAAACAAGATGCACTATCTGCATCAGGAAGGAAGGACAGTATTCAAGTATGCCGTTTCCAACATGTCGGACGTTACTGCCGCAATCGCAGCGAAGAACAATCTGAACAAAGATAATATCGACTGGATTGTTCCCCATCAAGCCAATCTGCGCATCATTGATGCCGTAGCTTCACGCCTTGAGGTGCCTTTGGACAAAGTTATGGTCAATATCCAACGTTATGGCAATACCAGTGCGGGAACTCTTCCCCTTTGTCTGTGGGACTACGAAAAGCAGCTGAAGAAAGGAGACAATATTATCTTCACCGCATTTGGTGCCGGATTCACCTGGGGAGCCACTTATGTAAAGTGGGGTTACGACGGAAGCAAATGACCAAGAACAGAATAAAATCAAACTTGCATACGAAAAACGCATCCCAACCCGATGCGTTTTTTTGTCTGCACCAAAGAAATAAAAATTATGCACAAAGCCGGATTTGTTAATATCGTAGGAAATCCGAATGTAGGAAAGTCCACTTTGATGAATTTGCTCGTGGGAGAACGCATTTCCATCGCCACATTCAAAGCACAGACTACCCGCCACCGCATCATGGGAATACTCAATACGGAAGACATGCAAATAGTCTTTTCGGATACTCCCGGCGTCCTGAAGCCCAACTACAAGCTGCAAGAGTCGATGCTGAACTTTTCAGAATCCGCGTTGGCCGATGCAGACATTCTGCTTTATGTGACCGACACGGTGGAAAAGCCGGACAAAAACTCCGACTTCATCAGCAAGGTAGAAAAATTGGATATACCCGTTCTGCTGCTTATCAATAAAATCGACCTGAGTAATCAAGAGGCACTGACAAAATTAGTAGAGGACTGGCACCAGATTTTGCCGCAATCAGAAATCATTCCGATATCGGCAAAAGCAAAATTTAATATTGATGCCGTGATGAAACGGATTAAGGATTTGCTTCCCGACTCACCTCCCTATTTCGGGAAAGACCAGTGGACAGACAAGCCGGCACGCTTCTTTGTGACGGAAATCATCCGCGAAAAAATCCTGCTGTATTATGACAAGGAGATTCCCTACTCCGTGGAAGTGGTGGTGGAGCAGTTCAAGGAGACCCCGAAGAATATTCACATCAACGCTGTCATCTACGTGGAACGCGAATCGCAAAAGGGGATTATCATCGGTCATCAAGGGAAAGCGCTGAAGAAAGTAGCGACCGAAGCCCGCAGAACATTAGAGCATTTCTTCCAGAAGTCCATATATCTGGAAACTTTTGTAAAGGTTGATAAAGACTGGAGGAACTCAGATAAAGAACTTAAGAACTTTGGCTATCAATTGGATTAATCCGGCTGCGAAGCCGCAAAACAATAACAAATATGGGAAACTTAGTAGCAATTGTGGGACGCCCCAATGTGGGAAAGTCGACACTGTTTAACCGTCTGACCCAAACGCGTCAGGCAATCGTCAATGAACAGGCCGGTACAACCCGCGACCGCCAGTATGGAAAATGCGAATGGTTAGGAAAAGAATTCTCTATCGTCGATACCGGAGGATGGGTGGTCAATTCCGACGACATTTTTGAAGAGGAGATACGCAAGCAAGTGATGCTTGCCATCGATGAAGCGGATGTTATCCTGTTCGTGGTTGACATTGCAAACGGAGTGACAGATCTGGACATGGATGTGGCCAACATACTGCGCCGCTCAAAAACGCCCGTAATCGTAGTCACCAACAAAGCGGACAATAACAATCTGCTCTATAATGCCGCCGAGTTTTATTCGCTCGGCTTGGGAGATCCGTACAGTATCTCGGCGATGAGCGGAAGCGGAACAGGCGAGCTGCTGGACGCGATCTTAAGCAAATTCAAAAAGAAGGCCGAAGAAATATTAGACGATGAAATCCCCCGCTTTGCCGTGGTGGGACGTCCGAATGCAGGGAAGTCATCCATCATCAATGCCTTTATCGGGGAAGAGCGCAATATTGTAACCGAGATAGCCGGCACTACCCGCGACTCGATTTATACACGATACAACAAATTCGGATTCGAGTTCTATCTGGTGGATACCGCCGGAATACGCAAAAAGAACAAGGTTTCGGAAGACCTGGAATACTATTCCGTTATCCGTTCCATCCGGGCCATTGAAAATTCGGATGTATGCATCCTGATGCTGGATGCCACCCGCGGCATCGAAGGACAGGATCTCAACATCTTTTCACTGATTCAGCGCAATCAGAAAGGCCTGGTGGTAGTGGTCAACAAATGGGATTTGATAGAGGAAAAGACCAACAAAATAATGAAAGGATACGAGGATGCCATCCGCAAGCGCCTGGCCCCGTTTACGGACTTCCCTATCATATTCACTTCCGCACTGACCAAACAGCGCATATTCAAAGTATTGGAAACCGCCCAGGAAGTATACAAGGCACGCACTCTCCGCATTCCTACCGCCCGGCTGAACGAGGAACTGCTGCCGTTAATCGAGGCCTACCCGCCTCCTTCAAACAAGGGAAAATATATTAAGATTAAGTATATCACCCAGCTTCCCAATACACGGATACCGTCTTTCGTATTCTTCGCCAATCTGCCTCAATATGTAAAAGAGCCTTACCGCCGCTTTTTGGAGAACAAGATACGCGAACGGTGGAAACTGTCTGGTACTCCAGTAAACATATTCATTCGTCAGAAATGACAGAAAGACGGCCCGGAATCTCAATATTCCGGGCCGTCTGCCGTTATTGACATTCAGTCTGAAGCCTTATCCCTTTTCCTTTGTCTCTTCCGCCTTGACTTTCCGCAGCAGGTCTGAAGCGAAAATAAAGTTGTTCAGGCGCTCATTGGTCGCCGTAAAGACATCATCCTTCGTCCCCTCCCACTCTTTGTGTCCCTGATAGATATAAAGAATGCTTTCTCCTATACCCATCACCGAGTTCATGTCGTGTGTATTGATGATGGTGGTCATGTTATATTCCGTTGTGATGCCGTGAATCAGCTCGTCTATCACCAGCGAAGTCTTCGGGTCAAGGCCTGAATTCGGCTCGTCGCAAAAGAGATACTGCGGTTGCAGCACGATGGCGCGCGCTATTGCCACACGCTTCTGCATGCCCCCGCTTATTTCTCCCGGATATTTGTTCTGGGCATCTATCAGGTTCACACGGTCAAGACAGAACTGTGCCCGCTTTACCCGCTCCCGATAGGTGGCATTCGAAAACATGTCGAGCGGAAACATCACGTTTTCCAATACGGAAAGCGAGTCAAACAACGCCGCGCTCTGAAAAATCATCCCCATTTCCCGGCGCAGAGCCTGCTTCTCTTTCTTTCCCATATGGATAAAGTCACGCCCGTCATAAAGCACCTCCCCCTTTTCCGGGGTAAGAAGCCCCACGATGCACTTCATCAGCACGGTTTTTCCCGAGCCGCTCTGACCGATTATCAGGTTGGTCTTCCCATTCTCAAAAGAGAAATTTATGTTATCGAGGACTGTACGCCCTTCAAACGCCTTGCTTACAGATTTCAGTTCTATCATCCCATTAACAATTGAGTAAGTATTAGGTCGGAAAACAATATCAACACACTGCTTGACACCACCGAATCCGTACTTGCCTTACCCACGGCGATGGAACCGCCCTCTACTGTATAGCCGAAGTAGGCGGAAACGCTCGCGATGATGAAGGCAAAAAACAGCGACTTGATGAAGCTGCACCAGATATACCATTCCACAAACATGTATTGCAAGCCGTATTCCAGGTCGGTGGCATTCATAATCCCGCCGAACCAAGCCGTACAAAAGGCGCCGAATATGCCCGCAAAGATGCTGAACACCACAAGAAAGGGAATCATCGTCATCAGTCCCAGAATTTTCGGAAGGATAAGATACGAGGCGGAATTGATTCCCATGATTTCCAGAGCGTCAATCTGCTGGGTGACACGCATCGTCCCGATTTCGGAAGCGATGTTCGAGCCGACTTTCCCGGCCAGAATAAGACACATGATGGAAGAAGAAAATTCCAGCAAAAGGATTTCACGCGTGGTATACCCCACCACAAAGCGCGGCATCCACGGACTTTCGATATTCAGCTTAATCTGAATGCAGATTACCGCACCGATAAAAAACGATATGAGCAGGACAATGCCGATAGAATTGATTCCCAACTGGGCCATTTCACTCACATACTGCTTGAAATACATGCGGAACCGCTCAGGACGGGCAAAGACCCTTCGCATCAGCAGGAGGTATTGTCCTAAAGTAGTGATTGGCTTAACCATAATTTCCTCGGAATATTTTGTCACAAAAGTAAGGCTTTTTAGCTATATTATTATAAAAAGAGATGTGAAATTCACTTCAACAACCACATAACCCAAGTTTTTTACTACTTTTGCCGCAAGAAAGAAAACTCCTCATCAAGTATGGCAGAAGAAATGCAACAGGAAAACGAAAAGTTCAAGCTACCCGAAGACGGCCGCATGGTGCTGCGCACGGAGAATCTGGTAAAGAAATACGGGAAACGCACCGTGGTAAGCCATGTTTCAATCAACGTGAAGCAGGGGGAGATTGTGGGACTGCTCGGCCCGAACGGTGCCGGAAAGACCACTTCCTTCTATATGACTACGGGACTGATAGTACCCAACGAAGGGCACATCTATCTGAACGACCAGGACATCACCTCCTACCCGGTCTACAAGCGGGCGCAAAACGGCATCGGATACCTGGCACAAGAAGCGTCGGTATTTCGGAAAATGAGCGTGGAAGACAACATCGCCTCCGTTCTCGAGCTGACGGACAAGCCGAAAGAGTACCAAAAAGAAAAACTGGAAAGCCTGCTCAACGAGTTCCGCCTGCAAAAAGTGCGGAAGAACCTTGGAGACCAGCTTTCGGGCGGGGAACGCCGGCGGACTGAAATAGCGCGCTGTCTGGCCATCGACCCAAAATTCATTATGCTCGACGAGCCATTCGCCGGAGTCGACCCCATCGCGGTGGAAGATATCCAACATATTGTGTGGAGGCTGAAGTATAAGAACATCGGAATCCTGATAACCGACCATAATGTGCAGGAAACGCTGAGTATCACCGACCGCGCCTACCTGCTGTTCGAAGGGAAAATCCTGTTTCAAGGGACTCCGGAAGAGCTTGCCGAAAACAAGATTGTCCGCGAGAAGTACCTGAGCAACAGCTTCGTGCTGCGCAGAAAGGATTTTCAGCTGAACGAACCGAAGGAGCAATCCGGCGCAGCAGCCGCCGCACGCTGACCGTGGCGCACCCTCACGCTTCCGCCCCGCGCCGCCGCCTGCACACAAGCGCCTTACGGTGCAGGCAAAAACACCTTCTCCTTACCAGAACTTGTTCTGCTCTTCGCTGTATTCAAATCCGGCTTCCTTCAGACGGCCTACAATCTCCGACTTGCTGACATGGAGGTCTTCACACAACGCGTCGAGTGAAGGATAAAAGTCACGCAGCTTCATGTTGATGACGCTGAAAAGCATCATCGGGTCTTTTGGCAATTCCATAGTCTGTAATCTTTTTCAAATGCGCCGCAAAGTTACGCTTTTTTCCAAACGGCTGTTCCCCTCCGTCCTTTCTTTGCCCGCATTTTATCAATATTTTACCAAAATCCGTCCTCCCCGACCCCGCCCGGCATGAAAGTCCCGTTTCGCCGCAAGGAAAAATCTTTTCCGCCGGCCCGAAAAACATTTTCCACCGCCGCCGCAATCTTCCCCCGCCGAAGAAAGAAAATAAATACTAAAGTTTCAAAGGCAAGTCCTGTCAAATCAGGAAAAAGCATTAACTTTGCAACCTGATTTTATTAAGGATTACCAACACCTAATTTTTATCAAAAAAATGATGGAACTTGACTTACTCACGGCCGTATCGCCCATCGACGGACGATACAGAGGCAAAGCGGGAGCTTTGGCCGCCTATTTTTCAGAGTATGCACTGATGAAATACCGCGTGCGGGTAGAGATAGAATATTTTATCACCCTATGCGAACTGCCGCTGCCGCAGCTGAAGGACTTTGATGCGGCACGCTTCGAGTCGCTGCGCGGCATCTACCGGAATTTTTCAGAGGCCGACGCCGGACGCATCAAGGAGATAGAGAGCACAACCAACCATGATGTGAAAGCCGTGGAGTATTTTATCAAGGAACAGTTCGACAAGATGGGCGGGATGGAAGCTTACAAGGAATTTATCCACTTCGGCCTGACTTCGCAGGATATAAACAATACATCCGTCCCCCTCTCCATCAAAGACGCGCTTGAAGAAGTATATTATCCGCAGATACAGAAGCTGGTCGACCAGCTCACGGCCTACGCCGAAGAATGGAAGGATATCCCGATGCTTGCCAAGACACACGGACAGCCGGCTTCCCCCACACGGCTGGGAAAAGAGGTCATGGTGTTCGCTTACCGCCTCAACCGCCAGCTTGCCACCTTGAAAGCCTGTCCGATTACAGCCAAGTTCGGCGGCGCGACCGGAAACTACAACGCCCATCACGTGGCTTATCCCGACATCGACTGGAAAGCCTTCGGCAATAAGTTCGTGGCCGAGAAATTAGGATTGGAACGCGAAGAATATACCACCCAGATATCCAACTACGACAACCTGGGCGCAATCTTCGATGCCATGAAGCGAATCAACACCATCATGATTGATATGAACCGCGACTTCTGGCAATACATCTCGATGGAATATTTCAAGCAAAAAATCAAGGCAGGAGAAGTCGGTTCGAGCGCCATGCCCCACAAGGTCAATCCCATCGACTTTGAAAACGCCGAGGGAAACCTGGGCATAGCCAATGCCATATTCGGACATCTCTCGGCCAAGCTGCCGGTATCACGCCTCCAGCGCGACCTTACAGACTCTACCGTGCTGCGTAACGTGGGTGTTCCGTTCGGACATACAGTAATCGCCATCCAGAGCACCTTGAAAGGACTGGGCAAGCTCCTGCTGAACGAACATAAAATCTATGAAGACCTGGACAATTGCTGGAGCGTAGTGGCCGAAGCAATCCAGACTATCCTGCGCCGGGAAGCTTATCCGCATCCTTATGAAGCGCTGAAAGCGCTGACGCGCACCAATCAGGCCATCAATGAAGCCTCCATAAAAGATTTCATCGAGACCCTGAACGTAAGCGAAGAGATAAAAAAAGAATTGCGCGCGATAACCCCGCACAACTACACAGGAATGTAAACCCGTTAAATTATTCAATCCACCCGAGAAGGGCATATTAAAATTAAACAGTTCAATATTATGGAAGGAAAAGAAAACAGACAAGAAGGCGAATACAGCCGTTCTAACCGTGATGGTTACAAGTCTTACAACAACAGAGAAGGATACAACAGAAACAACCGCTATGAAGGCGGAAGTTACGGCAGGCGCTCAGGCGGTCATTACAGCAATGACAGAAACGAACGGCCCTACCGTTCTTCATACAATCCGCGCTTCAACAACAGCGAAGACCGTCCGCAACGCAGCTACGGCGACCGCCCGAAATTCCGTCCGCGCTTCAATAACGCAGAGGGAAGCGAGCAGCGTCCGTATCGTCCGCGTTACAACAATACCGAGAACGAAGGACAGCGTCCTTTCCGTCCGCGCTACAACTACGGACAACCGTCCGACGGCGAAGGACGCCCGCAGCGTCCGCGCTTCGGAGGAAGGCCCCAAGGAGGATACAACCGTCAGGAAGGAGGATACCGTCCGCGCACAGCCGACTATAATCCGAATGCAAAATACAGCAAGAAAAAGCAAATCGAATACAAGGATATACTGACTGACCCGAATGCACCGATTCGCCTGAACAAGTTCCTGGCAAATGCCGGAATCTGCTCACGCCGCGAGGCAGATGAATTTATCACCGCAGGAGTCGTTTCAGTAAACGGTGTGGTGGTCACCGAACTGGGAACGAAAGTAAAACGTACAGACGAAGTGAAATTCCACGACCAGCCGGTAAGCATCGAGCGCAAAGTGTATGTCTTGCTCAACAAGCCCAAGGATTGTGTCACTACCTCCGACGACCCGCAAGAGCGTAAAACGGTCATGGAACTGGTAAAAGACGCATGCTCCGAACGTATCTATCCGGTGGGAAGATTAGATAGAAACACGACGGGAGTACTGTTGCTGACCAACGATGGCGACCTTGCTTCCAAGCTTACGCACCCTAAATTTCTGAAGAAGAAAATATATCATGTCTATTGTGACAAGAACGTAACGAAGGCCGACCTTGACAAAATCGTTTCGGGCATTACGCTCGACGACGGTGAAGTGCATGCCGATGCCGTAAGTTATGCGTCAGACACAGACAAATCACAGGTAGGAATAGAAATCCATTCAGGGAAAAACCGGATTGTCCGCCGTATCTTCGAGGCGTTGGGCTACCGTGTCATCAAGCTTGACCGCGTATACTTTGCCGGACTGACCAAGAAGGGACTGCGCCGCGGCGACTGGCGTTATCTCACAGAGCAAGAGGTAAACTTCCTTCGTATGGGATCTTTTGAATAAATGATAAGACAAAAAATGGAAACAATTCGTAGAACAAAAATTGCAGACCTGCTGAAACGCCGCGACTTCGGCGTCATGGTCAATGTTAAAGGATGGGTACGCACCCGCCGCGGCAGTAAACAAGTTAACTTTATCGCCTTGAATGACGGTTCTACTATAAATAATGTACAGATTGTAGTCGATCTCGCCAACTTTAATGAAGAGCTTTTGAAGCAGATTACCACGGGGGCATGCATCAGTGTCAACGGGGAACTGGTGGAATCAGTAGGTGCAGGACAGGCTTGTGAAATACAAGCCCGCGACATTGAAGTACTGGGCACATGCGACAATACTTATCCGCTGCAGAAGAAAGGGCACTCGATGGAATTCTTGCGCGAGATTGCGCATCTGCGTCCGCGTACAAACACATTCGGGGCCGTATTCCGCATCCGCCACAATATGGCCATCGCCATCCACAAGTTCTTTCATGAGCGCGGCTTCTTCTATTTCCACACTCCGCTGATTACGGCGTCAGACTGTGAAGGTGCAGGACAAATGTTCCAGGTCACTACACTGAATCTGTACGACCTGAAGAAAGACGAGAACGGATCCATTATCTACGATGACGATTTCTTCGGCAAACAGGCAAGTCTGACAGTATCCGGCCAGCTGGAAGGAGAGCTGGCGGCGACTGCCTTAGGGGCAATCTATACTTTCGGTCCGACATTCCGTGCGGAAAACTCCAATACTCCCCGCCATTTGGCCGAGTTCTGGATGATTGAGCCCGAGGTGGCATTCAACGATATCAACGACAATATGGATTTGGCGGAAGAGTTTATCAAGTATTGTGTACGGTGGGCGCTGGAGAACTGCTATGATGATGTGAAATTTTTGAACGACATGTTCGACAAGGGGCTTATAGAACGCCTGCAAGGAGTGCTGAAGGAAACATTCGTCCGCCTGCCTTATACGGAAGGTATCAAGATATTGGAAGAAGCCGTTGCCAACGGCCACAAGTTCGAATTCCCTGTATATTGGGGAGTAGACCTGGCATCCGAGCACGAGCGTTATCTGGTGGAAGACCATTTCAAGCGCCCTGTTATCTTGACCGACTACCCGAAAGAAATCAAGGCATTCTATATGAAACAGAATGATGACGGCAAGACCGTGCGCGCAATGGATGTGCTTTTCCCGAAAATCGGCGAGATAATCGGCGGTTCGGAACGTGAAGCCGACTACGACAAGCTGCTCACGCGAATCAAAGAGCTGAACATTCCGATGAAAGATATGTGGTGGTATCTGGATACGCGCAAATACGGCTCATGCCCGCACTCCGGCTTCGGACTGGGATTCGAGCGTCTGCTGCTGTTTGTCACAGGAATGTCAAACATCCGTGATGTGATACCGTTCCCACGCACTCCGCACAACGCGGAATTTTAAAGGGCAAAAAAATGCAGGAAAAGATAATGATTTTCAAAATAAATACTTATATTTGAGTGCTACTTGGAACATAAGTTTTTAACACCATAAAAGCAATATTATGAAAACTCGTTATTTTTTCCTGTTGGCAGTAATGCTCTTGGCTGTAGGAAATCTGGCAGCGCAGGATATCCAAGAAAAAAAGCCGATTGACTTAAGCGGTGTGTGGCAAATGTGCTTTTACAGTTCAAGCGAGCCCGGCACTCCCGGCGAGCTGAAAACAAGCAACTCTCTGAAAATCCTGTCTGAAGACGGGAACTTCACCAATGTGGTAATGATGCAAACCGGGGCTATCGTCATTGGATACGGGACATACGAACTGAAAGGCAATAACTTGTTCAACGAGTATGTAACCAAAAACATCCATTTGCCGCAGCTGGACGGTCAGATCAACGAGATGCATTTCGAATTAAGCGACGACAATGATCTGATGTATGTAAAGTTCTACATCAAGAATGACATATCGGGCAACGTTATCGACTCGTGGAAACATGAAATATGGAAGCGGGTGGAAATGCCGACGACCTATCCGGAAAACATTGTGCGCTGATTCTCATTTTTTCTTCACCATATCATGCAGGCATAAACTCAGGAGAGTTTATGCCTGCAATGCCATTTGCCCTACCTCATCTCTTGACTATCCCGAATTTTCTTGATAACTTGCCACAGTTTTGGATATGTCTCCACAAAATTTACATCACTATGAAATACATTTATGCCCTTGTCCTGAGCTGGCTCGGATACTATTGCAACGCCCAGTCGGTCTATACATATACGAACGAACTGTCGTGCAACCGGATTACAGACCTTGAGCAAGATGCATCCGGATTTATCTGGATAGCCACGGAAGACGGACTGAACAAGTTCGACGGATATACCTTTACCAGTTATTTCCACGATGAACAGGACTCTACATCCTTGCTGTGCAACTATACCAACAAGCTTTATCTGGACACCGACCATCAATTATGGATTGCAACCAACAAGGGAATCCAGTGTTATGTGCCGGAGAAAGATGCCTTTCATTCAGTTGAACTGCCAGGCGCAACACAATCCAATGTAAGCAGCATGGCGCAACTGCACGACGGAAGCATTTGGATATCCACATCCGGATATGGTCTTTATTCCATCAATCCACAGACAAAACAAGCTCTACGCCTGAGCTGGATAAGCGAACAGTGTGATGATTCATACGTAAACTGCATATACGAAGACCGGCTGCACAACGTATGGATTTCTTTTTTAGGCAACAGACTGGCCTGCATCTCCCCAGAAAAGCAGCAGGTCACCACATACACGATGCCTTATGCTCCTTTCCCGAAAGTATACGGAATGGCGGAAGACGACAAAAACAACCTGTTCATCCTTACTTTCAACGATGTACTGATGAAACCGGAAGGAAGTAGCGACTTCATTTCAGTGCGGAATCCGGGAAACAAGACCGTAGTGGGACGGGACATCATAAAGGCATCAAGCGGAGAACTGCTCATATCCACCTTCAATCAAGGCATCATGCGCATCGACACACAGCAGATCCGGCTGCTCCCCGACCGGCATACCCAAAATATCAATATGGAAAACAAAAACATCACAAGCCTCATCGAGGATGCCGACGGGAACAAATGGCTGGCGTGCAACGAAGGACTGGCCATGATATCCAATGAAAAAAAGCTGTTCGAGTTTTGGAAACATCCGGATTCTGACATACAGACATCCCCTTCGGCCGTATGCCAAACCCGCAACGGAGACTTATGGATAGGGAATCAAAACTGTTCGCTCTTCCGACTGTCTTATGACAAGAAAATTGTCAGCCGACTCAAGTTGCCCAAATACCCGCGAAGCATCTGCGAGGACGAGACGGGAAATCTGTGGATAGGGTGCAACAACGGCGGACTGTTCCGACTGAATCCGCAGACGGAAGCTCTCCACTTCATTCCCGACTTCGGCGACAAGGACATTTCCAAGATCATCAAGGGGCCGGGCCAGAGTCTTTTCATCGCACTGCCCGGCAACGGACTGGGCTGCTACAGTCTTTCTTCCGGAGAGGCCCGCATCATCACCTATCAGACCCCCATGAAAAACAACAGTTATCTGGGGAGTGACTGGATTAATGACCTGTTGGCAGACCAGGACGGCCTGATATGGATCTGCCATTTCTTAGGGGTTTCCTGCTATGACCCCAAGAAAGAAGAATTTCTAAGCCTTGACATCAACAAGACATTGTCCCGCCATGTGTGCAGAAACATCGTGGAAGACAAAGACGGACAGCTGTGGATCGGCACGAACAACGGCATCTACATCTGCGACAAAGCAAGGAAAAGCCTGCGCCACATAGGGAAAGAAGACGGGATGCCCAGTAACGTAATCTGCGCGATGGAGCTTGATAATAAAGGAGACCCATGGTGCAGCACCTATAAAGGTCTGTGCCACATCGGACAGAAAAGCCACAAAGTCGACACTTACCTGTCAGGAAACGGCCTGACAGACGAAGATTACACACCGGGAGTTTCGACCAAAGACAGGGAAGGACGCATCTATTTCGGCGGCATCTACGGCATCACCCGCTTTTTGCCCGACAGCATCCGCACTTCAGCCCCTCTGCATATCCCGTCACTGACCGGTCTGCTGATAGACAATACACCGGCCAACGCCTCCATGCTGAAGCAAAGAAAAAATCTTGCCGACGATGCGCCGATTAAAGCACGCCGTCTTACCTTTTCTCCGGCCGACAACACGCTTTCGTTTGAGTTTTCCACATTCAAGTTTCATAACCAGGAAAACATTTTTTTCGAATACCGGATGGAAGGCATCAACGACAAATGGAGCCGCACGGCACTGGGCGAAAACAGAATTTCCTTCAACTATCTGCGGCCGGGGCACTATACACTGGAAGTCCGCGCCTGCGAAAAAGAAACGGTATCCCCCGTGCGAAGCATTTCCATCTACATAGCCCCGCCGTGGTATCTCACATCACTGGCATGGGCTGCCTACTATCTCGCCGCCGTTTCACTGATAGTCTTTGTCATTTTCATCTACTTCCGCCGGAAAGACCGCAGGCGGAAAGAAGAAATAAACGAAGAGAAACTGCGCTTTTTCATCAATATCGCCCACGAGATACGCTCGCCGCTAACGCTGATTTTAGACCCGGTAAACGAACTCATCAAACAGAACTCCGGCAACAGCGCCCTTTCGCAAAACCTGCACACCATAAGGCAAAACACCACACGCATCATCAATCTGATGAACCAGCTGCTTGACATCCGCCGGATTGACAAGGGACAAATGAATTTGTCTTATAAGGAAACCGATTTGGTGCCGTTTATAAAAAACATTTGCGAGCTGTTCAAATATCAGGCCGACAAGCATCACATCAGGCTGTCCTTCACACATCAGGCTGAAAGCATGCCGGCAGTAATCGACCCGGCAAACTTCGACAAGGTCATCATCAACCTGCTGACCAACGCATTCAAATATACGCCCGACGGAGGAACCATCGAAATACTTCTTTCGTCAGACACGCCTCGCGGTTCATCGAGGGAATATGCCGAAATCAGCATACGCGACACCGGCATCGGCATAAAGCCTCAGGATATAAAAAGGATATTCGAGCGTTTCTATCAGTCGTCCGCCGAATCCCGGCCCAACTCCGGATTCGGAATCGGCCTGCATCTGGTGAAGATGCTCGTAGAGCTGCACCACGGGACTATAAAGGCGGAAAACCGTGCCGACTGTCAAGGAAGCTGTTTCACCATAAGAATCCCGCTGGAAAAAGACTTCCCGCCTGCCGATGAAAAGGCAAAAGACACAGACGGACAATACCTCCACACACTTCCCGACATGCCGGAAAAGGAACCGGAAACGCCGAACCGGCA
This sequence comes from uncultured Phocaeicola sp., assembly GCA_944320845.1. Lineage (GTDB taxonomy): Bacteria > Bacteroidota > Bacteroidia > Bacteroidales > Bacteroidaceae > Phocaeicola. Next base: position 54,325 of record CALUJA010000015.1, read on the forward strand.
GAACAAGCATGCCAAATACCATATACTGATAGTGGAAGACGACCTTGACATGTGCAAATATCTGGAAGAAAAGTTGGGACACATTTATAAGACTACCGTCTGCCACAACGGACAGGAAGCCCTACAGCAGGCACTCGGCCGTCCCTTCGATTTGATTATATCCGACATCGTCATGCCGGTCATGAACGGTTTCGAACTCCTTGCCATATTAAAGGGAAACCCAGAGACAAACCACATCCCGATTATCCTGCTGACTTCGCGCGCTGAGGCAGAAAACCGGATAAAAGGATGGGAAGAGGGTGCCGATGCCTTCCTGCCCAAGCCCTTCCAGATGAAGGAACTCGTGTCACTTTGCAGTAACCTGATTGAAAAGCACATCGTGCTGAAAGGAAAATACGGACTGGGGCAGGACATCGAGAAAAACATAAAGCCCATCGAAATCAAACCGAACGACGAACTGTTCGTCGAGCGCCTTACCAGAGTCATCAACGACCATCTGCCCGACCCGGAATTCACCGTCGAAGCTCTGGCCAAAGAAGTGGGCATAAGCAGAGTCCAGCTGCACCGCAGGCTGAAGGAACTGTTCGGCATATCAACCAGCGAGTTCATCCGCAACCTGCGCCTGAAGCAGGCCACCATCCTGCTCAAAGAAAGCAAGACAAACATCTCGCAGATAGCATACGCCGTCGGCTTTTCAAACCCGATTCTGTTTTCCTCCATATTCAAGAAAGCATACGGATGCACCCCCACAGAATACCGCGAGAGGAACATGTAACAAATCCATAAGCAAAATGAAACAGTCCGTAACATATCCGGCAACTTCATGAAACGATAACATGAGCCTTGCCCTCTTCATAATTGTTATTTTTGCTGATGTAACTTTAAAACCAACAATTATGAAAAACATTTTTCGCAATCTGGAGCGAAAGACGGCCCTGCTGTTTGCCGTCTTTCTTGCTTGCTCGCTTACGGTCTCGGCGCAATCCGTGGCGCTGACCGGCATCGTAAAGGACGCTTTCGGTGAAGGAATCATCGGAGCCAACGTGATAGAGAAGGGAACGACCAACGGAACGGTAACCGACCTGGACGGAAACTTCAGTCTGACCGTATCCGGACAGGATGCCGTGCTGACCATATCCTTTTTGGGATACATCACGCAGGACATAAGAGTAGGTAACCAGTCTTCCTTCAACGTAATATTAAAGGAAGATACACAGAATCTGGACGAGGTTATTGTCATTGGATACGGAACCGCCAAAAAGAGCGACCTGACGGGAGCCGTTACCCGAGCCGACATGGGGGCACTGGAAAAATCTCCGAATGTCAATGTCCTGCAGGGATTGAAAGGCGTCGTTCCGGGGCTTAACATAGGTATCGCCACCAAGGCGGGCGACTCGCCGACGGTTTCCATCCGCGGACGAAACTCCATTTCAGGCTCAACCGAACCGCTTGTGGTGCTGGACGGAGTAATTTACCGAGGCAACATATCCGACATCAACCCGAGCGATATCGAGTCTATTGATGTGCTGAAAGACGCCAGCAGCACGGCCATCTACGGTTCGCAAGCTGCCAACGGCGTCCTGATGATAACGACAAAAACCGCCAAAACCGTATCCAAACCGATTTTTGAATATAGCGGAACATTTTCTTTGCAAGGGCTAATCAACAATAACATGAAGCGTCTCGACCGCGATGGCTTTGCCCAACAGGTGGCTGATATAAAGATAGCCGAAAGCCGCATGGGGCAAGACCTGCTTCAGCCTAATCCGGACTTCAATCCTGCTACTTACTTTAAAGACGGCGAGGTAATATCCGGCTACAATGAGGGCGTGAACACAGACTGGTGGGACTTGCTCACAAACGATGTTCCATACATTCAAAACCACAATATCAGCGTGCGCGGAAAGACGGAAATGAATAGCTATTTCATCTCTTTCGGCTTTACAGACCAACAGAACATGGTGGTGAACGACACATATAAACGTTACAATGTGCGCATGAACTTAGATAGCAAAATCACTGACTGGCTGAAAATCGGAACCGCTTCCTATTTCAATGTGAGCAATTTCTCAGGAGCAAACACTTCTTTCGGCAGTCTGTTCAGCATTCCGGCCTCGGCCACTCCCTACGAAGACGACGGCAAAACGCTGAAAGTGCAGCCGCTCGCGAGCACAATCAACCCCTTGCTCACCATGGACAATCCTAACAAAGACCTGCGCTACAACCTGTCAGGAAATGTTTATGCCGATGTAAGCATTCCGTGGGTCAAGGGCCTGAGCTACCGCATCAACTATGCAAACAACTGGACCATTTACAACTACTATAATTTTGACCCGTATGGAAACACGCTTTTAGGGCAGGCGGAAAAGAAGCATACCAATCAAAACGAATGGACGCTCGACAACATAGTCACTTATCAAAATACCTTCGGCAAGCACTCCATCAATGCAACCTTCGTTTATGGCGTGGAAAAACGCACATACGAAGCGACCGATGCCATCGCAAAGACTTTCAATGACAAGACTTTGGGCTATAACGACATGGCGATGGGACAGGCAGACCTGAATACCATCACATCAAACGCCTGGGAAGAAAGCAGCCTATACAACATGTTGCGCCTGGTATATACCTATAATGACCGCTATATCTTTACGGGAACCATACGCCGCGACGGCTTTTCCGGCTTTGCGGAAGGACATAAGTTCGGATATTTCCCGTCTGTTGCCGCGGCATGGCGGCTTTCGGAAGAGTCATTCATCAAAGACAACCTTAAATGGATTGACAATCTGAAGCTCCGTCTGTCGTACGGCTCAAGCGGAAACCGGACAGCAGGGCGTTATGCGACCATGGCACAAATGGCAAACAGCAACGCTTCATGGAGCAGCACAGGCTATGTATACGGCGACGGCGCGACCGGAGGCTTGATGCAGCTGATGAGTACCCTGCCAAACCCCGACTTGAAATGGGAGACAACCCAGTCTGTCAACTTGGGAATTGACTTCAGTGTACTGGGAGGACGGCTGTTTGGTAACTACGAATTCTACGTTTCAAAGACCAGCGACCTGATATATAATGTTGAAATCCCGCACATGAACGGCATGGTGACCAACAGTATCCCGACAAACATCGGTAAGCTGCGCAACATCGGACACGAATTCAGCATCACAGGCATCCCTGTCGTAAACAAAGATTTCCAATGGACTGTCACCGCCAACTTTTCACTGAACAAAAACAAAGTAGAAAGCATTCTGGGAATCGATGCCGACAAGGACGGAAAGGAAGACGACCTGATTGCAAGCAACATCTTCATCGGCGAACCGCTGAACACGATATATGACTACAATATTATCGGCATGTGGCAGGTAGACGACTATAATAAGGGAATCATCCCCGACGGCTTTCTGTACGGAACTTACAAGATAGAAGACATCAACAATGACGGTAGCTACACGGCCGAAGACGACCGCAAAATCCTCGGTTACGAAGACCCGCTGTTTCGTTTCAGCATCCAAAACAACTTTACATACAAGGACTTCGAGCTGAACATCTTCATCAACGCCGTGCAGGGCGGGAAAAACCACTATTTGGGACAGCCTGCCGGAGATTTGGCCATACCCGACCATCTGCTCAGCAACAGTTTCATGAAGTTTGACTACTGGACTCCGGAAAATCCGAACGCGCGCTACCGCCAGCTGGGATTCTATACAAACTCATTAGGTTCAGGATTCTCACCCTATATCTCCCGCAGTTTCGTCCGCCTGCAAGAGCTGTCGCTGGCATACAATCTGCCAAAAAGTTTCTTGAAAAAGATTCACGTAAACCGCGCAAAGGTCTTCATCAGCGCATCAAACCTCTTTACCATCACAGGATGGGACGGATGGGACCCGGAGGCAGGACAAGGCATCAGCTATGACCTGGACGGCGGCTATCCGACCATGAAGAGCTATACGCTGGGACTGAACTTCGAGTTCTAACAACCTTGACAAAATCTATTTTAAAATACGCACTACAATGAAAAGCTTGAAATATATTTTTGCGGCCGCGGCATTATCATGCTTGGGCACCGCCTGCAATGAAAGCAACTGGCTTGAAGAAACTCCATACGACTTCTATACGCCGGAAAACTCCTATACAACGACCGCCCAGTTCCAACAGGCGCTGAATTATCTGTATGACCAGGTGCGCGGAATGCGGTGGAAACTGGGAGACCAGCACATGGCTCTTATCTGCAGTGACCTTGCATCCGGAGGGACGGACACGAATCCGGTAGCCAAATTCAACGACTACAAGACATTCATCACGCCTTATACCTACGTTTCCAGCTCGTTCTGGGACATTTCCTACGCGGCCATCGCCAACGCAAATACCATCATCAACCGCATTGACATGGAGAACGAGGTGGGAGAATCCGACAAAAAAGTGATTAAAGGGCAGGCTCTGTTCTTCCGTGCCTATTTCTACAACTTTCTGGCCAATCTTTACGGCGGCGTTCCCCTGATACTGGAGGAAGCGAGCGAGCCGCGCCAGGATTATGTCCGGGCATCCCGTGAGGAGACCTACGACCGCGCGCGCCAAGACCTGGAGGATGCCGCCCTAATGCTGAATGATATCACGGCGGCCAAAGACGGGGAAGTAAACATACAGGCGGCCAAGCACCTGCTGACCGAGGTCTACATCTCGCTTGGAAACTATCAAAAGGCCATCGATGCCGCCACCGAAGTCATCAATGACCCGAACATGGATTTGATGGATACCCGCTTCGGCTCCCGGCAAGGCGAGACGGCGAACGGAGAGTCCCCGTATTGGGACTTATTCCAGCTGAATAACCAGAACCGCTCAAGCGGAAACCGGGAGACCATCTGGGCCTTGCAGTACGAATACAAGAACTCAGGCTCGCCTTACAGCAACGAACTGCCCCGATGGCTGCTTCCTTACTACGAAGGACTGAATGTTCCGGGCAAAGACGGGAACAATGTCAAGGCTTTCACGCTCAATACGATGGAAAAAGGCGGACGAGGAATCGGCACCATCCGACCTACCGACCATTTCCTCTATGAAATCTGGGACGCGGGCGATGACAGAAATTCAGAACTCCTTATCAAGCGCGACTACCAGATAGACAATCCGGACGCCGTGGACTTCGGAAAATGGATAATGGCCGACCATATCTACGAAACGCTCAACACCGAACAGCAGACACGCCAGTTCTATCCGTTTATCCTGAAGTTCAGCCAAATCGGGACTCTGGAGGAAGACAATTACGCAAAGAACTCCGACGGGTCTTATCAGATGACCGCACTCGGAGAGCACGGCGTAGTCTACGCCTGGGGAAGTCTAAGCGCCAATACATCCATGCGCGACGAATATATGTTCCGGCTCGCGGGAACTTATCTGCTGAGGGCCGAAGCCTATTACTGGAACAATGAGCCGGGGAAGGCTAAGAAAGACCTGAACGAGATAAGACGGCGCGCCAACGCCCCCGCCATCAGCGAGTCGGATGTCAGCCTCGACTTCATCCTCGACGAGCAGCTGCGCGAACTTTACTTCGAGGATTTCCGCGTGCCGACCTTATGCCGGTTGGGGAAGATGGTGGAACGCTCCAGAAAATACAATCCGTTCGGGATGAATGTGGGAGACCAGCAGAATCTGTTCCCTATCCCGTACAGCGAAATCGAAAAGAATATTTTCGGAACAATGGAGCAGAACCCAGGTTATGAAGGATTCTAATTAATTTTGGCCCTGTCCGTGCGGCTGTTCGGATATGGACAGCCGCACGGACGGCCAGCATCAAAACCAGACATTCATTTATGAAAAGATTTTTGACCTTAGGATTTCTCCTGTGCATCACCATAGGAATATTCGCGCAGAAAGAAGTCAGAACCAAAGAAAAGTTTGACTTTGACTGGAGATTCTCCTTGACAGACGACAGACAATACGCCAATCCAGACTTTGACGACCGGGACTGGCAAGATATCCAACTGCCCCACGACTGGAGCATCAAGATGGAATTCGACTTTTCCGTCAGCGGCTCGGCAGCCCATCTGCCCGGAGGCATCGGATGGTACCGCAAAACGTTTGCCGTCCCGGCTTCACACAAGGGGAAATCCATATCCATCTTGTTCGACGGCATATTCCACCAGAGCGATGTATACATCAACGGGCATCATCTGGGCTTTCGTCCCTACGGCTTTTGCAGCATCGAATACGACCTGACCCCTTATCTGAACTACGGAGGAAAGAACACGGTCGCCGTCCGCGTAGACCGTTCGGGGAAGAATGATATAGCCCGATGGTACACCGGTTCGGGCATCTACCGGCATGTATGGCTGATAACGGCCGGTGCCGTGCATGTAATCAACGACGGAACCTATGTAACCACTCCGCGGATTACGGAAGAACGGGCCGATGTCCGCATCGTGACCAGCGTAACAAATGCCTCGGACAAGCCGCACCGGATAGAAGTGTCGCAGCGCATACTGACAAGCGAAGGCAAAGCCGCGACCAAAAGTCTGAACAGTGAAAGGCTGACCGTCGTTCCGGGCGACACAACGGACATCGTACAGGACATCACGCTGTCTTCGCCCGTATTGTGGTCGACCGACAATCCTTATCTCTACACATTGGAAACGACAGTAAAATCGGACGGAAAGAAGACAGATGTATATCAGACACGTTTCGGCGTGCGTTCGATAGCGTTCACAGCCGACAAAGGCTTCTTCCTGAACGGGAAACAGACGAAGCTGAAAGGCGTATGCCTGCATGAAGACGCAGGTTCGCTGGGGACAGCCGTACCCGAGCGCAGCAACGAACGCCGTCTTGAAATATTGAAAGAATACGGATGCAACGCCATCCGCTGCGCCCATAACCAACCGTCGCCTGAATTCCTTGACCTGTGCGACCGGATGGGCTTTCTGGTCATCGACGAAGCCTTCGACAAATGGAAGTCGGGATACTACGCCAAATATTTTGACCAATGGTGGCAGAAGGATTTGGCCAATATGCTGACGCGCGACCGCAACCATCCATCCGTCATTTTGTGGAGTATCGGCAACGAATTGCAAGAGGCATGGGACGACAGCACCGACACCGGAGTAAGACGGGCACAGATGCTTCAGGACTTTGTCCACAAGCATGAGCCGAGCCGCATGGTCATTCTCTCAGCACAAAACAACCATCAGGAGCGGTTTGCAGGAGTGACCGATGTCATCGGATACAACTATCTGGAGGCGCGGATGCTGAGCGACCATCAGAAATTCCCTGAAAGACGGATGATGATAACGGAAGAACTGCCCTACTTCAGCGGCGAAGAAGGAAACATCCGGAGCTATACCCCTTTCAACCCGTGGAATATCATCGCCGCAAACGAGTTTGTGGCCGGGGGATTCATATGGTCGGGGGCGGATTATCTGGGAGAAGCCGTCGGGCAAAGCCACGGATGGCCGAACGGACTGTTTGATATCTGCATGTTTGAAAAGCCAAGAGCGGCCTACCACCGCGCCATGTGGAGCGACAAGCCGACCGTAAGCATCGCTTTCCTCGACCCTTCGCTGGATATTGACCACGGACGCGACCTGTGGCAATGGCCAAAAATGGCTTCGCACTGGAATCTGCCGGAATCTTATATCGGACAAGTAATCCAGGTATGCACCATCACCAACTGCGAAAGCGTGGAGATATTCCTGAACGGCAAGTCAATGGGCAAGCAGAACACGGCCGACTTTCCGAACAACACCATCATCTGGAACATTCCCTACCGCCCCGGCGTAGTGACGGCCAAAGGATATAACGGCGGCAAGGAAGCAGCTGCCTTCCGGCTCGAGACATCGCTCGGCACCGACAGCATGACCCTGACGCCGGACAGGAGCATCATTGCGGCAGACGGGCAGGATGTGTCGCATATCACCGTGCAACTGTATGACAAGAACGGCAAGCCGGTGCAGACGGACGACCGAGAACTGACCGTGACCGTGGAGGGAGACGGGAAGTTCATGGGCATCGACAGCGGAGACCTAAGAAGAAAACGCACTTTCAACACCAACAGGCTGAAAACCTACTTCGGAAAGACGCTGATAGTGGTACAGTCTCTGCGGAAAGCCGGACAAATGACCGTAAAGGTGGAGATGGAAGGGAAGGACAGCCCGTATACAGTCCGGATACAGTCGGAATGACCGGTTCGGATGACCGCAGAGGGCAGCAAGCGACGCCCGATTATCAAGCGGCGTAGCCGGGGAATGCCCCGGTTTCATGCCCGCCAAAAAAGCGGTGCATCCGCATCATAAATCCGTATGGCCCATACGGAAAATCCGCAAATCCGAAGCAAAACCGTCATAAGACAGCAGCGCCGGGACGGGGCAAAGCCTCATCCCGGCGCTGATATATAAGTCAACCGTCAATCCAGCACCTTGTGCAGACGATTCAGAAAGTCACCGGCCTCTTCCATGCTCAGGCAAAGCGGCGGAAGCAGGCGGAGCACATTCGTTCCGCTTACGCCGGTAAATACCTTTTGCTCGAACAGCAGGCGGCGGCGAAGCTCCTTTATCGGATTTTCAAACTCAAGCCCAATCATCAGGCCGCGTCCGCGCACCTCCCTGATGCCCGAAAAGCCTTTCAGTTCATCCAGCAAAAAAGCCCCTACCTTGGCAGCATTCTCCACCAGTCCCTCGGCCTTCATGACATCGAGCACCGCAATAGCGGCCGCGCAAGCCAGATGATTGCCCCCGAAGGTAGTGCCCAACTGTCCGTAAACCGGCTCAAACTTCGGGCTTATCAATACTCCTCCCATCGGGAAGCCATTGCCGATGCCCTTTGCCACCGTAATGATATCCGGACGGATTCCGGCATACTGGTGCGCAAAGAACTTGCCGCTGCGTCCGTAGCCCGACTGAATCTCATCGAGTATCAGCACCGTATCATTTTCGTCACAGGCCCTACGCAACGCCTGCATAAACTCCGTGGTGGGCAGCTGAATGCCTCCCACTCCCTGGATGCCTTCAATAATCACCGCGCATACATCCCCCTTCGCCAGTTCATCCTTCATTGCCTCAATATCGTTCAGGGGAAGATACGTTACATGCCCGTTGTCGTTGACGGGAGCAATAATCTTAGGATTGTCTGTTACTTCCACCGACAGCGAAGTACGCCCGTGAAACGCCTTGGCAAACGATACCAGCCGTGTACGCCCATTATGGAAAGACGCCAGTTTCAAGGCGTTCTCATTGGCTTCCGCTCCCGAATTAATCAGGAAAAGCTGGTAATCATCGTAGCCTGAGATGGCGCCCAAACGGTCGGCCACCTCTTGCTGAAGCTTGTTTATGACAGAGTTTGAATAAAATCCCAAAGCAGCGACCTGCCTGCTGACCGCCTCCACATAATGCGGATGTGCGTGTCCGATGGAGATTACGGCATGTCCGCCGTAAAGGTCAAGGTATTCATCGCCCTTGTCGTCCCATACATGGCACCCCTTTCCCCTTACGATATTGACATCGAAAAGGGGATAGACATCGAATAGCTTCATATCTTTTTCATTTTTAATATCAGAAAGCACTCGGTTTGAGCCTCAAGCCGACCGTTTCCTCCAGATTAAACATCAGGTTCATATTGTGGACAGCCTGCCCGCTCGCCCCCTTCAGCAGATTGTCTATGCATGAAATGACAAGCAGCTTATCGCCATGCTTCTCCAAATGCAGGAGACACTTGTTGGTATTCACTACCTGCTTCAGGTCTATGTTCTTGTCAACGACATGTGTGAACGAGTCTTCCGCATAATATTCCCTATACATCTTGACAATCTCCTCCAGTTCCACCTTCGTCTTCACCACGATGGTAGCAAAAATGCCACGGGCAAAATCGCCACGGTAAGGGATGAAGTCAATCTCTGAGTCGAAGCTGTTTTGCAGCTGCTTCAGTGACTGCTTGATTTCGGGCACGTGCTGATGGGCAAACGGCTTATAGACACTCATGTTATTGTTCCTCCAGCTGAAGTGGCTGGTAGCACCCGGCTTCACTCCTGCCCCCGTGCTTCCGGTAATTGCATTGACCATCACATCGCCGTTCAGCATCAGATGCTTCGCCAGAGGGAGCAGTCCCAGCTGGATGCAAGTGGCAAAACATCCGGGATTGGCCACATGCCTGCTCTCGCATATCGTCCTGCGGTTCAGTTCAGGCAGTCCATAAACAAAGTCATGCTCGGCACTCTTGATGCGGTAATCCATCGAAAGGTCGATAATCTTCAGGTCTTCCGGCACGTTGTGGCTTTCCAAAAACTTTTTGGTATCGCCGTGAGCCGTACAAAAGAACAGCACATCAACCGTATCCAAGGGCAATTCGTCGGTAAACACCATATCGGTCTCCCCGTACAGCCCTTCATGCACGTCTGTTATCCGATTCCCGGCGTTGCTTGAACTGTTGACAAACTTGATTTCCACTTCCGGATGGTTCAGCAGCAGGCGAATCAGTTCGCCTGCCGTATATCCCGCACCTCCTATGATACCTGCCTTAATCATATATTCTCTTCGTCTTTATGTTTTGCATAATAGGTACGGAGCGGAGTGGAAAGCACTTTGATGAATCCTTTCGCGTCCTCAGCCGTCCATCCCTTCTGCATCTCTCCGTATTCCCCAAACGGATTCTTCACCAGGTCGTCTTCAGAATCCACGCCCACGGTGGAGAAACAATACGGACGAAGCTCCAGAATGGCGGTTCCATTGACATTCCGCTGAGATTCCTGCAGCATGGCTTCGATATCACGCATGACCGGCTCCAGGTATTGGCTTTCATGAAGGAACATTCCATACCAGTTGGCTACCTGATCCTTCCAATACTGCTGCCATTTGCTCAGTGTATATTTCTCCAGGAACTTGTGCGCTCCGATTATCAGCATGGGAGCGGCGGCTTCAAACCCTACACGGCCCTTGATTCCAATAATGGTATCGCCCACATGCATATCGCGTCCGATTCCGTAGGCCGCGCCAATCTCCTCTACTTTCTGAATCGCCTTGATTTTGTCGTCGAACACCTCGCCGTTTACCGCATACAGCTCGCCCTTTTTGAACTCCAGTTTCAGCTGTTCGCTGCCTGTCTTGGTCACTTGCTTCAGGTAAGCCGTTTCGGGAAGCCCTTGCGCAGAGTCCAGAATCTCGCCTCCGCAGATGGAAGTGCCCCATATTCCTACATTATACGAATACTTCAGCTTGGTGAAGTCGGCTTCAAAGCCATGTTCCTTCAGGTAGTTGATTTCATAATCACGGCTCAACGCCATATCGCGAGTAAGCGTAATGATTTCCACTCCCGGCGCCATCACCAGAAAAGTCATGTCAAAACGCACTTGGTCATTCCCCGCGCCAGTAGAACCGTGTGCAATGGCATGTGCGCCTATTTCATTGGCATAGCGGGCAATGGCCAACGCCTGGAAGATTCGTTCCGAACTGACGGAAATGGGATAGGTTCCGTTGCGCAACACATTACCGAAAATCATATACTTCAGGCTCTTTTCATAATATTCCTGCGTAACGTCTATCGTTACATACTTCACCGCCCCCAGTTTGTAGGCATTCTCTTCGTTCCGCTTCAGCTGTTCTGCGCTGAAACCGCCGGTATTCGCACATGCCGCATAAACCTCATAACCTTTTTCCTTTGCCAGATACATGACTGTAAACGATGTATCCAGTCCGCCGCTGAAAGCAACGACCACTTTTTTCTTTTCTTCCATAAGGCATCTATTTTAATGGAAGCGGAAGTTCCGGGCCTCCGCCTCTTCTTCAGTTATATTAATGTTGTATTGTATTCAGAAATTCGTCACCTTGTCATCGGTATGCAGCGCCGGGTCATAGAGCATTGCCGTGCAGATGCAGAACTTACGCTTTTTGGCCACCAGAATATCGTGGTTGATACAGCCCTCGCAGCCTTTCCAAAAGGCATCATCGTCGGTCAGCTCGTTGAAAGTGACGGGAACATAGCCCAGTTCGGTATTCATCTTCATGACCGCCGCTCCCGATGTCAGGCTGAAAATCTTGGCTTTCGGCCACCGCAGGCGCGCCAGGGTAAACGAAGCGTGCTTGATGCGCTTGGCCAGTCCCAGGCCGCGATATTTAGGATGCACAATCAGTCCGGAAGTAGCAACATATTGCTTGTTCCCCCACGACTCGATATAGGTGAATCCGGCAAAATCATCGCCGCACAGCGCGATGATGGCCTTTCCTTCCTTCATCTTTGTAGCCACATATTCGTGCGTACGCTCGGCAATACCGGTACCGCGCACCTTGGCGGCATCTCTTATCGTATTCAATATTGTGTCAACATATGCTTCATGCGAAGCGTCGGCTACCATCACATCGATTTGTTGGTTAGCAGTATCCATCTTTATCGTCAGTTTAAATTTATATTCGGTATTATAGAAGAAAGCGTATACTTTACATTCGTATGCGAACAACCCTCGCGGATGATAAGCATGATGGTATCATCGCCGGCTATCGTCCCGAGAATCTCACGGAAGTTGTGCATGTCAATGTCGTAAGCCAAGCTGCTGGCATAGCCGGGCCGCGTCTTTATGACCGCTATGTTGCCTGAAAAATCGATTGAGACAAATCCGTTGTGACGCAGCATCTCGCTCGCGCTCTGCGGATCTGTCATGCGTTTGTACATTGTGTTATTAGGCAACACATATACATAATTGCCGTTCATGCTGGCCGCCTTGGCAACCTTCAGCTGCTTCAAGTCGCGCGACAGGGTAGCCTGCGTCACATGGAATCCTTCCTTGACCAATTCCTGAAGCAGCTCCTCCTGGCTTCCGATTTCCTTGCTGGAAATGATTATCTTTATGGAATCAAGCCGCTGGTTTTTATTCTTCATCGTATAATTATTCTTTAACCGGATGCAAATTTACAGATGTTTTTGGAATTAAATGCATCAAACCAAAACTTTTTTCATTTATATTCCAAAATCCGTTTCATCGGTATGATAAATATTTTTCGTACTTTTGTCCTGATTTTAGACCCTGACTTATGGACACCACATTACTGACAGAAGACAAAGACCCGATGGGGGCAGCCATCCTCGACTATTTCAAAAACAAGAAAGCAGGCCGCCTGCGCGTATTTTCGTCCCAGTTTGACGAAGACGAAATCCCCGTGCCGGCCCTGTTCCGCTCTTATGAAGAAATGCCGCCGATAGAGAAAACGGCCCTGAAGCTGGCGGCGGGAAGGATTCTTGATGTGGGGGCGGGAAGCGGATGCCATTCGGCCGCGCTGCGCGACATGGGGAAAGACACCCTGCCGATAGACATCTCTCCGCTTTCGGTCAGAGTCATGCAGGAACGGGGACTGGATGCCCGGCTGACAAACCTCTTCAATCCGCATTTCTGCGAAAGGTTTGACACGATTCTGATGCTGATGAACGGTTCGGGCATCATCGGGAAACTGGCGAATATCGGCGGCTTCTTTCTCCGCATGAAGCAGCTGCTGAACCGGGGAGGCTGCATTCTGATGGATTCGAGCGACCTGAAATATCTGTTTGAAGAGGAAGACGGGAGCTTTCTCCTGAATCTGGCCGGAAATTACTACGGCGAGATTGACTTCCGCATGCAGTACAAACAGATAAAGGGCGAGGCATTCGACTGGCTGTATATCGACTTCGACACGCTTTCACTGTATGCCGCCCAATACGGATTCAAGGCCGAACTGACGGAAAGAGACGACCATTACGCCTTTTTGGCCAAACTAACCTTAAAGGATTGACATGCTGCAAAAGATTTCGGGCATAACATTAGGAACGGTGCGATATAATGACAAGTCGAATATCGTACATATATATACACGCGAGAAGGGCATGACCTCTTTTTTGATTCCGGCCCAACACTCACGCAAGCCGAAGGTAAACGCCGTATTGTTCCAGCCGCTTTCGCTTGTGGAATGTGAAGCCGACTTCCGGCCGCATGCCGGAATCCATCCGGTCAAGGAGGCGCGCACGTGGCATCCGTTCCAGTCGCTTCCCTATAACCCGTACAAATCGGGCATTGCCTTGTTTCTGACCGAATTTCTCGACCGCGCCTTGAGAGAGGAAGAGGGCAACGAAGCTTTATTTGCCTATCTGATGTACTCCGTGCAATGGCTGGATGCCTGCAATGAAGGGTTCGCCAACTTTCATCTGGTGTTCCTGATACGGCTTTCCCGCTTTCTCGGATTCTATCCGAATCTGGAAAACTACACAGAAGGCTGCTATTTCGATCTGATGAACGCTTGTTTCGTGCACGAGCAACCGCTCCACGGCATGTTTCTCCGCCCCCAAGAGGCCTCGCACATCCGTCTGCTGACGCGGATGAACTATGAAACCATGCACCTCTTCAGCATGAGCCGCGCGGAACGAAGCCGCTGTCTGGAGATTATCTGCGAATATTACCGGCTTCATCTCCCCGACTTTCCGGAGTTGAAGTCGCTCGCCGTGCTGCAGGAGCTGTTCGGAAGCCTGTAGTCCTATACCGCAGGCAGGCTGTTCCCGTTGATTTTCCGGTAAAGGTCAAGAGCATACACATCGGTCATGCCGGAAATATAGTCCAATACCGCCTGTATCTTTCCGTAGAGAGTAGGTGCCTGCACATCATACTGGCGGGAAACCCGGTTTATCAACAGCTTGGAATAGGCCTTTTCCGGATATCGAACGGCCTCTATCATCAGGTCAACGAGGGTGGTGATTACCTGATAACCTGCCAGCTCTATATCCAAGACATCTTTGGCACAGTATATTTTGGCAAACGCGGTCTGTGAACAATGTTCGTATGCCTGCTTCACCGGTTCCGCCAGATGCTTGATAAGCGGCCCCTGGAAAGAGCCCGCCAGTATTTCCTCCTCGCAGTCTGTAAACACCCGCGTACATTCCTTTATCAGCACCCCGATGGCCGACGAGCGCAGATAGGCAATCTGCTCGTTTGTATCCGTCACGATACGGCAGATTTCGTCGATACGCTTCAGCCTTTCAGGAGTAAAAAACCGTCTGTAAAGTTCCTTCGTCTCTTGTGTCGTCAGTATCTTCAGCTTGTGAGCGTCCTCAATGTCCATCATCTGGTAGCAAATGTCATCCGCCGCCTCGACCAAATACACCAGCGGATGCCGTGCATAGCGGAGCGGCTCGCCGTCCGCGCTCAGCCGCGCAATGCCAAGCTCCTCCGCGATGCGGCGGTAATCCTCTTCCTCACTCAGGAAAAAGCCGAACTTCTGCTTCTTCCCGGCCAGACGCGAGGAGTAAGGATACTTTACGATAGAGGCAAGCGTAGCGTAGGTCATGACAAAACCGCCTGCCCTGCGCCCGCGGAACTGATGAGTCAGCAGGCGAAACGCATTGGCATTGCCCTCAAAGTGCGTCAGGTCTTCCCATTCGGCAGCCGACACAAGGTCTTTCAGGCATAATCCCCGGCCTTCTGAAAAGTAAGTGCCGATGGCTTTTTCTCCCGAATGGCCGAACGGAGGATTTCCCAGGTCGTGAGCCAAGCAGGCCGCCGACACAATCGAGCCAATCTCCGACAAATGAGAATCCGACAGCTCGGGATGCCGCTTCAGCAACAGGGCAGCCGACTCGTTTCCCAAGGAGCGCCCCACGCACGACACCTCCAGACTATGCGTCAGCCGGTTGTGAACGAAAATACTGCCCGGAAGCGGAAACACTTGCGTCTTGTTCTGCAAACGGCGGAAAGGCGCTGAAAAAATCAGGCGGTCATAATCGCGCTGAAATTCCGTACGGTCATCCTTCCGGCTTTCATGCAGGAATTCCAGTCCGAAACGCTTGTTTGATATGAGCTGCTGCCAATTCATAGGTCTGCTTGTCTTGTTAGAATTTATCTTCTGCGAAGATAATGATATTTTTCCAATCGTCCATGCCCCGGAATGCAGTTCCGCAGAAAGAGTTTCACCGGGATGGAAAATGCGTTTCACGCCGAAGGAAAAACGGCTTCACCGGCATAAGCCGTCAGTTTCAGGCGCACATGTTCCGCCGAGCACCCGAATCGGGCACTTTTCCACCGCATGACAGCCCGCAAACGCCCCGAAAATATATAAAAAATGGTAAACCCATCTGTAAATTCCGCGAAATGTGTAACTTCGCAGGTTAGTAACGAAAAAAAGACAATCAATGAAAATACAGGTCATCAATAAATCCAAACATCCGCTTCCACAATATGCAACCCTTCATTCGGCCGGCATGGACATCCGGGCCAATCTGAGCGAACCCATCGTATTGAAGCCGATGGAGCGCCGCCTTGTCCCGACAGGACTTTATATTGCCCTGCCTCCCGGCTGTGAAGCCCAGATGCGGCCGCGCAGCGGACTGGCTCTCAAACGGGGTATCACCCTGCTCAACACACCGGGGACCATCGACGCAGACTACCGCGGAGAGATTGGAATCATCCTCATCAACTTGTCAACCGAGGATTTTGTCATTGAAGACGGCGAGCGCATCGCGCAGATGGTCATCGCCCGCTACGAGCAAGCAGAATGGCAGGAAGTGGAAATACTGGACGAGACCGGGCGCGGAAGCGGAGGATTCGGACATACGGGAAACAAATAAGCAGGAAAAAGTCATGAAGCCGTTTATATATCTGATTATATGCCTGGCCTCTCTGCTGACGGCCTGCGGAAGCGCCGGGAAATCACTCCGCCAGGCGGAGGCGTCGCAAGAGGAAAAAGACAAAGACCCGCTGACTTACGAACAGCGGCGCAAGTTCGACTATTTTTTTCTGGAGGCGCTGCGCATGAAGCAAAAGGGGGAATATGATGCTGCCTTCGAGCTTTACCGCCATTGCCTAGACATCAATCCCCGTTCGGCCGCCGCTCTCTACGAGATATCCCAGTTCTACATGGCATTGGGTCAGGAGCAAAAGGGAGAAGAGGCCTTGAAGCAGGCTGTCCGCTCCGACGAATCAAACTTCTGGTACAAGCAGACGCTCGCCGCCTGGTATCAGGGAAAGCGCGATTTGCCGAAGGCCATCGCCGTATATGAAGACATGACCCGGCTTTTTCCGTCGCGTCTGGAGCCGCTGATGGCACTGGCCGACCTGTATAACCAGACCAAAAGCTACCAGGAAGTCATCAAGACCCTCGACCGGTTAGAGGAACTCGACGGAAAATCGGAGCAGATAAGCATGGAGAAGTTCCGTATCTACCTGCTGATGAACAATCAGGAGCAGGCTTTTCAGGAAATAGAAAGTCTCTCCAAGGAATATCCGTATGACTTGCGCTATCAAACCATTCTGGGAGACGTTTATCTGAACAACAATCATCCTCAGGAAGCATACGAAACCTACCGGCGAATCCTGAAGGAAGAGCCAGGATATGCGCCTGCCCTCATATCAATGGCGTCGTATTATCAGAAGACGGGCCAGGACAGCCTTTACCAAACGCAGCTGGACACCATTCTTCTGAACGACAATGTAGAGTCGAACATGAAGATGGAAATCATGAGGCAGCTCATTATGCAGTCTGAACAGACCACGAAAGACAGTACACAAATAATTTCGCTCTTTCATGAAATACTGAAACGGCCGCAGCAGAACGCAGACCTGGCCATGCTGTGCGCACAGTATATGGTGACAAAACGGATGGAGAAAGAGTCCGTCCCGGTGCTTCAGCAGGTGCTTTCGCTCGATCCGGAAAACAAGCCCGCCCGTCTGCAGCTGTTAAGCTATGCCATCCGCAAGAACGATTTGGACGAAGTGATAAGGATAGCAAGTCCCGCACTGGAGTATAATCCCGATGCCATGGAGTTCTATTACTATTTGGGCCTGGCCTACTACCAGAAAGAAGACAGTGACAAGGCCTTAGAGGTCTTTCAAAAAGGAGTGCGGCAAGTAAACGAAAAGAGCGACAAAGGCATCGTTTCAGACTTTTATGCCATACTCGGCGACATTTATCATACGAAGGAAATGAGCGCGGAAGCTTATGCGGCCTACGATTCGTCACTGGTATACAATCCGAACAATATAGGAACGCTGAACAATTATGCCTATTATCTGTCTGTTGAGCGGAAGAATCTGGACAAAGCAGAGGAGATGAGCTACCGTACGGTTAAGGCCGAACCGGAGAATGCCACCTATTTAGACACGTATGCCTGGATTCTTTTCGAGAAAGAACGGTATACAGAAGCGCGTATCTACATAGAGCAAGCCATGAAGAACGGCGGCGACACCAGCCGGGTCATCGTGGAGCACTGCGGCGACATCTATTACAAACTCGGGGAGACCAAGAAGGCGCTGGAATATTGGAAGAAGGCGGACAGCATAGAGCCGGACTCGGAAGACGGTTCCACCCCTCCTACCGAGGCCGAGATAAAGCGCCTGAAACGTAAAATCGCCCTGAAAAAATATATAGCGGAATGATAAAGAAATTTTGGTATTATCTGTCGGTCTGCCTCATCGTGACGGCCGTGTGCTCGTGTTCTTCCACGCGGAAAGTGGGACGGGAACCGATAATCGGCGGCCTGAGGGGAACCGACTATACGGAAAGAATCATCAGCCAGTCGCCCCGGTGGGAAAACCTTACGGCCAAGGCTGCAATAAATCTTCACCTCAGCGAAAAAGGAGAGACAAAGGTCAATGCCACGCTGCGCATCCGGCGCGGCGAGGTTATTCGCCTGTCTGTCGCTCCGCTGTTGGGCATCGAAGTGGCACGGATGGACATCACGCCCGAAAATATCCTGCTGATAGACCGCCTGAACAAGCGTTACGTTCGGGCGTCCTTCAAGGAAATAAGCCGGCTGGCCAATGCAGAACTGAACTTCAACATCCTGCAATCCCTCTTTCTGAACGAACTTTTCCTGCCCGGCAAGCCGTCATTAACCCCCGGCGATGCCAAGGCTTTCAGCATAAAGACCGACAACGGACAGGCTGTGCTGGAGGCCGGCCGCGGGAAACTCATGTCATACCGTTTCCGCACGGCCGCAACAGAGGGATTGCTGGAGGAGACATCCATCGCATTAAAGGACACGGAATACGGACTGGACTGGAAATATGCGGATTTTGGGAAGGTAGACGGAAAAATCTTCCCGCAACACATGCATGTCACCGCCGGAAAAGGAGAAAAGCAAAGCTTCTCACTCGACATGAGACTGTCTCGTCTCTCCGTCAGCGACGGATGGAACGCGCAGACGGAGCTTTCGTCGAGATATAAGGAAGTGGAATTGCAGGAATTGCTGCAAATGTTACTGAAGTAATGAAACGCCAAATCGGACTTTTCATCATCTGCATGGGAGTGTTGCTTGCCCAAGCGCAGACCACATCCACTATCCGCCGCCTGGAAAAGCAGCGAAGCGAACTGCACAAGCAAATATCCGAATCGGAATCGCTGCTGCTTTCCACCAAAAAGGATGTGAAAAGCCAGCTGGACAACCTTGCCCTACTGACCGGACAAATCAGCGAACGCCAGAAATATATCTGGCAAATCGAAAATGACGTCAGGACAATCCAGCTGGAAATAAACCGCCTGACCATCGAACTGAAGCAGCTGGAAAAGGATTTGGCCGACAAGAAAGAGAAATATGCACAGTCACTGCGCTACATGTACCGCAACAAATCTGTGCAGGAAAAGCTCATGTTCATCTTTTCTGCCGACAATCTGAACCAGATGTACCGCCGTATGCGGTACGTGCGCGAGTATGCGGAATATCAGCACCTGCAAGGAATCCAGCTGCAACATAAGCAAAAGCAGATTGGATTACAGAGAAAAACTCTTTTGGCAAGTCAAAAAGCCAAAGAAGACCTGTTGAAACAGGGAGAAGCCGAAAAGCTCAAGCTACAAAACCAGGAGAAAGAGCGCAAAACCCTCCTTGCATCGCTGCAGAAGAAGCAGCGGAGCATCCAGCAGGAGCTGAACAAGAAGCGCCGCTCGGCCGACAAGCTGAACGCCCAGATAGACCGTCTGATTGAGCAGGAAATAGCCGAAGCGCGCAAAAAGGCAGCCGACAAGAAAAGGAATGCGGCAACGGCCAAAAAGGGAGCGTCCGAAGGCAAGACGGAAATCTATAAGACAGATGCAGACAACCGCCTTCTGTCCGGCTCATTCGAAAAGAACAAGGGTATACTGCCCGTCCCGATTACAGGCCCCTATGTCATCGTGGGACACTACGGCCAATATCAGGTGAGCGGCCTTAAGAATGTGCGGCTGGACAATAAGGGAATCGACATAAAAGGCAAGGAAGGAGCCAACGCGCGCGCCATCTTCGACGGCGAAGTGTCGGCCATATTCCAATACAACGGCCTGAACAATGTCCTGGTACGCCACGGCAGCTACATTTCCGTGTACTGCAACCTGTCTTCCGTCCGGGTAAAGAAAGGAAGTCCGGTACGCACCCGCGACATCCTGGGAGAAATCTACACCGACCAAGAAGGCAACGCCGTCCTTCACTTCCAGCTGCGCAAGGAAACGGCCAAGCTAAACCCCGAGCAATGGCTGAACAAATAAAGTTTTTGCAACCTCTACATTACATCTATCTGACAGAAAAGCAACGCCGTCCCTTGATTCGGGTTAATAAAGTCAAAGCCCAGCAAACTTTTTCAAGGGACAGCGCATTGCATTCTAACATTTATTCTTATTTTTGCAAATGGAATTTGATTCACTAACAATTATAAAAATTTACGACAATGGTTAATTACAAAGATTTAGGTCTGGTAAACACAAGAGACATGTTTGCCAGAGCAATCAAGGGCGGATATGCTATTCCGGCTTTCAACTTCAACAACATGGAACAGTTGCAGGCTATCATCAAAGCATCAGTTGAAACCAAATCTCCGGTCATTCTCCAGGTTTCTAAAGGCGCTCGCAACTACGCTAACCAAACGTTGTTGCGCTATATGGCCGAAGGAGCAGTTGCATACGCTAAGGAATTAGGCTGCGAACATCCTGAAATCGTGCTGCACCTTGACCACGGAGATTCATTCGAACTCTGCAAATCTTGTGTAGACTTAGGCTTCTCTTCTGTAATGATTGACGGTTCTCACCTGCCTTACGAAGAAAACGTAGCTTTAACCAAGAAAGTAGTAGAATATGCTCACCAATATGATGTTACCGTAGAAGGCGAACTGGGCGTATTGGCCGGTGTAGAAGATGAAGTTTCAGCCGACCACCACACTTATACAAATCCGGAAGAAGTTATTGACTTTGCTACCCGCACGGGCTGCGATTCATTGGCCATCTCTATCGGTACTTCTCACGGCGCTTACAAGTTCAAACCCGAACAGTGCCATGTTGACCCGGCTACCGGCCGTTTGGTTCCTCCTCCTTTGGCATTCGAAGTATTGGATGCAGTAATGGAGAAACTTCCGGGATTCCCGATTGTTCTTCACGGATCATCTTCAGTTCCGCAGGAATATGTTGATATGATCAACCAGTACGGCGGCAAACTCGACGCTGCTATTGGTATTCCTGAAGAAGAACTGCGCAAGGCTGCCAAGTCTGCCGTTTGCAAAATCAACATTGACTCAGACTCTCGTCTGGCCATGACGGCTGCCGTACGTAAAGTATTCGTTGAAAAACCGGCTGAATTCGACCCGCGTAAATATCTGGGCCCGGCTCGCGACGAAATGGAAAAGATGTACAAGCATAAAATCATCAACGTATTGGGTTCTGACAATAAACTGGCTCAATGCTAACAGACGATTTCCACATAAAGAAAGGATGTCCTTACGGACATCCTTTCTTGTTTTCCCTTATATGCTTATCTAAATGCGCTAAGTCCGGGTGGAACTTGGCTCTTCACGCATGAGCGTGGGCGAAGTCCTGAAGGAAATAGAGAGCCAGTCGGACTTCGACTTCTTCTACAACAACAGCCACATCGATTTGGAGCGTGAAGTCTCCGTTCCCGCAGAGCGGAGCGACATCTTCTCGGTGCTGGACGCCGTGTTCAGCGGCACGGACGTGAACTATGCCGTGCTCGACCGCAAGATTATCCTGTCGACGGAAGTGCCTTCCCGCCGTCCCGCCCAGCAGTCGGCCGAGATAAAGGGAAGGATTGTCGACCAGAACGGCGAGGCTGTCATCGGCGCGACCGTGAGAGAGTCAGGTACGTCGAACGGGACCATCAGTGACTTCGACGGGAACTTCACCCTGAACGTCGCTTCCGCCAGTGCCTCCCTGGAAATCTCCTATATCGGATACGAGACGCAGACCGTCAAGGCCACGCCCGGAAAGGTGCTGCTCGTAACGCTGAGGGAATCATTCCAGGTTTTGGACGAGGTGGTAGTCGTGGGATTCGGAACACAAAAGAAAGTAAATCTGACCGGAGCGGTCGGACTGACAGATGCAGAAAGTCTGAAGGAGCGTCCCGTCTTGAATGCGACTCAGGCATTACAGGGATTGGTTCCCGGATTACAGATCACTCAATCCAACGGAACGTTGGGCGACACGCCGACGATCAACATTCGTGGCACGGGAACCATCGGCGAAGGCTCGAGCGGAAGTCCTTTAATCCTGATTGACGGCATGGAAGGAGACTTGAATATGATTAATCCGCAAGATATCGCTTCCGTTTCCGTACTGAAAGACGCTGCGTCTTCTTCCATCTATGGTTCGCGCGCACCCTTTGGCGTTATCCTTATCACTACGAAATCAGGCGGAAAAGGAAAGGTTTCCATCAACTACAACAACAGTTTCCGTTGGTCGTCTCCCATCAAGATGATGGAAATGATGAACTCCGTGGATTTTGCAAGCTTCTTAAACGACGCGATGACAAACTCGGGCCGATCTCCCCAGTTCACTCTCGACCATGTAAACCGAATGAAAGATTATATGAACGCCACACCGGTGGGACCCGGCACAAGAAGAAAAGCGGACGGCTCCCTGATTTATGCCATTGACCCGGACGCGAACGGACAATGGTTGGACGGTTATGCGAACGGAATAGACGATGTCAACATTTTCGACGAGATATATAAAGGTACCACCTTTAATCAAGAACATAACTTCAGTGCAAGCGGCGGAAGTGACAAGCTGAACTATTATGTTTCCTTCAACTACCTGCACCAGGACGGTCTCATGAAAATCGGAGATGATGACTTGAAACGATATAACGCTACGGCCAAATTCAATATGACTTTGACCAATTGGTTGAAACTGAATCTTTCCATGAGATTTTCCCGCCAAGACTACAAGCATCCCTTCTTCATGGACAACTGGGAATATTACGAACTGGTGGGAAGATCATCTTGGCCGAACATCCCGCTTTACGACCGAAACGGCTATTACTTCAATGCTCCGTCCGTTCCGCTTAAGTTGGCTGAGCAGGGAAGCAAGTACCAACAGGCCGACAACCTGTATCAACAGGTCGGTTTTGTCATTGAGCCGATAAAGAATTGGGTGACCCACATCAATTTCAATTACCGCATCAACAATGTATTCAACCGCTCCGAACAGTTCGCCATATACAATCACGACATTAATGGAGAACCATACAGCTCCGACCTGACTTCCGGAATCGGGGAAGACATTTCAAAGGAGAATTATTACAATTTCGAGGTATACAGTGAGTATACCCATTCGTTCAAAGACAAGCATAATCTGCACGTTCTGGTCGGTTCTCAGATAGAAAACCTCAAGCAACAGACCTATAACCTCTATCGCGACGGGGTGATACTGAATTCAAAACCGGAAATTGACCTGACCACAGGATTGGGTTCAGACGGCAGTGTGGTCTCTCCGACAGTAGGAGGCCAACGGTCTGAATGGGGACTGGTCGGTTTTTTCGGGCGTTTGAATTACGATTACGAGGGAAAATATCTGTTTGAAGGGAATCTGAGATACGACGGTTCTTCCCGATTCCGCAGAAGCAACCGCTGGAAACTTTTTCCGTCCTTCTCTTTGGGATGGAACATAGCACGAGAAGATTTTTTTGAGCCGATACAAAATGTGGTAAGCCTTTTAAAACTTCGCGCTTCATACGGAACTTTAGGAAATCAGAACACCAATAACTGGTATCAGACTTATCAAACCATAAACCTGATGATAGCGGGAGGAAACTGGTTACAGAATGGTATCAAGCCGAATGCCTCTTCCGCTCCGTCTTTGGTCTCGGCAGCCTTGACTTGGGAGACGGTCGAAACCTACAATGCCGGAATGGACTGGGCCTTATTCGACAACCGTCTGACCGGTTCATTCGATTACTTTGTGCGCAACACCAAGAACATGGTGGGAAAAGCTCCTGAGCTGCCGGCCATATTGGGCACGGATGTGCCGGTTACCAACAATACAGACTTGCGTACATTAGGATGGGAGCTGAATATCGGTTGGCAAGACCGCCTGAACAACGGACTGTCTTACAGCGCCACCTTCTTGCTGTCTGACTCCCGTACCAAGATAACCCGGTATCCCAATAATCCGACAGGGTCGATCGACACCTATATAGCCGGCCGCTACACGAATGAGATCTGGGGATATGAGACCTACGGCATCGCAAGAACAGATGAAGAGATGCAAAAGCATCTGGCAAGTGCCGACCAGAACTCGATAGGAACCAACTGGGCTGCCGGTGATGTGATGTATAAGGACAGGAACAATGACGGGAAGGTCTCAGCCGGCGCAAGGACAATCGGTGATCCCGGCGATTTGACCGTCATCGGAAACTCCACTCCACGGTACCATTTCGGTATCGACTTGAATGCAAGCTGGAAGGGATTCGATATCCGCGTATTTTTCCAGGGAATCATGAAGCGTGATTTCTGGCAGGGAAGCCCGTTCTTCTTTGGTGGAGGAAACGATGTGTGGTGGGCAGAAGGCATTACCGATGTGGCCGACTATTTCCGCAACGCGGACTCATGGTCTGTTCAAAACGGTTTCCTCACCGAAAACACGGACGCATATCTTCCGCGGCCAAGTCTCGGATGGGATAACAAGAACTACCAATGCCAGAACGGATACCTGCAAAGTGCAGCCTACATCCGTCTGAAAAATCTGCAGCTCGGCTATTCGCTGCCGCGCGAAGTGCTGAACAAAATCGGTGTGCAGAATCTCCGGGTCTATGTTTCGGGAGAAAATCTGTGGACAGGCACGAAACTGGCCGACCAGTTCGATCCGGAAACCGTTTCCGGCGGCAGCGGAGGTAACGCATATCCTTTGTCAAGAACCGTTTCATGCGGTATAAGTCTAACCTTTTAATTGTTGAATTATGAAAAAACAATTCTTTTATATTGTCCTGATGGGATTAGTCGCTCCGCTTGCTTCCTGCAACGATTTCTTGGATATGGAGCCAATGTCTGAGATAACGCCGGAAGATTATTATCAGACCGTAGACCAAGTGGAAGAATTCACCAACCAACTGTATGCCGACATACTGACAACACACGGTTCGTACAGCAGTACCTTTGAAATAGATAAGGATACCGACAACCAGCCCTCCACCGAAACTCCGGGAAACAAATACGATAACACCGGACAATGGAAGGTTTCGATGGACAACAGCTCGTGGTCCTGGACGAACATCCGCAATGTAAATTACGGGATAGAGGTCATAACAGAAAATTATGAGAACGGAACCATAACCGGCGACGAGACTTCACTGAAACAATACTTGGGAGAACTGCATTTCCTCCGTGCCTATGCTTATTTCTCCATGCTGCAAAAGTGGGGAGACCTGCCCATACTGACGCAAGCCTTCAATGACGACGAGGCGACACTGGTTGAAGCCAGCAAACGCTCGCCCCGCAATGAAGTTGCGCGGTTTATTCTGAAAGATTTGGATTTGGCCGCGGAATATATGACACCGAATTTTGAAAGCCGCCATACACGCATATCCCAAGATTGCGCCTATCTGATGAAATCCCGGGTCGCTCTGTTTGAAGGTTCGTGGCTGACAAACTTCAAGGATACTCCTTTTGTCCCGAACGGAAACGGATGGCCGGGCGCCGCTAAAGACTATAATAAAGACTATAAGTTCCCGGCAGGCGACATCAATCAAGAGGCCCAATTCTTTTTTCAAGAAGCCGTAAAGTCTGCCGAACGGGTGGCCGAAAAATATAAAGGCAGCCTTACGCGGAATACGGGCATCACTCCCCAAAGCGTAAGCGATGTGAACGACTATTTCTATATGTTCGGGGATGACGATATGAGCACCTATCCGGATGTCTTGCTTTGGCGAGAATACAACAAAGGTCTGGGCATAACGAATCATTTAGAGGTGATTGTGCAGGGAGGATATGATGTAACCCGCAGTATGGTCGACTGTTTCCTGATGGAAGACGGCAGACCGGTCTACAATTCCTCTATCCCTTACGATGACCAGACCATTGCCAAAGCCCGGTCGAACCGCGACCCCAGACTGGTGGCTTTTATGAAACAACCGGGACAGATTAATTATTTTATCAATGAAGACTATCCTGCCGACCATGCCCGCAAGGACGAAGCGTTTCCTCCCCTTGATGTAGGCGACGGAACCGTGAACCGCTCGCTCACCGGATACCGGATTCGGAAAGGAGGCTCATTCGACAAGGCACGGTGTGACCAGTGGAACAGCTATACAGGCTCTATCGTTTTCCGCGCGACCGAGGCATTGCTGAATTATATAGAGGCAGAATATATGCTGACCCGTAACATTCAGGCCGGACACATCCTGGAATATTGGAAGCTGATTCGTGAAGCCGCAGGATTTACCGGTGCAGCAGCCGACCCGCAGACCACCAACACCTATACTTCGATAGACAAGGAAAAGGCCGATTGGGGAGCTTACACCGCCGGAAAGCTGCTGACGGATGTTACGCTCTATAACATCCGGAGGGAACGCCGTTGCGAACTGATGGCCGAGGGCTTGCGCTGGATGGACTTGATACGTTGGCGGGCCTTGGATCAAATGTGCAAAACGCCCTATCATGTAGAGGGATTCCGCCTGTGGGATGTGATGCAGAACGAATATGACCTTGAGCCGGCAGACTATGACGGCGGCAACGACGCTTTTGTCACGCCTCCGTCGCGCGGGCAATACATCATCGCCTACGAAAACATTCAGGAGAAATCCAATCTGTACCGTGACGGACTGCACTGGATGATGGCTCACTATTTAGAGCCGCTGCCTATCAAACAGTTTTTGCTGACCTCTTCCGACCACGCGGATGTAGAGCTGTCTCCCTTGTATCAGAATCCATACTGGCCGCTTGTGGCAGACAGTCCGGCTGAGCAATAGGTGCAAAAAACATTAACAATAAGTATTAGTTGCTAAATATTATACATTAATCTTTTTTTGATGAGGTTCGAAGCAAAGAAATTGTGTACATTCATACGGATGCTTCACGGATTTCTTTGCTTCGCTGCCGAGAAAGAAAGAAGATTGCCACAATTTAAGCAGAAACGGATTAATCCCCCCTATAAAAAAGGATATATATGAAACATCATTTCTTTATAATAAGCTGCCTGATGCTGCTTTGTATTTGCAGCGC
>CALUJA010000016.1 GCA_944320845.1 uncultured Phocaeicola sp.
AGCCTCTTGTCGGATTCGAACCAACGACCCCGAGATTACAAATCACGTGCTCTGGCCAACTGAGCTAAAGAGGCAAAGCTTAAAAAACTTGCAGCCGCTATCTTACGCATAAGGCGGCTTAGCGGCTGCAAAGTTAGATATTATTTTTTAATCACAAAACTTTTTCAATACTTTTTTATTTCCCTTGTTGTTTTTCCTTTGCTTTCAACAACTGTTTAGAGAGTGCTTCCATGCACACATCTATTGATTCTTCAAACGTATCGCTTACTTTTTCCGCGTAAAACTCTGAATTCAACGCCAACACGCGCACTCCGGCTTCCTTGTTCATTGCCGTTTCAGGCTTTACTACCTTCAAAGACACCTCTACTTTCTTTATATTATCGCAAAACTTTTCGAGCTTGTCTGCTTTCTTTTGGATAAAAGCCTGCAATCTCTCAGATGCATCAAAATGAATCGATTGAATTCTTACTTCCATAAAGACCTCCTTTTTTACGCTCTTGGATGAGCCTGTTCATAAACTTTTTTCAACTCCTCAAAGGTTGCATGCGTATAGATTTCTGTTGTCTTCAAGCTCTCATGTCCCAACAGTTCTTTCACAGCCTCCAATTCCGCATGATTGTTCAGCATCGAAGTCGCAAAAGAATGCCTCAGCACATGAGGACTCTTTTTTTTCAACATTACAACTTTTGACAAATATCGCTTCACCAAAAGGTACACGGCATTCCTTTCTATCCTCTTTCCGCCTTTCCCGACAAAAAAAGCACTTGCATCCGCCGCATAATCATCTCTTAACGAAAGATAAGCCAGCATGTCTTCCTTCAGCTCCCCGCCAAAAGGAATCAGCCGTTGTTTGTTTCTTTTTCCGGTCACCTTTATCACCGAAGCAGAGAAGTCCACATCCCTGTCGTTCAATCCCACCAATTCGGAAAGACGCATTCCCGTTTCATAAAACATCTCTATAATCAAGCGGTTCCGGCTTGCCTTAAACCCCGTTCCAAAATCAACGGCATCAAGCAGCTCGTCCATATCCGCCTCTTTTACAAAGACCGGCAACGGTTTCTTCCTTTTCGGTCCGACCACCTTCTGTGTCGGATCAGCTTCCACCAGCTTCCGACGCAACAGATAGCGATAAAAAGACCTCAGCGAACTCAACTTCCTGTTTACCGATGCGGCTTCATAACCTTCATCCATAAGCTTCACAATCCAGCCACGGATTATGTCACCGTCCACCACCGTAAAATCAAGACTTTCGTCCACCCCTTTAAAGTATTCCTCAAACTTTGCGATATCCGTCCCGTAACTTGTCACGGTCTTGTCCGAATAGTTCCGCTCCAGAGAGAGATACTCTAAAAAAGATTCTTTCAACATAAGAGACTTTGCCTTTTATATTCAGCAACGAATTTATGAAAAAGAATTCAATAATTCAAGTGTTTTGCGCAATTATTATTCTTCCATCTGACGCAATTTCTGCACGTAAGCAGAATGTTCTTTCTCAAGTCTCTTCAAGACAGAGGGTTTGTCATACTGCTGTCTTCTTCTCAATTCTTTTACTACACCCGTCTTTTCAAATTTTCTTTTGAATTTCTTCAGCGCTTTTTCAATGTTTTCGCCTTCTTTTACTGGTACAATAATCATGTTTTTAATTTATTTAAATATGTTGTTACAAATTATTTCATGGCCAAAATGTGGCGCAAAATTACATATACTTTCTTTATTTACAAAACATTCCGCCATATTTTTCTTTTTTGGCAGATTCTTTTGCTGTTCCCTCCATCGCCGCCCAAACTTTTCATGCAGGCAGAAATTATTTTCCGCCTGCTCCAAACCGTCCTAAGCCCCTGTCAAAAATGAAGATATCAGGGAAACACAAGCTTCAAACTTGACCGGAAATCGCAAAGAAATTGTAACTTTGCTACGATTACCATATAAACACTACACTCATGAAGCAAGAAATAAGAAAAAGAGTAACGGCTTTGCGTTCTTTCATGCAAGAAAACGGTCTGTCGGCCTTCATCGTTCCGAGCACAGACCCGCATTCCGGCGAATATGTTCCCGAACATTGGGAAAGCCGCAAATGGATATCCGGATTTACCGGCTCGGCCGGAACCGCTGTCATCACGATGGAGAAAGCCGGACTATGGACGGATTCGCGTTATTTCCTACAGGCAGCCGACCAGCTTGCCGATACGGGAATCGACTTATTCAAGGACCGTCTGCCGGAAACGCCTTCCATTCCCGAATGGCTGGGTCAGGTATTAAAGCCGGGAGACAAGGTGGGAATCGACGGTTGGGTAAACACTACGGCCGAGGCTGAAAACCTGAAATCCTGTCTTTCACCGCATGGTCTGGAGCTTGTATCCTCGGCCGACCCTTTCCGGTCATTATGGAAAAACCGCCCTGCCCTGCCTTCCGACCCTCCGTTTATCCTTCCGATGGAATATGCCGGCATGGGCTGCAAGGACAAACTGAACCAAATCAGGAAGCGTATCCGGGAAAATGGAGCCGACGGCATTCTCATTTCCGCCCTTGACGAGATTGCATGGACCTTAAACCTGCGCGGCAGCGACGTTCACTGCAATCCCGTATTCGTAAGCTTCCTGCTCATCACCGGGCAGCATTGCACATTATATATATTACCCGATAAGCTGACACCTGAAATCCTCTCTTACTTAAAGGAGAATGAAATAGAAACCCGGCCATACGAAGCGGTGGAAAATGACCTGAGAAACTATCCGGGCAACCGCATCCAACTGTCGGCAAGCACCAACTATGCGCTTTACCAGGCAGCTTCTGCCCATGCCGAGGTGATACGGGCCGACTCTCCGGTGCTTTATATGAAGGCCATCAAAAACGAAACCGAAATCAAAGGATTCCGCGAAGCCATGAAGCGCGACGGAGTGGCTATGGTAAAATTCCTGATATGGCTGAAAGAAGCGGTGAAAAACGGTCAAGAAACGGAAACCAGCATCGACCGGAAGCTTTACGAACTGCGTGCCGAGCAACGGGACTTCAAGGGAATCAGCTTTGATACGATTGCCGGATACCAGGAACACGGAGCCATCGTGCATTATGAAGCGACAGAAGATACGGCCTCTACGCTCCAACCGAAAGGCATGCTGCTGCTCGACAGCGGCGCGCAATATCTTGACGGGACAACCGACATTACACGCACCATCGTGCTCGGAGAACTGACGGACGAACAGAAGCAGGATTACACCCTTGTGCTTAAGGGATTCATCGAGCTGTCTATGGCTGAATTTCCGTATGGAACATGCGGCACGCAGCTGGATGTACTTGCCCGCCAGTTTATGTGGAAGGCAGGAATCAATTACGGGCATGGAACCGGACACGGAGTAGGACACTTCCTGAACGTTCATGAAGGGCCGCACCAGTTCCGCATGAACCATATGCCCGCACTGCTGCTTCCGGGAATGACCGTCACCAACGAACCGGGAATTTACCGTGCCGGAAGTCATGGGGTACGCACGGAGAATACGATGCTTATTGTCAGAAGCAAAAAGACGGAATTCGGCGACTTCTACCGTTTTGAGCCGCTGACTCTCTGCCCGATTGACAAGGAAGCCATCCTGACGGAACAGCTGAGTGAGGAAGAAAGACAGTGGCTGAACGACTACCACACGCTGGTATACGAGCAGCTCAGCCCGCTGCTGAGTGCGGAAGAAAAGGGCTGGCTGAAAGAAGCAACGGCCGCCATCTGATTTTACAACAATAAAAAACAGCTTATACCTTATGGCACTGATTAAATCTGTAAGGGGATTCACGCCCCAGATAGGAGAAAACTGCTATTTGGCCGACAATGCCACCATCATAGGAGATGTCACAATGGGACGCGACTGCAGTATCTGGTTCAATACGGTATTGCGGGGCGATGTCAACTCCATACGCATCGGCGACCGGGTCAATATCCAAGACGGTTCTGTCCTCCATACGCTTTATGAGAAATCGACGGTGGAAATCGGGAATGATGTTTCCATCGGGCACAATGTGACGCTTCACGGAGCCTGCGTGAAAGACAATGCCCTCATTGGCATGGGGGCAACCGTTCTCGACCATGCCGTGATAGGCGAAGGGGCCATCGTTGCCGCCGGAGCCTTGGTACTGTCGAACACCGTCATCGAGCCGCACACGCTGTGGGGAGGCGTACCCGCCCGCTTCATCAAAAAGGTCGACCCGCAGCAAAGCAAGGAGCTGAACCAGAAGATAGCCCACGGTTATCTGATGTATGCCTCATGGTTTAAGGAATAACCTCCGTCAGTCTGCCGCCAATGACTTGTCCATAAAGCGCGGGCGGGCAAACGGTCTGCCGCTCTTCACCGTTGAAGAGCGGCTGTTCCTTATCTGAAGCGTATTGACAGACTGGTCAAAAGTCACGAATTCCTCGTATGTGGGAGTCTTTCCCATACCGTCTTCCATCACGCGGTCGTAGATGGCTCTGCGCGAAGGCGCGTTAAAGCCTACCATATTGTCATTCATCATACTGTTTTTACTCGGGCGATAGACCCCGCTCATATAGGTGCAAGCCCCCTCGTATATACCCAAACCTTCCGAAACATCGTATCCGCCGTCCAAGAAGTCACTCCAAAGCACCTCGTCCGGATTATCCGTAAAGTCTACATTCTGCGCCCAGCCCAATGCCTGGAACTGGCGAACAACTTCTTTAGCGCTTTCCGGCATGACTCCCATCTCTTCATACGAATATTCATCCTCCAGCTTGGCGAAGCCGTGACCTATCGCTTCGTGCGTCAGCACCTGTCTGAACTCATCGCTTTCCAGGTTATAAATAATGGGGCAATAGGCAATGGCAAACTCCGTATACTCCAAACTCGTCATGCTTGTAAAGCCAAAATAAGTGGTACCCGCATAGCTGTCGGTATTTAATATGACCACAGCCAATGTATTGTCCGTATCTATATCATATTCCCTATCTACATAACGCACGTATTTCTGCACCGCAATTTCATCGCCTGATATTCCCGTACTGTTTCCACCCTCCAATTCGCAGCCGATTGCCGTTTCTCCGTAACCGAAGGCATTGCTCGCCGAAACCGCCGCCACGGAATAAATATTGAAATAGTCCCGCAAAGACTTGACCGGCTCTTCGGTAAACAGATTTTCGCACGCCTTCTGCATCACCTCCAGATAAGTGCCGTCGGCAATTTCAGCATCGATAAATCCGTCGCCCATCAGCACAATCGGGATTCCGCTGCCTTTCGTGGCATTCTGCAGCACCGTCACTTCGCCGTCCGCCGAATAGTCAGTCGACTCGTTGCTCTGCACCACAATTACGGTAGCCAGTATCTTCTGCTCCACTCCATCCTCTTTTACGAACATTATTCTCGCATAGCGGGCTTCCGTATCCGGGTTCGGCTCCACGTTTAGCACTATCGAATAGTCGGTCATGGCCCGTGAAAGATTGTCTTGGTTCAGCCACGAAGCGTCACAAAGTATGCGCAATTCGTCCGTATTCATAGAAGTAGAAAAGATTATATCCAGTATGCCGCCCTCGGCATCCACCTGATAAACATCCTGTTCCAAGCGGATATAGTCCGATGTTTCCTGCCTTACGGTTATCGTTTCACTGGCATCCCCCGATGTCAGTGTCAGTACCGCCTCCCGGCTTTCATCCGCATCATTTGCCGTCAGCGCCGTAATTAAAATCACATTCCGCCCCGGCTCTCCCGCCTCCGGAGCTATGGCAAGCCAGTCGGCCGACACCTCCGCCTGCCAGTCAAGCTCGCTTGAAAAAGGAACAAAAGCACGGGCTCCTTCCTCGGAAGTAAGTATAATATCCTCTGTTATATCAAACGAAAATCCTGATTCCGGTTCCTCCGGTTCTGTTTTCAGGTCATCATCCTTATCCGAACACGATGCAAAAAGCAAGATGCACAGGCACAAACTGAAGTAATACGAGAGTTTCATAGCTTTATATTATCATATCAAAAGTAGGGAAAACATACCATACCGATAAATCTTTTCGACAAATTCAGCAAAAATCCCGACAAAACGGATTTTCAGAAAGGGGAAAAAGATTTTTCCTCCTGAGCAAACCGCAGGATGACCGGAGCAAATCCGGCAAACGCTACGCACAGACCAGCATCAGCCCCACTCCTTTCACCGTCTTGATTTGTACCGACGCGTCGCCCGACAAGAGCCTGCGCAGGCGCGACACGAAGACATCCAGACTTCGCGAGGCGAAATAGTCGTCTTCCGTATCCCAAAGCTGCGAAAGGATGGCTTCGCGCCTTACCACCGCTCCCTTGTTCTCGCAGAGCAGCCGCAGCAGACGGGCTTCGCGCTCGGTCAAAGCCTTGTCTGCCTCGCCGTGCTGCCGCAGCAAGGCATGGTCGGCATCAAAGGAATATAACTGCCCGACGGAGTAAACCGCACGGACATCGCGCGACTTCACCCCGCCTGTCAGGCGCAGCAAGGCGGTGATATGGGCGTTCAGCTCTTCGGCCAGGAAAGGTTTCTTTATGTAATTGTTCACACCGAGCCCGTATCCCTCCACCACATCCTTGGGCGAAACGCGTCCGGAAGTAAATAGAATCGGCGTTGTGCCGTCCGTCTCGCGGATGCGGCGCACCATTTCATAGCCGTTCATTACGGGCATCTCGATGTCGGACACGATGACATCGGGCTTCCACTCCTGCCATAAGCGCAGTCCCTCCCTACCATCGGCGGCTGTCCTTACTTCATAACCGCCAATCATGTCTTCCAAACCTCCGCGAATAATGTAGCAAAGGTTGGCATCATCCTCTACCAGCAACAGTCTTATCATAGCTTATTCTTTTTTCTCCTCTTTTTCGGGCGGCAGCAGCAGGGTGAACACGCTGTATTCCCCTTCGATGCTCTCCACCTGCACCTGCCCGCCGTGCGCTTCCGCCACGCGGAACACGTAGTTCAGTCCGAGCCCGAACCCGGCCGCTCCCCCGTTCCGGCTGCGCGATGCCGCCGACGCGCGCTCATACTTCTCGAAAATCTTCGTCTGGTCTTTCAGCGGAATGCCGAAGCCGTTGTCGCGTACACTGACAAACGCCGTCCCGTCGGCCTTCACTCCCGATGAAAAGGTGATTTCCACCCGTTCGCCCGAATATTTCAGCGCATTGTCTATCAGGTTGCTCAGGGCTTCCGTCAGGAACTCCCGGTCGGCATACACCGTTTCCGTCTCCAAATGCCACCGATACACCACCTCCTTCCCCGCTTTGGCCTTGTACTTCTCGGCCAGGTCTTCCAGCAAAGGACATAACGGACAGTCGCTTCTCACCAGCTTCAGGCGGTGGTTTTCCAGTTTCGACAGCGTAAGCACCTTGTTTGTCAGTGTCAGCAGATGCTCGCTCTCCTCACGCAAAATGCGGAAGTAGCGGGCCTTCTTCTCCGGCTGCGCATCAAGCTTTCCGGTTTCCAGTATCTGCGCCCCCATCAGAATAGAGCTGAGCGGGGTCTTCATGTCGTGAATCATGGCGTATGAAAAGTCCTCGCGCAGCCTTGCGACCTTGTCTTGCCGCATGATGATGCGTATCTGATAGACGATGCACCCTATCACAAGCACCATGATGAGCGCAGTAGCGATGAGCAGCATCGTCATCCGCCGCACGACCAGCCAGTAGGGATTCGTGATAACGCCTTGCAGAAACCGCGTATTGTCGAAGCTTATCGGCACGGGACTGGTTTTCAGCGTCCCGCTGACATTGACATCCTTTGCGCCCGAACTGCGAACCACGTTTCCCGACGAGTCGACAACACACGAGAATACCCGTGCGCGGACACCGATGGAGTCGAGCAAATGGGCGTAGATGGAGTCCAAATCGGACAGGTTCACATCCATCTTCAGCTCCTCCAAGACCGTTTCCTGAAAAGCAATGTGTATACTCGACATCAGCCACTGGTTGGCGCGGTTTTCCATCACTGCCGAAAGGATGGTATCCGAATCTTCGCCCAAGTCTACCCGCATGGAAAAGATGGAATCCGGAGCCGTCATCTCCTTATACTTCTTCATCCGGTAGAAAACCTCCTGCAAGGCAGCGTCCTTGAACAGGTCATCGCTCTTCATCAACAGACTTTCCTCCGTCAGCTTGTAGGTGTTGGTCAGCCAGACATACTGCAATTCGACGATAGCCAGCAGTCCGATGACGGCAATCCACCGGATATGTTTCATCTTTCCCATATTAACGTAACATTAACCTTGCATTAACCAAGAAACCGAAAGGCACTTTCTACATTTGCAGTGTCAAAGATAGAAAATAATAAGACACAAATTGATATGAGAAAGTATTTTTTGACGGTCATCCTGCTTGTTGCAGGATTTTTGTCCGGAACAGTCGCAGCACAAACCGTATCGGGAAAAGTAACAGACACGGCACAACATCCGGTAGACGGGGCCACCATCGTGCTCCAGATGCCTGATTCCACCTTTATCGACGCAGCCATTACAGACAGCACCGGGACATTCACGCTGAACCACCGCCCCGAGCGCTACCGCCTGATATTTCAGCACATCCTTTACAATACGGTAGAAAAAGAGGGGACAGGGAGCGACGCCGGGGTTACGGTGATGAAAGAAAAAGATTACGCACTGGGCGAGGTGGTGGTAAAGGGCGAACGCCCCCTGGTAAAGGTGGAAGGCAGCCGGCTGACCTACGACATGCCGCAGCTGACCGCCAACAAACTGGTGACCAATGCCTACGAAGCGGTGAAACAACTGCCTGGAATCATCGAGCAGGACGGGACACTGACTCTGGCCGGAGCAGGCGCGGTAAGCCTTATCCTGAACGGAAAGCCGTCGTCGATGACTTACGAGCAGCTTGCGGCCTTGCTAAAAAGCATGCCGGCCTCGCAGGTGGAGCAGGCGGAAGTGATGTACAGCGCGCCGCCCCAGTATCATGTGCGCGGAGCAGCCGTCAATATCGTGCTGAAAGGCTACAAGCCGGGCGAAGGAGGCCTGCAAGGGGAAGTGAACGCCAATTATATCCAGATGGATGAAGCGGGAGGAAACGGCGGAGTGACCTTGAACTTCACCTCCCCAAAGTTTGATGTGGACTTTATGTATAACATAAACGACCGTTACAGCCGGCAGTCGATGGATTTTGCCGCACTGCACACGGTGGACGGCAAGACGCACGACATACGCCTCTATAACAACGCGGAAGGCAGAACCGTCAGTCACATGCTCCGGACAGGGGGAACCTACAAGTTTGACAGCGAGAACCAGCTGGGCCTGACCTATACAACCGACTTTGCGCCCGACCAAAAGAACTTCATACAGGCGTGGGGGAACGTTTCCAACTCGGCCAACGACAACCGCGACAAGAACCAAATGCACAACGTGGCCCTGAGTTACGCCTCCGGATTCGGACTGAAAGCGGGGGCCGACTATACCTACTACTCCAGCCAAGGCACGCAAGACTTTGCGGATACAGATGAAAACGGAGGGAAGACCGCCTTCGTCAGCGATTCCGAACAGCGCATCGACCGGTGGAAAGCGTATGCCGACCAGAGCCACACCCTGCCAAAAGACTGGACGCTGAACTACGGAGCCTCGTTTACCTACGTGAACGACCGGAACACACAGCATTATAACCTGCCGGAGATGAGCGGGGAGAACACGAACAGCCGGATTGACGAATATACCTACAATATGTACGCCGGATTTGACAAGAGCTTCGGGCAGCAATGGAGCCTCAGCGCATCGGCCGCGATAGAGTATTACCAGATGAAGAACTACAAGAAATGGGCGGTTTATCCGGCCATGCAGCTCAGCTACGTGCATGCTCCTGCGCATATCTTCCAGCTTTCCTTCAGTTCCGACAAGACATACCCCGACTATTGGACGCTGAGCGGAACGCGGGGATACCTGAACGGCTACCAGAAGTCGGTGGGAAACGCCTTTCTGAAGCCTTATACCAACTATAATGCCACGCTGGCCTACATTTTGAAAAGCAAATACATCTTTCAGATAAGCTACAGCTACCAGCCCGACTACTTCATGCAGATGGTTTATCTGGAGTCTGACCGGCTGAAATCCGTCTATGACTTCCAGAACTGGGACTATATGAAAATGCTGACCTTTACCGCCGTCATTCCCATCCGGGCAGGCAGGTGGTGGGACAGCCAGCTGAGCCTGCATGCCCGGCTCAAACACGACAAGGCAAGCAACTATCACGACGCTCCCTTCGACAACAAACGATGGGCGGGCATTGGAAACTGGACCAATACCTTTACCTTAAGCCAGCGGCCCAATATCAAGCTGGAGGTCAGCGCCTTCGGACAGGCAGGTGCCATACAGGGAAGCTACAGGCTTGACCCGATAGGAACCGTGGATGCCGCCCTGCGCTACACGTTTGCCGGCGACAAGGCGATGATTCAGCTCAAGGGAACCGACATCTTCAACGGATTCAACCACCTGAAAACAAAAGTCCGCAACGGGGCGCAACACCTGGATATGGGCGTATCAAACTATCAGCGGGGGCTGACCGTATCGTTCAGCTACAAGTTTGGCGGATACAAGAAAAAAGAGACAAAAGAGGTAGACACCTCCCGCTTCGGTCTCTGAGCCGGGAGGATGCAGAACCGCGCCTGCTTTCATGCCGATGCGAAACAGGTTTCATTCTGAGCGAAAGAATGTTTCAACGGCATGAAAACAGGCGCGGACTCTATGCAGTCAGCCCTGCCGGCCTACTTCTTCAGCGTTATCACCGTATAAGAATAGCGCGGGAAAGTATACTTGGCGTTCTTCTTCGCAATCTTCGCCTTCGACGGACGGAACACTACGTTGTTCTGATTCTCATACGTGTTGCTTTCCGTCAGGTCGCAGCCGCCGATAGTCTGCACCTCCGCATCCGTCTTATACTTGAATCCGTCGATATTCAGCACGGCTTCCTTCGGTTGGTCACTCATGTTGGCCACGTAGATGGTCATTTCCGTCTTGGCGTCATCTATCTTCGCCGTAATGTCGAGCGCATCATCGCTGCTGCTTGTCTGCACCACATTCGGTTTCCATGTCTTCATCATCATCTCGTCGATGCAGGCAGACGGCTCAAACCACATAGCATCCGAGGTGTAATGAATGCGCCCCTGGTCCCACATATAGTGCAATCCGTGAGGTTGGAAAGTATTCGCCGTTCCCAGCATCTGAAAACAATCGCCGTAGCGCTGTAATGTATTCCAATTACTTGCATGGGCCAAACCGCGGTCCCAGTCGCAGCGGCTTCCGTTTTCCTCCATCGGATGCAGGTTCAGCTTGAATCCCGGATAGTCTTTCGCCAGTTCTCGCTGAAGCACGATGCCCATCTCGTTTTCAAACCAAGCTTCATCATCGGCAAAACGGCGGTCTCCGCTGTAGTGCGGGTCCCAAGCAAAATTATTTCCCTTGCCTTGCTCGATGAACCATCCCGCCAGTTCCGCCGACAGTTCATACTCTTTCGTTCCGCGCTTGTAGCCGTTACGCCCGATATTCAAGGATGCCATGACAGACATGTTCGGGTCTACCTCCCAGGCTGCCTTGGCAAACTTCTTCATACACTCGATATAGCCGCGGGAAATATGGCGCTCGTTGTCCACTTCGATATATTTAAGCCCGTAAGGCTCCGGATGTCCGTGCTTTGCACGGAGTGCTCCCCACTCGCTTGTGGTAGGGCCGTTGACATATTCCACGAAGTCGCGGATGTCTTCCGCCGTCTCGTCCATGCTCATTCCGATGATAGGCACGGCTCCTACCGCCTCGGCGGCCTGAAGCATTTCAATAAATCCGAAACTGTGGGTGCCGTACAGGTTAAAGCCCGTGCGCAAGGTCACTCTTCTCTCATCTACCGGACCAATCATCCTTTTCCACCGGTAAAGATAAGTATCGGCACCCACATCCACCATTGAACCGTTGTAGCGGAACGCCGAAATCCCCTGACGCTTCAAGGCATCGACAAACTGTTTGCGGATGGGGAATCCGTTTACCCTGCCCCATTCGCCCGGCTGCAAGAAGGCAAACCCCAGCTCCACCTTGCCCGGATTCTTCAAGGCAATGCCGAAACTGCCCTGCTTGGCATCCTCAGCAGGCACCAGCTCAAACGAAACCTTTTCATAAGTACCGTCTCCCTTCAGGTTGAACCCTTTTTCCGCGATTACCGTCCCGGCGTCATTCCGCAAGGAAAGGTAAAGCGTGACGGGCTTCTCCGACTTAACGCGCAGCACACCGTCATACGGCTTGTCTTTCTGGTAGCAAATCCCCATGCGGTACAGGCCGTGATTGGTCAGTCCCACTTCTCCCGTTCCGCTGACAAAGGAAATCGTCTGGGTTTGCCGGCCGATATACGCCTTCCCGTCGCGTACCAATTCGTAACGATACTCAGGCGAACCGGAAACCGACTTGCTCCAGTACTTGGATATCTGCTCATTCCCGTTCAGACGGTCTAACATAATTTT
This sequence comes from uncultured Phocaeicola sp., assembly GCA_944320845.1. Lineage (GTDB taxonomy): Bacteria > Bacteroidota > Bacteroidia > Bacteroidales > Bacteroidaceae > Phocaeicola. Next base: position 12,433 of record CALUJA010000016.1, read on the forward strand.
CTGAATGTGGGAGGGAATGGAGTCAAAAGGCAGGAAACGCCCCCAAAACTTCCATCCGGAAATGACAATCGGCTCGCGCATCGGACGCGAATCATACACATCTTTCGAATTACAGTCGTATTTCTCGCTCCGGTTGTTCCAGGTAATGCGGTGGTAGATATTGGCCTGCTGGATGAGATGCGGTATCCTCCGCTCGTCTAAAAAGACATAAACTTTGGAATAGTCGGCCCGGTCAAGATTCAGAAAGTCCACATCCATGTTTTCCTCAAACGCTTCGCCGTGAAGCAACTGACTGAAAATACCTCCGTTCGTCTGATTGTTCAGGTCTTCAATGTTCGTCCCGTTAAACAACTTGGTCACCGTGGCAATCTGCTGCCCTGCATCTACCTGCAGCTGCACGGGTTCCTGCGCGTTGCCTAAGCCCGAAACCAGCAGTGCCGCAGCCAAAGAAATGTTTCTAAATGTTTTCATAATCTTAAATTTGTCATTAAACAACTAAGTTAACTACCCAATTGTTACAAATTTAAGTCTTTTCATCCGAACAAGCTATCCCACTTTTCTTAAAATAAGGTCATCAACTGATAAAAGTAATTAATACACTTATGAAGACTTGATGAAATCGGAGGGTGTCTGCCCATATTGCTTCACGAATACACGGGTAAAATATTTCGGGTCATTGAATCCCACCCGATAAGCTATTTCCGACACGACGACATTGCTGCTGCTTTCCAACAGTTTCTTTGCCATCTGAAGACGATAAGACTGGAGGAAACGTACGGGCGAAAGCCCGGTCAGCGCCACCATCTTCTTATAAACCACGGCGTAGCTTATATTCAAACTTCCGGCCAGCTCCTTCACGCCGAAATTCGGGTCAGCATAATTCTTCTCCAATGCCTCCAGCACTCCGGTCATAAACTGCTTGTCCGGCTGTCCGATGCCCTTCATTTCCGGAGAAAGTCCATGTTCAACCTCCGACTTATGCCGCCGTATCTCCCGGTTTTTCACGACAGACTGAAGGTATGCCAACAGCACAGACCCGTCAAAAGGCTTGGTCAAATATCCGTCGGCACCGCTTTCATAACTTTCCGCCTGCGCCTCCATGTCTGAATTGGCCGTAAGCAAGACAAACGGGACATGGCTCAACACACGGTCTTGGCGTATCTTCCTGCAAAACTCCATCCCGTCACACACGGGCATCATCAGGTCAGACACGATTATATCAGGCATCAGTCTTCTTGCCACATCATATCCCTGCTCTCCGTTCCCGGCCTCAGCCACATTATAATGCTCCTGCAACATGGTCTTTATATAGCGGCGCATGTCCGGATTGTCCTCCACCAGCAGCAGAACCTGCTTGCCTGCATCAATCGGCACATAGGCATCCGCATTTTCATTCACGGCGACAAGCGTCTGATGAATTTCCTTCTCGGTCTTTCCCCCTTCCGCAGCCAAGGTTACCGGGAAATAAAGCCGGAATGACACCCCGCTCTTTTCCGAACTCTTGACCCGAATGACTCCGCCCAACAGGTTTACGATTTCCTTTACAATATGAAGTCCGATTCCTGTACTGCTCTGCCCGTAGACCGAAAAGCGGTTTTGCGCCTCAATCCGGTAGAAACGGTTGAATATCCGCTCTGTTTCTTCCGGGGGGATGCTGCTTCCCGTATTGACCACCGAGATATACTGCATCGTCTGTCCTTTCCCGCTTCCGAACTGGCAGGCATACAAAGTAATTTTCCCCTTATCCGGCGTATGTTTCACCGCGTTCGAAAACAGATTAAACAGTACCTTATGCAACTGCTCCTTATCAGAAGAAATGAAGTTGCTCTGCAGACGGGTCACACATTCAAATGTGATGTTACGGTCTTTCATCAGTCCGGAAAAATCCGCAATCACGACATCCAGAAAATTCCGGAAGTCAAAATCGGCATAATTCAGCGTGAAATTCTTCGTATCGATTTTCCGTAAGTCTATCAGTTGGTTAACCAACGAAAGCAGATACTGGGCATTCCGGATGATTGTCCGCAGACTTTCCTTCTGTTCCTTGCCTGCAAGCTGTTTTTCCAACTGTTGGGCAGGGCCTTGTATCAGTGTCAGCGGGGTCTTGAACTCATGCGCCATGTTGGTGAAATAAGACAGTTTCTCCCGGTTTATCTCGTCCATCTGCTTAGACATAAAGAGTATCTCGTCCTTTTGCCTGCTGATTTCCATGCTCCGGCTGTGGAGCTGTTCATTTTGGTGAATAATCGTCTCCCGCGAAGTTGTCAGCTCGGTAATCGTTTCATGCAATTCCTTCGTCCGTTCGTCTATTTTCCGCTTCAGCAATCGCTGGATATATCTCTGCCGGGCATTATACCAATAAAGCAGTCCGGCCAGAATCAAGACACCCGCCGATGCCATCAAAGCGTAAAACCATCCGGTGCGATAAAAGGGAGGATGCACGACAATCTTCAGCCTTTTACGTTCCGAAGACCAGGTATTGTCGTGGTTCGTGCATCTTATCTCCAGCGTATAAGTTCCGGGGGAAAGGTTCGTATATTTCGCATTCCGGTTCATCAGACCCACATTACCCGTTTCATCCATCCCCAGCATCCGATAAAAATAAAAGACCTTCTCGGGCTCCAGAAATTCCAGACAGCTGTATGTCACCTCAAATGAATTTTGAGGCGGATAAAGATGAAGTTCATCCGCCGTCACGATACTGGCAGCAAGGTTTTCGGGATGCCGGCAGGCAATCAGCGGCTGCCCTCCAAAAGAAGCCTCGGTCAGTGTCACTTCACGCTGCTTGGGCTTGGAAAAGTTCATCAGCGGCTTGAAAGCCACCAGTCCGTCTGTCGTTCCCAGAAGAAGCGTATGACCGGAAGACTTCCATCCCGCCCTCCGGTAAAATTGAGGTACCAGCAAACCGTCCTCCTGGTCGAACTTAAAGGCACGCTGCGTAGTGATGTCAAAAAAATAAACCCCTTTCAACGTGCTAATCCACAAGTTGCCGCTGTCGTCGTCCAATATATTCGAAACGCTCGCGTCTGAAAGCCCGCAGCGCACATCGTAGTTCTTAAACACACATTTGTCCAAGCGGTCTCCGTTTTCCAACAGATACATGCCGTTGCCCAGACTGCCCAAATAAACACTCCCATCCTTCGTTTCAACGATGCAGGTTATCTTCTCGCCGATTTTGCTCGCCGGACTATCCAGCTTATAACGGTAATAAAAGCATTCATATCCGCCTTTAGAATTTTCCAGGTCTATCACCCCGACCCCGTTTCCCCCTATCCACAGCCGCGAACGGGAGTCGACAAAAATGGTGTTCATATTATGCATCTCCTCCCCCGTATGCGTATAATAACGCAATTGGTTGATGGCCCCGGAAGAAAATGCCAAGGTATGAATGTAATTATTGCCGCAAATCCACAACGAATTGCGCAGACTATCCAAGGCGATGTCATAGATGTCATTCGAGGGAAGAGGCGAATTCGATGTATTATGATGCTCGAAAACCGGAGCGTCCAAATGCTTCTTACTTAACTTATCCAAGCCTCCGCCAATCGTTGCAATCCAATAATCGCCGTCGAAGTCCTGCACAATACGGGATATATTGTCGTGAGCCAAAGAACGGCTGTCGCCGGGATTATGACGGTAAAAACGGAACTCACCGCTTCCTTTGCGCCGGATAGCCAGACCGCCGTCTACCATTCCGGCCAATATGTTGCCTTCATCATCCTCTATTACCGTACTGATAATATTGAGAGTACCCTTGTCATATCCGCGCAGGAAATAAGAAAACGAAATCCGCACCGGCGACATAATGTTGATTCCACCGAATTCCGAACCGGCCCAGATATTGTTGGAATCATCGACAAACACCCGTGTTATCAGATTATCATTCAGAGACTGCGAAGTGTTTCCCCGGGTATAAGCCATAAAATGACGGCCTTGCCGGAACACGTTCACCCCGTTGCGCGTGCCGATGACCAAATCGCCCGACGCGTTGCGCGTAATGTCTGTCACGAAATCGGAGGACAAACTCTCCGCATCACCCGGAATATGCCGATAGCAAGTAAAGGAAACGCTCCGCGTATCACAGCAGTACAGACCGCTCTGCGTGCCCAGCCACAGGTAGTCTCCCCAGGAATGGGCACTTGTAAATATCAAATCCGACATATTGAAGCCTGCAGGCAGAGGCATCAGCGAATAATGCTGCCTGCCGGAATGGACAAAACGGAAGAGACAGCCGTAACCTCCCGCCCATACATCGCTGCCATGACAGACAAACATACGGATATCCACATCCGACTTCAATATCTGAATGTCTTCTATACTCCGCTCTTCGTTCAGCCGGACATAGGCTACACAGTCGTTCTTCCCTATCCACAGATTGTCGAAGCCGTCAATCAAAATCGTCTGCACGGGGGTCTGCAACACTTCCTTATACTTGCCGGCATAGTCTTTAAACGACTCTATGCGCTCATCGCCCAAGTCTATAAACATAACGCCAGACTCTGTCGCCACCCACAAGTGTCCGGAACTGTCTTCGTCAATGTCATTGATGTAGTTACTCTCTATAAAACGGTCGGGAAACTTAAGGGAAACGGAATAGTGCTTAAAGTCATAGCCGTCGTAACGGTCAAGCCCGTTCGACGTTCCAATCCACATAAAGCCGTTCCTATCTTTGTGAATGGCCCGTATCGTATTGTCGCACAGCCCTCCACGCATGGTGATATAGCGATAGTTATAGGAAACAGAATTGCTTTGGGCGTGCAAGACGCCCAAAGCAAATTCACAAAACAACCCTAAAACAACTATCAGAATGTTACAAAACCTCATCTTGTCCACAAACCGTCTTAATCTGTCCGATTATTCAAAACGAATCCAGTCCACTTCCACGCCGCTACCGCCGGCAAGCTCTATCCGCAAATTCCGGATGCCGGATTGGGAAGCCTTTACCGGCACTGTCAGCGTCTTCCATTGTGCGGTTGACGCAGGCACCTCGACCTCGGCCAACAGTTTTCCGCCGGCACTGACCCGCAACGTTCCTCCGCCATCCGACAAGACACGCGCGGACATCCGCTGCAGTTTTCCGTTTCCAAAATCCACCGTATTGTATGCAGCCCATGCACCGCTGCCGCTGAGCAGGAGCTTCCATCCCTCAAACTTGTCGGCCGGATTCAGGAAACCGATGGAAGCACCCGTCTTGCTGATGCCGCTGTAACGGTCTATCTGAATCTCTTTCCGTGCATCCGTGACGCCTACGCCGCGCAAAGTAGGGATAACCTGCCTGATTGTTCCGTCCGGATTAAAGGACAACGAATCGATGCGCACCGAGCGGTTCTTGTCGAATTCGGGACTATAATCGTTATGATGATAAAACAGATACCATTGCCCCTTGTATTCCACCAAAGAATGGTGGTTGGTCCAGCAGCCCGTGGGAGACTGCTCCATTATCAAGCCTTTGAACTCGAACGGGCCCATCGGACTGTCGCCCATTGCATAGGCCAGCGTCTCTGTCTTGTCCTGCACCCACGGGAAAGTCAAATAGTATCTGCCGTTACGCTCAAAGGCAAAAGGCCCTTCCTTGAATCCTTCCGGCAGACCGGTTATCGAAACCGGCTCCGAGTCAAGCTCTGTCAGATTATCCTTCAGCCGCGCCACGTTAAGCCCGCGGCCAGACCAGTACAGATACGCCTGCCCGTCCTTGTCGAGCAATACGCAAGGGTCGATGCCGAACACTCCTTTTATCGGTTCTGCCAGAGGAACAAACGGGCCATACGGCTTGTCTGCGGTGGCAACCCCTACATTAAAGCCCTTTCCGCCTTTCGGACTGGCCGGAAAATAGAAATAATATTTCCCGTCCTTATATACACAGTCGGGGGCCCACATGGAATAAGACTGCGAATCCCCCCATGGAACATCTTCTTGAGAAAGGATTACGCCATGGTCTTTCCAGTCTACCAGATTTTCGGAAGAGAATACATGATAGTCGGCCATGCAGAACCACTCTTTCAGACGCTCTATCGGACTCGGAATGTCATGCGAAGGATAAAGATACAGCTTGCCGTCGAACACTCTTGCCGTGGGGTCGGCCGTAAACTGTCCGCTGATAATCGGATTTTGCGCCTCGACGGCCGCGCCGGCCAGCAGCCCAAGCATCATTAATAATATTCTATTGTTTTTCATGTGTTAATCTTAAATTTCAAGTATCACGAACAAAGATAAGACAAATGCAGGAAAATATCGCCCTGCCCGCCCCACAAAGAAGCGGCATCCTGAATAAAAAATCCGCCTCCGCCTATGAAAAAGGATTTCCGCCGGGAGAGAAAAATTTTCTTCTCAGGCCAAAAACAGACTTCGGTGCAGATATAAGGTTCAGAGACACCGTGCGGGCCTGTCACCCGCACGGCCATTCTCTTCTTATCTAAACAACAAAGGTGCAAAACGATAGAGACTTTCCCTCCATACCGGCCATGTATGTCCGCCCGGAGTCTCGAAATAGGTATATTTGATGCCAATCTCGTCGAAACGCTTCAGCATGTTCTGACAGTTCTGATAGGCAATGTCTTCCTTTCCGCCCATCGAAAACCAGAATTGCCGGAATCCCTTGTTGAATTTGTCCTTGTCGGCCTTCAGGATTTCATAATACTTCTCCGTATCCTGCGCCGCTCTGCCGTGGCGCGGCTGCGACCACCAGCCCGAGCTGAATACGCCGATATAAGAGAAATACTCGGGATGGGTAATGGAAGCATTGAGCGTCTGGATTCCTCCCATCGACAAACCGGCCAGCGCACGGCTGTCTTTATCCGTCTTCACCCGGTAAGTCTTTTCGACCAGCGGTATGCAGTCGTTGAACAATTCTGAATTAAAATCTTTAGAGTTGCCGTCCAGCATCACGATTATCATCGGCACAGCCTCTTTTTTGGCTATCAGGTTGTCCATTATTATGTCAGTCAGTCCCTGCTGGCTCCATCCCCGCTCGTCTTCCCCGCCGCCATGCTGCAGGTAAAGCACCGGATAAGACTCGCCCGAAGTTTCATAACAGGGAGGAGTATAGACAAACATGCGCCTCCAGTCGTTTGCCGTCTTCGAAAAATAGCGTTTCATCCGGATTTCCCCGTGAGGAACATCGGCCAATGCAAAACGGGTGTCACCGTCGGGATAAGGAATCTCGATGCCGCTCGCCATCACACTGCATCCGAAAAACGACTCACTGGCTGGATCCGCTACCGGAACCCCGTCGATTATCAGGAAATAATAATGGAATCCCGGTCCCAACGGCTCGGTCGTACAAGTCCATTCCCCGTTTTCATTACGCACCATGTCATACTTCTTGCCCAAATCAATCTGTACTCTCTTGGCTTCGGGAGCCTTTATCTTGAAAGAAGCACGGTTATCCGATGATATGCGGGGATATTGTGAGGCGCGCACGCTCAAAGCGGAACGCTCTCCCGGAAGATTTGCGGCTTCACGCGCCCCCGGCTGGGCGGACAAAGCCAGTGTTCCCATCAGGAAAAGGGAGGTAAATAAAGCTTTCATCATTTTTCTGGTTTAAAGATTAAAGGTAAAAATTCATTCAAACATCTGCGCCAGGTAAGCCATTCATGGTGAGTGCCCGGAGATTCGTAGTATACATTCCGTATCCCGGCAGCCGTCAGCATGTCACTGATGCGTTTGCTCCCCATGTTCTCTTCCGAGCCTATGCCCATAAACAAGGTATGCACCTTCTTGTTGAAAGCATCGGCATCGGCAAACACTCCGTTGTATACTGTCTTGATATCCGCCTGAGGAGGCAAAAAGATGGCTCCGCTGAATGCTCCGATATAAGCGAACCTGTCCAGATTTGCCAGAGTCGTTTCAAAAGTCTGGTGTCCGCCCCACGAAAGGCCTGCCATCGCACGGTTGTCCCGGTCTGTCAGCGTACGGAAAGTCTTGTCGATATAGGGGATAATGTCGTTCAGCAGAATGGGAGTGAACGAAGCGCCGAACTGGTCGCGTGATTCTCCCTGTTTGGAACCGAAAATATAACCGCAATTCCCGTAGTCCATCACTACAATCATCGGCACACACTTGCCTGCCGCAATCTGATTGTCGAGGATATTGGCCATTTTTCCCTGCTGACTCCATCCGCGTTCATCTTCTCCCATGCCGTGCTGCAGGTATAAAACCGGATAATGTTTCGAGACATTCGTGTCATAGTCCGCCGGCGTATAGACGAAACACCTGCGCTCTTTCTGCTCAACGCTTGAGAAATAATGGCATTCGCGCACTTGTCCGTGAGGGACTGACTTGTCGTAAGTATAATAAGCCGCGGCCGCAGGCGACTCCGGAATCTCGATGCCGCTCGCCATCTTACCGCACCCGAAAAATGTCTCACTGGCCGGATCATTCACGGCAACGCCGTCTACAATCAGGAAGTAATAATGAAAACCTACGACCAACGGGTCTGTCGTCACACTCCATACTCCCTGGGCATCCTTTGTCATCGGCCATTTCTTTCCGCAGATATCAACCTGCACATTTTGTGCCTCGGGCGCCTTTATTTTAAATGTAGCTCTCGATGAATTATCCACACAGGGATATTTCATTTCCGGAACGTTAGTCTGTGCCGGCGTCCCTTCCGGCAATGTTTGTGCCACGGCCGTCGAGAGCGACAGCAGGCACATCAGCATAAAAGAAAATGTTTTCATAGAATCATCAATTTTATATTATACAATTATTGTCGGGCATTGACTGCCGGAACATATCTTCGCAAAATCTTCAGTTCATCTCCCGAGGTATCCACTTCAAGCAAAAGCGGACGGCGCGGCCCTGGATTGCCTTCATCCAGATTCTGATGATGCAGCAGCATCAACTGCTTCCCCTCAAAAGAATGAAACAGCATCGCATGTCCTGAATTATCGGAAACCAACGGAGACTCTGACTGAACCCAGGGCCCCTCCAACTTTCCCGAAGCTGAATAAGCCACTCCTTGAGCACAGCGCCTCTTTCCCCAGCCAGACCAAAGCATCCCCAAACGTCCGGTCCCGGTACGGAACAAGAAAGGCCCGTCGGCCGCATGTCCGTCCAGCATCATCCCAAAGGTAAGCTCCCCTATATCGGCCATATTCTCCGACCACGGAGCATCAGAAGCCTGAAAAAGGAACCGCACTTCACTTGCAGCCTCCGACAAGTCAGGAGAAAGCTGAAGGGAACAAATCTTCCCATCGACCGTCTGCATCCATCCATGCCCGAAAACCATATAAGGAATTCCGTCTTCCATCCAAAGCGTCCCGTCTAATGTAGACCACTTCTCCGGGAAATAGCCCTGACCGGCCAACGGTTTGTAAGGGCCTTCCGCCTGATTTGATACCAGAATCTGGACAGACCTCCGCTGAACTTTATAGCGATTGGGCACGGTATCAACGATAACATCAGGATTCGTAAAGGTTACGAAACAGTAATATTTCCCGTTATACTTGTGCAACTGCGGTGCCCATATCCACGGATGTCTGCCTATCCATGATGCCGTATCCGCCTTGAGATAAGCATACGGCCCCGTCCACTGCTCCAAATCCTTACTTTTCCACATCGCACCGCCCGAAGACACAATATAATATAAATGTGTCGCCTTATCAGCCAGGATAAACGGATCGCTCATAACCAAAGAATCAAACGGCAAAGTCCGCACCCGCCAATCACCTTCACAAGGGATATACACACAAGAATGTCCTGAAGCCTCTTTCTTTGTTTGGCTACACGCCGCACAAAGAAAGAGACAAACAATCATTATGTAAGCCCACCCCTTCATTTTTTTATTTTTCACTTACACCTTTCTTGGTCTGCTCCACATATCTCATCGTTCCGTCCGGATTATAGAAAAGTTCATCCACACAAACACTTCTTCTTCCTATTGCACCACGATGTCCGTCCAATGTAAGCACGGCATTGTGATAGAACAGATACCATTTACCTTTAAACTCAATGATTCCCGGATGAATGGTAAAGCTGTTTTCTGCCATACCTGTCAATTCACCCTGCGGTATCCAAGGGCCGGCGACCGACGAAGCGGTGGCATAAGAAATCGTCTCTCTGCCTTTTCCCATCGAAGCATAAGTCAGATAATACAAGTCCCCACGCTTGTGCAGCCAAGGCCCTTCCACATATTTCGGCAAATCCACCACCTGAATTTCACCGTCCAGCTCTATCATATTCGGCTTCAGTTTCGCCAGAAAGCATGTGCCGTTTCCCCAACACAACCATGCCTGACCTTCATCGTCAATGAGAGCCGTCGGGTCTATATCGTTCCACCATCCACGCGCTCCGTTCGAAGTCATGGTATCACATACCAAAGGCTTTCCGATGGCATCTTTAAACGGGCCGACCGGCGAATCTCCCACCGCTACGCCTACGGCTTTCCCCACATAAGGCTCTCCCGCCTGAACGGTGGTATAATAATAAAACTTCCCGTCTTTCTCAATCACCTGAGAAGCCCATGCCTCTCCGACAGCCCAAGCAAAGTCAGTCGGCTTCAATACAGAGCCATGATCCGTCCAGGTCTGCATGTCTTTTGTCGAATAGCATAACCATTCCGTTATATTAAACTCCTTTCCACCCGAAGCAGAATCCTGTCCTTCATAATATTCATCATGGCCTACATAAAGATAGAGCGTACCATCATGAACCATCGGTGCAGGATCGGCCGTAAACTTGTCTGTCACCAACGGATTGCCCATGTTTTGAAAAGTGGGAAGACTCTCTTTTTGCTGTGAGGCACAATTGGCAAGCAACAATACTGTACCAACAATCATTACTAACTTCTTCATATACCTTATTTTTTACTTTAACATATTATTCACTGCATTTACCAAATCCACATAATCAATGGCCAAATCTATCACATATCTACTTTCACTTCCAAGGAAAGGACAGCCATCCCGTTTTTCCGAAAAGTCCGGCTGCCAGACATGCACTTCCGGCACAACTCCTCCCGATATGAAACTAAAATCAGCCCGACTGTTCCATACGCAATCCGTTTCAGGCTACGTCCCTGCATCTGGCACAAAAGACAGATTATAGGACGGACGGCAACCACACAAGCAACTCAAGCTGCGGTAAATATACGCAGGATTTGCCAAATCAGGACAAATACGACACAACAAAGATTGCAACACCTGTATTGACAAAATCTCTACTCCCAGTCCTATTGGCTTTACTGATTCTGACCCCACCAGAAGTATCCCTTTCCAAGTGAATCATCTTTCTGCATACTTTACAACCAACGGATGCACTTCTTCTCTCTCTTCGGTTGACAACCGGAGAGGCAGAACGCCCCTCCAGGAAGTCCCACGAAAAAACCAAACATTAAGCCTATAATTTCTCACGATTTTCTTCTTCAGTATTTCACTTTACACTGACGGCTATCTGAGTCAGCGAATGAGCCGGGAAAGAACAGGTCAGTCTGCCATCTTTCACACGAATCTCCGACTCTTCCGGCAGATATTCCTGCCGTTTGTCATAACTGAAAGCTTCTCCCAAAGCTTTTTCTATCACGCTGACTTTTGCGCTGCCTGTAAATTCCGCTCCACCCACATTGTCAACCACCGTTGATATAGCCTGATCCCGATGACGGTTTATCACATTTATATAAACAGTCTTTCCGTCTTCCGAGCATACACTGGTCACATCCAGATAAGGTATATCCTTAAAGCGTCCGGCATCAAATGTTTCACACTGCACATGCACATCTACAGACTTTCCCCTACAGTTATTCGTAAACAACTTAAATGCATAAAACAAGGGAGACTTATACGTGCCTTTTTCGGCATCCGTATTCAGCAGGGCTGTCATCATGGTGAAATTGGCCATCTTCACAAAATCCGCATGACGGATAAAGGAGTTCAGACACATCGCATCGGCTAACACTGCCTGAATGTCACTTCCGAAGGCTCCCCATTCATCCACCGAAAGCGACAAAGGCTTTTTGTCCGGATACAATGCCCTGACAATCTCCACCTGAGCCTTCGGTGTCTTGATCTTTTCCTCAAAGTCCATCGCACCTACGCCCATGAATGTATAATAATCATCACGCATGTCTTCTTCGATGGCATCCCGCCAATAACGATGTACGGAAAGATAATCGGCCACTCCGGTAAAGGCGGTTATCACCTTACGATTCCAGTCCAACCATTTCCCCGTCTCTTCATAATAAGATGAACCGTTGGCCACCAGCTTGATTGAACTGTCAACGGCCTTCAGCGCCTTGGCCGCCTCCAGGCCAATCTTACAATAATCTTCCGCACTCTTGTGCCCCATAATCCACGGAGAGCCGTCCACCTCATTTCCCAAGCACCAATACTTCACGTTATAAGGTTCCGGATTCCCGTATTTGGCACGCAAATCAGAAAAATAAGTGCCACTCTCTATATTTGTATATTCTATCCAGTAGCGCGCATTGCTTATATCGCCCAGACCAAGATTGATGCAGACCACGTTTTCACTGCCGATGGCCCTGTTGAGCTTCACCCATTCGTCCGTTCCGACCTGATTTGGGTCATAGCCTCCCCAAGCCAAATCCTTTCTCACCGGACGATTTTCCTTCGGGCCGATGCCATCCTGCCAGTTATATCCGGCCACATAGTTTCCGCCCGGCCACCGCATGTTCGCTATCTTCAGCTCACGCATGGCATCAATACAGTCGGTCTTGAATCCGTCCTCATTCGCCAAAGGAGATGACGGGTCATACAGAGGCCCGTATACTGTATTCCGCACCGGCAATTCCGTGGAACGGCCGATAGGCTCCATGAAAACACCATAGATATTCGGATCGATCTCGCCGATCACCCGGTCAGTATTCACTGTTATCGATGCCGTCTGCGCCGTCAGAGCCAGAGGCAACGCTGTCATCATCAAAGTCAAAAATGTTTTCATAGGCATTACAAATTTTAATCGTCGGAGCAAACGTAGCAAGAAACAGAGAAACCAAAGCATATAATGTTCTTTTAAAGGAGGACAATTCTTTCATGAAGAAAAATCCTCCTTTAAAAGAACATTATCCACACGGCTTCAAGTACGCTTCATCCCATTTCAATCGCATCCGAAGCTCATTTTCCCCTAAAAGGCCGGACAAATCTTATCCTTCAGAACAATCCAAACTCCGGATGCCATAAGCAAATCCGCATTCGAAAGGAAGAAAAAAAACTTTTTCCCCTAAAGAAAAATCCGATTCAAGCCGGACAAAATCCGGCAAAGTCATATACAAGGCAAAAACTCCCTGCCCCACCGAAAGCCTTAAAAGGCAAAGCGTGAGGAGAGCACACTCCCCTCACGCCTGCCATCGCTATCAAAAACCGGCATCATTAACCTACAAATCTCCTAAACCGGCGGAGCAGTCCGCCACTTGCCGCCGAAAACGGTCTATTCCCTCCATGTCGGAATCTGCAACAGCTTTCCGTCATTTTTCCGGATCTCGTCCGTAGCAATCGGAAGCAGGTACATTTCCGGCTTGAACACACGCTCCAGCAACAGTTCGTCCTTGTAAGCCTTGTTTGTATTCTCATCCGGATTCCCTGTATCCTTGGTGATAGTCACGCCGTAAATAGGCCGGTTTTCGATTTCCATCGCCACGATAAGATTACGGAGACTTTCACGATTGAGAAGTTGACCGAGCATCATCATAAGCAACTAATTACAACAGATACAACCTTTAATATACCTATCGTCTTCATATACACGAACGAGACAATTGAAGTAGTTATGATTCATAAATTAGATTAATCGAGCGAAAACGAACCAGTTTTTATGTATAACAGTCCGATTGTAATCGCAAAAGTAAATCTAAATCAGCTAACTCAAAAGCCACCTACAATAAATTGAATATCAAATATTTCAAGGAACAACTATATTTTTAAGCGGACATTAATGAATCTATAAATATCTAATAATATCAGTTATTTTCCTATCGGACAAATTGTAGTTATTCGATGATAACCTTGTGGATATACTCGATAAGCATCCAATACCGAACGGGCAGTACATCCAACTCCCGTCGTAGCGTAATCAATATTTAATGTAATACCATTTTGATGTTTAAGTTGGTAGGTATACATAGCTTTTGTCAAATTATCCGTTGAATAAGGATAGGCATTGAAGTTAAACCATTGGTCCATTTTAAATAAGAGCCCTTTTCCGTCAACACCTGTCATTCTAAGCCAACGATTATCTGTTCGTAAGCCGTAATCTTGGGGAATGAGGTAAGGCTCATACATATCATCCACGGTAGATTGATAAATTCCTATTTTGTAACCAGTCTTTCTATCAGGATAATTTTCCTGCGGCCCGCGTCCATACCATTCAACTTGATTAAGCGAAGCATCCAATGTCATGCATAAACCAATACGAGGTAACCAAAGAGGCATCTTCCCTTGTGGAAGGACAGTATGATGAATGGTTATTCTCCCATCCCCGGTAATGGTATAAGTAAATAAATTCTCAAATCCATTGCTCTGTCTTCCGGAAATATACAAATCTTTCTTTTCTAAGCCATTACTTTCCGTACGACAAATTTCACGTACTCGAAGAATTGCCTTACCCATAACAGTATCTACTTGGACAGAAATAGGATAGGAGATAAGATTGTCAATACCAGTTGAATAATATTCTGTGGCTACTTGCTGTCCAAAACCTTCTTTCCAATTCCTAGAGAGAGCATTGAATGAACACCATTGGTCTTGCTCATTGGCAAGTGGAGCACGCCATACATTGAGTTTTAGCGGTTCGCGCAACATTTCTTTTCCTTCATATTGGAGAGATACCAATTTCCCTTGGTCGAAGATGTATTTGAAATCAGTTCCTGAAATAATCCATTTTCCATTTTCTTCAGAGAATTCGACCTTTGAATGAGATAATTCGGGCAAAATTTCTGAGGCACGATGCCAAGGCAACTCCAGTTGCTCCCAAGCCACTTCAAATCCTTCTGATGCCCAACGTTCGGCCCTTCTAAGCGATGAACTTAAGGTTAATCTATATTCCACACCTGGCTGAATCTGTTTCGGCTTGTGGAATGGAATCTGAACCTTTGTACGTGACAAGGGTTCTGCCTGACAATTCAATTCTCCTTCTTCCAAAATTCTTCCGTCTGCTTCGAGAAACCAACGAGTCCGATAGTACGAAGCATTCAGGAAATGATTCCGATTCCACACTTCTATCCAACCAGTTTCAGCATCCAACCAAGAGAAAGCAAGGGGCTGTACGGTCTTTTTCATTTGCCACATTTCGGGCTGCACTTTCCGGTCTGGCCATATACTTCCGTACGTACGGGCTCCAATGCCATAGCTATAGAAGAGACCTTCTTCTGTTTCTTTTTCAAAGTCAAGCCATAAAACTGCTTCGTCAGGTTTATAATTCCTTTTTTCAGGCGACAATGCTTTTGTAAAAATCCCGACATTATCCAACAAAGCATCACAAATATAAACATCCGTTTCCTGTCCGTGTATCTCTGCATTTCTTCCAACATTCACAGGGAAAGGAAAATTGCGGATAGCTCCTGAAGCCGGCTGAGTCCCGATATTTTTTCCATCTAAATAGACTGTCATATTTTCCCCATCATAAACTCCACTTAGCTGATGCCATTTCCCTTCCCAATCTGAAGGTAGAGGAACACGAAGTCTATGTCTTTCATTTGTATATAAATAGAAATCTAATGAATCTTTTCCATATTGTTGAAGACCAAATTGGTAATTTCCTTTTGTCAGGAACGAGCCACAACTGCTTACTAATTTCCGTGGAAAAATTTCGCATGTAAGAGTTAGGGCTGAGGTATTTATCTCAACATTATCTTGTCTATAGATTTCTACCCACTGATCATGTCCGTTCAAGTCAAGGGCTTTCCCTTGTCCATGAGCTACCAAACGAGCATTACCCATCAAATGTGCTGGCGTATGAAATGGCGAATTATCTTCTATACGCCGAATTGTTTCTTTAAGTCCTGGACTGACAAAATCCCAAATGGCACCACCCATTGTCCGAGGGTGAGCATAAATAACTCGCCAGAAGTCATCCAGTCCACCTCCACCATTTCCAGCCACTGAAAGATATTCATCCATAAAAGAAGGATGTATATCACTACTATCCGGACAAATTCCTACTTGTAATTCCAGTTCCATCGGAATAGGATAGCGAGGCCCAATTATATCTTCCGCCGGATGTGAGAATGCATTGCCCCCATACATCCAATAACGTGTATCATCATATTTCCGTCCCTCTTTAATTACTTCTGTAATGTTGAATCCTTCTCCACTCTCATTTCCTGCACTCCAAAAAAGAATACATGGATGGTTCCTGTCACGAAGAACCATTTGTCGTACTCGTTCGCGATACATCTCGGTGAAATCTTCCCTTTGAGATACAAACTCCGTGGCATGCGCTTCCACTCCAGCTTCATCAATGATAAACAAACCATATTCATCGGCCAGTTCCAAATATTCATGAACCGGTGGATAATGCGATATTCGGACAGCATTGAAATTAAATTGTTTTAATATCTCAAAATCTTTTCGAATAACATCTTCTGTCATGGCATGTCCCATTTCCGGATGTTGCATATGTGAATTTTGAGCGTTTACTTTCAAGGGTACTCCATTTAGAAGAAATGTTCCTCCCCGAATTTCCGTTTCTTTAAAACCAACACGTTGAGATGCGGCATCATGACGGGAACCATCCATTCCGAGGAGTTCCATTTCTAAAGTATAAAGATTCGGCGTTTCTGAAGTCCATTTCTTGGGAGCATTTACTTGACAGAACATCTTTACATGAGTTTTATCATTTGCTTTAATTTCAAAAGGCTCACTGGAAAAATCAGTCACTTCCCTTTTATTTTCATCAAACAGAGTTGCGTTAATACGGAACAAACCTTCAGGAGCTTTTCCATAATTCTTGATATCAACATCGACATATAAGTCCGCATCTGTATAAGTATCGTCGAGGTCTGTGCGGACATACCAATCGAAAAGACGAGTTTCAGGAGTTGCATAAAGCCATATATCATCGAAGATCCCTGCCAAACGCCAATAATCCTGACCTTCCAAATAATAACCATCAGAATATTTCAACACACATATTGCCAATATATTTTCTTTCCCTGGCCTTATGTATGAAGTAAGGTTATATTCAGCTGGCTCTTGCGCTCCTTCGTTATAGCCAATATAATGTCCGTTTAGATAAACGAAAGAAGCTGAAGCTGTCTTTTCCATTCGTAAAAAAATCTGTTGACCTTTCCAATAATCAGGAACATTGAAAGTGTGACGATAAACACCTGTCGGATTATATTCATCAGGAACATACGGAGGATTAGCTTTGAACGGAGCATGAACATTCCGGAATAGAGCATCACCAAAGCCTTGCATTTCCCAATTTGACGGAACAGAAATAGAATCCCATCCGCTATCGTCGAAATCTTCAGCATAAAAATTGGCCGGGACTTTAGTCGGAACATCCTGATAAAGAAAATGCCATTTCCCGTTCAACAAAATATGGTTTTCTGGAACGTAAAAAGTATGTCCTTCTTCTTGGTTTTCTCCGAATACAGCTGTATTCTCAATATAGTTTTTCCAATTAGGCCATCCGCCTAAGGTCTGTGCTTCAAGCCCCATGGCGAATAGAAATCCCCCTAAAATACAAAAGAACTTTTTCATAGATATGACATTAAATTGCTAATAGATATTATAAAAAAATGCGCTATTATGACTCATTTTGTGGCTGATTCTAACGTTATAAAACTCGCAAACCTAAGAATCATCATATTTCCGAAACCGAATTTATAGCTTCTAAATTGTTTTTTGGCAATACGACATTTCTTCATGCCCCTATGACTCACTACTTTTTTTATTCGAATTCCGAAAATTCGCCTGTCCTCTTGTTTTTCAACAGCGGAAAGTTCCTTCTCTTCCAGAATAAAACGATTGTAATATCAAGGTCATCGGCAAAGCCTTAGATTCGACAGGATTGATTCCTGTCGAATCAAGCACTTAACCATAACGGTAGCGAATCTTGCCGTGATACATCAATCAAACTTTCAGACCACAAAAATAAATCAAAGAATGCATTAATCAACTATTCAACATAAACTTTAAACAAGATTCATTCCATCATCTAGGCCATCTCCGTAACCGATGAAATGACCGCAATCCGGCATCAAAACGGTCTATTCCCTCCATGTCGGAGTCTGCAACAGCTTTCCGTCATTTTTCCGGATCTCGTCCGTAGCAATCGGAAGCAGGTACATTTCCGGCTTGAACACACGCTCCAGCAACAGTTCGTCCTTGTAAGCCTTGTTTGTATTCTCATCCGGATTCCCTGTATCCTTGGTGATAGTCACGCCGTAAATAGGCCGGTTTTCGATTTCCATCGCCAGTTTCCATCTGCGGAGGTCGAAATAACGGTGCTCCTCAAAGGCCAGTTCCACCCGACGCTCATTGTAAATACGTTTTTTCAAATCCTCTCCCGTCACTGTGGCGGGGATATCCGGCATGCTGACGCGCCCGCGAACCTTGTTCAGATAAGTCCGGCAGACATCTTCATGCCCCAATTCAAACTCCGCCTCAGCATAGTTCAGATAAATCTCGCCCAAGCGGAAGAATATCCACGGTATCGTATAGGTGGTCTGCCAGCTCAATGTCGTTTTCTCGTCCGGCATAAACTTGCGCAGCACATAATTTCCCATCGGATTGTCACCGCTTTGGCGGTAATTGTCGATTCCCCAACTCGTGCCATCCTCAGAAACCCACATTTCAAAAGTATCTCCATGATATTTGGCTCCGTCATAGATAATGGTAGCATAGAAGCGCGGGTCTCTTCCCTCATACGGATGCTGCGGATCATAACCTGAAGCCGGATTTACACTCTTCACTCCGTTGTTCCATACAAAGGCCGGCTCGCCTGTTGCCTGCATCTCATAATCGTCTACCAAGTTCTGGGAAGGGCCGTTGCCGCCCCACCATCCGCCGTATCCGCCATAACGCCGGCTCAGATTGTTCATCGGAGCCTGGTGTCCGTTGGTCGTCGTAAAGTTTCTTGCGAAGATAATCTCCTTATTGTCCGTTCCGCTCGGTTGGTTGAAGCAAGACTCGTAATCCGGATAAAGATCAAACTGCTTGTAGGTGTCGATAAAGGTCTTGGCTGCCTGCGATGCCTTCTCCCATTTTGTCCGGTCGTTGGTCGGGTTGAAAAGAGGAGAAGCGGCGTAAAGATAAGTTCGCGACAGCAGAGCCTGACAAGCCGCCTTGGTTGCCCGGCCAAAGTTGGCGTCGGTAGTGGCATACGTGTCCGGCAATGCGGGCATAGCTTCAGCAATATTATCTTCTATAAACTTTACACATTCATCAAAGGAATTACTTGTGAACTTGACATCCGTTCCCATCTCGTAAGACTGCGTGACAATCGGAGCTTCTCCAAAGCGGGCAATCAGCATAAAATAGATATAAGCGCGCAAGAACTTGGCTTCAGCCACCAAACGCTCCTTGTCCGTAATATCTATTGTCTCCATCTTTTCGAGAAAAATGTTTATCTTCCGGATATTCTGGAAAGCACTGTCCCAAACATACAGGTTGCCCCCGCCATGCCATTCGGTGGAACGCAGGTTCGTCACGTTGTCCGGGGTAAGCGTACCGAGAGCAATGATTTCAATTCCTCCGGACTTTGCATTATAAACTTCGTCCGTCGCCTTCGACTGCATATTCGCGCAGAATCCATGCGGCAGGCAGGTATACAAGTTAGAATGATACGCCTTTATCAAACTCTCATCACTCCACACCACATCTTCAGACAGGCGGTCTTGGGGAGTAATGTCCAATATATCGTCGCAGGCCGTAAGAGCCAATGCCAACGAAGCCAATAAAAATATCTTTTTCATAGCCACATTTTTAGAATTTAATACTTAAACCAACATTAAATACCCGTTGCTGCGGATAATAAAGATAAGCTCCACTGATTTCCGGGTCTGTCCATTTGATTTCTTTTGCCCAGGTCAAGACATTGAATCCGCTTACATACACTCTCAGACTATTGAGATGCAGGCGGGAAGCCCATGAAGCAGGAAGCGTATATCCTAACTCCAGAGTCTTCAGGCGTATGAAAGTCGCGTCATACAGGAAGAAATCCGTACTTCCCAACTGATAAGCGTCTGCACGGGGCATAGTCCCGTTGGGATTGTCCACCGTCCAACGGTCTTTTGCACGGGCCGTAAAAGAATTCTTCGGGTCTGAACCTCCCAGTTGGAGGAATTCAGAGTCGTAGTTGTATGCTCCGGTCTGTCCCTGGAAAAAGATGCTAAGGTCGAAATCCTTATACTGGAACGAACCGCCGAGGCCGAAAACGAAGCGCGGAGTGGAAGAATAATCAAATCTGTACTGGTCATCCGAATCGATTACACCGTCATTGTTCAGGTCTACAATCTTGATATCTCCCACTTGTGTACCGGAAGCGTGAGGATAAGAATTAAGCTCTTCCTCCGTATTGAATATACCATCCGACTTGTAATAAAGGCCGGCACCTACCGGATGTCCTGTCTGATTCTGGTATTCCTCTGCATTCGGAGTCTCATCCATGAATACAATCTCATTCTTTGCATAAGACATATTGTACTCCAGACTGTATGAAAACTCCTCCATATTGCGGCGATGCGTCAGGCGCAATTCCACACCATGATTTTTTACTTCGCCTATATTCTCATCGGGAAGGCCGGAAAAACCTAATGTGTTCGGGACGGAAAGATTGCGCGGAGTCAGCAAATCCGTTCTTCTCTCACGGAAATAAGTGAATTCTGCGCCCAGCAAACCGTTCCATAAAGTAGCGTCGAAGCCGACATCGAACTTTGTACTCTTCTCCCAGGTTATATTAGGATTCGGCATGATATTGGCATAAATGCCCGCAGCATCGGATGTTCCGAACACATAGTTGCCGCCAAAGGAATAAGACTGCAGATACTGGTAAGCGTCTACCTTGTCATTTCCGATCTGACCCACAGACAACCGCAGCTTCAGTTGGTCGATGAAGTCCACATTGTCCTTGATAAAGGACTCTTCAGACATACGCCAACCGACGGAACCTGCCGGGAAAAATCCGTAACGCTTGCCGACGGGGAAATTCTGCGAACCGTCATAACGGAACAGCAACTCAACCAAATATTTTCCGGCATAGTCATAATTGAAGCGGCCAAAGAAGTTGTTGCGGGCGGTACGTGTCTCGCTACCTCCATTGTTCTTGTCTTCCGCGGACGAGCTGCCGACATTAATCTGGTCGATTGCTGAACTCAGGAAATTCTTTCTGTAGGCCATCGCATACGAATAGGTGTTGATCTGCTGTTCCTGTCCGAGCATCGCGGCCACATGGTGCTTGCCGAACTGATTGTCGTAAGAGATGCGGTAGTTATACAGCATGGTTGTCCATCGGCTGTAGGTATCGGTCAGCGCGGCAGAGGCCATACCTGTCCCCTGTTTGCGCTCGTATTCCTGCGTCGAAGTATTGTAGTCGTAATAATAATAAGGCAACTCCCACAGTTTTTCAAACTGATTGTTGAAGTCATAGTTGAATGAACCTTCCACTTTCAAGCCTTTTACCCAAGGCACTTTATATTCCAACGTGAACGTGGAATACATCGGCGAACTTTTTATCTTGTCGGTTCCCCGTTGGTCCAACAGCAAAGGACTTTCGCCCATACGCCCTCCCGCCAACAGTCCGTTAGGATAACGGGCCACCAGAAGGGGACTGGACATAAGGATATTCGTAAAGTTATTCCATGTGCTCACGGAAGAATGCACTTCATCCTTGATGATGGCACTGATATTGGCACCGAATGTCAGGTTTTTCGACAGATCAACATTCACGTTTGCCCGGAAAGTATACTGCCGGTTCCGCTCTTTCTGATAGTAATATCCCGGGCCCTGTGTCAGCGCACCGAAAGACAACAGATAGCGCACCGCCTCCGTACCTCCGGTAACCTGCAGGCTGCTCCGGGTTTGCAGAGAGAAAGGACGCAGTGTCTCGCCCACCCAGTCCGTATTCGGATAGAGCACAGGGTCTGAACCGTCGCGGTATTTCTGGATTACCTCATCGGAATAAACCGGCGTGTAATCGGCCGGACGGCCTTTCCGGTAGTAGTCGCCTTCATTATAGACCTGGGCAAAAGTAGGTGCATCAAGCATGTCCGGTCTCACCGTCGGAGAAGAAAAGGCTACGTTCATGTCAAAAGAGAACTCGGGCTTACCTATCTTTCCTTTCTTGGTCGTGATCAGGATGACTCCGTTCGCGGCACGCGCACCGTAAATGGCGGCCGAAGCGTCTTTCAGCACAGACAGACTTTCGATATCCTCCGGGTTGATGCGGCTCATGTTATCGCGCTCCACGCCGTCGATGATAATCAGCGGAGAACTGTCACCGAAGGTTCCGAAACCGCGGATAACGATATTCGGGTCGTCACGCCCCGGCTCACCGCTACGCTGGTTAACGATTAATCCCGGAAGCTTGCCGGTCAACGAAGAAGATACATTGGCCGCCGGACTTTTGGTTATTTCCTCGCCGCGGATATTGGCTACCGAACCGGTCAGAGTCTCCTTTTTCTGCGAACCGTATCCCACAACGATAACCTCGTCAATAACTTCCGCATCTTCCTTCATCTGCACATTAATAATATTCTTGCCCGCAACAGAAACTTCCTGCGGCGCATAACCGATGTAAGAGAACTGTAGGACAGCGGAAGAAGATACTGTCAAGGAGAAATTTCCGTCCAAGTCAGTGATGACTCCATTGGTAGTTCCCTTTTCCAATACATTGGCTCCGATGATAGGCTCGCCTGCCATATCCGTAACCTTACCTGTAACCTCCTTGCTTTGTGCAAAAAGGCAAAGCGAACAGAATAGGGCGCAACATAGGGAAAGAATGCGCCTCACCTCAATACTTCGAGATGTGAAAGAGGCCTTTTTCATAAGCATAACATTAAAGATTTTAATTAAACAAAGATTTTACTTATCCTTTTCGAATTTTTCCAAAATTAGAACGAAAGAAACTACTGAGAGGATATTTTCCTTGATACGAAGAGGATTTTTCTTGACTGCGGATTAATCCCCCCCCATAAAAAGGTTTGTCCTCTTATGTCCCAACGCAACCGGAAGTTTGCGCACACATTCAGAAAGCAGAAGCCGAAGAAAAGGTCTCTGCCCAAAGCTTCATTGTTTTTTCATCTCGGGAAAAACAGATTTTCATCCTGTCACAACGAAATTACGGAGCGTTGAAATGCGGCTTTCACCGCGGCACGCCGCAATGCCGAAAGTCCACAAGCCATTTTCCGACAAATGTCATGGATGCGGCCATGCAGCAAACGACGACAAAAGACGGCCGCACCTCTCAATCCGGCCGCATTAATCTTCCGATTTTATTCGATTATTCCAACGAGATTCCCTATCTTTGTCATGTATCTCAGGCAAGAACAAATGTTGTAAAGAATATGAACACGAACAATCCCCGACAGAAAGTCATCATATCCCTGACATCGTTTCCGGCGGCCATATCCTACGCCGCCCAGGCCATCCGCTCGCTGCTGGACGGCTCTGTCCTTCCCGACAAACTGGTGCTCTATCTCACCTTTTCACAGTTCGGCGAGAAGGGAATCCCGGACGAGCTTCTGAGGATGGCCGAAGAAAATCCGGTTTTCGAAATACGGAACTACGACAGAGACATTCGTTCGTACCGGAAACTGATTCCCGCCCTGCAGGATTTCCCCGACGCCGTCATCGTAACGACCGACGATGATGTGGCTTACCACCGCCACATGCTGCGCGACCTGCTGCGCCTGCACGAGCAGATGCCGGACGCAGTGCTGGCCCACCGCGCCAAACGCATGAAACCGGGCAAGCCTTACCGCCGGTGGAGCAAATACAGATGGTATGACTTCGTGTTCAAAAAAATCCATTCCGGCTTCAAAAACATACAGACCGGCGTGGGAGGTGTGCTTTATCCGCCTCACTGCCTGAAGACGGACATGCTCGACGAGGATTTGTTCACCCGAATCGCCCCGACGACCGATGACATCTGGTTTTGGGCCGCGGCAGTAGCCAACGGCACTCCCGTCATCCCCGTCCCGTTCGGGCACAACAAGCCGCGGGGAGTGGGGAAACCGCGCGAACTGTCGCTGAAGACATCCAACTTCAAGTCGGGAACCGACCGCAATGCCGCCGCACTAAAGGCGATTGTCGAGCATTATCCCGCCATCGGACGGCGAATCGGCTATGAAATACATACGGACAAACCTGAAAACACATGAACAGCAAGCCCCAGATAATCATATCGCTTACCTCGTTTCCGGCAGCAATCCCCTATGCGGTGCAGGCCATACGCTCCGTCTTAAACGGCTCGCTGCTGCCCGACAAGGTAGTGCTCTATCTTGACACGCAGAAATTTCCGGACGGAACGCTTCCGCCGGAGCTTGAAGCCCTCAAAGCAGAGAGCCCCCTCTTTGAAGCAAGATTTGACTCTGCTGAAATACGCTCATACAAAAAGCTGATTCCGGCACTGAGGGACTTTCCCGAAGACATCATCGTAACCATCGACGACGATATCTGCTATCCGCCCAACCTATTGCGTGACCTGATGCGCCTGCACAAGCGACTGCCCGACGCCATTCTTGCACACCGCGTAAGGAAAGTCAGGCTGAACGCTCCCTACCGCAAGTGGAGAAAGTTCAAATGGTACGACTTTATCTTCAAACGGATTCACCTTACCCGCCTTGCCATGCAGACCGGCGTGGGCGGAGTGCTGTATCCGCCCCATTCGCTGGACGAGAAAATGCTCGACCCCGCGCTCTTCATGGAACTTGCCCCTACAAACGACGACATCTGGTTTTGGGCGGCGGCCGTATCAAAGGGCACTTACGTGGTTCCGCTCCCGAACGGACGGCGCACGGCCAAGGGAGTGGGGAAACCTCATGAGTATTCGCTCATGAGCGTCAACCTCAATCCGGCGGACGACCGCAACCGGAAAGCGCTCGACAATATACTGGAACATTACCCGGCCATCAGGAAAACATTGGAGGAAGAGAGATAAACAGACTTTCCGCCATAGAATGTCAGGAAAGAGACGGACATTCCTCCGCTTATATAAGGTTCTTGTTACTATTAATATATGAATGAAAAAATCATGGAAAACAGAAAGAAAGTCATAGGATATGTATCCGAGAAGAATCCGTTTACGGACCGGAAGGCGTGGAGCGGCACCATATTCAAAATCAGAGAGGGCATAGAGAATGCGGGCTACGAAGTGAAATGGATACGCTCGCATCCCAACAACACAAGAAAATTCTTATGCAGATGTTTTGCCAAGCTGTGCTACAAGCATATCAAGATAAACTATAACCGGCAATACAGCCAACTCTGTGCACGCAGCATCAAAAAAAGCGACTACAAGGGATGCGACTACCTTTTCGTGCCTTGCAACGCCTGTCTGCTGCCTTATCTGCCCAAAGACATTCCCATCATCTTCTATACAGACACTACCCATCGCCTCATGGTGGGCTATTACTGGAAGAAGAAGCTGCCGGCCAAAACCATCGAGCACGGCGAAAAGGGCGAGCGGGCAGGCATCCACCGAGCCACCATCAACCTGCGTTCGTCGCACTGGGCGGCGGAATCTGTGGTGAAAGACTATGGCTTCGACCCGAAAAGAACCTATGTAATCGAATTCGGAGCGAATATCGACGACTGCGACCTCGTGCCCAACACACTAAAGTATACGGGCGGAAAGGTCAACATCCTCTTCTCGGGTGTGGAATGGGGGCGCAAAGGCGGCGATGTGGCCGTCGAGACCGTCCGCCTGCTCAATGAACAGGGCATCGAGGCACGGCTGGTCATCGCCGGCATCAAGGAACTGCCGCAGCAATACCACGGCCTGCCGTACATCGAATACGTAGGATTCCTCAACAAGAACAATCCGGAGCAATACCGCCGCTATGTGAAGCTGTGGCAGGAAGCCAATCTCTTTCTGCTCCCCACACAGGCCGAATGTTCCGCCATCGTCTACTGCGAGGCTTCCGCCTATGGCGTACCCATCTTTACCTACGACACCGGCGGAACGGGCGACTATGTGATTGACGGGGTGAACGGATACAAGCTGCCGCCCACGGCCACTGCCGCCGACTTTGCCGCATGCATCAGGCGCAACCTCAATGCCGCATCGCTGCAAGCCCTGCACGAAGGCGGCCTGCGCCTGTATAAGGAAAAGCTGAGCTGGTCGGCATGGAGCCGCAGATTCAGGGAAATAATGGAAGAAAACGGGATGGGAGCAGACTAAAATAATGGAATATCCGCACAAACCGTCTGAATTTCGTCGGCCAGACACGGCTGACGGGATTCAGACGGTAATGCTTTCAAAAGGAATATTATGCACCCGGGCGGCATATACAGGGAACTCGCTGGGATACATAAAGGATGTCCCGACCCGATAAATCTTCCGCGCTTCGCTGAGCACGTAGAAATCGAGGAATGACTTCAGGTATATCTCGTAGGAATCTGCCGGGACACCATTCTTTTGCCCGTCTATATGAACCAGTTTTCCCGGTATGATATGCACCCCCTCCATTTGCGAAGCTCTTTTCAGGAATGTCACGCTGTCGGACGTGACCAGCAATGTCTGGTTTTTATGCTCAGCCTGCAGATTTTTTATCGCGTCCAAACATTTTTTGAGTAGTGTCTCCGCCTCGTTTTGGTCTTTTATAGAATTGAAGTGGTATTCGTGAAAATCGCCGAGCAGGTTCTGAAAGCGGAACACCGCGGCATAATAGTCGCCGCCCAAGCCTTTCTTTATCGACTCGATGCGCTCCTGCAACACGGGGCCGGGCTTGAACAGTTCGCGATACAGCTCACCCCAGTCAAGTTTGCCCCTACCGTCGTTCCCGCCTGCACAGGCAGCGTTGATTTGCGGCAGGCAGTCGCGGTTGCTATAGTAATGGACTTGCTTTTTTGTCTTCAGCCGCAAGAGCCTTGTGGCAAGGTGCTCTCCCCGCATGTAGAGAATCCGGGTGTACCGGGGATTGTCGGTATACTCGTGCTCCCTAAGCGTCCAGTCGTAGGATGCCGGCGAAAGATAGTCTTCCAGACGGAACGGGTAGGTGTATCTTATGCGGAAAGGCAGATTGTGAAATTTGCAATACGCATACAATGAGACAATCCCTTTGAACCGGTCGCACATTCCGCCGTGAAACGCCCGTCCGTCGACCATTGCGACACAGACAGGCTGCCCGCCTCCGGGCTTGCCAAGTGTCTTTGACGACAGCGCAATCCGCGCCGAAAGGATGATTTCCTTCAGCAGATGCCTTAACTCCAACAGCTTGTACTTTCTTCCGTAATATGTAGCCATGTCCTTCCGATTATGGTTAAAGCTCAATCCTCGATATCATTCAGGTCATAGCGCTCGAAGTAGCCGAAATCGCGCAGCTTGTTGATGCGGGCACGGCCGCGGGCACGCTTGCCGAGAAATTCTTCATACGACTTTACCGCATAATGGTTAATCCGAATCACATCCTGCTGCGGCTTCCGGTCGCCGAAGTGCTTCCTTACCGGCATGCCGTGCGAATCGCCCGCACGCCCCGACAGACGGGCCGCCTCGTGACACCCAATCATCGTGCAGACCCGCCGCGGGTCGGCAATGCTCTTGACATGTGTATTCAGCCGGTGTTCCGGCAGAGAATGACGCCGGAACCTTTCCATCACACCGCCCGGCTCGCGCTTTTTCGCTCCCCCGCTGCCATAAACCAGCCAGTTAATCTCGACAACCGAAAAGTTCTCCATGCGGTGCAGAAATTCGGGTATCGTCCTGTCCTTTACCGGCACGATGAATTCGTCCAGGTCGATTACGGCAATCCAGCGCGCTTCCAAGCGATGCCGCTCGAAACAATCGTCATACGCGGCCAACTGCATTTTCCGCCCCGGCCAATAACGGTACTCCACCAGTCCCGACCCGATATAAGGCTCAAGCACTTCCCTTGTGCAGTCCGTGCTTTCATTGTCGTAAATATAAAACTTCTCGACCCCCTGCCTGCGATGCCACTCTATCCACTCCTTGAAATAAGGGCCTTCGTTTTTGGCGATGGCACAAACCGTCAGGTAATACTTGGGCGGCGTGTGGTCGTGCTTCAGCCTATGCTTCAACCGCAAGGCTCTGAAAACTCCATAGCGCAGCAATCCGCGCCATCTGTTCCGTGTCATTTTGTGGGGAATCATTCCCGCTATGATTTCTGCAAGAACCTTATTCATAATTACAGCCGACAATTAAGGGTTTACAATTGGGAATCTCAGCATTCAAAGCTTGACTTTTCAGGCAGGATATGTTCAAAGGCATTCCGGATATTTTCCATCACCTGCCCGTAATGGCGGATATGCACATTGTCATTCAGGCAAACCAGCGAATACGACTGTTCATAAATCGCCCTGACCGCCTGCTTGGAACGAATCATAAGCGGAAACATCTTCGTATCGCTATAGGTATTGTAAGGTTCGAAGTTGCCCCGGCATATCTGCCATGTGCGGAAAAGCTCCGGCGTGTAGTCATCCAGCGCACGGAATCTATTGACCGAAGTGGCGGTCAGCTCCTTCCCGGCTGCCGCCCAGACCTCTTCAAAAGTGGTTTTCAAGTAAGGCTGCGCGTTGTGGGGCGTCCGCAAGGTGATGAATTTGCCGTATGGTTTCAGGATATAGTTCCAGCGCGCCTTGGAGCCGTAGCTTTTGTCAAACCATTTGTCATGGTATCGGGCCATCACTTCCTTCTTGTCAAAATGGCGGTTGATGATTCGCAGGTTATTTTTGATTCGTCTGTACCACTGCGACCACGAGGGATTATAAAGAAACGCCGCGATGTCGCAGGGCAGCCCGCCCTTGAAAAAGCGCTCTGTCCCTATCTTGTTTATGATATAGAAGTCGTCATTGAAATAGACAAAATGTTCCGCCAGACCGGGTATCTTATGCAAATACCGCTCTATCACCACCGAATTGTAGGTAGGCAGGAACTGTTCGGGAATATAGTCCTTATGATTCACCAGATGAAGCTTCGGGTTGCTCTCATCGAGCCATTCGGGCTTCTGCCCGCTGGTGACAAAATGTATCTTGCGCACCCACGGAGCAAACTTCTCCACGCCGCGGAACCAGTATTTCAGAAAACCGTAATCGCGGAAACGGGCTTCAGAAACCCCGTTCTTCGTATTGCCCTTCCTCCCCGAATACTTCGCAAACTCCGCTTGCCATTTCGGGTCATTCATATCAACCCATGTAATCACAAAATCTATATCCACCACGAATATCTCTTATATAATATAAATGTATCTTTCGTCTTTCAACTAAACAGTTTCCTCCAGCCTTTCCGCATGTTTGAAGCGGTTGTGCGTCCACAAGTACAATTCCGGCCGATGCAGGATAGCCTGCTCCAGGCGGCGGAAATAGAGCGTTGTCAGCTCAAAGTCGGGCAAAGCCCGGGGATTGTCGTGAAGCCGCATAAATTCCGCCTCATAATATCCCCTCCGGACCCTTTTCACATCCAGATAAAAAGCTTCAAAACCGTAGTGTTTCGTTATCTTTTCCGTCCCTGTCAATACCGGAGTCTTGTGGTTCAGAAAGGGCAGAAAATGGCGCGCCTCCTGCTTTCTCGGCGACTGGTCGGCTATAAACCCGACCACACACACCTGACGGTTGTTCACCAGTCCCGTAATATAGCGGGATGTCTTGTGCATATCCACACTGACCGCCCCCATACGCTCGCGGATATGCAGCATCAGCCGCTCCATGTCCTTGTTGCGCAGCTTATGGTAAATCTGAGCGCCCGTCACGCCTTTCTCCAGCCATAAAGGCATGGAGGAAACCCATTCCCAATTGCCGTAATGTCCCAAGTAGACCGAAACAGATTTCCCTTGCCTCAACAGACGATTCACCGCTTCAGCATTCGTAAACTTCATCCGGCGCCTTATTTCCTCCGGAGAGACGGAAGCCAGCTTGCAGCTCTCCACAATCATATCTGCAAAGAAACGGTAGAACTTCTTCTCTATCCGCCTGACTTCCGGCAGGCTCTTACCGGGAAAAGATTCTGTCAGATTCTGACGCACCGTTTTCCGACGGTAGCCTGTCCCATAATACAGCAGATAAAACAAGCCGTCTGAAAAGACATACAACACGCAGAAAGGGATGTATGACAAAAGCTTCAGGAAGAAACGGAGCAGATAATACATCATAATGCCTTTACAGCCTTTTCAATCCGAGCCAATGTCTCTTCCTTACCTAACAGTTCCGTAATGTCAAACATGTGGGGGCCCTTGCATTCGCCCACTACGGCAAGACGAAAGGCATTCATTACATTGCCCATGTGGTATCCTTTCTCGGTAATCCACCCGATTACAATATCTTCAGAAGTTTTGGATGAAAAGTCATCGATGCCGCGCAACACATCCATCAGTTCGTTCATAATGCGGGGCGTGTCGGCACTCCAACGCTTCTTCACATCTTTCTCGGAGTATGTGTCGGGAGCGACAAAGAAAAAGCGCGCCTGGTCCCAGATTTCCTTCACGAAGTTGACGCGACCTTTTACCAGTGATACGACACGGGTGAGATATTCATCCGTATAACCGGCCGTACGGACACCATGAGTCTCCAGTATGGGCTTGAATAATACGGCTATCTCAGCATCAGACTTACGCATGATATATTCATGATTGAACCAAACCCCTTTCTTATAGTCGAACTTAGCGCCCGCCTTGCTGCAACGGTGCAGGTCAAACAGGCTGACCAGCTCATCCATCGACATGATTTCCTGGTCATTTCCCGGATTCCATCCCAACAAAGCGAGAAAGTTAATGACCGCTTCGGGCAGATAGCCGGACTCACGATAGCCGGAAGAAATCTCTCCCGACTTCGGGTCATGCCATTCCAACGGGAATACGGGGAATCCCAGACGGTCGCCGTCGCGCTTGCTCAGCTTGCCGTTTCCGTCCGGCTTCAGCAACAAGGGAAGATGGGCGAACTCAGGCATCGTATCTTCCCATCCAAAGGCACGATACAGCAATACATGCAGCGGAGCGGAAGGAAGCCATTCCTCACCGCGGATTACATGGGATATTTCCATCAGGTGGTCATCGACAATATTTGCCAGATGATAGGTCGGCAGTTCGTCGGCCGACTTGTAAAGCACCTTATCATCGAGGATGGAAGAGCTGATGACTACTTCTCCACGGATAATATCATGCACATGAACATCCTCGTTTGGCTCTATCTTAAAGCGGACTACATACTGCTTTCCTTCGGCAATCAGACGCTCCACCTCCTCTTTGCTTAAGGTCAAGGAATTGCGCATCGTGGCGCGGGTCGACGCATCATACTGGAAATTGGGGACGGACTTGCGCTTCGCCTCCAGTTCCTCCGGTGTATCGAAGGCAATGTAAGCCTTTCCGCTGTCCAACAACACTTTCACATATTTTTTATATATATCGCGACGCTCCGACTGACGGTAAGGGCCGTATTCCCCACCGAAGCTGACGCCCTCATCAAAGCGGATTCCCAGCCATTTGAAAGATTCGATAATGTATTCTTCCGCACCCGGAACGAAACGGTTTGAGTCCGTATCCTCAATACGAAACACCAAATCCCCTCCGTGCTGACGGGCAAACAGATAATTATACAGAGCGGTACGCACGCCGCCGATATGCAACGGTCCCGTCGGACTGGGAGCAAAACGGACTCTTACTTTTCTTTCTGACATAGCGATTCTATCTAATTCTAAAAGTTCAAGATCTTTTTCTTATTTCCACAGCCACAAAGATACGGATTTCTTTTCTAATAGCTTAAGAGCCCGCCTGATTTTTATCACATGCCCGATATCTTATCGCGATACTTATCCCATCCGCCTGCACTTTTGTACTGTTCCAAGCTGGCTTGCGGCACACTAATCTGGCCGGCCTGCTTCGGCAAGGAATAGGTATCCACCGATGGAGGGACGGGTGCCATCACTACCAACGTAGCGACCGACGCATTGCCCAGAGCGTTGAAAGCCATGCTGGCCACATTTCCCTGCATCACAAGCCGCTCCAATGAAGTTCCGCCCGAAAAGAGAGTCCTTCCCACCGACGAGACGCTTGCAGGCAGGGTCAGTTCCGACAGGGCAAGACAACCGACAAAAACTTCCGACTGGATTTCTCCGTCGGCCACACCGCCGTCTGTACCGGAGCAACGTACAGTCTTCAAAGACTCACAATGATAGAAAGCACGTTTTCCGAGCGTCTTCACCCCATTAGGCAGGACTGCCGAAGTTATCCCCGACTGTCTGAATGCTTCCATCGCCACGGAAGTCAAGCCCTCGGGAAGGGCAAGCTCCTGCAAAGCCCCCGTCCGCATAAAGGCTTTCGTCCCGATTTGCCGCAAGGAAACGGGAAGCACCACCTTCCGTATGCCGCAATCAGCGAATGTCCGGTCTGAAATGACCGAGACTTCCGTATGTTTCAAATCGGCAATCTCCAGATTCTGACAGCCCATAAATGCGCCGGCACCTATTGTCTTCAGGCTTTTCGGAAAGTCAACCTGCCGGATTTGACTGTTGGCAAAAGCCATTTCACCGACAGACTCCACTCCTTCGGTCAGGACTACCTGCTCGATGCGGCTGCCGAAAAAGACGGACGCTCCGATGGTCTTCACGCCTTGAGGCACAGTAAAGACACTTTTTCCGGTATCGACGATGCCTTTCAATACGCCCTCCTCGACGATTGCATCGCTGATTTTCACCGTAAACACCGCCTCTTTCCCTTCATACGATACGGTGACAGGCAATTCTTCCACAAGCAAGGCCGTAGAGAAGCCCGACACCGCGTCCGGCCCGATATCCAAGACCTTGCGTTCGCCATTGTCATAAATCCCTTCCACCACGAGGCCGGAAAGGTCAAGCTCTTCGGCAGAATAGACCAGATACGTATTCCGCGAGGGCAACTGTGCAATCTCTATCTCCTGAAGCACCGGTTCAGCCGCCGGCTCTTCCTTTTCCTCCTCTTTATCAGGTTCCTTTTCCGTTTCTTCTTCCTTCTCCTCTTCTTTTTCCTTATCCGGTTCCTTCTGTTCCTGCTTTTCTTTCTCCTCGTTCACAGGTATATCCTTTCCACAGGCCGAGAACAGCAAGAGTCCCGCCACTATCCACCAAAAACAAGATGCTGACATTTTCATACTTTTTTCAGATAATTTCAATTAATAAACCGACAATGTGCATTTATAACAAGCGGAAACCGCCTTTTGTTCAGAGGAAAAGAAAAATGCCGCCGTCCCAAACCGGATTTGAGACAGCGGCACATCATCTTTTGATTACCGGAAAAATCATTTTTCCCTGTAATCCCCGTTCGCCTTTATCAGGGCAATCAGTTTTTCTACAGCCTGCTCTTCGGGAATATTCTTCTCGACACATTCTTTTTTCTTATAGAGACTAATTTTCCCCCGACCTGCCCCCACGTAGCCATAGTCGGCATCCGCCATCTCTCCCGGCCCGTTGACAATGCACCCCATTATGCCAATCTTCAGGCCTTTCAGGTGCGAAGTGGCCGCCTTGATACGGGCAATCGTCGATTCCAAGTCGTAAAGCGTGCGGCCGCATCCGGGGCAAGAGATGTATTCTGTCTTTGAAACGCGCACGCGCCCCGCCTGCAAAATGCCGAAAGCCGTTTCATCCACTTTCGTATCGGCGATGGACTTGCCATGATTGTAGAGCAGAATGCCGTCGCAGAAGCCGTCGAAAATCAAAGCTCCCATATCGGCGGCCGACTTTATCTGCAGGTCTTCCAGATTCTCTTCCTGATAGAACTGAAAGAACACCACGGGATTCTTCAGCCCCAACACCATCAGCTGATGCACAAGCGCCCGGAATTCCCCCAAACGGTTGGGATGTTTGCTCTGGGCCACAAGCACAACTTCCGGATGGCGCTTCAGACAGGCAACGGCCTCATCGTCCAGCCCCATATAAGTAATGAAAAGGAACTTCAGGTCGGCAGCACAAAAGTGCAGGCCTATCAGCTGCTGGCCGTTGAATGCAGGATACGTGTTCAGCTTGCCTTCCCAAACATTGGCGTCGACAATATAAGCCACATCTTCGCGCAGCGTGTCCGGCAAGGTCTGCCCGCAATAAATGTAGTC
Source organism: uncultured Phocaeicola sp. (assembly GCA_944320845.1). GTDB lineage: Bacteria > Bacteroidota > Bacteroidia > Bacteroidales > Bacteroidaceae > Phocaeicola. The sequence goes on from CALUJA010000016.1 coordinate 46,578, forward strand.
AGGCCTGAACTGTCCGTTCACTTCCATATTGCCGTCCAGACGGGCGGAAATCACCACCGGCACGTTTTCCCCTCCGATATTGCGCACAGCCGCCGTCGCCCGGCGCACCGGATTGGTATAATCGAACTCCGGAGCCGCCGCACCCGGAATATAAGGATGGTCTTTACGCTCCAGAACATAGTTCACCAGCTTGCGCGCCACCGGTATCTCCGCCTCCGGAGCCTCACTCAACGACACGCGGACCGTGTCGCCCAGTCCGTCGGAAAGGAGCGCCCCGATTCCCAAAGCCGACTTGATGCGTCCGTCTTCACCGTCGCCCGCTTCCGTCACCCCCAGATGAAGCGGAAAAGCCATATCCTCCTTCTCCATCTGCTCCGTCAGCAGGCGGACTGTCTTCACCATCACGACCGTATTCGAAGCCTTTATGGAGATGACCACATCTTTAAAATGTTCTTCCACGCAGATGCGCAGAAATTCCATACACGACTCAACCATTCCGGCAGGCGTGTCTCCGTAACGCGACATAATACGGTCTGACAGCGAACCATGATTCACCCCGATGCGGATGGCCGTATGATTTTCCTTGCATATATTCAAAAACGGCACAAAACGGTCGCGAATCTTCTGAATCTCCTGAGCATATTCCTCATCAGTATAGGTCAGCTTCCTGAAGGTTCGGGCGGCATCCACATAATTGCCCGGGTTAATGCGCACTTTCTCCGCATAAAGCGCGGCCACATCCGCCACCTTCGGATTGAAATGCACATCTGCAATCAAGGGAGTGTCATATCCCTGCGAACGGAGACACATATTGATGTTCTTCAGATTCTCGGCCTCACGGACACCCTGCGTGGTCAAACGCACGTATTCCCCGCCCGCACCGATGATTCGCTTGGCCTGTTCGACACAAGCATCAGTATCCAACGTAACCGTGTTCGTCATGCTCTGCACGCGGATAGGGTTAGCGCCACCCATAGGAGTGGCGCCAATGTTTACTTCATCCGCCATACGGCGGGAATAATTAAAGAGATCCATCAATTTGTCTTGTAAGTATATTTGACTTCCTTCAGCTCCTCGTTCGCTTTTACTATCTTGTTTTTCAGACCTTCCTTATAGGCAGCGAACTTTTGTGCCAGTTCTCCATCGGCCAGAGCCAATATCTGAACGGCCAGAATGGCCGCATTCATCGCTCCGTTGATGGCCACAGTAGCTACGGGAATACCCGGTGGCATCTGGATTATGGAATAGAGAGCGTCCACTCCATCCAGTACAGAACCCTTCACCGGAACGCCTATAACCGGCAAAACTGTATTGGCAGCAATCACTCCCGGCAGTGCGGCAGCCATGCCGGCTGCGGCAATAATGACCTTTATGCCCCTGTCCGCCGCCCCTTTTGCAAAGGCCTCGACTTCGGCGGGAGTGCGGTGAGCAGAAAGTGCATTCATTTCAAACGGAACTTGCATCTCGTCAAGCAGCTTCGCCGCCTTATCCATCACCGGAAGATCAGACGTGCTACCCATGATAATACTTACAACAGGTTTCATATTTGCTTATTCATTAATAATTTGTTTATACGACTCGGCATCCAGCAGGTCATCCATTTCGCCGATTTCTGTCGGGCGAATACGAATCAGCCACCCTTCTCCATAGGGGTCTTGATTAACTAATTCCGGATGTTCCTCCAGCGCCGGATTTACTTCCAATACTTCCCCACCGACAGGCAGAAAAAGATCAGAAACCGTTTTCACCACTTCAATCGTTCCGAAAACCTCGCCCTTTTCAAGCGTTTCACCTTCGGTCGAAATGTCTACGAATACGATGTCACCTAATTGTTCCTGTGCATAATCGGTAATTCCGACATAGGCTTCTTCTCCTTCCAAGCGAATCCATTCGTGTTCGCTGGTGTACTTTACATTAGCTGGGAAATTCATAATCTTATATTTTAAGGGTTAAACCATTTTTCAAATAAACAAAATTCCGATGATTCCGCAAAACAATCCGACAAAAAAGCCGCATGCCACCTCATTCAGCGAATGCTGACGGACGATTATACGGGCCGAACCGAGCATTCCTGCCAGCAAGACAAAAAAACAGAGCCAGTTAACCGGATTGAATTGAAATATCAAACTGTAAGACAGCAAGCCTCCAACCATCAGCCCACTGCTTGCCATGTGTGTACTGACCTTCCATTTCGTATTGACTGCGGTACACAACACCATACATATCAGGGCGGCAACCACCACGCCACTCATGTAACGGGGCAGATGAATGCGGTACATCGTAAGCAAGCATGCCATATAGCTGAGTATGGTCAGGCCGTAAGGGATGAAGCGCTTTTCCCGATGCCCCAATTCACGGACTCCCCATCCGTTTATCTTTTGAAACAGATAGATGCCCAACATCGGCAGAAGGATGGTAAAGCAATAGACCAAGACAAGCACCGTTATCTTATAACTTAAAGGCATGATGCGCAGATAAGTAAAGAAAAACAGCAGACAGAATGCGACAAACGGGACCATAAACGGCGTGAATATCATCGAGATGATGCGTGCCGCGACAAAAAGAGCATCGGGATGCCTGTCGCGAAGCCCCGGCTCCGGCTCGTGATAAGTCAACTGATCAGGGATGTTCGTACTTTCCATATTACCTCCTCAACCTTGCTACCGGTATGTTTAACTGCTGACGATACTTGGCCACCGTGCGCCGGGCTATCGGATAGCCCTTTTCCTTCAGCATGTCGGCCAGTTCATCGTCTGTATAAGGCCTTGACTTGTCTTCCGAATCCACGCACTCTTTCAGGATACGCTTTATTTCGCGGACGGAAAGTTCCTCACCGTTTTCGGTCGTATAACCGTCACTGAAGAAAAACTTCAAGGAATAAATGCCATAGTTGGTCTGTACATATTTGCTGTTGCTCACGCGGGAAACCGTCGAGATGTCCAGTCGCGCGCGTTCGGCCACATCTTTCAGAATCATCGGACGGAGCAAAGACTCATCCCCCTCCTGAAAAAACGGACGCTGCAAGTCGATAATGGCCTGCATCGTGCTGAGCAAAGTCTGCTGACGCTGCTTCACGGCATTGATGAAGCCTTGCGCCGCATCGACTTTCTGCTTCAGAAACATCAGTGCATCCTTCGACTCCTTGCTTTGGTTGGCGCGATTGCGCGTGTGCTCGTCGAGCATCTCCGTAAACTCACGGCTCAAACGCAGTTCCGGCACATTGCGGTTGTTCAGGCTCAAGCTGATGGTACCGTCGTCTTCCGTCTCCACAATGAAGTCCGGCACTATCTGCTGCAGGTTTTTCCCTATGGCTTCGCCCAGCGAACTGCCGGGACGCGGATTCAACTTTGTAAGCTCGGCTGCAGCCTGGCTGTACTGCTCTTCGGTGATTCCCAGCTTCTGGATGATTTTTTCCTTGTTCTTCCGGGTAAACTCATCGCAGCATTTGCTGATAATGTCATACTCTATCTGCTTCAGTGCAGAGTTCTCCTTCCGTTTAATCTGCAGGAGCAGACATTCCTGCAGGCTGCGCGCACCTATTCCGGCCGGATCAAAATCCTGGATTACCGACAACACATGCTCCAGCTGCTGCGGTGTAACATCCATTCCCTGGTATATCGCCAGTTCATCGACAAGCGCCTCCGTACTTTTCCGCAATAGCCCGTCGTCGTCCAGCGAGCCGATAAGATATTCTCCCAACCTTTTCTCGTCTGGAGTAAGCTGCTGCATATCAAGCTGTTCCTTCAGCATTTCATAAAACGAGACACTGTCGGAAAAAGGAATCTCCTCGGGCTTGTCGTCTTTCGACCGGTTGTTTTCCTGAAGCTTGTAGTCGGGAATGTCGTCTTCCGTCCGGTAATCGCCGAGCGACAAGTCTTCTCCGTCGGCATTCTGCCCGTCATCCGGACCGGCGGCAAATTCTTCGTCCGTCTCTTCCGAGGATGAAGCGTCTTTTCCCTCCTCTAAAGCCGGATTGTCCAACAGCTCCGCCCGGACGCGCTCCTCCAGCTCAACGGTAGGAAGCTCCAGTAATTTTACCACCAAGATCTGTTGGGGCGACAAGGTTTGCACCTGCTGCTGCGCCTGCGTCTGTACCTGACGTGAAGTTTGTGACATACGTTACGATTCTTTAATGAGACAAAAATACGAATTTGTCTTGTAATTATATGCGTTTGGAACGGGATTATTTAAATCTTGTCCCAAGACACGGACTCCGCCTTGAGGCAAAAACAGATTTCCACCGGCATGACAGCGGCATTCCACCGCGGCAGAACGGCATTTCCATCCGCATGGGACATCCGTTCAGGGCTTTTCTTTCTCTTCGATGAACACCTTCCCGTTTCGTTTTGATATGAAGACACGGCTGCCTTCCAGGTTCAGATTAAACGGCGTGACATTATCCGTCCGGTTTTCCACCACCATCAGCATACTTTCTTCCGCAAATCTCTCCACCTGAAACTTAAAGGCAGAATCGTCCATTGTCCGGTCCAGCAGCAGGCTGTCATTGATATAAACCGACAGACTGTCGCCGGAAAAACTGCCTGCCACCTCAATGGCATAAAATCCTTCAAAGACCTGCTTCTGCTGAGGGTCTTTCGACTGCCCCCGGAAACCCAGATACAAAAACAGACAGACGATAAAGAACACGCCGAAAGCCAGTATTCCGTTGCCTATCATGAACTGCTTGTTGCTGTTGATGCTTTTCTTTCCCATACGTTTATTCTTGTAATAATCGGATTACGGTCTGCTTGTCCTTTTCCAATTGAGCCGTCAAATCCGCAACATTCCCAAACTTAATCTCCCTTCGTATATAATGAACGAACTCTATCCGCATCGGCTCATTATAGATATTCCCCGAGAAACCGATGATATTCACCTCGATACTGAGCTCCGAACCGTTGTCAAAAGTCGGACGGTGCCCGATATTCAGCATTCCGGCATAGCGTGTTCCGCCGATATATACATAGACAGCATACACTCCCACGGCGGGAACCAGCTTGTCGGGACAGGAAGGCTTCAGATTTGCAGTAGGGAAACCCATCTTCCGCCCCATCTGAAAGCCGTTTACCACCACCCCGTCCAGATAATAGCGATAGCCCAAAAAATGATTTGCCTCTTCTATCTTCCCCGCTTCCAACAGATTGCGGATGACCGATGAACTGACCGAAATCCCGTTTTCGACCAAAGCATCCGCCCGGACGACCTTCATGCCCAGTTCCGTTCCATACCGGCAATAATCGCTCAGGCCCTCACTCCGGTTATGTCCGAAGCGGTGGTCGTAGCCGACAACCAGTGTCCGGACATTGAAACGACCGCGTAACAACTGCATGAATTCACGGGCGGAAAGGAGTGAAAGCTCGCGGGTAAAAGGCAGCATGACGCAATAATCCATCTCTAATGTGCGTATCAGCGCCTCCTTTTGAGGCAGGCAGGAAAGCAGGCGGGGCTGATAATCGCTGCGCATGACCTGACGCGGATGTACGGGGAAAGTAATCAGCGCAGTATGCATCCCGCATGCAGCCCCCTCCCTGCATACCTGACGAACCAGATACCGATGCCCCCGATGGACTCCATCAAAGCATCCGATGGTCGCCACACAAGGAGGAAGAGCACATTGTATATTACCCTCTATTATTTCCATACCCAACAAACCGAAATGCCAACAGTGACCGTTTCCTTTTTTACCGCCTGCCCAAACGCTTGATGCCTCTCCAGATTTCGCCTATCCAAAGCACAAACGAAGTTCCGCCGATGATATAAAGCCATTCCATCAGAGAAAGCGGCTCGGTGCGGAATACCTTTCCGCCGAATGTCACGATAATAATCTGTCCGACCAGGATAATCAGCGCCACACTCAGCATCCCCAACGCATGACCGGCATCTCTGAAAATCGAGTGGCTTGTGCCAAAAACGCTCGCATTAAAGAGATTCCAGAACTGAAGCATGACGAAAATCGTGAAGAAGACCGTAAGATAATGCACGTTCATCTCGCCATCCGGCAGCAGGCCGTCGGGCAAATTCTTAAAGTATACCAGGATACCCATCAGTACGACAAGGAATCCCAGTCCTACGCCAAATATGTTATTGCGCATAGACGGCGTGATAATGAAGTCCGTGCGCTTGCGCGGCTTCTCGTTCATCACATCCATACTGGGCGCGATAGACGCCAAAGCCATCGCGGCGAAAGTATCCATTATCAGGTTTACCCAAAGCATCTGGGTCACAGTAAGCGGCAAAGAAGTTCCGAAGAAAGCGCCCAACAGCACACTTAACAGTGCCACCACATTAATTGTCAACTGGAAAACGATGAACCTCTGTATATTCTTATACAGCGAGCGTCCCCACATGACAGCCGTCGCAATGCTATGAAACGAATCGTCCAACAAGGTGATGTCACTCGCTTCCTTAGCCACAGAAGTTCCCGTGCCCATAGACAAACCCACTTGGGCATGGTTCAAGGCCGGCGCATCATTGGTTCCGTCGCCCGTTACGGCCACCACAGCGCCTTTTTGCTGCAGCAACTGCACCAACCGCTGCTTGTCCATCGGACGGGCGCGGCTCATCACTTTCAAATCGAGCACGCGGTCGAGCGCCTCTTCATCGCTCAAAGCGGCAAACTCCACGCCTGTTATCCGGTTCCGCTCCGTATCTTCCGGCTTCCAAAGCCCTATCTGACGGGCAATTTCAGTGGCAGTTCCCGGCGTATCTCCGGTCACAATCTTTACACTGATGCCTGCCGACTGACATTTCTTCACGGCTTCAGGCACATCGGGACGAATCGGGTCACTGATGGCAAATATGCCAAGGAATGTCATGCCGCCTTCGTTCACCAGTTCTGCACAATCAGCCGGAGCATTCCCTTCCACCATCTTATAAGCCAAGCCCAATGTACGCATCGCCTTGTTCTGATAAGCCAGAAGCTGCTCATTGTATTGCTGAATCCGGTCTTCAGCCAGATTGCATTTGCCCATGACTATTTCAGGAGCCCCCTTGACATAAAGCACGCGCTTCTTCTGCAACGGAGAATCAACCAAGGTCGCCATATATTTGCGCTCTGTTGAAAAAGTAAGCTGGTTGACCACCTTAGCGCCTTCGCGCAGCTTCATATAGTCTTTTCCCTGACTGTTCAGCCACAGCAGCAAAGCAATTTCCGTAGGATTGCCCACTCCCGAAGGCTTTTCCCCCTCGCCCTTCTCTTCCAAAAAGGCGGTGGAGTTGGCGGCAATGCCTTCCGCAATCAGGTCTGGCTGCGACTCGTCAAGCTTCGCCTCGTATACCTGCATCAGGTTTTGCGTAAGCGTCCCCGTCTTGTCTGTACAGATAACGGTGATGGCACCCATCGTTTCACAGGCGTGCATCTTGCGAACCAGATTGTTTGTCTTCAGCATCCGGCGCATATTAAGGGCAAGACTCAGCGTCACACTCATCGGCAATCCCTCCGGGACGGCTACAACAATCAGCGTCACTGCCATCATGAAATATTTCAATACGATGCGGGCCACCTCCAGCCACTGATGCCATCCGGTTACCTCCGTAGCGGAAAAATAGGCATACAAGTCCTTCCCGGTAAAGACAAGGAATGTAAGGATGGCAATGGTAAAGCCAACTTTCCCTATCAAATTGGCCAACCTTGTCAACTGTATATTCAACGGTGTCTGCTCCTGACTCTGCTCGGTGGACTGACGCGCCACTTTTCCGATTTCGGTAGCATCCCCCACCCGGTCGACCGCCATCATGCCGTGGCCGTCTGTTATCGTAGTGCCGCGCATGACCGTATTCGACGGATAAGTGGCCTCATCGTCAAAATGGGCTTCATCGGTCGTCTTGTTCACCATCAGCTCTCCGGTCAGACTTGATTCATTGACTTGCAGCGATACGGCCTCTATCAACGTTCCGTCTGCGGGGACTTCCTCTCCGGTGTTCAGGATAACAATATCGCCCACTACTATATCTTTGCGGGGAATCTCATGCACTTTCCCGTTTCGGAGCACAGTCACCGGAGTTTCCTCGCCTACGGCATTCAGCAAATCAAACTTCTTGTTTGCATCATACTCGAAGTAAAAGCCGATGCCGGTAGCCAGAAAAATGGCGAAGAATATGCCGATTGTCTCGGCGTATTCGTTCTCGATGATTGAGATTACTAAGGAAAAGGCCGCCGCAACAAGCAATACCCTGATTACCGGGTCTTGAAACTTCTCCAGATAAAGCTTCCACATGGAAGGACGCTTGGGCGGTGTCAAGAGATTGAGCCCATGCCGCTCGCGGCTTTCAAGAACTTCCCGGTCGGTAAGTCCGGTCAGATGAGATTTGTTCGTTTTCTGTGACATATTATTATATATATTAGCGACGCAAAAATACGGAATATATTGGAAGCTACACCCGGATTAGTTTTTTTTATCAATTTTTTCCGCAGAAATCTTGCGAGTTTACTCCTAAACCATTACTTTTGCACTCGATTTCATAAGGCATGAAATTCCGGGCTTGTAGCTCAGTTGGTTAGAGCAACAGACTCATAATCTGGAGGTCCCAGGTTCAAGCCCTGGCTGGCCCACGAATAAAATCCCCGTAGACTTTGTTGTTTATGGGGATTTTCCTTATCATCCGTATCCTTCAACCTTTCCAAAATCCGGCTGGCGCATCGGAATTTCTTTTATAACGACGAAGAAAAAGTCTTTAAAAGACCAGCCGAACGGTTCAAGCATTCAAACCGGAGTCAAGCTCCCTTCAAAATCACGGAAAATCCGTTCAAAATAAAAAAAGCAGGACTCCCGCCCTGCTTTTCCCACAATGAAATATCCACATCTGAAGCAAAAACTCTTCAGCCGGCCCTACCTGCAAATGGCAATCATCTTTGAACATGCTCTTTCAAACCGACTTCCGACGGGGATTCATAGTGGAAATAATCGACATCCACATATCCGCCTGCCGTTTTGGTCGCATAATTGAACAGGGCAAACTTGTTCCCCGTAAAATGAGCCATGCTGAAAATCATGTGAAACCTTTCGCCAAGCTGCTTCCAATCCTTCCCGTCAAGACTGTAATAGAACAAAGCGTCGTCCGTCATAAAGTCACAGACCACCTTCAGATAGATATAATCTTGGGAAAATGGGATACGTTCTTTCTCTATCCCCCTATCAGTCATCACCAAGCACTTGTCAGAATTTTCCTTTACAACAGTCAGCGTGCCCGGCTCAGAGCAGAATACAGCCAGTCCGCACCGGTCTCCGTCCTTCATGTTCCTTACATCCAAGGCAACCGCTCCCGCACATTGCGGCCCTTCAGTGCGTTGGGTCAGCGTATTGCGGGCTTCAAACAAATTTTGCACGACTCTTCCCGTCTTCAGGCGCAGATATCCCGGGCGTTCCGTTACCGACCAAAGTGCATTGTCCGGATTGTGATTCCACTGCCAAGTCAATCCCAATTTATTTTCCTCATAAGAAAACTCATCACTGACGACCAATCCGCCCTTCTTGGCATAACCTTGCACGGGTTTCTCCATCGTCAAAGGAACTTTTCCCTTTTCATCCCCCAGCATCGGCCATCCGTTTTCCCAGCGGCAAGGCATCAGTACCGGAACGCGCCCCACTGCTTCGTGGTCTTGGAACAGCATCGCATACCAATCTCCCTTATCCGTATCAATGAAACATCCTTGCGCCACTCCGTACCCTTCGTATCCCATGTCATCGGACAATATGGTTTTCATCTCATAAGGCCCCTCAATCCTGTCCGAACGAAAGCAGAGCTGAGTACGGATACCCCCTTCCGGCCACCAGATTAAAGTAAGATAATATTTTCCGCCGAACTTATACATGTGGGTTCCTTCAAGCAATCCTTTCGGCTCGCCCGGTATGACCTCGACATTCAAACCGTCTTCCTTTATTCCCGAAAGGTCTTCCTTAAACTCTATGATACGGATATGACGCGCCCCATAAGCCAAGAAAATCCTTCCGTCATCATCAAACAGCATAGATGCGTCATGCAAATACTCGTCAATAACCAACTTCTTCTCCCATTTGCCGAAAGGATTTTTTGTTGCATAAAGGTAAGACTTGTTTCCCGTCCCGAAAGAAACGTAGAATGTCCCGTCGTGATAACGCAAGGAAGCAGCCCACTGTCCGCGACTATAGATATTGCCGCCCTCCAGATTATTTTTCGGACTTTCGTTCAACTCGTCAAACACATAGCTGACTATTTCCCAATTGACCATATCCTTAGAGTGCATAATCGGCGCACCGGGGGACATGTGGGCTGTGGTACTTACCATAAAATAATCGCTACCTACACGAATCACATCTACATCCGGAACATCCGCATAAATCAAAGGATTCGTAAATGTTTTTTCCTCTTCTGTTTGCTTCGTTCCTGCGTTCCCGCAACCTCCGGCTACGCAGAGCAACAACAGGCAACCTGCCCATAATCCCAATTTATTCATTGCATCCTGTCTTTTAGTGCTATTTAAAATCAAAATAAACCGTATAATACTGATCATTGCAGCGGAACAACGGACTTAAGAAAAGCTTTCCCTTACAATCTGTTGCGGCCGTACAAAAAGTTAAAGGCATCCCGTCGACCGGCTTCAGCCATGAAATCAGATTCTCCGGGTTTCCCGTCAGCGCCGGAACCTTTACACTTGTCTTTCCCTCCATCTTTTTCCCTAATTCTGCAGCTAAAACTATCGGTCCGTACATTATAGCCCCTTTCTTCGAATCATCAGGCATATATTCTATATGTAAGGTCATCGGCATTTCCATTTCCACAACATCACCTTGCTTCCATACTCTGTCAAGAACAACATAGCTTCCCGGCTTTTTATGTACGCTCTGTTTCTTTCCGTTTACCTTAACGGTCACACCTTCTACTGCCCACGAAGGATAACGCAAATATACAGACATATTTGTTTCACCGCCTGCTATTCCATCAAATATCAAGCGAGTGGAAGATTTATCAGGATAAACAGTTTCCTGACGCAAGGTAATTCCCTTTTCCTTCCAATCCAAAACAGAAGCGACAAACAAAATCTCACGATCACTATTACCTCCCGTCACATAAGAATGGTGATTCACCACCGCATCCCAAAAGAAAGATGCGATATCCCGGCTCTTGACATTGCCGGTCAGTTCATAACCCCTGGCTTCCCCTATCACTTTAGGAATTTGAGTATTGACATGCAATCCGGCGAGACTGTCTTTCTGCGCTGCCAAAGGATTCAGTATCTGCTTATGATAGAATAATTCCGCCAGCTTCTTATGACGAGAATCTCCGGTTATTCCATAAATATTATAAAAGACTTCCGGCATTCCACATCACTCTGGAACAAATCGCCGCGTTTGCCGGGATGAACGCCAGCTCCATCTGCCGCTATTTCAAGCGGAAGACAGGAGGGTCTATCTTCGACCTGATATTGAAGCTCCGGATTGCCTATACCAAACGGCAGCTTTCAAGCACCAAAACGCCGGTCTCCACCATCGCCTACGACGCCGGATTCAACAATCTGGCAAACTTCAACGTACAGTTCAAGAAGCTGACCGGATATACCCCTTCCCAATACCGGATGCTGTTCTTTTAAGACCCGACAAAAAAACAAGATGAACGGTTCATCTTGTCTTTTTCAACAGGCAAAAAAACATTATCCCTTAGTCATGCTCCAGTACTGGCAGACCGTCTTTCCAGAACACCTCTTGATTCGTGATATACCAAGTATGCCCATTGTCGTTATTACCCTGGAAAAACAGATAAGTCCGCCCGTCTGCATCCTCGAAGATATGGGGATGACCGGATTCGCTCGCATTCCAGCTGCCGGGTTTCCCGTTGGGAACGAAAGGCTCGTCCCACAATCTCTTCCACGACACGCCGTCTTCGCTCACGGCTACCCCTATCTGCTGAGGGGCATTGTTGTATGCGCCGGCATAAAACATAAACAGTTTTCCGCCTTTTTCTATGACCGAAGCGGCTTCTATACACTCTCCTTCCCAGGGAAGTTCAGGAGCAAGAATGGGGGCATCCAGGGCCATCCGCCAGTCTTCCCGGCCGAAATCGGTATTTCCATCAGCAACAGCCACTCCTTGGATTTGGGTCTTGAAGTCCTTATCCCGGGTTGCAAAAAACAGATAATACTTTCCTTTAAACTTATATACCTCGGCATCGATGGCCCTTCCGCAGTTCCAGTCGCCGGTCGGACGGAATATCGGATTCGTCCGGTCGCGTTCAAAATTTATACCGTCCTTTGAAACCGCATGGCAGATGGCATCTTTCGCCCCGTTTCCATAAGTCTGATAAAACAAATGCACCTTGCCGTCCCTTACCAGAGCGCATGGAGCGCACAGGCCCTTCCTTTCATACTCAAGTCCGGAAGCCGGAGTAATCTCGCCCACCCTGCTCCAATTCACCAGATTCCGGCTTTCGGCAATGCCGATGCTCCAACCGGATTCCGGCTTATTGCTGTAAGGCGGGATGGAATAATACATCAAATACCGTTCCTGAAAGCGTATTACATGCGGATCTTTGGAGAAAGGCCGACTTATACGGCTTGTATCGCCATACATCATTCCTGAATATTGCGCCTGCGCAGCTATCGCAAACAAAAGCGACAAGACCCATGATATTGTTTTCCTCATAAGTTTTCCATTTATGAATCAAGCAGGCCGCAAGTCCGACCTTCGCTCCGCCTGTCTGATTCAGGTTATAATTCGATTTCCAAACTGTCAGCTTCATTCGATTACTGTTCCCGAAGGCTTCTTCAGCCGTTTGCATTTCGGATAAGGAACGCCGAAAACCGGATAATCATCCGCTCCCCATTCTATTTTCTGCGCACGAGGCTTTCGGGTATCCCCCATCCCCGGCGGATCGACCTGGGTGTCGCGGGCATGATAAAGGATATAGTCCTCTGTCCCGTCCGGCGATTTGAAGAAACTGTTATGTCCCGTCCCGTAAACCCCGTTTTCAGGAGACTGGGAGAACAACGGCTTCGGAGATTTTTTCCAAGAGGCAGGGTCAAGCAAATCGGCGTCGGTTTCGGCCGTCAAAAGGCCTAACGCATAGTAAGGCGTCCATACTCCGCTCGCCGAATAAGCCACATGGATATATTTCCCTTTCGGACTCTTCAAAGGCTGCGGCCCTTCGTTGACAAATATCTTATGGGGAGGATTCCATCCGCTTTCATTTATATAATGGCGTTCCCACTCCAACTCCGGTTTGGAGATTAATACACGCTCTGAGCCCAATGTCCACGAATTTTTCATTTCGGCAATATAGATACATTGTGTTTCCGTATCGACCCTGCGTGTCTGCCATCCGGACCATACCATATAGAGTTTTCCTTTATTCTCAAATACAGACCCGTCGATTGCCCAGTTATTATCCTTGTCGGTACTGATGCGCCCTTTCATGACAAACTCCCCGTCGAACGGGTCTTTATTCGGATTCTCCAGTACATACATTTGATGATTATCCGTGTTGCCGTCATCCGCTGCGTAGTAAACGTACCATTTCCCGTTGATATGGTGAATCTCCGGAGCCCAAAGATTGTGCTTGTTCGAAGGGTCGGTAGGAATCCAGATTGTCTTCTTTTCCGCGTTGCGGATATCCGTAATGTCCTTCGTTTTCCAAAGCACCAGGCTGTCAACCATCGTATGCATATAATAATAACTCCCTTCATGCCAGATGGCCCAAGGGTCGGGCCCGTAGTCGCAAAGCGGATTGGCATAAGTTCCTTCAAGGTCTTCCGGATTTTTGCTGAAGATATCGTGCAGCAATTGCGCTTCAAACTTCGGTGTCCGGTCGTAATAATAAACCCCGTTCTGCTCTTGTTCCACATCGGTCAACTGAGTGTAACAATATCCCCATACCTGGTCTTTCAGCTCAAGAACCGCATTTATCTGTCCTTCCAAACGGTGCAAAAATTCTTTTTCCGTTTTCGGAGCGACTCCATATCCCCACGATTGCGTGTCGGAATTCCCTTGTCCCTGCTCTTTCGTCCATTTAATTCCCCCTACCTCATCGATTAAATAAGGAATCTTCCCGTCATACTGCGGGAACTCATAAGTCTCATTCATTTTTGGTCCGTTGAAACCGACATTTCCCTGCATCGAAGACGGACTATGATTAGGAGTCTGGAAGAACTTGCCCTTTTGATATAGAATTGCCTTCAGCTTGTCCGGGTCTTGCTCATAGTTATGAACAGTCCATATATCGGTCTTGATGTGACAGCCGCCGCTTGCATCGTTTACCGGACGCGTCGGGTCCAGACTTTTCGTCAGGTCATAAAGGTCGGCTGCCAGGCGCGGATACTGCACTTTGTCCGGCCACCAGGACTCATTCATCGGAGTCCAGATAAATAACGAAGGGTGATTCCGGTCGCGCACTACGATTTCCTGCCATTCCATCAGGAAATTGCGCGCCACTTCCGGATGATTTGTGTCCATTCCCCAACTCGGAGCCTCGCCCCAAGTGATATATCCCAGCTTATCCGCCCAATAATAATAGCGTTCCTCAAAGACTTTCTGATGCAGGCGGGCACCGTTGAACCCGGCCGCCATAGAGAGCTCGATGTCTTTCTTCAATGCTTCGTCCGAAGGAGCCGTCCAAATCCCGTCCGGATAAAAGCCTTGGTCCAATACCAGACGCTGATAATAAGGCTTGCCGTTAAGATAAATCTTGTTTCCTTCGATGTGAATCTTGCGCATCCCTGCATAAGACGACACTTCATCGACTATTCTCCCGGTTTCATCCTTCAGCTGATAGACAAGCCCGTACAAGAACGGATTTTCCGGCGACCACAACTTCATATTCCTTACCGGCAAAACGACCGTTGAACTGTTTGTGGCTTTCACTTCTTTTGATGCCACAACCTTTTCACCGTCTTTTAAGACCACCTTCAACGTATTCCGGCTGTCGCTATAAAACTGAGGATGAATCACCAGCTGCTTCTGGTCGACATCCGCAATGAGTTGAACAGACTTTAAACCGGACGGAACGACAGCCTCCATCCATACAGTCTGCCAGATGCCCGTGGTACGGGTATAGTTACATCCGGCCGAAGCAAACTGCAAGCTTTGCTTGCCTGCCGACTGCATGGCAGAACGCAGGTCGCTGACTGCCCGGACCACAAGATGATGCTTTCCTCCGGCTTTTACCCGTGATGTAATATCAACACTGAAAGATGAACTTCCCCCAAAATGGCGGCCTGCCAGACTTCCGTCAATGTAGATTTCCGAATTGAAATAAACCGCACCGAAATTCAGCAGAATCTTCTTTCCCTCCCACTCCTGCGGAATATCAATCAGGCGGTGATACCAGATGCCTGTTATGAAGTCTTTATGCTCCACGCCCGAGAGTTTACTCTCCGGAGCAAAGGGAACCATGATTTTGCCTTCGAATGAAGTTGCTTTTGCAAAGCCCCGCTCGACGCCGGAATTCGCAAAATCAAACGTATAGTCCCATTCTCCGTTCAGATTAACCCATGATTGACATTCAAACTGCGGACGGGGATATTCCTTACGGGGAATATCGGCAGCGTTTACTTGAAAGATTAAGCTTAAAGCCCCAAGGGCCGCTAAAAAGACATTTTTAATTTCCATATTATTTACTAATGTTACATTCGTCTCATTGTGTCTTCAGAGCCGTTCGGCCCCACAATCCGTCAAATAACAAAAGTAAAAACTGTATTTTCCATAATAAACAGATTCGCCTATTGTGTTTTTCCGACACAAATGTAGGAATATAATACGAAGTTAAGCACTTCAACCTGTAAAAATAATCGGATGAAATCGGAAATTCCGTCAGAGGAAAATTTTGCTCCATACTTATTGCGAGTATTTTAACCAATCGTTCGTGTTATTCGGCGAATATCATTATATTTGCCCGGTACGAATATTAAACATTTTATTATGAAGAAAATTTTATCAGTCTTTATGGTCGCGGCATGTTTGCTTATAGCTTTGCCGTCGCAAGCCCAGATTCAATTCGGCGTGAAAGGAGGACTAAATGTTTCCAAGGTTTCCATATCCAAAGAAGTATTCAACTCAAGCAATAAAACAGGCTTCTTTATCGGACCGACAGCCGAGTTTACCTTGCCTATGTTGGGGGTGGGAGTGGATGTTTCTGCTTTATATAATCAGTTCGGCATCGATACCGAATCCGGTTCCACCACCAAGAAAAGCATCGAAATCCCTATCAATCTGAAGTGGACGATAGGATTCAGCAGTGTGCTTGGCGCCTACATCGCCGCAGGCCCTCAGTTCGGTTTCAATGTCGGACACCGGTGGTTTCAGGATATATGTGAATTCAACAAGAATTCGACAAGCCTGAACGTGGGGGCCGGCCTCAAGATTCTGGGACATGTACACGTAGGAGCCAACTACAACATCGGGCTGAAAGACACGGGTGTCATGGTAAAACAGCGGAACGGAGAGACACGCACCGACTTCGACAATAACACGTGGCAGATTTCACTTGCCTACATGTTCTGATTACAGCATCAAGGCGGCGTTTCATTAGCATGAAACGCCGCCTTGCTATAGATGAAAGACATCTTCCGTCCTATCCCCGGCATCAGTCGCACGGATAAACCACTCCCCATTCCTTACGCAAGGCATCCATCTGCCGCATGATGCGCAGCGTTTCAGCGTGGGGCATGTAGGGAGATTCCAGCCAGCCTTTCTCGATGGCCTCGATGGAAGCATAGACTTGATACTCGTAACCGGTAATGCGCTCAGGAGCATAATATACCGCCACCGTATTATAATCGGAATCGACTACGCGAATCGACGAAGGATTGTTGATGTTTTCCACGATAAGATGGCCTTTGTCTCCCGATATGATACCCATACGGTCACTTTTTGCCCACATGCTCGACTGGAGCGCGGCCATTCTCCCGTCGCGGTAGAACAGCGTGATACTTTCCTGAGCATCCATTCCCGTATCTGTCCGGATGCAGGAAGAAACGGTCCGCACAATATCCGCGCCAAAGGCCATCGCCGCAAAGTTAAGCGCGTATACGCCCAAATCAAGCAGCGCGCCCCCTGCCAGTTCCGGACGGAGCATGCGTTCCTTGTTTCCGACCGGATAACTCAGGTTGGCCGACAGGGTATAAGGCGTCCCTATCACGCCCGAATTTACCAGTTCCTGCAATTTAACCGACAGAGGCATATAGCGTGTCCAGATAGCCTCCGTGATAAAGACCTTTTTCTCTTGGGCCAGCTTCAGCAGGGCCTCGGCCTGACGCGCGTTTGCCGTAAACGCCTTTTCGCAAAGCACCGGCTTTCCCCGCTCAATGCACATGCAAGCCTGCTCGTAGTGAAAGGAATGTGGCGTCGCGATATAGACCAAATCCACTTCCGGATCGTTGGCAAGCTCTTCATAACTCCCGTAAGCCTTGGCAAACTGCCAGTCGCGCGCAAAGGCTTCCGCCTTCTCCCGGCTGCGCGATGCTATCGCGTAGCGCATCACGCCCTTCATTCCTCCCAGAGTGACCGCCATCTTCCGGGCAATCCATCCGGCTCCGATAATTCCGACCTTGTATGTTTTCATGATTGGATAGTTTGATAGTTTTCTGCAAAGCTATAAAAGTTTGCTAAAGCCGCAAGCAAGATGGTCAGCTTTTTGTACCTTTGCTGCCATGAGAAAGTATGCGGATGTCATAGTGCCTTTACCTATCGCCGGCCAATACACTTATTCTATCCCCCAAACGATGGAAAACAGTATGCAGGCCGGATGCCGGGTGGTCGTCCCCTTCGGGAAAAAGAAATTCTATACGGCCATCGTCACCCGCATACATGAGAATCCTCCCGAAGCATACGAGACGAAAGACATTGCGGAGGTGCTCGACGAGCATCCCGTACTGCTGAAGGAGCAGTTCCGCTTCTGGCAATGGGTGGCCGAGTACTATCTCTGCACACTTGGCGATGTATACAAGGCAGCGCTTCCTTCGGGAATGAAGCTGGAAAGCGAGACACTGATTGAATACAATCCTGACTTCGAGGCGGCCGGGCCCCTTCCGGAAAAAGAGCAGCGGGTGCTCAATCTGCTGAGCAACGACCCGGAACAGTGCGTTACACAGCTGGAAAAAAGCAGTGGAATCCGCAATCTGCTCCCTGTCATACAGTCGTTGCTGGAAAAGGAAGCCATCTTCGTAAAGGAAGAGCTGAAGAGAGCCTACAAGCCACGCACGGAAACGCGCGTCCGCCTCGTTGAAACCATGAGGGATGAACGCAACCTGCACTTTTTGTTCGATACACTTTCACGCGCTCCCAGGCAGCTGGCTCTGCTTATGAAATACATCGAGCTGTCGGGATGGGCAAGACCCGGCGGTTCCCTCAAGGAAGTGACACGGAATGCCCTGCTTGAAGCGGCGGGAGCATCGGCAAACGCCCTGAACGAGCTGGTGAAGAAACGGATTTTTGAAACGTACCATCAGGAAATAGGGCGACTGGCAAAAGGAATTTCGGATACGGCCGAACTCAATCCGCTAAGTGTCGCGCAGCAGCAGGCATACCGTGAAATCGCCGACTGTTTCAAGACCAAAAATGTCTGCCTTCTGCACGGCGTGACGGCAAGCGGCAAGACAGAAATCTATATCCATCTGATAAGCGAGGCGCTGAAGGCGGGCAAACAGGTGCTTTACCTGCTGCCGGAAATCGCTCTGACCGCACAAATCACCGAGCGTCTCAGGCGTTTCTTCGGAAACCGCTTAGGCATCTACCACTCCAAATACCCGGATGCCGAACGGGTGGAGATATGGAAAAAGCAGTTGTCTGAGCATGATTACGACATCGTGTTAGGAGTCCGCTCGTCCATCTTCCTGCCTTTCCGCAGATTGGGACTGGTCATCGTGGATGAAGAACATGAGAATACCTACAAGCAGCAAGACCCGGCGCCGCGCTATCATGCGCGCAATGCGGCGATTGTGCTTGCATCCATGTATGGGGCCAAGACACTGCTCGGCACGGCTACGCCAAGTATCGAGACTTTCTATAATGCCACCCACGGGAAATACGGGTTGGTAAGGCTGACGGAACGCCATCAAAAAATCCGGCTGCCGCATATCGAAGTGGTCGACATCAAGGAACTGGCCCGGAAGAAACGCATGATTGCCCAGTTTTCGCCGCTGCTCGTGGAAAAGATTCGCGAAGCAATGAAAAGCAAGGAGCAGGTCATCCTCTTCCAGAACCGCCGTGGTTTCGCCCCGATGATAGAATGCCGCACCTGCGGATGGGTGCCGCGCTGCAAAAACTGCGATGTAAGCCTGACTTATCACAAGAGCCTAAACCAACTGACATGCCACTACTGCGGCTATACTTACCAGATACCGAAGGCTTGTCCGGCATGCGGCGAGACGGAACTGGCAAACCGCGGATTCGGCACCGAGAAGATAGAGGACGATATCAAGGCCTTATTTCCCGAAGCAAGGGTGGCACGCATGGATTTGGACACGACACGTACCCGCACCGCCTATGAAAAAATCATCGCCGACTTTGAAAACGGACGGACGGACATACTGATTGGCACGCAGATGGTGTCGAAAGGGCTGGATTTCGACCATGTAAGCGTGGTAGGAATCCTCAATGCCGACTCGATGCTGAACTATCCGGACTTCCGCTCCTATGAACGGGCCTTTCAGCTCATGGCCCAGGTGGCGGGACGTGCCGGGAGAAAGAACAGACAAGGGCTGGTAATCCTCCAGACCAAATCGCCAGACCTGCCTCTCATCCACGAAGTGACGGCCAATGACTACGAACGTTTCTACAAAGAGCAGGTGGAAGAGCGCGGAATGTTCAAGTATCCGCCGTTTTACCGTCTGATTTACGTTTATCTGAAGCACCGGAAGGAAGACATACTCTCGCAGGCCGCAGACACGGCGGCCTCACTGCTCCGACAGGGACTGGGCGACCGGGTACTGGGTCCGGACAAACCGCCGGTGGCACGCATACAGACTTTGTTTATCCGGAAAATCGTAATCAAGATTGAGCAGACGGCATCCGTAAAGAAAGTGCAAGCATACCTGCTGCAAGTGCAGCGCGCCGTCGTGGAGGACGAACGCTTCCGGTCGGTAATGGTTTATTATGATGTTGACCCCATGTAAACAACCTAAAGACATTCATTATGAAAATTGAGTTAGATGTACACACGCATACCATCGCAAGCGGACATGCCTTCAGCACGCTGCAAGAGATGGCTCAAGCCGCTTCAGAAAAAGGTTTGAAGCTGTTGGGAATTACAGAGCATACCGCCGGCATACCCGGTTCGTGCGCTCCGATTTATTTCCGCAACCTGTATGTAGTGCCGCGGCATATGTACGGAATCGAACTGATGCTGGGAGCGGAAATCAATATTCTCGACTGCAACGGAAATCTGGATATGGATGAATTTTACCTGAACCTGCTTGATTTGCGCATTGCAGGCATTCATTCGCTCTGCTACACGCCGGGAACGGTGGAGGAGAATACGCACGGAATGCTCCGCGTGATAGCCAATCCCTACATCCATATCATCAGCCACCCGGGAGACGGCACGGCCAGACTCTCGTTTGAGCCTCTTGTTCTTGCGGCCAAAAAGCACCATACGCTGCTGGAGATAAACAACAGCTCGCTGAAGCCCTGTCGGAACAAGACGGAGGCCCGCGCCAACAATCTGGAAATCCTTCGTCTGTGCAAGCGGTATGAAGTCCCCGTCATCCTGGGGAGCGATGCGCACATCTCGTTCGATATAGCAACCTACGGCCATGCCCTTGAGCTGGTGGCGGAAACAGAGTTTCCGGAAGGGCTTATCATGAACCGGAGCGTCGAGATGTTCAAGCAGTATCTGGCTGCCAAAAGGGTATAAGCCGGCCTCATCAGGATACTGTCCCGGCAGGAAGGCACCGGCCGGCATTCCCATCCTGATGAAACCGGATTTTCATCCCGAAAAAAGTTCAGTAATGCCCTATACAGATTCACGAAAAAAGGGGAAGCCGTCCGGCTTCCCCTTTCCAGAAAAAAGTTTATTCATAGAAACTGAAAGTAAACTCCTCAAAAGTTCCTCCTCCATTGCGGTTGACCGTCAGGCTTCCCTCAGTCCATTCATAGCTATAACTGTCCCCCTGCGATTTCGGCAAGTGTTTCGGCGCCTTTCCAAGCAGTCCGGCCCAATAGAAATACTGGATTTCGTCGATGTCTATATCATAGATATTGTAATACCACATCAGTCCGTTCACATTTTCGTCCGCATAATAGCTGAAGTCTTCGCTGAATTCATTCTCCGCAGCCCCGGTGTATTTCCAGGAAACATGGACCAAATCGCCGTTTTCCCATGTAAGGACATCCTCGCGCTCATTGCGGCCGTCGGTTATGGCAATGACATGCCCGTCGGAATCATAGGTGAAAGAGGTGACATCACCATACCGGATATCCGTAACAGACTCTACAAATCCCTGTTTGTTCAGGGTAGCCTCCAGCATTCCACCTGATTCGCCAGACAGAATCAGGTCTACATACGGATCATCTCCCTCAAGATGATATTCGAATCTGACAAGAGGCTCATCCGGATGGTCTTCATCACGGATTTCTGTCAGGAAACCGTTCTCATAGATATAGGTATCACCGCCGAGTGTCTTCAGCAGCTTTCCGGTAAACACCTTCGCAACCGGAGAATCGCCGGACGGCTGCTCATTTCCGCCCTGACTGCCGCCCTGGCTGCCGCCGTTTCCTGCCGATTCCTTTGCCACCAACGTGGCGTAAATCTCTTCACGGTAGCCGTCTTCCTCGTACACTTCATACGTTGTCAGCTTTTCGCCGGAGAAAGTGAAAGTAGCAAAATTATCTTCATACCAGTCATCGCCCTCCCAGGCATAGTAGATGGTTCCGTCTTTCTGGTCTCTCCATTTCCAGTAGCCCAAGTCAATGCTTCCGTCTGTATAGAACATCAGGTAGGTTCCCGACTTGGACATGAACATTTCCTTGGCTGCATCCGGATTTTCGGCCGGAGCAATCGTCTCGTCAGACACCTCCCCGCTCGTCAAATCCGTCATCACTTCGCGGATAGACTCTACACTCCACGTGCGGCACAAGGCATTGGTCAGGGCATCGCCCGCCATCTCCTGCTCTTTTTCTACGGTCAGCGAGCCGGAACCGTAGCGGTCGGAATCCACTTCAATGCCCGAAACCTGGCCGTTGTCACCGTATACCAGTTCGATTGTGCCGAAGTCCTCCAGCTCATAACGGTTTTCGCCCAAGTCTTTAAACGTGCCATACACCCAGTTGCCGGATTGTGCACGGCTCTGTGTCTTTGAGTCAGAGAATAGAGTCCCTCCCTCCGAGTGTCCGGAACGCATGACGGCGGCCGATGCAGCATATCCGCCGCTGTTCAGCACAACGATGTAATTTCCGCTTGCGCCCAACTCGATGCTTTCGTAAGGAGAGCCGGAAGCGGTTACACTATACTTTCCGCTGATTTTCTCAAAGGCCGGAGTCGGAAGTTCCGGAGCAGAAACACCTTCATCATCGCCGCAGGCGGTGAAACCGACGGTCAGAAAAGACAAAAAGACCGTCATCATAAAGAAATACATCTTTTTCATCTTGATTTGTTTAATTGATTATTGGATTTGTTTAATGGATAAAATGCGGAAAAAAGCACACGACACCCCGCCTCTCGCATTGCGAAAGGAACAGGATGGCACAAAACCGATGCAGAAACAGGGCAAACCGCGAAAGGCCGACCGTTACGCCGTCCGCCTCCACCTTGCAGGATGCAAGGTACACGATATGATACAGATATTTTGTCTTGCATAAAATAATCTTCCAAGAAGCATCTCCAGCCTTCCGAAAGGCGGGCGCTTCTTTTTCTGAATTATTCTGCAAGACGGGACGCAGACAAAATATTTACATGCTATAGAGAGAAGAGCCGTCCCATTACTTTCAGCTTCCGTATGACCAGGCATCATCGGCCGAATTGCCAAGGTAATGTAATCTCTCACTCTGAAAAAGAACTTTTCTGAGTTTGCACTACAAAATTAAGCGATAGATTTAAAATATACAACAAAGTATCAAAAAAATCTGACAGGCAGTGAAAAATATTCATGAAAAAGCTTTCCGCCATTTGGATACTGTCCGAAAAAAATTATCGCCACGACCCGCCTTCCGTCTGATTATTTCAAAAACTTTGTTTATGTTTGCATAAACCTTAAAACACCACGACCATGAAACAGCTCACATTATTTCTATGCCTGACCATGATACTGGCCTGCATGGCCAATGCCCAACAGAACATCTCGTTCAGAGAAGGGAAAATCATTTCTCCACAAATCAACGCGGACAACAGCGTGACTTTCCGCGTGCGGGCGCCCTTAGCCAAAAGTGTAACGGTGCGGGGCGACTGGGACGCTGACGGCGGCCGGGGAGAAATGAAGCAGGGCGCCGACAGCGTCTGGACTTATACCACCCCCGCGCTGACCTCGGAAATGTATACCTACCGCATTGTCATCGACGGAGTTGCCGGACTAGACCCGACAAATCCCTTTGTGCGGCGCGATGTGGGGAGCCAGTTCAGCATATTTTTCATCAACGGCGGAGCTGCGGATTACTATCAGGTGCACGATGTTCCCCACGGCACACTTTCCGCCGTGTGGTATCCATCCGAAACTATGGGCACGCCGCGCCGCATGTCGGTCTATACGCCGCCCCTATACGAACAGGACAAAGAAAAGCGTTATCCCGTGCTCTACCTGCTGCATGGAAGCGGCGGAGATGAAAACGCATGGGTGGAACTGGGCTGCATCGCCCGCATCATGGACAATCTGATAGCAGAAAAAAAGGCCGAACCCATGATTGTAGTGATGCCGAACGGCAACTCAAGCAAGCAGGCGGCACCGGGAGAAACCAGCGAAAACCTTGCCTACCGTCCGGCTCCTACCAACCTGCTGCCGGGTTCATACAAGGACGGGCGGTATGAGACGGCGTTCCCCGAGATTGTCCGCTTCACCGACAGCAATTACCGTACTGTCCCCGACAAGGCACACCGCGCTCTGGCCGGCCTTTCGATGGGAGGATTCCACACGCTTTACATAGCGGCCAACCATCCCGACAGCTTCAACTACATTGGCTTGTTCTCTGCCGGGCTGGACATGAGCAGCGTGAACCAATCGCTGCCTACCTACCAGAATCTGGACGGCAAGCTGAAAGCCCTGCAAAAGGATGGCTGCAAACTGTTTTGGATGGGCATCGGATGCGGGGATTTCCTTTATCAAGCTAATCAGGACTTCCGCAAACGGCTGGACGGCATAGGCTTCAAGTACGAATATCACGAATCGGGCGGCGAGCATCAATGGGCAAACTGGAGGCAATATATGCTGCTCTTTGTGCCGCGACTGTTCAAATGACCCTCAACCGGTGGGGAGCGACAGGGCTCTCCACCTTCATTTCTTTACAGCATCCCTCCTGCCACTCATGTGAAGCTCTGAAAAAGGACACCCGGCAAGGCTCTGCAGAAATAAAGCCGGCCGAACCTGCGGTTTTTACACGGATTAACCGTAACTTTGCCCCGAAGAAAAACGGTTTCCGTCACTTCACAAACTTTTTTCACACCTATCAAGCCAAGTTATGACAAGAATACTATTCGTCTGCCTCGGGAATATCTGCCGCTCTTCTTCCGCAGAAGAAATCATGCGCACCTATATCCGAAAGGCCGGATTAGAAGACCAGATACAGGTAGACTCAGCCGGAATCAGCGGTTATCACCGGGGAGAACCGGCGGATGAACGGATGAGAGCCCACGCTATCCGCCGCGGATACAACATTACCCACCGCTCGCGTCCCGTATGCACGGACGACTTTTACAACTTCGACCTGATATTGGGCATGGACGACAGCAACATAGACGCTTTGTGTGAAAGGGCTCCCAGCGTAGAGACAGAAAAGAAAATACGCCGCATGACGGATTACTGCCGCACGAAGGCGGCCGATTATGTGCCCGACCCTTACTACGGCGGCGCCCAAGGCTTTGAAAATGTGCTCGACATACTGGAAGATGCCTGCAAGGGACTGCTTGAAGAGATTTCTGCCGCGGCCTTCTGACCGCCAGGTTCATTTCTTCAGCTCCGGATAGCTGATGCGGGTATGATGCATCGTCTTCAGCTTTTCCTTGAATACGGTCTTTACCGTGGCAATGTCCTTGAATGTTATCGGACACTCCTTGAAAAAACCTTCCTGCACCTGACCGTCGATAATCTTGTCCACCAGCGCAGAGATGCTTTCTTCCGTATATTGGGGAAGACTGCGTGAGGCAGCCTCCACCGAATCCGCCATCATCAGAATGGCCTGCTCTTTGGTAAACGGATTGGGCCCCGGATAACGGAACATTTCCTTGTCCACTTCCTCATCGGGATGCTCATTCTGATAAGAGATGTAAAAGTACTTCGTAAGCCCTTTCCCGTGATGCGTGCTGATAAAGTCCTTGATAACCTGCGGAAGATTATACTTGTCGGCCAGCTTCAACCCGTCGATGACATGGTTGATGACTATCTGCGCGCTCTGATAATAGTTCAGTTGGTCGTGCGGATTGACTCCCGACTGGTTTTCGGTAAAGAACGCCGGATTCATCATCTTGCCGATATCATGATACATCGCCCCCGTACGCACCAGCTGGCTGTTGGCTCCGATACGGTTGGCGGCGGCGGCCGTCAGGTTAGCCAGTTGCAGAGAATGCTGGAACGTGCCCGGAGCCACCTCCGACATCTGCCGCATCAGTTTATTGTTGATATTCGACAGCTCTACCAGCGTGACATTGGAAGTAAATCCAAAGGTCTTCTCCAGAATGAACAGGAGCGGATAGGTAAACAGCAGCAGGATACCGTTGAATATGAAGTCCCAATACCGGTGTGTGCTCAGCTGGTCAATCTCGCTGATATGAATCAAATCGAGCGCAAAATAAAGCAAAGCATAAGAAGCCGTCACGAAAAGGGCACTCTGCAGGAGCTGGGAGCGCTGCGACAGCTCACGCAGGCTGTATATGCCCGCCAGTCCGGCCACGGTCTGAAGCAGGATAAACTCGTAAGAAGTACGCAAGACAATGGAACAAAGCAGTATCGTGATGACATGAGCGACAAAAGCCGTGCGCGAATCGAGGAAAATGCGTATAATCATCGGTATCATGGCAAACGGAACAATGTAAATGCTCAGGATTGCATTCTCCACCATGACCGACGACAGCACGGGAAACGCCACGATGATAATGAACAGCAGCGTGATGCACCCGCGCTTTTCATAATAATCACGGCGGAAAAGGTCAAGATATACCATGAAACAGAAGATGAGGATGGCAACAAACAGACTTTGTCCCAGGAGAGTAAGCCGCTTTTCCGTCGCTGTTCCGCTGCGCTTGTCCCATTCCTTTTCCAATGACTTCAGGATATTATAGGTCTGCTGGTTCACCATTTCGCCGCGATCGACTATCTTTTGCCCGTTCATGACAAAGCCGTTCGCCCACGACAAGCTGCTCAAAAGATCCTGCCTTGCCGTCTCCGAGCGGCTGGCATCGTAGGTCAGGTTCGATTTGATATAGTCGTTCAGGTTGCACCGCTGCAGCAAATTCTTGTCATAATGCACCGTATCGGCATTGACCAATGTTTCATAAGCCTGGCGGAAGGTATAAAGATCTTCCACCGCCATCTGATTCGAAGTGTTTTGCTCGACAGTCTGTATGCGGCTCAGGCTGTCTTGCCTGAGTTGTGCCAGGTCATTCGGAGAGATGACGCCGGTCTCGTAGATGATTGTCAGCAGATGCTCGATGTGATGCTTGTATGACAACGGAATTATGGCATGGAGATTCTGCCGGTAATCCTCGCCGAACTTCCGGATTATCTCCTGTCCCATCTGCCTGTCCAGGCGGTAATAAGGGGCATAATCCCGAAGGATACTGTCCTGCTCACTCCTCATTTCTCCGTCATCCTTATAGATAGGGAAGTCGAAAGAAGCCTGCAACAGGCCGTATTTCCAGGGCTTGTTTATCTCGAACTGGTAATTAAACCTGTGCTCACGAGGCAAAAAATACACGATGATGGCTACCGTAATCAGGAAAATCATGCACCGGCACAACAGTTCCTTGACCGTATATTCTTTTTTTGTCTGAAAACCTTTCATAATAAAAGCATCTTTAGCCCGCAAGTTAGGAAAAAAGTAAGACAATCAGGCATGCTTCCGGCATTTTTTCTTGATAAAAACGCATTATCGAAGGCATGAAAACATCATTTCCCCACAGCCAGACTGTCTTTTGCTCCTTGTACGGAGAGAATTTCCCGGTAGCGCGGACGGTCATTCAATACTTCAACCGCCTTTTCCAAATCTTCATCATCCTTCAGACGCTCCATCACGGCGCCGCGCTGATAGAAGTAACGGGTCACTATCTCCTGGGCAATATAAGTCTTTATCTGTTTTGAAAAATAGTCCAGGTCACGGTCAAGATTATGGTTCAACTTCTTCTCAAGTGCCTTGAACTCTTCAGAAGCACCCTCCATATACCCTTCAAACTCGGCTATTTCCTTAAGACTCTTCAGCATTTTCTCGCTCTGACGGTCGTAAATGAAGTTACGCGACTTGACCAGTTCCTTGAACATATCATAGTCTTCATCCGTCAAAACGAAAGCATCGACCGAATCCAGCGACGGGTGTTCCCAACAATACTGGGTGGCGTAATCGAATATAATGTCCTCGTTTATCAGATAAAAGACAATATTGGGAATGCGGTCGCTCTTTACCTCTATGTCCGGACGGATGCCTCCACCGTCGCGCACCTCGCGTCCGGCCGCTGTATAAAACACGTGGGTCAGGCTGTCCGGAATGCGGGCCACCGAGCCGTCGGCGTTTTTCTTGGCATAATCGATGGCCTGGATGCAGCGTCCGCTCGGAATGTAATATTTGGAAGTCGTGACTTTAAGCGTCCCGTTATAGGGCAGAGGGCGTATGGTCTGCACCAGTCCCTTGCCATACGTGCGGGTCCCCACAATCACAGCCCGGTCCAAGTCCTGCAAAGAGCCGCTCACAATCTCAGAAGCCGAGGCCGAGCCGCCGTCGACCAGCACGGCCAGCGGTATCTGCGTATCAATCGGCTCGTTCTGCGTCTTGTAAGACCCTTGCGCCTGCCGCAGCTTCCCTTTGGTAACCACGATTTCACGGCCTTTCGGCACAAAGAAATTCACAATATCAATTGCTTCCGCCAATGAGCCTCCTCCGTTGCCGCGCAAGTCTACAATCAGTGACTTGGCTCCCCGCTGTTTCAGCTCGATGAAAGCCTTCTTAAAGTCTTTCGCACAATTCTCGGTGAAACTGGACAACGCCAGATAGCCTACGCTGTCGCGCACCATGCCGTAATAGGGAACCGGATTGGTACGGATATTCTTGCGGGTTATCTTGAACTCAAGCACCGTACTGTCATTTTTCAACGGACGCATCACCTTCAGGATAAACGAGGTTCCCGGCTCACCGCGCAGCGCCTGACTTACCTTCTCCAGAAAGTCCTGCGGCTTCATGTCGTCCCGCACCATCTCTTTTCCGCCCACAGAAAGGATAATGTCGCCCGCCTTTACTCCAACCTCCGCCGCCGGCATGCCTTCGGTCGGCTCGACCACCGCAATACGGTCTTTTGCCTCATAATAACGGATGGCAGCCCCGATGCCTCCATACTTTCCGGTAGTCATCTCCTTCAGGCTGCTTACTTCCTCCTCCGGATAATACTCCGTGTAAGGGTCGGTCAATGCCAGCATACCGTTGACTCCATTCTGGATTATCTTTTCCGCATCTATTGTATCCACATAAAACATATCCAACTCCTTGAAGATAGAGTTGAACAAATCCAGATTCTTTGATATCTGAAAGTTCCGGTCATCCTCCTTAAAACTGATTATACCCAAGCCCACCAGAGCGACCAAAGCCCCTATCCATACTTTTCTTGCCTTCATATCACATTTTGCTTTTCTATAAAACACGTACAAATAAACATATTATTCTGCTTTCCCTTGCAGAACCGGAGAAATATTTAACTTAATTTCGCCCGCCCCTCCGGAAAAACACTTTTTCTCTTTTCAAAAAGAGCCGTCCGCCCCCGATGCGGCAGAAGCACATCTCCACAAAACACCGTTTTCACCCTTGCCAAGAATCCGTTTCACCGGCATGAAAAGGCTGTTCCGCCGGCATGAAGCCTCTCCTTTTGCCCTTCAAAAGCACAAAGTGCCCTTGTCCTCACATTTTTTTCGCAAAGATATTGCATATTTCAAAATAACCTACTACCTTTGCCACGCAATTCAAAAAATCTTCTTCAGTAGCTCAGTCGGTTAGAGCATCTGACTGTTAATCAGAGGGTCGTTGGTTCAAGTCCAACCTGAAGAGCATAAAAAAGAATTGTGATACTCTTCAGTAGCTCAGTCGGTTAGAGCATCTGACTGTTAATCAGAGGGTCGTTGGTTCAAGTCCAACCTGAAGAGCATAAAAAAGAATTGTGATACTCTTCAGTAGCTCAGTCGGTTAGAGCATCTGACTGTTAATCAGAGGGTCGTTGGTTCAAGTCCAACCTGAAGAGC
>CALUJA010000017.1 GCA_944320845.1 uncultured Phocaeicola sp.
CTTTGTAGAGTAATAGGAAATCGACTCCGCAAGACACTGCAAAATATTGCAAGAATCCGGTGGAGCAATAGCGGGAGATTACTTCTTTAGCTAAAAGTTACATCAAAGATATTCAGCCACTTATCGTTAGATTACGATTCCTGGTGGCACCACTTTGAAGAAAAGCAATTAGCAGTAAACTTCTGATTTCCAAACGAAATCGGGAGTTTTTGTTTTCCCGCAGGACTCAAAAAAGTGCGGAATATGACTGCTTCCGGTGTTCCAAAAGGTGGAGCGAAAATCTCCACCGAACAGGATTCTTTTTCGCTGATTTGCAATGTTTTGCGTATCAAGAAAACGTGGATGGTTTCCTACTTTTGTCCAATGCACAAGCAATACACGCAAATACTGCTGCAAGAGTCAATAAAAACTTGTTCATACAGCAAGAAATATTACTTTATTTTCAATCCCGGAATCAGCGGTGTCGTATCCACCAATTCCAAATCCTTCACCATCTCCAACGTGCCTTGTTTGTACTTTTGGAAATGAGGGGACTTCAGATGATTCTCGTATGCGGCACGGTCGGCATAGATTTCAAGGATGGTAATCTTGTGAGGCGCATTCTTTTCGGCTGTGGCATAAAGAGTGAGTACGCCCGGTTCCAACCGCATGGAGGCTTCTATTTCCTCTTTCAGATAGGCGTTGTATTCGTCCAGACGGTTAACATCGACGGTTATCTTCGAGAGGCGTACCAGATTATCTGTGGCCGATACAGTCGGTTTGGCAGTTTCCTGCTTGATGATACGCAATGCCTTAATGGCAGCTGGGAAACCAATGAACGGAGCAGTAAGGTACATCGCTTCCCGCAGTTCCACGGGAGTTACACCCACGTTCAAAACAGCTCCCGCATGGGCTTTCAGTTGCGGAAGCGTCTGCATCGTGGCAAGGGTGACGCAGGTAATCATTTCACGCTGCTTTAAATCCAAGTCTCCCGTAGTAAACACTTCGCCGAAAATAAACTTCTGAAGAATGTCCATCATTTCTGGGTCCGTACCCTGTCCGGTCAGAACTTCACCGCCGAAAAGGGTACGATAATTGTCCTTGCATGTTTCTATTCTATCTTCTTGTGCACTTGCAGACACGATTCCTGCCAGCAACAAGGCAAATACAATTATATATAGTTTCATATTCTTGCAAAATCTGTTATATACTTTTTCCTAACCGATAGGCTTGTTCACCATAGTGTGTATTACGAACGGAACCGGCCGTCCATACTCCGGATGCGACTACTTCACCCACACTCTCCCAACCAAGATAATCCATTAACGCATGGTAGTGCAATAGCATCGGCTCTGCTTCTTTCTTCGCGGTATCGGCGTAGGTCATCAGGAAAGCAGCCTTCTTGTAATGACCTTTTATTTGCTCGTTGATGGCATAGAAGCGGTCGATAACCCGTTTCATCTGCGCCGAAATACCGAAATAATACATCGGAGTGGCAAATACCACCATGTCAGCGGCTATGAGATGAGGACGCAGTTCATTAAAGTCATCCTTTATCACACACAGACCGTCCATGCCGCAACGGTTACATGCGCGGCAAGGTTCCACTTGTTTGAAGGCACAATCAAAACGGTAAACTTCATGTCCTTTCTCCTGCGCCCCTTTGACAAACCGTTCTGCCAGATAAGCCGAATTACCGTTTCGACGGGGACTACCGGTCAATACAACTATTTCCATTTTCTTTTTTGTTATGTTCATATTTTCTACGGCTCTCACGATGCCGCTTTCCAAGACAATACTCCCTGTAGCCGCAAGCAGGGATTTACGAAGAAAATCCCGACGCTTCATTAATTCTGTAACCTAAATGTTTTTCCAAGTTTCGTGCATTTGGCAATTTCCCCTCCTGTCCGCAAATAGGTATAGTTGGGCATTTCAAAGAGGACAAGCTTCAGCCTGCTGTAATCCGGTTTTCCTTTGTCGTTAAGAATATCTTCCTCAGCATAGGTATTCGTGATTTTGCAGATGAAGTTGTCGAACGTATCGGTTTCGTAATTGTCAACCACCTCACATTCCATCACCAGCGGACTTGCATCAATGACCGGAGTTCCGGCTTCACCCGGATGCCAGGCAAAGACTTTCGATTTGTCCGTCTTCGCTCCGCTGACGCAACCCACATAATCGGCACGTTCCAGCATGTCTACATCTACCATATTGACGGACACCTTGCCCGTAGTTTTCACCCCCTGATTGCTATAGTGAGCTTTGTGCATGCTCAACATGATGCGGTCGTGCCCGATGATGCCCACATGGGCAACGAGCAGCCAGTTTACCTTTCCGTTTACTTCCGTACCCACTACTACTGCGGGGGTGGGATACAATGCCAGAGTCTGGCCGATGTTTTTTTTCATATTCTTTTTCGTTTGAAAGTTATTTTCTTATTTGATATTGAACAGCTGGGAAGCATTGCCCCACAGAAACATTTCCGCATATCGGGAAAGCTCTTCGTCTGAGTCAAGCGTTTCCTTTAGTCTATCCAGATTATTGTGCAATATATTTTCCGACAGATACGGATAATCGGATCCGTAAAGGATATGTTCCGGCGAAGTGATGGTAAGCAAGGCACGGATGACTTCCGCCGTAGGATTGCCTGCCAGGTCATAATAGAGTCGCGAAAGGTTCCCCTCCCAGTCGATGGACTGCATGTATCCGCCTGCTGTCATTGCCGGAAGAATGGATTTCATGCGCGGAATGGCAAGCGGCAGGAACGAACCGCAATGCGGCACGACTACTTTCAGATTCGGATAGCGCACCAGGACATTCCGTGCCAGCATATTCACGACAGCACGGGTGGTTTCCGCCGGATATTCGTACATTGCCAGCGGTGTGGTCTTGATGATGTTTTCCGGGTAAGGGGCAGGCCGATGCGGATGGACGATAATCACAGCATGTCGTTCGTTCAAAACTTCCATCAGCGGGTCAAGTTCCTTGTCTCCCAAATATTGCCCGCGACTGTTAGTTGCCAACTTGACGCCATCTGCCCCTAATGTATCAAGCGCATAGACGGCTTCACGGATGGCTGCATCTACATCAGGCAAGGGAAGCGAGGCACAGAACTTGAAATGTCCCGGATATTTTGCCTTTACTTCCGCCGAAGCCTCATTGATATGGCGGATGCAAGCGACACTCTCCGGCACATCGCCGTAATAAGGCTGCGGGGCAGGCATGGTCAATACAGCGCAGCCTATTCCTGCACTGTCCATAAAAGCCATGTGCCTTTCCGCATCCCAGTCGGGCAGCGGGAAGGTTTCCTCCAGTCCCGCACCGTACCGCTGCAAAAGTCCCTTGTATTCCGGCAGGATGATATGTGTATGCGTGTCTACCGGCTTCTGGGCATGAAGCATGATGCTTGATATCAAGGCTGCCATACCGATTACGATTCGTTTTATTCTCATAAGACTATTTGTTGGTCAGCATCTCCTGGTCTTCGGGATAGCGCGCTCCGATAATTTTGATACCATCCAAATGACGGCGGATACCGGCAAGTTCCTCCGCAGTAAAGTGAATGTCCGCTCCTCCAATATTCTCCTTGATGCGTTCGATATGTTTCGTGCCGGGAATGGGTACAATCCACGGCTTCTGTGCCAAGAGCCAGCCGATGGCGATACGTGCCGGAGTCGTCTCCTTCTGGCGGGCCAAATCCTCTACATATTCCACCAACGCCACATTGTGTTGCAGGTTCTCCGGCTGGAAACGGGGAATGGAGGAACGGAAATCCGTCTTGTCAAACGTAGTGTTGCGATTGAAACGCCCAGTCAGCATGGCTTTTCCCAACGGACTGAAAGGCACAAAACCAATGCCCAATTCTTCTAATGTAGGGAGCAGCTTCTTTTCCACCTGACGGTACCACAGGGAATATTCGCTTTGTACTGCCGTAAGCGGACAGACGGCATGGGCACGGCGCACCGTGGAAGGAGCCGCTTCGGATAATCCCCAATACAACACCTTTCCCTCTTTAATCAGCGAAGCAACCGTATCTGCAACTTCCTCTATCGGCGTATCCGGGTCTACCCGGTGCTGGTAGTAGAGGTCGATATGGTCGGTTCGCAGACGGCGGAGCGAACCTTCCACAGCCTTGCGGATAGTAGCGGGCTTACTCGACAGACTTACGGGGCGTGCCGATGTATTAGGGTCGGGCATATCCACTAAATTATAGCCAAATTTTGTGGCTATGACCACCTTGTCGCGTACCGGCTCCAAAGCCTCTCCTACCAGTTCCTCGTTCTTGAACGCACTGTACACCTCTGCCGTATCAAAGAATGTCACGCCCAGTTCTACCGCCTCGCGCAGCGTGGCGACGGCTTCTTTCCTGTCGGGATAAGGCGGATAGCTCTGCATGAATCCCATGCAGCCCAGCCCTACTTCCGAAACTTCCAGTCCTTGTTGCCCTAATGTTCTCGTTTTCATATCACTTGTAATTTAAAGTCTTCCTGATTGCAAAAGTAAGGGGATAGAGTGAAAAAGGATATAACGCATTTACTGACAAAACAAACCTATTTACTGAATATGCTGAATAATCGATTTAGCGCCCGTTTTCCGTTGGGAGAATGTCCTGATTGTCGCCGGGAATTTCAAAAACGAAACGGGCAAACAAGCGTCTGGCCGCCTCCGGCCGTAGCATGATAAATATGCCAGTTGTTACGGCAACGGGGGAAAACGCAACATTGACAAAAGGCACCTGTTCCTTGCTCAAAACGCGAGGTAACTCTTGCCTGTAGTTCAGTTCTGCAAACTTCGGTACAAATCCTCCCAACCGTACATATCCGGCGGTTCAGGTAATCCTTTCCTTTGACATACTATATTTCTATCCATCGATTAAAGATGAATCTATCGGTTCAATGAAAGCGTGACTGTGACATCCCCTTTTCCCAATGCTGATTTCAATTGCGCACCGTCGGCATTATCTATCCTGCCTATGCGGGTGAAGTTCCACGAATTGGTTGAATAATAAATCACCAGATATTTCCCCTGATAAAGAATAATGTCGCCCGGGCCGGTTGATGTCTGGCGGTCATTGCGCGGAAGGTTCGTCCCCAAAGGCCCAACTTTTTCCATGTTGCCATAGTCCTCCATTTCCACGGTCATATCTCCCTTTGACAATAGCTCTATCAAAGCGTCTGCGGACGAATTGTCTGCTAAAGTAGCGGTAAATGTCTTTCCGTCCTTGATTGTCAGTCTGATTGAATTTGTTTTCATATCTTTATTATTTTCATTAGATTGTCCGAATATCGGCAACGCTATTAACATGAGAGTCAACAGCGGAATGATTCTTGTAATTTTCATAGAATGGACTTGATAAATTTTGCAGGCACTTCTCCCGCGACCGTGTTGGCCGGAACATCCTTTGTCACTACAGCCCCGACACCCAATATTGCATTATCACCAATAGTGAAATCTTGCAGAATAGTGGCATTTGAACCTGCTCCAGACATTTTTATCCAATGTGATGATTTCAGGTGTATCAAGGGATTCCGTGCTTTTACAATTTCCAAAAATTCATTTAATGTCATATCAAATTATTTTTTATCCGATAAAAGGATGCGAGCCTTCCGCTCTTTTTCAGTTTGACTGTTTCTACTGTAATTATTGGCATGAAGTACAGTTCCGTTCCACCGCTTGATATCAGCAGGCGCTTCTATTGCATCTCTTTTACGGACAATTCTCTTATCTTTGTTATCTTGACAGAAAAATTTTCCGCATAGTGTTCAGACAGAATCTGCCTTCCTTGAGAAAATATTCCTCCGGTACCCCGTATCCGTTGTTTCACCATTTTCCGCAGCTTGTCTTGGACATCCCGAAAATAGAAAACGGCAAGGATGAGGAACTGCATATTCCTCATCCGTCTGTCATGACTGTTTATTATTTATAAGATTCCTCATAAACTCGTATAATGTCTTTATCCGACATCTGAACACGGTCGCTGGTGAACATTATGCCCATTACTTCGCGTGTATTACGCATCAGAGTTTCGAACTCATCGGGAGCAATGCCATAGTCAGACATCTTCAAGTCGGCAACGCCACATGCCTCCTGCAAACGAGTCAGTGCCGTAAGGAAGTCTTCAGGCTTCGTGGCTTCCGTCATGCCCATAGCCTGTGCCATGCGGATGAAGCGGTCATCGCAGGCATGATGCTCGATGAAGTATTTGTAATAGGCACGGCTCACCATAATCAGCCCTGCGCCGTGAGGCAGGTTGGGATGATAAGCCGAAAGGGCATGTTCCAACGCATGTTCGCTGGTGATAAGCGTCAGGCACATCACGCCGCCAGACAACGTATTGCCGAAAGCTACACGGGTACGAGCTTCAATATCATTGCCGTCCTTAATGGCACGGGGCAGGTATTCGGCAATGTTACGGATGGCTTCGAGGGCATACATGTCGCTCATCAGGTTGGCACCTTTCGCAATATATCCCTCTGTGCTGTGGAACAGTGCATCAAAACCTTGATAAGCGGTGAATGTGGCCGGTACACTTTTCATCAGTTCCGCATCGACGATGGAGAGGACGGGGAACAGGGAAGCATCGCCCACGAAAGCTTTTTCAAACGTATCCTCCTTCGTAATAACGCCGGAGTTGTCCGTTTCCGAACCTGTACCTGCCGTGGTGGTAATAGCTATGATAGGCAACGGCTTTACGGCAATAGGCTGTCCTTTTCCTGAACCGATGGGCACGTAATCCCACAGTTCACCTTCATTCGTAGCCATGACCGCAATGGCTTTGGCACAGTCCATGACACTGCCTCCACCCAACGCAACGAGAAAGTCACATTCGTTGTCACGGGCTGCCTTTGCACCGGCATTAACATTGCCCACTGTGGGATTGGGAGCGACACCATCGAAAATGCAAGTCTCCACACCGGCCTTATGCAACTGCTCTTCCGTGCGGGCAAGATAGCCATTGGCACGGGTCGATTTACCGTTGGAAATGATGATGAGGGCACGTTTGCCCGGCATGGATTGTTCACTCAGCTTATTCAGCATTCCTGCGCCGAACATCACACGGGTAGGAATGTACATGTCGTAGTTGTTGTTAGTTTCCATTTTGTAAGTTATTTAATGATTCTGATGCAAAGGTAGCAGACTGCCGCCGGAAAGGGGATAACGTATTTACTGACGATTGTAACCGATTTACGGATTATTTCCCCATTGTTTCCTTTACTTTCGCCAATAAACTGGGGATATCCAGATGCTGTGGGCACTTTGCCAGGCATTCTCCACACCCGA
Source organism: uncultured Phocaeicola sp. (assembly GCA_944320845.1). GTDB lineage: Bacteria > Bacteroidota > Bacteroidia > Bacteroidales > Bacteroidaceae > Phocaeicola. The sequence goes on from CALUJA010000017.1 coordinate 7,261, forward strand.
TGCATGATGAAGCCGGGTCGCCACGCTGGACAGGGGACATGGATACGGTGTAGTCTGCCATTGCCCGCCCTTTGTTACGGTGCAGAAGATAGTTGTTGTAGACATAGGCAAAGATGTAGCCGACGGCTACATTCTGCGGACAAGGAATACACTGGTAACATCCGGTACAGTCTATGTGTCCCGGTGCATGGCGGTAAGCGTAGACGGCTGCTCCCAATGCCTCGCGCTCGGCCGGTGTGAGCATATTCGGCTTTGCCTTTGCCGCATATTTCAGGTTTTCCTCCACATCTTCCATGGATCCCATGCCGCTGACGGCAACGCTTACTTCGGGAATGTCCCACAAGTAATCCAATGCCCACTCCGCATCCGGCTTCCGAATGCCGGTAGAAGCAAGGGCTTCCTTCATGCTTTGCGGCAAGTTGGCAAGGAAGCCGGTACGAACAGGCTTCATCACCGCCACCCCCATACCGTTGGCTGCCGCATATTTCGGCCCGAGCACACCGGCCTCATACTCATAATCAAGGTAATTGTGCTGTATGAGACAGAAATCCCACGCCGGTGTATATTCAACCACCCGTTTGAACAGTTGCAGGCTGTCGTGGAAAGAGAATCCCATAAAGCGTATTTTCCCTTGCGCCTTCAGCTTTTCCATTTGCTCGATAAGTTTGTACGGCAACACATAGTCTTTCCATGCCCGGTGCATAATCATGTGGATATGATAAAAATCTATTATGTCGGTATCAATGGCCCGTCTTGACCGGTCGAAAAATTTTTCGAAATCGTCCGCACTTTCCATCTCCCACCACGGCATCTTGGAGGTGACATAAACCCGGTCGCGCCAGCCACCGGCAAGTGCTTTTCCGACGGCCTGCTCGCTTTCGCCTCCCATATAGACACGCCCGGTATCTATGTAGTTCACTCCGCCTTCGATGGCGCGGCGCACCATCGGGGTCGTATGATCAAAATCCACATGCCCGTTCCTCATCGGCAGGCGCAACATGCCAAAACCTAATGCCGATACGTTTACTCCCGTTCTGCCCATCGGACGGTATTGCATAGCCGGGTTATAATTCAGGATATCCCTTGCATTCTCCTGTCCCGCACGCTTGTTTGCTTCCCGGGCAATGGCATCCGGTCCCATTGCGGCACCGACAGCCGCGGCGAATAACCCGCTCTTGATGAAATTTCTTCTGTCCATAACTTTTTAACGAAAGAATTAATGATGAGTCAGTCCTATCAGCCACGCCGGGTTATGGCGTACCAGTAAGTCAATGTCGCTTTGAGGGATGCCTTCTGCCTGCAATTTCAGGATGCAATCCCTCATGCCCTCGACGGGATGCAACATCACCGCCTGCCCCAAGTCGGTGGAAATGAAACTCCGTGACGGGTCAATGCGGACAAAGCCGGCAAATTCTCCGATGCTTTGCCGTGGATATTGCGGCATCTTCGTGCCTTCTCCCCACAAGCAGGGCAGATAGCAATATTCGATGTATGCGCCAAGGTCGATGCACTGCTTAATCTGGTCGGCAGTCATTTTCCAGAAATGGGAATTGGCATGGGTAACGACAAATTTGTTCACACCTATTTCCTTTGCCTTACGGGCAAGCGTGATGCTTTCCTGCGGCGAAGCGTGCCCGGTAGCAAAGATGATGCCGGCTTCCGCACAGATTTCCATTACGCGGACGACTTCGGGCAACACCTGTCCGCTATCATCCAGCACGGGGATTCCTTTTTCTTCCCTTCCTTCACATTGGTAATGATAGGCTGCATCGAGTGTCGGCATCCAGATACAACGGCACAGTCCTCCGCTTGTTTCGACAGCCTTTTGTGCAGCAAACGGATTTACCTTATCCCCATGCACACGATTCATGCAGAAACTGCCGAAACATTCCGCTTCCGGCAGTACCTGCCGGATGATATATGCCCTGTCGTGGCAGCTGAAGTCATTGGATTTGAACATCACGGCACGGTATCCGGCATGCATCGCATCCTGCATGAAACCGTATTCATCTACCGAGCGTTCCCGCGAATCGGGGCGGCAATGCAGGTGGATGTCGCATACTCCTTTTAATAAGCCGTCATTTGTAAACACCGCATTCTTGCTTTTCTCCGAAAGAAAGTTCATGGCGCGGGCAGGTATCGTCGCCTGCGCAAGCAATGCCCCTCCTGTCAGCACGGAACTCTTGATAAAGTCCCGGCGGTTTATTCTTCCATTATCATCCATCGCTTCTTTTTTCACAAAAGTAGTTGGTAGCCGGTCTAAAGGATATAACATATTTACGGAGATTTGTAACCCATTTACGGATTACGGTTCAAAGCAGATACAAGAAACAAGAAGAACCTGTATTTTTGCTATACGATAAATGATGATGCAAACATGAAAACAGATTTGACAAATTTGATAAAAATGAATACGGTGGATGAATACAACAAACTGTTCGGATTGGAAACGCTCCATCCGTTGGTGAATGTCATCGACCTTTCAGATGCTACCCGATTCCCTACGCATTTTGCAATCAATTATGGCATTTATGCCCTGTTCCTGAAAGAGACCAAATGTGGCGACATACGCTATGGCCGACAAATATATGACTACAAAGAAGGCACAATTACCAGCTTTGCGCCGGGACAGGTATCGGAAACGGAAATGTTGGACGGCATGAAGCCTACGGCACGCGGCATCGTGTTCCATCCTGACCTGATTAAAGGCACATCGCTCGGGCAGGAAATCAAGTCATATTCCTTCTTTTCCTATAATTCCACCGAAGCCTTGCATCTTTCTGCTGAAGAGAAAAGCATCGTCCTTGACTGCCTGGCGAAAATTAAGATAGAGCTGACGCATCCGATTGACAAGCTGAGCAAGCGGTTGATTGCAAGAAATATCCAGTTGCTGCTTAATTATTGCATGCGCTTCTATAACCGGCAATTTGTCACCCGTGAAAAATCGAACAAGGATGTGCTGACCCGGTTCGAAGCCTTGCTTAACGATTATTTCCAAAGTGGAAAGTCGCGTACCAACGGGCTGCCCACCGTAAGGTATTTTGCTGACAAGGTATTTCTTTCATCCAACTACTTTGGAGACCTTGTTAAAAAGGAAACGGGAAAGAATCCGCAAGAATATATCCAAGGCAAAATCATAGATACGGCTAAAGACATGCTTGCCGATACGGGAATGACCGTAAACCAGATAGCCGACGAATTGGGATTTCAATATACCCAACATTTCAACCGTATGTTCAAGAAGGTAGCAGGCCATACGCCAAGTGAATTCAGGAAATTGCTGGCAACAGGATGATTTGCTTAGTAACTCCGTAAAACGCTACTTCCGCCACAAGCCGCCATTGCAGAACCCATTGTTTGATGCGCAATATTCCTTTACCTTGCCGTCCAAAACCGAGTATCAACATAAGCAAAACTGTTTCTTGTCAGAACAACTTTAGCGGCTGCTATTCTTCGCGCCAATCTTTCCCCTTGCAGGTGTGCGTATGGCAAACGGTCAGTCTGTTTTCCGTATGCCAATATCTTTTTAGTGAGGCGGAGTTATAACCTCATCTTATAGGCACAGCACAGAAACGCAAGCATTCAGGATTTCCTTCCCCACTGCAAGCTGGAAGAAATCCGCTCCATCGGTCTGCAGGGTGCATTGCGGAAATTCTTTCAATACTTTCCGCAGATAATGGATGTGGCCGTCGATGCGGTTGTTCAGCACGGCAGAATCCGTCCGCCCCGTTTCATCCGGCCAGAGCGCACGGCTTATTTCCCCGCGCGACACCCGGTGCTCCGGACTTTCCACCAGCATGTCCATAATCTGGAATCCCGTGTTGCGGAGCTTTACCGACTTTTCGCCCACATGCATGCACTGGCTCACGGCATCCAGACGAATGGTTTCCCTCACCGGGTCGAAGACCTCCTCTTCCGGAGGCGCGGGCAAGACGTGTTCCTCTACCGGCGGAACTTCCTTTTTCCTCCTTATCCGCCACAAGACGAGCGAGGCAAACGCGGCATACAGGGCCGTAACCGCCCACACTTTCCCGTCGGCATGCCGCCATATCACCGCCGGCGGACACTTCACCCATGCCTGTATGCGCACCGCATCCTTTATGTCAAGCGTGTGAACCTCCGAGCAAATCGCCCCTTTGCAGCTTACCGAATCGTTTCCGCTGTATTGCCGGTCGTCTTCATAACGGTAAACGATGCCCGTCTGCCTTACATCCGCCCTTTCTTTCATTCTTTCCCTAAACAAGGCATTAAACCGGTCGGGGTTTATAGGGCGGCATTGAGCCAGTATATATTGTGCGGCCAGCTGATCGGCTAAATATTCATCCATACTATCTTTTAAGGTTACAACTTCAGTTCCTCTTATAGTAAAAATTTTTATCTCATTGACTTTCTTTCCGGTTGGCAATGTCTGACCTTTTATTTCAAAAGCATTCCGCTGATGAAGATCAATTTCTACAACTTCCTTTAATACATCCTCCGTAATTTCCCGTAAGCTGTCTTTCCCCGACACATAAAGAAGATAAGCCAAAAACATTCCTACAACACCGAACAAAACAATAAGCTCCGGTTTCCGATTCTTAATCTTAAAAATATTTTTCATAAGTATTCGTTTCTTTTCACAAAGATAGCAGAAAATGCAAATATCGTCCAACGTTATAATAAAATAGTCCAAAAATTCATCTTCTTAGACAAAACTAAGGACTTTCATTGAGCTTATTTGGATTTGAGTCCCTACTTTTGTTACAAAACAAGACAAATTATGAAAAAGAAAACAATCTTATCAATTTTACTATTAGTTGTGGCCTTATCAATCGTTGTTCTAAAAAAAGCAAGCAAAGAAACAACCGATGAAAATCCCATAGTAACAGCCAATGTGGAAGCACTTGCCACAGGCGAAGGCTCTTTAATAAAATGTTACAGCATTGGCTGTTTGGTCTACCCTGTCAATGGAGTAAAAGTTGCATATATAAAGGAATAACAAAACAAAGTAGAACCGGTTCTGTTTTAAATATAAGTTTAACCACTAAAAACATCCAAAATGAAAAAACTAATTAGAATGACGCTCGTAACTGCATTCGTCTTTGCTGCGGGCTACAGTGTATACCAATCTCAAAAGGAAGTAACTTTATCTGATTTAGCATTAGAAAATGTTGAAGCATTGGCAGGAAGTGAAATCAGCACAAGAGATTGCAAGTATGACCCCCATCAATCTTGCATAGCTCTGCATCCCACAGACCCCTCAAAAGACCAACATCGTCCTAATGCCAGATGGTAAAACAATCAGGAAGATGTTTCAAACAAGACAGACTTAATTGTTTGTAACATCTTCCTATTACACAACCCAAAAATCAAAATATGAAAGCTTCGCATTACATCGTTCTTTTCATCTGTCTGGTTTTGGCTTCCTGCCGGACGGACAGTCAAAAAGGCATCGACACCTTCAAGGAGACACAGGAAATAACGGATTTCGAGGTGGTATTTACTGACAAAAGCGAGCCGGTGGGCAGCATCGTCGAACTGAAGAAATGGAAAAATGTGCTGATTGCAGCGCACTATGGCGACGAATACCGCTTTTCCTTCATCGACGCAAACAGCGGGAAAGTGTTAAGAAGGTGGGGAAAAATCGGAGAAGCCCCGGGAGAATTCATCGATTTCGGCATGAACTTTTCCGTCTGCGACTCTTCGCTCGTTTTCCCGACGACCATGAAGAAAGAAATCAATACCGTTTCCATCCCGGCCCTATTGAGAGGGGATGAAATATCCGTGAAACGGGAAAGCTATCCCTATACGGCCGATTTCAGGCCCATGAAAATCCTGCCTTTGGGAGAGGAGAAGGTGGCGACCGGCTTCTTCAAATCCGGACTGTTCGGGATAGTCGACTCAAGCAACGCCGTGAAAGGGACTTATTCCGACTATCCTTTCCCTACTGAACTGGACAATATCTACAAGGGAACGGTATTCCAGTCTCTGATTGAAACGAACGAAAAGAAGAAGTGCTTCGTCATCTCCATCCTGGCTTCGGACATCTTTGAAATCTATCAGGAAGAAACAGACGGAATCAGCAGGATATACACCAGCCCGTTCATGCACGAGCCGCAAATCAAGCAGAGCAACGGACGGTATGGCATTGACGACAACGAAAGTATCGCAGGGATACTGAACATCGCGACTTCGGACAACGCGATTTATTTAGGATATTCTCCGCTGAAATACATCGAAGCCAGCCGTCAGGACTATACCTTCGATGAAGTGTTGTGCTTCGACTGGGACGGAAACCCGCGGAAGAAATACTTCCTGCCTTTCCCGGCAAGCACTTTATGCGCAGACGGAGATGCGCTTTACGGTGTCTGCAACAAGGGGGACGAAATGCTCATCTGCCGTTTCAGGCTGTAAACGGCCTGAAACAGCTGTCGCCCACAGGCTGAATCCATAAAGCAACAGATTTATACCATGAAAAAACTGACATTACTGACCGTATTACTGATTATCTGCTCCTGCTCATCCCGCCATTCATCGTCCGCCCTATCGGAGTTGGGAAATGAAGTCCCGCTGGCGGCACAGGAGTATACGGACGAGATTGTCATGCCCAATCCCTTGAGCATCGCGATGGTAGCGGGAAAGCTGCTTTTGTTTCAGGGAGTGGGCGAGGATGCCATACTGGTTGTCAACCCGGAAGACGGCACGCTGCAAGGGCGTTTCGGCCTGCGGGGCGTGGGGCCGGGAGAGTTTACCTATCCGATATACTGGGGAAGCAATGTCGAGCGAAACGAACTTTACCTCTTCGACCTGAATCTCTCCTGCCTGCGCACCTATTCCTGCTGGGAAGAAGGTGACAGCATCCGTTTCTCTTTAGAGAAGGAAAGGAGAATGGAAGCGGAAACCTCCGTCCATTCGGGCGTTGTGATAGGCGATTCGCTGTCTGTCGCCTCGGCTCTCTTCAATTCTCCCCAGCCCCTGGTGCTTTTGGACAAGAACCTGAAGCCTTCAGGCTACGTGGAAACCTTTCCGAAGCAAGGCGATTCGCCGGACATGCTTACCTATGCAGGCGTATTCTCATCCCGCGGAAACCGGTTTGTATATGGCATGGAAAATCTGGGATACCTTGCCTGCTACCATTGCAAAGGTTCCGAGGTGCGGAAGGAATGGGAAGTTTTTCTGGAAGAACCGCGCTATAAGGGCGAAAAGCTTGACATCAACCGACTGAAGCAAGGTTTTCTGGATGTGAGGATGACGGAAAACTACATCTTCTGCAACTACTCGGGCCAAGTTTTCTCTCCTGAAGACCCCGGATTCTTCGGCCATCACATTTTAGTGTTCAATCACCGGGGAAAGCTTGTCAAGAACTTCAAGCTGGACAGAAGGATTGCACACATGACCGTGTCCCCTGATGAAAAGACCGTCTACGCTGTCGCCAACGAGCCGGATGTGAACATCGTAAGGTTTCATGTCGGCGATTTCCTGTAAAACAAGTTCCAGGAAAAAGGATTGCCCGCTCAAACGATGTATATGAAAAAGATTCACTGGTTTCTTGCAAGCATGATAAAGCGTTTTCATCCGCAACAAGCTTCATTTTGATACGGGCTTACGGATTTTTCACCGCAAGCCTGTTTCATTCGGGAAACGGGAAAACAGGCCTGCCTGCCGAAGAAAGGAACACAAGCCGTTTTCGCGGAAATCTCCTTATGCGCTCAATAGACAAATTCCAGCAGTCCTCCCTTTACGATATCGGCGTGGGCCAGACGGTAGCCGGTCACAATCCGGCCGTTCAGCCGGACTTCACGCACGGACTGCGCCGGGTCTTTACGGTTCACCGCACGGATAACGAACTTTTTCCCCGGGACGACAGACAGCGCAATCTCATCAAACAGCGGGGAGGCCAGTTCGTAAAAAGGCTCTCCCACAACAAGCGGATAGATTCCCATGGCACTGAACACATACCACGCGCTCATCGCTCCGTCATCCTCGTCCATCTCGGGACAGAATCCGTCGGGCGCATTGCGGAATGCCCGTCCCACGAACGGAGAGGGGTATTCGGCGTTCCCCCCGTAAATATGCCTTATCGGGGCGGTCAGGATGCGGCGCACCGTGGCCTGGGTCTTTTCCGGACTGCCGAGGCGGTTGAACAGGAAAGGCACGTGGATATCCGGCTCGTTGCCCTGATTGTAAAGGTCGCGGGCGAAGAACTCCGTGAGCTGCGCCTCCAGCGAATCCCGCCCAACCATTTCAATCATCCGGTCCAGATATTGCGGAGCGGCCCACCGGTACTGCCAGCGCGTCCCCTGATACAGTCCGTTGCGCCTCATCCTTACGAAAGAAGAGTCTATATCCTTGAACTCCCGCGCCCATGCCGCGCAGAAAAGGCTGTCTCCCATCCGGGCATAACGGCCGGCATCCCCTTTATGGTTCAGGATATCCGCCATGCGCGAGAGCGCCCACCAGTCTGTTACCGCCTCCATGCAGCGGTCCGGCGAACTCAAAGAAAGGCCCTCCGCCTCGCGCTTCATGCCCTCGTAAGCGTCGGCCAGGTTCTCCACCCGGATTCCCTTCAGATGACTGTCGAGCAGCAAGGGGACGGCATGTTCGGTTCGTACGGTCGGAACGCACTCATGGTCGGTAGACCAGTCGCGTTTCCCCGTGACATACAGGCGGGCGAGCGAGTGCATCATGTCCGTCATACGCTCCGGAACGAGCAGGGTGAGCAGAGGAAACTTGGTGCGGTAGGTATCCCAAAGCGACCAGGAACTGTAATAGTCAAACCCTTCGGCACGGTAAACCCGGCCGTCGGTCGCGGTGTATTCTTCATCTCCCTCCGACGTCACCTGAAACGGACTGTGGCATGTGCGGCACAGAGAGGTATAAAACAAAGTGCGGTCTTCGTCACTCCCTCCCTTTACCTGAATGCGTGACAGTATATCGTCCCACGCGGCGGACGCCTGCTGCCGGATGCCATCGAAATCAAGGGATTCTTCCTTCTGATAACGCTCGCGGGCGTGCTCTATGCTTTGCGAAGAAAGCGCGATGCGCACTTCAATCTCCTTTTCCGCACCAAACATCAGCCTCCGGCAGAAGCCGTCGGCCTCCGCACGGAAAGGGGCATCCGTATGGAGATAATAATATAAGGTATATTTCCCGTTGCCGCACGTGTTGGCCGACGCGATGCTTCCACCCGCTTCATGAGGAGAAAGCACCTCGAAAGAAGAGCCATACACTTTTTCAAACGAAGACTGCGGATTGACGGTCAGCACACGCTGCCCGCCGGACGGATAGACAAAACGGTAACAGGCCGTGGTGCGCGTGGCCGTAAGGCCGACCTCCACGCCGTTGCTCAGACATACGCGGTAATATCCCGGCTCGGCGGCCTCCGTCTGCTTCACGATATGCAATTCCGCTCCGGAATTATCCGGATACAGACTGACATTGCCGCCGCATCCCTGCCCTCCCACGCCCGACAGGCGGTTGACAGAAATCCCGGAGATACGGGTTTCGGCGTAGTCATAGCCTGGATGCTGGCGGGGACTGCTGTCCGGCCCGACCTGAACCATGCCGAACGGGACACATGCCGCCGGCGAAAGCTGGCCGTGGTCGCCCGAAGTACCCCAAAACATATTCACTTCCTTTACCAGTCCCTGAGCAAAAGACAGTCCGCTCCCCATCAAAAAGAAGAGCAACAAAACCATATTCCGTTTCATAAGCATTCAAATAGATGCGCAAAGGAAAGCATTTCTTATGTCAATGCCGTTACAATCCGGTTTCAATCCTTTTATCCGGAACACAAATAAACTCCGCCCGATTGTTTCCCGTATCCGATAAATATTTTATATTTGCCTTGACAAAAAAGAGCCTAATCTTATGACAGAAAATATCTATACATCCGAAGCGATTACCCTGCTTCAGGCCCTTATCGGGATTCCATCCGTAAGCCGCGAGGAGGAAGCGGCCGCCGACTTCCTGCAAAACTACATCGAAGGAAGCGGCATCATGACCGGACGCTCCGGCAACAACATCTGGTGCATCAGCCCGATGTTCGACATAAACAAGCCAACCATCCTGCTGAACTCTCATATCGACACGGTGAAGCCGGTATCCGGATGGAGACGGCAGCCGTTCACGCCCAAGATTGAGAACGGAAAGCTGTATGGTCTGGGCAGCAACGACGCGGGCGCCAGTCTGGTATCGCTTTTCCAGGTCTACCGCCACTTGAGCGCGACCCGCCAGAGCTACAACCTTATCTATCTGGCTTCGTGTGAAGAGGAAGTGTCGGGAAAAGGAGGCATTGAGAGCGTGCTGCCCAAGCTTCCCCCCATTACGCTCGGCATCGTAGGCGAGCCGACCGAGATGAACCCGGCCGTTGCCGAGAAGGGACTGATGGTGCTGGATGTGACAGCCCACGGCAAATCGGGACACGCCGCACGGAATGAAGGGGAAAACGCCATCTACAAGATACTGCCCGATGTGGAATGGTTTCGCACCTACCGTTTTGACAAGGAATCGCCGCTGCTTGGCACCGTAAAGATGAGCGTTACCCAAATCAACGCCGGAACCCAGCACAATGTAATCCCCGATGTATGCACGGCAGTCGTGGATGTTCGCAGCAACGAATGCTATTCCAATGAAGAGCTGTTCGAAGAAATCAGCAAGCATATAGGCAGCGAGGTCAAGGCGCGCTCCTTCCGGCTCAATTCATCGAGCATTTCCACCGAGCACCCGCTGGTGAAGCGTGCCGTAAGCTTAGGGAAAGTGCCCTACGGTTCGCCCACTCTCTCCGACCAGGCGCTGATGAGATTCCCTTCCGTAAAGATAGGGCCGGGCAAATCCTCCCGTTCGCATACGGCAGACGAATATGTGATGCTGAGCGAAATAGAGGAAGCCATCGGCCTGTATATCCGGCTATTGGACGGACTGAAGATTTAGTCCGTCCCGACACGTTTTCGGACAATAGAAAAAATCCGGCCTGTTATGGGGAACAGGCCGGATGTCCTTGCTTTATCTGCGGAATATCCTATGCTTTCTCTATCAGCACCGTGGCATAGGCGGATATGCCCTCTTCACGCCCGGTGAATCCCAACTTCTCCGTGGTGGTAGCCTTAACCGACACATCGTCCGGGTCTATCCCCATCACACGGGCCAGCGTTTCCTGAATCTCCGGAATGCGCGGCTTCAGCTTCGGCCGCTCGGCACAAACCGTCGCGTCTACATTTCCTACCCGATAGCCTTTCGTGGCAATCAGCCCGACGGTCTTTTCCAACAAGATTTTACTGTCGATGTCCTTGAACTCGCCTGCCGTATCGGGGAAATGATAGCCTATGTCACGCATATTGGCCGCCCCAAGCAAAGCGTCGCAGATGGCGTGTATCAGCACATCGGCATCCGAATGTCCCAGCAGTCCACGCTCGTGCTCAAAACGGATGCCCCCTAACCACAGTTCGCGTCCCTCGACCAAACGATGGACATCAAATCCGAAACCGACTCTTATCTTCATCTTACATAGAAATCCAATACCTTGTTATTTTCCAAATATCCTTCCAAATGATTGCCGACCGCCACCGGACCGACCCCGACCGGCGTTCCTGTAAACAGAAGGTCGCCTATCTTCAGCGTGCAGAAACGGCTGACATAGGCGATTATCTCGTCGACCCGGAAAAGCATGTCGGCCGTATTTCCCTGCTGCACTGTCTTCCCGTCAATATCCAGACGGAAACCGATGTGCTGGATGTCAAACTGTTCGGCCGGCATCCAGTCGCCGATGGCTGCCGAACTGTCGAAACCCTTGCAAAGCTCCCACGGTTTTCCCTCCGCACGAAAGCGCCGCTGCAAGTCGCGGGCAGTAAAGTCGATGCCCACCGTCACCGCATCGTAGTAGCGACGGGCAAACCGCTCGGCGATATTCTTCCCCAAACGGCTGATACGCACCACCAGTTCCGCTTCATAGTCAACCTGCTCGCAGAAGTCGGGAATAAAAAACGGCTTGCTGTCTTTCAGCAGCGCCGAATCCGGCTTCATGAAAATGACCGGCTCCTTCGGCAACGGCTCTCCGCCATGAAGTTCACGGCAGTGGAGCGGATAATTCATACCTACGGCTATAATCTTCATGACTCTGTCTCTTTATATTTCATTCAAACGATTAAACATTACGGCAAGATGGGCGTAAAGGGAAGTGTTTTGCACCACAATGTGCTCCGGCACCCGGATGCGGAAAGGCGTAAAGTTCCATACGGCCTTTATCCCGCCTGCCACCATCTTGTCTGTGATATCCTGGGCAATATTGATGGGGACTGTCAGCACGCCGATATTTACCCCGCCCGATTTCATCTTTTCCTCAAACTCGTCGGTATGGTAGACCGGCACCCCGTTGATGGTTGTACCTACCACTTCCGGCCTGACATCGAAGGCTCCCACTATCTTCAACCCGAAATGAGCCAGACCTGAATCGCACAGCAAGGCCGCCCCAAGGCTGCCCACCCCGAAAAGATAGGCTTCATGCAGGTTGGTGAACCCCAAAAAATCCTCCAGCACCCGAATCAGCGAATCGATTTCATAGCCCACTCTCGTGCGCCCGGAAATGTCAACGAAAGAAAGATCCTTGGCAATCTGCGAAGCATCTATGTTTATCTGCTTCGATATCTGGGTGGAAGACACGTACTTCTCCCCTTTATCCTTCATCAGCTTGGCATTAGAAAGATACCACGGCAGTCTCCGCAGCGTAGGCTCGGGGATTTTGTCCGTATGTTTTGGTGTACGTGCAGTCATGTCAGGTTCAGGCTCTGTTTCTCTCCGGATGCAAAAGTAAAGCATTTATTCCGGAATCCCGAAACGAGAAGGTTTAATTTTATATAATCCCGAAATTCACTATCTTTGGACGCGCAAACAAATACTGAAATCTCATGAAAAAGAATGACTGGAAAGACCGGCTGAACATTGTGTACTCTACCAATCCGGACTTCAACTATACAACCGAAGAAAATGAAGAGGCTGAAACCCTGCCCAAAAACCAGCAGAAGCTGCGCGTGTCCATCGAAAAGAAGGGACGCGGAGGGAAAACCGTCACGCTGATAAGGGGATTTGTGGGGAAGGAAGAAGACTTGAAGGAACTGGGCCGGACGCTAAAGGCCAAATGCGGCGTGGGAGGCTCGGTGAAAGACGGTGAAGTGCTGGTGCAGGGCGAATTCAAGCAGCGGATTACCGAACTGCTGAAGGAGGAAGGATATACCCAGACCCGATAAGGCGGCATCTGCCGCAGCCCCCGCTCTGGGCTTGCAGCGGCATGCCGCAGGCCCAAGCCCAGCAAGACTCCGCCGCCGCCAGCAGAATCACTGTCCGTCTGGCGGCAACACCCGGCACTCCATCAAACTGCAATCAGCGGAACTCCGGTTTTCCCGTACCCCACCAGTCAATCCACCGCCGGTAATCCACCTTTTCATAAAGAGGGGCAACCGTTACATTCGTGTCAACCTCCTTGCCCAACAGGAATCTGTCGACAAACGCCTCCACCTCCGGATACTGCGACTCGGGCAATACACAGTGTCCATGCCCGCCAACAATCGAGAATCCCATGCGGTCGGCAATGCCGAACCGCCTCCAAACCTCACGGGCGGCCCGGCAAGAAACATATCCCGACTCGTCCGCCAGCCATTCATAATCCGGATTTCCAAGCACAAGCAGCGCACGGGGCGCAATCATTGCGCAGAGCTCGTGATGGTCGAACGGGAGCTTCGCCACATTTTCCTTATACCGGAACATGCTCTCCATGAACCAAGCGTGGCTTGTCCGCCCCAAAGTCTCCACATTCCCCAATGTTTCCGACACGCGCCAGGCGGCAGCCCCGCCTCCGCCCGGCTCCTGGGCTATGGTAAGAGCTATCCGCTCGTCGAAAGCACCGGCAAACAAAGCCATTTTGCCGGCAAACGAACATCCCGACACCGCCAGATGCCTCAAGTCTATCCGGCTCTCCGCACCCACTATCTCCAGACCGTCTATCAGGCGGCTTATGCCCCACGGCCAGGCGGCATAGGCCCCCATATCCGTCTGTTCGGGATAAAGCCGGTTAATCGGCTCTTCCCCCCGCTTCTGCGTATGCGACATCACTTGGGTAAAGTCAAAAGCAATCTGAGCGATGCCCCGCTTGGAAAATATTTCCGGCGGCAGGCTGCCCGACCCTCTGCCAATGCCGATTATCGCCGGGAACGGGCCTTCGCCTTCGGGATAAACAATCCCGGCAGAAAGGCATAATGTCTCCCCGCCGACCGTGACACGGACAAACAAGGTGTCGCCCGCCATCTCAGCCTGAATGCACCGCCGGTCGACCGTCGGTTTGCTGCCTATCTCATAATGTTCTATCTCTTTCCCGATTTCAGCCCGCCGCCGGCTCCAGTCTCTGAAATCCGTACAATATCCGCTTCCGTCCGACCATAAAAACGGGTCCGGCAAGGGCTCTACCGCCGGAAGCTCATCGAATCCGGGCAAAACGGGGCTTGCATCCGGAACCGTATTCTCCACTCCATACACAAGAGGAATCTCTTGCGAACTTACCTTCATACTTATAAAAGCCGAGCACAGCAGCATCAGCCAACTTTTGTTTCCCATCATTTTATCGACTTTAAGTAACGACATCTTGTTTGCAGCCCTAAAGATACAAACAATCCGCTTTTCTGCAACCTTTTTCCTCATTACCAAAAAGATTTTCCAACACATCCAAAAACAGTTTCCACAAGCTGCAACCGCCATCTTGCCCTTTCCCTGATGCAGATTCCATCCACAGCTTCAGGCCAGACCCGCAGCAAAAGAAAATCCCGACAGGCAAAGCCCAGACATCTTCCCATAAGAATCAACTCTTTACGCACAAAAAAAAGCGGAAAATCTTTGTCGGTTCACAGAAAAGCCGTACCTTTGCACGCCGATTATTATCAAAAGTAATGAAATCACATCCAAGCAAACCTGCTTTTTTGTCCGAAGGGCAGGCGTGTAAGGACATTTGTTTTTTAGTAGTAACATTAAAAATTTTTAAAGAGTGGATACTTTAAGTTACAAGACCATTTCAGCAAACAAGTTGACTGCAACAAAAGAATGGGTTGTAGTTGATGCTACCGACCAGGTCGTAGGCCGTCTCGGTGCTAAAGTTGCAAAATTGTTGAGAGGAAAGTACAAACCAAACTTCACCCCTCATGTAGACTGTGGTGACAATGTCATCATCATCAATGCAAGCAAGGTAAAGTTCACAGGAAAGAAGTGGACAGACAAGATTTACCTGCGCTACACAGGTTATCCGGGAGGACAACGCGAAATGACTCCGGCTGCCCTGATGGCGAAACCTAACGGCGCAGAAAGACTGATGAAGAAAGTCGTAAAAGGCATGCTCCCGAAAAACCGTTTGGGCGACAAACTGTTGGGGAACTTGTATGTTTACGAAGGAAGTGAACACAAGCACGAGGCACAGAGCCCGAAAGTAATAGATATTAACTCACTTAAATAATAGAAATGGAAGTAGTAAATGCATTAGGCAGACGCAAAAGCGCTATCGCGCGCGTTTTCGTAAGCGAAGGTACAGGAAAGATTACTATTAACAAGAGAGACCTTGCAGAGTACTTTCCATCATCAATCCTGCAGTATGTAGTAAAGCAACCTCTGAACAAACTGGAAGTAGCAGAGAAATATGACATTAAAGTAAATTTGGGTGGCGGTGGTTTCACCGGCCAGTCTCAGGCTCTGCGCCTGGCTATCGCCCGTGCTTTGGTCAAAATCAATCCGGAAGACAAGAAAGCTCTTCGTGCAGAAGGCTTCATAACTCGCGACTCTCGTGTCGTTGAACGTAAGAAACCGGGACGTCCGAAAGCACGCCGCAGATTCCAGTTCAGTAAACGTTAAGCTTTTGAGTTGTTTAGTTTTTAAGTTGATTAAGTTTGTAAGTTTGTTTAAGTAATCGGTTTTCCCAGACTTACAACTGACTCAGAAACTTTAGAAACTTAAAAGCTCAAAAACTTAAAACGAAAAGCGTTTAGCATCTAAACCGTCGGGATTTTCCCCACAAGGATTTGCAGAGAAACTACCCGGCAGTTGGTTCAACAACAAAAAAGAAAGTAAACGATTAAAATTTAAAACGATGTCAAGAGTAAACTTTGATAACTTATTGGAGGCAGGTTGCCACTTCGGACACCTTAAAAGAAAGTGGAACCCGGCTATGGCTCCTTATATTTTCATGGAACGCAACGGTATCCATATCATAGATCTGAACAAAACCGTTGCTAAAGTAGACGAAGCTGCTGAAGCTTTGAAACAAATCGCAAAGTCAGGCAAAAAAGTCCTGTTCGTTGCTACTAAGAAACAAGCAAAACAGATTGTAGCTGAAAAGGCTGCTTCCATCAATATGCCTTACGTTATCGAACGTTGGCCGGGCGGTATGCTGACCAACTTCCCCACCATCCGCAAGGCAGTAAAGAAAATGGCTACCATTGATAAACTGACCAATGACGGAACTTTCTCCAATCTCTCAAAAAGAGAAATCCTTCAGATTTCACGTCAGCGCGCCAAACTGGAAAAGAACTTGGGTTCTATCGCAGACTTGACTCGCCTGCCGTCGGCTCTGTTTATTGTGGATGTATTGAAAGAGAACATCGCCGTTCGTGAAGCTAACCGTTTGGGTATTCCTGTGTTTGGTATTGTTGATACTAACTCAGACCCTACAAATATAGACTTTGTAATCCCGGCTAATGACGACGCAACCAAGTCAATCGAGATTATCCTCGATGTCTGCTGCGGCGCTATGGCTGAAGGACTGGAAGAAAGAAAGGCTGAAAAAGTAGATATGGAAGCTGCCGGAGAAAATGCTCCAAAGTCTTCCAAGAAAAAAGCTACTAAAGCACGCATGGACAAAGCAGAAGAAGAAGCCATCAACGCTTCTAAAGCTGCGGCTTTCATCGACAAGGACGAAGAAGCTTAATATAGTAAGCTATGGAAGTTGAGAATTGAAAATTAAAGGAACAGAATGAAAATCCTTTTCTTTAATTCTCAATTCTCAATTTTCGTATAGAAAAGTTCTTGATTTTACTATTCATAATTTATAACTAAAAGAAGAATTATTATGGCTGTAAGTATGGCTGATATCCAGCATCTGCGCAAAATGACAGGAGCTGGCATGATGGACTGCAAAAATGCTTTGACAGAAGCTGAAGGCGACTTCGACAAAGCAATGGAAATTATCCGCAAAAAAGGACAGGCAGTAGCTGCCAAACGTTCTGACCGCGAAACTTCAGAAGGTTGTGTACTGGCAAAGTCTACAGGTGACTATGCTGCAATGATTGCTTTGAAGTGTGAAACAGACTTCGTTGCCAAGAATGCTGATTTTGTAGCCTTGACTCAGGCTATTCTTGATGCTGCCATTGCAAATAAATGTCAGACTATCGACGAAATCAAAGCCCTTCCGATGGGCAACGGAACTATAGCTGATGCTATCGTTGAACGTAGCGGAATTACCGGCGAAAAGACAGAACTGGACGGTTACAACTTTGTTTCAGGTGCCTGCACTGCTATCTACAACCACCAGAACAAGAACCAACTGTGTACGCTTGTAGCTTTCAACAAAGTTTGTGACGAGAAAGTAGCACACGAAATCTGTATGCAAATTGCAGCCATGAACCCGATTTCCATCGATGAAGCAGGTGTTCCGGCTGATGTTTTGGCCCGTGAAAAAGAAATCGCCGCAGACAAAGCCCGCGAAGAAGGCAAACCCGAAAACATGATTGAAAAGATTGCAATGGGACGTTTGGGCAAGTTCTTCAAAGAAGTATGCCTGCTGAAGCAGGAGAGCATCATGGATCCGAAGAAAACCGTTGCCGAAGTTCTGAAGGCAGCTGACCCTGAACTGGCTGTTGTAGACTTCAAACGTTTTACTTTGCGCGCAGAATAAAATGTATTCAAACGATAAAAAGCCTGCACATTCCGTGCGGGCTTTTTTATACACATATATTAATATACACAAAAGCTAAAGAAAACTCTTCCAAAACAAAGAACCTATTCCTTTTCCGATTATATTTGTAAATGTAACCCAAATAAAGAAATCTATGAAGGTAGCAATCATCGGAGCGGGAAACATGGGCGGAGCCATCGCCCGCGGACTGGCCGGCGGCCATTACATCAAAGCAGAAGAAATAACGGTTTCCAATCCAAGCCAGGAAAAGCTGGACCGACTGAAGAAAGCTTATCCCGACATGAACATCACCAACAGCAACAAAGAAGCAGCAGCCGATGCCGACATTATCATCATTGCCGTAAAGCCGTGGAAAGTGGAAGAAGTCGTGAAACCCTTGCGGTTGCGGCAGCCCCAAATATTGGTATCCGTCGCTGCCGGGCTGAATTTTGAGACTTTGGCGCATTATGTAGACCCGGAAATGCCTATTTTCCGCATTATCCCCAATACCGCCATCGCCGAACGTGCCAGCATGACACTGGTAGCCGCACGCAACGCATCCGAGAAACAGATTCAAACTATGCTCAACCTGTTCAACGAAATGGGACTGGCCATGCTGATAGAGGAAAAGCAGTTTGCCGCCGCCACTTCCCTCACTTCATGCGGCATCGCCTACGTACTGAAATACGTGCAGGCGGCCATGCAAGCCGGAGTGGAAATGGGCATCAAGCCTCACGATGCCATGAAAATGGTGGCACAGACCGTAGAAGGAGCCGCCCGGATATTACTGAACAATGAAGAGACGCATCCCACTCTGGAAATAGAAAAAGTCACTACTCCGGGAGGAATCACCATAAAAGGCATCAACACCTTGGAGCACGAAGGCTTTACCTCGGCCATTATCAAGGCACTCAAGGCAAGCGTCTGACAAGAATCCGTCCATCTCTAAACGATATACCCATGAAACGGAACATACTCACCACAATGGGAATCCTTATTCTGATAGCATTTGCCTTTCAAGGATTATTCGGAGCAGTGGCAGGCATACTCCTGGCTTCCATCATCGGCATCGTATACGGTACTGTGAAGCATGACAAAGCCTTTGTCAAATGGTCGGCCGTCGCACTGGTCATTTCCATCTTGTGCATCATCACATTCTATCTGCTTTTGAACGCCTACATGGTCTGATAAGTCCTGCTGAAGAGCAGGACTTATCAGATTATTTCATCTTCCGTCCTTATCAAACCCCACTTCATCCGCACAATAAAATTTTTTTCATCAAACACTTGCTTTTATCAACACAAAACAATACATTTGTACTATAACAATAATACAATATATGATTAGGTTTATATTAGATTATTCCAACGGCACTCCGATTTATCGTCAGATCATTGACCAGATAAGATTCGGGATAGCTTCCGGCCAGCTTAAGGTCGGAGAGCAGCTGCCTACCGTAAGAGCACTCGCCGTAGAGCTGAAAGTCAACCTCAACACCGTATCCAAAGCCTACAAAGAACTGGAAATAAGAAAAATTCTGGAGACACAACAAGGGTCTGGCACTTTCATCTGCAAGTCCGACAATATCATTCAGGAAGAAGAAAGAGAGGGAAAGCTGAAAGATATCTGCTCGCAATTTGCGTCTGTAGCACTCAGCTATGGGTTCAGCGTAGAGGAAATCGTGCACGAACTGGAAAAAATCAAGAACTTTAAAACTTTACAACCATGAGAAACAATGAAAAAAGCAAGGCATGGGGCAATCCCATTTCCGTTTCTGTACTGATTATTTCGGTTATTATACTGGCCGGATTATACAATCTGGGCTTCATTGATGAACTTGCCCTTATAGCCGGTATCCTGTTCTTCATTATCATATCGGCTTCCATCCATATCGCCAACCAATGGGAGCGGGCTGTAGTACTCCGTATGGGTAAGTTCAAAGGCCTGAAAGGCCCCGGCCCGTTTATGATTATCCCTATCATCGACCAGATTTCGACATTTATCGACCAACGTGTCAGAGTAAGCGCATTCAAGGCGGAACAGACACTAACCAAGGATACGGTGCCGGTAAACGTAGACGCCGTGGTATATTGGACGGTGTGGGATGTGGAGAAAGCCGCACTGGAGGTGCAGGAATACCAGCGCGCCATCGAACATATCGCGCAGACCGGCCTTAGAGATACCATCGGAAAGCATGAGCTGGCCACACTACTGCAGGAGCGAGACAAAATTGCCGACGACCTGCAACAGGTGCTGGACAAGAATACAAGTCCGTGGGGCATTACCTGCCAGACGGTCGGCATTAAGGATATTGCCATACCACAAGCGCTGGCCGAAGCGATGAGCAAGGAAGCACAAGCCGAAAGAGAGCGGAGAGCACGTGTCATCTTAGGAACAGCCGAGACTGAAATAGCAGAAAAGTTCGCCTTAGCCAGCAAGGAATACACCGACAATCCGGTCGCCCTTCATCTGAGGGGCATGAACATGCTGTTTGAAGGCTTGAAAGAAAAAGGTTCGATGGTCATTGTGCCAAGCTCGGCCCTCGACACCATGAATCTGGGAGCCATCGGCGGACTGGTGTCCTTGGCCAAGACCAACGAAGAAAAAGTCATACCGAAGCCCCGGCCTGAGACTCCGCAAGCTGAATGATGCCTATAAAGAATGCCGTCCGGACAATCCTTTCGCTTTCACGGACGGCATTCCTCATTTTACAAATCCTTTTTTCGCCCATTTCAGGCTGTTCCACCGTTTGACAAAAATCAAAGCGCGGATATTCTCGTCGAGCAAAAACGCACACCACATGCCGACCAGTCCCCATCCCATATGAATGCCCAACAGATAACTGAGCCCGACCGAAACCGTCCACTGCACAACCAGACCGACATAGAAAGGAAAATTCACATCACCTGCCGAACGCAGAGCATTTGTCGCATAAATATTGACGGCACGCCCTATCTCTACCACCACATCCACAATCAAGATGGTGACACCGAGCCGGATTATCTCCTCATTGTCGGTCAGCCAGCTGAAGATGGCGTGGCCGCATATCGCCCAGATGCACGAAAGAATGAGGGAGACAAGGATGGAAAGCCTCATCACATACTTTCCCAGCAGATAGGCAGCACGAATCTTTTTCTGTCCCACCAGATGGCCGATGCTGATGGCGCCGCCCTGAGCCATTGCGATGGCGAAAAGATAGACAAACATCGTGGTGTTGACCGTATAGGTACGGGTCGCAAGCGCACTGTTTCCCAATATATTGATGAGATAAGTAATCACAACCTGCGAAAAGCTGTACGACATGTTCTCTCCGGCCGAGGGAATCCCCACCTTCAGCAGGTTCTTCAGCTCTATCCACGGGAAAGGACGGAAATAGGCCAGAGGGAAACGAGGAATATGCTTGCGGAAAAGGATAACAAACAGCACGACCATGCTCACGCCGCGGGCAAAAGCCGTAGAGATGGCGGCACCTTCCGCGCCCAAAGCAGGGAAGCCAAACTTTCCGAATATCAGCGAATAGTTGCCGACTATATTCATAATGTTCACAAGCACCGTAACAAGCATCGGGTAGACCGCCTTGTTCGCACTGCGGAGCGAGGCCGAAATGGTGAGCGAGATAGCCTGAAAAAATGCGAATGCCCCTACAATCTCCATATATCCTATGCCATACCGCAGCAGTTCCGGGCGCAATCCCATCCACCCCAACAAGGTAGCCGCCCCGAAATGCAGGACAGCGCTGACGGCCAGCCCTACCACAAGGTTCAGCAGCAGCGACACGCCCACCACCTGCACCATCTTCTCGTGCAGCTTTGCTCCCAGATACTGCGAACAAAGCACCGATGTCCCGATGTTTATCACCTCAAACACCAGAAAGGCGAACATGACAATCTGGTTTACGACTCCCACCGCCGCCACACTTTCATCCGAATACTGGCTCAGCATGATTGTGTCGACCGCCCCCAGCATCATAATCAGAAGAGTCTCGATAAAGATGGGAACCACCAGTCTGGTCAGTCCCCGCCGGACATTTGTCTGTTGAATAACCTGTTCCATGCTGCAATCTTTTTTCGGGGTGCAAAATTACGATTTTTTATTCTGCAAAGAAAAAGCCTGCCAGACTTTTCCATCCTGTTTCCGGATACTGACACCGGCCAAAGTATCAGACCATCCAAAATCTTCAACAGCAGGAAAAATCCGGCAGGCGCTTGCAAACGTCCTTCCAGGTACAGCAAAACTATAAGTTACAAGGCTTCTTATGCCTTTTATCAAAGACTGTTCAGCAATTCCAGCTTGCCGTCGTTCACCAGTTTCAGTATCAGCTCGCCGAAAAGCGTGTTCTGCCAGGCAAACCACGGGCGGGTAAACTTGGCTGGATTGTCTTTATGGAAGGACTCGTGCATGAATCCCGTTCCTGCATCCGTATCCATCAGCATCCGGATACAAGTCTTGATTTCCTCATCATCCTGGCTTGTGAAGGCTTTCATCATGATACTCATCGGCCACACCATATCATAACCGATGTGAGGCCCGCCAATCCCCTCGCCTGCCTTGCCGCGAAAGAAATACGGATTGTCCTCGCTCCACACGAAACGGCGCGTATTCTGATAAATCGGGTCATTCACATCGACATCGCCCAAGTAAGGCATCGCCAGCAGACTGGGAACATTCGCGTCGTCCATCAGGATATGGTTGCCGAACCCGTCCACCTCGAAGGCATAAATCGTTCCATACTTCGGATGGTCATAGGTCGCATACTTTTTCAGCGCCTCTTCCACCTCGTCTGCCAAGGCCGTACACTCTTCGGCCAAATCCTCCCGACGGTTTACCGAAGACAGGATTTCGGCCGCCTTGCGCAAAGACGAAACGGCAAAGAAGTTTGAAGGCACCAGAAACTGCATATTCGTGGCATCGTCCGAGGGACGGAAGGTAGAGACTATCAAACCAACGGGTTTCACCGGGCGTCCCCATCCGTCGCAAGGCACCGTATCGAGCGCGCGCTCCGTCTTGCGCTGGAAACGGTAGCTTCCGGTACCGTCTTTGCGCTGCTGGTCCTTGAAGGTTGCCAGGATGTTTGCCACCGCTTTCAGCCAGTCTTCGCCGAATACGGAAGTGTCGCCCGTCACCTTCCAATAATGATAGGCCAGGCGCAGCGGATAGCAAAGAGAGTCTATCTCCCACTTCCGCTCGTGAAGCTCAGGCTTCATGTCCGTAAGGTCGGTCATCCACTCGCCTCCGGTCGGGCCGTCGTTGAACGCATTGGCATACGGATCGATGTTGATGCACATCCATTGCCGGTTTATGACGCCTGCAATCATTTCCTTCAAGGCAGAATCTTCGTTGGCCAACTGCACATAAGGCCAGACTTGAGCCCCCGAATCGCGCAGCCACATGGCATGAATGTCGCCCGTATATACGAAAGTATCCGGACGGCCGTCTTCAAAATGGCGGAAATGCACGGTCGTATCCAGTGTGTTCGGGAAGCAATTGGTAAACATCCATGCCAGCTTCGTGTTTTTCAAGAGCTCCTGCATCCGTCTTATCTGTTTTTCCACAGCTTCCGAACGGAACAGACGCTCCTCCTGCGGCGGCCGGTTGTCTTTTCTTATCGCGTCATTCACACAGATGTGCGCCTCATCGGCAGCCGCTGCCCTGGCCTGCACACCGCAAGCCAGGAGAGACAACAGACAGATTCCTGTCAAAAAATTATTCTTCATAAGTCTAAAATCTTTTTTCATCGGTTCCAAATTCATTTTTCAGGCTGCATCAGCTTTTCCTTCAGCACCTTAATCCAGTATCCCCCTATCACCGAGCGAGCCTGGAAGCCGCGCTGCTTCGGTTCGAGCGTCCAGTTCCAGTCGGTCATAGGCACCCGGTCGGTCGTTTCATTCATGAAAGCATACACCGGCTCGATGAAGCGCTCGAAAGTGGCCCGGTCTTGTGCCATCGTCGCCGTCCACATAATCCAGTCGTTCTTGGTATAAGTTTCGCGGCTGTCCAGAGGCAATCCATATTTGTTCTGCTTGCCCAGATAATAAGCTATTTCTTTCTGTGCGATTTCATCAGGGAAAATGTCGAATCCCAACAGGTCATCCCACACCAGATTGTATTTCTGGCTCCACGTTCCCGGCTTGTCAAAAGTCAGCCGATAATGGTCTCCGTCGTCTGCCATCCGCATCCAGGCCTGCGCCATCTCCTTTGCTTTTTCCATATACTTGTCTGCCGTCTCCTTCATGCCCTGCTTTCCGGCCAGATATCCGTATGAAGCCACCCCCAGGATGGCTTTAATGGAAAGGTTTGCATTGTGGGCGAAATGTCCGGCAAAGTCATCCGTACACAACTGGTTTTCCGGGTCCAGCCCGTTTGCGGCCAAATAGTCGGCCCATACGGTCAAGATATCCCAATGCTTGGCAGCATAATCCGCATTGCCTTCCACCACAGCCAGCGCTGCACTTAATATCAGCATGTTTCCCGTTTCCTCAATCGGCATGTCACCGCCATACACCTGTCCGTTTGCCTGCGGATAAGTTCCCAGGTCATGGGCCGCAAAAGGTTTCGCCCACCTGCCGCTCTCGCTATAATGGAAGATTCCGTTCATCATCCCTTTTCCCAAATCCGGATTATAAACCAGAAACAGCGGGAATGAAGGATATGTCAGGTCTACCGTATTGATGCAGCCGTTGCTGAAATTCTCCTTCGACATAAACAGAAGCTCTCCCTCCGGCGATTCCACCAGCTTGTGGGCCGCCATCACCTGACGATAGGCCAGCGCGCACAGTTCGGCATACTTTCTTCCCCCTGCCTGCTCGGCATCTTTCCACAGGCGCACATCAAAATCTGCGCAGCGCTTCATCAGGTCTGCATATTCAGTCTCAGCCTTCGACATTTGAGTAAATATGGTTTCATTGTTCTTCCGGTTCCAATACGGGCGCAGATTCGTGCCGAAATACTGGAGGGAATAAATGTCGTCGTAGGCCAGAAGCAGGTGTCCCTTACCCGAAGCGACCGTACCCAACGGGCATACCATCGCCAGCTTGTCTTGTCCCCCGGTATCCTGACCGTCCAAATCTGTGCCGGCCAGGAAGCTGCGCCGCAATGCAAGTCCGTCGCCTGCCGCTACCGCCGCCTCACTGCCCGCCGGAGCCGCAAGATAAAAATATCCCCAGTCAATCCGCACATCATCCCCTTTCTTTGCCAGAATATTCTGCTCTACACTTCCGGTCGATGCATAGACAAGGCCGTCTTTTTCTCCGGTCTTGCTGACAGATTTCTGATAGGGCTGGTCGATTGCCCACTGCGGGCCGGCCTCAAAATAAAGCTTGACATCATGTTTTCTGCCGTCTTTCGACTGGATTTCATAAGTCAGATAGTTGACCGGACGGGTCATCAGGTCAAGATTGTCCATAAGAAGCGGGGCTGTGAACGTAATCTTCAAGCCGACCGGTCCGCAATCAAAAGTGTAATAGGTCTGTGTTGCCTGGGCATCGACCGAAGTCTGCACCGCTTTCTCCGTAAGCAGACGGGTGTTGTCCTTTTCGGCAAGCAGGCCGAAGTCGAGCAAAGCGTTGCCCACACGGTTACGGCAACAGGCCGCAATCAGATTCTTTCCCTTTTTCAGCGATGCGGCAGCCTCATCCGGCAGCTTCGCATACTGATATTTCTTTGCCGCATTGCCCGTATCGACAACCTTTAT
Organism: uncultured Phocaeicola sp.; assembly: GCA_944320845.1. GTDB lineage: Bacteria > Bacteroidota > Bacteroidia > Bacteroidales > Bacteroidaceae > Phocaeicola. The sequence continues at coordinate 32,847 of CALUJA010000017.1, forward strand.
GCCGTTTATATAAATCACAGCGTCGTCATCATGCGAATACTCCAGATACAGACTCTTTCCCGACAGGTCTTCCGTCACATCTATCACCCGGCGCACCCAGATGTACTCGCTTCCCCACTGCGTCTTGGCCGTCGGTTCGTTCTCTCTTGTGCCGAAAGCGCCCTTTCCGGTCTGCCAGTCAGCGTCGTCAAAAACTTCCTTTTCCCATCCGGCGGCAGGCTGGCTCATGGTATACCGTCCTGTCCAGTCGCACTGCTCGGATGTTCCGCTGACCGGATACAGTTCCAGCTCTTCCTCGCCCATGAAACGGTAGGCGCGTCCGTCGACTTTTACTACGCCCAACAGCGGGAAACTCTTGCCTGTCCAGTGTTTCACCTGAGCATCATACAGGTTATCGGCTGCCGACCAGGCGCTTGTATAAGGGTCAATCGTAACCAGCGGGTATGCAGGGGCACGCAGCTCACTCTTTACGTGCTGCGCCACCTGTCCTTCTCCTCCCTTGCAGCCTGCCAGCAGTGCGGCGGCCGCCACATAAAATAAAGTTTTCAGTTTCATTTGGTGTCTTTAGTTTGATTGTCAAGATTTATTTTCATTCCTTTTCCGTAAGCCATGCTGTATCCATGCCGGCATGTCCGGCGCCAGACACATTCCAGCCACCTGCAAAACTAATGAGCAACGACAAGAAACAAGAGCAATAATCATTCAAAAAACAGAAGAAACTGTTCAGTATGACTGTTTCCGCCATTCTCCGGCCTAAAAACACCCTCAACGCGACAGCTTTTCCCGCGGCAAAAGGGAACCAGGACGGCAGAGAAAAAATCTTTTTCTCCCGGGCCTAATCTTTTTTCATTGCGGCCAAAGGTCCCCCCGCCGCATACAGACCGCCGCCATCACCTGCCGGCCTTCGTTCCCGAAGGCTTCGGAAGCGGGACATCAAGCCGGACAGGCTTGCCCAGCACCGGCATCCCCCGCTCGTCCCATCCTACCTTCTGTATGCGGATGCTGCGCGATTCATCCCCTCCGGTTATGCCGTTCGGAATCGGGCGGGCATGATAAAGCATATACCACTCCGTCTCATCGGGCGAAGGGACGAACGAAACGCTTCCGGGGCCCCATATACTGTCTTGGGGAGAAGAGTGAAACACCGGCTTGTCCGCCTTATGCCATGACGCCGGATTCAGCAAATCGGCGCCGGCATCGGCAGTCAGCATCCCGACACAATAATAAGGAGACCAGCATCCGCTTGCGGAATAATACAAAATCAGGGTCTTGCCGTCTTTTGAACGGAACATCTGCGGAGCTTCATTCACATAAATGGGATAGGCCGTGCGGCTTCCGTCCGGATTGACCCACTGGCGCTCCCAACTATACTCGGGACGGGAGAGCATGACCCGTTCCCCCTCCAGTGTCCAAGGATTCTTCATGCGTGCGATATAGATGCACTGGGTCTCCTCCATAATCCGCCTTCGGGGCCACCCCGACCATATCAGATATTGCACCCCTTCATGCACGAACGTCGACGCGTGAATCCCCCAGTTCCACACCGGATTGGTCACGATTGGCCCTTTCTGAACAAACTTTCCCTCAAAGGGAGTGGGAGCTTCGTTCTCCAATACATAAATCTGATGATTGTCGGTGTTGCCGTCGTCCGCCGCATAATAGATGTACCACCTGTCATTAATCCGGTGAATCTCCGGTGCCCACAGATTATGCATACCGTCCGGCTCCACCGGTCTCCATACCTCCCTGCAGACGGCATGCTTCATGTCGGTGATATCACTGCTTTCCCACAGCCATATCATGTCGTTGGTTTCATGGGTGTAATAGTATTTCCCTCCGTAATACACCGCACTGGGAGAGCTTCCTCCCATAAACAGCGGGTTCGCAAAACAATCGTCCGCCGTTTCCGCCCTTTGCTCCTGCTTTTGCGAACAGGCTCCGGCCCATACCGCCACGACCAGTCCCATTATATAAATGTGCCACTTCATAATGCCTGCATCCAAATCTTCCGTATAAATGCTCAAAATTATACATTTCAGGCCAGAAAGGGAAAATATGGTCAGATTTTATCTTTAATTTGACAGAACTTTTTCCTAAACATTAAAGATAAAATGCAAACTTTGCCGTGGAAACAAACAACTTGAGCAACCATGAAGAATATCCGACCTGTAAAAGAAATTATTTTCTGTGCAGCCATGCTTCTGTGCTGCGCGTGCAACCACTCCGTTCAAGAGACTCAAATCGTTTCGGTAGAGCGCCCTGCAAAAAGCGAATCAGCATCCAATTATGTAGACAACAAGGCCCCCCTGCTGCCTTCACAGTTTCTGAAACTCCCCGTCGGGAGCATCCAGCCCGAAGGATGGCTCAAAAAATACCTGGAGCTACAGCGAGACGGACTGACCGGACACTTGAAAGAAATCAGTGCATGGTTAGAAAAAGAAAATAATGCTTGGCTGACCACCGGCGGAGACCACGGATGGGAAGAGGTTCCCTACTGGCTAAAAGGTTACGGCAACCTGGCATACATTCTGGGAGACAAGGACATGATTGCCGAAACCAAGGTATGGATTGAGGCTGCCTTCAAGAGCCAGCGTCCGGACGGATTCTTCGGCCCGCAGAATCTCAAGGGCGACAAGCCCGAACTGTGGGCGCAAATGATTATGCTGTGGTGTCTCCAGTCGTATTTTGAATATACAAACGATGCCCGTGTGCTGACACTGATGACCGACTTCTTCAGATGGGAGCTGAATCTGCCCGATGAAAAATTTCTGGAAGACTACTGGGAAAACAGCCGGGGAGGAGACAATCTGCTCAGCGTATACTGGCTGTACAATCGTACCGGCGATGAATTCCTGCTTGAACTGGCGGAGAAAATCCACCGGAATACCGCCGACTGGACCCGCCCATCAACATTCCCCAACTGGCACAACGTAAACATCGCACAGTGTTTCCGTGAGCCGGCATCCTTTTATATGCTGTCTCACGACTCTACCATGCTGAACGCCTCATACAATGCCCACCACCTTATCCGGAGAACATTCGGGCAAGTGCCCGGAGGAATGTTCGGTTCGGACGAAAACTGCCGCATGGGATACATAGACCCGCGGCAAGGCGTGGAGACCTGCGGCATGGTAGAACAGATGGCATCCGATGAAATCATGCTAAGGCTGACAGGAGACCCGTTTTGGGCAGAACACTGCGAAAACGTGGCCTTCAACTCTTATCCGGCAGCCACAATGCCCGACTTCAAATCACTGCGCTATATCACCAGTCCGAACCACGTTGTGAGCGATTCAAAGAATCACCATCCAGGTATTGACAATTCAGGCCCGTTTCTTGCCATGAACCCGTTCAGCAGCCGGTGCTGCCAACACAACCACGCACAAGGATGGCCGTACTATACGGAGCATCTGGTTCTGGCTACCCCCGACAAGGGAGCGGCACTTGCCCTGTATGCGGCTTGCCGGGCAACCTTGAAAGTCGGCAACGGACAGACGATAAGCCTGCACGAAGAAACGAACTACCCGTTTGAAGAAAGTACCAGCATCACCATAACAACAGACCAGGATGTGGCTTTCCCGCTCTATCTGCGCATTCCCTCCTGGACTGCAAACGCCCAGATAAGCATCAACGGAGAAAAGATGCGCACTCCCCTCGAAGGGGGAAAGTATGCCTGCATCCGGCGGACATGGAAAAACGGCGACAAGATTACCTTGGAATTTCCGATGACACTTTCACTGCAGACCTGGCAAACAAACAAAAACAGCGTCAGCATAAACTATGGCCCGCTTACGCTATCACTCAAAATCAAGGAGAAGTATGTAAAGCGAAACAGCCGGGAGACCGCAATATGGGACTCCAAGTGGCAAAAAGACGCGGATGCCGACAAATGGCCGTCGTATGAAATCTACCCTGCATCGGACTGGAACTATTCACTGGTATTGAACCGCGAAGATGCCCTGAAAGACTTCAAGGTCATCAAGAAAGAATGGCCCGCGGATGATTTTCCCTTTACACAGGGCAGTGTCCCCATCGAGGTAAAGGCGTTCGGACGCAAGGTACCGGGATGGGGAATAGACCAATACGGTCTTTGTCACGAATTGCCTGAGCCGGATGCCCTTAAAGGAGAGACGGAAGAAATAACCCTGATTCCGATGGGCGCCGCACGGCTGAGAATAAGTGCTTTCCCAAACAGCTACGAATAACCACCGTCCGCACAAAAGACAAGGCCAGACGAAAAAGACGCGCCGGCCAACATGCTTGCCGGAAGCTGGGCGCAGACGGACTTTCGCCGCCCGGCCACGGCATGACCGCAACGATAACCTAACTCTAACGAATAAAGACATGAATTTAAAGCAACTTACCCTGACCGGAATGATGATGTGCGCCTCCGCCCTCTCCGTGCATGCGCAGCAATGGCAGGACAACGGGAGCGGAAACCCGGCTTTTCCCGGATGGTATGCCGACCCGGAAGCCATCGTTTACGGAGATACCTACTGGATTTACCCCACCCTGTCGAAGCTTTACGGCGAGGATGAAAAGACTTACCGCAAAGACGCGGAACGGAAGACCGAGGCCATCAATCAGGATTACAATCTGCAAACGCACTTCGATGCCTTCTCTTCGAAAGACCTCGTGCACTGGACACGCCATCAGGCGGTGCTTTCCATCAAAGATGTGCCGTGGGTAAAATATGCGCTATGGGCACCCTCTGTCATCCATACCAACGGAAAATATTATTTGTTCTTTGGAGGCAACGACATTCAAAGTGAAAGCCAGACGGGAGGCATCGGAGTAGCCGTGGCCGACCGCCCGGAAGGCCCGTTCAAAGATGCCTTGGGAAAGCCGCTCATCGGCAAAATCGTCAACAAGGCGCAGCCAATCGACCAGTTTGTCTTTCGGGACGACGACGGGACCTTTTACATGTATTACGGCGGATGGGGACACTGCAATCTTGTCAAGCTCGGCAGCGACCTTTTGTCCTTGATTCCTTTTGACGACGGCAGCTATTACAAGGAAGTCACCCCTGAAAACTATGTGGAAGGCCCGTTCATGCTGAAAAAGGACGGGAAATATTACTTCATGTGGTCGGAAGGAGGATGGGGCGGACCCGATTATTGCGTGGCCTATGCCATAGCCGAATCTCCGTTCGGCCCCTTCAGGCGCATCGGGAAAATCCTGCAACAGGATGCGGAAGTGGCGACGGGAGCCGGACATCACTCCGTCATCAAGGTGCCCGGAAAGGATGAATATTACATTGTATACCACCGCCGCCCGTTAGGATGCACCCGTTCCAACGAAAGGCAGGTATGCATCGACAAGCTGGAATTTGATGAAAACGGCTACATCAAGCCCGTAAAGATAACCCACGAGGGCATACGCCCCGTTGTCCGGTAAGGAAAGGCGGCATCGCCCTTTCCTGCCTTTTCCCGGATGCAGGAAGCAGAATCCTTTTCCCGGCACAGTGTCTGCTTCCTGCGTTCAAGGGCAGCGCCCGCTTTTCCGGAATCTTTTTTCACAAGGCAATAAAAAGATTGCGCCGCATCCCGGCCAATGTCTTGCCCCGCCCAAAAAGATTCCGCCTATGAAGAAAAATGCGACACATAGTCTTTCGGCAAGACGCCGAAATGTGCCTTGAAACATTTGGCAAAGTAGGAAGAAGAGCCGAACCCCGTCTGTGCGCACACTTCGTTTACCCGAACCCCCTCCTTCAATAGGGCAGCAGCCTTGTTTAACCGGCAAAACTTCAGGTAATCATTGGGCGACATCCCCGTCAGCGCCTTCAGCTTGCGGTAAAAGTTCGAGCGGCTCATGTTCATGTCGGCAGCCAGCGCATCGACCGAAAAGTCTTCGTCAGCCAACTGACGGTCAATCACCTGCTGCATCCTCGACAGAAACTCGCGGTCGCGCGAGGTTATGCTGACTTCGCCCTGCACTTCGGCCATGCTTCCGCGGCCCAACTCTTGCACACGCTGGTGGAAACGAAGGCGCAACTGCAATATATTCCGAATCTGCATCTTCAACTGAACGACAGTGAACGGCTTTTCCACATAGGCATCGGCTCCGCACGACAGTCCTTCGGCTTTCGCCTCCGGCAGAGTCTTGGCCGTAAGCAGGATGACCGGGATATGCGACAGTCCTATATCGTTCTTAATCTTCCCGCAAAGCTCCAGCCCGTCCATCCGGGGCATCATCACATCGCTGACCACGACATCCACCGCGTTTTTCTCCAATACCTTCAGCGCCTGCAGACCGTTTTCCGCCTTCAGCACCTTAAACCATCTGGCCAGACGAACGCACTCCATCTCCAGCAAGTCAAGGTTATCCTCCACAATCAGCACCGTATATTTCTGCCGGAGAAGGGGGTCATCCTCTTCCGCCGCATCCAGCCGGGCCGTCTGCTCCCGCAAATCGGTCAGCATACCGGCGGCTTCCCCTTCTTCCCCCCGGCAGCACACGGGGAGTGTCAGCGTGAAAGCCGCCCCGCCATAGATGCCGCCGTCCACATGCAGGCTTCCATGACAGCTTTCGGCCAACGAACGGGAATAGGCCAAGCCGATGCCCGTCCCCAAAGAAGCCTTCGAATCGGCCTGCTGATAAAACGCCTGAAACACTTTCTCCCTTTCATCGGGAGGGATTCCCGGTCCGTCGTCATCCACCACGATGCTGAACGCGGCATCATCCTCCTTCCGAATCCGCATATCAATGCGCCGGCGGGCATACTTCATGGCATTACTGACCAGGTTTACCACAATCTTGCTCACCTTATCCGCATCAACGGCCGCTTCCAGACAGAACCCGTCGGGGACAACAAGCGTCAGTGTGACACGCTTCATCTCGGCCAATCCCACAAACTGACTGTAAATATCATGCAGCAGCCTTACCATATCCTCCTTCTTCACGTGCAGCCGCACTGTTCCCGACTCCATCTTCTGAAAATCCAGCAGTTCGTTGGTCACTCCCAACAGATAATCCACATTTTTGTCTATCACCGAAAGATAGCGGACTTCATCCGCATCCGTCTTCTTCTCTTTCAATGCCTCCAAAGGGAGCTTTATCAGACTCAGCGGAGTCCGGATTTCATGCACCAGATTTATAAAGAAATTGACTTTCGACTTATACAGTTCTTTTTCCTTCTCCATCCGATACATCTCCATGCGCTTCCTATACTTGTTCTTGATATGCCGGTCGCGCCTCCACAACAGACCTGCCAGGACACAAGCCGCCGCCAGCGCATAAAACGCATAGGCCCAAGGCGAGCGCCACCACGGAGGCGTGATGACAATCCACAGTCCGGCCGCCTTTTCATTCCACTTCAAGTCATTGTTCGACCCTTTCACCAGCAGACGATACCTGCCCGGAGCCAGATTGTGATAAGAGACCGAATTGTTTTCCCAATCATCAAACCACTCCTTGTCCACGCCCTCAAGCTTATATGAATAGTGGTTTTTCCGGGAATCCTGATAGCTCAAGGCCGAAAAGTAAACCGTAAAACTATTATAGGCATAGGGAATCTCTATTTTTTCCGCCAGATAAAGCGGCTTGTCAAGCCGAAGCAGCTCGCGCATCTCCTTCTTGCTGTCAATCCGCATCAGTGATATATCCGTAATGTATACCGGAGGAACATAAGAATTAGAGGGGAAAGCAGACGGCAGAAAGGCATTGAATCCGTTGATGCCGCCGAAATAAATGTTTCCGGCCTCATCCTTCAGCGCTGCTCTGGCGCAAAACTGGTTGCTTTGCAGGCCGTCAGACTCCGTGAAGCGCTGGTAAACATCCGCTACCTCGGGGTCAAGCTTGACGATTCCCGCATTGGTCGACACCCAGAGACCGCCTGCATAATCCTGTTCCATGCCATAAACCACCTGTCCGGAAAGCCACTGGTTATGCCAGCTGAAGTCGACAAAACCGTTTTTCCCTTCATCAAAACAACAAAGTCCGTTTCCGTTCGTGCCCAACCATACCACCCCATTCTTGTCTTCAAAGAGCGTAACGACCGAATTGCTGATGACCGAATGCCTGTCATGCCGACTATGCGTATAGTGTCTCCATACATTCTGTGTCTGGCTGTAGAGGAAAACGCCGTTATTAGCGGTCGCTATCCAGATATTCCCCTGTCTGTCTTCAAGGATATCCGTAATGGAAATCATCACGCCTATCGTTATTTCCGTATGAAAATCGTCCTCTTCCGGATTATAGAAGCACAATCCCCAGCTTGTCCCTACGTAAATCCGCCCGTTCCGACAGGCATATATTTTCTGCACATCATCACTGCAGATTGTGTTCGGTATTGTATAAGAATGACTGTAACGCCGCACTCCTCCCGTATTGCAGTCCAAAACAATCAGTCCGTTAGAGGATGTGCCTATCCACAACCTGTCATCCTGCAGGCAAAGAGTCCGTATATCATATTTTTCTCCGTCCGTTCCTCCCGTCGGATACGCTCTTGTCTTCCTGGTCTGCAGGTCATACTGATACAGTCCGTCGGCCGTTCCCAGCCAGATTACCCGCCTGCGCCTGTCTTCGCAAAGGGCATTCACCGCCCTGCCCGGCATCTGATAACGCCCGAACGGCTTGATGCGCGACGACAGATACCTTACTCCCTGCATGTTGGTCAGCACCCAGATTCCTCCCTCCGCATCCTTCATCAAGGCATTGACGCGTCCTCTGTTCTCCAGACCCTGAGCGGAGGAGCCGTCGACCGGCGACCAGGCCTCATCCGCACAGTCAAAACAGAACAGGCCATTGTCCGTTCCGACCAGCAGGCAGTTTTCTTTCCACGGAATCAAGCATCTGACAACCCGAAACATATCCGTATCCGTCTCGTGGCAACGGACTGTTCCCGTCTCGGTATCCAAATCAAAAAGATATTTGCCATCTGTACCCAGCCATAGATTCCGGCCTACCAGCTGAAGGCAATGCACACGGCCGAACGATGCACGTACTCCCTTGATGGCTGGCAGTTGATAAGTCTTCATATAATTCCCTTGCCGGTCGAAACATAAAATGTCATTCATCAGGGAAGAAATGCAAAATCCCTTGTCCGCCCCAACACAAACATCCCAGACAAAGGACGAATGTATATTGTCCTGCCTCAATGTCTGACTCCCGGTATGATAAAAAAACACTCCCTGCCCCAATGTAGCGATGGCTATCAGGCTGTCAGACTGCTGGACTATGCTGCTTACCTCACTGCTTACCGGCACATCAAATTCCGTTTTCCGGTCGAAAAAAGAAAAAGCATCACGGCTCCGGTCATAAATATAGATGCCACAATTGGTTCCCACCCATATACGCCCCTTCTTGTCTTCAAACAAGGAACGAATGAAGTTATTGCCCAACGAATTTTCGCCACCTTGCGAAGAAGCCCGGTATACCACACTGTTGCGCCCGTCAAAGCAGTTCAATCCGTTACTGGTACCGAACCAGACAAATCCGTAACTGTCTTGCAGGGCACACCACACGGTGTTATGGGACAAACCATCCTCTACCGTATAGGAATCGAACAGATAAGAACCGGAAGCCATCACCGGAAGACTTCCGGAAAGCAGCATCAGACAAGCCAATGCGTATTTCAATATCGCGGTCAGGCATTTGGACAACATAATCAAATCGCTTCTGAACTAATTAATGACAACAACTTCTCAAAAGATTCCAAAGGTACAAATATATTTTCATCCGGCCTGAAATTTCCGGTCTGAAAGACAAACGGCATGCAGACAAGACATTTCCGAAATCTGCCGGAGTTTTTTCAGCTTTTGCCTCGGCATGAAACAAGAATATGCTATTTTTGCAAAAACGGAATTGCCCATGAAAAAAGATATTTCCATACTATCCAACCCACCGCACAGACGGGGAACCAGACTTCAGTCCACGACAATCCGGCGGTTTGCCCATATCATATCCGTCGCGCTGCTGGCCGGACTGTGCGCCGCCTGCTCATGCGGGCAGCGGCATGAGGCATCTTCCCTGCTGAAATATATTGATACCCGCACCGGAACGGCGGCCAGCATCACCCGAACCGCAGGCATGTTCGGCAAACATACAGAAGAATACGGACAGACCATACCGGCGGTACTGGAGCCGAACGGCATGAACTTCTGGACTCCACAGACTCAAGACACAGAGCTGAAGTGCATCGCCCCCTATTATTACCGCGACTCGCTGTTTCAAGGATTCCGCAATTCGCACTGGATTACAGGAGGATGTACGCAGGATTACGGCTCAATGACTCTCATGCCGCTCTATGAAACCCTGCGCTGCCTTCCGGAAAAACGGAGCACTCCCTTTATACACAAAGACGAGCAAGCTACACCGGCCTATTATTCGACAGCACTTCCCGAAGAGCATCTGCTTGCCGAAATGACCGCCCGCTCGCGCTCCGCCATCTTTCGGTTTACATACCAGGAAGACGGGAATGCGTTTCTCGTGGTAAATCCCAATAGCGACGAAGGGGAAGGATACATCGAAATCGACACGGTAAAGCGACAAATCTACGGCTACAATCCGGTGCACCGCATTTATCAGGGATGGGGAGAAAGAGCCGGATACAGCGGCCACTTCATCATCGAATACCAAAAGCCGCTTTCGGGCTTCGGAACCTTCAGGCAAGACAGCATCTTTCCGGGACAGACAAGCATCCGAAACGGACAAGGCATCGGCATCTACCTACAGTTTCAGGTGAAGCGCAATGAACAGATAGTGGTAAAGGCCGCCTCATCATTTACCGGCAGAAAAGGTGCGCTTGCCAATCTGCGCGCCGAAATACCCCACTGGAACTTCGACCGTACAAGAAGCGAACTGACAGCCATCTGGGAGAAGCGTCTTTCCGCCATCCGGGTGGAAACAGCCGATGAAACAGCCAAACGCAAATTCTACGGTGCGTTATACAGGAGCTCTTTCCTGCCCCGCACCTTCAACGATGCAGACGGACACTATCCTTCCTTCGCTTCCGGCAAGGTGATACGCCGGCTTCCCGCGGGAGAAACCTATTATGACGACTACAGCATGTGGGATACGTACCGCGCCCTGCATCCGCTCATCAATCTGCTTTACCCGACCGAAGGAGGAAACATGATGCAGTCGCTGGTATACAAGTATGAGGAAGGGGGATGGCTGCCGGTCTTCCCTTGCTGGAACAGCTATACGGCGGCCATGATAGGCGACCACTGCGTGGCTGCCTTAGGAGACGCCTACATAAAAGGCATACGCAACTTCGATATCCGGAAAGCGTATGAGGGGATGCGCAGGAATGCGTTTGAAACCCCGGCTTCATACGATGACTACAAGAACGGCATGGGACGCCGCGCCCTGTCTTCTTACCTGAAATACGGATATATCCCTTTGGAAGACAGCGTTCCGGATGCATTCCACACCCGCGAGCAAGTATCACGCACGCTGGAATATGCCTATGACGACTTCGTGCTTGCCCAAGTAGCCAGACTTTTGGGCGAGGAAGAATACTGCCGCCTGCTGATGAAACGCTCGGAAAACTACCGCAATGTCATCGACCCGCTTACGGGATACGCGCAGGGAAGACATGCCGACGGCACTTTTCTCCGCGGGGGAAACGCCTTCGGATTCGCTCAATTCATCACCGAAGGAGCACCCTGCCACTACACTTGGTACGCACCCCAAAATCCTTACGGACTGATGGAATGCATGGGCGGACAAGACCGTTTTATCGCCAAGTTAGATTCCATGTTCAGCCAGCACCGATACTGGCACGGGAATGAACCTTGCCACCAGATTGCTTTCCTGTTCAATTACGCCGGAGAGCCGTGGAAAACGCAAGCGGCCGTGCGGCATATCATGGAGACGGAATACTTGGATGCCCCCGGCGGACTCTCTGGAAACGACGATGCCGGACAGATGTCTGCCTGGTATGTCTTTGCAGCCCTGGGATTTTATCCGGTCTGCCCGGGCACTCCCTATTACGTTCTGGCAAGCCCGTCGTTCGACACGGCCACCCTGCACCTTGAAAACGGCAAGACTTTCTGTCTGAAAGCCCAGAACGCTTCCCGGGAAAACATCTACATACAGCGTGTCACGCTCAACGGGAAACCTTATACGCACAATTTCCTCCGTCATGAAGACATCATGAAGGGAGGAACGATGGAGTTTGTCATGGACAAAGAGCCGAATACCCGATGGGGAGTGTCTCCCGAAGACTGTCCGCCACGCGTCAGATAGTGTCGCCGCACACGGAAAGACCGCATCATACGACTTTTTCACCGCAGACAAAACTGATTTTTGCCCTGCCCCTACATTTTTTTTGCCTTTTTCTTCAGAAAAATGGTATCCATTCCGGAAATTCTGCGTTATTGTAATAAAAAAGACATGAAGCAGACCCTCATTTTATTTCTACTGGCCACAGCCGCATCGTGCGGCAGCTACCAGATTGAAGACGAAGGCGAAGACAAGGATTGCACCGTCACCCTACATCTTTCCGACGAAGAAACGCCCGCCCTTGCCTATCCGCTCTCGCTGTTTGTCCGCGACCACCAGACACAGCAGACCGAGCGGAAGGAAATATCCGAAGACGAAATGCCCGCCGCACTCCCGCTCGCGTCCGGCGACTACACCTTGACAATCTGTTCCGGTCTGTCCGGCGATGCCTATTCCTATACGAACGACAGCCTGTCATTCTGCCAAAACAACTGTGCTCCCTGGCCATTATTGCTCGGCACCACGGACATCCGCGCGGAAGAAGGCCTCGAAACCGCCGTCCGCCCCATGCCTGCCGTCTGCGAACTACAGTTCACCCTTCATTCCATGCCCGAAAATGCCCGAAGCATCACCGTATGCGTCTCGCCCGTCAGCTCATCCGTTTCATTGGACGGAAGCCCGCGGAACGACAACCGGATGTGCAGCGCGGAATGCAGGCTGAAAGACGGAGTATGGACAGCCACTCTTTACGCCTTCCCATCAGAAAGCACCCGCACACGCATGTCCGTCGAGATTCAGACCGGCGGGAAAACCCAGGTATACAGCTATATCTACAGACAAGCCTTACAGCAAGGAGGAGTCTATCACATTTCCGGAAATCTGAACGACGGCATGACCTTGGAGGGAAAGTTCCAGATAGACGGATGGCAGACCGAAGCAGAGATAGAGATGGAGCTTGAAGAAACGGAACCAGACAATTCGGGCGGAGAGGATGAAGGCGGAGAAGACATGGAAACCATCTACGCGCTGCAGCTTCCGGGCGATGAATGCGTGTGGGGCAACGTGTATGTGTGGAAAGCCGACACCGTAAAAGCCGAAGAAGAAGTGATTGCCACACTCATCAGTCCGGTGCAATGGTTCCTGCATGCCGATGAAGCCCAAGCCGTCCTGAGTGACTATCAGGAAGACGAGCTTGGAAACTGGCGCATGTTCACCATCGAAGAAGCGAAAGAAATCAGAGACCAGTATTACAAAAACGTGGAAGACATCAGTTCGTTTCTGGAAAACAACGGAGTGGCGGGATTCGAATCCAACGGGCGCTATCTCTGCTGCGATGCCGACTCGACATTCAGTTTCGTAAACAAGCGCATCATACAGGCCGGAAAGACCGTAAAATATTACCTGCGGGGAGTAAAGAAAGTAAAAGTCATCCAAAAATAAGCCGCAAAGCCGTCAAGACCTGACAGCGCAAGAGGAAACGGCAACGCCATCTTGTGCTGTCAGCCTGCGGTCAGATGAAATGCTGTTTCTGCAGCTCCGCAGCCACCGTTTCCAGCTCGTCATACCAGGCCTGGCCGAACTTGCGGACCAGAGGCTCCTTAAGAAACCTGTAGACGGGCAGGTTTTCTTTCTTTCCCAAGAGGACAGCCGCCTTGCATACATCCCAGCGATGATAGTTTACGGCCTTGAACGAACCGTAATCATCAATGCGTATCGGATAAAGGTGACAGGACACGGGCTTGTAAAAGTCGCACCGTCCTTCGCGATATGCCTTCTCTATGGCACAATAGCAATATCCGCGCTCATCGTAGCAGGTGAACACACAGTCTTTTCCATTGACAATAGAGGTCACCAGGTCGCCTTCTTCGTCGGTATATACGACACCCTGCTTTTCTATGACCTTACGAGCCTCCGGAGAAAGCTCGTCCCAAACGGCGGGAAGCACTTCCTCCAATTTCTCCACCTCCTGCAGTTCCACCGGAGCACCGGCATCCCCCTCAATGCAGCATGCTCCCTTACAGGCATCCAGATTGCACAAAAACTTTTCGCGGAACACATCAAGACTTACTACCACATCACCTATCTGTACCATATCCTTTATCTTTTTCGCGTGCAAATATACGACTTTCGCTTTTTATAAGCCACAACGGAATGAAATAAAAGGCGCGCTTCTTTTTCTGCCAGACAAAAACCGGCCAAGGCCATAACAAAAAAAGAAAACGACCTGGACCTTTTGCCGGATTCAAATATAATAAATACCTTTGCAGCTATAATCTAAAAATAACCAGCTATGAAGAATTTAAGTTTGAAATGGATTTTATCCTGCGCATACCTGGCTATCTTTTCTTTCTCATCTTGTTCGGATGGAGAGAAAGAGAGTCCCAAGACAAACCTTACACCAGACGAGCACAAAGCCGAACTGGAACGAATCGGCCTGGAGGCCCTCGCCAAAATCAATCCTGACGACCATGCCACTTTATTAACCGCTATCGACGAATTCTACCGTCTTTCAGACATCGGATATCTGGAAATCGAAGAAAACGCCGGAGCATCGGCAGCCAATCTGCTGGAATCCGTAGGCACCGTCTGCTCAAGAACCCAGCTTGGAGGCGTGTCGGCATTTGCCAACCCGACAAACGACCTGTATTCTGCCGCACGCTACTACGGTGTCTATACTTACAACAGCGCGACAAACCACTGGGACAAGACAGCTTCAAACAGTGTACTGGAATTCCGCTTCACATCCGACGGCCAGCCTGTCATCGTCCAGATAAGCAAGTCTGGAGAAGAAAAACAGATAGACCTGTTTGAAGAAAGCGGCACGCAATATCAGGCCCTGGTGCCCGAACACGCAAAAGCTACCCTGACACGGGGCGGAGAAGAGCTTTGCAATGTGACTGTGGATGTAAATGTGGACGGAAACCAGCGCACGGCGGATGTAACCTGCACGCTTACGGCCAACGGATATGTTTTCCAATCCGTCACACATGCCACCAAGACGAATGCCACCGAAGACTTCACCCTGACCGTAAAGGGAGAGCAAATAGTCACGGGAAAGGCTTCGCTCAACGGATATGACATGACGGACGAAGACAACATCAACAGTGTCATCGATGAAAACAAGGAAGTGCATGAACTATTCGGAGGAGCAACGGCAGAAATCAACATTCTGAACGAAGCTATCATCAAAGGATACTGCGAAAGCGTCAAAGACATGAAGGACAGGATGAATCTGATACAGGATACCTATCCGGACACTTCGCTGGAATACAACGATAAAAAGTCGGAAGTCTACAACCAATATATCAAAGGCGAGCTTTACTATACCGACGGCGACAATGTCATAGCCAACCTGGGATGGCAAAGCTGCGAAGACGACTATTACTATTCTTCCGAAACTTATTACGATACGGAAGCCGTCATTATCTTCGCTTCCGACAACTCGAAGTTCAGCATCGACAGCTATTTTGACGACATCAGCTTCGACGGACTCATTGACAGTGCTGAAAGTCTGTCCGACCAATATGAAAATTATCTGAGCCATCTGCTCAACTAACAACCTGAATACAGACTGTACCGGCCTGCGACTGACACACAGGACGGTGCGGTCTGTATTTTTCTTTTGCCCTTAGAATGAAAAGACTGCTGCCTGCAATTTTCCTTTACCTGACATTCTCTTTGGAAACCAAAGCCCAAGACACACTGTTCTTTTCAAAAGACTCCGTCTTCAGCCTTGATGAAGTCGAGGTGACGGCCAAAAGGCAGGAAAAGGCCATAAGCGGAATCATGAGAGGCAGGATGGACTTGAAGGTTGGAGCATTGCAGTCGCTGCCCAAATTCCTTGGAACGAACGACCTGCTACGCACCATACAGCTGACTCCCGGCGTACAAACCGGAGGGGAAATGAACAGCGGACTGTATATCCGGGGCGGAGAGTCGGGACATAACCAGATTCTTTTCAACGGAGCGCCTATCTACAACCCGATGCACCTGCTGGGATTTTTTTCCGTCTTCAACAGCGACCATCTTTCCACCGCCTCACTGCTGAAATCATACATCTCTCCCCAATACGGCGGGCGGGCAGGTGCCACCATCGACATTCAAAGCCAACAGGAGCTCGCGGAACAAATTTCCGTGCGAGGAACCGTCGGCCTGATTTCCTCCCAGCTTTCTGCCGGAATCCCCTGCGGAGACAAGAACTCGCTCTATCTGTCGGGCAGAGGAACCTATATCAACGCACTGCTCGGCCTGATTGACTTCGACGAAAACAGCATCCAGCCGCAATACGGATTCCAGGACTATAACTTTACCTACGTGTCCCGCCCCACCCGGAAAAGCCGCATCCTGCTCAACGCCTATTTCGGAAAAGACGACATGAAGCTCAAAGAATATTATTATCAGGCTCACGGAGGAACCGCATGGCAGAACGCCGCCCTTTCGCTGCAATGGGAACAGCAGCTTGCCCGAAGCCGGAGCATGAGCCACACGGTCTATTATTCCTTCTACAACAACCGGATAGACATCAACCTCGGTGAGGGGAGCGTGCAGCTCCCTTCGCGCATCCGCGACATCGGATACAAAGGAAATTTCCGCTTCCGCATGCTGAACTGTTACTGGACGACAGGCATAGAGTATGCCAGCCACAACGTGCTTCCACAGTGTCCCGAAGTCAGCAACCTGTTCAGTTTCGGCACAACATCCGGGCATACGGAAGTCATGCACACGCACGAATACGGCATCTACCTTCAAAACCACCTGCCGATAGGCACCCGGTGGGAGGCACTGACGGGAATCCGATACAGCGGCTCCGTTTCGGCCGGAAGTTCATGCAGGTACAGCGGCATCGAGCCCCGTGTCTCCCTCAGCTACGAATGGCGGCCGGACCGGAAGTTCCTGTTTTCCTACACGCTGCAAAGGCAATACATGAACCAGGTCGTTGTATCCGGCATCGGATTCCCGACCGACTTCTGGCTTCCCGCTTCCCGCTTCGTGCCGGCCCAAGGCTCGCACAACTTGTCGTTAGGCTATTTCCAGTCTTTTGCAGACGGAGCATACGAACTGAGCGTGGAAGGATATTACAAACATCTGAGCAACCAGCTGGAGTTTAACGGCGAAATGATTGATATGGTCAATCAGGATTACCAGATTGAAGAGCATCTGTATTACGGGAAAGGGAAAAGCTACGGCATTGAATTCATGCTGCGGAAAAACGGCGGCCGCCTGAACGGATGGATTAGCTACACCATCGGGAAATCTCTCCGCAAGTTTCCCGACATCAACGGAGGAAACAGCTTTCCGGCCAAGAACGACCGGAGGCATGACCTGTCTGTCACCGCCTGCTACAAGCTGAACAGGCGGTGGGACCTTTCGGCCGTCTTCGTTTATGCCACGGGAAGTGCGTTTACCATGCCGACGGCCCTCTATCTGATAGGGGAAAACGCCGTCAACGAATATGGCCCGCACAACGGAGCGCGCATGCCCGACTATCATCGCCTTGACCTTTCGGCAAGCTACTGGCTGAAACGCGGCAGACGGCGGGAGAGCATGATAAACTTTTCCCTGTACAACGCCTACGCGCGCGCTAACCCCATCTTTCTTTCCGTGAGCATCCGGCCGTCCGACGACGGCAAAAGCATCCGAATCTCGCCCAAAGGACAAAGTCTGTACAGCCTGATTCCCTCCATCAGTTATTCTTTCAAATTTTAGACCATGAAAAAAATCCATTTGCTCCTGTCATATTCTCTTTTGCTCGGACTCTCCGGGTGCGAACCGAAGTTCAACTTTGAAGGGATTGACCTCGAACCGCAGATTGTAGTGGAAGGATGGATTGAAACCGGCGAGGCGGCAAACGTATGCCTGAGCCAATCCATTACCCTGAATGAGGACTCTCCGTATATCCCCCTGTCCGACATCCCTATCCGTTGGGCGAAAGTCAGCGTCAGCGACGGCACGCAGGAGGAAATCCTGACAGGAAGGATGGATGCCAACTACACGCCTCCCTTCGTATACCGGGGAAACCGCATACGGGGCGAAGCGGGAAAGACTTACCGACTGAAAGTAGAATATTCCGGACTGACCGTCACGGCAGAAACGACCATCCCTCCCGTCACGCCGATAGAGCGGCTGGAAGTCAGCCCGTGTGAAGACAGCGACACGCTGTATCAGATACGCATCCGGTTCCGTGACAATCCGGAGGAAAAGAACTATTACAAAATCTTTACGCTGGTGAGGCCGGACGAGACACGCTATTATCCCGCCTTCATGGGAACAGTATCCGACGAGACTTTGCACGACCATCTGGCCGAAATGAACGTAAGCCGGGGCATGAGATATACGGAGACCGGGAAATATACGCCCTATTTCAAGGAAAGCGACAGCGTGTTGGTAAAGCTGACCCAAATAGGCGAAAAAGAGTTCGGATTCTGGAGCGGATATGAAAATGAAATAGTAAACGGGAAAAACCCCTTCTTCCCAAGTTCAAACAGCCTCAGCTCAAACATCCGGGGAGGAAAGGGAATCTGGTGCGGCTACGGTAAAGACATCCGCCTCGTAACCATCAAAGACAGCATAAAATAAGTCAGGAACGGGCGCTTGCCCGAACCTGACTTAAAAATATACTACAATCAATCACTTAATCAAGTCTTTTCCCGTCATGTCTTCCGGCTGAGACATGCCCATGATATGCAGGATAGACGGAGCGACATCGGCCAGCACGCCGTTTTCCACCTTGGCATCCTTGTTTTCGGTCACGTAGACAAACGGAACCGGATTCAGTGAATGTGCCGTATTCGGAGTGCCGTCTTCGTTCAATGCATGGTCGGCATTTCCGTGGTCGGCAATGATAATGACTTCATAACCGTTGGCCTTGGCAGCTTCCACCGTATCGCGCACGCAGTTGTCAATAGCCACAACAGCCTTTTCAATCGCTTCATAAATACCCGTATGTCCTACCATGTCACCGTTTGCATAGTTCACCACGATAAAGTCATACTTCTGCGTGTTGATTGCCTCAACCAGTTTGTCCTTTACTTCATAAGCACTCATCTCCGGCTTCAGGTCATAAGTGGCGACTTTCGGCGACGGAACCAGGATACGGTCTTCACCATCGAACGGGGTTTCACGGCCACCGTTGAAAAAGAACGTTACGTGAGCATATTTTTCAGTCTCGGCAATGTGAAGCTGCTTCTTGCCGTTCTTTGACAGATACTCGCCCAACGTATCCTGCACATTTTCTTTCGGGAACAGGATATGGACACCCTTGAATGAAGCATCATACGGAGTCATGCAATAATACTGCAGTCCCGGGATTGTCTTCATGCCTTCTTCGGGCATATCCTGCTGAGTCAGCACGACGGTCAGCTCTTTCGCGCGGTCGTTGCGGTAGTTGAAGAAGATTACCACATCGCCTTCCTTGATTGTCCCATCGAAATTAGCGTTGTTGATAGGCTTGATGAATTCGTCAGTCACTCCCTCATCGTAAGACTCCTGCATGGCCTGAACCATATCGGTAGCCTGCTTTCCCTTGCCTTCGACCAACAGGTCGTATGCCTCTTTCACGCGGTTCCAGCGCTTGTCGCGGTCCATTGCATAAAAGCGTCCCACGATAGAAGCAATCTTTCCTGCCGACTGTGCGCAATGAGCGGTCAGCTGTTCGATGAATTCCTTGCCGCTCTTCGGGTCGGTGTCACGACCATCCATGAAGCAGTGAATGAAAGTATTTTCCAGTCCGTATTCCTTTGCAATATCACACAATTTGAAAAGATGGTCCAAAGAAGAGTGTACACCACCGTTTGAAGTCAGTCCCATAAAGTGGATATTCTTGCCCTGTTCTTTTGCATAAGAGAAAGCGGAAATGATTTCCTTGTTTTTCAAGATGCTTCCGTCGGCGCAAGCACGGTTAATCTTTACCAAATCCTGATAAACGATACGGCCGGCACCGATATTCAGATGGCCTACCTCTGAATTACCCATCTGCCCGTCGGGCAATCCCACATTCTCACCGCTCGCCTGAAGCTGAGAGTGCGGATAAGTAGCCAACAGAGAATCCCAATAAGGAGTCGGGGTGTTGAAAATCACATCATCCTTCTTGTGGTCGCCACATCCCCAACCATCAAGAATCATTAAAAGAGCTTTCTTAGCCATAGTTATATTTGTTTTTAAGTTGATACTCACCTTATGTTATCCAACATGCAAAAGTACAAAATATCCCGTGTAGCACGAAACTTTTTACCTTATTTAAGCAAACAGACTCTGTTTTCGCCGTCGTGGAAAGTTTCGACTGTGAATGCAAAATTTCACAGAAAATGAATCTCACACCGTAAGCCCGACTAAAAATCGAATGAGAGCTGTCCGTCTCCCAGCAGGTTAAAGCTTATCCGATGATAGGGCGTCGGCCCGTAACGCTTGATGGCTTCGCGGTGCTTTTTCGTCGGATAACCCTTGTTTCCCGCCCAGTCATATTGAGGATATTCTTCATGGAGACGGTTCATATAGTCATCACGGTAAGTCTTTGCCAATATGGATGCAGCCGCAACCGACAAGTATTTCCCATCGCCTTTCACGACCGTGGTATGAGGAATTCCGGGGTAAGGATTAAAACGATTCCCGTCAATCAGCAGATGTTGCGGGCGCAGTGTCAGTTGGTCTACGGCCCGGTGCATGGCCAGAAACGACGCATTCAGAATATTGATACGGTCAATCTCTTCCGGAGTCACGACACCGACAGCCCAAGCCAGTGCATCGTGTTCGACCATCTCCCGCAATCTGTAGCGCTGCTTCTCCGTCAGTTTCTTCGAATCATTCAAAAGTTCATTTTCATAGTCTGCAGGCAAAATGACAGCTGCGGCATACACAGCCCCTGCCAGACATCCGCGGCCGGCTTCATCACATCCGGCCTCGACCAGTCCTTTATGAAGATAAGGCAACAACATCTTTCGTCCTATTTTTTCAAGGCAAAGATACGACACTTCAAGCAATAAAAAAACCGGAACCTTTGAAGATTCCGGTTTTTATCATATAGTGTTTTACAGAATTACTCAGCTTTAGGGGCTTCCTCTGTAGCAGCAGCTTCTGCAACAGGAGCTTCAGCAGCTGTTTCTTCAGCAGTTGCAGCAGATGCAGACTTTTTAGAACGACGGGTACGAGTTGCTTTCTTAGCAGCAGTCTTAGCCATATTCTCATTGTAATCCACCAACTCGATGAAACACATTTCTGCGTTATCACCCTGACGGTGGCCAGTCTTGATGATGCGAGTGTAACCACCCGGACGATCTGCAACCTTTACAGAGATTTCCTTGAACAGTTCGGTTACCACATACTTGTCTTGCAGATAGCTAAATACGACACGACGTGAATTGGTCGTATCATCTTTAGATCTTGTAATCAGCGGTTCAACAAACTTCTTCAAAGCTTTAGCCTTCGCAACAGTCGTAGTGATTCTTTTGTGCTTAATCAAAGAACATGCCATATTCGACAACATAGCGTGTCTGTGAGAAGCAGTACGACCTAAATGGTTGAATTTCTTATTATGTCTCATTAGTTTTATTCTTTATCTAATTTATACTTAGAAATGTCTGTTCCAAACGACAGATTCAGACTCTCGAGCAAATCATCAAGCTCCGTGAGCGATTTCTTACCGAAGTTACGGAATTTCAGCAAATCGGTCTTGTTGAACTGTACCAAATCGCCAAGTGTCTCCACATCAGCAGCCTTCAAACAGTTCAAAGCACGAACTGACAAATCCATATCAACCAACTTGGTCTTCAGCAGCTGGCGCATATGCAATACTTCTTCATCAAATTCCTCATTGCCGTCAGCATCCGACGTTTCAAGAGTAATCTTTTCGTCAGAAAACAGCATGAAATGATAAATAAGAATCTTGGCAGCCTCTTTCAACGCTTCCTTCGGGTGAATGGAACCATCCGTCGTAATCTCAAGAACCAACTTTTCATAGTCAGTCTTCTGTTCTACACGATAGTTTTCTACCGCATATTTGACATTACGAATCGGAGTGTAGATAGAATCGATAGGTATTACATTCACATCCGTGCAGAACTCCCGGTTTTCATCAGCCGGAACATATCCGCGACCTTTATTGATTGTAACATCCATCTGTAGAGTTGTTTTTGAATCTAAATGGCAAATAACCAATTCAGGATTTAACACTTCAAATCCGGTCAAATACTTACCAATATCACCTGCCTTAAATTCAGTAGAATTCTCAACGGTAATGCTTACCTTTTCATTCTCAAATTCTTCAACTACTTGCTTGAAGCGAACCTGCTTCAAGTTCAAGATAATGTTAGTAACATCCTCCTTAACTCCCGGAATAGTAGCGAACTCATGTTCTACCCCATCAATACGGATGGTATTGATAGCATAACCTTCCAGTGAAGAAAGAAGAATACGGCGTAAAGCATTACCTACGGTAATACCGAAACCGGGCTCAAGCGGACGAAATTCAAATTTTCCGAATTTTGAATCCGCTTCCAACATTAATACTTTATCAGGTTTTTGAAATGCTAATATCGCCATGAAATCAATTATTATTTAGAGTACAATTCAACGATCAAGTGTTCTTTAATGTTTTCCGGAATATCTGCTCTCTCAGGTATATGCAACATTCTACCTGTCTTAGAGTTTTCATCCCATTCCAACCAAGGATATTTACTATGGTTGAAACCAGCCAGAGAGTCTGCAATAACCTCAAGTGACTTGGATCTTTCACGAACACCAATCAACTGTCCGGGTTTTACTGAATAAGACGGAATGTTAACCACCTTTCCATCCACAGTAATATGCTTATGTCCAACCAACTGACGGGCAGCGGCACGAGTAGGAGCAATACCCAAACGGTATACAACATTATCCAAACGAGATTCCAACCCTTGCAGCAGCAGTTCACCTGTAATACCATTCATCTTGGCTGCCTTTTCAAACATGTTACGGAACTGTCTTTCCAACACACCGTAAGTATATTTTGCTTTTTGCTTTTCAGCCAACATGACACCATATTCCGATGTCTTTCTGCGACGGTTGTTTCCATGCTGTCCGGGAGGATAGTTTTTCTTAGACAACACCTTATCAGGTCCAAAGATCGCTTCACCGAATCTACGCGCAATTTTTGTTTTTGGTCCAGTATATCTAGCCATTTTCTTTTTAATTTAATTGTTATTCATGAACTCAATTTGTTGCAGCCGCGATTACAGAAAGGAAATGCAATCCATATTTAACAAAATCAAGTTACATTTAATTTAGGTTATCTTATTATACTCTTCTTCTCTTTGGAGGACGACAACCATTGTGAGGCAATGGAGTTACATCTACGATTTCCGTAACCTCAATTCCTGCACCGTGCACAGTTCTAATAGCAGACTCACGTCCGTTACCCGGTCCCTTAACGTAAGCTTTTACCTTTCTCAGGCCCAAATCATACGCAACTTTAGCACAATCCTGAGCAGCCATCTGTGCTGCATAAGGAGTATTCTTCTTAGAACCTCTAAATCCCATCTTTCCTGCTGAAGACCATGAAATTACCTGGCCCTCATTGTTTGCTAAAGAAATGATAATATTGTTGAAAGAAGAATGAACATGCAACTGTCCATTAGCCTCCACCTTCACATTTCTTTTTTTAGCTGCGACTGTTTTTTTTGCCATATTAACAATTATTATTTAGTAGCTTTTTTCTTATTTGCAACAGTTTTCTTTCTTCCCTTACGTGTACGAGCATTGTTCTTAGTACTCTGTCCTCTTACAGGAAGTCCCAAACGGTGACGAACACCACGATAGCAACCAATATCCATTAATCTCTTAATGTTTAACTGGATTTCTGAACGAAGATCACCTTCTACTTTGTACTCAGCAGCGATAATTTCACGAATCTTAGCAGCCTGATCATCAGTCCAATCTTTAACTTTAATGTCACGATCAACACCTGCTTTTTCCAAAATTTTTGCTGAACTACTGCGTCCTATACCATATACGTATGTTAACGCAATCTCACCTCTTTTATTCTGAGGCAAATCTACACCAACTATTCTTATAGCCATATACTAATTATTTTTTTTGCAAAAATAATAAATTATCCTTGACGTTGTTTATACTTAGGATTTTTCTTGTTAATAACATACAAACGGCCATTACGTCTAACGATTTTACACTCCGGTGTACGTTTCTTTAATGATGCTCTTACTTTCATATCTTCTTCTTTTTATTTATATCTAAAAACTATCCGTCCTTTAGACAAATCATAGGGCGACATCTCTACCCTAACCTTATCCCCTGGCAATATCTTAATATAATGCATTCTCATTTTACCAGAAATATGAGCTGTAATCTCATGCCCATTTTCCAATTCAACGCGAAACATTGCGTTCGACAATGCTTCAACAATCACTCCATCTTGTTCTATTGCAGACTGCTTTGCCATATTAAATCGCTTTATCTCCTAATACTTGTTCTATAAATTCAAATGATGATAATATATCAGCCTTACCCACACCTACAGCTACTGTATGCTCAAAATGAGCAGCCCAACGGCGGTCACGTGTGCGTATTGTCCATTTATCGTTTTCCATTACAATCTGACGATCACCTTGGGTAATCATCGGCTCAATGGCAATACACATACCTTTCTTCAGCATCTTACCCGTACCTCTTTTCCCGTAGTTCGGAACTTGAGGATCCTCATGCATTTCTTTTCCTATCCCATGTCCTACAAACTCACGAACCACACCATAAGAGCGAGCTTCGCAATGCTGCTGAATCGCATAACCGATATCTCCTAAACGTTTTCCATGAACTGCATTTTCAATACCTAAATAAAGAGCCTCTTTTGTGGTTTTCAACAAAGCCCGAATCTCAGGCGCAACCTCTCCCACACAAAACGTATAAGCAGAGTCTCCACAGAAGCCGTTCATATATGTACCACAATCAACCGAAACTATATCCCCTTCCTGCAGCTCTACATCGTTAGGAATGCCATGAACTACCTGATCATTGACAGAAGTGCAAATAGCCCCCGGAAAAGGAGCGCCATAGGGATTAGGAAAGCCCTTAAATATTGGAACCGCTCCATGATCACGGATAAATTCTTCTGCAACTTTATCAAGCTGTCTCGTTGTGACTCCAGGCCTTATCAGTTTAGCAATCTCTGCCAAGGTCTTCCCGACCAAGAGATTGCTTTGACGAAGCAATTCTATTTCATCATCTGTCTTAAGAAATATCATCTGAGACTACTTTTAATATGCACTTACACCTGAACGCCCCTTTATTCTTCCTGAACTTAAAAGTCCATCATAGTGACGCATCAACAAATGACTTTCAACCTGCTGCAAAGTATCAAGAACTACTCCAACAAGAATCAGCAAAGATGTTCCACCAAAGAATTGGGCAAATTCAGCCTGAACATCAAAAAGTCCAGCGAAAGCAGGCAATATAGCAATAATAGCCAAGAAGATAGAACCCGGCAAGGTTATACGAGACATGACAGTGTCAATGTATTCTGCCGTGCTCTTACCGGGTTTTATACCTGGAATAAAACCATTATTTCGTTTCATATCCTCAGCCATCTGGTTAGGATTAATGGTTATAGCCGTATAAAAATAGGTAAAAACAATGATTAATGCTGCAAAAATCAAATTATACCAAAAGCTTGTATGGTCAATCAAAGCTCTTGCAATACCTGTCGCACTTTCTGTATTAGAAAATCCTACTATGGTTATCGGAATAAACATAATAGCTTGGGCAAAAATGATAGGCATCACATTAGCGGCATTAACTTTCAAGGGTATATACTGACGAGCACCGCCATATTGTTTATTACCTACAATCTTCTTAGCATACTGTACTGGAACTTTACGGACGCCTTGAACCAACATTATAGCAGCAGCTATCACTGCCAACAAGCACACTAGTTCAATCAAGAACATAATGATACCGCCTGCACCCGGAGAAGCGAGACGCGAAACAAATTCGCCAGAGAAAGACTGTGGCAATCGGGCTATAATTCCCACCATAATAATCAAAGAAATTCCATTGCCTACACCTTTATCTGTGATACGCTCTCCAAGCCACAAGATAAACATACTACCTGCTGCCAAAATAATGGTCGAAGTTATAATAAAGAACGTCCAATCTAATGAAGCATTAAGAGCCGGACCTGCTTGCATCTTCAAGTTTATCAAATAAGAGGGAGCCTGAAATATCAAAATAATAATCGTCAGGATACGTGTATATTGATTAATCTTACGACGTCCACTTTCCCCCTCTCGTTGAAGCTTTTGAAAATAAGGAACAGCAATCGCCAACAGCTGAATCACAATAGAGGCAGAGATGTAAGGCATAATTCCCAATGCAAAGATAGAAGCATTGGAAAAAGCACCGCCGGAAAACATATTCAGCAGCGCAAGAAGCCCTTCACTCGTTTGCTCATGCAACCTTGTTAACATACTCGGATCAATGCCTGGCAAAACCACAAAAGATCCGAATCTATAAATTGCGATAAACAATATAGTTATGAGGATCCGTTTTCTCAGATCCTCAATTTTCCATATATTTCTTAATGTTTCAATAGATTTTCTCATTGAATCAGAGTTTTACTGCATTACCACCTACGGCTTCGATTGCAGCTACCGCACTCTTAGAAAAAGCATTTGCTTCCACTTCAAGTTTAGTAGTTAAACTACCGTTACCAAGAACCTTCACTAATTGTCCTGAAGAAGCCAAGCCGGCCTGAACAAAATCGCCAATTCCAATCTTAGACAGATTATTAGCATCCGCCAACTTCTGAATGGCATCAAGATTAATAGCTTTATATTCTACACGATTAATATTCTTAAAACCAAATTTTGGAACACGACGCTGAAGAGGCATCTGACCTCCTTCAAAACCAATCTTCTTCGAATAACCTGACCGTGACTTAGCTCCTTTGTGTCCTCTCGTAGAAGTGCCACCTAAACCAGAGCCCGGACCACGACCAACTCTCTTTCTAGTTTTGACTGAGCCTTCAGCAGGATGTAAACTACTTAAATTCATATTACAAAATTCTTATTTATCAACAATTCTATTATTTAACGATAACAACCAAGTGTCTCACCTTCTCGACCATTCCCAAAATTGAAGGAGAATCTTCGTGTTCAACCACCTGATTTATCTTACGAAGTCCTAATGCATCCAATGTTCTTTTCTGATCTTTCGGAGCACCAATTCTACTCTTAACCTGCTTTATCTTAATAGTTGACATGTTCTTCCTCCTATTATCCTCTAAATACTTTTTCCAAACTTACACCTCTATTCTGGGCAACCATACGAGCATCTCTCATCTCACTCAAAGCCAAGATAGTGGCCTTTACCAGATTATGCGGATTTGATGAGCCTTTAGACTTAGCCAAGACATCCGTAATGCCAACGCTTTCCAACACGGCACGCATTGCACCACCTGCCACAACACCAGTACCGGTTGATGCAGGCTTTATGAATACCTTTGCGCCACCAAACTTAGCACTCTGTTCATGAGGAACAGTTCCTTTCAAGACCGGGACTCGAGTCAGATTTTTCTTTGCCGCTTCTACACCTTTGGCGATGGCAGCAGTTACTTCACCGGCCTTACCAAGTCCCCATCCTATTATACCATCTTCATTACCAACTACGACGATTGCAGAGAAACTAAAAGTTCTACCACCTTTGGTAACTTTAGTAACACGATTGATAGCAACCAGTCTGTCCTTCAGTTCTATATCGTTAGTAACCTTAACCTTATTATAAACTGCCATAGTCATTAAAATTTAAGTCCTCCGTTACGAGCAGCATCTGCTACTTCTTTCACTCTCCCATGATACAAGTAACCATTACGGTCGAATACGACAGTCGTAATACCAGCCTCCTGAGCTTTCTTCGCAATCAGTTCTCCTACCTTAGCAGCCTGTTCCTTTTTAGGCATGACTTCCATTCCCAATGAAGAAGCAGCCGCTAAAGTTCTTCCGCTCAAATCATCAATTATCTGAACATAAATCTGCTTATTGCTTCTAAATACACTCATACGTGGACGCTCTGCAGTCCCAAATATCTTATTGCGTACTCTGTATTTGATTTTGATTCGTCTTTCTATTTTTGTTGTCATAATTATCCAATTTTACGTAAATTACTTAGCACCGGCTGATTTTCCAGACTTTCTACGAATCTCTTCACCAACAAATTTAATACCTTTTCCTTTATAAGGCTCAGGCTTACGGAAAGAACGTATTTTTGCACAAACTTGACCTAACAGTTGTTTGTCACAAGACTCCAATATAATAAGCGGATTTTTATTTCTTTCTGACTTTGTTTCAACCTTAATTTCAGGCGGCAACTGCATAAAGATATTATGTGTGTAACCCAATGCGAAATCGATTACATTTCCGGTATTTGAAGCACGGTAACCAACACCGACCAACTCCAGTTCCTTCTTGTAACCTTCAGAAACACCCACAACCATATTATGAATCAACGCGCGATACAGGCCATGATAAGCATGACGCTGCTTCATGTCATCAAGCATTGCATTTTCATCCTCTTTCAACACCACATGTCCGTCAACGACTTCCACCAGAATTGCAGGATTTACATACTGACTCAACTCACCTTTCGGTCCTTTAACGCTTACTACGCTATCCTTAAGAGTAACTGTTACTCCAGAAGGAATATTAATGGGCAACTTACCTATTCTTGACATTGCTAATCCTCCTCTTTCATTAATATACATAGCAAAGAACTTCTCCACCGATTTTCAGAGCAGAAGCCTCTTTGTCAGTCATCACACCCTTGGAAGTAGATATAATAGCAATACCTAATCCATTAATAACTCTCGGCATATCCTTGTATCCCGTATACTTACGCATACCTGGAGTAGATACTCGTACAAGCTTTTTGATGGCGTTTACCTTGTTAACAGCATCATACTTCAAGGCTACTTTGATGGAGCCTTGAGGTCCATCCTCAATAAACTTGTAATTCAAAATATATCCTTTATCAAAAAGGATTTTGGTTATTTCCTTCTTCAGGTTTGAAGCAGGAATTTCCACAACTCTGTGCTTAGCACTGATTGCATTTCTCAATCTTGTGAGATAATCTGCGATAGGATCTGTCATATAATTTAATTGTTAAATTAATCAGGACTACCCTGACAATATTTAATAATAATAAAATGCGTTACCAACTAGCTTTTTTCACGCCCGGAATCAAGCCGTTGGAAGCCATTTCACGGAATTGGATACGAGAAATTCCAAACTGACGCATATATCCTTTCGGACGACCTGTCAATTTACAGCGATTATGCAAACGGATCGGGTTAGCGTTTTTCGGAATAGACTGTAACTTCTGAGCAGCTTCGAATGCTTCTACAGGATCTCCTGTCTTCACAATCTTCTTCAAAGCCGCACGTTTCTCCGCATATTTGGCTACCAATTTCGCTCTTTTTACTTCACGAGCCTTCATTGATTCTTTTGCCATAGTTATTTAGTTTTTAGCGTTTTTAAAAGGTAAACCGAACTCCTTCAACAGAGCATATCCTTCCTCGTCAGTTTGCGCAGAAGTTACAAACGTAATGTTCATTCCCAAAATCTTTGTAATGCTGTCAATATTGATTTCCGGGAAAATGATCTGCTCCTGAATACCTAATGTATAATTTCCTCTTCCATCAAACTTGCTTTCGATACCCTTAAAGTCACGGATACGCGGCAAAGCTACGCGAATAAGCTTCTCCAGAAATTCATACATTCTTTCGCGGCGCAAAGTTACCATTACACCGATAGGCATTTTCTTGCGCAACTTAAAGTTTGCGATATCCTTACGTGAAATCGTAGCAACCGCTTTCTGACCTGTTATAGCTGTCAGTTCGTTTATCGCAACATCAATAATTTTCTTATCAGCCACAGCCATACCCAATCCCTGGTTTATAACAATCTTCTTAAGAACAGGAATCTGCATAGACGAAGAGTACTGAAACTGATTTTTCAATGCAGGAGCGATACGCTCTGCATATTCTTTCTTAAGGCTTGCAGTATTACTCATTATTTTATCTCCTCCCCTGATTTCTTTGCATAACGAACAAAAGTTCTTCCGTCTGAACTCTCTCTTCTACCCACACGTGTCGGCTTACCCGTTTTCGGATCAATCGGATTCAAGTTAGAAATGTGAATAGGAGCTTCCTGCTTCACAATTCCACCTTGAGGATTTTTAGCATTCGGTTTAGTAGTTTTAGATACCATATTAATGCCTTCAACCAATGCACGCTGTTCTTTAACGAGGACTTTCAACACACGACCAGTCTTACCCTTGTCTTCACCAGAGTTTACGTAAACTGTATCGCCTTTTTTAATATGTAACTTACTCATTACTAAAATCTTTTACAAAATTAAAGTACTTCGGGTGCAAGTGAAACGACTTTCATGTTAACTGCACGCAATTCTCTTGCTACCGGACCAAATATACGGCTTCCTCTAATTTCACCTGCATTGTTCAACAAAACACAAGCATTGTCATCAAAACGAATATAAGAACCGTCAGCACGACGGATTTCTTTCTTAGTCCGTACAATTAACGCTTTAGATACTGCACCTTTTTTAATATCACTCGAAGGAATAACACTCTTCACTGCGACAACAATCACATCGCCGACAGACGCATAGCGTCTTCTTGTTCCGCCCAAAACGCGAATACAAAGAGCCTCCTTGGCACCGCTGTTGTCACATACTGTAAGTCTGGATTCTGCCTGTATCATAATTACTTAGCTCTTTCGATAATTTCAACCAATCTCCATCTCTTAGTTTTGCTCAAAGGACGAGTTTCCATAATACGCACCGTATCACCTATCTGACATTCATTCTTCTCATCATGAGCATAATATTTCTTCGTTTTAGAAACGAACTTACCATAAATAGGGTGCTTCTCCTTAAACTTGGCAGCAACAGTAATGGTCTTATCCATTTTATTGCTCAGCACAACACCAGTTCTTTCTTTTCTTAAATTTCTAGCTTCCATGAGGACAAATATTATTTATTAAGCTCTCTCCGACGCAACTCACCTTTCATACGCGCAATCGTCCTACGCAAACTCTTAATCTGAGCAGGATTTTCCAACGGAGAGATTGCATGATTTAAAACCATCTGATTATAATTGGCAACTTCAGTCTGAATTCTTTCAGCCAATTCATTGGTAGCTATTTCTCTAATTTCTGCAATCTTCATAATCTTAAGCATTTTGACTTGCATCGTAATCACGTCTAACAATAAATTTAGTAGTAACAGGAAGCTTCTGAGCAGCAAGGCGTAAAGCTTCTTTCGCCACATCAAAAGGTACGCCCTCTACTTCAATCAGTATACGACCCGGAGTTACTGGAGCAACAAAACCTTCAGGATTACCTTTTCCTTTACCCATACGAACATCTGCAGGCTTACGTGTAATGGGCTTATCCGGGAAAATACGAATCCAAATCTGTCCCTGACGCTGCATATATCTAGTTACAGCAATACGAGCTGCTTCAATCTGGCGACCCGTAATCCATCGCGTCTGCAATGACTTAATGCCAAACGAGCCGAAAGCCAACTGATGCCCTCTCTGTGCATTTCCTTTAGCACTACCTTTCTGCTGTCTTCTGAATTTTGTCTTTTTCGGTTGTAACATAATATCCTAAAATTCAAATTCGTTAGCGATTGTTATTTTTCTTTCTACGGAAAGCTTTTCCTCCATTATTTGCTCCATTGCCGCCACGACTGTTTTCTTTCGCTTGAGTAAAATTCGGAGCCAACTCACGCTTTCCATAAACTTCACCACGACAAATCCACACTTTGATTCCCAACAGACCTACTTTCGTCAATGCTTCTGCATGGCAATAATCAATGTCTGCACGGAATGTATGCAATGGAGTACGTCCTTCCTTGTACATCTCTGAGCGAGCCATTTCAGCTCCATTCAAACGACCAGAAATCAACACCTTTATACCTTCAGCACCCATACGCATCGTATTGGCAACAGCCATCTTAATAGCCCGACGATATGCAATCTTTCCTTCCACCTGACGAGCAATATTGTTTGCAACAATAACCGCATCAAGCTCTGGTCTTTTTACCTCAAATATATTAATCTGTATATCTTTATCGGTGATCTTCTTCAATTCTTCCTTCAACTTATCAACTTCTTGACCACCTTTACCAATGATAATTCCCGGACGAGCAGTACAAACAGTAATTGTCACCAATTTCAGTGTACGTTCAATAACAATTCTTGAAACGCTAGCTTTTGCAAGTCGCGCATTCAAATATTTGCGAATCTTGCTATCTTCTACCAAAGCGTCACCATAACTTTTGCCACCGTACCAATTAGAATCCCATCCTCTGATAATTCCTAGACGGTTGCTTATCGGATTAACTTTCTGTCCCATCTACTCTCAATTTTTATCATTAGTATTTTTAGAATCAACGAACAAAGTCACATGATTCGAGCGTTTACGAATTCTGTATCCTCTTCCCTGCGGAGCCGGTCTCATTCTCTTCAAAGTAACCCCTTCATCCACATAAACCTTAGATACGAACAGTTCCCCATCTTCAGCTTTACGTTCGTTTTTCTGTTCCCAATTAGCAATAGCAGAGCGCAACAATTTTTCTACTCTTGCAGAAGCCTCTTTTGAAGAGAATTTCAAAACTCCAAGTGCGCGGTTCACTTCCATTCCACGAATCATATCAACCACAAGGCGCATTTTGCGAGGAGAAGTAGGCACATTCCGCAATTTTGCGAAATACATAGTCTTAAGGGCTTCTTTTCTCTTTTCTGCCGATATTTTTTTTCTTGCTCCCATTATATTTATTACATTTTATTCAAATAAAATATCCTGCTTTATTTTTTCTTGTTACCTGCATGGCCGCGGAATGTACGAGTTGGAGCAAATTCGCCCAACTTATGTCCTACCATATTCTCTGTAACATAAACAGGAATAAATTTGTTTCCATTATGAACTGCAATAGTATGACCTACGAAATCAGGAGAAATCATTGAAGCTCGAGCCCAAGTCTTAACAACTGATTTCTTGCCACTTTCATTCATAGCCAATACTTTACTTTCCAACTTTACATTAATATATGGACCTTTTTTTAATGAACGACTCATAATCTACTCACTTAATCAGTTATTACTTCCTTCTTTCTATAATATACTTAGAAGATTGTTTCTTAGGCGCTCTTGTCTTCAAGCCTTTCGCATATAATCCCTTACGAGATCTCGGGTGTCCTCCAGAAGCACGTCCTTCACCACCACCCATCGGATGATCAACCGGGTTCATTACAACACCACGATTATGCGGACGACGACCTAACCAGCGAGAGCGTCCTGCCTTACCAGAAGCCTCCAACG
Source organism: uncultured Phocaeicola sp. (assembly GCA_944320845.1). Taxonomy (GTDB): domain Bacteria; phylum Bacteroidota; class Bacteroidia; order Bacteroidales; family Bacteroidaceae; genus Phocaeicola. The sequence goes on from CALUJA010000017.1 coordinate 66,393, forward strand.
CATGATCTGAATTTCCGACACTACCAACAGTCGCCTTACAAGAACTCAAGATTTTTCTTACTTCACCAGAAGGAAGCTTAATCACACAATACTTACCCTCACGAGAAGTCAACTGAGCGAAATTACCAGCCGATCTTACCAATACAGCACCTTGTCCCGGACGCAGCTCAATATTGTGAATAACTGTTCCTATAGGTATATTTTCCAAAGGAAGAGCGTTTCCGATTTCAGGCAATGCATCAGCACCAGACATCAATGTACTTCCTACCTGCAACCCATTAGGAGCAATAATATATCGCTTTTCACCATCTGCATAAAACAACAATGCAATACGAGCCGAACGATTCGGATCATATTCAATTGTTTTCACCACAGCTGGAACACCGTCTTTGTTTCTTTTGAAATCAATAATACGATATTTTCTCTTGTGACCACCGCCGATATAGCGCATAGTCATTTTTCCCACATTATTACGGCCGCCCGTAGAACGCTTTCCATATACAAGAGATTTTTCTGGTACCGATGCAGTAATCTCTTCAAAAGTACCAATAATTTTGTGTCTTTGCCCCGGTGTCGTGGGCTTAAATTTACGTACTGCCATCTTTTATTTAAATATTGCTATAAAAATCAATAGTATCACCCTCCTTCAACGTAACGATTGCTTTCTTATAAGCATTCGTACGTCCCTTGATCAGTCCCGCCTTTGTATAACGGCTCTTGTTTTTACCGGCATAACGCATCGTATTTACATCAACGACGCTTACATTATACAAAGCCTCGATTTCACGCTTAATTTCTAACTTATTAGCGTCAGGACGAACGATAAATCCAAAACGATTGAATTTATCCGTAATCTTTGTCATTTTTTCCGTTACCAACGGTTTAATAATCATTCCCATATTACTTCTATTTCCTTACTTATTAGTCATTAAGGTTTCCTCAATAGCTTTCAAAGCGCGTTCTGTAATAACAAGAGTCTCCGCATCCAATACAGAATATGTATTAAGTGCAGAAGCTATAGCCAAATTAGTACGCTCCAAATTACGAGCCGACAAATATACATTTTTATCAGCTTCAGGCAAAACCATAAGCAGTTTTTTGCCGTTTACCTTAAGATTATTTATAACATTTACAAATTCTTTAGTCTTTGGAGCTTCGAAAGTGAAGTCTTCAACAACTACGATGTCATTTGCTTGTGCCTTATATGACAACGCAGACATACGAGCCAAAGCCTTAACTTTCTTGTTCAGCTTGAAACTGTAATCACGCGGTTTCGGACCAAAAACGCGAGCACCACCTACCAATACAGGAGAGTTGATATCACCCCGACGTGCACCACCGCCACCTTTCTGACGACCCAACTTGCGGGTTGACCCGCTGATTTCGCTTCTCTCTTTAGACTTGTGAGTGCCCTGACGACGGTTAGCCATATACTGCTTCACAGCCAAATAGATTGCATGATCATTCGGAGTGATTCCAAAAATAGCTTCATTCAAAGCTATCTTTCTACCGGTATCTTCACCTTTGATATTTAAAACGTTAACTTCCATTATTTCTCAATTATTAAGATTGAACCTTTATAACCCGGAACAGAACCTTTAATCAACAGCAAGTTGTGTTCAGGAATCACTTTTAATACCTGCAGATTGTGAGTTGTCACTCTGTCACCACCCATCTGTCCTGCCATACGCATTCCTTTAAATACTTTGGCCGGATAGGAACAGGCACCAATAGAACCCGGCTTACGAGCACGATTGTGCTGACCATGAGTAGTCTGACCAACACCACCGAATCCATGACGCTTTACTACACCCTGGAAACCTTTTCCTTTAGAAGTTCCAACGATATCAACGTAAGCAGCATCATTAAACAACTCTACAGTAATCGTGTCGCCTAAATTCAATTCTTCTGAGAAACCTTTGAACTCGGCCAAGTGTCTCTTCGGAGTTACTCCAGCTTTTTTAAAATGACCCATCAACGGTTTCGTGGTATGCTTTTCCTTTTTGTCCTGGAAACCTACCTGAACAGCTGCATAGCCATCCTTTTCAACTGTCTTGATTTGAGTAACAACACAGGGACCAGCTTCGATAACAGTGCATGGTACATTTTTACCATCAGCACTGAAAACGGATGTCATTCCGATTTTCTTTCCTAATAATCCTGGCATTTCAATTAAATTTTAAATCATTAAACTTTAATTTCTACTTCTACTCCACTTGGCAACTCCAACTTCATCAAAGCATCTACTGTCTTTGCAGTTGAGCTGTAGATGTCAATCAATCGTTTATAAGAAGAAAGTTCAAACTGTTCACGTGACTTCTTATTGACGAAAGTCGAACGGTTTACCGTAAAGATACGCTTGTGTGTAGGCAATGGAATAGGACCGCTTACAATAGCACCCGTAGCCTTCACAGTTCTTACAATCTTTTCAGCAGACTTGTCTACCAAGTTGTGATCATAAGATTTCAGTTTAATTCTAATTTTCTGACTCATACTTTTATTAAATTAATATTCACAATACAAATAAATTGAAGCATGAGGGTTAAGAGTCATTCGCTAACCCCCATCAGCTTCAAAATACTTTTTTCTTACACCAAATCAACACGACCCTTCACCTCTTCCAACACAGTCTTGGCGATTGAGCTGGATACCTGAGCGTGATGATCATAGGTCATTGAAGAAGTAGCACGGCCTGAAGTAATGGTACGCAAAGCGGTTACATAACCGAACATTTCAGCTAACGGAACCATAGCCTTGACGATACGTGCACCTGAACGGCTGGTTTCCATTCCTTCTACCTGACCACGACGCTTGTTCAAGTCACCGATTACATCACCCATGTTTTCTTCCGGAGTTACTACTTCCAGTTTCATGATAGGCTCCATCAAAACGGGACCCGCCTTCACACAAGCATTCTTGTATGCCTGGATAGCACAAATTTCGAAAGACAACTGGTCAGAGTCTACCGGGTGGAAAGAACCATCTTTCAACACGACTTTCAATGAATCGAGCGGGAAGCCTGCCAACACGCCATTCTTCATAGCAGTCTGGAAACCTTTCTGTACAGAAGGAATGAATTCCTTAGGCACATTACCACCTTTCACCTCATCGATGAACTGCAAGCCACCTTGCTTCCAATCTTCATCAATCGGGCCTACAGTTACGATAATATCGGCAAACTTACCGCGACCACCCGACTGTTTCTTGTAAACCTCGCGCAATTCAACGGTCTTCGTAATAGCCTCCTTATAGTTAACCTGCGGACGACCTTGGTTACACTCTACCTTAAACTCACGCTTCAGACGGTCAATAATGATATCCAAGTGAAGCTCACCCATACCAGAGATAACTGTCTGACCAGTCTGCTCATCTGTACGTACTGTAAATGTCGGGTCTTCTTCAGCCAACTTAGCCAGACCGTTTGACAACTTGTCAAGGTCTTTCTGAGTCTTCGGTTCAACCGCAATACCGATAACCGGTTCGGGAAAGTCCATTGATTCGAGTACGATAGGAGCAGCTTCATCACACAAAGTATCACCTGTGCGGATATCCTTGAAACCAACACCTGCGCCAATATCACCGGCGCTGATCACATCTACCGGATTCTGCTTGTTTGAGTGCATCTGGAACAGACGAGAAACACGCTCCTTCTTGCCTGAACGAGAATTGTAGACATAAGAACCAGCCTCAATCTTTCCTGAATAAACACGGAAGAAAGTCAAACGGCCAACATACGGGTCTGTAGCAATCTTAAAGGCCAAAGCAGCCGTCTTTTCGTTTTCATCCGGCTTGCGGTCTTCCTCAGCGCCCGTATTTGGGTTTGTTCCAACGATATTCGGAGTATCCATCGGTGAAGGCAAGAATGCACAGACATAATCCAACAATGTCTGAACACCTTTATTCTTGAATGAAGAGCCACACAGCATCGGTACGATATCCATCTTCAGAGTTCCGGCACGCAATGCGCGCAAAATCTCTTCTTCAGTTATTGTAGAAGGATCATCGAAGTATTTCTCCATCAACGCATCGTCAAACTCCGCAACCTTCTCCAGCATCTTTCCTCTCCACTCTTCAGCTTCAGCCAACAGATTTGCAGGAATTTCTTCCACATCATAGTCTGCGCCCATCGTTTCGTCATGCCACAAGATAGCCTTCATCTTTATCAGGTCAACAACACCCTTAAAGTTTTCTTCGGCACCGATAGGAATAACGACCGGACACGGATTAGCTCCCAACACATCCTTCATCTGGCGGACAACCTCAAAGAAGTCGGCTCCCGAACGGTCCATTTTGTTTACATAACCGATACGCGGAACGTTATATTTATCAGCCTGACGCCATACTGTTTCAGACTGCGGTTCAACACCACCTACTGCACAATAAGTAGCCACTGCACCGTCAAGCACACGCAGCGAACGCTCTACCTCCGCAGTAAAGTCAACGTGCCCCGGAGTATCAATCAAGTTAATCTTGTACTTGTTACCCGCATAATTCCAATATGTGGTTGTAGCAGCAGAAGTAATGGTAATACCACGTTCCTGCTCCTGTTCCATCCAGTCCATTGTAGCAGCACCATCATGAACTTCACCAATCTTGTGAGTCAAGCCGGTATAAAAAAGAATACGCTCTGAAGTCGTAGTCTTACCGGCGTCGATGTGAGCCATGATACCGATGTTACGGGTCAAATGCAAATCATGTTTAGCCATTTTGTTTCCTCTTTAATAATAAATTATACCTGATTGATTAGAATCTAAAGTGAGCGAACGCACGGTTAGCTTCAGCCATACGGTGCATGTCTTCCTTACGCTTGAATGCACCGCCCTGCTCGTTGTAAGCATCAAGGATTTCAGCGCACAGCTTCTCGGCCATTGACTTTCCTCCACGCTTACGGGCGAAGGCAATCAAGTTCTTCATGGAAATAGACTCCTTACGCTCCGGACGGATTTCAGTCGGAACCTGGAAAGTAGCGCCACCGATTCGGCGAGACTTAACTTCCAGCTGCGGAGTTACATTCTCCAAAGCCTTTCTCCACACTTCCAAAGCCGACTTTTCTTCACCCGGAAGCTTGTTTTCAACATTTTTCAGCGCATTGTAAAAGATTTCATAAGCAGTATTCTTCTTACCGTCATACATCAGATGGTTTACAAACTTTGAAACCCTTTGGTCATTGAACACCGGATCCGGCAGGACCATACGTTTTTTTGGTTTTGCTTTTCTCATTTTGTTTGATAATAATGTTCAGTTTGGGGCTGCATCTTGTCTTCTTCAACGTTTCCTCCGAAGCGTTTACTCAACCTTAAAGCTTTTCCTACAAACCAAAACGGATTAATAAATAAATCTATCCCTGTCTACAGGTTATTTCTTGCCTTTTCCCGCAGGAGCTTGTCCCGGTTTCGGGCGCTTGGCACCGTATTTAGAGCGTCTTTGTGTACGGCCTGCCACACCTGCGGTATCCAATGTACCACGAACGATGTGATAACGTACACCCGGAAGGTCCTTTACACGACCGCCGCGCACCAATACGATTGAGTGTTCCTGCAAATTATGACCTTCTCCCGGAATGTAAGAGTTTACTTCCTTGGAGTTTGTCAGACGCACACGGGCAACCTTACGCATTGCCGAGTTCGGTTTTTTCGGAGTCGTAGTGTAAACACGCACGCACACGCCACGTCTTTGCGGACATGAATCGAGTGCCGGAGATTTACTCTTCTCAACCAAAACCTTTCTTCCTTTTCTTACTAACTGTTGAATAGTAGGCATTTTGTT
>CALUJA010000018.1 GCA_944320845.1 uncultured Phocaeicola sp.
GCGTTGACGGATTCGAACCGCCGACCCTCTGCTTGTAAGGCAGATGCTCTGAACCAGCTGAGCTAAACGCCCGATATTCTTGTTCTCATTTGCGGTTGCAAAGGTACAGCTTTATTTTAAATATCCAAACATTTGCGGTGTTTTTTTCTTCTCTTTCTTTTGATTTATATCGGGTGTCCCGGGTGCATTCTTCGTCATCTTTCAGGAAATGAGAGACTTTTCCCCGTTTTTCTTTTCGGAAAGTCCGTCGGTTCAGGCCGAAGGTTTTTTAGTTTCGTCGGCGTTTCCCGTTGTCTTGTTCTTGTCATGACCGCTTGGGGGGGAAGCATGCCCGGCCATAAAGGAATGCAGGCATGACATGGCAGGTATCCTGCCAGAGCCGTGGTTTGGTTTACAGTCATACAACAGTTAAAAGAATAAAAAACATAAGCTGTATAAGGTTACGTTCTGTTTCTTTTTTCTCTATTTTTGCAGTCCTGACATGGATATAGGAAGTATAATATGGGAATATATATAGTTTATTACAAGAACAAGATTCACGATTTCCACGCATGGGGCGCAGCGGCACTGATTTAGCTGCCGCCCTTTTCCCATGACTATATTCATTCGATAACAATAAAACAATCAAATTGACTTATGAGCAAGAAGAAGAGGCTCATAGGGCTGTTGCTTGCCACAGTCCTGTGCAGCCAGAGTCTATGTGCCCAGACTCGACAGATGGGCATAGAGGAGCTGTTTCGTCTGGCAGACGGACAGAGCAAAAGCATTCAGACTTACAGAACGGGAGCGGAGGCCGCCCGTGAAGCGTTAAAGGCGGCCAGGGCGCAAAGGCTTCCGGATGTGAACGTTTCTCTCTCGGCCAGCTATTGGGGCAACGGCAGGTTATGGGACAGGGACTTCGGGAATGCCATGACGGTAGACATGCCTCATTTCGGAAACAACTTCGCACTGGAGGCGCAGCAGGTCATCTATGCTGGGGGAGCGATAAGCAGCGGCATCAGACAGGCGGAAATAGGAAAGCTGCTGGCCGAACTTGACTGGCAGAAGGATGTGCAGGAAATACGTTTTCTGCTGGTAGGGCATTATTTGAATCTTTATAAGCTGGACAATCAAATCCGTGTGTTGGAGAAGAACGTGGAGCTGGCCGAGGAAGTCATCGCCAACATGAAAGCCCGCAGGGAACAGGGTACTGTGCTCAGAAATGACATTACGCGTTATGAACTGCAAAGGGAACAGCTGAATCTGCAGTTGTCAAGAGTAAGCGATGCGCGCAAGATAGCCAACCACTGGCTGGTGACCACCTTGCATCTGCCTGAAGGTACGGAGATAGTTCCAGACCCCTCTTTGCTGGAACGGCAGATTCTTACACTGACAGAAGAGGAATGGCAGAACATGGCGGAAGCCAACAATATTGACCTGAAACAGGCACAGACGACCGTCAGGCTGAATGAGCAGAAGGTGAAGCAGGAGCGTTCGGAACGCCTGCCGCATATATCCCTGGTCGCTGCCGAGCATTTGGACGGCCCTATAACCATCGAAGTGCCTGTGTTGGACAACAATTTCAATTATTGGTATGTGGGGATAGGGGTGAAATACAATCTTTCTTCACTGTTCAAAAGCAACAATAAGCTGAAGCAGGCACGCCTGAATGTCCGTCGGGCACAGGAACGCCACCAGCTGGCCCAAGAGCAGGTGGAAAATGCCGTGCAGGAAAGTTATGTGAACTTCCTGACGGCTTTCACCGACTTGCGGACACAAGAGAACAGCGTAAGGCTGGCAGATGAGAACTATAGCGTCACCGACAACCGTTATAAGAACGAGATGGCGCTGCTGACCGACATGCTGGACGCAAGCAACATGAAGCTCACTGCCGGCTTGGGGCTGGTGAACGCCCACGTCAACATCCTGTACAGCTATTACAAGATGAAATACATCACACATACTTTATAACAAATTCAAAAAAACGGAAATCATCATGGTTACACGAAAGACAAAGAAACTGGCTTACAATACGGTCGTCATAGCATTGCTGGTAATGGGCGTGGCGTATGTCTGCTCACGCTTTATCCATTTGGGAAACGTGGAGTATACGGACAACGCACAGGTAAGGCAGCACATCACGCCGGTCAATACACGGGTGCAGGGATTCATCAAGAAAATCTGTTTCGAAGAATACAGGCCGGTACACAAAGGCGATACACTGCTTGTGATTGAAGATACGGAGTTCAAATTGCGCTTGGCACAGGCCGAAGCGGATTTGGCCAACGCGCTGGCAGGACAGCAGGCCGCCAGTGCCGGGATAGCCGCTACGCAAAATAACCTGACTGTCAACGATGCCGGCATTGAGGAAGTCCGTGTGCAGCGGGCCAATGCGGAACGTGAGCTGCGGCGGTATGAGAAACTGCTGGATGAAGATGCGGTTACCCGTCAGCAATATGACAATGTAAAGACCGCCTACGAAGCCATCGATGCCCGCTATGAGCAGGCAGTCCGTATGAAACACTCCACTTCGCTGACGAAGGATGAACAGACACATCGGTTGGGACAAAACGAGGCGGCCATCCGTCTGGCGCAAGCTGCTGTAGACTTGGCGAGGCTGAACCTGTCCTATACGGTGGTCGTCATTGCCACCTGCGACGGAGTGACCGGGCGTAAAGATATCCATGAAGGGCAGCTGGTGCAGCCCGGCCAGACAATGGTGGACATTGTGGACGACAGCGACCTTTGGGTCATTGCCAATTATCGGGAGACACAGCTTCCGAACATCAGAGAGGGGGCGGCGGTCACCTTTACGGCCGATGCCGTTCCGGGCATAGTCTATAAGGGAGTGGTCGAGTCTGTTTCTGATGCCACGGGAGCGGCCTTTTCTCTCATTCCACAAGACAATGCCACGGGCAATTTTGTAAAGGTGGAGCAAAGGGTTCCCGTCCGTATCCGTCTGCAGGACAATGAAGCGGACAAGGTGAACCGCCTGAGAGCCGGATTCAACGTAGAATGTAAGGTGAAATACTGATATGAGTGAAGCTGCACAACCCATGCCTTTTTCCATGCCGATGTTCAGGGGATTCGTTCCTGAGCGGATGCGGCCTTGGATTTATGTGTTTTTTGCCGTTACTTTCCAATTCTCCGGAGGGCTTTACCTTGGTACGCTGGCCCAGATGATGGGCGAAACGACCCTTATGCGGGAAGACCTCCTGATGTGTCTTTATGCGAACTTGTCGGGAATGGCGATTTATTTCCCCCTGCTGTTCCGCATGAAGTTCCGTTTCACGAACAAGACGCTTTTGTGTGCGGCGGCCACCGGTGTCCTGCTTTGCAACCTGCTTGCGCCCTGCATCACATTCTTGCCGCTGCTGTGGCTGGTATGTTTCATCGAAGGCATGTGCAAGATACAGGGCACGTTTGAATGTATGTCGAATATCCAGCTTTGGATGACCCCCACACGCGATTTTACCGTGTTCTTCCCGATGCTGCATATTGTCATCTTGGGCAGCATGCAGTTGTCCGACCTGCTTGCAACCTGCCTGATGTACTACTATCATTGGGATTACATGCAGCTGTTCATCTGTGGCGTCATGATGTTCAATCTGCTTGTACTGACCGTCTGCACCCGCCATTTCCGCATGTTCAAGAAACTTCCCCTGTTCGGCATAGACTGGTTGGGGGCTGTGCTTTGGGCGATGCTCTTGCTGGAGATTGCGTATCTGTTCAACTACGGCGACTGGTATGACTGGTGGAACAGCCCGGTAATCTGTCGGTTAAGTGTGGTCATCGTTGTTACGCTTATCTTCTGCATCTGGCGTATGTTTATCATCCGTCACCCGTTTTTTGAGCCGAAGATGTGGACATACCGCCATTTGTTGCCAGTGCTTGTCCTGATAACCTTGGTTGAGATGTTTCTTGCCACCGAAAACGTGTTGGAGGAAGCCTATTTGGGGGAAGTGATGCGTTACGGCACGATGACGAGCGTGCAATTGGACTGGCCTGCACTTGCCGGAGTTTTGGCCGGATGCCTGTTCGCTTACTGGTGGATGCACGTAAGGCGCTTCAATTATCTGCGGCTGATTATCGTCGGGCTGTGTGGGATAATGGGCTATTTGTTGGGAAACTATTTCCTCATTTCTGCCGATATCCATATCTCCCAACTTTATCCGTTGATATTTTGCCGCGGCTTTGCATACGCCGTGCTCAGTGCCACGTTTATGACCTGTCTGGAAGAGATAATGAGTTTCCAGCATTTCTTTCAGGCGTTGTCGGTATTCAACATGCTGCACATGGTCATGGGCGGCGTAGTCGGGGCGGCCATCTATACACGGGGACTGGCTTATTACCTTCCGGATAATATAGCACGCTATGGGGCAGCCATAGACCGTGTGTCTGCCGGTCGGATGCCGGTCGGCATACCTCACTATATGGAAACCTTCATGTCGCAGATGACCGAAATCAGCATCAAGCAGATTTACGGGTGGACGGCCTATGCCTGCATTTTTCTCTTCTTGCTGTTCCTGCTGTATGATGCACCGATACGCAGGGAACTCAAACAGATGCCGAGTTGGCAGAAAATCAGGAAGGTGGTTGCCGAGTCTTTTGCCGGTAAAAAAAGGGCGTGACCATCGGTGTGTCACCGGAAAGGGAAAGCAGAGACTTTGAAGGCTGTCCGGAGGATGCCGCCTGTCTGGCGGAGGTATTGGACAAGAAGCAGGGAGATGTCGTGTGGATAAAAGTCAGACACGGGAGTATGCAGGATGGCATCTTCCCGTGTCTGTAGTGTGTGCATTTCAGTCGTCAGTCCTTATTCGGCGAAGCGCTTGGCCTGCTCTTCAATCAGGGCGGCATCATCGAAATAATTGATTTTCATTGCTCTGCGTACTTCGTCAAGCGTCTGTGCAGCGGCCTCGCGTGCCGTTTCACAGCCTTTCTTCAGCATCTCGTAAATGGCGGGAATGTCCTTCGCAAACTCCTTGCGCCGTTCGCGGATGGGGCCCAGCTCTTCCTGCATGATGGCTGCCAGAAACTTCTTCACCTTCATGTCGCCTAATCCGCCGCGCGTGTAGTGAGCCTTCAGCTCGTCCAGATTAGGATAGTCGGGCAGATAACGCTCAAAGTGTTCCGGCTTGCAGAAGGCATCCAGGTAGGTGAACACGGTGTTCCCCTCCAGTTTTCCCGGGTCGCTCACCTTTATGTGGGTAGGGTCGGTATACATGCTCTTCACTTTCTTTTCCACCTCGTCGGCCGTGTCGGACAGATAGATGCAGTTGCCCAGCGACTTGCTCATCTTGGCCTTCCCGTCAGTTCCCGGCAGGCGGAGGCAGGCTGCGTTGTCCGGCAGCAGGATTTCCGGCTCTACCAGCGTTTCGCCGTAGATGTGGTTGAAGCGGCGCACGATTTCGCGTGCCTGCTCAAGCATCGGCTCCTGGTCTTCTCCTACCGGAACGGTCGTCGCCTTGAAGGCCGTGATGTCTGCAGCCTGGCTGATAGGGTAGGTAAAGAAGCCCACGGGGATGCTTGTCTCGAAGTTGCGCATCTGTATTTCGGTCTTCACCGTCGGGTTGCGCTGCAGGCGCGAGACGGTCACTAAGTCCATGTAGTAGAATGTCAGTTCGCAAAGTTCCGGAATCTGCGACTGGATGAAGATGGTAGACTTGGCAGGGTCGATGCCCACGGCCAGATAGTCCAGTGCCACCTCTATGACATTCTGGCGCACCTTTTCCGGATTGTCGATGTTGTCGGTCAGGGCCTGTCCGTCGGCCTCGAAGATAAATATTTTCTTGTAGAGCCCGGAGTCCTGAAGTTCCACACGGCGGCGCAGAGAGCCTACATAATGTCCGATATGCAGTTTCCCGGTCGGTCGGTCGCCGGTGAGTATGATTTTTTCTTTTTCCATAATTTGAGTGTTGCTTACGTTTAATTTGCGGACAAAGATAACCAAATACTTTGTTTTCTTCAAAATAAATCGTTTCTTTGCATAAAGAGTCTTCGGGGATTCCGCCTGCAAGTCCGGGCGGCTTCCGTCAGAGACAAACCTTTGGCAAAACTTAAAACTATCTATAGCGATGAAAAAAGAACTGAAGAAGGTCCTGGTCCTGGGATCAGGCGCATTGAAGATTGGGCAAGCGGGCGAGTTTGACTATTCGGGCTCCCAGGCCCTGAAGGCCCTGCGCGAAGAGGGCATCCGCTCGGTGCTGATTAATCCGAACATAGCTACCATCCAGACCTCAGAGGGCATTGCCGACCAAGTATATTTTCTGCCCGTAACTCCTCATTTCGTGACGGAAATCATTAAGAAGGAGCGGCCGGACGGCATTCTGTTGGCATTCGGCGGGCAGACGGCGCTTAACTGCGGTACGGAGCTTTACCGCAACGGGGTGTTGAAGGAATACGGCGTGGAGGTGTTGGGAACCTCGGTGGAGGCCATCATGGACACGGAAGACCGCGACCTGTTTGTGAAGAAGCTGGATGAGGCGGAGCTCAAGACACCGGTGAGCCAGGCGGTGGAGAATATGGACGACGCGCTGGCGGCCGCACGCCGCATCGGTTATCCGGTGATGATACGTTCGGCATATGCCTTGGGGGGACTTGGTAGCGGCATCTGCCCCAATGAAGAGCGTTTCTTGGAACTGGCGGAAAGCGCCTTCACCTTTTCGCCCCAGATATTGGTGGAGGAGTCTCTGAAAGGATGGAAGGAGATAGAGTTTGAGGTGATACGCGATGCGAACGACCACTGCTTTACCGTGGCAAGCATGGAGAACTTCGACCCGCTGGGCATCCATACGGGGGAATCCATCGTGGTGGCTCCCACCTGTTCGCTCACGCAGGCACAAGTGACCATGCTGCAGGAGCTTTCGCGGAAGTGCATCCGTCATCTGGGCATCGTGGGCGAGTGCAACATACAGTATGCTTTCAATGCTGATACGGACGACTACCGCATCATCGAGGTGAACGCGCGCCTGAGCCGCTCTTCGGCGCTGGCATCGAAGGCGACGGGATATCCGCTGGCCTTTGTGGCTGCCAAGATTGCCTTGGGCTATACTCTTGACGAAATCGGTGAGATGGGCACTCCGAACTCGGCCTATGTGGCTCCGTCGCTCGACTACCTGATTTGCAAGATACCTCGTTGGGACTTGACGAAATTCGTGGGCGTATCGCGCCGTATCGGGTCGAGCATGAAGTCGGTGGGCGAGATTATGTCAATCGGCCGCACGTTCGAGGAAATCATTCAGAAGGGTCTGCGCATGGTGGGACAGGGCATGCACGGCTTTGTGGGAAACGACCATACCCGGTTTGACAATCTGGACGACGAGCTGGCCAACCCCACCGACCTGCGCATCTTCGCCATCGCTCAGGCACTGGAAGAGGGATACACCATCGAGCGTATCTTCGAGTTGACGAAAATAGACCCGTGGTTTATCGGGAAGCTGAAGAACATCGTGGATTACAAGGCCAAGCTGCAGGAATACAACTCGCTGGAAGAGCTGCCGGCCGATGTGCTGCGCGAGGCGAAGGTGCTGGGCTTCTCCGACTTCCAGATAGCGCGCTTCGTACTGAAGCCCCAAGGCGGGAACATGGAGAAGGAGAATCTGGCCGTACGTGCCTACCGCAAGAAGCTGGGCATCCTGCCTGCCGTGAAGCGCATCAACACGGTGGCTTCGGAGCATCCCGAACTGACCAACTATCTTTATATGACTTACGGTGCGGAGGGATATGATGTAAACTATTACAAGAACGAGAAGTCGGTCATCGTGCTTGGTTCGGGAGCTTACCGCATCGGTTCGTCGGTAGAGTTTGACTGGTGCTCGGTGAACGCCATCCAGACCGCGCGCCGGTTGGGTTACAAGTCAATCATGATTAACTACAATCCCGAGACGGTATCGACCGACTACGACATGTGCGACCGCCTCTACTTCGACGAGCTCTCCTTCGAGCGTGTGCTTGATGTCATCGACCTGGAGCAGCCCCGCGGCGTAATCGTATCGGTAGGCGGACAGATTCCGAACAATCTGGCGATGAAGCTTTACCGCCAGTCGGTACCCATCCTCGGCACTTCGCCCATATCCATCGACCGTGCGGAGAACCGCAACAAGTTCTCGGCCATGCTCGACCAGCTGGGCATCGACCAGCCCGCCTGGCAGGAACTTACAAGTCTGGACGATGTGAAGGAGTTTGTGAAAAAGGTAGGTTATCCCGTTCTGGTGCGTCCGTCGTATGTGCTGAGCGGTGCGGCCATGAACGTGTGCTACGATCAGGAGGAGCTGGAGCGTTTCCTCCAGATGGCAAGCGAGGTCTCCAAGGAATATCCGGTGGTGGTTTCGCAGTTCATGCAGGAGACGAAGGAAATCGAGTTTGATGCGGTGGCGCAGAACGGTGAGGTGGTGGAGTATGCCATCTCCGAGCATGTCGAGTATGCTGGTGTTCATTCGGGCGATGCCACGCTTGTGTTTCCGGCACAGAAGATTTACTTCTCCACCGCCCGCGAAATCAAGCGCATCAGCCGCCGCATCGCAAAGGAGCTGAACATCTCCGGACCATTCAACATTCAGTTCCTTGCCCGCAAGAACGAGGTGAAGGTAATCGAGTGCAACCTGCGTGCGTCGCGTAGTTTCCCGTTCGTGTCGAAGGTGCTGAAGCGCAACTTCATCGAGACTGCCACGCGCATCATGCTGGACGCTCCCTACACCAAGCCCGACAAGTCGGCGTTCGACATCGACCGCATCGGCGTGAAGGCTTCGCAGTTCTCGTTCGCGCGTCTGCAGAATGCTGACCCGGTGTTGGGCGTGGACATGTCGTCTACCGGTGAAGTAGGCTGTTTGGGCGATGACTTCAATGAAGCGCTGCTGAACGCGATGATTGCCACGGGCTATACCATTCCGAAGAAGTCTGTGCTCTTTTCATCGGGAGCCACGAAGTCGAAGGTCGACCTGCTCGACGCAAGCCACATGCTGAGCCAGAAGGGGTATGCGCTCTATGCCACGGCAGGGACGGCCGCTTTCCTCAATTCACACGGCATCCCGACCACTCCCGTATTCTGGCCTGACGAGCGCCCGCATGCGGAAAACAATGTGATGAAGATGATAGCAGGCCATAAGTTTGACCTGATAGTCAATATCCCGAAAAACCATACCAAGCGCGAGCTGACAAACGGATACCGCATTCGCCGCGGGGCTATCGACCATAACATCCCGCTGATAACCAATGCGCGTCTGGCCAAGGCATTCATCGAGGCCTTCTGCGCGATGAGCGAGGAGGATATCCAGATAAAGAGCTGGCAGGAATACAAGTAAGGTGCGGACGGACAGCATGCGCTGCTGGTTGAACTTGTCTTGATTTATAAAAGCAGAAGAGACCGTCAGGTTTACAGGCGGTCTCTTCTGCTTTGTCGTTTTAAGGGTTCCATCTTAAAAGTGATTCGTCGTGGGGAAGTACCCTCCCTCCGCTTTTTGTTTCATATTCCTTCAGCAGTTTTCTGATTTTATTCTGCCGTTGCCTTACTTCTTTTGTGAATTGCGACGGGGTTTCTCCTCCGTTAAGAAACCGTTCTGGATTGTTTTTCCTGTCAATCAAGGCGCTTTCTAAGGTAAAAATCTGGTTTTGGTAACTTCTTCTGTTGTTTGCTTCGAAACTGACTTGTCTTGATTTCTCCTTTTGTTCTTGGCCTTTTTCGTCTCTTGAGTCGGAATATGAATTGTCAGCGTGGGTCTCCATGCCTTGCAGGTCGGCCAGCTGCTGGCTTAACTGGCTCCTTTCCTTCATCAGTCTTGATTTTTCGTCGTGAAGCTGCTGAATCTGTCTTTCGATGTTGCCGGCCTGGCTTCTGTATGGAGCTTGTGCTTGGGCACGGACTTGAGCCTGCCTTCTTGCTCTGGATGCTGAGAAATTGCGGGTAAGGTTGCTTCCGGTCTGCACCTTGACGGCTGTGCCTGCCGATGAAACCATCTTTGCATGGTTGTTTTCCTTTTCGCGGAGCAGTCTGGCCTGTTCTTCTCCTATTTCATCGATGCGCTGGTCGATGGCGGCAATCTGCTGCTGCAAGGCATTCATGTCGGCATTGACCGTGGCCGAAGGATTTTCATAGGCGGTCGTATGATTTTCTGCTCTTGATGCGGCGGCGGCATCACCATAGTGGCTTTCTTCACCCCGCACGGAGTTTACCAAATCGGCGGTGGAGCCGATGAGTACACCGGCATCGCCCGTCTCTTCCAGCAGTCCCGATTCGTTCATCCCGTCGGCCACTCCAACAATAAAGTCACCCAGTCCCTGCCAGAAGGCTCTGCGCGATGATTTTCTCTCTGCGGCGGTTTCTGTTTTTGCCTCTTCGGGCATTGCGGCGGCAAGCGGTTCGTCGCCGTTGGCGGAGGTCTCCGTTACTTTTACCGGAATCTGCAGCTTGAGTCCCACATAGCAGACGGAGTGGTTGGGGTTGGCGGCTTTCACTTCATCTTCGGTCAGTCCGTACCGCCGGGCTATTACGGCGAAGGTTTCTCCGCGCTGCACGACATGCTGCCTGGTATCCTGCGCATGAAGCGAAGCGCACAGGACGGCTGTCAAAAGCAAAAGGTATCTTTTCATGCCGTGAGGTTATTTGTATTGGATGACGAGAAAATTGCTTATGCTCCAGAATTTGGTGGGGTCGGTAACGACCAGAGTGGCCGTTCCGTCGGGATTCGTGTCGAAGCGGTAGGAAGATTCCGGCATTTGTGTCAGAATCTTGGGCTTCTTGCCCGCAATCTTCAGCTCTTGAAATTCCCGGATGTCGATTTTGGTGAACTGTTCGGGGTTCAGGTTGGATACATCCAGCTTCTTCTTTCCGAATATTCCGGAACCGGCCAGCAGTCCGGCCTCCTGCAGTTCCTTCTTGGTCCCTGCCTTTACATAGCCTTCGTTGAGCATGTCGCTTTGCACGGTCAGTGCCTCTTCCTGTGCCTGGGTCTTCTGTTGCAGGTTGGAAACATCAGCGTTCAGGCTTGAAACGTGCGAACGGAGCTGGGCGATGTCCGTGTTTTTACGGTTCAGTTCACTGCGCAGTTGGGCAATCATGTTGTCTTTTTCCGCAATCTGCGTGTTCAGGTAGCGGATGATGCTTTTTAGTTTTGCCGCTTCGGCCCCGTTGGCGCCCGACAGCGAGTCTTCCAGTTCGGATATGCGTTTCCGCTGCCGTTCGAGCAGCTCTTCGAAAGTGTTCAGGTTTTCCTGAATCTGTGTTTTAGTGGGCTTTACAGGGGTTTCTCCATTGTAGGCGAGAATGACATACCCCTCTTGGGCAAGTATGCTGTCCATACTCTCGGACACCGTGTTGAGGAATGCGTTCAGTTGTTCGTTTACGGTGCGTATGGAGTCTTTTTCCGTTTCTAATCTGCTGATTTTTTCTCCTCTTCCGCACGAGAAGAGGAAAAGGGCTGCCAGACACCAACAGGCTGATGAGGTCTTTTTCATTGCTTTTTAGGGTTTTGAATGTTGGATGATTGCATTTTTTTGCAAATGTAAAAGCTTTTTTGGCAACCTTTTTGTGAAATCGTACAAATCGAATGTCCCTCCGGAGGATAGATGCTTTTGGGGAGGGGAGTGACCATACGCAGGCCGGCCGCATGTCATGCGGCCGGCCTGCGTATGGCTTGCGGAATGGAGAAGTCTGGCTGAAAAATCCGGAGGCTTACCCGAACATTCGGCTGACCCGCGTAATGCCTGCCACGAGGGCATCGACTTCCTCCCGGGTGTTGTAGAGCCCGAACGAGGCACGCACCGTGCCTTCAATTCCCAAGCGGTGCATGAGTGGTTCGGCGCAGTGGTGTCCGGTACGCACGGCGATTCCCAGACGGTCCAGCAGCGTGCCCATGTCGAAATGATGGATGTTTCCCACGAGAAACGATATCACCCCGCTCTTCTGCTCGGCCTGTCCGAAGATGCGCATGCCGGGGATTTCCTTCAGACGCTGCATGGCATAGACGGTAAGCTCGTGCTCGTAGGCCGCTATCTCGTCCATTCCGATGGCGGTGACATAGTCGAGCGCCTTAGCGAGTGCGGTGGAGCCGATATAGTCGGGCGTTCCCGCCTCGAACTTGAAGGGCAGGTCGTTGAACGTGGTCTTCTCGAAGCTGACATTCCTTATCATCTCGCCTCCACCTTGGTAGGGCGGGAGACGGTCGAGCCATGCCTCCTTGCCGTACAACACTCCTATCCCCGTAGGGCCGTATACCTTGTGTCCGCTGAATACATAGAAGTCGGCATCCAAATCCTGCACATTCACCTTCATGTGCGGGATACTCTGCGCACCGTCTACCAACACGGGCACGCCGTGGGCATGAGCCGTGGCAATCATCTCCTTTACGGGATTGACCGTGCCCAACACATTGGATACGTGGGCGACGGAAACCAAACGGGTGCGCGGACTGAACAGCTTCTCGTATTCGTCCTGCAGCAGTTCTCCGCGGTCGTTCATGGGGATGACCCGCAGCACGATGCCCTTGCGGGCGGCCTGGAGCTGCCAGGAAACGATGTTGCTGTGGTGCTCCATGACGGAAACTATCACTTCATCGCCCTCCTTCATCTGGCTGTCGGCAAAGGTGGAGGCCACCAGATTGATGCTTTCGGTGGTGCCGCGGGTGAAGATGATTTCGCTGGTGCTGCGGGCGTTGATGAACCGCCGCACCGTCTCACGGGACGCTTCGTGCAGGTCTGTGGCCTGCTGCGACAGGAAATGCACGCCCCGGTGTACGTTGGCATTGACGGAATAGTATTCGTCGGCTATCGACTCTACCACGCAGCGGGGCTTCTGGGTGGTCGCCCCGTTGTCTAAGTAAACCAGAGGCTTGCCATAGACTGTGCGCGAAAGAATCGGGAAATCTTTTCTTATATCATTTACGTTGTACATGGTCTTTGATGGTGTGTGAAGGGAGTGCGGCCCGGTCATTTGCAGATGGCGCATCCCTGGCATTTGTTCAGCTCGCCCCTGAACCGCTTCTCCACCAGATGGTGCAGACGGTCTTTCAGCACATCAATCTGTATGTTGTCAATCACTTCGTTTACGAAGGCGAACATCAGCAGCAGGCGTGCTTCTTTCAGGCTGATGCCCCGCTGCTGCATGTAGAACAGGGCGGCTTCGTCCAGCTGTCCTACCGTCGCGCCGTGTGAGCACTTCACATCGTCGGCGTATATCTCCAGCTGGGGCTGGGTATACATGTGGGCTTCGCGCGTGGCACACAGGTTGCGGTTCGTCTGCCGTGCGGAGGTTTGCTGGGCCCCTTCGCGCACCAGAATCTTTCCGGCGAACGCTCCGGTGGCCTGGTCGTCCAGCACATACTTGAACAGCTCGTTGCTCGTGCATCCGGGGGCCTTATGGTCGATGAAGGTATGGTTGTCTATCTGCTCGTTCTTGTCGGCGATGGCCATGCCGCAAAGGCTCAGCTGTGCGCCTTTCCCCGAAAGTGTGACCTCGGTGGTATTGCGGGTCGTGCCGTTGTGCAGGGTCATTCCGTTGAGCAATACCCGGCTGTCAGCCTGCTGGTCTACATACAGGTTGCTGAAGCGCACGGTGCTGTTGTGCGTTTCCTCCAGTTCATACAGGTCGAACGAGGCTCCTGCTCCGGCAAACACTTCGATGACCTGCGTGGAGAGGAAATTGACATCGTCCATCGCATGGTCGCACACAAGCAGCTTGGCCTGCGCCCCGTCTTCCAGGATGACCAGAATGCGGCGGTTGGCCATGAAGCTGACATCCGCCCGGAGCATGTTCACAAGCTGGATGGGCCTCTCGACCACCGTATTGCGGGGCACGTACATCAGTACGCCGTCTTGGGCGAACATGGTGTTGAATGCAGTGAGTGCATCCTTCGATGTGTCTGCCAGCCGTCCGTAATGCTTCCTTATCACTTCCGGATACCTTTCAGACATCTCCTTCAGGCTTCCGAAGAGCACCCCTTCGGGTAGGGGGGCTGCCGGATGTATGGTCTGGCAGAACGAGTCGTTCACCACAAAGTAGAGTGCGGTGCTCATGTTGGGCACATCGCACTTGAATACGTCGTAGGGATTTGCCGGAAAGGCCAGCCGGTTCAGATTCAGCCCGTAGTCGGGGGCAAAGTATTTCCCCACATCGGTATACCTGTACCGCTCCTGTTTGCGAGTGGGGAAGCCGGTCCGCTGGAAATCGGCAAACGCTTTCGCCCGCGGTGCGTTGAGTGCCTCCGCGCTGTGGCGGCAAATCATTGCTTCGCAGTCGGTGAAAAGGTCGATGTATTGTTGTTCCGCTTTCATCTTATTCTCCTAATTCTTTCTTAATCCAGTCGTATCCTTTCTCCTCCAGTTCAAGGGCCAGTTCCGGCCCGGCTGTCTTCACGATGCGTCCCTTGTAGAGCACATGCACCACATCGGGCTTGATGTAGTCGAGCAGGCGCTGGTAATGGGTTATCACAATGCAGCTCGTTTCCGGTGTTTTCAGCTTGTTCACCCCTTCGGCCACGATGCGCAGGGCATCGATGTCCAGTCCGGAGTCCGTCTCGTCGAGGATGCTCAGCTTCGGTTCGAGCATGGCCATCTGGAAGATTTCGTTGCGCTTCTTTTCACCGCCGGAGAAGCCTTCATTTACCGAGCGGTTTGCCAGCTTGCTGTCCAACTCTACGATTTCGCGCTTCTGACGCATCAGCTTCAGGAATTCGCTTGCGGTCAGTGCCGGCAGTCCCTTGTATTTCCGGTGCTCGTTTACGGCAGTCCGCATGAAGTTTACCATGCTTACGCCCGGTATCTCCACCGGATACTGGAACGAGAGGAACAGTCCTTCGCGGCTGCGGTCTTCGGGGGATAGCGCCAGCAGGTCTTTTCCGTCGAGCGTCACCGCGCCTTTGGTCACCTCGTAGGCGGGATGTCCCGCCAGCACGCAGCTCAGCGTGCTCTTTCCGGAGCCGTTGGGCCCCATGATGGCATGCACCTCTCCGGTCTTTACACTCAGGTTGATGCCTTTCAGAATCTCTTTGCCGTTAATGCAGGCATGCAGGTCTTTTATCTCTAACATTTCAAATCAGTGAATATGAATGATGAACAATGAATAGTCTCTCTGTGCCGGGGCGCTATCCCACACTTCCTTCGAGCGATACGCTCAGCAGCTTCTGCGCCTCTACGGCGAACTCCATGGGCAGTTTGTTGAGCACCTCTTTGGCATATCCGTTTACGATAAGCCCCACAGCATCTTCGGTAGAGATGCCTCGTTGGTTACAGTAGAACACTTGGTCTTCCGAAATCTTCGAGGTGGTCGCCTCGTGCTCTACTACGGCTGTCTCGTTGTGGATGTCCATGTAGGGGAAGGTGTGTGCGCCGCAGCGGCTTCCCAACAGCAGCGAGTCGCACTGGCTGTAGTTTCGTGCGTTGTCGGCCCTTTCGGCCACGCGCACCAGTCCGCGGTAGGAGTTCTGGCTCTGTCCGGCACTGATGCCCTTGCTCACGATGGTCGAGCGTGTGTTCCGTCCCAGATGAATCATCTTCGTTCCCGTGTCGGCCTGCTGATGGTTGTTGGTGACGGCCACCGAGTAGAATTCGGCGGTGGAGCCGTCGCCGCTCAGGATGCAGCTCGGATATTTCCAGGTGATGGCCGAGCCGGTTTCCACTTGCGTCCACGACAGCCTGCTGTCCGTTCCCTTGCAGTTGCCCCGCTTGGTCACGAAGTTGTATACGCCTCCCTTTCCCTCGGCATCGCCCGGATACCAGTTCTGCACGGTGGAGTATTTCACTTCCGCGCGGTCGAGCACTACAATCTCGACGATGGCTGCATGCAGTTGGTTTTCGTCGCGCATGGGAGCGGTGCATCCCTCCAGATACGACACGTAGCTGTCGTCGTCGGCTACAATCAGCGTGCGCTCAAACTGTCCGGTATTTGCGGCATTGATGCGGAAGTAGGTGGACAGCTCCATGGGGCAGCGTACCCCTTTGGGGATGTAGACGAACGAGCCGTCGCTGAACACGGCCGAGTTGAGTGCGGCGAAGAAATTGTCGCGGTATCCCACTACCGAGCCGAGGTATTTCTTCACCAGGTCGGGATGCTCGCGTATGGCTTCACTCATGGAACAGAAGATGATTCCCTTTTCCATCAGGTTTTCCTTGAATGTGGTCTTGACAGAAACGGAGTCCATTACCGCGTCGACTGCCATTCCGCTCAGTGCCATCTGCTCCTCAAGCGGGATGCCAAGCTTGTTGAATGTCTTGAGCAGCTCCGGGTCTACCTCGTCGATGCTCTTTGGGCCGTCCTTTCTGCGTGTGGGGTCGGCGTAGTAGGAGATGGCCTGGTAGTCTATTTCGGGGATGTCCAGATGCGCCCATTCGGGCATTTCCATGGTGAGCCAGTGGCGGTACGCCTTCAGCCGGAATTCGAGCAGCCATTCGGGCTCTCCCTTCTTTTCCGAGATGAGCCGGATTACATCTTCATTCAGCCCCTTTTCTATGATTTCGGTATGAACATCGGTGGTGAAGCCGTACTTGTACTTCTCCTGCGTCAGTTCTTTTACATATTTGTTAGGTTCTTGCATAATCGGTATCTGTTAATCGTTTCGTAAAGTCCTTTATGGCCGGGATGAAGATGCCGGAAAGGCTCTTCACCGGATAATATAACGCCGATGCCCGCTTTTTTGTTGATGGAATAAGGTCGTTTTCCGTATCGATGAATTCGATGAAGTATACGGCCATGCTGAGCAGCACGGCATATTTGAAAGCTCCCAATCCGGCTCCCATCCATCGGTTGACGCATCCCATCCGCATGGTCTCTGCCGCCCGGGTCAGCATGCCGGCAAGCAGGGAAAAGCTGACGGGGACAATCAGCCAGATGATGATGAAGGCCAGTGTTTGTGAAAGCGTGACGGATGCTCCGGTTTCTGCTGCGAGCCGTTCTCCTACAGACCTGAACAGAGCTCGGGCCAGCAGAAGCCCCGCTATCAGTCCGGTGACTGATGCCAGCTGCCTGATGAATCCTTTTGTGAATCCCATGACAGCTCCCAGGGCGATTACAGCCGTTATAATCCAGTCAAGCGTTTCCATGGTGTGTGAAGCCGGAAATCGGGAACTGAAACAGCTGCGCGGTGTGCTGCCGGTTCCCAGTTCCCGATTCCATATTCTGACAGGTTTACAGACTCTGTTTTACTTCAATTTCCTCATATGTCTCAATGATGTCTCCAATCTTGATGTCGTTGCATCCGGTCAGGCTGATGCCGCACTCGAAGTTTGCTCCCACCTCCTTCACATCATCCTTGAAGCGCTTGAGCGCGTTGATGCTTCCGGTGAAGATTACGATTCCGTCGCGTATCAGGCGGGCCTTGTCCGTCCGTTTTACCTTTCCGGTCTTGACCATGGCTCCTGCCACCGTGCCCACCTTGCTGATGTTGAACACCTCGCGTACCTCTATCGTTGCAGTTACCTGTTCCTTTACGGTGGGGGCAAGCATTCCTTCCATGGCAGCCTTCACTTCCTCTATCGCATCATAGATGATGGAGTATTTGCGGATGTCGACGCCTTCCTGTTCGGCCAGCCGGGCGGCATTGCTTGACGGGCGTACCTGGAATCCTACGATGATGGCATCGGAGGCTGCCGCCAGCGATACATCGGATTCGGAAATCTGTCCCACACCCTTGTGGATGACATTGACTTGTATCTGTTCGGTAGACAGCTTTATCAGTGAGTCGCTCAGTGCTTCTACCGAACCGTCCACATCGCCTTTCACAATTACATTCAGCTCGTGGAAGTCACCCAGTGCCAGACGGCGTCCCACTTCGTCCAGAGTCAGCATTTTCTGTGTGCGCAGACCCTGTTCGCGTTGGAGCTGTTCCCGCTTGTTAGCTATTTCACGCGCTTCCTGTTCGCTGTCGAACACGTGGAAAGTGTCTCCTGCGGCAGGAGCGCCGTTCAGTCCCAGAATCAGAACCGGTTCAGACGGGCCTGCCTCCTTCATACGCTGGTTGCGCTCGTTGAACATGGCCTTTACCTTGCCGTAAGAGGTGCCGGCCAATACGATGTCGCCCACATGCAGGGTCCCGTTTGATATCAGCACCGTGGCCACATATCCGCGGCCCTTGTCGAGTGACGATTCTATGATAGAGCCGGTAGCCTTGCGGTTGGGATTGGCCTTCAGGTCCAGCATTTCGGCTTCCAGCAGTACCTTTTCCAGCAGTTCCTTCACGCCCGTACCTTTCTTAGCCGAGATGTCTTGTGACTGATATTTTCCGCCCCATTCCTCGACGAGGAAGTTCATGTTGGCCAATTCCTCCTTTATCTTGTCCGGATTGGCGTTCGGCTTGTCTATCTTGTTGATGGCAAAGACGATGGGTACGCCTGCCGCCATCGCATGGTTGAGGGCTTCCTTTGTCTGCGGCATGACATTGTCGTCTGCCGCAACGATGACGATAACCACATCGGTAACCTTGGCTCCACGGGCACGCATGGCCGTAAAGGCCTCATGCCCCGGCGTATCGAGGAATGTAATGTGGCGTCCATCTTCCAGTTTCACGTTGTAGGCACCGATGTGCTGGGTGATTCCACCCGCTTCTCCGGCAATTACATTCGCCTTGCGGATATAGTCCAGCAATGATGTCTTTCCGTGGTCAACATGTCCCATGACCGTCACAATCGGTGCGCGCGGCTGCAGGTCTTCTTCCGCATCTTTTTCTTCTTCGATGGCCTGAGCCACTTCTGCGCTGATATATTCTGTCTTGAAGCCGAATTCTTCCGCTACCAGATTGATGGTTTCCGCATCCAGACGCTGGTTGATGGATACCATGATGCCCACACTCATGCAGGTAGAGATGACCTGCGTAACGGGAATGTTCATCATGCTGGCCAATTCGTTGGCCGTTACAAATTCTGTCAGTTTCAGAGTCTTGCTTTCTTCCTGTTCCAGTTCTTCCTGCTCCATCTGGCGGTTCTGGATTGACTCCCGTTTCTCTTTGCGGTACTTGGCTGCCTTGTTCTTTCCCTTGTTGGTCAGGCGTGCCAGAGTCTCTTTTATCTGTTTTGCGACATCTTCATCGTTAACTTCCTGCTTGATGACATTTTTCTTGAAGCGGTCTTTGCCGTGCTTTCCGCTGCCCTGTGACTGAGCGTTCTTGTTCTGTTTTTCCGCACGCGGAGCGTTTCCTCCGGAAGTTGCTGCAGGATTGTTTATGTCGACCCTCTCCTTGCCGATGCGGGTACGCTTTTTCTTCTTGGCCGTGTCATCGCCGCCTGCCTTGTCGTCGGTCTTGCGTATTTCCTTGATGATGGCATCCTTCATTTGCTTGCGCTGTTCCTGACGCTGCTTGTCTTTTTCTTCGCGTTCCTTTTTCCTTTCCTCCTTTGATTTCTTTCTCGGGCGGGTGGACTGGTTGAGGGCCGCCAGGTCTATCTGGCCTACCACATTGATTTTTGACTTGAACTCAGGGGTACGGATTTTGAAAATCTCTTCCTTTTCTTGAGTTGGATTGGTGTCTTGGGTCATCTCTTTCTTTTCTTCTTCCATCGGTTGGGGTGGCAATGCTTCTGTCGGTTTTGAATCTTCTTCTTTATCGTTGATGGTGTCAGGTTGGGGAATATCTTTTTCTGCAGAGGCCTGTTCTTCAGTTCTTCCGACCGGTTCTTCCGGTTGTTTCGGCTTGGAAGCAGGTTGCACTTCTTCCTTTCTTGTCTTTTTGTTCAGGCTCTCCAAATCAATTTTTCCTACAGGCTTGAATTTGGGAAGCGCTTCTTCCGGTACCACGGTTCCTATCATTTCCGGTTCTTTGGTTTCCGGCTGCAGGTCTTCTATCGACACGGAAGTCTTGTTGCGGCCCTTGTTCTGTCGTTCCTGAAAAATCTTCTCCGACTTTATCTTCAAATCTTTGTCTTTACTGAACTCTTTGACGAGCATGGCATATTGCTCGTCTGTAATTCGTGTATTGGGATTGGCCTCGATGGTATATCCTTTTTTCTGCAAAAACTCTACCACCGTGGTAATCCCCACGTTTAAGTCTCTTGTTACTTTATTTAATCTAATCGTCATAGGCTGAATTAAAATTTTAAAATTGAGAATTGAAAAAAGTCGGAGAAAGATAATCGCAGGTGCCTGGGATTATTCTTCGAATTCGGCTTTCAGGATTCTCAACACATCATCCACTGTGTTTTCCTCCAAATCCGCTTTTTCCACCAGCATTTCTCGCGGAGCGTTCAATACACCTTTGGCTGTATCTATGCCGATGCTCTTTATGGCATTGATTACCCATTCGTCTATTTCATCCTTGAACTCGTCCAGATAGATGTCTTCGTCTGTGGCTCCTTCGCCCAGTTCGCGGTATACATCAATTGTATATTCGGTGAGCATGCTTGCCAGCTTGATGTTCAGACCGCCTTTTCCGATGGCGAGCGACACTTCTTCCGGCTTGAGGTAGACTTCGGCCTTCTTGTCTTCCTCGTGCATTACGATGGAGGATATCTTGGCCGGACTCAGCGCGCGCTGGATAAAGAGCTGTATGTTGGAGGTATAGTTGATAACATCGATGTTTTCGTTGCGCAGCTCACGCACGATGCCGTGGATACGTGAGCCCTTCATACCTACACATGCTCCTACGGGGTCAATGCGCTCGTCGTATGACTCGACGGCTATCTTGGCACGCTCGCCCGGGATGCGGGCAATCTTGCGGATGGTGATGAGCCCGTCGTTTATTTCGGGTACCTCCTGTTCGAACAGGCGCTGAAGGAATACGGGCGAGGTGCGGCTCAGGATGATTTTCGGGTTGTTGTTCTTGTTTTCCACCCGTGCCACTACCGCGCGCACGGTTTCACCCTTACGGTAGAAGTCGCTTGGTATCTGCTCGGTCTTGGGAAGCAGCAGTTCGTTGCCTTCGTCATCGAGCAGCAGGATTTCCTTTTTCCATGTCTGGTATACCTCGGCGCTGATGATGGTTCCTACCTTGTCGATGTATTTGTTGTAGAGGCTGTCTTTCTCCAGTTCCAGAATCTTTGAAGCCAGTGTCTGGCGGAGGTTGAGGATGGCGCGGCGTCCGAACTTTTCGAAAATCACTTCGTCGGTCACCTCTTCTCCCACTTCATACGAAGCGTCTATCTTGCGGGCTTCGGTCAGAGATATCTGCATGTTGGGGTTCGTCAGTTCGTCATCGGCCACTACTTCCCGGTTCCGCCATATCTCGAAGTCGCCTTTGTCGGGATTTACGATGACATCATAGTTCTCGTCCGTTCCGAACATTTTGGCAATCACGCTG
Source organism: uncultured Phocaeicola sp. (assembly GCA_944320845.1). Taxonomy (GTDB): domain Bacteria; phylum Bacteroidota; class Bacteroidia; order Bacteroidales; family Bacteroidaceae; genus Phocaeicola. The sequence continues at coordinate 21,189 of CALUJA010000018.1, forward strand.
CGGAAAGATTCTTCCAATACGCTCACCATGGTGGTGCGGTCTATATTCTTCAGTTCCTTGAATTCCGAAAATGTATCAACCAGGCTGATCGTTTCTTCTTTTTTCGCCATAATTTATTTAAAGCTAATTAAGTATTTGGTGTATTTTATCTCGTCATAGGTGAACGTGATGTTCTGTTCTACCAGCTTCGGGCGTTTGGCACCTTCAGGCTTGACTTTCACTTCGACGGTCAGTGTGAAGTTTTCTTCATTGGCATCGGCCAATACTCCCGTCCACTTTTTCCCGTCTTTGGTCATGACCTCCACATCTTTCCCGACATGAATCAGGTATTGCTTCAGCACCTTGAACGGCTGGCCGATTCCGGCCGAACCCACTTCCAGTTCATAATCTTCTTCTTCGCGGTTCAGTTTCGATTCGATATAGCGGCTCAGCTCCACGCAGTCGTCAATCCACACGCCTTCGGCGTGGTCTATTTCAACTACAATCTTGTCATCCGGGCTGACCGTAATATCTACCAGAAAATAGTCCTTGTCTTCCAACCATTCTCCTACAATCCGGGTTACAATGTCTTTATCTATCATGTATTAACTGTTAAGAACAAAAAAAGGAGCTTGTTGCCCCTCCACCTTTCATCCATTTCGGACGCAAAGATATAAATAATATAATGTATAGCAAAATAATGGGATAAATATTTTTTTCACGTTCCCGGCTGCCGTTAGCCTTGGATGCGGCCTGCCGGTGTGCGGGCTTTCCTTTTGCAGGCGTTTGGCGCGGATTCGTTTTCTGCCGTCGGGTGTCGGGCCTGACGCCGCCGGAAAAAGTTTTTCCCGGTCGGGAATTTTCTTTGGCGGTGTGAAAAAAGGGTGCGGAGCGTCAGTTGCGGTTGTCCATCCCCCACATCATCTTTTCGCGCAGCGTGTTGAAAAACGAATGCCTGCATCGCTTCACGATGTGCACATGGTAGTTTGCCCGCCGGATGGTAAGCTGAACTCCTTCGCGGCACGTTTCGCTCCGTCCGTCGATGGCAATCAGGAAGTTGTGGCTCCGGCTTTCTACATCGAGTGTGATTTCCCAGTCGTCGCGTATCACAATCGGGCGGACATTGAGGCTGTGCGGGGCTACGGCCGTGAGGCTGATTGTTCCGCTTTGGGGCACCAGAATGGGCCCGCCTACGCTGAGCGAATATCCGGTTGAGCCGGTAGGCGTGGATATGACCAGTCCGTCTGCCTGGTATACGTTTAGCGACTCTCCGTTTATCGCGGCACGGATTGTTATCATTGAGGAACTGTCGCGCTTCAGGATGGCGATTTCGTTCAGGCCGTAGGGGTATCCCTTCAGCACATGTCCGCTGCATGTCAGTTTCAGCACGCGTCTGGGCTCGACCCGGTATTTCCCTTCATAGATTTCATCGAAGGTCTCTTCCATCTGGTCGGGCGATATGTCGGCCAGAAAGCCCAGCCTCCCTGTGTTGATGCCTAATATCGGGATTTCCTTTCTCCCCACCCGGCTGGCCGCCTTCAGGAAAGTTCCGTCTCCCCCCACGCTTAATGCCATGTCGGCCGTGAAGCTGTTTCCCTCGAAAAGGTCAAGGCCTTTCAGGTCAGCGTCCGTATGGTGGCGCAGGAAGTCGTAAAATTCGCTGCTGATGCATATCTCGGCCCCTTTTCCCCGCAGTATGTCCAGCAGATGAGCCACGTGTGCCGACTTGTGCTCCTGATATGTGTTTCCGAAGAGGGCGAATCTCATGTTTTTTTGCATAGGACTTTATTTTATCATCTTTTTAAAGATTTCGTAGCAAGTTTCTCTAAAATCTGATAACTTTGCATTTTGTTGACGCAAAGATAACAAAAACCTATAAATTAGTATGACTAAATTAAGTGTTAATATAAATAAGGTCGCAACCTTGCGCAATGCGCGGGGAGGAAATAATCCGGATGTGATAAAGGTGGCTATGGACTGCGAGGCTTTCGGTGCTGAGGGCATTACGGTTCATCCGCGTCCGGACGAGCGCCATATCCGGTATGCCGATGTGTATGCCCTTCGTCCGTTGGTAAAGACTGAGTTCAATATCGAGGGATATCCTTCGAAGGAGTTCGTTGATTTGGTGTTGAGGGTGAAGCCCCATCAGGTGACGCTTGTTCCCGATGCGCCCGACCAGATTACTTCCAACGCCGGATGGGACACGAAAGCAAATTTCTCTTTCCTTACCGAGCTGATGGACACCTTTGATGAGGCGGGCATACGTACCTCTATCTTTATCGGAACGGATTTGGAGATGATAGAGTATGCGGCAAAGACCGGGGCCGACAGGGTGGAGCTTTATACCGAACCGTATGCGTCGCTTTATCCGAGCAGTCCGGAAATGGCTGTTAAACCGTTTGTCGAAGCGGCCAGAACGGTCCGCAATCTGGGCTTGGGGCTGAATGCCGGCCATGATTTGAGTCTTGTGAACTTGAAGTATTTCCACGAGAGCATTCCGTGGGTAGACGAAGTGTCTATCGGCCACGCCTTGATTTGTGACGCGCTTTATTTGGGATTGAAGAAAACGATTGAAGAATATAAAAATTGCCTTCGTTAGAATATGGTAGCATTGAATTTACTGGCTGCGGCGCAGACTGTTGCCGAGACTGTGACCGGAGAGAATCCGGTGCTGACGCCGCTTGCTTCGGGAGAACCGCAGATGAATCTTTGGGATATGGCCTGCAAAGGTGGGTGGATAATGGTTGTATTGGCCGTCATGTCGGTTATCGCCTTTTATATCTTTTTCGAGCGTGCGGTGACCATACGGAAGGCGGCGAAGGAAGACCCGCTCTTTATGGAGCGCATCCGCGATTACATCAGGTCGGGTGAAATAAAGTCGGCCATCAATTACTGCCGCATGACGAATACGCCCTCTGCACACATGATTGAGAAAGGAATAACCCGTATGGGGCATCCTGTTGCCGATGTGCAGGCAGCCATTGAGAATACGGGAAACATTGAAGTGGCCAAGCTGGAAAACGGCTTGTCGATTATGGCAACCATATCGAGCGGGGCGCCGATGCTGGGATTCCTCGGTACGGTGACCGGTATGGTCAAGGCTTTCTGGAATATGGCCAATGCAGGAAACAACATCGACATCACTTTGCTGTCGAGCGGCATCTATGAAGCGATGATTACCACGGTGGGCGGACTGGTGGTCGGCATAGCCACCATGTTTGCTTACAACCATCTGGTCTACCGGGTGGACAAGGTGGTAAACCAGATGGAGGCACGCACGCTTGCTTTTATGGATTTGCTGAACGAACCGGAGAAGTAGTATGGCTTTAAAGAGAAGACAAAAAATATCGCCCTCCTTCAGCATGTCGTCGATGACCGACCTCATATTTCTTTTGCTGATATTCTTCATGATAACTTCGACGATGGTTTCGCCGAATGCCATCAAGGTCTTGCTTCCGCAGGGAGCCGAGCAGACATCGGCAAAGCCGATGGCGCGGATTATCATCGACAGGAACCTGAATTATTATGGGGCTTTCGGAAAAGAAGATGAAATGCCTCTGGCCATCGATGAAGTGGCGGCCTTCTTGCTGGAATGCGCGCAAAAGGAGCCGGAGATGTATGTGGCGCTTTATGCAGACGAGTCAATCCCTTATCGGGAGATAGTCCGCGTGCTGAACATTGCCAATGAAAATCATTTCAAGATGGTGCTTGCCACACGCAGACCGGACAAGAATTGAGGTGAACTATGAAGAAAAGTAAGGTAACAGGGATGATAGGAACGGCAGTGCTTCATGGACTGGCATTGCTGCTGCTCTTTTCGCTGACGCTCGTCAAGCCCGAGCCGCAAGAAGAGGGGGGAGTGCCTGTTATGCTTGGAGAAACGGCTTTGGCGGCAGGAAATGCTGATCCTTATGAACTGACGGAGGTGGATGTGATGCCGCAGCCGGAGCCGGAAATTCCTCAGCCGGAGGCGGAGGATGCTCTGATAACCCAGACGGATGAACCTTCTGTTCAGGTGAAGAGAGAAGAGCGGAAAAAGGATGAGCCGGAGGAGAAAAAGCCGGAGCAGCCCGCAGTGAAAGAGAAGACCGAAGCGGAAAAGCGGGAAGAGGCGGAACGCGCTGCGGCGCAGGCGGCCGCCAGCAAGATTGCCGGAGCTTTCGGGAAGGGTTCGCAGATGGGAAGCAAGGGAACGGCTGCAGCGGGCGCAGGAGTGCAGGGAAGTGCAGACGGTAACAGCGGTGCCGGGAAGACAAGCGGCATCGGAGGCTACGGCACTTTCGACCTGAACGGGCGTTCGTTGGGGAAAGGCGGTCTGCCGGTACCGGTATACAATGTGCAGGATGAAGGACGCGTGGTGGTGACCATAGTGGTGAATCCGGCAGGACGGGTCATCGGCACCAGCATCAACAAGCGGACCAATACGGTAAATCCTGCCTTGCGGCGTGCGGCCGAGGAAGCGGCAAGAAAAGCCCGCTTCAACGCTGTCGACGGAGTGGACAACCAGAGCGGCACGATTACTTATTATTTTAAATTGAAATAGTATGAACCCGATGAAGCTTGTTCTTCATCTTAAACTTATGATATATGAAAACAATTTGCATCTTTTTAGCCGAAGGTTTTGAAGAAGTGGAAGCCCTGTTCCCGTTAGACATCATGCGTCGCGGTGGCTTGAATGTAAAGACTGTGTCTGTGACCGGAAAAAGTCTGGTTGCTGGTGCACATCAGGTTCCTGTTGCAGCCGACATGCTGTTTGAAGAGCTGAAAGAGGAAGATGTAGAGATGATAGTCTTGCCGGGCGGCCTTCCGGGAGCCACAAATCTGGATGCACATGCTGGGCTTGACAAGCTAATCTGGAGTTTTGCCGAGGCCGGAAAACCGCTGGCAGCGATATGCGCCGCTCCGATGGTTTATGGAAAACGCGGTTTGCTGAAAGGCAAGAAGGCCACTTGCTACCCCGGTTTCGACACATATCTGGAGGGTGCCGAATATACGGGCAATATGGTAGAGATAGCCGATAACTTCATTCTGGGCAAAGGGCCGGGAGCAGCTTCGGCGTTCGGCTTCGCCATCCTTGAAAAGTTTGCGGGTGCAGAAAAGGCACAGGAGGTGAAAAGCGGAATGTTGATGGCTTGATGAGAAAATATGCAATAATCGTGGCGGGCGGAAAAGGCTTGCGGATGGGAGGGGATATCCCTAAACAGTTCATTCCGGTAAAGGGAAAGCCGGTGCTGATGCGCACACTGGAAGCCTTTTATGCCTACGACGATTCCATAAGCCTGATATTGGTCTTGCCGGAAGCACAGCAGGAATACTGGAAGCGACTGTGCACGGATTACGGTTTCACATTGCCCCATCAGATTGCCACCGGCGGGGAAACCCGTTTTCATTCTGTGAAAAACGGATTGTCATTGGCAGGAAACGAAGGCTTGGTCGCCGTGCACGATGGAGTCCGTCCCTTTGTGTCGCAGGCGGTGATAGCTTCTTGCTTTGCGGCCGCTGCGGAAAAGGGTGCGGCCATTCCGGTGACAGAAGTGGTCGAAACGCTTCGCTGCCTGAAAGGAAACGGGGAGAGCGAGACGGTTGCCCGTGGCAGTTACAGGCTGGTGCAGACTCCTCAGGTCTTTTCCGCATCCTTGCTGAAGCAAGCCTATGAGCAGGCCTATGTCCCGTCCTTTACAGACGATGCTTCGGTGGTGGAGGCATTCGGGCATCCTGTATGTCTGGTGGACGGCAACCGGGAGAATATCAAGCTTACCACCCCTTTCGACTTGAAAGTGGCCGAGATGCTGGCGTGATTTTCTGTTGTAATAATCGTTTTTGTTAAAGTGCCCGATTTGTCTACACGTGATATTAAGTTTCTGCAAGGCGTGGGGCCGCAGCGTGCCTCCATCTTGAACAAGGAATTGAATGTATATTCTTTGCACGACTTGCTGTATTATTTCCCTTATAAGTATGTAGACCGAAGCCGCTTGTATTATATCCATGAGATAGACGGAAATATGCCTTACATCCAGTTGCGCGGCAGGATACTGACTTTTGAAGCCTTGGGAGAAGGAAGGCAGAGGCGGCTGGTCGCCCATTTTTCCGACGGCACGGGGGTGGTTGACCTGGTATGGTTTCAGGGATTGAAGTATGTCACGGGAAAATATAAGGCGGGTGAAGAGTATGTCGTATTCGGGAAGCCGACCGTTTTTAACGGACGCATCAACATTGCCCATCCCGACATCGATTCGGCGGAAGAGCTGAAACTCTCTGCAATGGGGCTTCAGCCCTATTACAACACCACGGAGAAAATGAAGCGCGCCAACCTCAATTCGCATGCCCTTGAGCGGTTGATGAAGAATTTGTTTCATGCGCTTCAGCGGGAAGTGTTTGATGAAACCCTCAGTCCCACCCTGATAGAAACCTATCATCTTATGTCTCTGACCGACGCTTTATATAACATTCACTTTCCTCAGACGCCGGAATTGCTCCGACGGGCTCAGTACCGCCTGAAGTTTGAGGAACTGCTCTATGTGCAGCTGAATATATTGCGCTATGCCCGTGAACGCCGCAACAAGTTCCGCGGACTTGTATTTGACCGGGTGGGAGAGATATTCAACACCTTTTATGCCCGTAACCTTCCGTTTGAGTTGACAGGGGCGCAGAAGCGGGTCATCAAGGAGATGCGGCGCGATATGGGAAGCGGACGACAGATGAACCGCCTGCTGCAGGGGGATGTGGGCAGCGGAAAGACGCTCGTTGCCCTGATGACCATGCTGATAGCACTGGATAACGGCTACCAGACTTGCATGATGGCACCGACGGAAATCCTTGCCGCGCAGCATTTTGAAACGGTCAGGCGTTTCCTTGAAGGCATGGATGTGAGGGTGGAGCTGCTGACGGGAAATGTAAAGGGAAAGAAGCGGGAAGCCATTTTGCGCGGCCTGCTGACCGGAGATGTGCAGATACTGATTGGTACGCATGCTGTCATTGAAGATACGGTAAGTTTCTCTTCTCTCGGCTTGGTGGTAATCGACGAGCAGCACCGTTTCGGTGTGGCGCAGCGTGCCAAGCTCTGGGCGAAAAACACTTGTCCGCCGCATGTGCTGGTCATGACCGCCACGCCGATTCCCCGCACACTGGCCATGACGCTTTACGGCGATTTGGATGTTTCGGTTATTGACGAGCTTCCTCCGGGGCGCAAGCCGGTGAAGACCATCCATCAGTTTGACAACCGCCGTCCCGTGCTGTATGGCTTTATCCGTCAGCAAATACAGGCAGGCAGGCAGGTATACATCGTTTATCCCTTGATAAAGGAGAGCGAAAAGATGGATATCAAGAATCTGGAAGAGGGGTATATGCATATAACCGAGGCTTTTCCGGAATATAAGGTGAGCAAGGTGCACGGACAGATGAAGCCTGCCGAGAAAGACGAGGAGATGCAGCGTTTTTTGAGGAATGAGACACAGATTATGGTGGCGACTACGGTGATAGAGGTGGGGGTGAATGTGCCCAATGCTTCGGTGATGGTTATCGAGAATGCCGAGCGCTTCGGACTTTCGCAGCTGCATCAGCTGCGCGGACGGGTGGGGCGCGGCGCTGACCAGTCGTACTGCATTCTGGTGACCGGCTACAAGCTGACGGAGGAAACGCGCAAACGCATTGAAATCATGGTGCAGACGAACGATGGATTTGAGATAGCCGAGGCAGACCTGAAACTGCGCGGTCCCGGTGACTTGGAAGGAACGCAGCAGAGCGGTGTGGCCTTTGACTTGAAGATTGCAGACATAGCCCGCGACGGGCAGCTCCTGCAGTTTGTGCGCGGTATAGCCGAGCGGCTGCTTGATGAAGACCCGGAAGGAGTCCGTCCGGAAAATGCGGTTGTCTGGCGGCAGCTGAAGGAATTGCGCCGTAAAAATGTCAATTGGGCGGTAATTTCTTGAGCTGCATCCGGTTGTGAAGAGGCCGCCGCAGCGGTCTCTCTCTTTTCTAAAGGATGAGGCCGAGCGCCAGCAGCAGTCCGAAAATGAACATGTTGCGCGAAGTCTCCCCCAATATCCGGTTAAGTTCTTTTCCCTTGTATATCTTGGCCATTTTTTGTGTGGTCAGTATGTGGAAAAGCAGGTAGATTTGCGGAAGGAGTGTGGCATATACTTTCCCGATGGAAAGAAAGAAAAAGCAGCACCAGCAGGCAAACAGTCCTAAGAGAAAATAAAGGATGAGTCCTGTCCGGGTTCCGAACCTTACTACCAGAGTCTTTTTCCCGCTTGCGGCATCCTGTTCCCGGTCGCGGAAGTTGTTTATCATCAGCAGCGTGTCGATAACCAGTCCGCTGGCAAGCGAAGCCATCGTGACCGAGGGATTCCATTCGTGCGCCATCACGTAAAACGTGCCGCCTACAGAGACAAACCCGAAGAATACAAGCACCAGCACATCGCCCCATCCGTGATAAGACAGCGGATAAGGCCCTGTGGTGTAAAGAAAGGCAAATACGATGCACGCCAAGCCTACGGGAATCATTTCCCATCCCCCGTAATTCAGCAGATACATCCCGATAACCCCGGCTATTGCCGTGGTCACAACGATGCCCGCCTTCATTGCCCGGGTCGTTATCCACCCTTGCGCACAGGCTCTTTCCGGCCCCAGACGGTCTTCCCGGTCTGAGCCTTTCTTGAAGTCATACAGGTCATTGATAAAGTTTGCATCGGTCTGCATCAGAAAGGCAAACAGCAGACAGAGTATGGCAGGCGTCATCTGAAAGTGTCCGTAGGCATACGCCAGTGCGCTGCCTATCATTACGGGGATGGCTGCTCCCGTCAAGGTCTTGGGTCGGCTTGCAAGCAGCCACGCTTCCATCGAGTTGGTCTTTACGGTTCCCATGAATGCTGAATTTAGTTTGAGAGCAAAGTTAGTTAATTTGGGAGAAAGTTTGCGGATTCCGGCCAAGATTTCTTAGTTTTGCCCTTGTCAAAAAAAAATTTCAAGCGCGTGATATGTTTGTTTCGTGCCGATGATATTGCAGAATGTAGACAGGAAAATTATGAACCGGATTTGTATTTTTGTTTGTGGACTGGCGGGAGTTGTTTTGTCTTCTTGCGCCACCGCTTCTTTCTCGGAGTATAAAGGGGTGGGGCGTGTCAAGCGGTATGATTTCTACAGTGCGCAGCTGCCCGACTCGTTCGACGGATTTCGTATAGCCTTTGCTTCCGATTTCCATTATGAGAGCAGGTTTACGGCACGCCGCCTTCCTGGTGCAGTCCGGGCACTGCAATCGGCGGATGCCGATGTGTTGCTGCTCGGAGGGGATTACCGTGGGCGTGACGGCGGAGATGTGGACGAACTTTTCCGGGCCTTGTCGGAAGTGCGCACTCCCTATGGCACGTACGCCGTCATGGGGAACCATGAGCGGGGAGATGCCGACCGGATGGTGCGTGCGGCTATGCGGAAATACGGGGTGCGTCTGTTGGAACATCAGGTGGATACGCTTTGGCGGGGCGGAGAGTTTGTGGAGCTGTGCGGCATCCGCAATCCTTTCGACCTGAAGACGAACGGAATCTCGCCCACGCTAAGGCTGAAAGAGACGGATTTTGTGGTGATGCTTGTTCATACACCCGACTATGTGGAGGATGTGGATGTGTCGAATACGGATTTGGCTCTGGCCGGACATACGCATGGCGGGCAGGTCAGCCTGTTCAGGCGGTGGACTCCTGCCCGTTTCTCAAAATACGGCAACCGTTTCCTTACGGGGTTAAGGCGCAACAGCCGGGGCATCCCGGTAATCATCACAAATGGTTTGGGCACTTCCCGCCGTGACATCCGCCTGTTTACTCCGAGCGAAGTGGTATTGGTTGTGCTTCACAAGCAGCGTGATTAGTATAGATGTCTTTCTTTGATTATGCGGTAAACTTCCGGATGAAGGAAGTAGCGCATGTCTTTCCCGTTTGCCAGACTTTCGCGGATGAAGGTGGAACTGATGTCAATCAAGGGCGAATCCACCGCTTTTACGTGGGGAGGAAGTGTATGGCCTTTGATTTCGTGTCCTTGACGGGGATAGATGAGTATGGAATAGTTGTCCAATATTTCTTGGGCCGATTTCCAGCGGTCGAAGGCACTCCAGTTGTCTGCTCCGATGATGAGGTAAAACTCTTTGTCCGGGTAGACGGCCGTGAGTTGGCGCAGGGTGTTGACCGTATAGGACGGGCGGGGCAGCCGGAACTCGAAGTCGGAAGCGCGGAAGCGGGGATAACCAGCCACGGCTGCCTGGGCAAGCTCCAGGCGCAGGCGGTCATCCAGCAGCTTTTTGTCTTGCTTGAACGGATTTTGGGGGGAGATGAGAAACCATACCTCGTCTACATATCCGAATTCGCACAGGTAATTGGCCAAGGCCAGATGCCCGATGTGAATGGGATTGAACGAGCCTCCGAAGATTCCGATTCTTACAGGTTCCTTTTCCATCTCCGATAGTTGACGATTTGCCATGCTGCGACGAGAATCATGGCTGTGGTTATGATATACTGCTGCTTGGCGACAGCGACGATTCCTACCGCCAGCGCAGCCAGTGCAATGAGGATACAGAGTATCATCATGAGGTGTATAGTCTTTTTAGGGTCTTTGGCCATATCTTTTATCGGTTAAGAAATTTTCGGATGACATTCAGAGCTTCTGCCTTGGCTTTTTCAAGATTATCGTTGACGATTGTCACGTCGAATTTTCCGGCATATCCCAGTTCGAATTCGGCTTTCGCTATGCGGCTTTCAATGACTTCCGGTACGTCAGTTCCGCGTCCGTTCAGCCGCTTGCGCAGTTCTTCGACAGACGGCGGCATGATGAAGACCGACAGTGCACGGTCGCCGTAGAATTGCTTGATGTTGCATCCCCCTACCACATCCACATCAAAGATGACATTCTGTCCGTCGGCCAGCTGTTTTTCCACCTGCGACTTCAGGGTTCCGTAAAAACGGTTTTCGTATACTTCCTCGTATTCCAGAAATTCGTTGTTGGCAATGCGTTGCCTGAACTCTTCCGGACTCAGGAAAAAATACTCCACACCGTTTTGTTCCGTACCGCGCGGCGGACGGCTGGTGGCGGAGATGGAAAAGGCCAGATTCAGGTTCTGGGTCAGCAGATAGTTGATGATGGTGGATTTTCCCGAGCCGGACGGGGCGGAGAATATGATTAGTTTTCCCATGATTATAGCGCGTTTAAGACTTGTTCCTTTATCTGTTCCAGTTCATCCTTCATCTGTACCACGATGTTCTGCATCTCAGCATGGTTTGACTTGCTTCCGGTGGTGTTGATTTCACGGCCCATTTCCTGGGCGATGAAGCCCAGCTTCTTTCCTTGTCCGTGTCCGCCTGCCATAGTCTCCCTGAAATATTTCAGATGGTTTGCCAGACGCTGCTTCTCTTCGTTGATATCCAGTTTTTCGATATAGTAAATCAGTTCCTGTTCCAGCCGATTTTTGTCATAGTCCACGCTTAGCGTTTTTTCCAGTGCCTCGGTGATACGCTCGCGTATCTTGGCTATCCGTTCTTTTTCATACGGCTCGATGGATTTCAGCAGGCGTTCGATATTGTCTATCTTTTCGGTGAACTTTTTTTCTAAAGCCGCACCTTCCTGCTTTCGGAAGTCGACCAACTGTGTCAGGGCCTTGGTGATGACAGTCCGCACAACTGTCCATTCCTCTTCTTCCAGCTCTTGTGTCTCCACGCGGGTCAGTACGTCCGGCATGCGCAACAGGGTGGCAAACCAGTCTTCCGGAAGCGGAATGTTGCAGGTTTCGGATATGGTCTTTATTTGTTCGTAATAGTTCTGCACCAATGCCGTGTTGATGGGGGTGGCAGCTTCGTCTGCATCCTTTTCTATCCACAGGCAGAAGTCCACTTTTCCGCGTTCGAGCGTTTTCATAATCAGGTTGCGGATTTCCATTTCCTTTTCTCTGTACAGCGGAGCGATGCGGGTTGACAAATCCATTGCCTTGCTGTTCAGCGATTTTATTTCGACATGAATTTTTTTTCCTCCGAATGCGGCTGTTGCTTTGCCGTATCCGGTCATAGACTGTATCATAGCTTTTGAGTTTTTATGAGTGCAAAGGTAGAAATTTTTTTAAAGCAAGCCGATTAAAGTGTCTATATCTTCTTCTTTGGTTGCCCAACTTGTAGCCAGACGGATGACCGTCCGCCCGTCGTTGTGCTTCTCCCAAACACTGAAACCGACTTCTCGACCCAGTTTTTCGGCCTTTTCAGCAGGCAGGACGATGAACAGCTGGTTGGTTTGCGGGCGGATAAAAAATTCGTATCCTTTTTCTTCCAAAGTCTTCCGCAGGCGTTCGGCCATGAGTATGGCGTGACGGGAAATCTTCAGATACAGGCCGTCGGTAAAAAGAGTGCTGAACTGGATGCCCAACAGCCGTCCTTTTGCAAGTAAAGCACCGTGCTGCTTGGCGATGGAGACGAACTGTTTCACGATACCCGGGCGGGGAAAGACCACGGCTTCGCCGAAAAGCGCGCCTACTTTCGTGCCTCCGATATAAAATACATCGCATGTAGAGGCGATTGTCTCAAGTGTAATGTCCGTGTTGCTGGCGGCAAGTCCGTAGCCCAATCGCGCGCCGTCCAGAAAGAGCGGCAGCTTGTAGTCGTGGCATACTGCGGCGATGTCTTCCAGCTCCGTCCGTGTGTACAGCGTACCGTATTCCGTGGGGTGCGACAGATAGACCATTCCGGGATTTACCATGTGCGTATAGGCTTCGTCCGCAAAAAATCCTTCTAAATAACTGCGCAGTGATGCGGCGTTTATCTTGCCTTCTTCGTGCGGTATGGGCAGAACCTTGTGTCCTCCCGCTTCAATGGCCCCCGCTTCGTGCTGGTTTATGTGTCCGGTCTGGGCAGCCACCACTCCTTCGTAAGGACGGAGCAGGGCATCTATCACCGTGGAATTGGTCTGAGTGCCTCCTACAAGGAAATGGACTTCGGCGTCCGGACACCCGCAGGCCTTGCAGATTTTGCGGCGTGCCTCGTCGCAATAGACATCTACTGTATACCCCGGAGTCTTCTCCATATTGGTGGCGGAAAGGCGTTCCATAATCAAAGGGTGGGCGCCTTCCAGATAATCGCTTTCAAAGTGTTGCATAATTCATTGTTGTTTTAGAAAAGTTTCGTAAAAGTACGACTTTATGCGGAATGAACCAATACCTCGCTGCGTTTTGTTGGAATGGAGAAAAACAGAACAAAGCGGCGGCTCGTTCCGGAGACGAATTGCAGGCACTCCGTGCGTGATGCCTTTGCCGGCAAAGACAATGTCGCAGGAGACTTTTATACGATGGCCGAGATATGACAAAAGTCGATTACATAAAAATAAGCAGAGTCTTACGCCCGTTTATCTTTTATTCTTTTTCGTAAAACAGGCAATCGCTTGATTATATGCCCGCTAAACAAAACCAAAGCCGACAGTCCTATACGATAATGCCACATTCCTAATCCTGAACCGCCGCCGTTCACCCCTAACAGTGCATATCCGGTCAAGGCTAAAATGATAGACACCAGAGACACGGCTGCGGTCACATGGCTTTTGCGTCCAAGTCCATTTTGAAACAGGCTTTTATACCATCCCAAATGAATCTTGACATGGATTGTGACGAATGCTGTAAACAAGACACTGGCTATGGTATGCGCCAAAGCCCAAATATGCCAAAATTCATGATTGCTCCCATGACCTGCAATGTGTAACTCCAATCCCGTGAATGCAGTAGATAGGAACAATGGTATCAAGCACCAGTCTATGATAAAAATACGCTTCATTATATTACTTTTAATCAGGTTGGTCGGCATTTTTCCTTTTCCTCAGTTTTTTTTCAACGCCATTTTATTTGCGATGTGCAAAGGTCGTCAATCGATTGGATACTGACGATAACAATTGTAAAGAAATGAATTTTAGCGGCGATTCCTTATTCGTGACAGTGAAACCGGAGTAATTCCAAGGAAGGACGCGATGTAATGCTGCGGTACCCGCTGGATAATATTGGGATATTCTTTCAACAGTTCTTCGTACCGCTGTTGTGGAGTATTTCTTATGTGCGACAGGAATAATTGCTGATAAGTATGAAAGCGGTCAATGAGTTTCTCCTCATACTGCTGTCTTGACAAGGGGTTGCGTTCAATAAGGCAAAAGAAGTCTTCTCTTTTGATTGCCAGTACTTCCGTCGGCTCGATGGTTTCTAAATAAAATAGGCTTGGTGTGCGTTTGTATAAGCTGTCGAACGAAGCAACAAAATCGCCCTCAAAAAAGAATTGGAAAGTCATGTCTTTCCTGCATTATAGAAAAATAATCGCAGACAACCTTTGCGCACCAAATAAAGTTTTTGGGCTACTTTGCCTTCTTCCAAAAGGATTGTTTTGGCCGGAAATGACAAACATTCTGTCTCAACTTGTGATTCGATAAGATGGCTGTCTTCTATCATGGTGCAAAATTACGAAAAACTTATGGCCATCTGAGTAATGGCACTGTGTTATTTATAGGTTTGGACTAAATGCAGCATCTGAGTCAAATTGCACTTTTGTTGGTTCATGGCCTGTTTGATGAAATTTGATTTTCAATAACGGTATGTAATTTCCGCATGGAAAATTCCGTTGGCCGGATGGAATATTTTTTTTTCTGGCAATGAAAAATATTTTGTCCATGTCGAAAATCCGGGCAGAATGCCGTGCCAATCGCAGGCTTTGCCTCTGTCTGGAAGGTGTCCGGATTAAAAGCTCTGTTAATTTTATGGTAAAAGCCGTGTTCGGAAGATGAAAAACTTTTGTATTTTAACCGATTTGCTTAACTTTGCGACCATTATATCGAGAAGGGTTCTTGGCCAAAGCTTTTATGATAGTGAGATTATTATAATATTAACAAACCGTATGGAATTTATTTTTGATTTCATCCTGCATATCGACCGTTATATGATTGAGATTGTGCAGGATTATCACACTTGGACATATGCTATCTTGTTCTTAATCATCTTTTGCGAGACGGGTCTTGTCGTCACTCCTTTTCTTCCGGGAGACTCGCTGCTGTTCGTTGCCGGGGCAATCGCCGCTTTGCCAGATGTCCCTGTCGATGTGAACCTTATGGCATTGGTGCTGTTTGCCGCGGCAGTATTGGGCGATAGCTGTAACTATGAAATCGGGAGGTTCTTTGGACACAAGCTTTTCAGTAATCCCCATTCGCGTGTATTCAAGCAGGAATATCTGGAAAAGACGCATGACTTTTACCGGAAATACGGCGGCAAAACAATCGTGATTGCCCGCTTCGTCCCGATAGTCCGCACGCTTGCCCCCTTTGTTGCCGGCATGGGAAAAATGCATTATTACTATTTTATCATCTATAATCTGGCAGGAGCCGCCGCTTGGGTGTCGGTGTTCTGCTATGCGGGCTATTTCTTCGGCGACATGCCGTTCGTGCAGGAAAACCTGAAGCTTCTGTTGGTAGCCATTATTGTCATATCCATCCTGCCGGCAGTTGTTGAAGCGGTGCGCGCCAAGCTGAAAGCAAACAAAAATTAACAAACATCATAAAGACTACAGCAAATGAAAAATTCCTTTTTCAGTCGTTTCGCCCCCAAGGAAACGAAATTCTTCCCTTTGTTGAAACAGCAGTCCGAAATCGTCTTGTCGGCATCCGACCTTTTGGTGGAAAGCCTGAAGCACGACTCGCCTGAAGAGAGAAGCGAGTTTTATAAGAAGATTAAGGATGTAGAGCGGCAGGGAGACCAGTTGACAAACCGTATCTTTGAGGAGTTGGGAAAGACATTCATCACTCCTTTTGACCGGGAAGACATCCACGATTTGGCTTCTTCGCTGGATGATGTCGTCGACCGAATCAACAGTGCGGCCAAGCGTATTGCCATTTATAACCCTCGTGCCATATCCGAAAGCGGCAAGGAACTGGCCCTTCTGATACGGCAGGGAGCGGAACATATCGGGAAGGCGATGGATGAACTGGAGCGCTTTACCAAGAAATCATCGGCGTTGAGTGAATGTTGCATACAGCTTCACCAGATAGAGAATCATGCCGACGATGTCTATGAACTGTTTATTACCAAACTTTTCCGCGAGGAAAAAGACTGCATTGAAATCATAAAGATAAAGGAAATCATGCAGTGTCTGGAAAAGACGACCGATGCAGCCGAGCATGTAGGCAAGGTGCTGAGGAGCTTGATAGTGAAATATGCTTGACCTTTGATATATCAGGAAAAGAGAATGAGTATATGGAATTGTTGGTAACTATCATCATCTTGGCGTTAATATTCGATTATATCAACGGTTTTCATGATGCGGCGAACTCTATTGCCACCATCGTGTCGACCAAAGTGTTGACGCCTTTTCAGGCGGTTTTATGGGCTGCCTGCTTTAATTTCGTGGCATTCTTTATTGCCAAATACATCATTGGCGGTTTTGGCATCGCCAATACCGTGTCGAAAACGGTGTTCGAGCAATACATCACACTGCCCATTATCCTTTCGGGCGTTATAGCGGCTATTCTTTGGAACTTGTTTACCTGGTGGAAGGGTATTCCTTCTTCATCCTCCCATACGTTAATCGGAGGATTTGCAGGTGCTGCCATAATGGCTAACGGCTTTGAAGCGATACAGCTTGACATCATCCTGAAGATTGCGGCATTCATCTTTCTGGCTCCCTTCATCGGCATGATTGTGGCTTTCGGATTTACACTCGTAGTTCTTAACCTGTGCCGGAAAACTCGTCCGCATACGGCGGAAGTCTGGTTTAAAAAGCTTCAGCTGGTTTCTTCCGCCCTGTTCAGTATCGGACATGGCTTGAATGACTCTCAAAAGGTTATGGGAATCATTGCGGCTGCCATGATAGCAGCTCATTCGCAAGGCTTGGGAACGGGGATAAACAGCATATCCGACCTGCCGGACTGGGTGGCGTTTTCATGTTTTACTGCCATATCTCTCGGAACGATGTCGGGAGGATGGAAAATTGTGAAGACGATGGGAAACAAAATTACACGGGTCACTCCGCTTGAAGGAGTAGTGGCAGAGACGGCCGGTGCCTTTACCTTATATCTTACGGAATACTTGAAGATTCCGGTCAGTACCACTCATACCATTACCGGAGCCATTATCGGAGTGGGGGCAACCAAGAGACTTTCGGCCGTTCGCTGGGGGGTAACCCGCAGTCTGATGACGGCATGGGTGCTGACGATACCGGTCAGTGCGGTGCTTGCTGCCGCCATTTATGCCGTGGTGCGCCTGTGTTGTTGAACATTTCCCCTGTCAGTATTATAAATGAGTTCAAATAAAAATGTATATTTGCAGGGAACATTATAATTTGGATTTGGATTATGTCTTGTATTTTACATATTGAAACATCGACAGAGGTTTGTTCTGTAGCAGTAAGCCAAGATGGAGCCTCTATTTTTTCAAAGGAGGATTTCGACGGCCCTTCTCATGCCGTGACATTGGGAGTGTTTGTTGATGAGGCGCTTTCGTTTGCAGACAGTCATGCCATACCGGTGGACGCTGTGGCGGTCAGCTGCGGCCCAGGTTCGTATACAGGGCTTCGCATAGGCGTGTCAATGGCCAAAGGAATCTGTTTCGGGTTGGGAATACCGTTGATAGCCCTTCCTACTCCGAAAGTGATGTGTGTTCCGGTACTTCTTTTTAAGGATTTGCCGGAAGATGCTCTGCTCTGTCCGATGATAGATGCGCGGCGGATGGAGGTGTATGCCGCTGTTTACGACCGTGCGCTGCGCCCGAAACGTGACATTGCCGCAGACATTGTGGATGAAAATTCCTATGCGGAATATCTGGATGAGCATCCCGTATACTTTTTTGGTAACGGTGCCGGAAAGTGTCGGGAGGTGCTGAAGCACCCTAATGCCCGCTTCATCGAGGATGTCAGCCCGTTGGCCAAATGGATGTTTCCTTTGGCGGAAAAGGAGATGGCATGCGGAAACTTCAAGGATGTTGCCTACTTCGAGCCGTTTTATCTGAAAGAATTTGTAACTTCCAAGCCCAAGAAAATAATTTAAGATTATAATCAGAATGGAATATAATACTCAACAAAGAAAATTACCATTGCCGGAATATGGCCGGAGTGTGCAGAACATGGTGGATTATGCCCTGACCATCGCAGACCGCGAAGAGCGTCAGAGGTGTGCGAATACCATAATACAGATAATGGGAAGCATGTTCCCCTATTTGCGGGATACGGCGGATTCAAACCGCAAGTTATGGGATCATCTGGCCATCATGGCCGATTTCAAGCTGGACATTGACTATCCGGTTGAAATTGTGAAGAAGGAAGAGCTGGAAATCAAGCCTGACCGTATACCTTATTCTCTGCATAATATCCGTTTCCGCCACTATGGAAAGTTTGTGCAGGATTTGATAAAGATAGCTTCAGACTATGAGGAAGGCGAAGAGAAAAAGCAGCTGCTCACGCTGATAGCCAATCAGATGAAGAAGGATTACGTGGCATGGAACAAGGACGGTGTGGAAGAAACGAAAATACTGGAAGACATTCATGAGCTTTCGGAAGGGAAAATCAAGTTGGAGCCGGGGGATGTGCGCTTCTTTGAGCAGCGCACGTTCAACAACAACCGTCGCCGCCAGACGAACAATAACCAGCAAAAAAGGAAATTCAATAATCAGAACCAATAAAGACCGGGAGTTATGGCTTCGTTTGTAATCGAAGGAGGACATCGGCTGCAGGGGGAGATTGTTCCTCAAGGTGCGAAGAACGAGGTGCTGCAGATTCTTTGTGCCACGCTGCTTACTGAGGAAGAAGTGACGGTAAGCAATGTGCCGAACATTCTGGATGTCAACAATCTGATTCAGATGTTGCGTGATATGGGAGTGGAGGTGTCGAAGCTGTCGGGAGATACGTATAAGTTTCGGGCGGCTGAAGTAGACATGGATTATCTGGAGAGCGAAGAGTTTTTGGGCCGCTGTTCCAGACTGCGCGGCTCTGTCATGCTGGTCGGCCCTTTGTTGGCGCGTTTCGGCAGGGCTTTGATAGCCAGGCCGGGAGGTGACAAAATCGGACGGCGGCGTTTGGATACACATTTCTTCGGCATACAGAAACTGGGTGCTTCCTTTGATTATGATGCGTCGAAAGGGGTCTTTACCATTCATGCCGAGCGGCTGAAGGGAACTTCTATGCTGCTCGATGAAGCTTCGGTCACGGGAACGGCCAATGTGATTATGGCATCGGTGCTGGCTGAAGGTACGACAGTCATTTATAATGCGGCATGCGAGCCTTACATTCAGCAGCTTTGCCGGATGCTGAACAGCATGGGGGCGCGTATTTCCGGCATTGCTTCCAACCTGCTTACCATTGAGGGAGTGAAGACGCTCAAGGGATGTTCGCATAGGGCGCTTCCTGACATGATTGAGGTGGGGAGCTTTATCGGGATGGCCGCGATGACAGGCAGTGAGCTGACCATAAAAGATGTGTCGTATGGCAATCTGGGCATTATTCCGGAAATATTCCGTCGTTTGGGAATACGCCTGGAGCAGCGGGGTGACGATATATACATCCCTCAGCAAGACCATTATCAGATAGAGTCCTTTATGGACGGGTCGATTATGACAATAGCCGATGCGCCGTGGCCGGGACTTACTCCTGACTTGCTGAGCGTGATGCTCGTGGTGGCTACTCAGGCGGAAGGCAGTGTGCTGATTCATCAGAAGATGTTTGAAAGCCGTCTGTTTTTTGTTGACAAGCTGATTGACATGGGAGCTCAGATTATACTCTGTGACCCTCACCGTGCGGTAGTTATCGGGCATGACCGGAACTTTCCTTTGCGGGGCGGAAACATGTCGTCGCCGGATATCCGTGCCGGAATCGCCTTGCTGATAGCGGCGCTGAGTGCGGAGGGCATCAGCCGCATCCACAATATCGAGCAGATAGACCGGGGATATCAGAATATAGAACAGCGACTTACGGCTCTTGGTGCACGTATCACTCGCATAGAATGAGATAATATATGATTAGAAAGGATGAAGTTTTCAAGATAGGCATTATCAACAAGCCTCACGGAGTGAAGGGGGAGGTTTCGTTTACCTTTACCGACGACATTTTCGACCGTGTAGATGATTGTGACTATTTGGTCTTGTTGCTGGACGGCATACTGGTTCCCTTTTTTATTGAGGAATACCGTTTCCGTTCCGACCATGCCGCTTTGGTGAAGTTTGAGGGGATAGATACGGCGGAAAAGGCACGCAGGTTTACGAATGTGGAAGTATATTTCCCTAAGAAATATATGGAAGAGCAGGAGAATGTCACTTCGTGGAATTTCTTCATCGGATTTAAGGTAGAGGATATTTGTCACGGTGATTTGGGATATATCGTTGATGTGGATGACACGACCGTGAATGTCCTGTTTGTTATAGAAAGGGGAGGAGAGGAAATACTTCTTCCTGCTCATGAAGAGTTCATCCTTGGCATAGACAAGGAGAATAAATGCCTGAAGGTAAACATTCCTGACGGCTTGCTGGAGTAAAGACATGAAAAGGAAAAACCGCAAGGCGTTTTGGCATAACATCAAGTTTAAGTATAAACTGACCGTTATCAATGAAAACACTTTGGAAGAGGTGGTGGGGATTCATGTGTCTAAGCTGAATGGCCTTTCGGTATTGCTGGCTGCCTGTACAGTCATTTTTTTTATAGCAGCAGCAATCATCGCCTTTACCCCGCTCCGCAATTATCTTCCCGGATATATGAACAGCGAAGTGCGCAGGCAGGTCGTTGAGAATGCACTGCGTGCCGACTCTCTTCAGCAGGCGCTGGAGCGTCAGAACCGCTATATCATGAATATTCAAGACATCATCAGCGGAAATGTAAAGGCGGATACGGTTCATTCGATTGACTCTTTGACGGATGTCCGGGCGGAGGAACTGATGGAACGGTCGAAGGAAGAAGAGGATTTCCGCAGGCAGTATGAAGAGAGGGAACGTTATAACCTGACGGCTGTAAGGAATGTGGATGCGGCCGGACTTATATTTTACCGTCCGGTACGGGGAGTGACTTCGGTAGGCTTTAATCCGGACAACCGGCATTTCGGGATAGATGTCGTGGCGGGACCCAATGAAAGCATTCTTTCAGCTTTGGACGGAACGGTTGTCTTTGCAGCTTATACGGCAGAAACGGGATATGTCATGCAGATACAGCACACCCAGAATTTTGTGACGGTTTACAAGCATTGTGGTGCGCTGCTGAAACGTGAGGGTGACCGGGTGAAAGGCGGGGATGTGGTGGCTCTTGTCGGTGAAGAAGGCGGAGCGGAAGGTGTCAGTCCGTATATCCATTTTGAATTGTGGCATAAGGGTATCCCGGTTAATCCGGGGAAATACATAGTGTTTTAGTAATATGAAAAAGCAGATTGCAATATTGGGCTCGACCGGTTCTATCGGGACACAGGCTTTGCAGGTTATCGAGGAGCATCCTGACCTGTATGAAGTTTATGCATTGACGGCAAACAACAAGGTAGACTTGTTGGTGGAACAGGCTCGGAAGTTCAAGCCAGAAGCCGTGGTAATAGCCAATGACGACAAATATCTTCAGCTGAAGGAGGCTTTGTCTGACATGCCGGTTAAAGTATATGCCGGAGCGGATGCTTTGAGCCAGATTGTGGAGGCAGAGCCGATAGACATCGTGCTGACGGCTATGGTGGGATATGCCGGTCTGCGGCCTACGATGAATGCCATCAAGGCAGGAAAGATGATTGCATTGGCCAATAAGGAGACACTTGTGGTGGCAGGAGAGCTTATAAAGGATTTGGCATCGCGTTATCATGCGCCGATACTGCCGGTCGATTCGGAACATTCCGCCATTTTCCAGTGTCTGGAGAGGGAGAATCCGGTTGCCAAGGTGATTCTTACGGCTTCGGGAGGCCCGTTTCGCAGTTACACGGAAGAGCAGCTCCGTTCGGTAAGAAAAGAGCAGGCCTTGAAACATCCGACCTGGAATATGGGAGCGAAAATAACGATTGATTCGGCTTCGATGATGAACAAGGGATTTGAGGTGATAGAGGCCAGATGGCTGTTTGGTGTGCGGCCTGACCAGATAGAGGTGGTGGTGCACCCGCAGTCGGTCATTCACTCGATGGTGGAATTTGCGGATGGAGCGGTGAAGGCGCAGATGGGAGTTCCGGATATGCGCCTGCCTATCCAGTATGCTTTCTCCTATCCCGCCAGGGAATCCTTGTCGGGCGAGCGTCTGGATCTTGTCAAATATGGAACTTTGACATTCGAAGCGCCTGATATGACCCGCTTCCGCAATCTTGCGCTGGCTTATGAAGCCTTGCATCAAGGGGGAAACATGCCTTGCATCATCAATGCGGCGAATGAGGTCGTGGTGGCCGCTTTTCTTAAAGACCAGATTTCATTTTTTGGGATGAGCGATTTGATAGAAAAGGCCATGTCGGTTGTTCCCTTTATACAGTCTCCCACTTACAGTGACTATGTGGAGACAGATGCCGAGGCGCGTCGCGTAGCTGCGGAGATGGTGATAAACGGAATGAATAAGTAATAATTTAGAAAGAAAGTATAGTAGAATGGAAACATTTTTGATTCGTGCCCTTCAGTTGATACTCAGTCTTTCGCTGTTGGTCATTGTTCACGAAGGAGGACACTTTTTCTTTGCCCGTCTTTTCAAGATTCGCGTAGAGAAGTTTTATATCTTTTTCGACCCTTGGTTCTCTCTGTTCAAGTTTAAGCCCAAGAACAGCGAGACGGAATACGGGGTGGGATGGCTTCCGCTTGGCGGATATTGCAAGATTTCAGGCATGATTGACGAGTCGATGGATACCGAGCAGATGAAGCAGCCTGCCCAGCCGTGGGAATTTCGCTCCAAGCCGGCCTGGCAGCGTCTGTTGGTAATGGTAGGCGGAGTGATGATGAACTTTATTTTGGCTTTGGTCATCTATTCGATGATTCTGTTCACATGGGGTGACCAGTATATTGCCTTGAAGGATATGACCTATGGAATGAAGTTCAATGAAACGGCCAAAGACATCGGTTTCCGCGACGGGGATATTCTGAAGAGTGCGGACGGCAAGGAGCTGACCCGTTTTGATATGGATATGATTCGCAGCATCGTCGAGGCGCGTGAAGTGACGGTTTTGCGGGGAGGCGAGGAAAAGACCATCCTGATGCCGGAGCTGAGCCTGCTTGATGTGGCAAAAGAAGACCCGATGTTTGTGGATGTGTTTTATCCCAACGTGGTGGATTCCGTTTTGGCAGGAGAGGGTTTCGCCAAGGCCGGTATCCAGCCGGGAGATTCCCTGTTGGCCTTCAACGGCAAGTCTATTCATTCATGGAACGAGTTTCTGGATGAAATGGCCTGCCTTCGGAGTCAGGCGGAGCTTGACAAGAAAGAAACGGCCTCGTTTTCCCTGGTTTATTCTCGTGCGGGGCTGCGGGATACCGTGACCGTTGAGACAAACGGCCAGTTTAAGATAGGGGCTGTTGGGGGAGTCCCTGACTATAAGCCCACAGTCTTGAGCTATGGCTTCTTTGAGTCTTTCCCTGCCGGAATAACATTAGGAGTAAACACACTGAAAGGCTATGTCAGCGACATGAAGTATGTGTTTACGAAAGAGGGGGCGAAGAGTGTAGGCGGTTTCGGCACGATAGGAAGCATCTTTCCCAAGGTGTGGGATTGGGAGCGCTTCTGGTCAATGACGGCGTTTTTGTCCATCATCCTGGCCTTTATGAATATTCTTCCGATTCCTGCTCTCGATGGAGGACACGTGCTCTTCCTGCTTTATGAGATTATTGCTCGCCGCAAGCCGAGTGACAAGTTCTTGGAGTATGCCCAGGTGACGGGTATGTTCCTGCTTTTCGGACTGCTGATTTGGGCGAACTTCAACGATGTGCTGAGATTTTTGTTCTGACAAAGAATTAGCGGAGAACGCTTCTGCCGGTAGGTGGCTGTCATCGCCGGTATGGACAATCCGGCCCGGCTTGCATACAGCCGGGTCGGATTGTTTTTGTATGGTGGAGAAAAGATTTTCATGCCGGCTGCAAGATGTCTGTTTCATCCTTTTGAAAAAGAGGCCGGACGGCTTCAAGCGGTTTTTTCTCCATAACCGGAAAAAGGAACTCAGGCGTGAAGATTTTCGGCGGATGCAGAGACGACATTGAGTGGAGTTTTCATTATCTTTGCCTGCCGGAAAACAAAATTTCAGAATATGAAGTTAAGAAGATTTTTATGGACTGCTGTTTTGGCGGGAGGCATGTTGTGTCCTGCCTTGCTTGCCCAGGAGCGTCTTCCCGAATATTTGCAGGCGGAGAAGTTTACGGGGGCAAAGCTGAAGAACATGCTGTTCTCTACCACGGTCGACCCGCATTGGTTTCAGAAAGGGAACAGCTTCTGGTATGAATACAAGACGAGCGAAGGCACGTTCTGGTATGTGGTAAATCCGGCTTCACGCACAAAGGAACTGCTGTTTGACCGGGACGAACTGGCGGCGCAGCTTACGGAAATCGTGCAAGACCCCTTTGAGGCCCGCCATCTGCCCGTCCGTAATCTGAAGGCAAAGGAAGACGGACGGACTTTTACCTTTGAGGTGCAGTCGTCGCGCGAGGTCAAGCCGGACAAGGGCAAGGCGGGAAAAGAGGCGAAGAAAGGAGAGAAGGAGGTGTTTTACTTTTCCTACGATTATCCTTCCCGCAAGCTTACACACCTGAAAGACGGGGAAAAAGAGCCGGAGCGCCTGGAATGGGCTTCTGTTTCTCCGGATGAAAAGACGGTGGTCTATGCCAAAGACTGTAATCTTTACCGCATGAGCATGGAGGATTACCGCAAGGCGCAGAAGGATGAAAAGGACAGTACGATTGTTGAGATACAGCTGACTACTGACGGCATGCCGGACTTCGGTTACGGTATCCCGTACAGCACGCTGAACACCGATACCCTCTGCAACGGGAAACGCCGTGGCGTATGGGGATGCTGGTCGCCCGACTCCCGTTACTTTGTGACTGTCGTTTCCGATGAACGTGCCGTGAAGCCGCTTTGGGTCATCAATTCCATTGCCGAGCCTCGGCCTACGCTTGAGACTTACAAGTATCAGATGCCGGGCGAGATGGAGGCTCCGGAGGAGCATCTCTATCTGTTCGACATGACGGACAATAGCCGGAAGGAAATCAAGACGGCCGCATGGAAGAATCAGTCGCTCGGACTGGAGATGAGGCCTTATGAACAGCGGCAGCGTGACAGGGAGTTCGTGCCGGATGTATGGCAGGGAGACAACAGTCGCTTCTTTCTTACGCGCAGCAGCCGCGACCTGCACCGCATAGATGTGTGTACTTACACCGTCGGGCAAGACTCAATCGTGCCGGTGGTAAGGGAACGCATGAATACCTATCAGGAAACCCGCCCCATTCACGTGATGAACGGAGGAAAGGAATTCATCCAGTGGAGCGAGCGCGACGGATGGGCGCATCTTTATCTGTATGACGACAAGGGAAGCCTGAAGAACCGCATCACGAAGGGCCCGTGGCATGTGGAGCGGGTGGTGAAGGTAGACGAGGCTACCCGTACCATTTATTTTCTGGCAAACGGACGCGAGAAGGGAGAGAACCCTTATTATGAGCATCTGTATCGGGTCAACGCCGACGGAAGCGGACTGAAGCGGCTGACGGAGGGAGACTTCTTTCATCAGGTGGAGGTGGACGATGACGCCCGCTTTGTGGTGGACAATTATTCACGGGTGAACACGGTTCCGCGTGCCGATTTGATTGACCGTAACGGCAATCGGATTATGACTATCCAGGAGAGCGACTTCTCTCAGCTTAAGGCAGCGGGCTATCAGTTCCCCGAACTGTTTACGGTGAAAGCGGCCGATGGAGTGACCGACCTGTATGGAGTGATGTATAAGCCGTTTGATTTCGATTCTACCAAGGTATATCCCATCATCGATTATGTGTATCCCGGCCCTCAGGTGGAGGCGGTATATTATCCGTTCACCCGCATGAGCGTGCGCACTGACCGCCTGGCGCAGGCAGGTTTCATCGTGATATCCGTGGGGCAGCGCGGCGGACATCCGAGCCGTTCGAAATGGTATCACAATTATGGCTACGGGAATATGCGCGACTATCCGCTTGCCGACCACAAGGCGGCCGTGGAGCAGCTTGCCGCACGCCATAAGTTCATCGACATCGACCGCGTGGGAATCCACGGACATTCCGGTGGCGGATTCATGTCGACGGCGGCCATCTGCCAGTATCCCGACTTCTACAAGGCGGCGGTATCTTGCGCCGGAAATCATGACAACCGTATCTACAACCGTTGGTGGAGTGAAACGCATCACGGCGTGAAGGAGGAAATCTCGGAGGAAGGTGACACTACTTTCGTTTATAAGATAGCTACCAATCCGGAAATCGTGAAGCAACTGAAAGGGCACCTGATGCTGGTGCACGGCGATATAGATAACAATGTGCATCCGGGCAATACAATACGTGTGGTCAACGCCTTGATTCGTGCCAACAAGCGTTTTGATATGCTGATTCTTCCCGGACAGCGCCACGGCTTTGGCGATATGGACGAATATTTTTACTGGAGGATGGTTGACTTCTTTTCCGAGCATCTGAAAGGACGCAAGGAGTCGTTTGTCGATATTCCGCAGCGATAAGTTTTTTTACACCTGACAAAAAAGCTGCCCCGAAGTGATGGAAAAATCATTTCGGGGCAGTCTTTTTATGTTCTGCATTGGGCTTATTTGTTTCGGGTTACCGTGTAAACTACCTTGCCTTCCTTGTCAATGAGGTGCAGCTTCAGTTCTTTCTTGTCGGCGGTAATCAGGGAAAATCCGGATGCATCGCTGCAGAATTGGGTTCCGTCGGTGGGTTTTACCTTTCGGGTAAGCGAACCGGATGTGTTGACTATGTAGTCAATCGGGCTTCCCGGCTTGCGGATGTGCTGGAAATTGTGGATATGTCCGCACAGATACATGTCTACGTTTTTATGCTTGAGCAGAATGGAGTTGACGCGCTTCTGTAAATCTGTCCGCTCCGATTCTTTCTTGTCAGTATCGGCATAAATCGGATGGTGGCCCACTACCAGCACCCAGTCTTCCTGCGCGGCGGTCAGCACAGAGTCAAGCCATGCCAGCTGTTTGTCCATGTCCTGCTTTCCGGCATCCGGATAATCTTCCGTGTCTTTGCGGTATTTGTCTATCAGCGGAGCCGTATCCAGCATGACCAGACGCACGGTGATGTCGTCGCTTTCTTCTACACGGGTGTAGTAGCGTGCCGGCATTCTCCAGCGTGCGCTTACGTTGCTGTAGTCGATTACCGCCTGCGTATTGCTGCGGTATTCGTGATTGCCCAGAATGGGGTACCACGGAATCATCAGGTCGGGATGACTATAAATCAGTTCGTAGTTTGTCATCCACAGCGGGTCGCTGGTGCTGCGCACGCCTTCAAAGTGATGGACGTCGCCTGCCGCCACCACAAACTCAATGTCGATACTTTCGGCCATCTGTCCCATCACATCGGCAATGGGTTTCTGGTCGTAATATCCGTTGCGTCCCAAGTCGTTTCCGAGAAGGAAGTTCAGGGGTTTTTCGAGTGTGCTCCATGTTTCTTTTTGCGCAAAGGATGCGACGGTCACTAACAAGAGTATGAAAGTAATTCCGATTTGTTTCATTGTTGTCATAATGGTTGATGTTTTTAATTATTATGTGGCAAAGTTATTTCCCGAATCTGGAAAAAATCTGAAAAAGCATTGCTTGGGAAAGAAGAAAACTACCCGATTCGTGTAAAAGGATACATAATCGGGTAGTAATATCAGGAAAAAAGAAATGTAGTGTTCTGGTTAGAAGCTTACTTTGACACCGGCATTTACACGTACGCCGTAGTATTCAGCCTGCATGGTGCGGTCGGGAGTTCCCTGATAATAGCGCAGTGGCTGGTTCAGCAGGTTGGTTGCTTCGGCATAGAAGGTGGTCTTGAACTTTTTGCCGAAAGTATAGCTTGCGTTTACATCCATGTAGTTGACTTTGTCATAGTAGCGGTCTTCGAAAGCCTCTTCACCCACTTCGTCGATGAAGTCGCTGGCGAAGTTGTAGCTCCAGCGAAGATTGAATCCTGCCTTTTCGAAGTAGAGAGATACGTTGGCCGTATGTTCGGGAGAGCCCGGCATGCGCAGGTCTTCGTTCTCGCGTCCTTCAAAGTTGAAGTTGTCTACCTGGCTGTAAGTGTAGGTATAGTTACCATACAGACCGATGCATTTCAAGGCCGGATGGATGAAGCCGAAGTCACGCTGGTAAGCAACCTCCACGCCGAATATGTTGGCATCACCCGCATTGATAGGTTGGCTCATCTCTTGGTAAGTAATGCCGTTGTAGTTGAAGTCGTTCTGACGGAAATCTACAATGAAGTCATTGATTTTTTTGTAGAATACTCCTGCACTTATCAAACCGATGCTTTCGAAATAGTATTCGCCGCTCAGGTCGAAATTGTAAGAGATGGTCGGCTTCAGGTCGGGGTTACCGAATGCGATATCCTCTTCATCGATGATGACATTCGGCACCAGATTGGCATATTTCGGGCGTGAGATGGTGTTGGTGAAAGATGCGCGCAGCTTGAGGTTGTCGTTAGCGTCGTATTTTACCAGGAATGCGGGAAGCACATTCAGGTAGTGTTTGCTCTGTTCGCCTGTCGGAGTCAGCGTGTCTTCGTTTCCGTCGTAGCGGAATCCGCTGTAAGTCACGTGGGTATTTTCTAAGCGGACACCTGCCATCAAGTTCCATCTGCGTCCCAGTTGTTGGTCGAAGCGGACATATCCGGCGGTTACAGTTTCCTGAGCCTTATAGTTTTCGGCCTCTTCGTCAAGCTTTTCTTCTTTTTCGAATACGGAAGCGTCGTTCAGATTCAGGTTTCCTACATATTCCTTGTCGACGAAGTTTCCGGCTTTATAGCGGTCGCCTGCAAAATATCCGTCGCGATTTTGGGAAATCAGATGACTCAACGCTTCGGTGTTGAAGGCATCTTCGTCCAATGGCTTGTATTCAAAGAAGTCGATGTCCATTTCCTTGTGCTTGTCTACCACTTTGGCGCCGAATTTCAATTTGTTTGAATATTCTCCGGAAGCCAACGGAAGTTCGAAGTTGGCACTGAACTTCAGGTCTTTTTCCTTGATGTCTTCAAAGCTTTCAGTCAGTTCGTCAAACTCGTATCCGTTGCTGTTGCTGCTGTTCAGAAGCAAATCGGAAGCATTGACAGCTGTCAGGAACGGGCGGCGTATGTCACTGAAGTCTGCATCCTGCATGGCCACATCCTTTTTCTCGTATTGCAGGTAACGTTCGTGCGGGCGTTTTTCTCCGGCTTGTGAATAAGAAGCGTTCCAGTCAAAGTGCAGACGGCCGAAAAGATGGTCACCGCTCAGCGCGTAGTCCATTGTGCGCTGGCGTTCCAGACGGGCATAACGTTCGTCCGGTCCTCCGGCCTTTACTTCATACTTCACATCATAGACATTCGGGTCTGCATATTCGTAAGTATGGCGGTAGCGGTTCTCCCAGTCGTTGCGGTTGTTGAAGATTCCCTTGAATTCCAACTTGTGGTTCGGATTAATCGTCCAGTCGAGAGCCAAGGAGTAACTCTGGCGTTCACGGGTTACATAATACTGGCGCACCTCGTATTCGTCGATGTATACATTGCCGTCATCGTCTTTCTTATAGGCCATTTCCACATCGTCGCTGCCTGCCGGATTGTTTTGGTATGAGGCGGAAAGCATCACGCCAAGCTTGTCGTTGAAGAAACGGTCGCCGTAAGTGAAGCCCAGATTCAGGTTCAGCTTGTCTTTTACCCAGTTGTAACCGCTTCCGGCAGTCGCGCTGATGAAGCGTTTTGAAGGAGAATTCTTGGTGACCAGATTGATGGAACCGCCGATGGCATCGGCATCCATATCCGGGGTGATGACTTTGTTTACCTCGATGGTCTGAATCATGTCGGCGGGGATAAGGTCAAGCTGCACATTACGCGTTTCACCCTCGGCAGAAGGAACACGGTTTCCGTTGATGGTGACAGAGCTTAATTCGGCGCTCGTACCGCGAACCTGTCCGAAGCGTGCTTCACCCTGGTCGTATTGCACGTTGATGCCGGAAATACGCTTCAGGGCATCGCCGATGTTTGAATCGGGGAACTTGCCCACTTGGTCGGCTGATACCACATTTTTGATGCCCATTGAATTTTTCTGTACACTCAGTGCTTTGCGCTGTCCGGTAAAGGCTCCCTTGACCTCTACTTCCTGCAAAACTACCCCTTCGTGCATCACAATGTCTTTTTCCACCGTCTTTCCGTTCGGCACTTCCAGTGTCAGGGTTATCGGGTCATAGCCGACATAACTGATTTTTACCGTATAGGTGCCCGGCTTTAAATTAGACAATGTATAAAAACCGTCAATATCGCTTACTGTTCCGGTCTTCAGATTTTCTACGTAGATAGATGCTCCCGGCAGAATGTTCTTCTCTCCATCGATGACGCGTCCGCGGATGGTAGCCATTTCTGACAAGGTGGTGTCGTCGGCTGCAAATACATTTCCGCAAAGGCTTGCAGAAACCAGCAGTAAAGAGACTGTCTTGAATACTTTTTTCATGTTTTTTTATCGTTTTTTAGACAGCGCAAAATTCTATAGTTTTCGTTTCATTGCTTTTTCAGGATTTTAAAGAATCTGTAACAATCATATTACAAAAAAGTTACAAGGCGGGCGGAGGTGGCGGATTTCATTTCCGGAACGGGCGGGAATCCGTATGGAGAATGTTTTTTCATCAGAGTGAAACGCTTGTTTCACCGCAATGCAACCTGTGTTTCATCTGTGTGAAATTTGCCGGACTTTGCGGAAATCCTGTCCCGTCATTCTGGGAAAAACGTTTACTTTGCGCCGGATTATAAAAAAAGACATTTATGATGACAGCAAAAAGATGCCTGCTGGCTATATGGATGGGTATAGCGGCATTCAGCCTGCATGCGCAGGATTTGTTACGTTTCATTTATTGCTCAGACCTTCATTACGGCATCCGGCGCGAGTTTAGAGGCAGTGTGGTGGATGCGGATGTGGTCAATCGGGAAATGTTGAAGGCATTCCGGATGCTTCCCTCCTCGCGGCTGCCGGAAGATGGAGGTGTGGAAGCGGGAAAACTTTATGGAGAGGCCGACTTTGTTGTCTGCACGGGCGACATTGCCAACCGTATGCAGGACGGGGCATGGACGGCGGAACGTTCCTGGAAGCAGTTTGAAGAAGACTGGAAGGCGGCGGTTGATGTCCCCGTTTATCTGGTGCCGGGAAATCATGACATATCAAATGCCATCGGTCATCCGAAGGGGCTGGACAGAGAGCCTGATGCAACCAGTGCTGCCGGTATATTCAACCGCGCGATGCATCCGGTGAAGGAGCGGACGGCACGGACATTTGACTATGCGACGGACAAGGTGCGCTATGCTTTTGTGAGAGACAGTGTGCGTTTTGCCTTTGCCGGGATGTGGATTGACGGTGGCGTGCGCCATTGGCTGGACAGTCTGATGCAGGCCGGCGGGGACATGCCGACCTTTTTGTTTACGCACGACCCGGTGGAGGCAGAGGCCAAACATTTCATGAATCCGAACGGCAATCATTCCATCAATGCCAAAGACCGGTTTGAAGACTTGCTGAATGACACGGCCTGCGTCCGGAGTGTGGAGGAGACCCCGCTTTGCAACTGGCATGAACTGGAGATGTTTTTCGCTTCCCACCCTCAAATCAAGGGTTACTTTCATGGAGACTACAATTATAACGAGTTTTATACGTGGCATGGCACGGAAGGAAGCATCTCGCTTCCGGTGTTCCGGGTCGATTCGCCGATGAAGGGAGAAATATCGTCGGAAGACGAGTCGCGCCTTTCGTTTATCGTGGTCTGCATGGATACGGAAAAGCATCTGCTGACCGCCCGTGAATGTCTTTGGAATCAGGACGGAAAGACCGGTATCCGCTGGGGCGAATCGGTTACGGTCGCTTATTGAGATAAAGACAAAAGCTCTGGCTTCTGCCGTTGAGGGAAGCCAGAGCTTTTTATATAAGGAAAAAGGAGTGTGTTCATTCGTCCTCTTCGTCTTCCGGCACAGGCGGCAGGCTGACGGAGTCTGTAACGCTTTTCCAATATTGGCGGACATCCTTCCAGTGGTAATAGGGTGCACGGTCTGTATTGACGGGGAGCTTCACTTCGCGTTCGTTCAGCAGCAGTTTTACCAGAATGTCGTCGCTGCCTGCCTTACGGTAGAAAATGAGCTGCACGTTTCCACACATCGGGATGATGCGGTAAGTGCGGTAGGTTTCAGCTATCCGTTGCCAGTCGGTGGTAGCGTCGGTCAGCCGGTTGATGCCCATCAAGGCGGCAAGAGGAGCGAGGTTTGTGTCGTGTCCGTAGCGTAGAGAAACGGCGTTTCTTCCTGATGCGATGACCGTATCGGCCGTCTCGACGAAATTGTCGAGCAGGTTCTTTTCCAGCTTATACATGCACGAACCGCTTAGCGGAGAAGCTCCCTTTTCGTAATACCATTCGAAATTGTTGCGCTGCCACAAGTCATAACGTTCTTTTTCCGTAAACAAAAAGGAAAGATTTTCCTGACCATAACTGCTTTGGCTGATGCCGTCCAGTTCAAACAAATCGGCCATAAGCTTGGCCGGGTCGGCAATATCCCCGGGTTTGGTGAAGAGCTGCTTCATCAGGCGTTGTGGATGAATGTAGATACTGTCTGCTGCGCGGTAAACGCTGTCCATGTTTGCCAGATGGATGGCCTCATAAGCCTCATTCTTATACTTTATATAATAAGCGTCGTGTTCGCTTGCTTCGGTCGTGATGTTCAGTGCCGGATTCAGTCCTTTCAGTTCCACACAGGCGGCGGCCATTGAGAGAAAAGCGCGGGTCTTGTAGGTGGAGCGTGCATCCACATGCGTACCGTCGGCAAACACTTGCGGATAGTTGGCATACATGCGGCGTATCAGGTCACGGTGCTGTTGCGCCCCTTTGGGGGTCAGTTCGCCGTATCTCCCTTCCGCTTCTTCGGCCAGTTTCTCGATGATGTTCAGCGCGCGTATCCCGTCGTCTGTCAGGATTCCCTTTTGTGCGGCATCTCTCAGCACGGCCAAAGGCTTTTCGTATTTCTTCTTCTTGGTCAGATAACGTGAGCCGTGGCGTGCGAAGGTCGAGATGTAAAACGGTTCGTATCCTTCAGGGGCAGGCGTAAGCCGGATATCGGGTGCCTGATAGGCATAATATTTTCCGGCGGCAAGCGCCTGGTCGGCATGGATTTCGCTGAAAGCGCTTTGGCTCATGGCCGGAAAGACAATTCCGGTCAGCAGAATGGAAAAAATCAGTCGTTTCATGGGTCTTTTATGTTTAGAGGGCGTAAAGATAGTCTCCTTTCTGCAATATCCTTGATGAGGGAGGCAGGAATCGGTCGAAGACCGGACGAATGAAACAAAGCTGTAATATTTTTGTAATCCGGAGATAAAAAAGCACAGCCTTCATCGTGAAGACTGTGCCCCATACAGATTATAAAATGCAAATGAGAATCAATTATCTTGCTGCAAAGAATAAAGATTGTCCGTTGGCGGCGCGGGCTGTAGACAGTCCTTGCATGTCGGGCGTTACAGTCAGCGGAGTTCCGTCTTGCAACTTGACCGTAACGGTTCCGTCTTCGTTCATCGTAATCAGCTCATAGCTTTCACCTTCAGAAACAGCGCTCCATGTGCGGTTTTCTTCATTGTAAACCAGGTCGAGCTGCTTGCCTTCTTCACCTTTCTTGGTGATGGTGTATCCGTCTTCGTTGGTGCGGACCAGATATTCGCCGTTTTCTCCCTTGACGGTACGCTCTGTGCCCACATCGGCAACAGGGTTAGAGCCAGACCAGAACTCGATGGAATTCAGCACAATCACATCGGCAAAATAGGCGATTCCATAAACCGGAATGATGTTGAATGCCAGGAATACGAGCTCATTCACAAACTTGTTGCCCAGATTCTCATTCCATCCTCTCAGTTTGTTCCACAGACCGAAAGAGCCGATACAAGATGAAAATAATACGCTTCCGCCCAAAACGGTACAGATAGCCAAAGTCTTGAAATTTCTCATAATTTTAAACTTTAGAGTTTATCGTTTGTTTTTCCTTCTTTTGTCTTTCACTTTACTTTTTGACAAAGTTAGAACTTATTTTGTAATCTGAAAGGAAAAAGATGAAAAAACATTATCTTTGTCTTGTTTTTTTGGAGAAAAGTTAAAATACCGTTTCAAGACAGGCCGAATGGATTATAAAATAGGATGTTTGGAACAGGGATGCGAAGAAGCGTTGGGCAATAAATTAAAAAACAGAATAAGAATGAAAGAACAGATTCAGAAAAAGTTGAGTGACTCGAGGGCGGCGCGGTGGACAGCCCTTATGATTGTCTCGTTTACAATGATGTGCGGTTATTTTTTGACCGATGTAATGTCTCCGCTTGAAAATCTGCTGACCACAAAGGGGCGGATTGTTTATTTTACTGACAATACTTCCCTTCCGGCCGACAGCTTGTTGGCAAAAGTGGAACTGTTTGCCGTCGAGAATGCCCTTTCCTTACCCGAAATGGCTGTTGACAATCTGGAAGTGGGAGCGCAGATGCAATATCTGGAGACCGTAGACGGACAGCGGCAGGCTGTGACGAAAACCATCAGTTCCATTGCTTCGGGCGAGGGATGGACAAGTACGGAATACGGATTCTTCTCTGGCGCGTACGGATATATAAATGTGTTTCTGCTCATGCTGTTCTTTGGGGGGATTATTCTTGACAAGATGGGAATCCGGTTTACGGGCATGATGTCGTGCGGATTCATGTTCGGAGGTGCCCTCATCAAGTGGTATGCATTGTCTCACGACTTTGGAGATGTGTCGTTGTGGGGGATGAACATGCAGGTAGTGCTTGCGGCCCTCGGCTTTGCCATTTTCGGAATGGGAGCTGAGATTACCGGAATTACCGTTTCAAAGATTATCGTGAAGTGGTTTGCAGGGAAGGAACTGGCGCTTGCTCTGGGTCTTCAGGTGGCCATGGCGCGTATCGGTACGGCCATTGCCTTGGGGGCCAGTCTTTCGGTTGCCCGTGCGATGGGCAATGTCTCTTATCCGGTGTTGTTTGGTGCCATTGCCCTTTGCGTCGGATTCCTGTCATTCCTTGTTTATTGTGTGATGGACCGCAAGGAAGACGCCTCGGTAGCCGTGTTGCGTCAGGAGGAAGGCAAGTCGGAAGAAGAGGGTTTCCGTATGTCCGACCTGAAGCTGATATTCTGTAGCCGGGGCTTCTGGCTGATTGCCATCCTTTGTCTGATATTTTATGCGGGAGTATTTCCGTTTCTGAAGTTTGCCACGAAGCTGATGATTTATAAGTACAGCGTGCCCGAGTCGTTTGCCGGCATTATTCCGGCCCTGCTTCCGTTCGGAACCATCCTGCTGACTCCGGTGTTCGGCTCATTATATGACCGTATCGGGCGGGGAGCCACGCTGATGATTATCGGTTCGGTGATGTTGGCTGTAGTCCATATCCTTTTTGCCCTGCCGCTGATGAACTATTGGTGGTTTGCCGTCATCGTGATGATTATATTGGGCATCGCCTTTTCCTTGGTCCCGAGCGCCATGTGGCCTTCTGTTCCGAAGATTATCCCGATGAAGCAGCTCGGTTCGGCCTATGCCATCATCTTTTACATACAGAACATCGGCCTCTCTATGGTGCCTGTCTTGATAGGTTGGGTTATTGATGATTTCGCTACGTTGCGCGACAGCGCCGGTGCGATAACGGGATATAACTACAGCATCCCGATGGCTGTGTTTGCCGTGTTCGGTGTATGCGCCATTATCATCTCTGTCATGCTGCGTATGGAGGATGCAAAGAAGCATTACGGCCTGGAAGAGGCGAACATGAAGAAAGACTGAAACTGAAACGAACAGCGGCCTCCCGATGTGGATGCCCGGACAAAAAAGTAGTGGATTTTCGTATAAAGTGTCCGGACTCCCCATGCGGGGGCATATCGACAGGGTAGGGACTCTGTTTTGTCTGAAGTATATGTCAGAAAAGGTTTGACCGTTATATGAATTATCCCCGTAGCAAACGATGCTTTGCTGCGGGGATAATTTGCGTTTGTAATAGAGAGAATAATGTTTTCCCTTGCTCTGTTGTTTTATAGGAAGGGCATATTGGGGTTTGTTGCCGTATAGTCTGTTTGTTTCTTCAATGCTCACTCCGGTGGCTTCTGTCAAGTCCGGTGTTTTCATAATATCAGGAATGCGGGGAAAGGGTGTGTATATAAAAAAACGGAGGGCAACCAGTTCGTTGCCCTCCGGTAAAAGGATTGTCTCGTCAAGAGATATTGACTTTTTCAGTCAGATTATCTGAAGTTTTTCGGTGTTTGCCACTTGCCGTTGTCATCCATTGTGTCGGCAACATCCCACCAAACGCGGTTTCCTTGCGTGTAGTTCGGTTTCTTTGTATTGCGGGCCTCGCTGTCAGGATAGCTGATGCGCTTAATCAGCTTGTTGTTGTCAACTTGGCCGCCTGAGTTGTTACCGCCTTGCGGAAGCAGTGCATAGCGCGGATAGTCGGTACGGCGCAATTCTGCCCAGCCTTCGTTTCCGTTCGGGAATACGGCAATCCACTTCTGAGTGATAATCTGTTCCAATTGCCATTCCTTGTCGTTGTCCTTCCAGTTATGCAAGGCAACCAGATTGTCTACGTAATTATTTACTTTGTCAGTGCTGATTCCGTAATAGGCCATGGAGGCTCTGATACCGTCTTCATACAAATCTTTAACTGATTCACCGTTCTTCTTCAAATCCGGCCAGCGCAAGTATGCTTCTGCCTTCAGGAACAGGCTTTCAGAATATCCCATCCATACGATTTCACGTGCATAGTTCCACCAGATTTCAGGGTTCATCACGTCGGAAGTCGTGCTACAACGATTCGGAGAATAGCTGGTTGTGTAAGATTCTCCCAAGTTAGGTTCTCCATTGCGCACGCCGGCAAAATCTTCGTCAGACTCTTCCGGAGTAGCCTTGTTCAGATTGTCAAATAGGGTAGGACGGAACCACAAGATTTCACAACGCGGGTCAAGAATGCATTGATTTTCGTCTTCGTTGAACTTTGTAGTCTGGTCTTTAGAGTCTTTTGCTACCCATTTGCTCTGGTCTGCCGGAATAGTTCCACCTTGGAATGACTGGTTTTTGTAAGCCCATTCCATTTCTTTGGTGAGGACAACATTTCCACCCCAGCCGAACATCAGTGCATAGATGTTTTCATTACCGCCTGCAATGTACTGGCGTTTCGGGGTCTGCTTCAGGTTGTCGTCATTGCTTTGCATCAGGCCGGCAGGGTCTGTCAAGGCTTTTTCTGCCTGTTGCTTGGCCAATGCCGGGTCTGCATTCGCTACACGCAAGGCCAGACGCAGGCGGAGTGTGTTGGCGAAACGGCGCCATTTGTCAATATCGCCGCCAAAGCACTTGTCATCATCGCTGCTGATGGTGTATTGCAGCTCCGGAATATTTTCTGTATGCAATGCAGTGATGGCCTGGTCAAGTATCGGGAAAATGAAGTCTTTGTAGACAGATTCCTGAGATGAATATTCTACGTTCTCTTCGGGAGGCATAGCTCCTTTCACATAATACTTGATAGGAATGTCACCGTAAGTATCGGTCTGCATAGACAGCAGGTATGCGTAATAGATACGGGTAACATAGTACAATGTATGATAATATTCCGGGTCGCAGAAGTGACAGGTCTTGATAATCTGGGCATATTCGCCGATGGTACGGTCATCGTAGAAATGTCTCCAGCGTGAGCCTGACCATCCGTCGCTATATGAATAGGTAGGGGCTTGGGTAACGAAGCTGCTTACGTTGTTACCCCAATATCCGGCATAAATATCATGGGTAAGGTTGGTGGTAGTCTGATAGTCGTTGTACGGGCCTTCGTAAAGGAAGTTGGCCAATGTTACTCCGATGGCTCCCTCCATACCTTTGATACTTTTCATCGCGTTCTCGGTCAGGTCGTAGTCGATGTCGATACCTTCTGCGGAAACGTTTTCTACTGTCGGGTCATATACAGGAGCATACGGGTCGGTATTCAGCTCCTCAAAGTCGTGACAGCCTGCTAGTGCCACTAACGAGCACATGGCAATTGATTTATATAAATTGAATTTCATAAAATACTAATTATTTAAGATTAGAAACCTAAACTAACTGACAAACCGAATGTACGGGTGTACGGCAGAGCCGCATAGTCGATAGCCTGAGAGAACATGGTGGTATCATAACCTCCTTCAGGACTTGTACCCGGCGTATGCTTCAGCAGGTAGCACAGGTTACGTGCCACGAACGAAACGTTCAATGAACTCAGCGGAGTCTTCTTCAGCAGTTTTGACGGGAATGAATACCCCAGTGATAATTCTTTCAGCTTGATGAAAGAAGCGTCGTACAGGAAGTCTTCCGGCAGCAATGAACCGTAATACTGAGATGCTGAAATCTTGGTGGTGTTCGGTGTACCGTCTTCATATACACCCGGGAATACCATCATATAGCCGTTGTCTTCTCCACGGTTGGCAGTGCGTGCTGCAAGACCACTGCCTGTAGCGTTCATTTCTGAATAAGAGAAGATGTCGCCACCAAACTTCATGTCGAACATGGCTGACAGAGTAACGCCCTTGTAAGTGAATGTCGGTGATACAGACATTGTAAGCTTCGGCTGGATGTTACCAATCGGGTTGGCCACGCGTTCAGCTTCGTCTGTTGTAGTCATCGGCAGTCCGTTTTCCTTATTGATTAGGATACGACCCTGGTCATCGCGCTGATAAAGTGTTCCGGCGTAGATTTCACCCAGTTTTTCGCCTTCGCGAGCACCTACCTTAATCGGGAAGTTTCCGTCGCCGTTGAAGAACATATAAGAAACATTGTAGTCGGGAGCCAGTTCCTTAACCATTGAAACGTTGTGAGCCATGTTTACATTCAAGTCGAAAGTAAAGTCTTTCGTGTCGACAATAGTAGAGTAAATCATCAATTCAACACCTTGATTTGAAATTAAACCGGCGTTTACCCATTGTCCGCCTGACCAAGGTGCGGCAGCAGGCACTTTCATAATCTGGTTCTTCGTCTTGCTATAATAGTAAGTGAAGTCGAAGCCCAAACGGTTGTCGAAGAACTTCATGTCCAAGCCGACTTCGTATGAAGTTGCGATTTCCGGTTTCAGCTGGTCGTTCATCTTCACATTGTCTTTGCTCGGAGTCAGCACACCTTTGTCATATTTGAATGAATAGGTGTTGTACAGCTGATACGGGTCGGTGTCCTTACCTACCTGAGCGGCAGACAAGCGCAATTTGGCGAATGTAATCCAGCTCGGCAGAGTCTTGTCGAGTGAGCGGACGAAGTCGGAAATAACGAAGCTTAGGTTGGCAGACGGGTAGAAGAATGAGTTGTTCTGTTTGGGCAGCGTAGATGACCAGTCGTTACGTGCGGTCAAATCCAAAGACAGATATTCTTTCCATGCCAACTGTGCTGAACCGAATACAGAGTTCATGGCACGCTTGTAGCCGTCTTCGCTTACAGAGTTGATTTGGTTGGCGGCATTCAGCATCCAAGAAGTCTTGTCAACTCGATTGCCTACGGCAGCTCCCAATATTTCATAGCGCTGGTACATGAAGTTCGCGCCCACATTGAAGCCCAGACGGAAGTTGTCGGTAAGCTGCTTGTCACCCATCAACATGAACTCGGCATTTGATTCGAAGAAGTTTTCTTCGTTGCGGCTCATTTCATCGTTGGTGATGGTTGATACGGTCGTTTCGTTGTTGATACCGTCGCCGGCATTGGTGCTTTCGATGCGGGTACGATAGTAGTCGAATGCATATTTAGCAGAGAAGTGCAGCCAGTCGGTGAAATTAATCTTAGCATTGTAGTAACCGAATGCACGCCAACGCTCGTCTGAATTGTGGCGTTGGTTCAGTACATAATACGGGTTACGTACACCTGCTGACGGACCGTTCCAGTTTACATGTACGTGGTCTTCATCTGAATACTGCATCAGGTCTTGCAAACGGATATTGTTAGGGATACCCATCAGCTGGTTGATGGCGCCGTAAGTACCGTATTCCGGACGGTCGGTAGCTTTTGTGCGTGACAATGAAATTTTACCGTCCATAGAGAAATACTTGTTCAGCTCGGTTCCGGCGTTCAAATCGATGTTTGTACGGCTCAGCTCTTCGTTCGGGAATACACCCTTATTGCTTGACTGGCCGAATGAAGCACGGTAGTGGGATGTTTCCGTACCGTTCTGGATTGAAACATTGTGAGTCTGAGAGAAACCGGTGTTGAAGTAATCCTTCAGCTTGTTGCCGTAAGCCAAGTATGGATAAGTTTCACCGTTCCATGCTACTTGGTCGCTACCGTCCAATACAGGACCCCAGCTTGAACCGTCTCCACTAGAATAAATGGCACCTGTCGGACCGTCTTCCGCTTTCGTGTTGATGTGACCCTGTCCGTAGCGGTTCTGCATTTCCAGTGTCTCGGCAATTTTTGTCCAGGTGAAGTTGCCGCTATAGCGTACACCGAAGCCGTCTTTCTTTGAACCTTTCTTCGTAGTCACCAGGATGACTCCGTTACCTGCACGGCTACCGTAAAGAGCTGCGGCGTTAGGGCCTTTCAATACAGAGATGCTCTCGATGTCGTCCGGGTTGATATCCAACGATGCGCCGCCACGGTCAACACCACCATAGAATGAAGCGTCTGAATTGCTGTTGTCGCTGAACGGAACGCCGTCTACAATCCACAGCGGCTGGTTGTTGTCGCTCAATGAAGAGTTACCACGGATGGTGATTTTGGTAGAACCGCCCAGACCGGTTGCTGATGTATTCATTGACAGACCGGCTACCTTACCCTGAAGGGCGCTTGTTACCGACGGGTCGCCCGTCTTGTTCAGCTCGTCGCTCTTCAGTTCCTGAACGGCGTAACCCAACATTTTCTTTTCACGCTTGATACCCAATGCGGTTACTACGACTTCGTCCAGCATTTCGGTATCTTCTTTCATCGTCAGGTCGATGACCGTCTTTCCTGCTTCCACCACCATTTCCACGCTCTGGTAGCCGATGTAGGAATATTGGAGGGTAGCGCCTGTCGGTGCGTTCAGGGTGTAATTACCGTCCCAGTCGGTGATAGTACCGTTGGTCGTACCCTTTTCGATGATGGAAACACCAATCAGCGGTTCGCCCGTTGAGTCGATGATGCGACCCGTAATCTGCTGCTGATCCTGCTGTACTGAATTAACTGATGCAGAGGTGTTGGAAGAGTTTTCTTTGCTCAGATAGATGACATTGTCATCCACGCGGTAGCTGATTCCCTTCCCTGCCAATGCCTGGTCGAGTACTTCTTCTACCGATGAACCGCTTGCATTGACTGTGCCGATAGGCG
Source organism: uncultured Phocaeicola sp. (assembly GCA_944320845.1). GTDB lineage: Bacteria > Bacteroidota > Bacteroidia > Bacteroidales > Bacteroidaceae > Phocaeicola. Next base: position 62,608 of record CALUJA010000018.1, read on the forward strand.
TGTCTGCCAGTTCGTCATCGTAAAAGAATTGATACTGGGACTGTGACTGAATCTGCTGGATCATAGTCCCCAACTGAGTATTGGTCAATGCAATGTTTAATTGCGCAGACACCAACTGTGTTGGCACAGTAAACAGTGTCGAAACCAATAATGCCCGAACGAGTTTCTTCGAGCTCATGCACGAGTTTTTGCTTCTCATACCTGCTTTTCTAAGGTTAGACATATAAATATACTAATGAATTTCTCTTCTTCCTTTTTTAGGAAAACTATAGAAATAACAATTGTCTTTTACAAACTACTTAGTGGAAATTGAAATTTTTTAAGAAAAAAGTGGGTTTGGACCAATCGCTTTTTTGTCTTGACGGCATATCCGTTTGTTTTATAAGAATATGGGAAGAGCCGGAAATGGGTTTCTTTTCCGCCCGAGCGACGGGAAATGTAGGAAAAGCACGCAGGAAAATTTTTTTCTGAATGCCTTCCTGCATGGTTCCCTCCCTGCATAACTGGTTTGAACAGAGCTTTTTGCCTGAAAATGTAAGGATGTAGCGAGATTTGCAAAAACTTTATGCAGGACGGATAGGAGGAAAGCTCGTGTTTGCTCCGGTGAAAAGTGATTGTCCTCTTTTCAATAAAAAGTTTTGCTACGGATAGTGCCTGGCGTCTGACGGCATGTATGAAGGTTGGTGTCCGACAGGCGGTGTCGGCGGGCGGATGATAAGCAGGCTTTGCCGGTTGAGAAGATTGCTTTAAGGCATTCGGACGGGAAAGCCTTAAAGCAGCCTTTTTTATCGAAAAAAACAAGCTTGTGTTTTGTATGTATAAAGGAATTGTTACATTTGCAGAACCTTGTGCAATATAAAAGAGCTGTTGATGGAAGAAACGTTTGAAACGACATATAAAGCCTTGTTCCGAAAATACTATGCCGGACTTTTGTTTTATGCCATACGCCTTGTGGGGGAAGAAGAGGCGGAGGATGTCGTGCAGGATGTCTTCTTGGAATTGTGGCGCCGCCGTGAGCATATCGAAGCAGGCGAGCAGATTCAGGCGTTTCTTTACCGTTCCGTCTATACGAAAGCTTTGAACTGTTTGAAGCATCGTGCCATTGTGGACAACTACAATGCAGAAGAGGAGGCTTTTTATCAGAAGCGTCTGGAGTTTTATCAGCCGGATCATTCGGATGTCATCCGCCGGATAGAGAACCAGGAACTGTGCCGTGAAATTCACGAAGCCATCAACGAACTGCCGGACAAGTGCAGGGAAGTCTTTAAGCTCAGCTATCTGCATGATATGAAAAACAAGGATATAGCCGATGTGATGAATGTTTCTTTACGTACGGTAGAAGCCCATATGTATAAGGCGCTGAAATTTTTGCGTAAGCGTCTCGGGCATTTGTTGGCACTGTAAATCGGGCTTTGAATCGGACTTCAGAAAAGAAATAGTTGTAATAAAAAACTCTTTTTTATTTGCTAATTCAAAAATAAACTTTACCTTTGCACTCGCAATTCGGGGTGTAGCTCAGCCCGGTTAGAGTACGCGTCTGGGGGGCGTGTGGTCGCTGGTT
>CALUJA010000019.1 GCA_944320845.1 uncultured Phocaeicola sp.
GAAAGAGCTAAATATTTGATTTGCAAATACTTAGCTCTTTTTCTTGTACCCAGACCCGGGGTCGAACCGGGATGGATTTTACTCCACTGGTGTTTGAGACCAGCGCGTCTACCGATTCCGCCATCTGGGCAATTGTTTTTCCATTGCGGATGCAAAGGTAAATCGTTTTTTTGAAACCTGCAAATTTTCCGCCGTTTTTTCTTTATCATTTTATGACAATCGCCCCCTATGTCCGGATGCCGTACATAAAAAGGATGATATTGTCAAAGACATGGCATCGACTGCACCAAACGCTCCTTGCGACTAAGGCAAACCGTAGCAATGATATAACCCGGTCATTGCTACGGTTATGCAAAGTCATTTCAAATATTCAAGGAAGAACTGTTCTATCTTGTCGAATGGAATTATATCCATGCGGTCGTACAAATCGACATGGGTAGCCCCCGGCACAATCAGCAGCTCTTTGTTGTCTCCCTTCAGCTTCTTGAACGCATCTTCACTGAAATAACGGGAGTGGGCCTTCTCGCCATGAACCAACAGTACGGCACTGCGAATCTCATCGCTATAAGACAACAGCGGCATGTTGATGAAGGAAAGCGCCGAAGTCTTGTTCCATCCTCCGTTTGAATTGAGCGAACGCTTGTGATAGCCCCGTGATGTCTTGTAATAGGCATGATAATCTTTCACAAACCAGGGAGCATCGTCGGGCAGCGGGTCGGCCACTCCACCGGCCAATGCGTATGAACCGTTGTTATAGTCCTCCGTACGCTGGGCATTAAGCTGCCTGCGCATCTCATGGCGGGCATCCGCATCCATCGCATCAAAGTAACCGTTTGCGTTCACCCGGCTCATGTCGTACATGGTAGAGGCTACGGTAGCCTTGATACGGGTATCTATCGCCGCCGCATTGACGGCCATGCCACCCCATCCGCAGATGCCAAGAATGCCGATGCGCTCAGGGTCAGCATTCTCACACGTGGAAAGGAAGTCGACAGCCGCACAAAAATCTTCCGTATTGATGTCGGGCGAAGCCACATAACGAGGCTCGCCGCCGCTTTCGCCCGTAAAAGAAGGGTCGAATGCAATGGTCAGAAAACCCCGTTCCGCCAAAGTCTGGGCATACAGACCGGCAGCCTGCTCTTTTACCGCGCCAAACGGGCCGCACACAGCTATCGCCGGAAGCCTGCCGTCCGCATGTTTGGGCACATACATATCGGCCGCCAAAGTTATGCCATAACGATTGTGGAAAGTAACTTTACGATGGTCCACCTTTTCACTCTTGGGAAATACCTTATCCCACTCCTGAGTCAGAATCAAATCCTTGTCCATATTCATATCGGTATTAAGATTACTGTCTTTGCCATTTACTGCAAGAATGTTTCCGGCCGCGCACAGACATACCGCCACGGCGCCACATAATTTTTTAAACGAACTCTTCATATAGCCTCCTGTATCATCCGGTTTTCTACCAGACAAAAGTAGCGCAAAAAGGCGGGAAAATCATTGCTGTAAAGCTCAAAAAACATTTCTGACAAGGTCAAGGCAACCTTAAACCGAGACAGCCGTAGGGGGAATGCCGTATTGCTTCTTAAAGGCCGTCGAGAAATGGGACGGATTCTTGAAGCCCACCTCCGCGTAGACATCCGCTATTTTCCTTCCCCCCTCCTTCATCAGCGCATAAGCCACCTCAAGCCGCTTGCGAATCAGCCACTTTTCAGGAGTAAGGTCGCTCACCTTACGGAAATCCCGCTTGAAAGTAGCCAGACTTCGCCCTGTGTAATGCGCCAGTTCCTCCTGTGAAAATTCATACATATAGTTTTTGTTCAGGAAATCCAGAATATCAATCTTCCACGGCTCGCTGAAGTCAAACAGCGTGGGAACAAACCGTTTGTCGATATGGAACAAGGCCAGCAGACCTTCCTGCAGCTTCAAATCCATGAAATCGTCCATCGGCTTCACATTCTGGTCGAAATAAGGTATCATCGATGCAAAGAGACTGGTTATTTCTGCCGTCTTCGGCAACTTGATTACCCCGCCATCCAGCTTGGGAGTCTGGGGAGGAATCTTGTTTTTCCCTATTTTTGCATACATTTCCCGCAGGAAACTGCGGGTAAAGTTCAGGAAAATGCCGCAATAGCGCTCCCCGTCACAAGGCTTCTTATAGAGAGTGATGTGGTGGTCACGGGGGATGAACACACATTCCCCCTTGCCTACGTGAATCTGCTCTTTCCCGTTGTCGAGCAGCATCTCACCCGAATACACATAATTCATGGCAAACTCACGCGAGCGATGGACGCATCCGCTCACATCGTCATAGATAAAGCTGAAAAACACATCGTTGTAATTAAAAATCACCTTCAATGGATTCCGGACACCGTTTTCATCTCTTTTCATGGAAACATTTCTTTTACGCGTTAATAGGCATGAGCAAAGGTAAGAAAAAAGCGGAAAAACAAAAAGGCATAAAAAAAGGAGTACCGCTGTACTCCAACCTTTGTTAACCTTAAAATCTAATACTATGAAAAACACGATGCAAAGATACGGACTTTCTGGAAACCTGCAAATACCCAAGGACAAAAAAGCTGTTTTATAACATAGATTAAGGTTTTTCAAAGATATTTGCTAACTTTGGCTGCATCTAAAGTCAATTTATGGTCAAACAACAAAAGATGGAAATAGCAGAACGGCTGATAGTGGAACAGTTGAAGCGCGGAAACGACAATGCCTACAAATATCTTTACCGACACCACTACGCGATGTTATGCCACGTTGCATACGAATTCGTAAAAGACGACTTCATGGCTGAAACGCTTGTAGGGGATGTTATCTTCCATCTGTGGGAGATACGCGACTCGCTGGAAATACACACTTCCCTGCGCAGCTATCTGGTGCGTGCCGTGCGAAACCGCTGCATGGACTATCTGGCCTCGAAAAAAGAAAGAAACGAAGTCGCACTTTCATCGTTAGGAGAAAACGAAAGTGCCCAAGAACACTATATTTTGTCTGACGAATATCCTTTGGGAACCCTTCTGGAGCGGGAACTGGAAAAGGAAATCCGACAAGCCATCTGCCACCTGCCCGATGTTTGCCGGAAAGTATTCCTGAAAAGCCGCTTTGAAGGGAAAAAATACGAAGAAATCGCCGTCGAGCTCGCCATATCGGTCAACACCGTGAAATATCACATAAAGACCGCATTGACCCTGCTGCACAAGGAACTCGACAAATATCTGCTGGGCCTCATCCTGTTATTTTTCATTTTCAGCTAAAAAAGACACCCCGTCACCTACCCGCCCGAAACAAATTATCGTCTATCTTATAGAAGCCTTTATTATGGAAGACAAAAACGCACATATCGACGAACTGATATCCAAACTTCTGGTCCAAGGACTGGACAACAATGAACGGAAGGAACTGGACGCATGGATGGCGCAATCGGAAGAAAACCGGAAGCATGCCATGCAGCGGCAAGAAATCTGGTTTTCAGCCATCGGAAAGGAAGACGAAAAAAGATATGACCAGGCCCAAGCGTTCGAAGCGTTCAAGAAGCGCACCGCAGCACACAGGCAGACCACCAAGATGAAAAATCCGTATTGGAAATCAGCCTGCAAGTATGCCGCCGCCATAGCTGTCATAGGACTGATATCCTACTTCTCTTACCGCATCGGTGAAACCAACCTGAGACAGGCTTTAACAGAAATAGAGGTGGAAGCCCCCTTAGGCTCACAGACCAGACTCCGCCTGCCAGACAGCACGCTGGTATTCCTGAATGCCGGGTCACGCATCGTCTATGCACAGAATTTCGGAGTGGACAAGCGGGAAGTCAGGCTGTCGGGCGAAGGGTATTTCGAAGTAACCCACAACGCGGAAAAGCCTTTCATGGTAACTTCAAAAGACCTTCAGGTAAGAGTTCTGGGAACGAAATTCAATATCTGCGATTATCCGGAAGACAGCAAGGCTGTGGTGTCACTAATAGAAGGAAAAGTAGCCTTGGACAACCGGATTCAGAAAGAAACCGAAATGATACTCCTTCCTAATGAACAAATGACATTGAACAAGGAAGAAAGGCGGATGAAAAAGGAAATCAAGACAGCCTCGGACGCAAAGAAATGGACAACCGGACAGCTGTTTTTCGACGAGACTCCACTCATCGAAGTGGCCAAGACACTGGAAAGAAGCTATAATACGCAAATAAACTTCGGCAATGAATCTTTGAAAGAATGCCTTTTCTGCGGCAGCTTCAACCGCACCGAACAAAACATAAAAGACATTCTCGAAGCATTAAGAAAAACCGGAAAGATTCATTACACGATAGACAATAAAAACATAACTTTGTATTAACCCTATGTTAAACACTTCAAACCCTTAAACCAATGGAAAGAGAAATGTAACCGTCAGGAGAAGGTAAAATAAAAATGCCGGAAGAAGGGCGAGTTCTTCCGACACACGACCTTAGTTATCTCCTAACAAGTTAAATGCGAGACGTTTGCTAAGGAATGGGACAAAAGTACAAAAACATTTCTTTAAGAACGCCTTTTACCCAAAGTTTTTAATCTTAAAATCCCCAATTTATGAATCACAGGAAAAAGGCCATAGCAATGGTCGGGGCACTCTTATGCCTTAACTTCAGTATATACGGACAAAGTATATCACTGAAAATAAACAATGTATCGGTCAAAAAGGCGATAACCGAACTTCAAGAAAAGAGCGGCTATTCATTTGTCTACATAGCAGGAGACATCGATACAAACAAGACCGTGTCTGTCGATGCCGACGAGCTGAACGAAGCCATCACGCAAATACTGAAAGGACAAAACGTATCCTACGAAATCCAAGACAAAAACATCGTAATCAAAAAAAGGAATGCCCCCTCACAAGCCGCAACCAGCGACAAGAAGCGGAAAGTATCAGGAACCGTCAAAGACATTAACGGACAGCCGGTAATCGGAGCCAACATCACAGAAAAAGGAACGGCCAACGGAACAATCACAGACTTGGACGGCAATTACACTTTAGAAGTTTCCGATGACGGCACCTTAGTGGTAAGCTATATCGGCTACAAGACACAAGAAATACCAGCTTCCCAAATAAAAAGAGGACAACAGTCCATTACTCTTCGCGAAGATACCGAAATCATGGATGAGGTGGTAGTTATAGGTTACGGTACAATGAAAAGAAAAGACCTTACAGGAGCCATTTCTGTCATTGACAAAAAAAGTATTGGAGAAATTCCAACCACATCTATTTTGGAAAGCATAAATGGAACCATTCCCGGTATTGAAATCAGTATGAATGGCCGTCCCGGTGACACTGGATTCGCAACAATTAGAGGTATTAGCAATTTTACAAATAATTCTCCTTTATATGTAATAGACGGATTACCAACAGACAACATCCGAGATTTTAATGTTAATGATATAGAATCTATCCAAGTTTTAAAAGATGCTTCAGCTGCTGCCATTTATGGATCTCGAGCTGCTAATGGTGTTATTATCATTACAACAAAAAAAGGAGAAGAAGGCCCTGTTAAAATCAGCGTTTCAGCATCTTATGCATTACAACATTGGAATCCACCTTTTGAATTTGCAGATGCAGAAGAATGGTCAAGAATAAATGATGTAGCGAGAGAAAACGCAGGTCTCCCTAAAATGCCTCATGACCTGTCTATAAACACAGATTGGTGGGACGCTATTATTCAAACAGGAAATATCCAGCAATATAATATTAGTTTATCAGGAGGAAATAAAACTGGGAACTATTATGTATCTGGAGAATATTATAAAAATGAAGGCGTTTTATACGGCTCCGGATATGAACGGTTTAGCATACGAATCAATACAAACGCAAAAAAAAGGAATCTTCAGCATGGGGCAATCTCTAATACTAAGCAATAATGTAGTTGACCCAACTAGCGCCAATACAATCAGTGATGCGTTAGCTATGGCACCTGTAGTTCCTATTTACGATTCAAACAACCCAGGAGGATATGGATACGGTGATCCCAACACTAATAATGTAATAGGAGAAAACCCTATTGCACATGAAAATCTAGTAGAAAGAAAAGATAAAAATCTACGAATAAGAGGAACTATATGGGGAGAATTAGCCATCCTAAAAAATTTGAAATACAGATTAAATTTAGGATATGAACTTAATTTTGATCAATCAAAAACACTACGAAAAGAAGGCAACTGGCGCATGAATATGGCACATGAATCCTCCTATGTTGATGAATACTCCGGGAGATTAGATAAACCACTAATAGAAAACACTTTGACCTTTGATGACAAATTTGGGAAACATGCATTAAACGTAATGATTGGAACATCCTATACCAAAGAAACTTATAATAGAATTTCAGGTAAAATCCAAGATATCTTGCAAACATCGGAAGGTAAATACTATGATGTACTAGATGCAGGAAGCACCTTGCCTAAAGTCGGAGGCTACCGAAATATTGGAGCCCTACTATCTTATTTAGGGCGAATAAATTATTCATATGATGATAAATATATACTAACAGCAACCTACCGACGTGATGGCTCCTCAAGAGTAAAAAAAGAAAACAGATGGGGTAATTTCCCTTCCGTTTCTGCTGCATGGAGAATCAGCAAAGAAAAATTTATGAGTTCTCTGAACTGGTTAGATGATTTAAAACTCCGTACAAGCTACGGAACATTAGGTAGTCTTAATATCGGTTATTGGGACTATATTCCTACCATCAATACTTTTCTTGCTGCAACATTTGGGACAGACCAGCTTCAACAAAATGCAGCGACTCAAACCAATCTTGTGAATGAAAATCTAAAATGGGAATCACAAACCCAATTAGATTTCGGATTTGACGCAATCTCTCTAAATAATCGTTTAACGATTTCTGCCGATTATTACATTTCAAAGACAAAAGATGTTCTTACAGCTATGCCTATTCTTTTGACTGCAGGAAACGGAGCAGGCAATCCTGTTGTCAATGCTGCATCTATCGAAAATCATGGATTTGAATTGAATATCGGCTGGAAAGAGCAACGTAAAGATTTCACATATTTTGCAAACCTAAATTTATCCACAGTTAAAAACAAAGTTACTAGTTTAGGATATGGCCGTAATGAAATCATCTCTGGACAAGCACGAACTGCTGTAGGTAGACCAATTGGAGAATTCTATCTTATAAAAGCTGATGGAATATTTCAAAACGAAAAAGAAGTGCAAGCCCACAAGAACTCCAAAGGAACTGTAATCCAACCTGATGCAAAACCTGGAGATATCAGATATGTTGATTTTAACGATGATGGTAAAATAACAGATGCTGACCGCCAAATTTTAGGTTCACCTCATTCTTTATTCCAAGCAGGACTAAACATTGGACTAGCATGGAAAAATTTCGATCTTAAAATGAATTGGTTTATGGATATCGGATCTAAAGTTTTTAATGCTACCAAACAATATATGTGGGGAGCTGACGGAGGAGGAAATGGAGATTCCAATTATATGAAAGGATTTGCTTATTGGACTCCAGAACACCCAACTGATATTCCCAGACCCATTGCCGGGAAAATAGAGAATCGACGTGATAGCGATTATTGGTTGGAAAATGGCAGCTATGCAAAACTTAAAACAATATCTATTGGATACACATTACCTAATAAATTCCTTCACAGAATAATGATTAATACTTGCCGATTATATGTGACTTGCCAAAATGTATTTACCATATCTAAATTCAGCATGCAAGATCCAGAATACAGAAAAGACAATATTTGGAATAAAGGTTACCGAGGAACATTGGCTTATCCCAATCCTTTTGCCATAAATTTTGGAATCCAATTAGAATTTTAATACTGAATATTATGAAAACAAAAAAAATAATATACACTTGTTGTTTAATTGCATGCAGTTTATGCAATCAAGCTTGTAGTGATTTATTGGATATTGACAACCCCAACAAACAAACTACAAATGAGTTTTGGAAAACAGAACAAGATGCACAATTAGGAGTAAATGCTTGTTATGCTATTTTTTACCGAATAGGATCTTGGCATCGCTATTTACACTGGCGATTTGATTTGCTTTCCGATGAAGGATATAGCATGAGTCCTTTGGTACAAACCAGTGACTGGACACGTTTTATTTACGCAGATTATAATCATGACAACAACCAGACCGTAATTTGGAGAGAAGCATATCGAGGAATATTTCGTGCCAACCAAGTCTTAACATATGTACCACAAATAGAAATTCAAGATGCCAAGAAAAAAGATGCTTATTTAGGGCAAGCTTATTTTCACCGTGCCTATAATTATTTCCACTTAGCAATATTGTGGGAAGAAGTGCCTCTAGTTACCAACCTACAAAACCCGGGAGATCAACCCAAACAAGGAACATTAGAGGATGTATGGAATTTAATTGAAGACGATTTGTTGCTTGCTATAGATTTACTTCCGGAAGAATGGGAAAGAGAAGAAAAAGGACGCATAACAAAAGGAGCTGCAAAAGCTTTACTAGCACGTGCATACATGCAACAACACCGTTGGGAAGATGCCAAAAAACAATTAGACTGGCTCGTCATAGGAGAAGGGAAAAAATATTATGGATTAGTTACAAACTATAAAGATAATTTTTCTCACCTTACAGAAAATAACAAAGAATCAGTTTTTGAAATACAATTTAGCGATGCTCTAAACGGAGGTGAAAGTGATGAAAAAGGAGCAACCAACGGACATCAACGCTCAATAATATTTGGTTTAGCTGGCATTGGATTTCGAGACGGGTTAGCCAGACCTTGGTTGTTAGACCTCTATAAACAAGAACGTACAAAAGACGGGAAACTAGACCCTCGTTTACGAGTTAGCTTGTTGTACAAAGATTTAGCTACAGATTTTCCTACAGAAGAAACAGGAAAGTTTTATGGTAAAACATGGGAAGAAGGAGGATGGGGAAATGATGTCTATTATCGTAAATATTCTCGTGACGATTTTCGCACTACAGAAGACCGCCATTCTCAACTGAATTTTCGAGTGATTCGTTACGCAGATATTCTACTAATGTATGCTGAATGCCTAAACGAACTTGGAAAAACAACAGATGCCTATACATATGTTGATTTAGTTAGAGAACGTGCAAATATGAGGCCTCTAAAAGAAGCTTATCCTAATATAGGGAATGACAAACAAAAATTTCGGGAACGTTTACAAACCGAACGAGTTCTAGAATTAAATGGAGAATGCGTACGCTGGTTTGACATCAAAAGATGGGAATTATACAATACCCCTCAAGGATTAGCTGCACTGAGAGAACGTGATCCCGATTATGACAATTTTATAGTTGGCATATCACATCGGCAACCAATACCGAGTAGTGAAATTGTCAATAATCCTAATCTAAAACAACTCGAAGGATATTAATCTCCAACCCTACCAATTATAATCCAACAATAAAAAATATACAGCTATGAAATCATTTAAAATATTATTTATCATCTTATTAAGTGGATATTACTTATTTACATACGCTCAAAAGGACGATTATACAACCTTTGAAATTGATGTACAAAATAAATTAGAACCAATGAAACCTATATGGGCTTGGTTCGGATACGACGAACCTAATTACACTTATATGAAAGACGGGAAAAAGCTATTGACTGAACTTTCAGAATTAAGTTATGTCCCAATTAACGTACGAGTACATAACCTTCTTACTACAGGAGACGGAACGCCTGCTTTAAAATGGGGATCAACCAATGCATATAGAGAAGACAATGCAGGAAATCCTATTTATGACTGGACTATTGTTGATAGTATCTTTGATACATACATCAATCGAGGCATGAAGCCTCTAGTCGAAATAGGTTTTATGCCCAAAGCCCTCTCCATAAAGCCAGAGCCATATCAACACAATTGGACTCCATCTAGCAACTATAATGATATTTATACAGGATGGGCATACCCCCCAAAAGATTATAACAAATGGAGAGAATTAATTTACCAATGGGCTAAACATTGCATCGAACGCTATGGAAAAGAAGAAGTCAAGACTTGGTATTGGGAGGTTTGGAACGAGCCTAATATCGGCTATTGGCAAGGAAGTCACGAAGAATATTGCAAACTTTACGATTACGCTGCAGATGGACTTAAAAAAGCTTTGCCAGAAGCAAAAATTGGCGGTCCAGAAACAACAGACCCTAGTGGTAAAAATGCAAGCGACTATTTACGACTTTTTCTTGAACACTGCATACGTGGGAAAAATTATGCAACTGGAGAGATTGGTTCTCCATTAGATTTCATTACCTTCCATGCCAAAGGTGGTCCACGTGTTATAGACAATCGAGTCCAAATGAATATGGGGAGACAATTACTGAATATATCAAAAGGATTTGAAATTGTTGCTTCATTTCCTGAGCTTAGGCACTTACCCATTATTATAGGAGAATCTGATCCTGAGGGATGTGCCGCCTGTTCTATAGAACACCACCCACAAAACGCCTATAGAAATGGAACCATGTATTCTAGTTACACGGCAGCTTCGTTTGCACGCAAATATGATCTTGCACGTAAATATGGCGTTAATTTTATAGGAGCAGTCTCTTGGTCTTTTGAGTTTGAAAACCAAATGTGGTATGCCGGATTTCGAGATCTAGCAACAAACGGAGTAGACAAACCAGTTCTTAATGTATTCCGTATGTTTGGAATGATGAAAGGAAATTTAATATCAGTCAAATCATCAAGAAATTTTTCAATTGAAGAGTTATGTCAAAACAGTGTCAGAAAAGAAGCAGATGTCAATGCTCTTGCAAGTTCAGACGACCGAAGTATTGCAGTCATGATATGGAATTATCATGATGACGATCTTCCTGCGCCTGATGAAAAAATAAAAATTTCATTCAAAAACATTAAAGCAAAACGTGTATTAGTACATCATTACAGAATAGATAACAAATACAGCAACTCTTATGAAGTTTGGAAATCAATGGGAAGCCCACAAAATCCATCCAAAGAACAAATTAAAGAATTAGAACAAAGTGGAAAACTTCAAATGTATACATCTCCAACATGGCACCAACCCAAAGAGAAAAATTTAAATCTGTCTTTTTCATTACCACGTCAAGGCGTATCACTCGTCACACTAACATGGTAACAATCATGAGAAAAAACGAACAAGACCAAGTTTTTCGCTTGTAGAACAAACGAATTAAAAGTTTTGCAAACACTTTTCTCAAATTTACTGCCACTGCTCTCACCACCCCGCATAACTTGCTATCAGCAAGCTGGTTATAGGGTGGTGGTAGCAAACAGTTCTTAGAAAGGTAACCAACCTTGCTACCACCACCCTCATTTCTGTCTGGCAGCTAAAAAGAAGCTTTCCTTGCCGGACTGGGGAAAGACGGCAAGAGGTAGGAAAGTTTTCATGCAGACCGAATCTCATTCTTGTGTCTGTGAAACAAAATTTTGTCCGAATCAATGAGGAGGAAGCATCCTGTCCGCATCCTTTACAGCCTGATGAAAAGTCCTTCCGCCCTATTTCTTGCACACCTTCTATAAAATTGTGCAAAGAAAATACATTTATTTGCCTGAATATTTGGTTAAGACAAGAAATATTTATTCCTTTGCACCGAAAAAATCAATAAATTATCTTATTTATAAACTTAAAAAATTAGAATTATGTCTGAAATCGCATCAAAAGTACAGAAAATTATCGTTGATAAATTGGGCGTAGAAGAATCAGAAGTAGTGCCTACTGCAAGCTTTACTAACGACCTGGGCGCAGATTCTCTGGACACTGTAGAATTGATCATGGAATTTGAAAAAGAATTCGGTATCTCTATTCCTGACGATCAGGCAGAAAAAATCCAAACTGTAGGAGATGCCATCTCTTACATCGAAGCTAACGCAAAATAAGTTAATTCTAAACTATGGAATTAAAAAGAGTGGTAGTAACAGGTCTTGGCGCGCTGACTCCGGTAGGCAATACGGTTCCCGAATTCTGGAACAACCTTATAAACGGAGTGAGTGGGGCAGGACCTATTACTCATTTTGACGCATCAAAGTTCAAGAGCCAGTTTGCCTGCGAGGTGAAGAACTTCAATGTGAACGATTTCATCGACCGCAAGGAAGCGCGCAAGATGGATCTTTACACGCAGTATGCCATCGTTGCAGCAAAAGAGGCCGTAGCCGATGCGAACATCGACGTTGAAAAAGAAGATTTAAATAAGATTGGAGTCATCTATGGCGTAGGTATAGGCGGACTTCATACATTCGAGGAAGAAGTGTTGAACTATGCGCAGACCAAAGACACCATCGGACCGCGCTTCAGTCCTTTCTTCATCCCGAAAATGATTGCCGACATTGCAGCAGGCCATATCTCTATGATTTATGGTTTTCACGGACCTAACTTTACGACCACTTCAGCGTGTGCCTCTTCATCGAATGCCATCGGCGAAGCGTTCAACCTGATTCGTCTGGGAAAAGCCAACATCATACTGGCCGGAGGTGCTGAAGCCACTATCTATCCTGCCGGTGTAGGCGGATTCAACTCAATGAACGCACTGTCTACCCGCAACGACGACCCGACTCACGCATCACGTCCTTTCAGTGCAAGCCGCGACGGTTTCGTTATGGGAGAAGGTTCCGGATGTCTGATTCTGGAAGAACTGGAGCATGCCAAAGCACGCGGTGCCAAGATTTATGCTGAAATTGCCGGAACCGGTGCCTCTGCCGACGCTTACCACATAACAGCTTCTCATCCGGAAGGTTTAGGAGCCAAGCTGGTCATGTCGAACGCACTGGAAGATGCCGGAATGAAACCGGAAGACATCGACTATATTAACGTACATGGTACATCAACGCCTGTAGGCGACATTTCAGAAGTCAAGGCCATCCAAGCCCTTTTCGGAGACTATGCCTATCAGGTAAACATCAGTTCCACCAAATCGATGACGGGACACCTTTTGGGTGCTGCCGGAGCAGTGGAAGCCATCGCCTGCGTATTGTCTGTTAAGAATGACATTGTACCTCCGACCATCAACCATGAGGAAGGAGACAACGATGAACACATCGACTACAACCTGAACTTCACGTTCAACAAGGCGCAGCAGCGTACAATCCGTGCCGCACTGAGCAACACATTCGGTTTTGGAGGTCACAATGCATGTGTAATCGTAAAAAAATACGCAGAATAACGTGTTAGACAATATAACAGATAAGATAAGACTCTTTTTCCGCAAGGACAAGGAGCCTTATCTTTGTTTTTATAGGATATTAGGGTTCTATCCGCGAAATATCGAACTCTACAAGCAAGCCCTGCTTCACAAGTCCTCATCCGTAAAGGCAAAAGGGCGTCTGCTGAACAACGAGCGTCTGGAATTTCTTGGCGACGCCATCCTGGATGCCATCGTTGCTGACATCGTATACAAACATTTTGAAGGAAAGCGGGAGGGATTCCTGACAAACACCCGCTCGAAAATCGTGCAGCGGGAGACTTTAAACCGCGTGGCTGTGGAAATCGGGCTGGACAAGCTGATTAAATACACCACCCGCCAGTCTTCACACAACAGCTACATGTGCGGCAACGCATTCGAAGCGCTCATCGGAGCCATCTATCTGGACCGAGGATACCGGGCATGCAAGAAGTTCATGGAAGAACGCATCATCAACCGATATTTGAATCTGGAAAAAGTATCCCGCAAGGAAGTCAATTTCAAGTCCAAGCTGATAGAATGGGGACAGAAATACAAGTTTGAGGTAGACTTCAAGCTATTGGACGAATCGTTAGACCAAGAACAGAATCCTACTTTCGAAACGCAAATCACCGTTGAAGACATTCCGGCCGGACGAGGCAAAGGCTATTCCAAAAAGGAATCCCAGCAGGAGGCTTCGCACGAAACGCTCGCAATAATAAAGAACGACCCGCAATTCATCGACGCAATCTATGCAGCCAAGGCGAAACGCGAGCAGCAGGCATCAGACAAAGCGGGACAGGCCATTCCACAACAAGAAGAGGAAGCGGTCATTCTTTCGGAACCAGCAGAAGAAAAGACATCCGCCTGTGAGAAAACTGAGTCATTGCAAAATGAAAAATCCGACAGTGATACCGAGCGCATCATTGCGGAAGCAGAGGAAGCGGCTTTTTTGACAGAAGCAAAAATTCCTAAGGACAATAGCGAAAAAAAATAAAGTCAGACTATCCCATAACAAGACTTATTCACGACGAAAATATCTTTTGTCTCATTACGGAATTTTAAAGAATATTTGCGACATTCTCTGCTGAGCAACATAAAAGTACGGATTTTTATAAAGATTTGTAACATAGATGACATTCGATGTTACATAAGAGAAATCAAATGTAACCTATTTTTCTACGATTAATCTGCGCCTTTGTAATTTTGTTACCGAAATCATAACAAAAAAACAACATTATGAAAAGCGCAAATTACTCTCGCCCGTTAGGGTTGTTGTTCTTGTTATGCCTGATTCCGATTTGGGCATTTGCACAGAACATTACAGTGAAAGGAACTGTAAAAGATGGTGCTGGCGAAACAATCATTGGTGCCAGCGTGGTAGAAAAAGGAACGACCAATGGTACCATTACTGATTTCGACGGAAATTTCACCTTGAATGTTCCATCAAACTCTACACTTCAGATTTCATTTGTGGGTTACAAGACTCAGGAAATCGCTGTATCAGGAAAAACGACAATCAATGTTACATTGTCAGAAGATACCCAGATGCTGGATGATGTGGTAGTAGTGGGTTATGGTACACAGAAGAAAGAAGATTTGACCTCGGCCATCTCCACCTTGAGTCCGAAGGAAGTATTGAAATCACCGGGTGGAATCACCGATGCATTGCAGGGAAGTACAGCCGGTGTCAACGTATCCGGAGGAAAAATCCGTATCCGTGGTACCGCTTCCATTACCGGTAGCACCGACCCGCTATGGGTAGTAGACGGTATCATCGATGCATCAGGAAACATTCCGAATGACGATGAAATCGAGTCTATCCAAGTATTGAAGGATGCCGCATCTTGCGCCATCTATGGTGTGCGTGGTGCGAACGGTGTCATCGTGGTAACAACCAAAAAGGGTAGCGAAGGCAAACCGAAAATCAACTTCAATGCTTATGCCGGCTTCGGTTCCCCTTCCCACAAGGTTGACATGTTGAATGCCTACGATTATGGAGTTTATGTAAATGAACTCTATTATAACAGTTCAAGTGCAGCTTCTATTGCCAACGGGACTTGGAATCAAGTAGTTCCCACCGGAGTTGCAAACCCAAGCAGTCCTTTAGCCAATACCGACTGGTGGGATCAGTATTTCTGCAACACCAATTATCAGAAATATGATGTATCTATCAGTGGCGGAAGCAAGTATGCCAACTACCGTATCGGTGCTACGCATACCGACAACGACGACCAGATGCACAAAAATGATGCAAAAGTCGACAACATCTATGCCAATGTAGAAGGAACAGTAGGCCGTATCACTTACGGTGGACGTATCTTTGCAAACTATAGCCGCACAAACGGATATACGGGAGCTTCACTGATGAACATGTTAATGATTTCTCCGAACCTGCCGGTATACAATGAAGACGGAAGCTTCTTCCTGACCGGAAACAATGGCCGCGATGGAAACGATATCACAAACCAAGCTTGGTATCTCCATAACCAACAGCTCGCTAACCGTTCAGTAAGCATGATGGGTAGTATCTTCGGAGAAATCAAGATTTTCGACTGGTTGAAATACCGCTTGACCTATACTTACTCATACGCCCGCAACAACGACAAGACCATCATTCCCCAATACGATTTGGGTACAGCTAACTCTAGACAAGGTTATAACCAACAAACCTCAACCAAAGGCGGCAGCGGACATGAAGTAATCGAGAACCTGCTCACTTTCGACCATACGTTCAACGGTGTACACAACCTTTCAGGAGTATTGGGTGTAGTTTCTGAAACATTCGACGGATGGTCAACAGGCATTACCGGCCGTAGTAACGAATACAGCGGATTCGGAATTGAGAGCCGCTATCCCGACAGCCAAACAGTTATCAGCTCACAGACCAACCAGGCTTACTTCTCTTATCTGGCCCGTGTCATGTATTCATACAACAGCAAATACATGATTACAGCCAACTTCCGTGCTGATGAATCTTCCAAGTTCGCAGACGGAAACCGTTGGGGATACTTCCCGTCATTCTCTGTAGGATGGAGAATCAGCGAAGAGCCATGGATGAAGGAAGCTACTTCCGGATGGCTCGACAACTTGAAAATCCGTGCCACTTTGGGATGGATTGGTAGCGCCAACGCCGTAGGATTATACGATTATCAGTCAGTAGTGGAAACAGACAACCGTTACTACACATTCGGACCGAACCAAATTAATCCGGAAGGAACTGCCTCAAACGCTCCCGCTCCGCTGATTGAGAACTTTGCCAATCCCGACTTGTCTTGGGAAACAACCCGCGATGCCGGCGTCGGTTTCGACATGGACATGTTCAACAACAAGCTGAGTTTGGTATTCGACTACTACAACCGTAAGACTACCGACATGCTTCTGGCCGTTCAGCTTCCGCGTTCAACCGGTAACATCAACTCCGTTTACATGAATGTTGGTAGCATGACCAACTGGGGTATTGAAATTGCAGCAACCTATCGCGAACAGATAGGAGACTTCAAGTTCACCATCTCTCCGAACTTCTCTTTCTACCGCAACGAGGTAACCAGTCTGGGTAGCAATGCTTCATTGGCAGGAGGAAACTCTTCTGTAGGAAACGTAACCATGACTGTAGTAGGCAAACCGGTTGCCCAGTTCTGGGGATACAAGACCGACGGACTGTTCAAAACCGATGAAGAGGCCGCCAACTATGTAAACAAAAACGGACAGCGTCTGCAAGAATCAGCCAAGGCAGGTGACCTCAAGTATGTAGACACAAACGGCGACGGAGTGATTTCTGACGATGACAAGACCTTTATCGGTTCGTCTCTGCCCGACTGCTCTTTCGGTCTGAACATCACGGCTGAATATAAGGGCTTCGATTTCTCTATGCTGTGGCAAGGAGACTTCGGAAACCAGATTTTCAACAACTGGAAATACGAACTGATGGGCGGTTATGCTGCCAAGAACCAGATGGCGGACATGAAGAACCGCTTCCGCGCTCAGGAGGTGACATTTACAACAGCAGGCGGCGAAACCATTACATTGCCAGCCAACACCAACACGGATATTCCGCGTGCTGTATTGAACGACCCGAATGGTAACCATACCAAGGCATCCGACTATTTCATTGAAAACGGCTCTTATTTCCGCTGCAACCGAATCACTTTAGGCTACACGTTCGACAAGAGTCTGCTTTCAAAGATTCATGTAGAATCCTTGCGCTTGTACATGGGTGTGAAGAATCCGTTCACTATCACAGGCTATTCCATGTTCGACCCGCAGGTACCGAGCGGCGGTGCAACTCTGAACCGTGGCGTTGACGGTGCCTTCTATTACTCCGGCGATACTTACTGGGCTACACGCGAGTTCTTTGCCGGCGTACAGTTAACATTCTAAAATCTTAAACACTAAATCAGAATTATCATGAAACGAATGAAATTATATATAGGTGCCTGCTTGGGGACAGCTTTAATCTCTCTAAGCTCGTGCGAACCGGATATGGTATATAATAATCCCTCTGCAGACAATGAAGCAACCTATTACAACACTAAGGAACACCTGACCTACGCCGTAAACGGTGCCTACAACATGTTGCAACGTGCGGGAGGATGGGCACGGTGGATGCCGTTCATGCTGAACGCCCGCAGCGACGAATATGCCTTCACAAGCGGTGCGGCTGCCGGCGAACCTGAAACTGCGCGACTTTCCCAATATACAGCCAATGCCGACCTGGGAAGTATGTCTGCCACTTATCAGGACTTCTATACCTTACAGTATGCTGCCAATCTGGCTTTGGAGAAACTTGAAGCCAATCAGGACGGAGCATTTGACCTGAACAACGCCGACGACAAGAAACTGTATGACCGCCTGCGCGGTGAAGCCATCTTCCTGCGCGGTCTGAGCCGCTTCTATCTGGTCTATTTCTTCGGCGATGAAATTCCTGACCGCGACTATACAACGACCGGCGGCGACGACTATCTGTTGCCTCCTGCTGAACCCGGACAGATTTACCAACGGATGGTAAAAGATTTCAAGGATGCATCCGAACTGCTGACTGAATGGAACTACGAGGGAACAGAGAATGAAGGACGCGCCACCAAAGGCTCTGCATTGGCTTTCTTAGCCAAAGCCTACATGGGACGCCCGATATTGGACGGAACGGCCAAAGCCGGAGACGCAGACTGGGCAGCCGCCAAAGATGTTTTGTGGCAGATTATAGATTCCCAAGAATATGACCTTATACCAAACTATCGTGAAAATGCCACAGAAGACAATGAAAACAACATCGAGTCACTGTTCGAAGTACAGTTCTCCCAAAGCACCGAAACCGGAGGATTCAACCCTGCCGCTCCGGGCGACATCAACAGTTGGGTAGTAACCGGACAAGACTGTATGAGAATGATTGAAATAACTTCTCCGAATTCAGCCGTTTCCAGCAGATGGTGGAACGGTATGCCTTCACTTGCCTTGTATAATGAATTTGAACGCGATGGAAATGAACGAATCATTGATCCACGAGCCTACTTGGGTCTGTATATCCCCGACGGATGCAAGTTTAAAGGAAAGGGAGAAGAAGGAAAAGAAGAAGAGGGAGAATGGATTGGATATGACAAACTGTTCTCTGATATTGATGAAGAGACCGGTGAAGATCTTTTTGCCAAATGGAGAGGAACATGGTTCGGCTGTCGCAAATACGGTATTGATGAGTTCCGGAATATGCTCCGCAGCGGTATCAACGACCGCGTAATCCGTTACGCCGATATTTTGCTGATGTACGCAGAATGCTGCCTTGAAGCAGACAACGACGAAACGACAGCTAAAAAATACATCCAGATGGTACGCGACCGCGCCAATAACAATACGGAAGCATACAATACTACCGGAGCAGATGCCGGTATGTGGTATCTGAAAGGCGGAACACTGCCCACCGTAGACCAGCTTATCGCCGACCATCCGACATTGGGAAGAGTAGTAGGCAAAGACGGAACCGTAATCTGCAAAGGAACGGAAATCAACACCGTCCGCCGCGCACTAAAGCACGAATATTCCGTTGAGCTGTACTGGGAAGGATGGCGCTTCTTCAACCTGATGCGCTGGTATAACAATCCGAACGATCCGGACCGTGAAAGCATGCTGGACAACCTGAAGAACAAGAACGCGATGCAGGTAGAACAAACCAATCTGGAAGGTACTGTAACCTTCGACTACAGTCGCCACCTGCGTCTGCCGATACCGTCAACCGAGCTTTCTACGAACACAAATATGCACGGCAATTCTGCAAATTAATAAATAAATTGGTTTACATTTCGGGGAATCCGGCTTCACGGCCGGATTCCTTTTTTATAAGGGTGCCGTTTATTCATCCCGGTTCCGTTTCATACGCATGCCGTCCAGATTCCACCACGGCAAAAGCCGCATCCGGAAAGGAAGAAAACAGATTCCGCCCCCGACAAAAAACAAATCCCGACCGCATGCACAGCCGGGATTCACGACAAAAAATCTCTGAGTTGCAGGCATCATTCCTGCCTGTCGCTGCCAAATGCAGCCTCTATATAGTCCAGAATGCCGTTCAGCTCCGGCAATGTCTCGGCGCGGAGCATGGCAATGCGCGTTTCCCTGAAGTTCGGAATCCCCTTGAATAAGGGTGAAGCCGCCAGATGACGGCGCACATGAAGGATTCCCCTGCGCTCGTCCAGCAGATTTACACTGTCGGCCACCTCACGCCGGAGCACATCCAGCCGCCATTTGAAGCTGAGCGGAGGGAGCTCTTCACCGGTATCCAAAAAATGTTTCACCTCCTTGAAAATCCAGGGACGACCGAAGCTGGCCCGGCCTATCATAATGGCATCCACCCCGTATGCCTCGAAACACTCGCGGGCTCGTGCGGGCGTAGTGACATCCCCGTTGCCGATAACCGGAATCCGCATGCGGGGATTCTTCTTCACCTCCCCAATCAGCGTCCAGTCTGCCTCGCCCATATACATCTGGGCCCGCGTGCGTCCGTGGACAGTCAAAGCCTCTATGCCGCAATCCTGCAACCGCTCGGCCAGTTCCACGATAATCTTATGCTCCGCATCCCATCCCAAACGTGTCTTTACCGTGACGGGAATCTGCACGGCATCTACCACGGCCCGCGTAATCTCCAGCATTTTCGGCACATTCTGCAGCATTCCCGCTCCCGCACCCTTGCCCGCCACACGTTTCACGGGGCATCCGAAGTTCAGGTCAAGAATATCCGGCTTCGCCTGCTCGACAATACGGGCCGCCTCCACTATCGTATCCGTATCCCGCCCGTAAATCTGAATGGCCACGGGGCGTTCTTTTTCACTGATGTTCAGCTTGAGCAGTGTCTTGTCTACCGAACGTATCAAAGCGTCGGCCGACACAAACTCGGTATATACCATATCAGCACCAAATTCCTTGCACAGCAGACGGAAGGCCGGGTCGGTCACATCCTCCATCGGGGCAAGCAATACGGGATATTTCCCTAAGTCAATGTTCCGTATCTTCATATTCCTCCGCTCAGCCAAAACATATTCCCATCCGTCTTCCCTGCACCACCAAGTCGTGCTCCTCGGTCACCAGCTTGAGTTTCCCTGCCGTTTCGCTCAGCGGGATAGAGCCGATGACATCCCCCTGCAAGGCAACCATGCGTCCGAACTGCCCTCCGGCAATCAGCTCCGTGGCATGCCCGCCCATGCGCGTGGCCAGATTACGGTCGAACGCCGTAGGACTTCCGCCGCGCTGTATATAGCCAAGCACGGTTTCACGGGTCTCAAATCCCGTTTCATACTCTATTTCCTCCGCAACGAACTGGGCCGCCTTTTTCCCGTCGCGGGTGGCGATGCCTTCGGCCACTACCACAATGGAATAAGGCTTGCCGTTTTTCAGACGGTTGATAATGGCATCGCCGATACGATGAATGTCAAAAGGAATCTCAGGCAGCAGGATAATGTCGCCGCCTCCCGC
This sequence comes from uncultured Phocaeicola sp., assembly GCA_944320845.1. Taxonomy (GTDB): domain Bacteria; phylum Bacteroidota; class Bacteroidia; order Bacteroidales; family Bacteroidaceae; genus Phocaeicola. The sequence goes on from CALUJA010000019.1 coordinate 21,122, forward strand.
CATTCCCGAATAGAGGGCAATCCATCCGGCCTTGTGCCCCATCACTTCAATCACCATCACACGCTGGTGCGAACTGGCCGTAGAGTGAAGCCGGTCGATAGCCTCGGTGGCAATGGATACGGCAGAGTCGAAACCGAACGAAAAGTCGGTTCCCCACACATCGTTGTCAATGGTCTTCGGGACAGACACCACGTTCACCCCCGCCTCAGCCAGTCTTGCCGCCGTCTTCTGCGTACCGTTTCCGCCGATACAGACAATGCAGTCCAACTGCCGCTCGCGGATGGTGTGAAGCAGCATGGCGGGCTTGTCTTCCGACAGAGCCGTATTCCCCCGCCGCTTGAAAGGCTTTTCGCGCGAAGTGCCCAGCACCGTACCGCCCCGGTTCAGCAGTCCGGTCAGCGAATCCTCTTTAAGCGGTATCACATCATTGTCCAACAAACCGCGGAAACCGTTGTGAATGCCGAAAACCTCCATTCCGTAATGCCGGATAGCCGTCTTGCACACACCGCGTATCGTAGCGTTTATGCCCGGGCAGTCGCCCCCCGACGTCAAGATTCCTATCTTCATCTTTCTTCGATTTTATTATAATGATGTAAAGGTAAGAAAAAAGTGTATAAATGTCATATCAAAGGAAAAAATAATAAAAGCCATTCCGTTTTATATGGAAAAAAATCTACCTTTGCATCTTAAGGAACAGAAACTTGACAACCGATGAACTCTACAAAGTTAATAGGAAAGATATTCGAACCGAGGCAGAAAGCCACAGCGCTCTATGCACATGAAACGGAAGCAATCCAAGACCGGATATTCCGGAAGCTGATACAGACCGCCGCTTCCACGGAATGGGGAAACAAATATGACTACAGACATATAGGCAATTACACCGACTTTCAACGCGTGCCCATACAGACATACGAAGATATCAAAAGCTACGTAGACCGTATGCGACACGGAGAAGAAGACATTCTCTGGCCGGGAAAAGTCATCTGGTATGCGAAATCGTCTGGAACGACCAACGACAAAAGCAAGTTTATCCCTGTAAGCAAAGACGGGCTGCACCATATCCACTATCAGGGGGGTACGGATGCCGTCGCCCTTTACCTGCAGCAGAACCCCGAAAGCCGCTTTTTTTCCGGCAAGGGGCTGATATTGGGAGGAAGCCACAGCCCAAACTATAATGTAAAAGACAGCCTGGTGGGCGACCTTTCCGCTATTCTGATTCAGAACATCAACCCGTTGGTAAACTTCATCCGCGTGCCCAGTAAGGAAATTGCCCTATTGAGCGAATTTGAAGAGAAAGTGGAACGCATCGCGGAGACCACGGTGCAAGAAAATGTAACCAATCTGTCGGGCGTGCCTTCATGGATGCTGGCCGTCGTCAAGCGCATATTGGAAAAGACGGGGAAAAAGTACCTGAACGAAGTATGGCCTAATCTGGAAGTATTCTTCCACGGGGGAGTCAGCTTCACGCCCTATCGCGAACAGTACAAGGCCCTTATCCCTTCCGACAAGATGCACTATATGGAAACTTATAATGCAAGCGAAGGATTCTTCGGACTACAAAACGACCTGAGCGATCCCGCCATGCTGCTGATGGTAGACTATGATGTATTTTACGAATTCATTCCTTTGGAAGAGATAGACAGCCCGCATCCGAACATTGTTCCCCTTACGGGCGTTGAGATTGGCCGGAACTATGCGATTGTCATCAGCACATCGTGCGGATTGTGGCGGTATATTCTCGGCGATACCGTAAAGTTCACACAAAAAGACCCGTACAAATTCATCATAACCGGGCGGACAAAACACTTCATCAACGCCTTCGGCGAAGAATTGATGGTTGACAATGCAGAAAAAGGACTGGCTCGCGCCTGCGCCGAGACCGGGGCACAAGTACTGGAATATTCTGCCGCACCCGTGTTTATGGATGCCAACGCCAAATGCCGCCACCAGTGGCTCATCGAGTTCAGCGTGATGCCGGATTCGCTGGACAAGTTCCGGCACATTTTAGACCAGTCTCTGCAGGAGATAAACTCCGATTATGAAGCCAAGCGTCATAAGGACATCACGCTGCAAGAACTGGAATTAATCGTAGCCCGCCCCAATCTCTTCCACGACTGGCTGAAGATGAAAGGTAAGTTGGGAGGACAGCATAAGGTTCCCCGCCTGAGCAACACACGCGAAAACATAGAAGAAATGCTGAAACTAAACCAAGAAAACGACTGAAATGCACCTCTCGAAATACCTTTTCTTCCTGCTTGCCATCATTGGGCTCTATGCATGTGCCAGCACCGGCTCGCCCGACGGAGGCCCTTATGACGAGACTCCGCCGAAGTTCGTCCGTGCCAATCCCAAGCCCAACGCCACAAACAATACCCGGAAAAAGATAAGCATCGAGTTTGACGAATACATAAAACTGGACAAGCCTTCGGAAAAAGTCATCATCTCGCCTCCGCAGAACGAAGCGCCCGAGGTTAGAGCCAGCGGACACAGCGTAGTGGTGGAGTTCTTTGATTCCTTAAAGGCCAACACTACCTATACCGTCGATTTTGGAGATGCCATCGTCGACAATAACGAAGAGAATCCGCTGGGAAACTTCGCCTATGCGTTTTCTACAGGGGAGTCTATCGACACGATGGAGGTATCGGGCACGGTGTTGAACGCCGCCGACCTGGAACCGATAAAAGGCATACAGGTAGGACTGCACAAGAATCTGAACGACACGGCCTTCACCAAACTGCCGTTCGACCGTATCTCGCGCACAGACAGCCGCGGACATTTCACAATTCGGGGGGTTGCGCCGGGCACTTACCGCATCTATGCGCTGATGGACGGCAATCAGAACTATCTTTTCGACTCCAAGACAGAGACGGTGGCCTACCTCGACTCGCTGGTTATACCCAGCATGACTGGAGCCGTGAGATATGACACCATCTGGAATGAAGTGGACACTCTGGCGTATGACACCATCTACACGACAAACTATACGCGTTTTCTTCCGGATGACCTGATACTCCGCGCCTTTAAAGAAGAGAATCCGATGCAGTATCTGGTAAAGAGCGAGCGAGAGCAACTTAACCGTTTTTCTCTTTACTTCAGTGCAAAATCCGATACGCTGCCCACCATACGCGGATTGGACTTTGATGAAAAAGACGCTTTCATCGTTGAAAACAATCTCCGCAACGATACCATCCACTATTGGATTAAGGACACCACCCTTTGCGAACGCGACACACTGACCTTTCAGATGGACTATCTGGCTACCGACACGTTGGGAAAACTGGTTCCCAAGACCGACACGCTGCGAATGGTCAACAAAATCGGGAAAGAGCGCCGGATGGTTCTGGCTAAGGAAGCTCAGGAAAAGGAAGAAAAGGAAAGAAAAAAGCGCGAAAGAAAGGGGGACACAGTCCGTGTGCAGCCCAAATTCCTGACCATGACCGTGGATGCGCCGTCAAGTCTTGACCTGAACCGCAACATCATCCTGAAATTTGAGGAGCCGGTGGCACACATCGACACATCGGCTATTCACATGGCCGTCAAAGTAGACAGCCTGTGGGAAGACATTCCCTTTATCTTCATGGCCGACACCCTGATGCCGCGCCAATATCAAATATTGGCAAACTGGCAGCCCGGGCAAGAATACCAGTTAAGGATAGACTCGCTCGCCATTCAGGGGCTTTACGGGCTCAGCACCAACAAGGTGGAAAATACGTTGAAAGTAAAGACACTGGCCGATTACGGCACGCTTTACCTGAATATCACGGGAGCCGGCCCTCATGCCTTCGTGCAATTGCTGGACAGCAACGACGGCATCGTGCGGCAGCAACCGGTCAGCGAGCGGAAAACCTGCGACTTTTATTTCTTGCAGCCCAGTACAAAATATTATATCCGCCTCATCAACGACGAGAATGACAACGGAGTATGGGACACGGGAAACTATGAAGAGAAAAGACAGCCCGAAGAAGTATTTTATTTCCCCAAGGTATGGGAAATGAAGGCCAACTTCGAATTTGAGGAGAACTGGGACATACATTCCACTCCACTCGACAAACAGAAACTGGATGAAATAAAAAAGCAGAAGCCTGAAGAAGCAAAAAAAATAAAGGAACGTAACAAAGAGCGGGCCCGCAAATTAGGAAGAACATCATGATAAAGAAGGTAATTTTCTGCATGGCGCTTCTGATAGGAAGTATATGCACAGCAAAAGCTCAGTGTGGAGCGGTAAACGATGCCATCGAGCCGGGAGAAACCCTCTCTTATGAGCTGAAGTTCAACTGGAAGTTTATCTGGATTAACGCCGGGTGGGCTAAAATGACGGTCAATGAATCGACATTCAACGGAAAGCCCTGCTTGAAAACCGACCTTCAGTCCTACACAAACAAGCGGATTGACTTTTTCTTCAAGATGCGCGACACGCTGACCTGCATCACTACCCCCGACCTTATTCCCGTTTACTTCCGCAAAGGCGCGGAAGAAGGCAAGCGTTACACGGTAGACGAAGTGCATTTCAGCTATAAGAACGGGCAATGCATCGTGGACCAACAGCGCACGCTGCGCGGAAAGACCACCCAAAAACACGACGAGATGCCTGTATGCGTGTATGACATGCTGAGCATCCTGCTTCAGGCCCGGTCATACGACCCGACAGACTATCAGCCGGGGCAGAAAATACTCTTCTCTATGGCCACCGGACGGGCTGTGGAAAAGCAGACACTCATATTCCGCCGCAGGGAGAACTATAAGGCAGAAAACGGAGTAACCTACCGTTGCCTGGTTTTCTCTCTGGTAGAATATACGGGTGAAGGGAAAGAAAAGGAGGTCATCACCTTCTATATCACAGACGACCGCAACCATCTGCCCGTCCGGCTCGACATGTATCTGAATTTCGGCTCGGCCAAAGCCTTTCTTACAGACATCAAAGGAAACCGGCATCCGCTCACCTCAATCGTTGAGAAGGACTGAATCCGGTTTTCATCCCGTTGAAATCTTCGCTTCACCCATATAAAACCGGCATCCCGCCCGCACGAAACCTACGGCTCATGCGGGCGGGATGCCTTTATCGTCTGCAAAAGGAATCAGATTTCCTCGCCTTCCTTCTTCTTGGCATGCGGATAATCAATCGTATAATGCAGGCCGCGGCTCTCTTTCCGCTCCATCGCCTGGCGGGTAATCAGGTATCCCACGTTTATCATGTTGCGCAGTTCGCAGATTTCACGCGATGCCTTTACGCGCTTGAACAGGCGCTCGGTCTCCTCGTAAAGGATATCCAGACGGTTCCATGCGCGCACCAGGCGGAGATTGCTCCTCACAATGCCCACATAAGCCTCCATAATCTGATTTACCTCCTTCATGCTCTGCGTTATCAGGATTCGTTCCTCCGTACTGATGGTTCCTTCGTCGTTCCACTCAGGAATATCCTCGTTGAAATCATAGCGGTCGAGCACGCTGACGGCGTGCCTGGCGGCGGCGTCTGCATATACAACGGCCTCGATGAGCGAATTGGAAGCCAGCCGGTTGCCGCCATGCAGGCCCGTGCACGAGCATTCGCCGATGGCATACAGGCGCTTGATGCTCGACTGCCCGTCCAAATCCACCTTGATGCCCCCGCACAGATAATGGGCGGCAGGAGCAACCGGAATATAGTCCTTCGTGATATCGATGCCCAGACTCAGGCATTTCTTGTAGATGTTCGGGAAATGGCGCTTCGTTTCCTCGGCATCCTTGTGGGTTACATCCAGATAAACATGGTCTTCGCCCCGCTGCTTCATCTCGCTGTCTATCGCGCGGGCCACAATGTCGCGCGGAGCCAGCGAAAGTCTCGGGTCATACTTCTGCATGAACTCTTCGCCCGACAGATTCCGCAATACCGCCCCATATCCCCGCATGGCTTCCGTTATCAGGAAACTCGGACGGTCGCCCGGGTGATAAAGGGCCGTAGGATGAAACTGAATGAACTCCATGTCCTTTACCACGCCTTTCGCGCGGTATACCATCGCTATCCCGTCGCCCGTAGCCACTAGCGGATTGGTGGTATGGCGGTATACGGCCTCACATCCTCCCGTAGCCATCACGGTTACCTTCGAAAGGAAAGTGTCCACTTCGCCCGTCTCTTCATTCAGCACATAGGCACCGTAGCACTTGATGCCCGGAGTATGGCGCGTCACGATAATGCCCAAATGATGCTGGGTAATTATCTCAACGGCATAAAAGTGGCTGAAAACCGTAATATTGGGGTGCTGGCGCACCGCTTCTATCAGACTGGTCTGTATCTCGGCCCCCGTATTGTCCTTGTGGTGAAGGATGCGGAACTCGGAATGGCCGCCTTCCTTGTGCAGGTCAAAGTCTCCGTTCTCATTCTTGTCGAAGTGCACGCCCCACTTTATCAGTTCCTCTATCTGGGCGGGCGCGTTGCGCACCACCTTTTCAACGGCCGCCGGGTCGCTTATCCAGTCTCCCGCCACCATTGTGTCATGAATATGTTTTTCGAAATTATCTACTTTCAGATTTGTTACCGAAGCAATCCCCCCCTGCGCATAATAGGTATTGGCTTCTTCCAAGCCCGCCTTGCAGATTAATGCTACCGAACCTTTATGCGCAACCTTCAATGCGAAACTCATACCGGCTATCCCCGAACCGATAACGAGAAAATCAAATTTCCTTACCATGAGCAAATAGTTGTTTAGATGTTACAAAACTACAAAAAAACTATGTTAGACCTAACATCAGCCATCTTTTTTTCTTCCGCATGCTTGTTTTAAAGGAGAATTTACTATCTTCACGAATCAATTAACCTCAAACCATAGAATGAGAACGTTTCATACAAAAGTCGGATGGTGGTATTGGATGATTATTGTCATACTATCAAGCTTCCTGTTTGTCACCTTTTGGTTCCACGAACTGCTGCTTGCTCTTCTGTTCGCCATCGCAGTAATCTATTCGATTGAAGGGATGATTCATACACAATATATAATAACAGACGACAGCATGCTGCGGATAGAGTCGGGAAGATTCAGCAAAAAGCCGGCCCCCATCCCCTTATCCCAGATTACAGACATCACGAAATCAAAATCATGGGAAGCGGCTCCGGCCTTTTCACTCGACCGTCTGAAAATATCCTACCGGAAAGGAGGAACAAAGACCCATGTATTGCTCTCCCCCCAAAATGCGGAAGCCTTCGTCCGCTGTCTGAAAAAACAGAACGACTCGATTAACGTTAACATTTGATATTATGGCAAAAACATTCAAGCTCAGAAGAACGCCCTTCAAGGTATGGCTGGGAGTCATTATCGTCATCATAGCACTCATTTTACTGGCTTTGGAAACAGAAAACTACTGGAATCTTATGCCCATTATCTTCCCTGTTCTGCTGCTGGCGGACGAGCTGATGGCGCGTATCATCGTGCAGGACAACGGCGACATCTGGCTGAAGCGCGGATTCAGCGGGAGCATAAAAGCATACGGAGTGACACGCATCGTCCGCAGCAAGGGCTCATGGCTGAAAGGAAGGATTACCGTCCATTATACCAAAGGCTTTATCAATTTCGACCCTAAGGACTTGGACGGGTTCATACGCTACGCAAAGGAGCACAACCCGCATGCAAGCTACCAGGAAGAATGACATACTTTTCGTTTAACCTAACCATATAAAGATGAAGAACTATCAGATAGCCGTCATCGGCGGAGGGCCGGCAGGATATACAGCGGCCGAAGCGGCAGGAAAAGCCGGCCTGAGCGTCGTTTTGTTTGAAAAAAACAATGTGGGGGGCGTATGCCTGAACGAGGGATGCATACCCACAAAAACCCTTCTGTACTCAGCAAAAGTGTACGACACGGCATGCCACGCATCCAAGTATGCCGTGAAAGTGCAGGAACCTGCCTATGACCTGGGAAAAATCATCGCGCGAAAGGCAAAGATTGTCCGCAAGCTGGTTTTGGGAGTAAAGGCCAGACTGGCAGCCCGGAACGTGACAATCGTACAGGGAGAGGCGCTGATTGCAGACGCTCATACAATCCGCTGCGGAGAAGAAACCTACCAATGCGAGAAGATGATTGTGTGTACGGGAAGCGAAACCGCGCTCCCGCCGATTCCGGGCATCGGTGAAACCAGCTGCTGGACTCATCGCGAGGCGCTCGACAACAAGGAAGTGCCGGAATCTCTTACCGTCGTCGGAGGAGGCGTGATAGGGATGGAATTCGCTTCGTTCTTCAACAGTCTGGGCGTTCCGGTGACCGTAATCGAAATGACAGGGGAGATATTGGGCGGAATAGAAGGCGAACTGGCTGCCCTGCTGCGTGCGGAATATGCCAAACGAGGGGTAAAGTTTCTGCTCAACACACGGGTAACCAGACTTGAAAAGACGGAAACAGGAATCCGGACTGTCTATGAGAATGCCGAGGGGGCAGGACAAGCCGATTCGCACAAGGTGCTGATAAGCGCAGGCCGCCGTCCGGCAACGAAAGGATTCGGCCTCGAAAACCTGAAACTGGAGCTTACGGAACGCGGACACATCAAAGTGGACGAGCACATGCAGACATCCGTGGACGGAGTCTATGTATGCGGAGACTTGAACGGGACATCGCTGCTGGCTCATACCGCCGTGCGCGAAGCGGAAGTAGCCGTCCATCATATTGTCGGGCATCCCGATGCGATGAGCTACCGGGCAATCCCCGGCGTAATCTATACCAACCCGGAGGTCGCCTCGGTGGGAATGACCGAAGAAGGGCTGAAAAATGCCGGCATGGCCTATCGGGCCGTCAGGCTTCCCTTAGCCTATTCGGGCCGATTCGTCGCTGAAAACGAAGGGGTGAACGGTATATGCAAGGTCTTGGTCGGCGAAGACGACACGGTATTGGGCGTTCATCTGTTGGGAAATCCGGCATCCGAACTGATTGTCATGGCAGGAATGATGATAGAAGACGGGCGCAAGCTGTCGGAATGGAAGCGTTATGTCTTCCCCCATCCCACGGTCGGTGAAATTTTCAAGGAACTGTAAATGAGACAAGCCTTATTGCTTTTCGCCTTTTGGGCCTGCCTTACAGTCTCGGCAGGCGCGCAAACGCTTGCCGAGAAACTGGACGCACTGGTTTCAACCGCCTCCGTTCTGCAAACCTCCGAGGTGGGAATCTGCGTATACGACCTCACGACCGGCATTCCGATATACCGTTATCAGGCGGACAAGCTGTATCGCCCGGCTTCCATCGAGAAGATTGTGACGGCGGTCACGGCACTGTCGGAATTGGGAAAGGACTATCCGTACCAGACACGCCTGGCCTACACCGGAAGCATAGAGGAAGGACGGCTGAAAGGGGATGTATACGTTGTCGGGGGCTTTGATTCGGAATTTATGGAAAGCGACTTGGAACTGCTTGCCGATACCCTATGCCGGAGCGGAATCAGGCAAATCGACGGACGGCTTGTCGGGGATGTTTCGATGACCGATTCCGTCTACTGGGGGAAGGGATGGTCGTGGGACGATGCCCCGGAAGCATTCCAGCCGTATCTTTCTCCGCTGATGCTGAACCGCGGATGTGTGGATGTGACAATCGCACCGGGCAGTCAGGGGGCCGCGGGAAAAGTGGAGGTTTCTCCGGCATCCGATTATTATCAGACGGACAACCGCACGCTTTCACGCACTCCGTCGGCAGGCAGACTGAGAATCACACGCGACTGGATGGAGCACGGAAACCGGATTCTGCTTAGGGGAAATGTCACATCGCGGCAGTCGACCACGATAAGTCTATACAACTCGCAGGCTTTCTTCATGGAGACACTGCGCTACCAACTGGAGCAAAAGGGAATCGAGACAGTATCAGACAGTGTGGATTACGCCTCCGTCCCGGCAGAAGCCCTTACCATCTACATCCGCAGACGCCCGCTGGAGGAGATTCTTCACCGCGCCCTGAAGGAAAGCGATAACCTTGCCGCCGAATCCATGTTCTACCATCTCGGCATGAAGTGCGGCCACAAGACAGCGGGGACAGGAAGCAAAGACGGGCAGAAGGCAATCTACCGGTTTATGAAGGACAGTCTGGGCCTTTCTCCTGCAGAATATAAAATCGTAGACGGGAGCGGCGTCTCGCTTTACAACTATGTATCGCCCGACCTGATTATGGCCTACCTGAAATATGCCTACCGCAATCCCCGCATATACGGCCCGCTTTATGAGGCGCTGCCGATAGCAGGCATCGACGGCACCCTGAAATACCGGATGAGGAAAGGGAAAGCATTCCGGCATGTCAGGGCAAAGACCGGCACCGTTACCGGCATCTGCTCGCTGGCAGGCTATGCCTCGGGCATTTCAGGGCATCTGTATGCCTTTGTCATCATCAACCAAAATGTGTTGAAAGCCCGCCAGGCGCGCGACTTCCAGGACAAAGTCTGCGAAATACTGGTCAGCAACTGAAGCGGCAGGGAGCATCCGCGAAACTTGCCCTTGCAAGAATCCGTTCCGACGGCAAGAAAAAGTCCGTCTTGACGCGGCAAAAAAAGTGGGGCATCCGTCAAAAGGCGGACACCCCACTTCAAACTATCATTCAGGTCGGGCCAGGCAGCCGCCTTCCCGAACATCTTATCCCAGCAGCTCCTTCACTTTTGCCGAAATCGCACGGCCTTCGGCCAGTCCGGCAAGTTCTTTAGAGGCCACTCCCATAACCTTGCCCATATCTTTGCCGCTTGTCGCGCCTACGCGGGCAATGATTTCTTTCAGCTTTGCCTCCAGTTCCTCGGCCGAAAGCTGCTTCGGAAGATAGGTTTCGATTACACGAACCTGCGCCATTTCCTCTTCCGCAAGGTCGGCGCGCCCCTGTCCTTCATACACGGCAGCCGAGTCTTTTCCCTGTTTCACCAGCTTCTGCATGATTTTCAGTGCAGCCTCATCGGTCAGTGTATCGTTTGCTCCGGGCGCCGTCTTAGCTTCCAGAAAACATTTCTTCACGTTGCGCAAGGTCTCAAGCCGTACCTTGTCTTTGGCTTTCATAGCCTCTTTGATGTCATTGCTTATCTGCTCAAACAAATCCATATTTCCAATATTTAAATTAATCATACTATCCAAAAGAAATCACCGCATGACCCGCATCGTTTCCTCCCGCATTCTCCACGGTTTCCTCCATCGAAGCCTTTGTCTGGATAGACTCCAGGTCTGACTTGGTCCGCTTATAGGTAGGGATTGTATCCACCATGCTGATTACATCATCGTTATTCAAATCTTCCTGACTGAATATATACAGGTGATGCCGCCGCTTCTTCCGGCCGTTCTTGTTGATGCCCGGCCCGTAATAACGGATACGGCGCATGTCATTCTCCTGCTCTTTTTCCTCCTGCTCGGCCAAACGCTTCTGTTCCTCGGCCGTTATGCGCACATCCATGCCCGGAACATCCTTTATCCCGAATCCGGTGGCAAGGATGGTAAATTTCACCTTGCGTTCCAACGTATCGTCGATGTAAAGTCCCCATTTGGTTTCCATATCCTGCTGCCCGAATCTGGACATGAACTCATGGACTTCGGTCATTTCGTCCATCATCAAGTCGCCGTACTCCGCGCTATACGAGATATTGAACAAGACCTTCTTCGAGTCGAATATATCATTATTGTTCAGCAGCGGGGAGTGAAGCGCATCGTTGATGGCCTGCGTAACTCTTCCTTCCCCTTCACCGAATCCTGTACTCATGATGGCAACGCCGCCGTCCTTCAGCACCGTCTTCACATCATTGAAGTCAAGATTGATTTTGCCGCGCACGGTAATGATTTCGGCTATGCTCTTTGCGGCGACAGAAAGGGTATCATCGGCCTTTCCAAAGGCATTCAGCACGCTGAGGTCCGGATAAACATCGCGCAGACGCTCGTTGTTGATGACCAGCAGGGCATCCACGTATTTGCTCATCGCCTCCACCCCGTCCAAAGCCTGGTCAATCTTCTTGTTTCCCTCAAACAAGAACGGAATGGTAACGATGCCCACCGTCAGGATACCCATGTCCTTGGCTGTCTTTGCAATGATGGGAGCGGCTCCCGTACCGGTACCTCCGCCCATTCCTGCCGTAATGAACACCATCTTGCATCCGTCGTTCAGCATATCCTTGATGCTTTCCAAACTTTCTTCGGCCGCCGCCCGGGCACGTTCCGGACGGTTTCCCGCTCCCAGTCCCTCATTGCCCAACTGAAGCTTGAACGGCACCGGAGACTCGTCGAGCGCCTGATTGTCTGTATTGCAGACCACGAAAGTAACGTCATGGATACCTTCACTGAACATGTGATTGACGGCATTCCCGCCGCCTCCACCTACACCAATGACTTTTATGATATGTGGAACCTCTTTCGGAAAACTGAAAGGCATTTTTATTTCATCAGACATAATCCTATCTTTTTACGGTAAACAATTATTTCTTCGAAGTCTCATCATCCCAAACTTCATTCAGTATCTTGTCGCGGAAGCGGCCAAACCATCCGCTTTCCTTCTTCTCCTTTCTGACAGCCTCTTCCAAAGCGTCTATTTCCTCCCTCTTTTCTTTAATCTTCATCTCGCGAGCCCGCTGTATCATATCGAGAGCGTCTTTATAAGACCTTTTGCTTTTCAGGCGGCGAGCTTCCTCCAGATAACCGTCACATTCTTGCGAACGCTTTTTCTGCCGCTCATTTTCCTGTTGCTCCCTTAGTTGCTGAAGCTGGTCCTGCCGTACCTTTGCCGCACGCTTTCTGTTCTCCTCTTCCGCCAGCTTTTTCTGCTCCTCCAAAAGGCGGTCTCTCTCTTCCTGCTCCTGCTGCGCCTCAAAAATGTCTTTCGTCTTGTGCGGATCGACCTTGCAGCAATTCTCCTTTCCGGCAGACAAAAGTCCGACAAGCGTGTTCTGCGTTCCGTCTTCCGGCAAATCCGCCACACCTACTACCGCAATCTCTCCCTTTCGGGCAATGCGAATCTTCTCCATCTTCGTAATCCGCTGAAATGCCTTATCTATATCCGGCAGGTTTGCGCCGCCTCCCGTAAGGACAAATCCCGCCATCAGCTTGTCACCATAGTTGGAAAGCTTGATTTGATTCCATACATTCGTAATGATTTCATTAATGCGGGCCTCGACTATATCTTCCAAAACACTGGCGGAAACCTTGCATTTCCCTTCCAGCACACAGTCCTCATTATGTTCCTCCTCGTCATCCTCCAATTCTGTATAGGCACTCGCATAGCGGAGCTTAAGCTGTTCCGCATCTTCCTCCTCTATCTGCAGGCTGCAGATGTCCTTCGTAATATTGTTTCCTCCCAACGGAATGACAGCCAGATGACGCAATATGTTTCCCTTGTAGACAGAAACCGTGGTGGTTTCCGCGCCCAAATCAATCAAGGCACAGCCCGAACGCTTTTCATTGTTCGTCAATATGACATTTGCAGCAGCAACCGGCGACAAAAGATAGTCGGCAATCTCATAGCCTGCCTGACGGAAAGACTGCTTTATATTGCTTTTCAGTTCATGGCGGGCCACGATATTCTGGTAGCGTCCCTCGATGGAATCGGCCGAAACTCCTACCGGAGCAGCCAGCAGGCTGTTGCCCACCTTGTATTCTTGCGGCTCTATCGCCAATATCTCCTGATTCACCAACGGACAATCCTTATTCTCCTGCATCAAGGCATCGACCAAAGACTGGGAAATCTTGGTGTTTTCGCCCAACTGCTTTGATACAACATTATATACACTCTTGACAGACAGTCCGCCTATGCCTACATAAATCTTTTTAACCGAAGCCTGAAGCTGCTTCTCCAACTGTTTGATGACCAAAGCAAGGCACTGGGCCGTCTTGTCGATATTATAGATTGCCCCTTTCCTAATGCAGTCCGACGAATACTCACTGGCATATGCCAGAATCTGCAAGCTCCCGTCCGCATTCTTCCTTCCTGCAATGCCTGTTATCTTGGTCGATCCCAATTCGATTGCTGCTATAAAGTCTGTTACTGCCATATCCTATTCCTTTTTGGTACAAATAATCTGATTGTTAAACTCTACGCTAATGCGGCTGTACTTATTCCATCCAACCTTGTTCAACGCTTCCTTGTAAAATTTCTGCAATTTACTGAATTTTTCTTGATAGTCACCACCTTTTCCGAGAAAAAGAATATGATTTCCCACACGAGGCACTATTTCAAGTTCTTGTCTGGGTGTCACGTTGATTTGCTCCACTTGAGCCTTCCAGAACGGATTGTCCTGAAGGTATTTTCCCAAGGCATACAGCTCCGACTGCGCGAACTTACGGTCTATCGCTCCCGTTGCAACCGCCACATGAATCGCTTTTCCCGGAGCGGCCATTACCATCCCCTGATTGTCGATATAGTAATTGTCGCCGTTATTGCTTAAGACATGCAGCAAAGGGATGCGCTGATAAATCTCGATGCACACCTTGCCGCCCGAAGTCTGATAGCACTCCGCCTCACGGATGAAAGGATGCTCCGACAATATTTCCTCCAGCTCGCGCACATTAATGTCAGCCATACGCTTTCCTTCGAGGGATATCTTCTCACGTTTCAAAAGGCTCTTGATTCCGTTTTCCGTAATGAACCCATAATTTACCCGGTCTTTTACCACCAGTTCCATCCCTTCGCAAATCCGGTTGTCCGGCTCGCGGTTGAAAGCTGTAACCGCAATCACCAGATAAGCCGAGAGCAGCAACAGCACAAAGCCTGTCAAAATCCGTTTTATCATCTGCCTTTCAACCATTCATATATTTGCGGAACATAATTATCAATATCGCCTGCGCCCAATGTTATCAGCACATCCAGGTCAGGAAGCGCCTTCAAGACATCAAGCAGGTCTTCTTTCCGGCACATCTGCTTCTTCATTCCCGGACGGAGATTATCATAAATCAGCCGCGAGGTCACGCCCGGAATCGGCTTTTCACGGGCCGGATAGATGTCGAGCAGTACCACCTCGTCCAACAGTGAGAGACTGTCGGCGAAATCCTTGTAGAAATCCCGCGTGCGGGTATAGAGATGTGGCTGGAATACGGCGGTAAGCTTCCGGTCCGGATAAAGCATCCGCAAGGAAGATACGCTCTGACGGATTTCTGCCGGATGATGAGCGTAATCGCTCAAGAACACAACGCGGTCATTCCTTATTTTAAAGTCAAACCGTCTGTCCACTCCCCTGAAACTTGCCATGGCCGACCGGATTTCGTCAGCGGCCGCTCCGGCAATCTGAGCCAAGGCCATCGCCGCTATGCCGTTTTCTATATTGACAAAGACAGGTACTCCCAACCGGATGCCGGGGATATTTCCCAACGGAGATACATAATCAAAAAATATCTCGCCAGACTCCACACGGACATTGGCGGCATGAAAGTCGCCCGTCTGCCCTGAAGAATACGTATAGACCGTCACATCCGGCCGGACATCCGGCTCAAAGCCGAGTCCTTCCTTGACAATCAGGAAGCCGCCCGGACGGATTAGCGAAGTATACTTGCGGAAACTCTCCAGGTAGGCCTCGTGTGTGCCGTAGATATCCAGATGATCGGAGTCGACCGCCGTAACCACCGTGGCATAAGGAGTAAGCCAATGGAAAGAACGGTCGAACTCATCGGCCTCGATAACCACGTAATCACTCTCTGATGAAAGCAGCAGATTGGTCCCGTAATTCTTCGAAATGCCGCCCAAGAAAGCATTGCATCCCACATGCGACTGATGAAGCAGATGGGCCGCCATTGTCGAAGTGGTGGTTTTGCCGTGGGTGCCCGCCACGCAAAGCCCTTTCTCCGTACGGGTCAGCATACCCAAGACCTGCGCCCGCTTCTGTATCTCAAACCGATGCTCCCTAAAGAATGCCAGTTCCCGGTGCGAGGCGGGAACCGCCGGCGTATAAACGACCAGTGTGGTCTTTGGGTCAAGAAATTGCGCCGGAATCAACGGCACGTTTTCCTCGTAATGAATGTGCGCGCCCTCGGCTTCCAGTTTTTCTGTCAGGTCGGAAGACACGCGGTCATAGCCGCCGACGCATTTTCCCCTTGAAAGGAAATAGCGCGCCAGCGCACTCATGCCGATTCCCCCTATGCCGATAAAATAAACGGCCTTTATGGTATTAATGTCCATGCCTTTCTTTATAATCAAGAGCCAGCTCATAAACTTCTTCAGCGATGACATTCGCCGCATCTTTCAAAGCCAGCTTCGCAATGTTCATACTCAGTTTCTTCAGTGTATCCGGACTTTCCACGGTTTCCACCGCCTTGTCAAGCAGCTTTTCCACCGCCTCACTGTCTTTAATATAAAGAGCCGCGCCTTTGTTCACCAGAGCCAGCGCATTTTTGGTCTGATGGTCTTCGGCCACATTCGGAGAAGGCACCAGTATGACCGCCTTCCCCAACAGACAAAGCTCGGAGATGGAGCCGGCTCCCGCCCGGCTGACCACCAGGTCGGCGGCACGATAGGCCGTCGCCATATCGGCAATAAAGTCTGTGGTATAAAGCATCGGCATCTCGCCCGCCTGCCGGACGGCCGCTTTCGCGTCTTCAAAATAAAACTTCCCCGTCTGCCAGATGAACTGGATGCCGGAATCCTTTATTTTGCCCAGACCCTGCATCACACATTGATTGATGGTACGGGCTCCCAGACTGCCTCCCAGAATCAGAACCGTTTTCTTCGCCGGGTCAAGCCCGAACGAACGCACGGCATCCTCCTTGCCTACCCTCGTTTCCAACAGATTCTGTCGCACGGGGTTGCCAGTCAACCGGATTTTGTCCTTGTCGAAAAAGCGCTCCATCCCTTCATAAGCCACACAGATACGCGAAGCACGCCGGGCCAGAAGCTTGTTTGTCACGCCCGCATACGAATTCTGTTCCTGCAACACGGTAGGAATGCCCATCCCTTGCGCCACCTTCAGCGTCGGTCCGCTGGCATAGCCGCCCACGCCCACCGCCGCATGCGGCCTGAAGTCGCGGATAATCCTGCGGGCTTTCAGCTGGCTGCGCACCAGCTTGACCAGCACCCCGACATTCTTCAACAGATGCTTCCGGTCGAATCCGGCTACCGGAAGGCCGATTATCTTGTATCCCGCGGCAGGAACACGCTGCATCTCCATGCGTCCCTCTGCGCCGACAAACAGTATTTCCGTATCAGGATGCTGTTCCTTCAGCGCATTGGCGATGGAAACAGCCGGGAAAATGTGTCCCCCGGTACCTCCTCCGCTGATGATTATACGCACATTGTCTCGCATTCTTCTTTTTTTTACAAAGTTATGAATAAACTTCCAATATAATAACCGCCTGTATAAAATTCTTTTATCTTTAGACAAGCCGCGTTTCACTCTGTCGGAAAAGATTTTCCACCATAGCAAAACAGGCGCCGGCTTTTAATGAAAAAAAGTCTGCGCCCTGCCATAAAAGTCCCGCACCGGCAACGCTACTTCCCTTCCTCCTGTCCGGCCTTCGACTGCTCCGCCAGATTCATGGCCGCTGCCTGAAGCGCGGCCACGGCTGCCTCCTGCATCTGCTGCTGCCGCTCGGCCTCTTCCTTCTTCCGCTGCTCTTCCCGCGCGTTCACATAGCGGCTCACGCTCAATATCATGCCGATGTAGGCACAGTTTACCAAGGTCGATGTCCCTCCTTTGCTGATAAGCGGAAGCGGTTGTCCCGTGACGGGAAACAGGCCTACCGCCACCATCATGTTGAGCAGAGCCTGCGAAACCAGCAGAAGGGCTATGCCCATCACCAGAAAGGCCGGGAAACTCTTGTCGCATTTCCGGGCAATCTTTCCGGCCCGCATCAGCAGCCAGATGTAAAGCACGGCCACAGCGGCTCCCCCAACCAGTCCCAGTTCTTCGATGATGATGGCGAAAATAAAGTCGGAAAAGGCCTGCGACAGGAAATCACGCTGCACGCTGTTGCCCGGCAGCTTTCCGACAATGTTGCTGGACGCGATGGCAATGTTGGCATGCGCCACCTGCGCGTTCTTGTCAATGTCATACTTGGCGGCAGGCACTGTCTCCTGCCCGTCGAAAAATCCCGTAATGCGGTTTTGCCAGGTCTCCACACGGTGCATCATCGGCACATCCTTCCATTCCTTGGCGGGAAGAGCCATGATGATGCTGACAAACACCGTCAGCACAAGCACCACAACGCCGGCCAGCCTGAGCAACTGCCGCCACGGTATCCGCCCCACAATCATCATCAGGAATACGACCCCGAAAAGCAAGGCGGCGGTCGAAGCGTTTTCAGGCGCAATCAGAGCCACCACAACTACCGTTATCCAGACTATCCACCGGAAAGCCTTGCGGTCGGCCCCGTCTTCCGTCTGGAACTTCGAAAGCAGATAGGCCGTGACAATGACCACAGCCATCTTCGCCAGTTCCGAAGGCTGGAACTGGATGCCGAAAAACTCCAGAAAGCGGGCCGCCCCGTTCACCCGGTCGCCTGTCACGATTCCCATTATCATGACAAACGCCAGCAGAACAACCGACACCGGGAGCAGGAACAAGGGAAATACCCGGAAAATCTGGTAAGGAATGTTATGGACCAACAGGACGATAAAGACTCCTACCATAAGTATAATGCTGTGTTTGGTTATCGGTTCCCAGTGGTCGCCGCTTTGATAAGTAAGCGTACTGGCGGCACTGAACACTTCTACTACCGATATCAGACAAAGAAACAGGAATATAATCCAGACAGCCTTGTCTCCCTTAAACAAATTCCTCAGCAAATCCATAGGCTTACAAGTTTCTTACACATTCCTTGAACTGGCATCCGCGGTCTTCGTAACTCTTGAACAAATCGAAGCTGGCGCAACAGGGGCTCAACAAAACGGTCTCTCCCTTTTTGGCCATCCGGTAAGCGGCGTTTACCGCGTCCTTCATGCTCTGCACATCGGCAATCGGCAGTCCGAAGCCGCCGAAAAACTCGTGCAGCTTCTCGTTATGAAGTCCCAGGAATATAAGCCCGGAACATTTTTCCCGCACCAGGTCGGCAATCTCATTATAGTCATTGCCCTTGTCCTTCCCGCCCAAAATCAATACGGTCTTGGTCTTCATGCTCTGCAAGGCATACCAGCACGAGTTTACATTCGTCGCTTTCGAATCATTGATATACTCAACGCCCCTCACACGGGCAACCTTTTCCAGCCGGTGCTCCACTCCCTTGAAGTCGTGCAGGGCCTCACGGATATATTCCTTACGGATTCCGGCGACATTGGCCGAGATTCCTGCCGCCATCGAATTGAACAAATTATGCTTACCGGTCAAGGCAAGTTCTTCCTGCTCCATATTAAAGGCGGCAGGCTCGGTAAAATAAACCTTGTTCTGCTCCACAAATGCAGCCAGACCGTCTTCCCGCCGTTCGGCGAAAGGATAATAGCGGCCGTGTATGCCGTACTTGTGCAGTTCTCCCTGGATTATCGGGTCGTCATTCCAGAAGATAAAGGCGTCTTCGTCCGTCTGATTCTGGATAATGCGGAACTTGGCGTCCACGTAGTTCTGCATCTTATAGTCATACCGGTCGAGATGATCGGGCGTAATGTTCATCAAAACGGCGATATTGGCGTGGAACTTGTACATATTGTCAAGCTGAAAACTGCTCAGCTCAATAACATAATAGTCGTAGTCGCATTCCGCCACCTGGTATGCCAGGCTCTGCCCGATGTTTCCCGCAAGCCCGACGTTCAGACCCGCCTTCTTAAAAATGTGATAGATAAGCGAAGTGGTCGTTGTCTTCCCGTTACTGCCGGTTATGCACACCATTTTCGCATTTGTGTAGCGTCCCGCAAACTCTATCTCAGAGATTACGGGTATTTCTCTCTGCTTCAGCTTCAGAATCATCGGAGCATCGTTCGGGATGCCCGGACTCTTGATTACTTCGTCGGCGTTCAGAATCAGCTCCTCCGTATGCTTTCCTTCCTCCCACCGAATGCATCTTTCGTCCAACATCTTTTTATATTTGTCCTTGATAGCGGACATGTCTGATACAAACGTATCAAAACCCTTCTTTTGTGCCAGTATCGCAGCACCTGTGCCGCTCTCACCGGCTCCCAATATGACAATTCTTTTTGTCATGACCTTGTTTTATCTTATCTTTAAAGTTATAATCGTAATCGCCGCCAAGACAATCGTTATAATCCAAAAGCGGACTGTTATCTTAGACTCATGGAATACACTCGCCGGACGGGTGAACACATACGTGCACTCGGGGTCAAGCTGCGCAAGTGTGGTGCGGAAATGGTCATGAATCGGCGTCCGCTTGAAAAGACGCTGCCTGACTCCCTTCCTTTTTCCCTTGCGGAAATATCTTACCTGCAGGATGACAGACAGATTCTCCACCAGAAAAACTCCGCACAGTATCGGTATCAGCAGTTCCTTATGAATGATAATAGCAAATACGGCTATGATGCCGCCGATGGTCAGACTGCCCGTATCGCCCATAAACACCTGCGCCGGGAAAGCATTGTACCACAAAAAGCCGATTAATGCACCGATAAAGGCACATATATATATAACCATCTCTTCGCTTCCCGGTATATACATGATATTCAGATAGCCTGCATACTCGATATGGCTGGATACATAAGCCAGGATTCCCAAGGTGACACCGATGATTGCCGAGTTCCCCGCCGCCATTCCGTCCATGCCGTCGTTCAGGTTCGCCCCGTTTGACACGGCTGTCACCACGAATATCGTCACCAGGACAAAGACAATCCATCCTGCCGTCTGGGCATGCTCGCCAAGGAATCCTACAAAATCGGCATAATCCAAGTTATTGTTCTTGAAGAACGGGATGGTAGTCTTCGTCGACTTCTCATCCTGCGTCTTGTGCACCACTTCAACAATCTCGCCGTTCCGCTGCACCTCCACGTTTTCACGAATCACCACATCCGGACTGAGGTATAAAGTCAGGCCTACAATCAGGCCCAAACCCACCTGGCCTATAATCTTGAATTTCCCGTGCAAGCCCTCCTTGTCTTTTCGGAACACCTTAATGTAATCGTCGAGGAATCCCAACGTGCCCAGCCACACGGTGGTAATCAGCATCAGCAGCATATAAATGTTGTGAAGCTTGCCCAAAAGCAGGCAAGGTATGAGTATCGCCACGATTATGATGATTCCCCCCATCGTGGGCACGCCCACTTTGTTCACATTAAAAGGGTCTATGGAAGCATCGCGCTGTGTTTCCGTTATCTGCTTCCGCTTCAACAGTTTTATGAAGTATTCGCCGAAGATGGATGATATCAGCAAAGACAGGATGACAGCCATCAGCGCACGGAATGACACATAGCCGAACATCCGCGCGCCCGGGAAATCAAACTTTTCCAAATAGTCGAATAAATAGTATAACATGTCCTAAATTTCGTTTGCCAGTATTCCTCTCACCACTTCCTTATCATCAAAATGATGCTTTACCCCTTTAATCTCCTGATAGTCCTCGTGCCCCTTTCCGGCTATAAGCACTACATCGCCCGGCTGTGCAAGCATGCAAGCCGTGCGGATAGCTTCCTTCCGGTCGGTTATGGCAAGCACTTTCCGCATATCATCCTTGGCCAGTCCCGCCAGCATATCGTCGATAATGTCCTGAGGCTCTTCAAAACGCGGATTGTCTGAGGTAATCACCACCTTGTCGCTTTGCTTCGCCGCCTCCTGTGCCATCAGCGGGCGTTTTCCCTTGTCGCGGTTGCCGCCGGCTCCCACCACCGTAATGACATGCCCCCGTCCTTTCAGCACTTCATGAATGGCATTCAGCACGTTGACCAGAGCGTCCGGCGTATGGGCATAGTCGACAATGGCGGTATACCCTTTCGGCGAACGGATGGCATCAAACCTTCCGGACACAGGGCGCAGCATGCTCAGCACGAGCAGCACATCGTCCGGCTGTTTTCCCAGGAGACAGGCCGCTCCGTAAACGGCCAGCAGGTTCGATGCATTGAAGCGGCCGATGAACTGCACGTTCACTTCGCGGTTGTTGATATCCATCAGCATGCCTTCGAACCCGTCTTCCAGCACTTTTCCCTTAAAGTCGCAAAGCGTCCGGAGCGAATAAGTCGCGACCTTGGCCTTTGTATTCTGCACCATCACCAGTCCGTTCTTGTCGTCCGCATTGGTCAGGGCGAAGGCCGTCTTGGGCAAAGCGTCGAAAAAGGCTTTCTTCGCCTTCAGATAGTTCTCGAAAGTCTTGTGATAATCCAGATGGTCGCGGGTCAGATTCGTGAAGATGCCTCCCGCGAACCTCAGTCCGCCGATGCGCTTTTGGGCAACAGAATGAGAGCTGACCTCCATAAACGCATACTTGCAGCCTTCATCCGCCATCCGCCCCAACAGACGGTTCAGGGTTATCGGGTCGGGCGTGGTATGGTCTGCCGGGATTGCCTCGCCATCGATATAGTTACATACCGTAGAGAGCAGGCCAACCTTGTATCCGAAACGGCGGAACATCTCATACAGCAGGGTGGCGATGGTGGTTTTCCCGTTTGTTCCGGTCACTCCCACCAAATCCAGCTTGTCGGTCGGATTGCCATAAAACACCGTTGCCAGCCGTCCTACCGCAGCTTCGGTATCGGCAACCTGCACGTAGGTCACATGCTCGCTGCGTTTTTCCGGCAAGATTTCACACACCACAGCCGATGCGCCCTTTTCTATGGCGCTATCTATATAGATATGGCCGTCGGTCTGCGTTCCCTTTACGGCAACAAACAGGCATCCCGGCCTTACCAGACGGGAATCCATCTGTATGTCCGCTATTTCTTTATATAAATCGCCTGCCGACTGACAGACGGTAACCGCTTTCAAAATCTCGTCAAGTTTCATTTTCCTTATACATTATTTAAGAGTCAACTTTATCGTTTGTCCCTTGCGCACGTAAGCTCCGGCGGCAATGCTTTGGGAAACCACCTTTCCCACTCCGGCCAAACGTACTTTCAGTCCGTAAGTCTCCAGCAGATAAACGGCATCCTTCGCTCCCATCCCCTTCACGTTAGGCAGCCGCTTGCCGCTTACCTTCATTTCTGTCAGTTCCGCACGGTCGGCATGCGTATGCGCCTTTCCCCAGACAAGGGTATCCTTTTCGGGAACAGGGGTGCTGCTGACATTCAAAGCACGCAAAACGTAGGATGCCGCCTGAATGTCTCCGTTCTTCACATCCGGAATCAGGACAGAGGTGGAGTCTTTCGCATGTTCCAAATCCTGATTCAGATGTTTGGCATAGATGCGCTCCGCAATCCGACTGAACACGCTTCCCGCCTGCAAGCCTCCAGACGCCGGCCCGTGGGGGATGTGGATGGACACGATGCAGCTATACTGAGGGGCTTCTGAGGGAAAATAGCCGCAGAAGCTGACCAGATAGCCCTCTTTGGCAAGCGCAACCTGCGCCGTGCCCGTCTTTCCCGACACATGGAACTGCTTGCTCCCCGCGGGCTTGGCCAATCCCTCCGAAACCACCTTGCGAAGAATGGTGCGTATCTGCATCAGCGTAGTGTCTGAACAGATTTTCGGATTGACTATCTCCGTCGGAAATTCTTTTATCACCTCACCATCCTTCATTATGGCCTTTACAAATTTCGGTTTCACCATGGTCCCGTTGTTGGCGATAGCGTTGTAAAAGTTCAGCAGATAGATGGGAGGAATCATTGTCTCATAGCCGATGCTCATCCATGGCAGGGTGGTCTTGGCAAAGTAACGCTCCTTCGGCCCCTGAATGCGGGGGACAGCCTCGCCCACGAAGCCCAGATTCAGCGGCTTGTCTATACTCATCCGCTTCAGCCCGTCGACAAACTTCTGCGGATTGTCCTTGTAAAACCGGTCTATGATGGTCGATACGCCCACATTGGACGACACTTCCATGATGCGTGTCACATCAATCTTTCCGTATCCCCCTTTATACCAGTTCCAGTCCTTCATGAAACTGCCGTGCATGTTCACCACCCCATTTCCGGTATCCACTTCATAGTCGGGCGTTATGTACCCGTCTTCCAGCGCTACCATAATGGAAGCCGTCTTGAAGGTAGAGCCCGGCTCCATCAGATTGCTGACCGAAGCGTTGCGCATCTCGTAGTAATGTCCGTCTCCGGCGCGGGTCATGTTCACGTTTGCCTTGACATCCCCTGTGGCTACCTCCATCACAACGGCCACTCCGGATACGGCATTCAGCGTTTCCAACTGGTCTACCAGCGCTTTTTCGGCGATGTCCTGCATGTCTACATCTATCGTCGTAATCACATCACAGCCGTCTACCGCCGGTTTGTCCACGATGTTCAGGTATTTGTTCATTACCTTCTGCCGGTGTGTAACGCCCGGTTTTCCCCGCAGCACAGAGTCATAGGTCAGTTCTATCCCGTTCTTTGCGCCCAAGGCCATGTCGGGATACATGTCGCCTAAGGTGCGGGCGGCCAGCGAGCCGAACGGTTTTTTCCGTTGGTTGAATTCCTGCTCCTGGAGTCCGCTTTTATACCGGCTCAGGCAAAAGACCGGAAGTTTTTTCACCTCCTTATACTCGATGTAGGATATGCGCTTCGGATAGAGCAGATAGTACCGGCTCTTCTCCCGCCGCCCGTTCAGGATATGACGGCGGAAGTCGCGCGCGCTTTTGTCGGGGAATATCTGGTGAAGCCCCTCGCATATTTCCGGCAGATGGTTCATCAGCGTGGTGTCATTGCCGGCTTCCTTCAGCGCCACAAAGTCCATATAGATTTTATATTCGGGCAGGCTGCTCGCCATCAGCTTCCCGTCGGCCGAAATGATATTGCCGCGCGTGGGGGGAACCGTCACATTCTCCCGCACGAAGCGGTCGGCCACATCTTTCCAATACTGCCGCTCCGCAAACATCACAAAGGCGGCCTTGGCAATGACGGCAATCGCCACCAGCGCCATCAGGAACACGATGAACGTATAGCGGAGCATGATATTCTTTTGTCCGGGCATCATTTTCTCAATCTCCTTCCTTAATCAGATACGGAGGGGTGGTAGCCGTCTGGAGCGGCATCCTTCCCTCTTCTGTTGCTATATACTCCTCGATGCGCGACTGGCGGCTGCGCTCGGTAAGTTCAGAAGAAATCGTCAGCGCATCATACTTTATGTCGACCAGCTCCTTTTTCAGCCGGTCGATTTCAATAATCTCCCGCTGGCTTTCATAACGATTGTCGATATAAAGTATGGTCAGGATGACGATTAGAATAAGCAGATTCGCCTGTCTCTTCAGGAAGTTGTGCGCCAGTATGTCGCCCCCCAGAATGCTCTTCAGGGTGACATGAAAGTTTTCCTGCTGCTTGTCTTCTTGCTGTTCCATGTTTCCGTCCGTTTACTTCTTTTCCGCGATTCTTAACTTGGCACTGCGCGAACGCGGATTGCGCCTCACTTCTTCTTCCGACGGCACAATCACCTTGCTGTTCACCAGCCGGAAGGGAGTGTTTACATTGCCATAAAAATCCTGCTCCGCCTTGCCCTCCACGTTTCCCGTCTTCATCAGGTTTTTCACCATACGGTCTTCCAGCGAATGATAGGTGATGACCGCCAGTCGTCCGCCGGGATTCAGGGCTTCGGCCGCCGCATAAAGCATTTCCTTCAGTGCCTCCATCTCCTGGTTCACCTCGATGCGCAGCGCCTGAAAGACCTTTGCCAGGTCTTTCTTCTCGCGTTCCCGGCCATAGAGCGGTCTCACCGTCTCTAAAAAGCCGCCGATTGTGTCGAAAGGCTTCTGCATACGCGCCTTGACCAAGGCACCCGCCAGTTTCCGGCTGTTCTTCAGCTCTCCGTATAAGTAGAAGATGTCTGCCAGACGCTCCTCACTGTACGTATTGACTATATCGGCGGCCGTCATGCCCGCACGGCGGTTCATCCGCATGTCGAGCTTCCCGTCGAAGCGAAAGGAGAAACCGCGCGCGCTGTCGTCGAAATGGTGGGAAGACACGCCCAAGTCGGCCAGAATGCCGTCCACTTTCTCCACCCCGTAATAGCGCAGGAAATTATGCAGGTATCTGAAATTGCTCCGCACGAAGGTGAAACGGCCGTCGTCTACGGTGTTGCGCTCGGCATCCTCGTCTTGGTCGAAGCCGAACAAACGGCTCTTCGCGCCCATCTGCCGCAGGATTTCCCTTGAATGGCCGCCTCCTCCGAAAGTTACATCCACATAAACTCCGCCGTCTTGCAGATTCATACCCCCGACGCTCTCCTGCAAAAGCACCGGCACATGATAAGTCTGTTCCGTTTCGCTCATGTCAATCGTATTATTCCACTGTTACCAGTCAGATATTAATTAAGGTGTAAAATTAGGCATTTCCTGATAATTAGGCATCATCTTGCCGCAGGATTTTTTCAGAAAGTTATCAACAGCCCGCAGGAAGGCCGTGACGGCCGCATTTTTCCAAAGGGGCAAGCCATCCGCAAGCCCCGGCGAAACGGACACGGGATGCGGATGAAACCTTTTTTCCGTCCGACGAACCACCGGCTTCCCCCGCACAAAACTCCCGCAACGACAGGGAAAGCAATATTTTAAATATTTTCATAAAAAAGCGGGATATTTATTTGTTTTCTATTTTATATTTTGCTATATTTGCGAAGTATTTTAGCAACAGACGATTTGATTTCTCAAAAATTTTATACATGCGAACCAAAGAGACCTTGTGACCTTATCTTAATCTGATTTCAGCAGAAATGTCGGAAATTATGAAGAAAGAGACCCTGCGGAATGAACAAAACAGGCAGGCATTTTGTTATTCCAACACACATTTTACAAAACGGCAGCCGAAGGCGCCGAAACAACAGTTTACAAATTTTGTTTCACCTTAAACCTGAAGAGAAAGAATGGAGAAAAGTACCTGCAAGACTGCCCTGGTATGAAATCAAAGCCAAAATGGAAGGCGTCTTGCCTCATATCCCAATCTATGAATAATCTAAAATCATCTCTGCATGACGAACCTGTCTTGCAGACCTATACTTGAAAAAAATCATAACCTATGAAAAGAATCATGCAATTGTTGGGAAGCCTTTTTGTGCTTCTGGCCGTGTCTGCCTGCTCCGATGATATCGCAGAAGAAGTGTATCAGCAGGAAAAGCCACAGGCAGAAGAAAAGACTTCCACCCTGACCATTAACCTTGAAAATGCCGAGGGACAAGAAGGGCTGATACTGGCCGCCCTGGCAGAAAACCCGTTCGACGAACAGGGTATCAGCAAGGAAATCGGCGAAGAAGATTTCCTTATCTCGAAAGCGGCTGAAGGAAACCAGATTGTATTCGACCTGACAGACTTTTACAAGCAGACGCTTTTCTTTAACGTCTATCAAAAGACGGGCGAAGACTATGTGGCAAAGACGCATCTGGGCAACCAGCTGCAATACGAAGTAGTGCCGGGCGAGGTGGAAAAAAGCATCGACCTGTCCGCATCGCCGCAGGAAGTCATCCGCAAGACCGTGCTCACCATCGGCGTCGCGCCGGAATACGACGGGAAGGCCCTGTATCTGTTAAAGGAATCCACATGCAAATTATTTGAAGAAGCGCTGCTGGCGGGAGGAACACCGGCCGAAGACCTGTATATGGCTACGGCAACCGTCGAAGCAGGCACGGCGTCAATCACCATCGACTCGCCCAAAAGCACCGGAACATACTGGGTCTACGTGATTCAGCCCGAGGAGGGACTGCCCTATCTCAAGCGCAGCACGGAAATCGGATACGATACAGACGAGCAGGTGGCCTTAACCTTCGAAAAGGAAGTAAAGAAGCAAATCCAGGTTACCGCCATCTATCTGACGGGAGAAGGCTACCAGACGGAAGAAGCGTTCGCACAAAAAGAAATTTATCTCATAAGCAAAAGCAACTGGGAAACTGTCAAAAATTTCGTGGAGACGACACACGGCAATCCGCAGCCGGGAACATACGTGGCTGTTCAGACTACCGACCGCGAAGGAAAAGCCACATTCGAGCTGTTTTGCACCGAGGCCCAACAGGATTATGTAGTATATGCGCCGAAGTGGAATACGGACTATTATGACAATTACAAAGAGGCAAACGTAACGATTACGCCGGAAAGCGGCATCGTTCCCGTAGAGATAAAATATCCTTTCATGCCTCCAACGAGCGGCGGAGATGCGGGAATTGACAAAGAAGTAACTTTTAATATAACTGTTACATCACTTCCTGACCCTTGGATGCTACATTTTTTATTCTCTTATGCTTATATAATAAGTGATGCCACTGAATTGGAAAATCTGTGGAATAATGTCATATTGCCGAACGGTTCCGATGAAAAAGTAACTATGTCGGCAAGTACAGTCACGCTCTCTACTCCCATAAGCATTACAGCCTCTATCAACACTGGAAAACGTATAGCTGTAGTTGTCCGTTTAGCCCAAGGAATTAGTTTTATGCCTTTAGTAAAAGAAATTGATGCTTCCGGAATAAGCGGGAATACTTATGATGTAGAATTAACTGCCGCTGATCTAAAAACCTTTTAACCTTAGCATATGAAAAGTTACATAAGAAGAACAATGCTGTTGCTTGCCTTGCTGTTCTATTTTGGCAGCATGGCAATGGCACAAAACATAACGATAACCGGTCGGGTGGTAGACCAAACCGACACGCCGGTTATGATGGCAAATGTGGCCGAAGTAGGCACAACGAACGGAACTGTTACGGACATGGACGGAAATTATACTATCTCCGTCCCCGTTGGAGCGACACTGGAATTTTCTTTCATCGGGTACGCGTCGGAAAAGAGAAAGGTGGAAGCGGGCATGACAACGCTCGATATCGTGCTGAGGGAAGATACCCAGATGCTCGATGCCGTGGTGGTAACGGCGTTGGGTATCAAGCGGCAGGAAAAAGCACTGTCATACAACGCGCAGAGTGTCAAGTCCGACGAACTTACGCGCGTGAAAGACGCCAATCTTATCAATAGCCTGAGCGGAAAGATTGCCGGTGTAACCATCCAGACCAGCTCGTCGGGCGTGGGCGGAGCCGCGAAGGTAGTGATGCGCGGTACCAAGTCAATCGAGGGAAACAACAATGCGCTCTACGTGATTGACGGTATCCCGATGTACAATACCGTAAGCGAACAGGGCTCGGGACGCTATACCTCACGCGGTTCCACCGAGGGCATCGCCGACTTGAATCCCGATGACATCGAGTCGATGACCGTACTCACCGGAGCTTCGGCCGCCGCACTCTACGGGTCTTCAGCAGCCAACGGTGCGATACTGATTACCACAAAGAAAGGAAAAGAGGGCCGACTGGAAGCCACCTTTACATCATCGGCCGAGTTTGCCAAGGCATTCGTCATGCCCGAATTTCAAAACACCTACGGAAGCAATCCGAACGACGCCGTGAGTTGGGGCGAAAAGCAGGCTTCCACGGGTTACGAGCCGACAGACTTCTTCAAGACATCGGCTACTTATACCAACTCCATCACGCTTTCAATAGGTAACGAAAAGAATCAAACATATGCCTCGCTTGCGGCCACGAACGCAAACGGACTGATACCCAACAACCGCTACGACCGCTATAACATGACGGTCAGAAACTCAAGCACGGCGCTGAAAGACCGCCTGCGTATGGACATAGGAGCCCAATATATCATCCAGCGCGACCAGAATATGGTCAATCAAGGGGAGTATATGAACCCGCTGGTAGGAGCATATCTCTATCCGCGCGGACTGAACTGGAGCGATGCCCGTTACTTTGAGCAGTGGGACGAAGAACGCGGCATCCTTACCGCCAGCCCCTTCCCGGAAGGTGACTATACCATGCAGAATCCCTACTGGGTAGCCTACCGTAATCTGCGCACCTCAGAGCGAAAGCGCTTCATCGTTTCGCTGGGACTCTCCTTCCTTATCAAGGAATGGTCGGCATCCGAGAAATGGGACATCGGCGTGCGCTACCGCGTAGACCGCACCTCACAGGAATATAAAGACAAGCGTTATGTCGGTACGGTGGCAACATTGATGGATGGTGGCACGAAGAACGGCTATTTTGGCCTAAGCTCCGGGTACGATATGCAGAACTATGTGGATGTCTTGACGAATCTGAACAAAAATATCGGCGAGGACTGGGGACTGGCTGTCAATGTGGGAGCCAGCCTGACTGACCAGCGAAACGACATGTTATTCAATCAAGGCCCGCTTCGTGACGACGGACTGCCCAATGTATTCAATGTGCAAAACATCGAGCAAGGGGCACAAAAGGCACAGTTCTACCAAGACGGATGGAGGGAACAGACTCAATCCATATTCGGCAGCATGGAAGTAAGCTGGAAGCGTCTGCTCTACCTGACCGTTACCGGGAGAAACGACTGGGCTTCTCAGCTGGCCGGCTCCAAACACAAGTCGTTTTTCTATCCTTCGGTAGGACTTTCGGGAATTATCACCGACATGCTGCCCGAATCCTGGCGGGACAAAATGTACAGTTCGCTCTCATTCGCGAAAGTGCGGGTGGCGTATGCGCAGGTGGCTTCACCGTTCCAAAGAGGACTGACCGTGCAGATGAACACATTCAGCCAGACGGACAAAAAATGGGTGAAAGAGGGATTCTATCCGCTGAAAGACTTGCAGCCGGAGCGGACGAACTCATTCGAAGTCGGTTTGTCCACCAAGTGGCTGCGGAATATCCTGAGCCTCGACGTGACTTACTACCGTACAAACACCAAGAATCAAACTATCCGCGCGGCGATGTCCGCGTCATCCGGATACAATTATACATATGTACAGACCGGTAACGTGCAGAACAGCGGCGTGGAACTGGGCTTGGGAGCGACGGTGGATGTAGGGAAAAACTTCACTTGGGACACTTATTTCACCTACGGATACAATAAAAACGAAATCAAGGAACTGGTGAAAAATGTGCGCAACCCGCAGAATCCGGACGAACCGCTGTTCAATAAGGACGAGCTGCTTAAGGAAAGCTTCGGAAATGCTCAGATTATCCTGCGCCCCGGAGGCACATTAGGCGACATTTATGCCAAGACCGACTTTGTGCGCGACGAGCATGGAAACATCGACGTGTCGCAGGATTTGAAGCCACGCAACGAGTATCTGAAACTGGGAAGCCTGCTTCCCGACGCTACCATGGGGTGGAGAAATGATTTCCGTTACAAGCAATTCAGTTTTGGGTTTATGCTTTCCGCCCGTTTGGGAGGCATCGTCGTGTCGGGCACACAGGCAGCACTCGACTATTCGGGCGTATCAAAAGCCACGGCTGATGCCCGTGATAACGGCGGCGTGACAGTAGCAGAAGGAATTGTCATCCCGGCACAAAAATATTACCAGCTTCAGGGCCGGCCGAAAGACTACCTCACGCAGTATTATACCTACAGTGCAACCAACGTCCGCCTGCGTGAAGCGTACATTTCCTACAATATCCCGCGCAAGTGGCTTGGGAATGTACTCGACCTCAGCATATCGATAACCGGAAAGAATCTCTGGATGCTTTACAACAAAGCACCCTTCGATCCGGAGGCCGTATCCTCAACCGGCAACTATGCGCAAGGAATCGACTACTTCATGATGCCGTCTCTCCGGAGTTTCGGCTTCAGTGTAAAGGCTAAATTCTAATTCAAAAAGGGAAAACACATGAAGAAATCAATACTTATAGCGGCAGCATGCGGAATCATCATCAGCGGCTGCACGACAAATTTCGAGGAATATAACCGCGATCCCTACGGTGTAACCGACGAAGTGCTGGCATCGGGAGGAATCGCTGAAAAGATAGCAAACAACTGCGGTGTGCTGACGGGCATCGTCATCCCACTACAGGAAAATCTGTATCAGCAGTCCATCAGCCTGGGATGCGAGACCCTGTCGGGATATATGGGGCAGACAAAGTTCGGCGACTTCGGGCAATTCCGCTACAACACGGGATTCATTGAATATCCCTTCACGGACAACGAGTCGCTGGTCAAGGTCATCAAGCAGTACAACGCCTTGGCGCTGGAGACAAACGCCGACCAGGAAAACGCCTTCTACGCATGGGGGACGGTGTTGAAGGTGGCCATCCTTCACCGCCTTACCGACATGTACGGCCCCATCCCATACGAATTTGCCGGAACGGAGGCGCAAAAACCTTACCAGACCCAGGAATATATCTACCGCAAGATGATAGAAGAGCTGACCTGGGCTTCGCAAACCCTTTCGACTGCTGTGCTGACAAGCGTAGAGCGGGCAGCATGGACTACGCAGGACGATGTATATGCCGGCGACTTGGGCAAGTGGGCGCGGTTTGCCAATTCACTCAAGCTGCGCTTGGCTATGCGGACTTCCGGACAGCTGCCTGAAGAAGCCAAGACTTGGGCGGAAGAAGCCGTCAAGGCCGGAGTCATCGAAAACAATGCCGACAA
Source organism: uncultured Phocaeicola sp. (assembly GCA_944320845.1). GTDB lineage: Bacteria > Bacteroidota > Bacteroidia > Bacteroidales > Bacteroidaceae > Phocaeicola. The sequence continues at coordinate 53,374 of CALUJA010000019.1, forward strand.
TGCCGCGAAGCCGACATCCGACAATCCGTTCTACAAGATGAGTGCAAACTGGGGCGACACGCGGTGCGGTGCGGATATCATCGCCTACATGACGGCGTTTGACGACCCACGTCTGGCGGCATACTTCGAGCCGACCAGCCGCGGAGGCGGAGCGGAAACTTATTTCGGCCTGCGTTCGGGAGTGAGCCTGCCGGCCAAAGAAGAGCTGATTAACGGCAATATCTATTCTCTGCCGAAGGTAAAGATGACCGACCCGGTAGTCTGGATGACTGCCGCCGAGGTTTCCTTCCTCCGGGCCGAGGGCGCACTGAAAAACTGGAGCATGGGAGGTACCGCCGAGTCGCTCTATACCCGCGGCATCGAGCTGTCGATGAACATGCATCAGGTGTCGATGGGAAATTATCTCGAGAACAAAAACCGGCGCGGAGCATTTGCCGACAGCGAGTATCCGCAGTTTGACAACCCGTCTTTCACCTCCAACATCACCGTGGCATGGAGTGAAAACGCCGGCGAGAACCTGGGACAAATCATTACGCAGAAGTACATAGCCATGTTTCCCTATGGCAGCGCCGAGGCTTGGGCCGAATGGCGGCGCACGGGATACCCGAATCTGCTGCCTGCCATCGACTACAACCACGAAATCATGAATATCCAGCGGGGGGCCGACGGCGCGGACATCCACGGATACCGCCGCTATCCGCTGCCGCAGGTAGAGCATGACGTGAACGGAGCCAATGTAGAAAAAATCATTGCCGAGGATTTGGGAGGAAACGACAGCCCCAATACGGACGTATGGTGGGCACGCAAGCAATAATGAGTCAAGAACATACTAACCGATTGATTTATGAAAAATATCTTTTACATCATAGGAATTGCAGGCTGCATGGCTGCAAGCTGCACCGAGATAGAGCCGTTGGAAATGCAGGCAGGCGGCATCCCGCAAGATACAGAGACCATCCGGGAGTTTAAGGCTGCGGAACATCCGCTCACAATGGTATGGTTTGACAGCTGGAAGGCGGACGGAAACATGAACACCTACCTCAACACGCTGCCCGACAGCATCGACATGGTGGTGCTTGAGCAGGGATATGAGGATATCACCCCGTTGCAACAGACGGATTTGGAGACCGTACAGACTTCCAAAAGCACCCGAATACTGATTTTGGCCGAGTTTGACACCTGGACAGCCGAATATAAGACAAAGATTGAAGAGGCAGAGATAGAGGGAGAAAACATCGCCTACGAAGCTGCCGAGGCAGAAGACCGGGATGCCACGGACGAAGAGATAGAGACGGCCA
>CALUJA010000020.1 GCA_944320845.1 uncultured Phocaeicola sp.
AAGCACGACTGAAACCCTTGTAACTCAATTCTATCACTATTTCTTTCCGCATTTCACTTTTTTGTAGTAACTTTGTCACACAAATATAAGGCTTGTGTTTTGAAAAGCCGCACGATTGGCCGTTTTATTTCAAAAAAGAAAAGGCCCGGCTTATTCCTGCCGGGCCTTTTTTCAGTCAGCACAATGACTGTCTTTTTACTTTTTATCCAGCACGACCAGTTCCTGTCCGTCTTCATCCGACAGTACCAACATGCCCTCTTCATCGAATCCGAAACGACGGACGCTGCCGAGCGCCTCCAGAATCTGCCGTTCCGTATCCATGTCCGGACAGGCCATCATGGTAGAAATCATCTGCGAAAACTGTATGGAGTTCGGCACTCCCTCTTCCTGACTGAATCCGCCGTTCACGATGTTGCAACCCGCATTTCCGTGCACGCGCATCCCGGCGGTATCGAAAGCAAGGAAAGGCGTGTTTTCCATCAGTCCCAGTTCCGCTCCGTTCACCGAAATAATGTTCCATTCCCCATTCAAGTCTTCCACCGACACCTGTGGCTGCTGGCGTTTCTCCAGAGTCATGACCGTTTTTCCGCCGGCATCACTGAGCGACAACGAAGTCTTGTCGCCGCTGCACGCCGTCACCTGCTCAAGAGCAGCAAGCACTTTACGCTCCGTCTCCATATCCGGACACATCATCCTCGTGGCAGCGACCGAACTGAAACGAATCTTTTCCGGCCGGACAGAATCATATTCCAGACTTCCCATTATCCGGTTGCACCCGGCGTTACCGTAAAGACGCTTGGCTTCCACATCCAAACCCAGATACGGAACATTCTCCGCCACCACTTTCTCGCCGTTTATTTCTATAACATTCCATTCACCCGAAAGATCTGTCGCTGAAACAGCCTTGCTTCCCGCCGCACAACTCCCCATTGCCAGCAAGAAACTCACAACCGCAATACTTAAAAAAAATTTTTTCATGCTTTATCAATTTTATTTTTGCTTTATGTTTACAAAAATACGGATATATTCCGAATACTGCTTCCAGTTTGGAATTATTTGTTATCTTTGCACCAGAACGGTAGCGTTTACCGGGCAATAATGTTCAATATCTTAAGCAAATGAGTAAAGTATTAATCATTGGTGCAGGCGGCGTAGGGACCGTGGTTGCACACAAAGTGGCCCAACATCCTGAAGTATTTACGGAAGTGATGATTGCAAGCCGTACCCAGTCTAAATGCGACGCGATTGTAAAGGCAATCGGCAATCCAAACATCAAGACCGCTAAGGTAGATGCAGACAATGTAGACGAACTGGTGGCTTTATTCAACAGTTTTAAACCCGAAATCGTTATTAACGTAGCGCTTCCATACCAGGATCTGACCATCATGGAAGCATGCCTGAAGTCTGGAGTCAATTATCTGGACACGGCGAACTATGAGCCGAAAGATGTTGCACACTTCGAATACAGCTGGCAATGGGCTTACAAGAAACGCTTTGAAGAGGCTGGCCTGACCGCCATCTTGGGATGCGGCTTCGACCCGGGCGTAAGCGGTGTCTATACTGCCTATGCCGCCAAGCATCACTTCGATGAAATCCAGTATCTGGACATTGTAGACTGCAATGCAGGCAACCATCATAAGGCGTTTGCCACAAACTTCAATCCGGAAATCAACATTCGCGAAATCACTCAGAACGGACGTTATTATGAAAACGGCCAGTGGATTACCACCAAACCGTTGGAGTTCCACAAAGACCTGACTTATCCAAACATCGGTCCGCGCGACTCTTACCTGCTCTATCACGAGGAACTGGAGTCACTTGTCAAGAACTTCCCGACCATCAAGCGCGCCCGCTTCTGGATGACATTCGGACAAGAATACCTTACCCACCTGCGAGTAATCCAGGATATAGGCATGGCAAGCATCGAGCCTATCAACTATAATGGCATGGAGATTGTTCCGCTGCAATTCTTGAAGGCCGTACTGCCGAATCCGCAAGACCTGGGAGAGAACTACGAAGGAGAAACTTCCATCGGTTGCCGCATCCGCGGAATCAAAGACGGGAAGGAGCGCACTTATTATGTATACAATAACTGCTCTCATCAGGCGGCCTACAAGGAAACAGGCATGCAAGGCGTAAGCTATACTACGGGAGTTCCGGCCATGATTGGCGCGATGATGTTCCTCAAGGGGCTGTGGAAACGTCCGGGAGTATGGAATGTGGAAGAATTTGACCCCGATCCGTTCATGGAAGAGCTGAACAAGAACGGACTGCCCTGGCATGAAGTGTTTGACGGAGACCTGGAACTTTAATTTATTTCTTGATTTCTTATAATTACAGACTATGAATGTAGGCGACAAGGCTCCTGAAATACTGGGCTTGAACGAGAAAGGCGAAGAAGTTCGTCTGAGCGACTATAAAGGGAAAAAGGTGGTTCTTTATTTTTACCCGAAAGACATGACCTCCGGATGCACGGCCCAAGCCTGCAACCTGCGCGACAATTATGCCGCGCTCCGTCAGGCAGGCTATGAGATAATAGGAGTAAGCATCAACGATGCGAAATCGCACCAGAAGTTCATCGAGAAAAATGCTCTTCCCTTTACCCTGATTGCCGATACCGACCTGAAGCTGGTGCAGGAATTCGGAGTATGGGGCGAAAAGTGCATGTACGGACGCAAATACATGGGCACATTCCGCACCACCTTCATCATCAATGAAGAGGGTATCATAGAGCGCATCATCGCTCCGAAAGAGGTGAAGACCAAAGACCATGCGGCACAAATCTTAAAGTAACAGATACAGTTTTTTTAGTATACGACTATATGGCGAAAAAAGACGAATTAGAGTTTGAGGGCGGAGTGGAAAACGCTTCGAAGCCTAATAACAGCGAGAAGCTTAAAGCCCTTCAGGCGGCGATGGACAAGATTGAAAAAAGTTTTGGCAAAGGTTCCATCATGAAGATGGGCGACAACCACGTTCAGGAAGTGGAGGTCATCCCCACGGGATCCATCGCACTGAACGCGGCTTTGGGCGTAGGAGGCTACCCCAAGGGACGCATCATCGAAATCTACGGACCGGAGTCTTCCGGTAAGACAACGCTTGCCATCCACGCCATAGCCGAGGCACAAAAGGCAGGAGGCATTGCCGCATTCATCGATGCAGAGCATGCTTTCGACCGTTTTTATGCGGCCAAACTGGGGGTGGACATTGACAATCTGTGGATTTCACAGCCAGACAACGGCGAGCAGGCCCTTGAAATAGCCGAGCAGCTTATCCGTTCGTCGGCGATTGACATTATCGTAATCGACTCGGTTGCCGCCCTGACTCCGAAAGCGGAGATTGAAGGCGACATGGGAGACAATAAGGTAGGTTTGCAGGCCCGCCTGATGTCGCAGGCTTTGCGCAAGCTTACGTCAGCCATCAGCAAGACCAACACCACCTGTATCTTCATCAACCAACTGCGTGAAAAGATTGGCGTGATGTTCGGCAATCCCGAAACCACCACCGGAGGCAATGCACTGAAGTTTTATGCCTCTGTTCGTCTGGATATCCGCAAGGGACAACCCATCAAGGACGGTGAGGATGTCATCGGAAACCAGACCCGCGTGAAAGTTGTGAAGAACAAAGTCGCGCCTCCGTTCCGCAAAGCCGAATTCGACATCATGTTCGGCGAGGGCATTTCACACAGCGGAGAAATCATCGACTTGGGTGCCGATTTGGGTATCATCAAGAAGAGCGGCTCGTGGTACAGCTACAACGACACGAAGCTCGGACAAGGACGCGATGCCGCCAAGCAATGCATCCAGGATAATCCCGAACTGGCCGAAGAGCTTGAGGGACTTATCTTCGCGGCACTGAAGGATAAAGAATAAAGCTTTCTCCATATCAAACGAAACGAGCGGCGGAAATCTTGCAGACAAGGTACCGCCGCTCGTTTTCTTTTGCAACAAGGGCCTTATGGAAAGGGCAAGGAGATTCTGCCCCCGCAAGCACCCGAATCCGCAAAGGCAACGCCGTTTTTTCATGCAGGCAAAAAAATCGTTCCGCCCTACCCTCCGACTTTTTCCCGGCATCTTCTCCCCGTGCCGCCTGCACCAAAGCAGAGCAAACATGCCATTGCCCGCTTATTTTCTTCACCAAAATTAGAATAAGCCAAAATATTCCCTTATATTTACTCCCTGAAAAAGAAAAGACTCGTAAGACACTGCTTTATGAAACCTTTGCACAAATTTTTTATAACCTTGGGATGCTGCCTCCTTGCCGCAGCCGTACACGCACAAAACATACCCTACCGTTTCGCAACCCGCGCTGAAGCGCAGATGCTGATTACGGACATAGACAATTATACCCGAAACTGGAACCAGTTTGACATTGATGTGCGCCTGCAAAAACAAGAGGGAAGAAAGTCGCAGCTGCTGACACTGGCCATGAATGAAACGCGCAACTGGGCCGACAAGGATAAGGAAAGGGTAAACAAGGCCATGAAGGAAATCGCGGCACGAATAGGGAAAAACAAGTTTGTCCTGCCTTTCCCGAAAGAGCTGGTACTGGTAAAGACCTCGATGAAAGAGGAGAACAATATGCCGGGATATACACGCGAAAACTGGATTGCCATCGGAGAAAACACCTTAAACAGTATCCCCGACGACAGCTTGCAGTACCTTCTGTGCCACGAGATATTCCATATCCTGACGCGCACCGACGCAACCTTCAGGCGCGACATGTATCAGACAATCGGCTTTACGGTGCTCGACCGTGACATTCTCTTTCCCGCCGACATGATTGAAAGGCGTATTTCCAATCCCGACATCAGCCGCTACGACAGTTACGGGAGCTTCACAATAGACGGAAGCAGACAAAACTGCACCGTATTGATGTATACCGACCGTCCTTACGCGGGAGGAAAACTTTCCGAATACGCCCAAGTGGGCCTCATCCCGTTGAACGAGCAGTTCATCCCCTTGCAGATAAACGGGAAAACGGTTGTCTATCCGCTCGACAAGGCGGAGGACTTCCATATCCAGATGGGAAAAAACGCCCCTCACGCAAGCTGTCCCGAAGAAATACTGGCTGATAACTTTGCCTGTACGGTACTGAACAAGGCTTATATGCCGAACCCGGAGATTGCCGAACAGATGCGAAAGATTCTGTCAAAGAAGTAAGCCTCACAATACCGGCTTGAAATCTTCCGGCAGATAGCCGCTGCGGATGCGCCACTCCTGAGGATAAAGATTGTTTGCCCGGTTTCCGACATTCTTGGCAAAGCCCAGCATGCGGTTCCGATAAGCCAGCAACACATATCCCTTGGGGGCAGAAGCGTCCAAGGCTATGGCTTCTTTGCGCAGATAGGCAACGGCCTGCTCATATTCCAGTTCCACAACCGGAAAAGCATCGGGGCTCAGAGCCGTGCTCATCGCTAACGGATGCGCCGGAATCCAGTCCTTCCCTTTCTGCTCTGCAAGCATTATGCCTCCATGCAGCACGTGAAGTGCAGACTGCAAGCTTGTATAAAAGTCATTATGCCTTGCCGGAAAAGCCTTTGCCTTCCCGTCGCCGACCGTAAACACATATTCTTCGTCCTGTTTCACCCACTCCCTCAAGGATTTCGGAAAGGGGACAGCCTGCTTTTTGTCCGTCGGCCTCTTTTTCTTCCCTGGCTTGAATGCCGGCAGGCAAGTGTCTTCGCCGGTTTTGCGAAGAGCAGCCAGGAAGAAGCCCTCGCCCTTGACACGGTGAGGAAGAAACCGATAGACCGGAAACCCGCTCTCCACAAGATTCCCCTCTATCATCCAGTCCGCATCCACCTGAACAGACAGCGGCTCTGCCCCAAGCTCCCGGAATATCCACGCGACATTATCCTCGTTTTCCTCCCGGTTAAAGGTACAGGTGCTGTATACCAACAGACCGCCGGGCTTCAAGCAACCCCAAATATCATGCAGAATACGGCGCTGGCGCTGCCAACAAACATCCACATTGTCCACACTCCACTCTGCCACCGCCCCTTCATCCTTGCGGAACATCCCTTCACCCGAACAGGGCACATCGGCCAAAATCACATCGAATGCAGGGCCAAGCGCAGCAAAGTCGGCAGGATTATTGTTTGTCACCACCACCGAAGGATGTCCCCACTTAATCAGATTTTCCGCCAATACTTGCGAACGGGGACGAACCACTTCATTAGCCACCAGCAGACTGCCTTCGGGCAAGACGGCACGGGCAAGCGTAGACTTTCCGCCCGGGGCGGCACAAAGGTCGAGTACGGTCACCGGAGAATCGACATACTGGCGAAAGACCTGTTCCACAAACATCGACGACGCTTCCTGCACGTAATAACAGCCGGCATGAAACAGGGGGTCGAAGGTGAATGCAGGACGGGCAGCCAGATACCATCCTTCCTTACACCAGGATACCGGTGCCGCATCCAGCGGTTTCCCAGACCATTTGGCAGCATTCATGCGAATGCTGACCGGCGCTTCTCCACACAAGGCAGCACATAAGGCCTCACACTCTTTCTCTCCCATCAGACGGCGGGTACGTTCTACAAAATCAGCAGGCAAATTCATAAGTCACAATCCGTTTAATCATTCGTTCAAAGCTCCGCAATGCGGGCATATACCCTTCTTCCGCATCTTGGCCCCGCAGGCTCCACAGGCATAAGGATACCGTGAGGCCCGGCGCAACCACCAGATGCACCCTACCGTATAGGCCGCAAAACAAAGATAAGCCAGATATATCCAGGCATAAGTAAAGAATATGTATAGGAATATACAGGCCGATGCCAGTCCGGAAAGATAGAAAAGAGCCACTTCCGCCCGCGTCTGACGGAATATATCGTCGACAAGGGCTATTCCGAACAACACGATAAGCCATACACAAAGTACGAAAAGCCCCAGGATGAAAGGCTGTTCAAAAGGGTTAAGAGAAGGCGCATAGTAATACCGCTGCCATATCAGCGGCATGAAACTCTGCAAAGTGTTATAGAGTGTCGCGGCGAATGCAAGCAGCCAGGAAAGAATGACAGGGAACATACTGTCAATATCATTGGCCCATACCAGCCTGAGCTGCTTGCGGCGGATGGCGCGCACCACAGTCCAAAGAAAAAATATCCCCAGCACAACGAAAAAAGCAAGGGTGCGCCGGCTGCTGAACCAATGGACAGCCTGCGATATGGGGTCGACGGGAACGATGTTTTCCAATAGCCTATGCTCCTGAATCCACCCCATAGTGCTCTGGTCGCGCGCTACCTTTACCCAAAACGAATCGACCGAATCTTCCGGATGAACGGCATATTCGGCCACAACCAACTCATCTCCCCGGCATACGGGCAGGGAATCGGTAAACGGCAACTCGTGCAGCCACAGCGTATCAGCCGTGACCCGGAAATTACTGTTCAGGTCATACGGACGCATGTCCGGCACGCCAGCCAAGGAATCGGCTTCCGTCTGAAACTTGCCAGACTGCATTTCTCCCCGATGGCAGGCGACAACAAGCCAAACGACCAACAGCAGCAGCGGGAAAGACCTTATAGCACGCATGTTTACCCCTCCCATACTTTCATTTGACAGGACTTACAGTCAAACTCCAGGCGGAACCGCCTTCCGTCTCCACTGACCAGATAAAACGGTTCACGGTAAGGCGGGCGTGTTTTATGGTGTACAGGACACCACCCCATGCTGTAGCGCAGGCAGTGGCGACAGAACATCAGCGCAGCTCCACCGGGCGGTTCCTTTTCAAAAGCCGGTGCAATCCGCCCCACCCCGTGGGCCCGATAAAACTTCTCGGCTTCGCGATTCATCACATTGCCCAGATAAGTCAGCTCACGCAATGGATAAGGATGGGAAGTGTCAGGCATACGGGCCGTTTCCTGCCGGTAACGGATACGCCGCACACGCAGCAGCGCCTCGATACCACGGCGGCGCAGGTCGGCCACCTCGGAGGAAGGGATAAACCATCCGGATGACAACCGGATTTCTATGGCGGCCGCTTCAAACGGCGTATTGCCCAACTTGCCCAGTTGCAGGCGCAAATTGTCCGTTTGGTCAGTATGAGCCTGCTCTTTGATACGGGCCAAAACGACGCTTGCCCGCATCCCGTCTTCATCGCGCAAGGCAAGCGTGAAGCCGAAAGCGTTCTCCTCCAGCTCCATCCATATCCGGATGCGCCGTTCAGCGGACTTCCGCTGCATCTGGCGCTCAAACTCCTGGTCGTAGTTGCGGAACAAACGGGTACGCGGCAAGACCTCCGGCATCTCTTGCGGAAAGAGTCTGTTGCCTTCCACACGATTCACCCGAAAGCCGCACAGCTTGCCCGACCGGTCCAGATAGCACAAACCGTCGCCATTGGCAAAGGGCTTTACGCCTGCCACCGTAAGCCAGTTCCGTCCGACCTCCTTCACCGTCCCCATTTCCTCGCCCAAAGATTTGGGAGTGTCGAAAGACCAGATATCTTTTCCCCGTCCATGCAGCAGGTAGTCGGTAAACCCACGGCTGAAACTCTTGTCAAGCTGCGGGCGGAATCCCAGTCTGGTTTCTCCGGATGAAGCCCGAACATATTCTTTGCGCCGGCCGAACAGCTCGTCCAGCTTACGGCGGTAATAGGCGGTCACGTTCTTCACGTAAGATACATCCTTCAACCGCCCTTCTATCTTCAGTGAAGTGACTCCGGCATCCAGCAGTTCCTCCAGATTGCCGCTGCGGTTCATGTCCTTCAACGAGAGCAGATGCTTTCCGCGAACGACCATCCGTCCGTCGGCATCCACCATATCGAAAGACAGACGGCAGAACTGCGCGCATTCGCCCCGGTTGGCGCTGCGTCCGTAGCATGCCTGGCTGGCGTAGCACTGTCCGCTGTAACTTACGCACAAGGCCCCGTGAACAAAGACTTCGAGCTTCACTTCAGGACAAGCGGCATGTATCCGCGCAATCTCAGAGACACTCAGCTCGCGGGCAAGAACTACCTGCAGGAATCCCGCCTGATAAAGAAAGGAAACCTTGTCGGCCGTGCGGTTATCCATCTGCGTACTCGCATGAAGCGGTATCGGCGGCAGATGCAGGCGGGTGATTCCCATATCCTGCACTATGAGAGCGTCCACTCCCATCCGGTACAAATCCCAAACCAACGCTTCGGTATCGGCCAGCTCGTCGTCGCGCAAAACGGTATTCACCGTCACATAAATCCGTACATTATATATATGTGCATAGCGCACCAAGGCAAAAATATCTTCCAATGAGTTCCCGGCAGCGGAACGCGCCCCAAACCGAGGCGCGCCGATATACACAGCATCCGCCCCGTGGCGTATGGCCTCAAGTCCGCACTCCAGATTACGCGCCGGAGCCAACAGTTCTATCGGTCGTTTATCGGTCATTATCTGATTTGATTGATGTCATAAGGTGTTTCCTGATATACATAATAGTTCAGCCAATTGGCAAAAAGCAGGTTGGCCACACTGCGCCAACGCACGACAGGGCCTTTTTCCGGATTGTTGTCGCGGTAATAGTTTCGCGGCATCTCTATCGGCAGCCCTTTGGACAGGTCGCGGCGGTATTCTCCATCGAGCGTATAGGGCGAATACTCCGAATGTCCGGTGACATAAAACTCACGCCCGCCGCGCGCCATCACGATATGGACGCCCGATTCGGCCGACTCGGAAATGATTTGTAGTGCCGGACACTTCTCTATATCCTTGCGGCGCACCTCCGTATGGCGGCTGTGGGGAACGAAGAACACATCGTCGAACCCGCGGAATATGGGAAGCTGCTGGAATCCCTCGCAGATACGATGCTCGAAAATGCCGAACATCTTTTTCTCCAAAGGATATTTGGGTATCCCATAATGGTGGTAAAGTCCCGCCTGGGCCGCCCAGCAGATATAAAAGGTGGAAGTGACATGCGTACGCGTCCAATCGAAGATATCCTGTATTTCATGCCAGTAGTTCACCTCCTCAAAAGCCATCAGCTCTACCGGAGCGCCGGTGATAATCATGCCGTCAAACCGCTCGTGACGCATCAGCTCAAAATCGCGGTAAAAGGCCCGCATGTGCTCGATTGGGGTATTCTTCGAAGTGTGACTTTTCAGCTTCATGAAACTCACTTCAATCTGGAGCGGAGAATTGGACAGCAGGCGGATAAGATCCGTCTCGGTCGTAATCTTGATAGGCATCAGGTTGAGGATGACAATCTTCAACGGACGGATATCCTGTGTCGTAGCGCGCGAATTGTCAATGACAAATATGTTTTCTTCTTTCAGCAAATCGATGGCCGGAAGGCGGTCGGGTAAATTAAGTGGCATATCAGTAGCTCCTTATCTGTTTTAATTTCAGGCAAAGATACGAATTTATGATGTGATTGCAAGACAAAGTTTCCTTTATCACCCGACAAAACGAACCTTTCATCCTGTCCGGTCCGGCTTATAGCGCCTGCAAAAAAACTTTTCCTCCAACAAAAAACTCACGGCCGCCACCGCCGGAGGCAGACCGTGAGTTTTCTTCCGCCGACAAGGCTATGCCTACAGCCGGTTTTTATAGACTGCCGCCATCAGTTTCTGATACTGGTTTTCGAGCTGCATATAGGCCTGAAGGTTGCGGTATACGTTGTCCGCCTCCACATAAAAGTCGATAATGGACAGTTGACCTGCACGAACCGCGTCGTACAGCAGACGAAGCGTCTTGTGCATCAGCACCACATCGTAGGCTTCCATGGCTTCGCGCAGCTGCTGCATCTCGTTAAACTGGCTTTGCACCTGTGCTTCCGCCTGCAAGCGTGCGTCATCCAGCTGAAGCTGTGCGCTCAAAGCCTGCGCCCGAGCTATCTTCGTCTTCCGCCGGTTAGAGAAAAGAGGCAGGCTTCCCCCTACCAAAAATCCGTTGCTCTTCTCCCCAACGGCCGTATTGCGGCGGTATCCCACCTCTAACCTGGGCAGCCAACTCTGGCGGTTTACGGTCAGTTCCTTGTTTGCAGCGCGTGCCGCGGCATCTGCGGCAAGCAGACCGGCATCGGATGCCATAACCTCATCATACAATGCATTATAGTCACGTATCGGCTCCACCGCGGGATAAACATTTTCTGAAAACTCAATCGGCAGGTTTCCGTTCATAGCCAAAAGCTGCTGGACGGCGGCACGGTGGGCGGCGTTATTTTGCGCCACTTCGGTCTGCACGCTCATACGCTCCATCTTAATCTTGTTTACATCCAGGATGTTCGCATCTCCCTTCGCGAGTCTTTCTTCAAACAGCGCGAGAAGCTCGTCCGCATTCTTTTTCCTCTCGGCAAGCAGCTCGTTTTCCTGATTCAGCCGGATAAGGTCAAGGCAGAGATTCTTCGCCGCAAGCAGAATCTCGCGGCGTGCGGCCTGCTGCTGCCGCTCGAGAGCCTCTTGCTGCAACTTTCCGCTGCGGCGGCGGGCAGCATAAAGCGTAGGGAAGTCAAACCCTTGAGTCACTACAAGCTCCGAGCTGACCATACCATCCACGCCCCGGGAAAAGAAGGGACTGTATTCTACCGAAGGGTCTTCCAGATTATTCCGGCTCTGTATCTCCATCTTGGCCGCTTCGGTCGTCTGCTGCTGTGCTTGAAGCGACTTGTTGTTCCGCTCGATGCTGCGCAGCACATCGTCAATAGACTGTGCCGACACGGCGGTGGAAAAAGCCAGGCAAAAGAGTATCAATCTTGTTTTCATAAGCTGTGCGTCTTTTTTGTATGGTTCATCAAATCATAAACAATCGGGATAATGAAAGCATTCAGGAAGGTAGAGGTAAGCAGCCCGCCCAGAATGACCTTCGCCATCGGACTCTGGATTTCGTTTCCCGGCAAATCGCCGCGCAAGGCAAGCGGAATAAGCGCCAAGGCCGACGACAGAGCCGTCATGAGGATAGGGTTCAACCGGTCGAGCGACCCGTGGACAATGCTTTCCCGCAAGGCCATCCCCTGCTCGTCACGCAAGAGATTGTAGTGGCTGATAAGCAGCATCCCGTTGCGGGTAGCGATGCCGAACAGCGAAATGAAGCCGATTATAGCAGGAATGCTCAGTTCGCCCGTAGTCATCATCAGGGCAAAGACTCCTCCGATTAGGGCCAAAGGCAGGTTTAAAAGGATAATGCCGCTCTGAGAAGCATTCTTGAACTGCATATAAAGCAGCAGGAAAATCACGACAATGCTCATTACGGAAGTAAGAAGCAGCGTACGGCTGGCCGCCTGCTCGCTTTCAAACTGTCCGCCATATTCGATATGGTATCCCTCCGGGAGCTTAATCTGTTTTTCTACCCTCTCGCGGATGTCATTCACCACGCTCCGCAGGTCGCGGCCGCTTGTATTGGCGGAAATGATTATCTTGCGCTTCACGTTCTCCCGGTTTATCGTGTTCGGACCCATGGAGGAAATCACATCCGCCACATAGCTAAGGGGAATCTTACGCCCTTGGGCATCGTCTATCATCAGGTCTTTTATCCGTTCCATCGAGCCGCGGCTGGTTTCGGCCGCGCGAACGACCAGGTTGAACGCCTTTCCCTGCTCGTAGACCTGAGATACCACCTCGCCCGCCATATTGACCGTGACGAATTCATTGAACTGCGGCAGTGATATGCCGTATTTGGCAAGCATTTCACGGCGGGGGACAATCTTCAGCTCCGGACGTTCGATTTGCTGCTCCACGTTCAAATCGGCTATGCCCTCGACATCGCTGACGGCATCCTTAATCTGATTGCCGATTGTAAACATCCGGTTCAAATCATCGCCGAAGAGTTTGATGGCGATGCTGGCTTGCGTTCCGCTCAGCATGGCGTCAATACGGTGGCTGATAGGCTGCCCTATCTCGATATTGGCACCGGTAATGACCGACAATCTCCGGCGAACATCGTCCAGCAACTCGGCATGCGAACGGTCTTTCAGTTCAAAAGGAGCCTCTATCTCCGACACATTCACTCCAAGAGCGTGTTCATCCAGTTCTGCGCGCCCAGTCTTTCGCGCTACGGTCTGTATCTCGGGTATCGACATCAGTATCTCTTCAGCCTGCCGTCCTATCTTGTCGGATTCTTCCAAAGAGATTCCCGGCATAGAGCTGACATTTATCGTGAACGAGCCTTCATTAAAAGGCGGCAGGAAACTGTGTCCCAAGGTAAAGAAGCATCCCAACGCAACGATGAACAAGGCTACCGTGGCGGAAAGCACCGTCCGCTTGTGCGCCAATGCCCAAAGCAAGGCACGCTCATAGTGCCTTTTCAACCATACGGCAACGAAAGCCTCCTTGGGCAAGCCGTCTTTCTTCGGATTCCCTCCGAGCAGATAGCTGCACAATACGGGAGTAAGCGTGAGAGCCACCACCGTAGAGGCAAACAGCGAGACAATAAAGGCGATTCCCAACGGCACCAGCATGCGTCCCTCCATCCCGCTCAGGAAAAACAAAGGCACAAAGCTGACAATGATAATCAAAGTCGAGTTAAGAATCGGCATACGCACCTCGCGCGACGCGTTGAACACCACCTCGCGCACCGGCCTGCGCTCTCCAGCCGGGAGCATCCGGTTTTCCCGCAAATGCTTCCACACGTTTTCCACATCCACAATGGCATCGTCCACCAGCGAGCCGATGGCTATCGCCATACCTCCCAGACTCATGGTATTGATGCTAAGCCCCATATAATGGAGCACCAGTATGGCAACGACCAATGAAAGAGGCAGCGTGACAAGCGAAATGACCGTTGTGCGCGTATTGGCCAGAAACAGGAAAAGCACAATCACCACAAAGAGCGCCCCCTCGTAAAGCGAATCCTGTACATTGCTGATGGAACTCTCGATGAAACGTGACTGCCGGAAGGTATCGGTCGAGATTCTTACATCGGGCGGCAGATTTTTCTGCAAGTCCTGAAGGGCAGCTTCCAGCTTCTCCGTCAGTTCGATGGTGCCGGTATTCGGCTGTTTGGTTACGGTCACCAGTACGGCGGGCTTTCCCTTCTCCGAGGCAAGTCCCAACTTCGGCTGCTGCGCACCTATTCTTACATCGGCAACATCCTCTAAAGTCACCGGAACGCCGCCTACAGTCTTTATGACCGCACGGGCCATCTCGTCCACATCATCCGTCGAAACCACCCCGCGCACTATGTATTCGTTGCCGTATTCATAGATGACACCGCCGTTTGTATTCTGGTTCATGTTCCGCGTAACGGACATAACCTCGCCTAAGGTCACTCCATAATGCTTCATCCGCTCGGGATGAACCAACACCTGATACTCTTTGATGTCTCCTCCCAATACGGCGACCTGGGCCACCCCGCCGGTGGAAAGCAGACGGGGACGGATTGTCCAGTCGGCAAGCGTACGCAAATCGAGCATGGAAGTGCTGTCGGCCGTCAGTCCGACAATCAATAATTCGCCCAGGATAGAAGACTGCGGCCCTAATGTCGGGTTCCCCACATTTTCCGGAAGGCCCTCGCTTGCGGCAGAAAGCTTCTCGGACACAATCTGACGCGCCAGATAAATGTCCGTGTCCCAATCAAACTCCACCCACACCACGGAGAAACCGGTAGTTGATGACGAGCGGACACGGCGTACGTTCGTGGCCCCGTTTACCGCTGTCTCTATCGGAAAAGTCACGAGCTGCTCTACTTCTTCGGCCGCCATCCCGTTAGCCTCGGTCATGACCACGACCGTAGGAGCATTCAAATCCGGGAAAACATCCACTTCGGTATGGAAAGCGGTATACGTTCCGCCCACCAGCAGCAAGACCGAAGCCACCAAAATCAGCAGCCGGTTCTGCAAAGAGAAATGTATAATCTTGTTAAGCATGTTTCTTCAAGTTTTTCTGTCTGCGGTCTGCAAGTCAATAATTCATCCGTGTCCATCCAAAAGGACTGAAGGCCTGCAGACAAGACAATCCGTGTATTAATGATTGTGAGTATGTCCGGGTATGGCGTTCGAGGCCGATGCCAGTTTCACGTGAATTGCTCCTTGAACGACAACATTGTCTCCGGCCTTCAGTCCCGAAAGTATTTCAATGCGGCTGCCGTCACTGGCTCCGGTCGTCACTTCCTGCTTTCCGTAGCCTTCCTCATCAAGACGGACATAGACGAAATTCAGGCCCTGTTCTTCCGTCAAGGCGGACAACGGCAGACTGATTACGTTCTGACGCTCGCCCGACAACAGGTAAACCTCCGCAAACGAGCCCGGAACGATGTCGCCACGGTTATCAAACTCAAACGTTACCGGGATATAATAAGAGGCATCCCCCGGCATCTTGCCATAAGACAGCATCCGGCCGTTCAGACTGTCAAGGCTGTATGTCTTATCGCCATAAGATGTGCGGAAATTGGCCGACGAAACCTGTCCGAGCCGGGCATAATAACGTTCGGACACCTCGGCACGCAACATCAGGCGACGGGTCTGAGAGACGGTCAGCAAAGGCTGTCCCACGGTTACATAGTCGCCTTCCCTGACCGTGCAGGACTTTATGAATCCGCCGACAGGAGACTTCACGGCGGCTCCCCTGCCATCCCTGCTGGGTGAAAGGGCCTCATAAGCCAGGCGTGCGTTCTCGTAATTTTCTTTCAGCGCATTAAAATCTTTTTCCGAAACGATGCGGTCGCCTATCAGCTTTTCGGCACGCTCGTATTCCTCTTTCGCGCGCTCGTAAGTGATGCGTGCCCGCTTCACGGGGTCGCCGTCCTGCAGGTTTTCGGCCGATATGCTCAGCAGTTCTGCTCCTTTGCCGACGGCCATTCCCTCAGTAACCGTCTGCGAGAACGACACGACTCCCGACGCCGCGGCTACAAGCGTTGTCTCACTGCCCTGCGCAGCCAGCACCTGTCCGCTCGTGAAGATAATTTCGCGGAAACGGCCCGGATTCACCGTTTCAACCACAACTCCTGCCGCCTTTGCCTTTTCCGGAGTAAGGATGATTTCATCAGAATGTCCGGCATGCTCCGCCGTTTCGCGGACATGCCCGTCCGCTTCGTGGCCATGCTCCTCATGATGCACGCATGCAGTCATAAGAAACAGGCTTGTTGCTCCTACAAATATATAGTTCTTCATCATGTTGATTTTATTAGACTGTACAAAAATATTCCTTATTTCCCGCAACCAGGTTGTTTTATAGCCGCCGCAGGAAAATGATGTGCTGCATCAATGCCTGCAGCATGGCTTCAAAAAAGTCTTTCATCAGCGTGAAACCGGGATTCCGCCCTTGCCAGACTCCGGTTTCAACGGCATGAAACACCCTTTATGCCGTCGCGGCCGTATATCACCGACCCGAAACGGCATCCGTCTTTCAATCAACAAAAAGGAGGAGCACGCAAACTTCTTGCCGCAACGCCCTGCAAGGCATGAAGTTTTTCTATATAGAATGTATGGACTGCCGGCAGCTCAACTTCGTCCAGACATTTCAGGACGACCGGCAGCGCATGGATAAAGAAACAGAATGAATAGTCGGGACTGACATCTGCCGCCCGAATCTGCTGGAAAGAAAAGGAGAATTGGGTGACGCAGGTAGCACCGCACGCATGGTTATCCGCATCGCCCGGATAATGTTTCCCGCTGTCCGTACTCAGTGGAGCGGTACAATCCTCCAGACTTGCATGGAAGCAGAAACGGTTTTCATGGTGGTGGTGAGGATATGCCGCCGCGGCCAACATCAGTATGCTGACTACCAACAGACAATATGCCTTCACTCTATGCCGCATTCTTTCCTATCCTTCGGTTATTTTAAAAAGGACGGAGGCATGTCTTCCCTTTCCGGCACACCTCCGCCCCATTGCCTTATTCGGCGATTGCCGGAAGAGCCGCCCGGCTACGACCGTCCGGCCCCTTCGGATGAATGATTTCTTCCAGCCGCATGTGGAATCTCAACACCGAGTATCCACGTATATCGCCCATTCCCGAACTGCCGTAAGCCATCTGGTAAGGGACAAAAAGGTCTACCCGGTCACCCGGTTTCATGCCTTCATACGTACCATCGTGAGAAGGCATCAGGGCAGTCTGCCAACCAGACACCAGTCCCCCGAGACAGAATGTCGTGGGCGAATAGATTTGCGGCGTAAGTTCCGAATCCCAGTCACCTTGATAATTCCCGTCGAACCTTTCTCCGTTAATCAGCGTACCGTAATAATATACGCTCACGCTGTCGGTGGTAAACTCGGCCGCCTTTCCCTCCTGCGGTCCGTACTCAAGAAAATGGATGTAGACCGTGTCCGTCCTTTCGTATTGAGAGCTTCCCGAGATGGTTATCCCGCCGCCAACGCCGGTCAGGCTCTCGTCCCAAATCTTGTAATTCTGCACACACATCCACTTTCCGTCCCGGTTTGTCCGCGCCACATCCGCGATAGAATCCAGATAACGGTCGTTACGCGTCTGCCAGTCGGCATACGGGTCTTCTACCGTAGTATCCTCCGCACACGAAGCAAATCCAAACGACAGAGATATAACCAGAGCAATCAGCCAAAGTATGCTTTTATCCATATTTGCATTGAATTACTGCAATGTTTTCAGCAAGCTCGTGATGCTTACCTTATCTGCAATGATGTTATTTAGTTCTGAAATAGCCACACGTTCCTGCTCCATCGTGTCGCGGTTACGCAGTGTCACGCAGTTATCCTCCAGTGTCTGGTGGTCGATGGTGATGCAATACGGAGTTCCGATGGCATCCTGACGGCGGTAACGCTTGCCGATGCTGTCTTTTTCATCATACTGGCAATGGAAGTGGAACTTGAGGTCGTTCATGATTTCACGTGCCTTTTCGGGCAGACCGTCCTTCTTTACCAGCGGCATCACGGCCAGTTTCACCGGCGCAAGCGCAGCAGGCAGCTTCAGCACCACGCGAGTCTCTCCGTTTTCCAGCTTCTCCTCGCAATAGGCCGCACTCATCACACTGAGGAACATGCGGTCTACGCCGATAGAGGTCTCGATAACGTACGGCGTATAAGACTCATTGATTTCCGGGTCGAAGTATTTGATGCTTTTTCCCGAATACTTTTCATGCTGGCTCAGGTCGAAATTCGTCCGGCTATGGATGCCCTCCACTTCCTTAAAGCCAAAAGGCATCAGAAACTCGATGTCTGTAGCGGCATTGGCATAGTGAGCCAGCTTTTCATGGTCATGATAACGGTAGTGGTCATCGCCGAAACCTAACGCTTTATGCCACTTCAGGCGGATTTCCTTCCACTTTCTGAACCATTCGAGCTCTGTTCCCGGCTTTACGAAGAACTGCATCTCCATCTGTTCAAATTCACGCATGCGGAAGATAAACTGCCGGGCCACGATTTCATTGCGGAAAGCCTTTCCTATCTGGGCAATTCCGAACGGTATCTTCATGCGTCCCGTCTTCTGCACATTGAGATAATTCACAAAGATACCTTGCGCCGTTTCCGGACGAAGGTATACTTTCATCGCCCCATCGGCAGTCGAGCCCATTTCGGTTGAGAACATCAGGTTGAACTGACGCACTTCCGTCCAGTTTTTTGTCCCTGAAATCGGGCATACAATCTCTTCATCCAAAATTATCTGCCGGAGTTCTGCCAGGTCTCCCGCATTCATCGCCTTCGAATAACGTTCGTGCAGCGCATCACGCTTAGCCTGATGCTCCAGAACACGGGCATTGGTCGAGCGGAACTCTTGTTCATCAAACGCGTCGCCATATTTCTTGGCTGCCTTTGCCACTTCCTTATTGATTTTTTCATCGTATTTCGCAATCTGGTCTTCAATCAAAACATCCGCACGGTATCGCTTTTTCGAATCGCGGTTATCGATTAACGGATCATTGAAGGCGTCAACGTGTCCAGAAGCCTTCCAAATCAGCGGATGCATAAAGATTGCCGAATCGATGCCTACGATATTCTCATGCAGCAGCACCATGCTCTGCCACCAATATTGCTTGATATTGTTTTTTAGCTCCACACCGTTCTGTCCGTAATCGTATACGGCTCCCAGTCCGTCATAGATTTCGCTTGAAGGAAACACGAATCCATATTCCTTACAGTGTGAAACCAGCTTCTTAAATACATCTTCCTGTGCCATTTCTCTTTTGTTTTATTCTTAAATTCAAACTTTCTCTTTACATATTGGGCACAAAGATACGTATTTATAAGGAAAAAAGAACGAGAGGTCTCTTAATTTATCTTTTTTTCCTACATTTGTATCGGCATTATGAAAGGATATAAAGACAAGTACACACTGATGACCACGGCTCCCATACCGCCACTCATCGGTTCGCTGGCGATACCGACCATCATCAGCATGCTGATAACATCCTTTTACGTGATGGCCGACACGTATTTTGTCGGGAAAATCGACACGCAGGCCACGGCGGCAGTGGGGATTTCCTTTTCCGTCATGGCCAT
Organism: uncultured Phocaeicola sp.; assembly: GCA_944320845.1. Taxonomy (GTDB): domain Bacteria; phylum Bacteroidota; class Bacteroidia; order Bacteroidales; family Bacteroidaceae; genus Phocaeicola. The sequence continues at coordinate 19,313 of CALUJA010000020.1, forward strand.
TATCCAGGCATTCGGATTCTTTTTCGGGCATGGCTCCGGCAATTATATATCGCGCAAATTAGGCGCACGCGACTACCAGAACGCCGAAAAGATGGCTTCCACCGGATTTTTCTGCGCGTTCATCATGGGAGGAGTCATTACCGTAACGGGACTGATACTGCTCACTCCCATCTGTCTGGCCTTGGGTTCCACCCCTACCATCCTGCCTTATGCCGAGACCTATCTGGGAATAATTCTGCTTGGCGCCCCCTTCATGGCCTCTTCATTAGTGCTGAACAACCAGATGCGCTTTCAGGGAAACGCCGTATACGCCATGATAGGCATCATGGTAGGGGCCGTATTGAACATCGGCCTTGACCCGCTGCTTATATTCGCATTGGATATGGGCATTGCAGGCGCAGCCTGGGCCACGCTCATCAGCCAGATATGCAGCTTCGGCATACTAATCTACATGGACAGCCGCGGGGAAAACATCCGCATCCGCCTGCGCAACTTCACGCCCAAGGCGGCATTCCTCAAAGAGATAGTATACGGAGGAAGCCCTTCGCTATGCCGGCAGGGGCTTTCGAGCGTGGCAACCATCCTGCTCAACGTGGCCGCAGGAAGGTATGGCGACGCTGCAATAGCCGGCATGTCTATAGTAACGCGCATTTGCATGTTCATCAACTCGTTCGTTGTCGGCTTCGGACAGGGATTCCAGCCCGTATGCGGCTACAATTATGGAGCAGGCATCTATACGCGCGTACGCCAAGGATTCTGGTTTTGCATAAAGGTCGGCGTGGTTTTCCTCACTATCTGCTCCATCGCCGGCTATATCTATGCGCCCGAGATTGTCTCATGGTTCCGCAAGGAAGACCCTGAAGTAATCGCCGTCGGAGCGCGTGCACTGCGCTGGCAGCTTATTACTCTGCCCCTCGGCACTTGGGTCATCCTCTGCAACATGCTGCTGCAAACCATCCGCCGTCCGGTGCGCGCCGTCCTGCTGGCCTCGTCCCGCCAGGGGCTGTTCTTTATCCCCTTCATCCTTGTCCTGCCTTATTTTCAGGGACTGCAAGGCGTAGAGATGAGTCAGGCGGCGGCCGACCTGTGTTCCTTCCTGTTCGCGCTGCCCGTCGCCATTCCGGTCTTGCGGTCTTTAAGGCACAACCGGCAGCTACGCTCTGGCGAAACGCCGTTTTCACCGGTATGAAACAGCCGTTTCACCGGCATGAAAACCGCCCCTGCCCTTATAAAAAGACCTGCATCACCTTCTCATCTCACAATACATCCCCACCGGCCAGTCCTTACGGTTGCAGACGAGGCCGGGAAGGCCTTTTGTCATGCCTTGCCAAACGGTTCATCATCTGCTTTTCCAAAACGTAAACACGCAGAATCTGCTTCTGAGTCAGAAATTCACTGTATATGGCGTAGTATTTCTGCCGCAAGTCAAGAATCTTCCGGCTATGGGCAAAGCGACTTTTTATCATCCGCCCTGCCTCTTCATCCGTCATGACAGAAGGATTTGCCTGTTTGGGACGAGGCCCAAGAGCCCATATTTCCTTCTGAAAGCGGCAGTAAGTGTCGACAAGCCTTTTGCTTGTCTCGTTATCCAAATGCATTTCTTCCGCCATATGCCTTGCCTGCGCTTCCGCCAACCGTTCACGGGTAATCCGCTGCCTGTGATTCTGCGCTTCCGCCATACCACCAAAAACAGTCAAGGCCATTACAACCAACCATAATCTCACAATAAGTTTCATGATTATCCGATTTTATTCATTCATAAACAAGTCATCCTGGTAAACCTGAAGGATATAAGCCCGGTCTTCACCGGCAAGACTGTTGAAAGCCTGCTCCACCTCGACCAGTCCACCGGAACGCTCTCTTGAGACATGCGTGTCAGGCACCAAAAGCAACAGAGCAACCGCCGCGGCGGCTGCCGCCCCTATAACAATCCGCAAGCGGAAAGCCCTGCGCTTGCGAAGGGCAGCCGACTCATTGCGCACCTTCTCCCATACATTTCCCTCCATCTCATCGAAAAAGTTCCGGGGAACCGTGTAAGGCATGCGCTTCCCTATCCTGCCAAAATCAAAGTCTTTCTTCATTTTCCTAAACCATTGAATCCATATACTTCTTTATTTTTTCCTTTGCAAGATGATAATTAACCTTTACGCTGGCAACAGTCGAACCGGCGACATCGGCTATTTCATCGTATTCCAACTCACTATAGTAACGCAGATTAAAGGCAAGCTGCTGTTTGGGCGGCAATGACAAGACGGCTTGCTGTAGCTTGACCGCCTCGAGGTCAGTATAATCCACATATTCGTCCGCCATCATATCGCCCGCTTCCGTATCCGAATCGTCCAAAGATACCCGTCCGCCGCGGCAACGCCCCAACACACGCATGGCTTCATTGGTCGCTATACGATAAATCCATGCGGCAAAAGAGCATTCTCCCCTGAACTGGCTGAAGGAACGGAATATCCGAACGAAAGTTTCCTGTGCCGCATCTTGCGCATCGGCGTGTGAAACCACCAGCCGGCGAATATGCCAATACACCGCTTCCCTGTATTTCGCCATCAGCATCCTGAATCCTTTCTCAGGATTCTGCCTTACCGCCGAAACTATATCCTCATCACTCCAGACTTTCATAAGGCGCAAACTCTGCAACCAAGTATCCTTCCCCGGCGGTGCAGCCATCCTCCGACGGCATCAAGGATGCCGGCTCCGCCACCACCGTCACACGGTGATGGCGGTGACGGTGATGATGACGGTGCGAACCCTTGCGAACCGTGACACAAGCACTGCACAATAAAATTATGCCTAATGCCATGAATGCCAATCCACATTTCCCCGCTATTTTCCAAACTTCAAACATAGCCATCCTCCCTAATTACTTTTTACGTACACCTTTCTTTTTCCTTTTACGACTGCGGTGACAGGCAGCTCCCCGTTCCTTGCAAAAGCATCGAGTTCGGCTTCCGCCGTCGCTTTCGTCAGATTCGCAATGCGGGCATACCTCTTCACCGTAAGATATTCATGGGCATCCAGATAGGCTACCGCCATTGCCAGACGCTCTTTTTGAGTAAAGCAATTGACCACCCGCACCGTTGCCGCCGGTCTGGCCACCACAGCAACAACGCGATGCGGACGACAGCATCTGTGCCAACGGTGCGCTTCTGCCGTGCCGCAGGCCCCAACCAGCAGAGCCATCGCCAGCATCATCTTCCATTTTGTCTTCATGTTCATAATCTTCTTATTTAAACATTAACATTTTATGCCTCCATCCGCAAAGTCATCCGGACAGACATTCTACATAAAAGACCCTACAAAAGAACAGAAGTAAAATCGGACAAGCAATTTTTCTTCGGCCAAACATAAAAAAAAGACAGCGGCCCATCCGCCGACGACAGCAGAAAAACCCACCGCCGCCATATTCAGACAAAATTTTGCTCCTTGCAATATTTCTTTTTCCTTATTAAGAAATTAAACGGGCTTCCCCGTCCCATTCTGTTTTCATTCTCGTTTTTTCTCCGTATCTTTGCATAGATTAGGAATTTTATTTATGAGCGAAGACACATTGGACAAAGAAGAAAAACTTACTCCCGAAGAGACCCACTCCAGTTACAAGCCGGCATCGCCTGCCGATGAAGCCGTGAAATACCAGCTTAGCGGCATGTATCAGAACTGGTTCCTTGATTATGCCTCGTATGTGATACTGGAACGTGCCGTTCCCCATATCAATGACGGCCTGAAGCCCGTACAGCGGCGCATTCTGCACTCCATGAAACGCCTGGACGACGGCCGTTACAACAAGGTGGCGAACATAGTCGGCCACACGATGCAGTTTCATCCCCACGGCGATGCCTCCATCGGCGACGCACTGGTACAGTTGGGACAGAAAGATTTGCTTATTGACTGTCAAGGAAACTGGGGGAATATCCTGACGGGAGACAGTGCCGCAGCTCCCCGTTACATCGAGGCAAGACTCTCGAAGTTCGCACTCGACGTGGTTTTCAACCCCAAGACAACGGAATGGCAAGCTTCCTACGACGGGCGTAACCGCGAACCGGTCACGCTTCCGGTCAAGTTCCCGCTTCTTTTGGCCCAAGGCGTAGAGGGAATTGCCGTAGGGCTTTCCTCCAAAATCCTCCCTCACAACTTCAACGAGCTATGCAACGCAGCGATTTCTTATCTGCGCGGCGAGGAGTTTCATCTATATCCCGACTTCCTGACGGGCGGGGCAATCGATGTGTCCCGCTATAATGACGGAGAGCGCGGAGGCGTAGTGCGCGTCCGTGCCAAAATATCAAAAATAGACAACAGGACGCTTTGTATCACTGAAATCCCCTATGGAAAAACCACTTCTTCGCTTATCGACTCCATTTTGAAAGCTGTCGAAAAGGGGAAAATAAAGGTACGGAAAGTAGACGACAATACGGCCGACAAGGTGGAGATTCTTGTCCATCTGGCTCCGGGAGCCTCATCCGACAAGACTTTGGACGCTTTATATGCCTTTACGGACTGCGAAGTAAACATTTCTCCAAACTGCTGCGTCATCGATGACAAGAAGCCGCACTTCCTTTCCGTAAGCGATGTGCTGCGCAAGTCGGTCGACAATACGCTTGGGCTGTTGCGCAAGGAACTGGAAATCCAACGGAACGAGACGCTGGAAACCTTGCACTTTGCTTCTTTAGAGAAGATATTCATCGAAGAACGCATCTACAAGGACAAACAGTTCGAGCAAGCCGAGACGATGGATGCGGCATGCGAGCACATCGACGAGCGCCTGACTCCGTTTTATCCGCAGTTCGTCCGCGAAGTGACGAAGGAAGACATCCTCAAGCTGATGGATATCAAGATGGCGCGCATTCTGAAATTCAACAAGGACAAGGCAGACGAAACCATCGCCCGGCTGAAAGGAGACATTGCCGAGACCGACAACCACCTGGCCCATATCACAGAATATACAATCGACTGGTATGCACGACTGAAAGAGAAATACGGCGAAAAGTTCCCCCGACGAACGGAAATCCGCAACTTTGACACCATCGTGGCCACCAAGGTGGCGGAAGCGAATGAAAAGCTCTACATCAACCGCGAAGAGGGCTTTATCGGCACGGGACTGAAGAAAGACGAATTTGTCTGCAACTGTTCCGACATTGATGATGTGATTATCTTCTACAAGGACGGGAAATACAAGATTGTACGAATATCCGACAAGCTTTTTGTCGGGAAAAACATTCTTTATGTCAATGTATTCAAGAAGAATGACAAGCGAACAATCTATAATGTCATATACCGCGACGGGAAAGACGGCTTCCACTACATCAAACGCTTTAACGTAACGGCCATGATACGCGACCGGGAATATGATGTGACGCAGGGAACGCCCGGCTCCCGAATAGTCTACTTCACGGCCAACCCTAATGGAGAGGCGGAAATCATCAAGGTAACCTTGCGTCCTAATCCGCGCATCAAGAAACTTGTATTCGAGAAAGACTTCAGTACGATAGGCATCAAGGGACGCCAGTCAATGGGCAACCTGCTGACAAAAAACGACGTGCACAAGATTAGCCTGAAGCAACGCGGAGGTTCCACCTTAGGCGGACGGAAGGTTTGGTTCGACCGCGACGTGCTCCGGCTGAATTACGACGAACGCGGAGAATACTTGGGAGAGTTTCAGAGTGAGGACAAGATTCTGGTTGTATCGGACAACGGAGACTTTTACACCACCAGCTTCGACCTGAACAACCACTATGAGCCTGACATCCGGCTTATAGAAAAATTTGATGCGGACAAGGTATGGACAGCCGTGCTCTATGACGCCGACCAGCAAAACTACCCGTATCTGAAGCGTTTCACCTTTGAAGCGACAGCAAAGCGGCTGAACTATCTGGGCGAAAACAGGCAAAACAGACTGATGCTGCTGACCTGCCAGGCCTTTCCCCGCATCCAGGTCGTATTCGGAGGGCACGACAGCTTCCGCGAAAGCATGACAATCGAAGCCGAGGACTTTGTCGGCGTAAAAAGCTTCAAGGCCAAAGGAAAGCGACTGACGACCTACACCGTGGAACGCTTCGAGGAACTGGAGCCGACGCGCATGCCCGAATCTGAAACGGCGGAAGAGGAAACAGAGAATGAACTGGCTGCCGACCTGCCCGAAACGCCAGACGAAGAAAACGGCCAGATGAAACTTTTTTAATGAAAGCATGAAACGAACTTTTGCCCTATTCATATTAATCCTTTCATGGTGCAATGTCTTTTCGCAGGAAGACAGTCTGCGGACAACACGCTACGTAATGCGTTCTTTCCTTATAGGGACAGGACGCGCCAACGTATTGGACACCTATCTTTCCCCCTTGGAATACAAGGGGCCTGAAGTCCGCGTTCTTTTTGAGAACATGCGGATGACGCGGCTGATGGGAGGAAACGTGTCGGCGCAACATGTGTTTCAGGCAGACTTCTCCTATACAAAAAATCCGGCGCAGACGGCCCGCATGTATACGGGCATGGTCAGCTGGACTTACGCCCTGCATTATCAGTTCCGCCTCAACGAACGGCTGAAGATTCTTGCAGGCCCCACGCTCGACCTGAACGGGGGATGCATCTACAACAACCGCAACTCAAACAATCCGGCACAGGCCAAAGCATACGGCAGCATAGGCGCATCGGGCATGGTCATCTACAAAATGCGCATAAAAGACTATCCGCTGACCGTCAGATACCAGGCAAGCCTCCCGTTGCTGGGAGCCATGTTTTCGCCCGAATATGGAGAATCCTATTATGAAATATTCTCACTGAAGCATGGAGGGAAGCATGTGTCGTTTACCTCCCTGCACAACAGCCCGTCGCTCCGGCAGTGGCTGACGCTCGACTTTCCCATCAGACAATTCAATATGCGCATAGGATACGTATGCGATATCCAGCAGGCGAAAGTGAATAATCTGAAAAGCCATATCTATTCGCACAACTTCATGATTGGCTTTGTAAGAAACTTCTATATCCTGAAAGGAAAAAACAGAATCAGCATGCCCCATAACGTCACTCCCTATTGATTATGAAAAAAACGATATATTATCTCTTGCTTGCGGTCTTGGCAACCTCCTGCATCCGCGAAGACATATCCGGAAACTCTCCGGAAGACAACTTCGAGGCCCTTTGGAAAATCATCGACGAACAGTACTGTTTCCTGGAATACAAAAGTCAGGAATACGGACTTGACTGGGACGAAGTGCACGCGCGCTACGCCGAACGCATCACATCATCAATGGGTTCGGAAGCTTTGTTCGAGGTGCTGTCGGAAATGGTAAACGAGCTACGCGACGGACATGTTAATCTAAGCAGTTCGCTGGCCACATCACAATACCGGGAATGGTTCGATGCTTATCCGAGAAACTTCAGTGACAGCATCCAGAGCAACTATCTAAAAAAAGATTATGTCAATTCATCAGGCCTGACTTATCAGATACTCGACAACAATATTGCCTATATATATTGCTCCAGCTTCTCGGACGGAATCGGAGATGGAAACTTGGACCAGACCCTTAACAAACTGGCAATCTGCGACGGACTGATAATCGATGTGCGGAACAACGGGGGCGGAAACCTGACTACAGCCCAGAAACTGGCCGCACGCTTTACAGACAAAAAAGTTTTGGTAGGATACATGTGTCATAAGACAGGGCCGGGACACAATGACTTCTCCACCCCGGAAGCCGTTTATATAGAGCCTTCCAGCGGCATACGCTGGCAAAAGAAAGCCGTTGTGCTGACCAACCGGCGCTCTTACAGCGCAACAAACGATTTTGTCAACTCGATGAAACAGTTTGATGATGTCGTGATAGTGGGCGACAAGACCGGAGGCGGTTCGGGTTTGCCCTTTAGTTCGGAAATTCCCAACGGGTGGTCCATCCGTTTTTCTGCCAGTCCGATGTTTGACCCGGATATGGGCCAGCTGGAATTTGGTATAGACCCCGACGTCAAAGTCGACATGACCAGCGAAGACATGCAGCAGGGAAAAGACACGATGATTGAGACGGCATGCCGCATTTTAAAGAATTAATCCGCAAAATTTTGTAAAGAAAAAAAGAACGCTTATATTTGCAGCCGCAATGCGGAACGCGTCCGTATGCGCCTGTGGCGTAATTGGTAGCCGCGCCAGACTTAGGATCTGGTGTCGTGAGACGTGTAGGTTCGAGTCCTATCAGGCGCACAAAGCAAATAACGCTAATCACTGATTATAAAGCGATTAGCGTTTTTCTTTTATTAAAATTGGCGTAATTTTGGCGTGATAGTATTTTTAGCGTGCCTTATGACATTAAAAAAGGCCGCTTGCCACACCTGACAAACGACCTTCATTGCATTAAAATACCTTATGGCATTTCGATACAAAGATACGATTTCTTTTTGGGTTTTACACCCATTCGAGTGACTTTCTTATTTCCCGTATCTTCTCAATCGTGGTTTTGCCCACGTTGCGGTACTTCATAAGCTCATCGTCCGGGATTGTACGCAACAGGCTCACATCTATTATCTCGTGCCCGTTCTCGTAGCGGATGATATTCGCCAGCCTTAGCGCGCTCTTTGCCATTGTCAAAACTCTATCTTCATTCATAATTGGTATTGTTGGTTGCCCTCTTACAGCTTCGGGCGTTGCCTCATATCTCCGATACATTTCTAAATACTATATTATCATTGATACTATTGGTTATGTACTTGTCTGCTATTTCATCAAGATTTCTGCACGCTTCGCAAAACTTGTCTGCTGTTTTATCGTCAACATCTTCGTACATCAATCTATGAAGTGAGAAAAGAGTCTCTAATACATCTTGCACCTTGCCTTTGAAATATAAGGCTGCTCGTGTTTCCTCGCTTATCGGCATGTTCGTTATCCGTTCTGCAAGATTGTGACCATACAACTCTTTTAGTATATTCTCTCGCTTTTCTTCGCGTGTCATTTCCTTATTGGTTTTCTCTGCTGTTTCCATATTTATGTATTTTTGTGGCATGGTGTCCGTTTGATAGACACCACACCGGGTTAATAATCATGCTATCTTTATCAAATTTGCTATTTTGAATGACCTGTATTCGCTTTTCTCCGTATCGAAGTACACTTGTACCGTCTCGCTTCTTTTACGGCTTTCCGTGCCTTTATTTGGCGGCAATAGCGATTCTTTCAATGTACCGTATGCTTCACGTATTGAGCCATCGACTTTTTGGAAGTAGAACTTTACGATACGTTCTTTCATTGATGCTTTCAGCTTCATGTTCAACCAAGCCGTTTTAAGGGCTTCGCTCATTGTGTAACCGTTCTTGCGGACAAAAGACCATGCCATCTGCATTATCTCTCTTAACTGATTTCTTTTTTGTGTACTCATATTATGTAATGTTTAATAGTTATCACTTTGTTTTGATGATGCAAAGATAAAGTTATTACTTTGATTATGCAATACAAAATCAAAGTTTTGTCTTATATTTAACTTTTATTAATCGAAGTGATAGCTTTAATTATAGATAATAGAAGTACATTTGCATAAACAAAAAAATAAAGCTATGAGTTTGAATATTAAGAAAGCAATTAAAGAACATGGTTTAGAAGTTCGTGAAGTGGCTAAAAGAATGGAAATAACGCCTACTGGATTGAGCCAGCACATAAATGGGAACCCATCAGTAGAAGTGCTTGAGCGTATAGCCACTGCAATAGGGTGTGATATATCGGAACTGTTCGAGCAACCCAAGAAAGACGCTCTGACCATCAACTGCCCCCATTGCGGGAAGAGTATCAATATCAAAGTTGAGTGAACTTTTGTAGAAAAGTACCCTATGTTACGGTGTTACGGTTACGGTAATACGTAAGTCGTTGATATTTAATTTATTATATCAAAATAGAGCGTAACACATTAAATTATGGTATTGTGATTACAAAAAAAAGTAGTAGGTTGCGGGGTTGCGGTTGCTGGTGCGCTTAATTGCTTTATTATCATTTAGTTACATTGATTTTAGCCGCAACCAGCTATATTATGGTATCACGAAAAAGCCCCGAAACGGTAATGTCCGAAACGGGGCTTCATTAATATGGTAATGTGGAAAAATCCCACATTTTTACAACTTGTTGTTTATAGTCCTCACAATGTTTTCCCCCTGCTGCGGTATCTGTTTGGCGATTTTGCCCGTGTTTTCCTCTATTGTCTGCACGGACATGATATTTTCCGCCCCGAACCTTGCCAGGTCATCCACTTTGATACCCATGTCCGTAACTCTCGAAACGAGCGCGTCAAGCTGTGCGGTCGGGAATGTCACATTGATTTCAGGCCGATAGCTTTCATTCATGACCTGCCTTGTTTGGGAAGCAATATCGGGAGCATCTGAAACGGATGGAACAAGGGAAACCACATCGCTATAACTTTCATCGGACAAGGCTTCATAAATTTGCTTCAACGCATTCACCTGCTCGCCGTTCAATCCCTTGATTTCCTCGCCTATTATCTGCAAGGCGGTAAACCGTCCGTTCAGCTCGTCTATGCTGTCCTGCGAAGCGGTGGCGAATCCCCTGCTTGATGCTTGCTGCTGTTCTTGCGCTTCCGGCTTGAATATATCAAATCCCTGTTCTTCTGCCGCCTGTTGATAGGCCTCGTAAAGCTGGTTTGCTTTGTTCTGCTGTGCCACCGCGTCACCTACAAGCCCGTTGAGGATGTCCGTCCATTGCTTGAAACGCTGTTCGTCCGTAAGGTTTGTGTTCTTCATCACTTCCATCATTTCATTTTGCGCTTCTTCCAATATTGGTGCAAGAGTGACGGAGTAAATCATCTGTTCCGCCAGCGTTCCCAACATGTCCGAAACGGACTGCGTGAAAGATTCTGCCGCATCTGTCCCATTCCTGAACGCATCCACCAAAGCATCGGACATGTTGTTTCCCAAATCTCCGAAAATGTCCGTCATGTAGTCGTTGAGAGATTCAAACGCTTCTTCCGCCTGTCCGGCAAGGTCAATCATGTTCTGTAAGGCGGCTTTGTCCTCATCTGACATCTCACGGGTGTTTATAACGGACTCCGCCAGTTCCTTGTTGAATTCCCCGTTGGCTTCCATCAAATCGGGGTAAACATCAAGGATGGAAGAATAGACATCATGCTGCTTTTTCCAGAACCAAGCTCCGGTCGTATAGCTTCCGGTCTTGATTTCAATGTCTGCCAGTCCGGAATAGCTGTCTTTCAACTGGGAATATGTCTTGTTGAGTATCTTGTCAAAGAATTTGACACCTGTGTCCTTGTACGAGAATTTTTCCTGCTGCTCTATCGTACCGGCTATCTCGTTGTTCAGGTCTGCGATTGCTTCCTTCAGCACATCGACTGCGTTTCTGGCCTTGGCGTATGAATCAATGCCGAAAATCGTGCTTGCCTTTTCGTATAACAGATTCTGCTCCAGCAGAAGGAGGTTGTACTCCCTTTGCTGGGCTATCGTGTCGTTCATTATCTTTTCAAGCGTCTGTTTGTGCTTGGCCGTTTCTCTGGCTCCCTTGCCGATAAGCGAGAAGATTTCACCTGCTGCGGCAAATGCGCCTCCGACAATTCCGCCCTGAGCGAATGCCATGCCGATATTTGACACTGCACCCAGCACATCGCCCAGACTTCCAACGACATTTGCGGCCCGGTCTTTCCCCATCGCTTCGAACATGGAAGAAACCTCATCGGCCGCCTGCCCGGCCGCTCCAGATATTGTCCCGATGGCACCCGAAATGTCCTTGAACCCTTTTGCGCTTTTGAGGTCGGCAAACCCTTTCTTGAATGATTCAAACAAAGTGTCCCACTTGTTCTGGTTCTTCCCTGTGCCCAACAGTTTGTCGAGTGCTTTTCTTAGTTTGTCAAGCTCCGCCGGGCTTTCTTCTATGGCTTTAAGCTGTTCCGGTGAAATGAACGTGATTCCGTCCTTGTTTCCGTTTCCCGACAGGTAGTCCCTCAACTGCCGTGCCTGTGCAATCAGTGCACTAAGCTGGGAGAATCCCATCTGTGAGATGTCACCGAAAAGCATTTTCAGGAATGTGTTGTCTTGTCCGGCCAACGCCTTGTTTTCTTCGTCCTTGATTGCTTGAATTCCTTCTTTTGCCTTGTCCTTTGCTACTTGGATAGCCCGGTCTATCTCGTCCGAATTGGCTTCTGTACGCTGTGACTGTAAAAAGGCTATATCATCGTTCATTTGTTTCTCTATGGCTTCCCGTTGGGCTGCGAAGTCCCGGTACTTGGCAAGTACGCCCTGCAAGAGTTTGGCTATGCCGTCCTGCTGTTGCTGATATGCCGCCGAATATTCCGTGTCGAATCCGGCCTGCTTGTCCTGTGGCAAAGCCGTAACAGTAGGAGTGAACTGTAATCCTTTCTTCTGGTAGTCCGGGTTCTCTTGTTTCCAACGCTCATACTCCGCATCCTGCAATGTTTGCAGCAAATCCCTTTCACGCTTTCGGATTTCGGCTATTTTCGTGTCATAGTTGGCGTTTATCTGGGCAAGCTCTTTCGCGTTGCCGTCCTGCATCAAGTCTATGGCCATTTTCTGTGCGTTCAACTGGCTTTCAGTTATTGCGTCCGAAATTTCCTGTTCCGATTTCCTTATGGCTTTCTGCTGCTGATAGGTATCAAGATATTTGTTACCAGTTTGCTTTGTACCTGTCGTGCTGTCTGAACCAGAATCAAAGAGCAAGTCGGGAATGCTGATGTCGTTTTCTATCTCTGCATTACGCTTGTTCAAAGCGTATATATCAGAACGTATTTTCGCAATCTTTTCTTCACGTTTTACAATATCATCCATTATTCCCACCGCTTCCTGTCGCAATGCCGTAAGCCTTTGATTCCCTTTCAACGCTATAGGGTCGGAAGTCTGGCTCTCTACCTTCTTGATGGTTTCCTGCAAATTGTCATACTCCTTCCGAAGTTGTTCTATCTGCGAATATTCGGCATTGATTTGCGGCTCCAGGTCTATGATTTTGGAAAAATTCTCTGTCATCGCATCCATTGAAGCACGGGCACGTGCGTTGGCGATGATAGATTTCGTCAGGTTGTCATAGGCAGTTTTTGCGTTTCCGGCTAAAATGGCTTCATTATCCATACCCTTGAAATAGTCCGGGTATTCGTCTTTCAGTTTCTTTATCGCCAGTGTGCGGTCATCCGTACTTTTGGCTGTATCTACCGCCGCATCGTAAAGCAATTTAAGCTCAGTCAGCTGACCTTGCACATCTTTTCTGCCCTCTAAGACTGCATCGTTGTATGCCTTCAGGGATTCTTTCAGAACGTCTATATTCTCCTTTGCCTTAAACAGCCCTTTCACCCAATCGGCTATCTCATTACCATAAGAAGACAACAGCGTAATGCCTACGACTAAAGCTGTCTGCCAGCCCAATAGGGACTTGGTCAGTTGTTTCCATACGGGCGTACCTTCCTTTCCTTCAGCTTTCAATTCAGCCAGACAGTCTTTTGCCAGCTTGATTTCATCGATAAGCATCGGGAGGTTATTTGATATGGCAAGGAAGAAGGTGTTCATCGAAATCGCTAAAGACGGCAGTTCACGTGCCAATTGCTGCACCTGTACGTTCAATCCGTTCCAACCGGAAGCGTAGTTACCCACATTGCGGTAAAACCTCATGGAAGCCTGCTCTGCTTCGTTCAGTTCTTTCGTCACAGCCTGAATTTGCACGATCAGTTCTTTTCCGGTCGCACCGGTCCGCAACTCCCTTGAAAGGTTGTCATATTGGGCCGTCAATAGTGAAAGCTGTCGGCGAAGTTGCGTAAGTGAGCCGTCGGAAGCTTGCTGCATCTTGATCACGTTTTCCTGTTCTTTGGCAAACGAGCGCATCTCATCCGCCGCTACTTTCAGCTGGGCTTTCAGATTTGCATATTGTTTGACTGCATTCTCACCGGAAGCGGATTTCCGTTCAGCCTCCGACATGGAGTTAATCCCATTCGTTACCTGTCTAAGCTGCTCCTTGATTCCGTTCAACGAATCGGCGTAATGTTTGATTGTTTCGCTCGTTTCTTCGGTCTCATGCCTGATTTTCTTGGAACTGTCTACAATTCCCTTTGAGATATCCACCTGGGCAAGCGCGGTCTGTATCTCCGCGAACTTAGCCTGCATGGTATCAAGTTCCGACTTTATTTTCTTGAACTCGTCATAGAGCTTGTTGTACTTCGGGGAAAACTTCGAGAGTTTCTCCATTTCCTTGCGCACTTCCTGTATGCGCTTGACCAACTGGCTGAATCTTGTTAGGTCAGCGTCAATATTGAATCTTAATCCTGCCATTCTGAAAACAATTTAAGGTTATTTGCTGAATTTTTCATTTGCCTTCTTTTCGATATGCAATGCTCCTTGAGAAATGACACGATAGCCTTTGCTCTCCACAAAAGAAGCATATTCCATCCCGTCCGCCAAGATTATACCATTCTCTGGCCGTTTCCCGTAAATCAAAAGATTCTCCGTCTTTTCTTTGGCTTTCTCATGTCCCGGCTCTGATGGAACATACATATCGACTATCTCATCGTCCAGCACAGTGGCCGCACCCGGCGCACTGCGTAGGTTGTGGGTATGGTTTTGGTAGGTTCCGGTAGCTTTGGAATATTCCACGCCGTCACGGGCCACCTCAACCATACCCTGCCTGATTTCGTCTTTGACTTCATCCAAAAACTCGTCAAGTCCCGATAAATCTATATCTACTTTCATTGGACTTTAGGTTTGGCGCAAAGCAAACAAATCTGCTTTGATATTTGTCTAATTCTTTTCATGTCCTTCTCCATGCTCTCATAAATGGCACATAACGGTTCTATAAGCTCATCCTTTTCGCCTTGCGCCAGCTCATCGGACAAAGAGTAGTCTCCCGAAATCAGAAGGGATAGTACCCTGCACAGGGTTTCTTTCTTCATTCCGTTGAATATCTCCCGGAAATCGGTTGCACCTTCAGGGATCTTTTCTGTTTCCACTTCCTTGCCTGCCAAACTGAATTTTCTGATTGTGGGGTTTATGATATTGTATGCACGTTCCCCGATAGTAAATACTCTGTTCATTGTAAACTCTTATTAAGTGATTCATTTTTTATTTGCATTTCCAACTGCCCCTCATTAACGGCATAAACATCGATGTTGATGCTTACAGGTGCATCCGTAGGAAACTCGTCCATCAGCTTCTTTTCACCGTCAATCACAGAGTATATTCTCATTCTCTCATTAGCCGGATTCTCACCTTTGGCGAAGTCCAGCAATAACTTAACTTTGCTTTTCATATTCCCTCCTTCCGTATATCCGCACATATTCCGCAAATACCGAATCTGTGTCTTTCCTTCCTTCTTCAATCTGGAAAGCATCCACCATTTGGGTACAGCATCTCAGCCATTCTTCAAACTCAGGCTCTCCGGGCTTACCTTCTTCGGCAGCAATCCACAATTCGGGGGATATGCCGGGATATTCCGCTTTCTTCTTCACTTCGCCAAGTATGGCATCAATCTTCTGTTTTCGTTCTTCCTGATTCATTTCGTAATTTGTTTATGCGTTTTGTAATCGCGTCTACCACTTCATCGGGTGCGATCTCTAAAAGTTCCTCCAGCTTCTTATATTCCTCGTTGAGCATTTCACCCGGCGACATGCTCTGCATCTTTGGGGTGACATACTGCAAGAGGTTTGAAATTACCCTTACACGCTCGCCCGGCTCTAAAAGTTCCAAATCATTCTCGAACTGATTGCGGTTCGTGTCAATGATTGAAGCGATCCACTCCTTGACCGTCCCCGATATTTTGTTTGGAGTGCCTTTCTTGCGCCCTCCTGTCTTTTCTGTTCCTTTTCTTCGTCCTGCCATTTCTATAATAGATTTGATTAGAAATTGCCGGGCAGATTCTCCGTCGTGGCAAACCTGCCCGGATTGAATGTCGCACTTTACTTTCTCAGGAACGCTTCACGCTCCATCGCTGCCTGTGGCTGCATGTCGGGATACCTCAGAATGGCTTTCGTATCCTTGTTAATCGCGGCGGCGAATGAGTTTATTTCTTCCTGTGGAGTTTCTGCTAACTGGTAAGAACCGGGTGCGCCTTTGACCTCCTGCAATCCCCCAACAAAATACTGTTTCTCTGAATTATCAAAGTCCGGGTCAAAGTGGGCATTATAACCCAAAATCGCATCTGCCATCTTTTCGGTTTCACTTCGTCCGTCCCATTGTTCCGGGTTGTTTATGGCATGGTTAGCCGTTTCCAAACCGAATTTCACGGCAAGATGAGCAACGCGCATCGCCCAGTACTTATCAACGTCCGCATCGTTATTCCATTTCACGATTGCTTCTTTCGCTTTTTGATAACCCTGTTCTTGTGCCAAATTGGCTACTGAAAATAATAAGTCTTTTCTCATGTTTTTAAAATTTTTGTTGTTAATAAAATAGTTGTTTTTGCTCGTTCTCCTATTTTCTCAAAGATTCACCTTGGAATAACACAGGTTTGGTAATTGCTTTCAATCGGTCTATTGTTCGCTCCCCGTATTTCTCACGGAGTTCTGATAAAGACAAATTTGTTGTTACGATTAGCAATTTTCCTTGCTTCTCTGCCGCATCGCAGATTTCAGGGAATATAACACGGCGCTCCCCAAACTTCACAGAAACATTTTCCGTGCCTAAATCGTCAATCAAAAGCAGTTTATGCCTTATGGCTTCATCTGCACTTTTATTCATTTCTTGAGCGTCATATATACTCAACACTAGCCTGTGATAATGATTTAGCAATAAGGGCAAGATTTTAGCGCATATAAGCGATTTACCGCGTCCACAAGTACCCAAACAGATTAACCCCCTTCCGTTATTGTCAGACAACCAATTTGCTATTTCTTCATATTCTGGCAGCCATTTAGCTTCGTCTTTACAAAAATATTGAATGCCTTTCCACAGAATATTTTTTGCATCAGGGATTCTTACGCTCACCAATGACGGCTGCAACATAAATCCCATTTCCTGCATATATCTAATTTTTTCTTCAAAATTTATAGCCTCCATATTTACCAAAGTTTGTCGTTTTTATATTTTTCGGTTGAGTTATTTTTAAGAATTATCCCTATTTCTGTTGATTGGGCACTTTCTTTGCGCTGCCATGTCCTTACAGCAGCTTTCCAGTCTTTCATCTTGTTTTTACCAATCATCCAGCCTTTACTTTCGTAGAAGTCAACAAATGCCGAGGCATTGATGGTATAACCCTTTTCAAAAATGAACT
This sequence comes from uncultured Phocaeicola sp., assembly GCA_944320845.1. Classification (GTDB taxonomy): domain Bacteria; phylum Bacteroidota; class Bacteroidia; order Bacteroidales; family Bacteroidaceae; genus Phocaeicola. The sequence continues at coordinate 36,501 of CALUJA010000020.1, forward strand.
TTTGAACATCTAAGAGAGTGGGAGGAACAAATCTTGTAGATTTGTCCACACTCATAGAAGATTTATCTTCTACATTTACATCCTTATTTTTAATGTTATATTCCTTATCCTTATTTACATCCTTATCCTTATTAGGTTGTTTTTCGGTTGAATTTCGGTTGTTTTTTGGTTGTTTTTCGGTTGTTTTCTTTGCATTGATATTACCAATCGGAGCACCACCTTTACGACCGTTTTTCCAACGCTGTATATTGGCATCCAATATCGGGCGGATAAGAGAGAATAAGGCTTTAGGGAATCCAGATAAAGCTGGCTCTTTTAGGTCAAGACTGTAATCTGCAATAGCTTCATACATCAGCAATTTATCAGTGTCTGACAAATCATTCATGCTTTCTTTGAAGGAGCGATAAAAAATAAATGTATCTCGCATAATTCTATCCCTCCATCAATTTAAGCACGTCACTTTCACGATAGCGGGTTTTGTTCCCTATCTTGATTTTCTTCAAATACCCGGACTTGTCCCAACGCCAAAGCGTAGAAACGTCCACGCCCAATTTGTCGGCGGTTTCTTGTGCGGAAAGATACGATTCCGCCTTTGGGGCTGTGTTTGGTTGCCTCATATCTTCTGCCCATTTCAAGAATACTTCTTTGAGTTCGAGGGCATTTATGACCAACTGCACGTTTGCTCCTGTTTTTAAGATTTCATTTATTGACATATTCCTAAATTTTAGGAAAGTCCGATTGTGCGCACATCCTGACTTTCAGGTTTATGTGGCAAAATTAAAGGCGAGTAAAAGCGTGTGCAATGATTGGGTAAAATTGGTGAATTTGGTGGTTAAAATGGTAAGTTTGGTAAAAGAGTGTACAAAAAAAGCAGACTTTCGCCTGCTTCATTTTATTCCTGCGTCAAAGTCAGAGCTTTTTCCTAAATGATTCTACTGATAGCTTAATTAGGCCGTTTTGTTTCAATTCATTTGCAAATGCTCTTTGCATTCTATTATTGGGATTCTCTATCAATGGCTTTCCAAAATTATCTTTTCGACTTGACCAAGTCTTTATTAAAGAAGCAATATCATCATCAGATTTGCCTGTGAGTGCTTCTATGAGGTCAATATGATTGTGAAATAGTTCCAAAAGACCTTTACTGTATTCCTTTTCGGCACAATCTATATTTGATAACTCTTGGTCTGTACTATTCCAGGATTCGATTATGCTTGCAATATCATCTTTTCGATAAAGGTCGGGAATTGGTACACCTGAATTGTTACTCAATTTCTCAAACAATGTAGTTATTTCGTAATTTACTCTTATAATCTCTCCCATTAACATATCATTATCAAGGTTTGGACTTTTATAAAGTTGGAAACAATCTAAACGGTAGAGCTTACCTTTCCACTCGTTAAATAGCATTCTAACCAGTGGTACATAATCTTCAGTTCGAGAACACTTCTCGTGTAACTCTGTTTCAATATCTTCGATTGTTGGTAGTGGATTCTTCTTAATATGTTCTACTAAATCACTATCAGGAAAATCATCTATGCTTCTACCGTCACATAAACATCTTAAAAGCATTATTATATTCAACTTTTCATCTGTTCTTTCTTGTGGGTATTCTAATAAATGCGAGCATATTTGAATGTGCTGTATCAATTTTTCTGATTTTAAAAATTTCAAATTCATAATTCTATCAATCTATTAATGAAACAACCGATTTCAATAAATCATCATCAATCTTTCTATAACGGACAAATGCTTTAGAGCCTTCCACGTGCCCGGACATCTTGCCGATAAGGTTAGGGTCTTGGACTTTGGAATACAGTCCGCCTACAAACGTTCGGCGCGCCATGTGCGAAGATGCTACTTCATTTAACGGTCTGACTTCTTCCTCTCCGGTCGTTGGATTCCTCACAATTACATCACGAGTGATTCCACATTTGGCAAAGACTTCTTTGATAGCATAGTTATAGTTCTGTGGGGCGATGAATGGGAATAGCCGTCCACGCTTATCTCGTCCACGATATTTCTCTATCAATTCTTTAGCCTTATCCAGCAGTGGAACACGTGCTGTTATCGGTTTTTCATCGTGGGTCTTATTGGGAATGTATTGCAGGAAACCACCGCTTATATTACCCTCTGTGAAACGCATCAGGTCGCCAACACGACACCCAACAAGGCATTGGAACACGAAAATATCCCTTTGAACTTCCAAATCAGGATAAGCCGACAAATCATAATTGGCAATGGCATCACGTTCAGCAATGGTTATGTAAACCGGACTTCCGTAAACTTCACTTCCTATCTTGATTCCGTCAAAAGGTCTATTTTTCGTATATTCTTTCTCTATCAACCAAAAAAAGAACGCTTTCAGACGCTTCATTTGTTTGATGATAGTATTATCTCCACGCTCTACGAGTTTAGCCGTCTTATGCTTTACGGTGATTTCTACCGGATAATCCTGCATCAGTTTACCGTATAACTTCGGATATTCTTTCGCATACAAATACTCTTTCTTCAAATACTCTCTAAAGTCCTCTATATCCTTTCTCGTAACGGTATCAACCTTGAAATTAAATCCCCTACGGTCTTTATCGGTATAACGGATATAAGCCTCATATCTAGCAAAAGAACGCATTACCGAGCGAAAACTTTTGGTATGGTCGTAGGAAAACTCTTTCTTACTCAAATATTCTTCCATCAAATCAAACACAGAACGTTCTTTGACCTGTTCCTCTTTCGCCTGATACTTTTCCGGATGATTGAAACGGTCTATCATTCCTTGCAGCCAATCACTATTTATTAAATCCTTGCTCTCATTGTCGTAAGCTTCGAGAATGAACTTCTTCATGGCATCGATTCTACCCTTGGCTGCATCATGAAACTTCTTATCTTCCGTTTCCAAACGATTCCGAATAGCGATTTCTCCACGGTCGAAAATGATAAAGTGATTTTTGACGGCATCCTCCTTGGTCACAGTAATAGCCTTATCGGGAACTTTCACGCCAAGAAGCTGCGTTTTCTTTCGGTCGATATAATACTCAAAATGTGCTGGACTGACAAATATCCCGGTCTTTGCCCGTAGATTCAACTTGCTGCCTTGGTACAACCTTAGCAGCACTTCACTCCGTCCTGTTTCTTTTTGGATTTTTGAGGAAAGTCTTAACTCTATTGTTGCCATATTACCTTTGTATTTTAATGCTCTACAAAGGTATAAAATGCACGCCAAAAACACAAGAAATTGGCGTGATAAATGCAAGCTAACGCAATATAGGGAGATAGAATAAGAAAACGCACCTATGTAACACGCTGATTTTCATTTTTTATTTAGTTTTACCCTATTTTAGTCGTTTTTATAGTTAGTGTTCCTATCAGGCGCACAAGAAGAAGGACATGGCAGTCACCCCAAGGTTTGCCATGTCCTTCTTTCTTTTTATCAAAGCCGACACCGGCCTGCGCAGCCGGAGTCCTTCCGTTTCACCGTCACCCGAACACCGTTTCCCCTGATGAAAACCGGAAACGGAAAGAGCTAAATTCTTTTTTGAAACGGGCCGAAGCCATACGCCCCTTTCCCTGTCCATCCTCCGGAGCTTGCCTGACTTCGCAAGGCAGGAGAAACCGTCAGCCAGAACCGGCCGGATGCAACCGGCAAGCCCAGCCAAGCCCCAAAGGCCAAGAGCCTTCACACCCCTTCTCCATACCAATATTTCCCCATGCGCAGGCAATCACAAAAAACAATCCGGCTGTCGCAGTCTCCCGCACGCTCCGTCACCTCTTTAACCCGGTTATGTCCGACCACCTGCATAAAGCCATGCAGCGGGTCGGACAGTTCGCTGGCATCGGCCCAAAAGATTCCGCCGCATGCGCCCCTTGGTCCTCCCCGCGCCTGACCGACCCGAAAAAGAGAAGCAAGCTGTCCGCCGGACGGATGATTCAGTTGTCCGGCTATCGGACGGGACACATCGCCCCGGAAATCCCCGGCAAACCATTCTTGAGAAATACCCGCATGCGTAAATACCGTCCGCCCTTCCTGCCACGCAAAGCAGAAAAAATCCCGATGCTGCATGAAAAGACTTGCGGCCGCATCTTTCATCTGGGCGTCGAACCGTGTCGCGACCGGCGCTTCACCGCAGAAATAATGCAGGTCGTGATTTCCCAACAGCAGCACCACATCGTCGGGACGGCTCGCCTTCAACGCGATAATTTCCCGGAGATTAGCCAGCAAATCTTTTCGGGACATGTAAGCGTAAGGGTCGAGATAGTCGCCGAGAAACACAATCCGGCAGCCGGAATGCTCCTCGGCTATCTTCCGCCAGCAGTTCAGTCCGTGAATATCCCCTATGGCCACTATCGGCTTCATCGTTCAGAGCTTTCTTATCTTGATGCCGGCAAGGAAAGGCTTCCCCTTGACAGCATCCAACGTAACGGTGATATTTCCATCGCTGTTGCAGACCATGTAGCGGCGCTTGAATGCAGTGCGGTAACGCCCGCCGTCGGCCGGAGAGAAATTGCTTTCCACCCGCTTCCCGCAGATGGATATATCAAAGCGAGTCTCACCGGAGACCTTTTCTTCCTTGTTTTTTCCCAAGAGATTAGCCAGCTGGGCAGCCGGACGAGTGACATCGGCCATCAGCAGCTCCACCTCATAATCCCCTTCCGGAGCATCAATCCGATAGGTCATTTCGCCTTCACGCCATGTCTGAAAAACCGGCCCGTCTATTGTATTCGTGATTTCGGAAGTCGTGCTGCGCGCCTCTCCTCCTACATATCCCCAGCTTCCCGGCGCATAAGGCTGGTCGGGAAGCCACGTAAGCTGGCTTACCGCCGAAGTGAAATAACAGTTGCTGCCTACATTTATGGCCAGTTCCTCGCCCTTCGACACATCGGGCAAGCGCCGGAAGCGGATTGTCATCACATCCTCCACCGCCTTTCCCCCGTACATGCCTTTCGCCGTCAGGAGCGACTCCCCTTCGGGAAGCATGACGCTGAAAAGCGCATGGCAATTATCCACAGCCTTCCGCCCCGCCGACCGGCCGTTGACAAACAGCTCCACTTCGGGCAGGTTGGAATATACCTTCACCGTCTGGGCGACATCCGTCTTTCCCGTACGCACATCCCAGTCACGGCTGGCTATCCGCAGCACCGGAACATCCTTGCGCCACATGGCCTTGAAATAATAAGCCACATCTTTGGGCGTGCGGTCGTTGTAAAACAGCCCCTTATTGTTGACTCTTGGCATGGACTCCTGACGCCCGGCCACATTAAAGTCGATGAAATTCCAGTATGCGCATCCGCTAATCCATTTCTTTCCTTCGATAAAAGGCAAGTAATGCTCCACGTAGGTCTGATGATACTCGATGCTGAAGTCGAAAGGCCTTGCCTTTACAGCGTGCAGCCTGCGGTCGCTCCCCGCTCCCCACTCGCTTATAATCATCGGATGGTCGGGATAGAGGCGATGCTGATTCTCGCACCACGCATCAAAATCCTTCAGTTCGTCCACATACCATCCGTGATAAAGGTTCCATCCCACCACATCCTCCAAGTCAAGTCCGATTTCATTATAGAGATTGGTCATATTGAAAGCCATGACACTCACCCTGTGGGGGTCTTCCTCCTTCAGTGCCGCCTCCAGACGCTGCGCCAGAGCTACCGTCCGCTCGCGGCATGCCGGCCACTCCGGACTGTTCACCTGAGGAGCCGTCAGAAGAATCTCGTTCATATATCCCCAGGCTATGATTGAAGAATGATTATAATGCTGACGAATCATCTCGCGCAAATTGTATTCGCAGTTGTCTGCATAGCCCGGAGTATCCGGAACGATATTGATAATGGGGATTTCCTCCCAGACAAGCAGTCCCAATCTGTCGCACATTTCGAGCAGCGCATCGTCTTGCGGGAAATGGGAGATGCGGACAAAATTACATCCCAGCTCCTTCATCAGGCGGACATCACGGCGGTGAGCCTCATCGTCCAGCGCCACCCCAACCGGAGCCTGATCCTGATGACGGTTCACTCCGCGCAGCTTATAAGACTTTCCGTTCAGGCTGAATCCCTTGTTTCCATCAAATGAAAACCAGCGCAAGCCCACGCTATGCGTCTTTTCATCGAGCACCTCCTCTGTTTTCGTATCGACAAGCGCAGTCTTCACCGTATAAAGCTGAGGGGATTCAGGCGACCAAAGCACCGGATTCACAATCTTTTCCGACAAATAATCGAAGGCCCGGGTCTCGCCCGCCTTCAGTTTAAGTTTCTGCCTCCGTGTCTGCAACAGATTTCCCTGCGGACTATAAATCAGGCTGCGCACCTCAAGCGCGGCATTGTCCCGGGCATCATTGGTCACTTCACCGCGTATCCGGACTGTCGCATGCCGTTCGTCCACCTGCGGAGTGCTGACAAAAATTCCGTCCGACCCCATATTGTCCATTCGGAAATGCTGTTCAGGCGTCGATATCAGCCATACATCCCGATAGATGCCGCCCCAAAAAGTAAAGTCGGCCGAAATGGGAGTAATGTCTTTACGGCTGTTGTCCACCGTTATCTCTATCACATTTTCCTTTTGGATATAAGGTGTAACATCAAACACAAAGGCCGTGTATCCGCCTGCATGAGAGCCGGCCTCCCGCCCGTTAATCCGAACTTCGGCAGCCTTGCTCGCCGCGTCAATCTTGAGATAGTAACGGCGGCTGGAATCCACTTCAGGCAGTGTAAGGACACGGCGGTAAATCCCTTTCCCCTGATAATAATCAGGCCGCTGGTAGGCATCCAGATTAAACGTATGGGGAAGATTCACCCTTTCCCATCTTGCATCCGCCGGTTTGCGGAACTCCCAACCGTCGTTGATGGTCTTCATTTCCCGCTGTGCAGGCAATGTGCCGGCCGCAAGCACCGCCATCGCAGCAAACAGCCATTTCTTACGTAGCATTTTACACAAATCCATAACTTTATCCTTGAGTTCTAAATACAAATTTAACGCATTTTCTCGTCAAAAAGAATTATCTTTATCCTCAAAATCAAAGGACATGACCAAATTTTTCACTTTTGCATTTCTGGCCATACTCTTATCGGGCATCGGCCGGGCATTGGCCTCCCAACTGCCCACCGTATCCATCACAACGGCCGACCGGTGTGACATCGCATCAAGAGACGAATGGAAAGAATCTGTCGCCCTAAGCATCGCAATGCCCGACGGGAGCATCGCTTTCCAATGCCGGGATGCTTCCGTCAGACTTCGGGGACACTCCACCGCCACCAAGCCCAAGAAACCGTTTGCCATCAAGCTGAAACAGAAGGCCGGCCTGTTGGGAATGGCCAGTCACAAGCGCTGGGTGTTGCTCGCCAACTTTATGGACCACAGCCTCATGCGAAACAAGCTGGCCTTTGCCATAGCCCGGCAGACCAGTTTGGAATGGACTCCCGACAGCCGGTTCGTGAATGTGGTGCTAAACGGCAAGCCGCAGGGATGTTATCTCTTGTGCGAACAAATCAGAGTCGATGAAAACCGAGTCAGTATCGATGAAGACGAAGGTTTCCTGATGGAGATAGACGCATACTACGACGAGGAAAACCGCTTCCGCACCGCTTGCAGGAACCTGCCGGTCAATCTGAAATCGCCCGACAACCCGTCCCCCAAACAACTGGAAGCCATCCAACGTTTCATGAATGAGGCAGAAAGCCTCATTTACCGCAGCAGAAACCTCAGCCTGCTTTATGAAAAATACATCGACCGCCGTTCATTCGCCGACTGGTGGATAGTGCACGAGCTCGCTCAAAACGCCGAACCTAACGGGCCACGCAGCTGTTACATGTATAAGGACAAGGACGGACGGCTGAAAGCCGGACCGGTGTGGGATTTTGACTTGGCTTTCATCAACGTTGGTCTGGACAAAGGGGGCGATTTAAGGCCCTCCCGACTGAACCGCCCCGATGCCATCATGCTTACGGGGGACAGTATCTATAACCGGAAAGCACTCTGGTACGACCGGCTGCTGCAAGACCCGGCTTTTCATGAAGAGATAAAAGACAGATGGAAAGAGCTGATGCCCCGATTCAAGGCTCTGGCCGAGGATATAGACCGATGGGAAAAGCTTATCCGGGAATCCGCCGCCGAAGACGAACGCTTATGGCACGGGAAAGACCCTGCGCGCTTTGACATCTTCGATACATTCCAGACCTCCGCCGCCAATCTGAAGAAAGTTTATCTGTACCGCATCGACAGCATGAACAGGCTCTTGGCCGAATAAAGCCCTATAATCGCCCCAAATATCAAGACGGCACGAGAAGCTTGCCGCCGGAAAAAACCGGCCGTGCCGCCTTCCCGTGCCGCCCAAGCAATCACTTCAACCGTTTTCCGTCGGAAAAAGCATTGCCGACCTTCTCGCCAACCTTCAGGTAAGCATTGTTGAACGGGTCGAAGATTATGGGATTCACCTTGGATGCATCCACCTTTCCGTTCTCATCAAGCGCACGCTCGTCGACGCTGACATTGACAATCTCCCCGCGCAGAATGCATGTCTCCGGATTATAGTCCTTCAGTCTGCACTCCAGGGCTACTGCCAGCTCGTCTATCAACGGAGCATCCACCCGTTCCGACTTTGTGGCATGAAATCCTGCCCGTGCAAACTTGTCGGCAACCTTATTGCCCGAAACCAGTCCCACATAGTCACACGCCACGACATGGGCGGCATCCGCCATGCTTACCGTAAAGGCACCGCGCTTCAGTATGTTCTTCACGGTCTTGTGTCCGGCACTCAGACACAGGCTGATTTCGTTCATCTCACTGATTCCTCCCCATGCGGCATTCATTGCATCAGGCGTTCCGTCTTCTCCATACGTAGCAATGATGAATACCGGCTGAGGATACGTCAAGGGCTTCGCCCCAAAATCTTTTCTCATAACGGCCTCCAATTTTTATTGTTTCTGTATCCAGTCTTTAATCTCTTCTTTCGCGGCCCGGTTGAGCAGTCTTCCCTTTCCCCACTCCACATCCGGATAAGATTCCCTCAGGGCCTTTTCCGAATTTGAAATAGAGCTTCCTCCGGAAGTGGCAAACGGAATGACCGTCTTGCCGGCGAAGTCATAACTTTCCATAAAGGTATTGATGACGCGCGGAGGCAGATTCCACCAGATAGGATAGCCCAAATAAATGACTTCATACCGGCCAAAATCGTCTACCGTCCCCTTGATTGCCGGACGCGCCTTGGCATCGCCCATCTCCACACTGCTGCGCGACGCCTTGTCGTGCCAGTCCAAATCGGCCGAAGTATAGGCTTTCTCCGGCTGAATCCGATACAATACGCCACCTGTAAGCGACGCAATCTGTTTTGCCACCTTCTCCGTAGTCCCCGTGGCAGAGAAATAAGCCACCAATGTCTTTGTTTCCTTCATTGTTCCGGCTTCCTGCGCACTGGCAGCCGCACCCATCATAAGCGCCGCTGCCATCCATAACAAAATCCGCTTCATACAAAAATTTTTTTTGACGGGAGTAAAGATAGAAAAGAAAAGGGGGAAAAATGCTACCCAAATTACAGAAAAAAATATCCTGCTGAAAAGACAGGCTTGTAACATGTCAGGTATCGAGCAGACAAATATCCCACGGCACCTTTGAAACCGCAAAAACAGAATACACTTCATGATTCAGACCCGGACTACATTTCATTTTGTAAGATTCGCCCGTCCGAACATGTCATAAGCAAAATGCTACAGCTCTATATCTCCGTCCACACTGCCCTGATGCTCCCATCCTCCAATCTGCACCCCGTCAAGCTTTATCTCATCGGAGGATACATTAATTTGGACAGTCAGGCTCTTTCCTCCTTCGAGCATGGCCACAGGGTCGCCATCTTGGGCATAGTCAGGAATACCAAGTGTCCGCGTCATTGTCCCCACGCTGACATCAAGCGTTATGTTGTCCTTTTCCTGAGGAATGATAAAGCATGATACCCGGCTGCCCTGCCTAATCCCGACCTCTGACAATCCCGAAGCCGTACCGTCCAGTATAATCCCTTTCGCCCGGTCTACGGTACAGGAAGAAAGAGCCTTGACAGAAGTGGAAACCTGCGTCAACTGCTCATCGGTCAAATCATCCGACACATATATGACTACAAGCCTGTGAAGAGCATGCCTGAAAGTCAGGTTTACTGCAGTGTCAGAATCTTTTTTCACATTTACCGCCCCGGCCAGCAGAAGTTCCGTTTCTTCTGTTGGAGAAACAGTAAATGTAAATATGCCGTCCACTGCTGTCTCCTGCACAGGATAACAGCCGGAAAAATACACATCCTCGACATCTTCTGGCAAATCAAGGTCTTTCCACATGAGTTCAGTAGCTCCCACAGTATAGTTTCTGCCCAAACCGGTAAAACCGCTTCCAGACACCGTGACCGTAAAAACATCTCCGTCAGAGAAGTTCCCTTTTCCCTCTTCATCGAGCACGGGAGCCTTGGCCAGTGCATCGATGGATGTCCGGATATCAATCACTCCCGTTTCATCTGCGTCATCGCCGCCATCAACAGGAGTCTTGCCACATGAAACAGACATTGTCATAACCAAGCCGACCGCAACAGCCATAATTGAACCGTAAAATATCTTATTGCTCATAATAACTTGCCGTTTATTGAATATAATCTTCTTTAATCTCCACTTCGGGAAATTCTTTCTGCCAGACATCCCGTTTCAAATCCACAACCGTTATACTGGATATGGCATGTACACTGGAATTTCCCATCATCACTTTCCAAAGTCCATCCCGATATTTAATCTCCTGCCGTATCAGGCGGTGGTGCTGGAATTTATTGGCCCCTCCTTTAACCTCAAAGTTATAGTGGTCATTATTGTCTACATAATACAAGGCGGATACATATCCCGCATCATCAAATTCCACACCCCAGATTGTCATAACGTGCGTAACCCCTTTGCTCAGGTTAGATTGTACGAAACCCAACCCCTGCTTATTTTCCAGAGCTCCTTTGATAATCCTGCTGAGACTCTCTTTATTCATGGAATCTTTAGGTTTGACCGCAACATCTATGTTGTCGAATATTTCCGTGAAATATCCTCCGAAATTGTCATCAATATCAGGGTCTGGAGATGATATTCCCGGAGTTCCGCAGATAAACCAGTTTACTCCGACGGCATCTGATCCCCCTCTGTTTCTGGATATGTCTCTAAAAAAGTCGAAAATTCCACTGCCATCCGTATCGGAAAACCCGAAAGAAGGACGCGGATATGACGGCCATGGATTTGAACTATATTTTGCGTCATATGCCTTGATATACGGTTCATTAAGCCGTGTCCACCAATGCAGCAGATTGGACGCACCCGCCGCCCAACACATATTGCTGTCACGATATCCAGGACGAGACCCACTATCGTCCGGATCGTCCTTATCGCAATCATACCATAAAAAGTCTTTCTGCCAGTTCAGATACATAACACCAGATACTTTATACCACATACCGCCTGGAAAATTTTCCGGCACCAGAAAACTGTACTCGGGCACAGACTCCTCATGATCTCTTGGATAATCTGGCAGCCCCGTGGTCTTGACTCCGTAAACCCAGCATGTCCTGCCACCATAGTCAGGATCTGGAGCAGGGTCAGGATTTGGAACAGGGTCAGGATCCGTATCTATATCTCCATTGGATTTGAGGTGCAAATTAAGCACAGTTTCTTTTCCGCTCTCCAGAAGGCTGCTTTCTCCGATTGTTGCCGGAGCCTTGTAAACGGAAGTCTTGCCGTCGGTGGTAATCTCCACCCATCCTTCAGCATAGGCATCAAGACTGCCGGGAAAAAGAATTGCCGAGTATTCCCCTTCCGATTCTGACAATATGCGAGGGCTTATATCTTTCATCGTTCCCGCAGGAATGTCTATCTGCCCAGTGGAGAGGTCAAATGAACCTTCCGCAATATTCTTCACAGTGACGGTCAAGTCCTCCGGAAGCGAAACACCGTCAATCGAAATATTAATAGACAATCTATGCATTCCATGGACAAACGGCATTTCTATTACACCTCCTGCCAAATCCCCCTGTTTGATGTCAAGATGGCTCCATAACAAATCCGAATCCTCATATCCGTGTCCTGTCTGATCCGTATTCACACTATGAGTGTGCCGATTTGTTTCGGGCGAGACATCCTCTCTGGCCGGATAATATGCAGAAAGGTTTACAGTGCCTGTGCCCAGCTCACTTTTCAGCAACTTCGGAGTCCATTTCCCTCCCTCCATCGTCAGTATGATATGTTTTGTCTGCTTCCCACAAATATAAAGTCCAACCTTGTCACCATCAGTGAAAAACCCACTGCCGTCATTTCCGATTTCAGCTCTTGTGCCACCATTTTCTTGCGTAAACATCATTTCTATATACATGTCATCATCTGGTATGCAGGCTTCAGATTTTCTACACCCTGACAATAATATTGGGACTGCGACCAATACCGGAAGCAGATATTTCACTATAATCCGTATGTTATTCATTTCTTGAATGATTAAATTTAACTGCAAAAATAGTGAAAAACAATAAAAGAATGATACAGACAGAATAATTTCCACAAACAAAGTGGAAAGTATCAATAACAAGACAAAGGTAATAAAAAGACTGCATATAGATTTAAGGATGAACGATACTTTGAATTGAGATTATTGTACCACAGATGACCGTATCACTCAAATGTCGGATACTCCCAAAGGCATAAAACGCAAAAAGCGTGCAGCTCAATGAGCTGCACGCTTTTGCTTGCGATTTAGTATGTATTTACTTATCGGAATCATTTGACTTCCTCAAAATCAATACATTATATCTCTCAGCGACTTGCGTGAACGTGTTGCAAATATCATGCAAACCCGAAAATAAGCATCC
>CALUJA010000021.1 GCA_944320845.1 uncultured Phocaeicola sp.
TTTCCACGTGGTTGTGGAGTTCTCTTTTCTGGGATGGTTTCATAAATGCTTGGGTACAGTTCATAATACTGGTATTCATTCTCAAAGAAGTCCCACATGTCCCGAAGCGTTTCGGGGGTGACTGTATCAACATCAAGAATAAAGTCCTTTTGCCCTTTTTTAGTAGCACGTACATAAAGCTCATATCTTGCCAAGGTACGCTGTATTACACGGAAATTCTTTTTCCTGACTTCGGAAAGTTTGTGCTTTACAAGGAATTCAGAGAACAGTTCAAGCAGCATCGGTTTGTTTTCCGCTTCGATTTCCTCCTTCGTCTTGTATCTGTTGGGGTGGTGATATTTATCAATTAAGGTGCTCAACCATTCACTGTCTGATTCCGGTGTATAGTTCTGGTTTATCAGGTTGAGGATATTTTGCACTTCATTGTTCAAAGCCTGCTTCTTTTCTTCGCTCACAAGTGCAACCCTGTCTTTGTAACCTTGCTTTTCGCTGCTCCAGTGGTTTGGGTTTATAGTCAGCTCGCTGGCTGCCTTTATGTCCTTTTTCCCGTCCCTTAGTCTGAAATAGATTGTTGCTACGCTGTTGGTATCATTTTTGCTTGCAGTCTTTCGGATAAATGCTGTTGCTTTCATAGGCTGAATGATTTTGTTATGGCGCAAATATAGCATTTGTTCCCAAATTGTTCCCATTCATCCCGAATTTATTTCAATCCAATTAAATTGAATTAACTTTTTAGTGTTGCGTAAAGTGTTAATAATCAGTTTAGTTTAGTTTAAACTTCATCGTTTTGCTGTTTAAACGGATTGTTCCCGATTTAGTTATTTCAAATGCGGGTCTGGGTACGGTAATAAAGGCTGACAGTCAGTAGATTGTCAGCCTTTGTCGTTTTCTCCCTGAAGTCCTGAAGCGTGTTTGGAAATGAAAAGAATGGCATTGCGTTTTTTTAATACAATGAAAAGCGGCAGGTAGTAATATCTTTACTATCTTTGCGGCTATTCAATGAAAACAAGTCCTTTTGATACATGAAACAGTATAACAAGATTAATAATCTGGTAGGGTGGATTACCTTTGTCATTGCAGCAGTAACTTACTGCATGACCATTGAGCCGACCGCCAGTTTCTGGGATTGTCCGGAGTTCATCACCACAGGATATAAGTTGGAAGTAGGGCATCCGCCCGGCGCGCCGTTTTTCATGCTGACGGCAAACTTGTTCGGCCAGTTTGCTTCCGACCCTTCGCATGTGGCGATGATGGTCAATATCATGAGTGCGCTGATGAGCGCGGCATGTATCCTGTTTCTGTTTTGGAGTATCACGCATCTGGCCAAAAAGCTTATATGTCCCGAAGACAAGAACCTGACGGCAGGCAGGCTGATTGCCATTATGGGCTCGGGACTGGTCGGTGCGCTGGTCTATACATGGAGCGACACATTCTGGTTCAGTGCGGTGGAAGGTGAGGTGTATGCCTATTCCAGTCTGTTTACCGCATTGGTGTTTTGGCTTATCCTGAAGTGGGAGAACCGGGCGGACGAGCCTCACAGTGACCGTTGGCTGATTTTAATTGCCTACCTTACGGGACTGTCTGTAGGTGTGCATCTGCTCAACCTGTTGTGCATTCCTGCCATTGTATTGGTATATTATTATAAGAAGCATCCGCATGCCAACCTGAAGGGCAGCCTGATAGCGCTGGCCGGCTCCATGGTGCTGATTGCAGTGGTGCTTTACGGCATAGTACCCGGCATAGTAAAGGTTGGCGGATGGTTTGAACTGCTGTTTGTCAATGATTTCGGCCTGCCGTTCAATACCGGCTTGATTGTCTATATCATTATTCTGGCAGCAAGCATCATCTGGGGCGTTTACGAGAGTTATACCATGCGCAGCCGCAAACGGATGAACCTGTCTTTTCTTGCTACCGTGGGGCTGCTGGGCATTCCGTTTTACGGTCACGGATGGGGAAGTGTCGTAATCGGAATCGTTGTTTTAGGCATTTTGGCTGTCTATTTGTTTGCCAATCTGAACGAGAAGTACCGTGTCAGCGCGCGTACCATGAATACTTCGCTTCTGGCACTGATGATGATTGTGGTGGGATATTCTTCTTACGCGGTCATTGTCATTCGTTCTTCCGCCAATACCCCGATGGACCAGAATTCTCCGGAAGACATATTTACTTTGGGTGACTATCTGGGGCGTGAGCAGTATGGCAGTCGTCCGCTGTTTTACGGTCAGACATACGCTTCGAAACCGGCCTTGAAGGAAGTGGAAGGAGGATGTGTTTATGATGTCGTGGAGGGGGCTCCGGTATATCAGCGCAAGGAAAAGGAATCTCCAGATGAAAAGGACAGTTATGAAATAGTCCGTTATAAGACGGAATACAGATATGCGCAGAACATGCTTTTCCCGCGCATGTATAGTGATTTGGCCGGACATCCGGAAGCTTATGAAGCCTGGTTGGGAGGTATAGAGGGGAAAGAAGTCCCTTATGACCAGTGCGGCACGATGATGATGGTGAAGATTCCTACCCAGTGGGAAAATATCAAATTCTTCTTTATCTATCAGCTGAACTATATGTACTGGCGTTATTTTATGTGGAATTTTGCAGGTCGCCAGAACGATATTCAAGGACAAGGGGAGATAGAACATGGAAACTGGATTACAGGTATACCTTTTATAGATAATGCGTTGGTTGGTGACCAGAGTCTGCTTCCTGCCGAGCTGAAAGAAAACAAGGGTCATAATGTGTTCTACTGTCTGCCGTTGATATTGGGACTTATCGGACTGTTTTGGCAGGCCTACCGGGGTGAGCGGGGAATACAGCAGTTCTGGATTGTGTTTTTCTTGTTTTTCATGACGGGACTTGCCATTGTGCTTTATCTGAATCAGACACCGCAGCAGGTTCGTGAGCGTGATTATGCCTATGCCGGTTCATTTTATGCATTTGCCATCTGGATAGGATTGGGAGTGACTGCTATTGCAGAGTGGCTCCGGAAACGGAAGTTGAATGAAGTGGCAGCTTCGGTTGTGGCGAGTGTGGTTTGTCTCTTTGTTCCGCTCCAGATGGTCAGTCAGACATGGGATGACCATGACCGGAGCGGCCGCTATACCTGTCGCGATTTCGGACAGAACTATTTGAATTCTGTGCCCGATAAGGGAAATCCGATTCTTTTTACAAATGGCGACAATGATACTTTCCCGCTCTGGTATAATCAGGAGACGGAAGGAGTGCGTACGGATGTGCGTGTATGCAATCTGAGTTATTTGCAGACAGACTGGTATATTGACCAGATGCGCCGTCCGGCCTATGACTCGCCCTCAGTTCCTATCAATTGGGACCGCATTGATTACGTTTCCGGGCATAATGAGGCGGTATATGTACGCCCGGAGGCTATGGAGACCATTAATAACTATTACAGGCAGAATCCGGAAGAAGCCAGACGCGAGTTTGGCGACAACCCGTATGAACTGAAGAATATTTTGAAATATTGGGTGCGTCAGCCGAAAGAAAGCGGGTTGCAAATGATTCCGACAGACAGCATTGTGATAAAGCTGGACAAGGAAGCCATCAGGCGTTCGGGTATGCTTGCTCCTGATTCTATACCGGATTATATGCACATATCCCTGAAAGGCAAGCACGTATTGTATAAGAGCGAACTGATGATGCTTGAGATGTTGGCGAATACCAACTGGGAGCGTCCGCTGTATATGGCTATCACAGTGGGTGCGGAGAATCATCTGAATCTGACGAACAACTTCCTGCAGGAGGGCTTGGCTTACCGTATCACGCCTTTCGACAATACAAAACTGGGACGACGGGTTGATTCAGAAAAAATGTATGAAAATCTGATGAAGAAGTTCAGGTTCGGCGGCATTGATAATCCGGACATCTATCTGGATGAAACAACGCTCCGCATGTGTGATACACACCGGCGCATGTTTGTCACGCTTGCCAGCCAGTTGCTTCGTGAAGGGAAAAAAGACAAGGCTTTGGAAGTTTTGGACTATTGTGAAAAGATGATTCCCGGCACGACCGTACCTCACGATTATGCCATGAGCAGTTCCAAGGAGATGGCAGATGACTATATCCAGTTGGGACAGATGGAAAAGGCTAAATCCATATTGAATTATCTGGCAAACAATTCGGTGGAATACATTACATGGTATCTTAGCTTGGACGACATGCATTTTTCCCGTTCGTATGAAAACTGTCTCCGTCATTTTTATATCTTGGATGATGTCTGCAAGAGCCTGACGAACATAAAGGGCGAGCAGGAAGGACAAGAGATGACCCCTTCCGCATTACATTATGCGAAGAAGTTTGAAGAGCTGTACAAGCAGTTGGAAAGCCGTGTAGGACAAAACTAAGGATACATGCTTATCGAACAACCGCCTTTATTGCTGCGTCTGCTTTATCCGCGTGCCTTGTGGCGCATGGATAAGGCTGTAAAGGCGGTTTATCTGACTTTCGACGACGGGCCGATACCTCGGGTCACTCCGTGGGTTCTTGACTTGTTGGAGCGTTACGGGGTCAAAGCTACATTCTTTATGGTGGGAGACAACGTGCGGAAACATCCGGAAGAATATCGGATGGTTGTGGAGCGTGGTCATCGGATTGGAAACCATACATTCAATCATATCCGTGGATTTGAATATAAGAGTCTGAGTTATCTGGCTAATACGGATAAGGCGAATGATTATCTGCATACAGACCTGTTTCGTCCGCCTCACGGACACATGGGGTGGGGGCAGTATCGCAGGTTGCGTGAAAAGTATCGCATTGTGATGTGGGATGTAGTCACCCGCGATTATGGTAAGTGGATGGACGGCCCGCAGGTACTGGCAAACGTAAAGCGTTACGTACGCAATGGTTCAATCATCACTTTTCATGATTCGTTGAAGTCAGAACGTAATCTCAAATACGCCTTGCCCCGTGCCATTGAATGGCTTCAGGAACAAGGGTATGAGTTCAAGGTTTTTGATTGATAATCTTTTTTCATTCCGCTCTCACCGTTACGACGGTTCCTTCCAGCAGCGGGGAGGACAGGCGGACGCGGATTTCTCCCTTTTCTCCGGTGGTCTGTATATAGGCAAGCAGCCGTCCGTGATAGGCGCGGTGGTGATTGTCTGTATAGTCGCTCATGTCGGTGTTGTTTGAACCCTCCAGTCCCAACAGTCGGGCGGGGCCTTCGATGTGGCAGGTAATGTCATTGTCTCCTAATTTCACGACCGTTCCATTCTCGTCAACGACTTCGATTGTAATATGTGCCGTTGCTTTGTCGGAGGAAAGAACGGGCTTGTCTATGCTTGCGCGTAAGGCGTAAGGGCGGCCGGATGACTTTATGGTATAGGTGGAAAGAATTTTTCCGTTCGTGTCGCATCCTTCGGCACGCAGTTCGCCTGCCTGGTAGGGAATATCCCAACAGATGATTCCGGTATGGTCATCATAAGGTTTCATGGCTCCTATTTCTTTGCCGTCGAGCAGCAGGCGTGCTTGTGGAGCGTTGGTATAGCATACAACACGTATCAGTTCGCCGGGTTGGTAGTTCCATATGTCCCATGCTTCAGTAGACAGGCGTTCTTGCCCGGGCTGTTTGGGATAGGTTCCTATGTAGGTTACCGGTTTTTCGCTCCATAATGAGGCCCGGAACCACCCGCGGGGCTTCGGGAAACTGCCGAAATCGAGCAGTCCCGTATAGAGTCCGCGCGAAGGCCATTGGCGTGATTCGCCCAGATAGTCGGTTCCTGTCCACAGAAACTGCCCGAAGATAAAATCTTTGTCACGCACGGCATGCCAGGCATCAAGGCTCACGCTCGTTTCGCTTCCGTAGATGATGCGGTCGGGATACGTGGCATGGTCTTCGTCGTAACGGTTTTCGGTGTAATTATATCCCACTACATCCACCGCTTCGGGATAGGCGGTCTGATTTGACATCACTACGCCGGCGAGGGCTCCCGTAACCGGACGCGATGTATCGACCTTGCGGACGCAGGCCGCGAGGCGTTGGGCGATGACGCCGATACGCATGGCATCGGGCGCTTCAGGCTTGTATCCTCCGAACATGGGTTGGTTGATGGTCGTTCCGTCAAGTATCGGATGAGAGTATGGGTCGTTCGGATAATCCACTTCATTGCCGATGCTCCACAGGAAGATGCAGGGATGGTTGCGGTCGCGGCGTACCATGTCGGTCACATCCCGTTCAATCCATTCTTCGAAAAAGTCGAAAGTGCCGTCATAATTGGGCTCTCCCACGTTCCACCCTTTGACCCATTTCCGTTTGGGGAATTCCCATTCGTCGGATGCCTCGTCCATCACCAGAAATCCAAGGCGGTCGCACAGATTGTACAGGACGGGAGCCTGCGGATTGTGGCTCATGCGGATGGCGTTTACGCCGATTTCCTTCAGGTTCATCAGGCGCCGCTCCCATACTTCAGGGGGAACGACGGCTCCCAATACGCCCGCATCGTGGTGGAGACAGACTCCCTTCACCTTCATCCACTGCCCGTTCAGCGCGAAGCCCTTGTCTGCGTCGAATTGGAGCGTGCGAAGCCCTACGCTGGTGCTGCATTCGTCGATTTTCACGCCGTCGTATAGAATTTTTGTCCTAAGCGTATAGAGATACGGGTCGTTCAGATTCCAGCGGTGAGGCTTTGATATCTTCAGCGTGACGGATTCTTTGGTCGTTCCCGCCCTGTTGTCCGTCACGCGGGTCCGGCCTTGTGCCACTGTTTTCCCTGCGGCATCGTACAGAGTGGCTTCCACTTCCAGTTTTCCGCCGGACTTTTTGTGTTTTTCCACTTCCATGCCCACGGTTATTGCGGCATGTTTGTCGGTGATTGAGGCGGCCTGCCAGTCCACTCCCCATTGGGCAAAGTGGATTTCAGGTGCGGAAATCATCCAAACATCCCGGTAAATGCCCGACCCGGTATACCATCGCGAGTCGGCGTAACGGCTGTGGTCGACGCGCACTGCGAGGATATTTTCGCCTTCCTTGAGGAAAGGGGTCATGTCATACAGGAAAGAGATGTATCCGTTCGGACGCTTTCCGAGGAGATGCCCGTTCAGATACACTTCACTCCGGTTATACACTCCTTCGAAATAGATGTAATGGCGCGGCGCATCGTCTGTTACCGTGAAATGCTTGCGGTACCATCCGATTCCGCCCGGCAGATAACCCGTGCAGCTTGCCAGTGAAGGCGACAGTTGGCCTTCGGCAGACCAGTCGTGTGGAAGGTCAAGCTTGCGCCAGCCCTTGTCATCGTAATCGTTGCTGCGGCTGAGCGAGTCGTCCGACAGGCTGAACAGCCATCCGTCATTGAACTTTCTGGCTTCGCCGAAGGAGACTTGTGCCTTCACCGACGGACATGCCAGCATGATTATAAGAATCAAAACGGGGAAAAGTGCCTTGTTTTTCATGTTTCTGTTTTTCAGGTTGTCGTTATTCATGTATGGAATTATGTTTTTCGTGCGATTTCAATACCCGGTGAGGCAGGTTGCCGTGTCCCAGCAACTCGATGGGACAGCCGAAGTGTTCTTCCATCCAGTCCGCCGGTATTTCCGTATCCGGGTGATAGTCCAGTGTTCCGTTCACGCAGGCTATGGATTTTACGTTCTGCAATACTGTCCCGATGTCGTGGCTGACGAGGATAATGGCGTGTTCGCGGTTGATTTCCTCCAGCAACGAGTAGAGTCTTGCCTCGAAACGCTTGTCAATATAGGTGTTCGGCTCGTCGAGAATGACGGCCTGAGGGTTGGAGACGAGTGCGCGCCCCAGCAAAACGCGTTGCAGCTGCCCTCCGCTCAGCTGCCCGATGGGTTGTTTTTCCATTCCTTCCAGTCCCATGCGGGCGATGGTACGGCGCACCTGTTCGTGCTGTTCCTTGGAAAACGGACGGAACAGGGACTTCTGCCTGTTCAGACCGGAGAGTACGACCTCGTAGACCGAGATGGGAAACTTTTTGTCAATGGAACTGTATTGAGGCAAGTATCCCATGCTGATTTCCGGCACTTCCCGGCCGTTGCGGAAATATTGGATGTGTCCGGCCGTCGGCTTCAGAAGCCCGAGGATAATCTTGACCAATGTGGTTTTTCCTCCTCCGTTCGGGCCGATGATTCCCAGAAAGTCTCGTTCGTAGACCGTGAGACTGACCTGTTGCAATACCGTCTTTTGTCCGTAGGCGGCGCTGATTCCGTCGAGTTGGATAAGGGGTCGTTTCATTTCATGCCGTTATAGTGGGCGAGTGCCCGTGTGATGTTTATCATTTCCTCTTCCCAATCATAGCTGAGAGGATTGATGGTTACCGGTTTGGCTCCCGACTCTTTGGCTATCGCTTGTGCATTCCGTGTGTCAAACTCTTGCTGGATGAAGATTATCCGGACTTTTGCTTCGCGTGCCTCCTGTATAAGTGCTTGCAGGTGTGAGGGAGACGGTTCTTTTCCCTCGTCCTCGATGCAGATTTGCCTGAGCCCCCAGTCGCGGGCAAAGTATGTCAGCGCCGGATGATAGATGAGAAATGCCGTATCGGCTTCCGGAAGCAGGGCCTTGATGGTCTGTTCGGTGCGTTCGATACGGTGGTTCAGGCTGTCGAGCCTTTCGCGGTAGTAGGAAGTGTTTGTCTCGTCCAGTTTGCAAAGGGTGCGGAAGATGTTTTGGGCGATAATCCGTGCGTTTCGCGTAGAGTTCCAGATGTGCGGGTCTGTCTGCATGTCGCCATGAGCGTGTCCCTCCGCCAGTTCTACGCTTTTGGATGTGTCGAATACAGGCATGTCGGGGATGTTTGCCTTAATCCGCTCCATCCAAGCCTGCTCGAAGCCGATGTGTCCGATACTGAGATAGGCCGCACTTTGGCTGAGCGAAACGAGCTGTTGCGGTGTCGGGTCGTAGGTTTCGGGGTTGCTTCCGGCAGGTACCATGCTGATCACATTATATTTGTCTCCTGCCAAAGCTTCGGTAAAAAAGCGCAGCGGCTCGATGCTGACAGTGAGTACCGGCTTGTTCTCCGCTTGTCTTCCGCCGTTGCATGAGGCGAGAACCAACAAGACAAATATAGTCAGAAACTGTTTCATAATAGGAAAACTGTAATTGGACAGACAAAGATACGGAAAACTCTCGGTTTATTCGGCATGTTTCCCTTTTTTGTCTGTGCAGTTAAAGTTGTTTAAAGGGTAGGATGAATTGCCGGACATTTTTAAATTTGTGATATTATATTGATTGGGTGGAGTTTTATGAAGATAGATTATTGGCATTGTCTGTTTTTCGTCTTTTGTCTGGCTTGCCTTGCAGGCTGTACTTTTTCCGGGCATGAGATTAAGATAGAAGGAAAGCTGGCTGATGCTGGCGGTTTTCCTGTTGTTTACCGGCATACGGTGGGAGGAGTATGGTCGGCTGGTAAGGATACACTTGCTTTAAATGCGGACAGTACATTCAGTTTGACCGTCTTTTCGGATGGCGGAGAAAAGTTCACTTTTTGGCAGGAAGGGGGGAAAAGTTTGGGAAGTGCCTATTTTGTTCCGGGAATGAATAGGCTGGAGCTGGATTGTGATGCGGACGAAACGCTGGTTATAAGCAATGATTGTCCGGAGGAGAATAGGGCGATGGGATGCTTTTCAGGCTCGAAGAGGATGTCTTGGCCTTGCGCTCCCGGAGGGGAGACGCTTTTGGCGTGGCGGAAGACTCTTCGGCAGTCTCGGTTTGCCGCAGGCTGACGGAGTATGGGGATAGCTTGATAAGGAATTTGGACAAGACCGATGTGGCATTTCGGAACTGTGTATCCCAGGATATCAAGCTGCAGTTAGCCCTGGCTTTTCAGAATCAGTATTTAGGATTTTACTATCGGGGTGGAGCTCAGATGCGGAAGGAATGGGATGATGCCTATCGCCCGATGATGGAAAAGTTGGGCTTGAACAGGCGGGAGAATGTGTTTTCATCGGCTTTCAGTGAGGTGATATCTTATGCTTCCGGCATCGACCTGTTCGTTCGGCCGGGTCTTCGTGTGACGGAGGGGAATGAAATGAACCGTATGATATTTGACTGGTATGAGAGCAATCTGGAAGGAATATGCCGGGAAGTAGCCATGCGCGATATGATATTGGGTGATGTGGAAGGAGAAAGGTTCGCAACCGGAATCCCGGCGCTTTATGAACGCTTTAAGGCGCTGTATCCCGACAGCCGTTACCGGAATGAAATGGAGCGGGCAGTGGCAAAGAATGTGGCTTTCAATACGGCAGAGTTGCCGGATGGGGTTGAGATTCTTTCTTCGGACAGTATCCGCTCGTTTGATGCTCTTGTGGAACGCTACCGGGATAAGGTGGTATTTATCGATATATGGGCCACGTGGTGCGGCCCGTGCCGTGCTTCGTTTGCTTTCGCACGGCCTTTGCAGGAATATGCCCGTGCCAACGGGGTCGTTTTGCTTTATCTTTCCATCGACCGTCCGGAGAATGAAGATTTATGGAGTAAGATGGCGGGATATTATCACCTGGAGGGCGACCATTTGCTGGCGGGCGGAGAACTGTTGAAGGATGTCTACCGGATTTTCGGACATAATGGGGCGCTTTATATTCCTCGTTGTGCGATACTGAATGCACGGGGGGAGTTGCAGTTTAATCCCGCGGCAAGTCCGGAAGATATGGCGGCATTGGAAGAACAGTTGGAGAAAGCGTCAGAAATCCGGTAGCCGGCTGCCTTCTTCTCCCTTCCTCACGGCCCGGAGCACCTCGCGTTTCCCCTGCGGAGGCCCGGGCAGACGCTCCACAGTAAAGCCTGCCGCCTGAAGCATGCGGCGTACCGCGCCTTTTGCACAGTAGGTAGTCAGGATGCCGCCGGGGTTCATCTGGCGGTAAAGTAGGGCGAAAATCTCGGGAGTCCACATCTCCGGCTGCTTTTCAGGGGCGAAGGCGTCGAAGTAGACTATGTCGTAATTGCTGTCGAAGGTATGCGTCGTGAAGTCTGCCTTAATCTTGTGGAGCGTAAAGTGGGGTGTAAGCCGCACGGAAGTGTTCCAAGGCGCGCTGTGGAGGGCATGAAAAAGGTCGCGGTGCAGGGGCGAAACGAGTTCGGGATAAGAGAGACGGTCGGTTATGTCCGGTCCGAGAGGGTAGCGCTCCACGGTGGAAAAGTGGATGTCACGCCCGCTCCGTTCGGCTTCGAGCAGGGAAAGGAAGGCGTTCAGCCCGGTTCCGAAGCCTATCTCAAGGACTTTCGGCGAGGGGACAGCGGAATGTTTCAGCCCCATTTCGATGAAAATGTGGAGCGATTCGGTAAGCGCGCCCTTTACCGAGTGATAATGTTCGTTTAGCTCCGGCACAAATAAGGTTTGGCTGCCGTCAGCCGTCTGTTCGATTACTGTCATAATTCCGTTTGATGTTGTTGGAAATCATTTTCATCAGACCGTTTCAGAACAAACTGTATATGCCCGACGCGGCTGCTACCAGGATAGCGTAGCGGGCCAGTTTGCCGATGCTCATCGACAAGGTTACAATCCAGACATTGGCGCGCATCAGTCCCAGTACGATAAGGATGGCATCGCCGATGACCGGAAGAAAAGAAAACAAGGCAATCCACGAACCGCGTCCGTGTATGAAGCGCGCGGCGCGGTCAAGCTGCTTCCTGTCTACTTTAAGGTATTTTTCTATCCATTCCATCCGGCCGAGATGCCCGATTCCGTAGCAGGTCAGTCCGCCGAGCGCGTTGCCCGCGGCGGTTGCCAGTACGGAAGCCACAGGATTCAAGCCCAGTCCGACGCAGGCAAGCAGTACGGCTTCTGAGCTGAACGGGAGAACCGTTCCAGCCAGAAAGGCCGAAACGAACATGCCCCAGTATCCCCATTCTGTTAAGATTTGAACAAATGCATCCATAGATTGAACAGACAGACGAATCCGCCTAATGCAAGGACGGCCGGGAAGCAGATTCGGGTAAAACGGTTAAAGGTCAAGGCAAACAGATGCCCGCTCATGACACTCCCGATGGCAAGGAAAACGGGCAGGAGTGTATTCAGATGTTGGGGTTGCAAGCAGGCCAGCAGCAGGACGCTCGCTTCGGTAAAGATGAGCGAGCGGAGCAGGATGCGGGTCTGCACCTTTTCCTGATAGGCGGACATGAGGCCTTGTATGCTGCCGACGGCGGCAATCAGAAATATGATAAGGACTGAAACCGCCTGTGGCAGGGTGATGGCGGAATAGTCGATGGCGGAAAAATGTATGGCCTCTTGAAAAGGGGAGTATACATCTTTCAGTGTATCGCTGAAGTAAAGGTGATAGCAGAGCAAAATCCAGTAGGGCGTGAGTATCCCCATCAGTCCCGCAAAAAATGTGCGCGGATTAAGAGAGCGTAGACTGCCCATTATGGCATAGAGCAGCGGGACAAAATAAAGAATGTGGGGTGTCAGGAAGCTTCCCATGCCCAGAAGAAGGAATGCGTGAAAGATTGTCGTCGACGCATGCTTTGACTCGTAGCTGCGGAACAGGGAGAATAGGGCGGCCAGCAGCAGCAGGGGAGTCCATATCTCCTTGGAATAGGTGTACAGGAAAGGGCACGACACGTAAAGCGTCATGAACATGGCTGCGGGAAGCGCCGTCCGTGTGCGAATCAGTGCGAATGCCGTGTTCATTTCAATCAGGAGATAGGCCGTCAGGGCGCATACGGCAAGCGAGAATATATCTGTCCAATGCGTGATATTGGCCAGTCCGACGGCGACAGAGACAAGAATAGCAGCGGGAAGTGTTATTCTTCCCGTTGCTATGTTGTATTGAAAACGACTTTTTACGGGCATGCCAACGGTCTGTTACAGGTCGAAACCGATGTCGGAGCGGAAGTATTTTTTCTCGAACCCAATCTTTTCTGCGTTTTTGAAGGACTGCGCCAGTGCTTCTTCCTTGTCCGCCCCGTAGGAGCTGACGGCAATGACGCGTCCGCCCGAGGTGACAGTCTGTCCGTCTCTGATGGCAGTTCCTGCATGGAATACGATACTCCCGCCTTTTTGGGCATCCTCGATGCCGCTTATCGGGAATCCCTTTTCATAGGCTTCCGGATAGCCACCCGATACAAGCATGACACATACGGCGGAGCGCGGGTCAATCTCCAGTTTCCTCTCGCACAGATTGCCTTCGACCACGCCTTCAAGCAGGTCTACCAGGTCGCTTTTGATGCGTAGCATGACGCTTTCCGTCTCCGGGTCGCCCATCCGGACATTGTATTCAATGACCATCGGGTCGCCTTTCACGTTGATTAGTCCGAAAAAGATGAATCCTTTGTAGTCGATTCCCTCGGCCGCGAGTCCTTCCACCGTGGGACGGATGATGCGGTCTTCTACCTTTTTCATCCATTCGGCATCTGCAAACGGAACGGGGGATACCGAGCCCATGCCGCCTGTATTGAGTCCCTTGTCGCCTTCACCGATGCGTTTGTAGTCTTTGGCCTCGGGAAGAATCTTGTAGCTCTTTCCATCGGTCAGGACGAATACGGAGCACTCGATGCCGCTCAGGAACTCTTCGATGACGACAGTGGCAGAAGCGTTGCCGAACATCCCGCCAAGCATTTCCTTTAATTCTTTTTTAGCTTCTTCCAGTGTAGGCAAAATCAGTACACCCTTTCCTGCACAAAGTCCGTCGGCCTTTAAAACGTAAGGGGCACTGAGGGTTTCCAGGAAAGCTAACCCTTCTTCCAGATTGGCGGCCGTGATACTCTTGTAGCCTGCCGTAGGAATATGGTGGCGCTGCATGAATCCTTTGGCGAATTCCTTGCTTCCTTCCAGCACGGCACCCGCTTTCGACGGCCCGATGACGGGGATGCTTTTCAGCGTTTCATCGTTCTTGAAATAGTCGTAAATGCCTTTTACCAGCGGATCCTCCGGGCCTACCACCACCATATCAATGCCATTTTCGGTTACGAACTGCTTGATGGCGGCAAAGTCATCGGCCTTGATGGAAACATTCTCGCCTGTTTCGCGTGTTCCGGCATTTCCCGGAGCGATATATAGCTTTTCAATTTTCGGACTTTGAGCGATTTTCCATGCCAATGCATGCTCGCGTCCGCCAGAACCTAAGAGTAAAAGTTTCATATTCTATGTTTTTAGTAGCTGATGATTCGGTCATTTCATTTTAAATGGTCGTCAAAATAGCGGGTGATATGCTCATGCAGATGCACCCGGTCGCGCCCAATCATATTATGTCCGTCTTCCGGATAAATGAACAAGTCGGGATGCGTTCCGGCGTCAATGCATGAACGCAGGAAAGTATAGGTATGCTGCGGTACGCAGGTAGGGTCTGTCCCGCCGATGATGATTTCCAACCGTCCTTTCAGATTGCCTGCTTTCTGTTTCAGGTCAGTGGCTTTGTATCCTTCCGGATTAGTCTGGGGAGTGTCCATATAGCGCTCGCCGTACATTACTTCATAATATTTCCAGTCGATGACCGGGCCTCCGGCAACTCCCGCCTTGAAGGTGTCGGGATAGGTCAGCATCAGATTGGTGGTCATGAAGCCTCCGAAGCTCCATCCGTGCACGCCGATTCTCGCGCTGTCTACGAAGGGCAGCGATTTCAGCAGTTCCACACCCTTCATTTGGTCTTTCATTTCCTCTTCGCCCAGGCGGCGGAACGTGCAGTTTTCAAACTTCAGGCCCCGGTTGTCGCTCCCTCGTCCGTCTACAGTCAGCATTACATAACCTTTTTGGGCCATGTAAAGATCCCATCCCCGCGCATCATAAAAACGGTTGTTGTGGATGAGCTGGGCATGAGGCCCTCCATATACATAGATAATGGCCGGATATTTTTTGTTTGGGTCGAAGTCTGTAGGCTTGATGAGGCGGTAATACAGGTCGGTCACGCCGTCGGCCGCCTTTATTGTACCGATGGAAATCTCCGGCAGGTCAAATCTTTCCTTCATCGGGTCGGTTGCCGTGAGCAGTGTGACTCCTTTCCCGCCGTCTGTCGGCAGGATATAAATCTCCCGCGCCACGTTGGCCGAAGTAAAGTTGTCGATGATATGCTTGCCGCTTGCCGACAATCGGGCGCTGTGCATTCCGTCTTGTCTGCCGATGAGCGTGCGCTTGCCGGTTTTTGCACGAAGCGAAAAGATATTTGTCTGCAGAGGAGAAATTTCTGTGCTGCCGATGATAATTTCTTTTTCACCTGTGTTGAATCCCAGAATCTCTTGCACGAGCCAGTCGCCCTGCGTGAGCGGAACGGTTTCCAGGTATTCGCGGAAGGTCGTTTCGCCGTCTTTTCCTTTTTTCGTTTCGGGGGAAGTTTCTTTTTCCGTATCCATCAGGTAGAGGTGGTGATAGCCGTCACGCTGGCTCCAGTAGATGAATTTCGTGTCATCCCACGGCAAAAAAGTGATGGGGTGCTGAGGTTCCACGTATTTGGGATGTTCTTCTTCGTATAATACGGCTTCTTTCTCTCCGGTAATGGCGTTGTAGCGCACTAACTGAGCGTGATTCTGGTTGCGGTTAAGCTCGATAAGATAGATATTCTTCTCGTCTGGCGACCAGCTGATGTTGGTAAAATACCGGTCGGTCGGGTCACCCGCCTGCAGATAGACGGTCTTTCCTGTCTTCATATTGTATACGCCGACCGTTACCTTATGGCTGGTCATGCCTGCCATCGGATACTTG
The DNA here is from genome assembly GCA_944320845.1 of uncultured Phocaeicola sp. GTDB lineage: Bacteria > Bacteroidota > Bacteroidia > Bacteroidales > Bacteroidaceae > Phocaeicola. Next base: position 15,603 of record CALUJA010000021.1, read on the forward strand.
TCCGGTTCGAGTGTGGCAATCCGGGTGGAAGTATTTACCTGCGGATAGTCTGTTACCATGCTTTGGTCCATCCGGTAGAAGGCAAGACAGGTTCCTTTAGGGCTCCAAAACGTTCCCTTCGTGATGCCGAATTCATTCCGGTGTACGGACTGGCCGTAGACAACATCCGACTCAAAGTCTGCTGCGTTTCCCATGGTGGCGGGATTAATCATCCGGCTGAAATCCCCCTTGTCTGCCACGAACAAATCCCGTCCTACGGTATAGGCCACGGCTCCATTCTCTTTGCAGAAGTCGATGTTCGCTGGCGATTTCCCTTGCGAAGCCTCGAGACGGAACATGTTGACGATTTCTTTCTTCCCGAAATCATACCACACCATGTAGTCGTCGCCGTTTTCTGCCTTGTTGAAAAAGACGATGGTCTTTCGGTCTCCCCACGGCATTGAGGCGTCCATCAGTGTGCGGAGCGGCTTGATGCCGGCCGTTGGCTTGTAAGTCATTTTGCCGGCCATGGCCTTGTTCACTTCTTCCAGTGTGACAAGTGTCGTTTCTTCCCCGCTCTTTGTGTCAACGGACTTGATTTCTTCTACATCTGTACGTATGCACACATCTCCCCACCATGCCAGTCCCGGCATATTCTTAGGGACAAGGTTGAAATAATTGCTTCCTCCCGGGATTACATCCTCCAGGGTAAAGGCCTTTTGTTCTTGTGCGGTTCCTGTCAGAATGGTCATACACGCCAAGATGATTAGTTGTAATATGCGTTTCATTCTTGTTTCTCCATTTTCCGGGCTGCGCCCTTTCCCGTTTCTCTTTATTCTGCGTCTTTTTGGCTTGCGCCTTCATGCCGTTTGTGCATGTAGCGCGGCGTAGAGTTCTTTCTGGCGATTATTTCCCGTGCTTCGTCCGACATGGGTTTGCGCGGCCGGCGCTCGTCTTCATACTTGAAGGCATTGCGTCGCTCCCTTTTGAAACGGTCGTCTTCCCGTCTTCCGTATACTACTTTCTCGGTATGGCGGCGCGGGCGCGGCGATGCGGCGTCGCGTTTGGGCTTGAAATCTTTGCCGGCATCCCCGCTCCGGAAAGTTTTGTAGCGGCCGTCGAACAGTTGGTACTTGCGGAACTGGCATTCCAGTGCCCCATTAAATAAAGGTATCTTGGCAGACGGCTTCAGGCCGATTTGGTCGAAACATTCTTCGCGATAGCTCAATATCCATGCATCGTTTCCTGTAAACGCGTGTTTCAGGCGCTCGCCGATCATAGCATACAGCTCCAGCAGATTATCAGAAGAGATACGCTCGCCATAAGGCGGGTTCATGACGATGATGCTCTTTTCTTCCGGTTGTGTGAACTGTTGGAAAGGCTGTATCTTCAGCACGATGTCTCGGCCTGCTCCGGCGGCCTTCACATTCCGAGTAGCTATTTCGAAGGCTTTGGGGTTGTTGTCGTAGCCGTAAATCTTATGATGAAACTCGCGCTCCTGAGAATCGTCGTTGTAGATGCTGTCAAACAGGTCGCGGTCAAAGTCCTTCCACCGTTCGAATCCGAATTCCTTGCGGAATACTCCCGGAGCAATGTTTCTTGCTATAAGCGCAGCCTCGATAGGAATGGTTCCCGAGCCGCACATGGGGTCGATAAAATCACATTCGCCCTGCCATCCCGTCATTAGAATCATACCTGCCGCCAGCACTTCATTAAGCGGAGCTTCCATCTGCTCCTGCCGGTATCCGCGCCGGTGCAGGGATTCGCCGGAACTGTCGAGCGATAATGTGCATTGGTCTTCTGCTATGTGGATATGAATCCGCAGGTCGGGATTGTTGATGCGTACGGAAGGCCGTTTCCCCGTTTTCTCGCGGAAATAGTCTGCGATGGCATCCTTCACTTTATAGGCAACAAACTTTGAGTGGCGGAAGTCTTCCGAAAATACCACGGCGTCGACGGCAAAGCTGTCCGTACATTCCAGATAGTTTTCCCAAGTGACGTCCTTCACTGCATCGTACACTTCGTCGGCTGTGCGTGCGGCAAAATGCTTGATAGGCTTTAGGATACGTATGGCTGTCCGCAGGCAAAAGTTGGCGCGGTACATCATTTCCTTGTTTCCGGTAAAGGAGACCATGCGGCGGCCTATTTCAATGTTGTCGGCTCCCAGTCTGGTGAGTTCTCCGGCCAGTACCTCTTCCAGTCCCTGGAAGGTTTTGGCGATTAGCTCGAATTCTTGATTCATTTCGATTAAATTACGTAATTTCTGTTTGACGGTGCAAAATTATGAATTTCCCGTCAGCTAATCAACTGTTTAAAAATGTTTTCTTTACTTTTAAAGGGAAAAGCGGGAGATTTTGTGCTGTTTCTGGCTGTTATGGTATGGAGAAAAATCCATATCATGGTGTCCGGAATTCTTTTTTGCAGGACGGGCCTCTCCTTGTCCGCCGATAAAAAGGTTCCGTTTCCGCTTGCAGGAGCTTCTTCCGCGTCATTAAGTTTTGCGTCGGCGGCGGGAGAATAAATCTGTAAGGGATTGGCATGTGCCTTTCTTGCCGTTCGGGAAAAAACTCTTTACCTTTGCAGGCAAACAACAAGCAATCCGTCATGAATAATAGCAGGACAGAAATCGAAGATGCCATGTTCCCCGGCTGTCCGATTCGGAACATATTGGCTCGAATAAGCGGCAAATGGTCGCTTTTGGTCATATTTACGCTCGACAAGACCGGTCGGGAGCCGATGCGCTTCAAGGAATTGCAGCGGGAAATACCGGACATATCCCAAAAGATGCTGACCGCAACGCTCCGCATACTGGAGGAAGACGGCTATGTGATGCGGACAGTCTACCCGGAAGTCCCTCCGCGCGTGGAATATGCCCTTACATCCCGTGCGCTTTCACTGCTTCCGCACATCAATGCGCTGATGGAATGGGCCTTGGAGAATAAGGATGCCATCATGAAAGACCGGAGGAAAATGGCGGGAAGAAGATGACTTGCTGCTGTTTGGATGGTTCGTATCGGGGGAGGCTTGCTGCAATGGGAAAGGATAAGAAGACGGTATTGCTTGGAATGAGCGGTGGAACGGACAGTTCGGTGGCTGCTCTGCTGCTTCTGGACGCGGGTTACGAGGTGACCGGCGTGACATTCCGTTTTTATGAAAGGGACGGCGACACGGAATATCTGGACGATGCGCGCGGTCTGTGCGACAGTCTGGGCATTCCTCACCTGGTTTACGATGCGCGTGAAGTGTTCCGCGAGCGTATCATCCGTTACTTCATACAGGAATACATGGAGGGACGCACGCCCGTTCCCTGCACTTTGTGCAACAACTGCCTGAAATGGCCGCTTTTGAAGCAGATAGCCGACCGCGAAGGTATAGCCTGCCTGGCCACCGGACACTATGTAAGGAAGCGTTTCATCGGCGGATACTGGCATATTGCCTGTGGGGAAGACCCGGACAAAGACCAGTCTTTCTTTCTTTGGGGCCTGCCGCAGGAGATATTGTCGCGTGTGGTGCTGCCTTTGGGCGGACTGAACAAGACGCGGGTGCGGGAGATAGCGGCCGAACGCGGCTTCATGAAGGCGGCCCGCAAGCGCGACAGTCTGGGCGTATGCTTTTGTCCGGGGGATTATCGCAGCTTTTTGAGAGAGCATGTCCCGCCGGGCCGGATTCTTCCCGGTTACTTTTATGACGAGGCAGGGGCTTGTCTGGGGAAACATGAGGGATATCCCTTCTATACAATAGGCCAGCGGCGCGGTTTGGGCATTTATATGAACAAGGCATTGTTTGTAAAGGAGATTCTGGTGCCGGAAAACAAGATTATCATTACCGACAGCCTGCAGGCTCTTGAGAGGGAAGAAATGTTTCTGACCGGCTGGAATGCCGTAAATCCCGATGCGCTGTTCGGAAGAGACGATGTAATCGTCAGAATCCGTTACCGGAAGCAGGCCAACCGCTGTGTGGTGACGCCGGAAGCAGGCGGCCGCCTGCGTGTCCGCCTTTATGAACCGCTTGCTTCGGTGGCTTCCGGACAGGCGGCCGCCTTTTACCGCGGCGATATTCTCCTGGGCGGAGGGATTATTCTCTGATGCGCTTGTTTTCTTGCCGTTTTTCATTACATTTGCTGCCGTTAGAAGAAAAGTCCTATGTTCCGTAAAAAAAGTTTTCATGCCGTCCGTATGATACGGTTCCGTCATTGGAGCCGCAAGAAGGATGCTGTCTTTTGCAGCCTGAAGCGGCATGTAACGATTGGATGTGTAGGCAAAAGCATCACCGAAGCCTCTCTGAGCAAGAAAAAGAACCTGACGGCGTGGGAAAACTTCCGGTCGGAAAGGTGCTGGCTCGGCCTTCCGGAGACGGAAGAGCCCGGCGCGGACGGAGGTGACACGTTGCTTCTGGAGGGAGCATTGTGTCTTGTCGCGCCGGCAAAAGGCCGTTTCGCCGGGTGTGCGGGGCGAAAAGAAAATAAAGGTGTACCGTCTGGTGTGAAGGATTTGTTTATCCGGGCAAAGGTTACGCGGGCAGGTGCAGTTTTTCCATATCATGCATGGAAGCTGCACCTGCCCGCGTGATTTATGTCCGACAGTTTATAAAGTTTATGCAAGAATATCTGGAAGAATTAAAGGGCAAGGTCTTGTCGGGAAAAGACCTTGCGTATGCGGAGGCCTGTTGGCTGATGCGTGAAGCCCCTTTCCCGGAATTGTGCGAAGCCGCCCACGAGGTGACCTTAAGGCGGGCTTCGCGTGTCTTTGACATGTGTTCCATCATTAATGTCAAGTCCGGCCGTTGTCCGGAAGACTGCAAATGGTGTGCCCAGTCGGCTCATTATCATACGGATGCCAAGGCTTACGGAATTGTTTCCGAAGAAGAATGCCTGCGTCACGCCCGATACAACGGGCGGGCGGGAGTAAACCGCTTTTCTCTGGTGGCAAGCGGGCGGAAGCCTACGGACAAAGAGGTGGATGCCCTTTGCAAAAACTTTTTTTATCTGCATGAAAATTCCGGCGTGCGGCTTTGCGCCTCGCTGGGGCTGGCTACCGCGGAGCAGTTGCAAAGACTCCGCCGTGTCGGTGTGGAGCGTTATCACTGTAATCTGGAGACGGCGCCCTCGTTTTTCCCGAGCCTGTGCACCACGCATACGCAGGAAGAAAAGATTGCGACCCTGCGTGCGGCCCGTGAAGCGGGAATGGATGTGTGTTGTGGAGGCATCATCGGGATGGGAGAAACGGCGGAACAGCGGGTGGAACTTGCCTTTCTGCTGCGGGAACTGGGGATAAAGTCCATTCCCATCAATCTGTTGCAGCCCATTCCGGGCACGCCGCTCGGGCATGCCCGTCCGCTGGCGGCAGAAGAAGTGCTCCGGACGGTAGCTTTGTTTCGTCTTGTCAATCCGGATGCCTATTTGCGGTTTGCGGGGGGACGCTCGCAACTGGATGAAGATACCGTCCGGCGGGCTTTGTATATAGGGATAAATTCGGCCATCGTGGGTGATTTGCTCACTACGCTCGGCTCAAAAGTCAGTGAAGATGTGGAAAAAATCAAACAGGCAGGATATGAACTTTGACAAGATAACGGATAATTTCGACAGGGAGCATTTGTGGCATCCGTATACTTCGGCCACCCGTCCGCTCCCGACTTATAAAGTGAGGCGGGCACAAGGTTGTAAAATAATTCTGGAAGACGGAACGGAGCTGATTGAAGGGATGTCTTCGTGGTGGTGTGCCGTTCACGGATACAATCATCCCGTTCTGAACCGGGCAATAGAGGAGCAGCTTAAGGATATGGCGCATATCATGTTCGGCGGATTGACGCATGCGCCTGCCATAGAACTGGGCAAACTGCTGCTTTCTGTCGTTCCTCCGTCCATGCGGAAGATATTCTATGCCGACAGTGGTTCGGTGGCCGTGGAGGTTGCCCTGAAGATGGCGGTGCAGTATCAGTATGCAAAGGGCTGTCCGGAGCGCAATAATTTTGTCACCATCCGTTCGGGCTATCACGGAGATACGTGGAATGCCATGTCGGTGTGCGACCCCGTGACCGGAATGCACCGTCTTTTCGGTCCGGCGCTGCCTGTCCGCCATTTCTTGCCTGCTCCCCAAAGCCGGTTCGGTGGGGTCTGGAACGAAGAAGACCTGCTTCCTTTGCAGGCGGTAATACGTGAATACGGCCGGGAGCTTGCTGGATTGATACTGGAACCCGTAGTGCAAGGCGCGGGAGGTATGCGCTTCTATCATCCCCGATACTTGTGCGAGGCCGCCCGCCTGTGTCGGGAGAACGGCCTGCTCTTGATATTCGATGAGATTGCCACGGGATTCGGGCGGACAGGAAAGCTTTTCGCCTGCGAGCATGCCGGTGTGGAGCCGGATATCATGTGCATAGGCAAGGCGCTGACAGGAGGATACATGACATTCTCGGCGGTCTTGACAACCGATGAAGTAGCGGGCTGCATCTCAGACCATTATCCGAATGCCTTTATGCACGGCCCTACGTTTATGGGAAATCCGCTCGCGTGTGCCGTGGCAAGGGCTTCTGTGGAGCTGCTGCTGTCATCGGGATGGAAAGAAAAGGTGCAGCGGATAGAAAGCCAGTTGAAGGCGGAGCTTGCTCCGGCCAAAACTCTGCCGCAAGTGGCGGATGTCCGCGTATTGGGGGCGATAGGCGTGATTGAGACCCGTCGCGAGGTGGACATGGCATGGATGCAGCGCCGGTTTGTCGAGGAAGGCGTGTGGGTGCGTCCGTTCGGCAGGCTGGTTTATATTATGCCGCCGTTCATTATAAGTCGGGAGGAACTGAGCCGGCTCACGGGCGCATTGGTAAAGATTGTAGGTGAAATGAAAATATAGAAGGTATGGACAGATACGGACAAGAGCTGCAGCGCCTGCTGGAAAAGGGTGATTTGCGGACATTGCCGGATGTAAGGCACGAAGGAAAATGGATTGTTGGCGGAGGAAGGCGGATGCTGAATCTTTCTTCGAACGATTATTTGGGGCTGGCCGCCGACAAGGAACTGCGCCGCGAGTTCATGGAAACTTTGGATGAAGAGGATTTTTTGTTTTCCTCTTCGTCTTCGCGGCTGCTTACAGGGAATTTTGACATTTGCACCAGACTGGAAGACAAGTTGGCCGGGTTGTTCCGGGCGGAGAGTGCTTTGGTATTCAGCAGCGGATACCATATGAATGCGGGGATTCTTCCGGCCATAAGCGATTCTCATACGCTGATACTGGCCGACAAGCTGGTGCACGCCAGCCTGATTGACGGTATCCGGCTTTCTCCGGCTCATGCAATCCGCTACCGCCATCAGGACTACGGGCAGCTGGAGTCGTTGGTCGACAAGTACCGGAAGGAATACGAGCGGATTGTTATCGTGACGGAAAGTGTTTTCAGCATGGACGGCGATGTGACCGACCTGCGCCGGCTTGTCTCGATTAAGCGTCTCAGTCCGCAGCAGATACTGCTTTATGTGGATGAGGCCCATGCCATCGGCGTGCGGGGCCGGAACGGACTGGGCATTGCCGAGGAGCAGGGATGTGTGCCGGAAGTGGATTTCCTGTGCGGCACCTTTGGAAAAGCGATGGCTTCTGTAGGAGCGTATGTGGTTTGCCGCAGAGAACTGCGCGACTATTTGGTCAATAAGATGCGTACGCTTATCTTTACCACGGCTCTGCCGCCCGTAAACCTGGCCTGGACATGCTTCCTGCTGGAGCGCTTGCCGCAGTGGAAGGGACTTCGCATGCATCTGGACGACATGGCTGCCCGCCTGCGGAACTGTCTGGGTGGCGGTGAAGGCTGCGTATCGGGCAGTCATATCATCCCGCTGATAGAGGGAGAGAGCGGAAAGGCCGTCTTAAAGGCGGAGGAACTCCGGCGTAAAGGCTTTTATGTGCTCCCTGTCCGTCCGCCTACAGTGCCTGAAGGCACATCGCGCCTGCGCTTCTCGCTGCGGGCAGACATTGCGGACGAAGAGTTGGATGCTTTGATAACCTGTTTGAAATGAGGAATTATGATACAACGGTTCATTAAAAAGGAAAACAATCCGGCACTGCTTCTCTTTTTTGCCGGATGGGGGGCAGACGATAGTCTGTTCAAGTTGCCGGCAGAGACGGGATATGATTATCTGCTGTGCTATGATTACCGGAATCTGGATTTTGACTATACGCTTTTGCAGGGATACAGCTCCATCCGGCTGCTGGCCTGGTCGATGGGCGTATGGGTCGCCTCTCAGGTTCTTCAGGGGAAAGATTTTCCGTATCAGATGAAGTTGGCCGTCAACGGCACGCTTCTGCCGATAGATGACGGGCAAGGTATACCCGAGGCCGTATTTTCAGGCACGCTGGCCCGTTTTTCCGAGCAGACACTGGTGCGGTTCCGCCGCCGGATGTGCGGTTCGGTGGAAGAGGTAAAGGCTTTCCTGGCGCATCATCCTTACCGGAGCGCGGGTGAGCTTCGCGAAGAGCTGGCGGCATTGGCGGAAACGGTGGCCCGGTCGGACATGCCCTGCTTTTTGTGGGACAGGGCCGTGGTCGGGCTTAGGGACAAAATATTTTTGGCCGATAACCAAATGAGCTTTTGGAAAGGGAAAACGCAGCTTTTGCCGAGGGATATGGAGCATTATGACGATGGCTTTTTCGCTGCGTGCATCTCGGGAAAGGAGGACGGCCTGTGGATAAAGCGTTGATAAGGCGGCGTTTTGCCCGTGCTTCGGCAACCTACGCGGAGCGTGCCGACGCACAGCGGAGGATTGCCGCGAGAATGGCCGGACTGATTGCCCGCCATGTGCCCCGTTCGGCCTGTCGCAACGTGCTGGAAGTGGGCTGCGGAACGGGCGTGTTTACCCGCATGCTGCTCCGCCGCACGCATCCTTCTTTCGTTTGGCTGAATGATATCTGTCCGGAGATGCGGGAAAGTCTGGCCGATGTATTGGGCGAACGGGTGCAGTTCTGCCCCGGCGATGCGGAACAGACGGAGTTTCCCGGCGGACAGAGCCTGATAACCTCCTGTTCGGCTATCCAGTGGTTCGATTCTCCGCCGCGCTTTTTCGCCCGGTGCAGGAACCTGCTGGCGGACGGCGGATATTTCTCGTTCAGCACATTCGGACAGAAAAATCTTCAGGAAGTGGCTTCCGTCACCGGAGAGGCATTAAGCTATCTTTCTTTAGAGGAACTGAAGTCGGTTTTGCTTCCGCATTACGAACTGATACACGCCAGTGAAGAGCTGATATCCTTTTCTTTCCCTTCTCCTCTTGAGGTGCTGCGGCATTTGCAGGCTACCGGAGTGACGGGTATCCGCCGCCGGCAGTGGACGAAAGGTATGCTTGCCGATTTTTGCAGGCGTTATGAGCGCTTGTTCCGTCAGACCGACCGGACTGTCTGTCTGACCTATCATCCCATTTATATCATTGCTAAAAAGATTGCATCATGAAAAAGACCGTTTATTTTGTGAGCGGAATCGATACCGGAATAGGCAAAAGCTATGCCACCGGGTATCTGGCCCGCGAATGGAACCGGAAAGGAATCCGTACGATAACTCAGAAATTTGTCCAGACGGGGAATACCGGCCTGTCGGAAGATATCGAACTGCACCGCCGGCTGATGGGGACGGGGCTTCTGGAAGAAGACAAAACGCATCTGACCATGCCCGAAATCTTTACCTATCCGTGTTCCCCGCATCTGGCTGCCGAGATTGACGGCCGTCCGATAGACTTTGAAAAGATAGAGCAGGCTTCCCGCAGGCTTTTGGAAAGGTATGATGCCGTTTTGCTCGAAGGGGCGGGAGGGTTGATGGTGCCTTTGACGCGCAATCTGCTGACCATCGACTACGTGGCCCGGAGGAACTATCCGCTTATCCTCGTCACTTCGGGCAGATTGGGCAGTATAAACCATACATTGCTTAGCCTGGAGGCCGTTGCGGCCCGTGGAATCCGTCTGCACAGCGTAATGTACAACCTTTATCCTCAGGAGGAAGACAAGGTCATTCAGCATGATACGGAGGAATACATCCGTACGTGGCTTCAGAAGAAGTTTCCGGAAACGCTGTTCGAGCGCGTTCCCTGCCTGTGAGACAGGGTGAAAAAAGGACCGGGACGCATGAAACCATGCGTCCCGGTCTTTTCATTTTGCCGTCAGGACAAGGCCTGCCTGCTTTTCAGTTCTTCCGCCGGAACCATCCGGTACAGCTTGTCGCTGGGGCGGATACGGGCGGGAACCTTGAACGATACGTGCACGCCCTTCTTTACCACATCTACCGGCTTCAGGTCGACGCGGGCTTCTTCCAGCGTGACATACATCGCGCCTGTGGTAGGCCCCGTAATCAGCAGTCTGTCTCCCACCTTGATTTCAGCTGCTTCGATGAGAAACTCCGCCACACCGATATTCGAGAAATATTTGATGCCTTTTCCGGCATAAATCTTGCGTTCCGTAGCCTCCGAACCATAGTTCCGGCTCCATTCCCCGAGGCGCTGTCCCAAGTAATAGCCGTTCCAGAATCCGCGGTTGAACACGGTCTTCAGGCGTGCGTCCCAGTCATCCTTCTTTTCCTCCGTGAATGTGCCGTCTATATAAGCCTGTATCGCTTCCTTGTAACACTCCACAACCGTCTTTACATACTCGGGGCCGCGTGCTCGTCCCTCAATCTTGAACACGCGGATTCCGGCTTCTATCATTTCGTCCATGAAGCGGATGGTCTTGAGGTCTTTCGGCGACATGATATACTTGTTGTCCACCTCCAGTTCGATGTCGCTTTCCCGGTCTTTCACCGTATAGGCGCGCCGGCATACCTGCATGCAGGCACCTCGGTTGGCCGATGCATTCAGTTCGTGCAAGCTGAGATAACACTTGCCCGATACGGCCATACACAGCGCTCCGTGGCAGAACATCTCGATACGCACGGGCTTTCCCATCGGTCCCGTTATGTGTTCTGTCTGGATGGCCTCGTAAATGGCACGTACCTGCTTCAGATTAAGCTCGCGGGCCAGTACCACCACATCGGCAAACCGCGCATAAAATTTCAGAGCCTCGGCGTTGCTGATGTTCAGCTGGGTGGAAAGATGTACTTCCATGCCGATGCGGTTGCAGTAATCCATGACCGCCACATCGGCGGCTATTACTGCGCTGATGCCTGCTTCCTTTGCCGCTTCCACAATGCGGTGCATCAGCGTTATGTCTTCATCGTAGATGATGGTGTTGACGGTGAGATAACTCTTTACTCCATTTTCATCGCAGATTCGGGCAATGTCCTTCAGGTCGTCTGTCGTGAAGGTATTGGCCGAACGTGCGCGCATGTTGAGGCTTTCTATGCCGAAGTAGACGGAGTCGGCTCCGGCATGTATGGCTGCCGCAAGGGATTCGCGTGAGCCCACCGGCGCCATAATTTCAAAGTCTTTTATCGAATGGTTCATTTTCTCTGGTTGTTTTTTCAGGGTGCAAAGTTACATGAAATTAATGGAATAACCTTATAAAAAGTATTCCCTTGTTTCGGGGATGGGAGAATCGCTCTTGTCGTCTGCCGAACAGGAATATCTTTTTTGTCTTTTTGTTGCTATTTGGATAGGGATAGGATGAAATGTTTTTTGGGCAGGACAGGATTTTTTTTTGATAAGGCATTCCGGAAAGTCGGATTCCGTCAAAAAAATATTTCCTGTAGGCTTCTTCGGTATTTATTTATGCTTATTTTTGCCGCCGTTATGGTGAGCCTGTCAGAATATGAGAGCCATTTCCGTCTTTACTACCGTCCTTTGGTGATGTATGCCCTTCGGCAGACGGAGAATGTGGATGATGCGGAAGACATTGTCCAGCAGGCCTTCGTGGATACTTGGAGGAAACTTTCGGAGGGAAGCGTCATCCAGAACTTGAAACAGTATCTCTACAGCACTGTCCGTAACGGTTGTACGGACTATCACCGCATCCCCGTGCCGGAAGACTTGGAGGAAGGCAGGCTTGGCCAGGATGCGGAGATGAGCGAAGAAGAGCGTATCGTGCGTTCGGAGCGTGATGCGCTGCTTTGGACAGCAGTAGACCGCCTTCCGGAAGGACGCAGGCGCATCTTTCTGATGGCGAAACGCGACGGACTGACCTATCAGGAGATAGCCGAAGAGCTTCATATCTCTGTCAAGACCGTAGAGCACCAGCTCAGTGCCGCCCTGAAGGCGCTGCGCCGGACGGCTGTAAAAATCTATCTGTTCTTTTTCTCCTGATTTTTCCCCGGACAATAGGGGGATTTCCGTAAGGCTGCGTCTCAGCAGTAAAAGGGTGTTCTTCCGCTGTTGGAGGGACACCGTAAAAAAAGCATGTATGGAAAAAGAGCATAACCCCCTTTCTCCGCAGGAAGAAAGCCTGCGTTTTGTAGTCCGCTTCTATCGGAAAGGAAAGAATGACACTTCGGCGGCATGGAAAAGAGTATGTCCGCTTCTTGCTCCGAAGGAGAATTCCTCCCGCTTGCGGCGGTTGTATCGGATTACGGGGGCGGCGGCAGTCGTGGCCGGTCTGGCGGCAGGAGCGTTTGCCTACTATTGGAACTGTATGCGCACGGACTGGATAACTGTAACGGCAGGTGTGGAGAACCGGAAACTGGTATTGCCCGACCGGAGTGAATTAACCCTTTCGGCGGGAGGCGTATTGCGGTACGACCGTCTGGCCTTTGGAAAAGACGGGCGGAAAGTGTCATTGAAAGGAAAAGCCTTCTTCAGCGTCAGCCGTTGTGAGGATGAACCTTTCAGTGTGACTGCACCGGTAGCTACGGTACAAGTATTGGGCACGCGTTTTCAGGTAGAGGCCGCGCCGGACAGTGCGGTGGCCTTTGTCACTTCGGGCAGGGTTCGGTTCCGTACCTCCCGTCAATGGGTCGACCTTGTCCCTGGCCAACGGGCCGTTGGCAGGAGCGATGGCGCCATCCGGACGGGCAAGCCGGAGAATCAGAACGAGCTGGCCTGGATGACCGGCCGGCTTACCTATCGGAATACTCCTTTGAAACAGGTCGTAAAAGAGCTTGAAAAGGTCTATCGGGTACGGATTGAAGGAGTGCCCCAAAGCGAACTTTACCTGACTTCAGACTTCAACCGGATGGAGATAGCAGACATAATCCATATAATCAACCAGACACTCGACACAAACCTCAGGATAAAGCCATGACAAGACGATTTTCCTTTTTCTTTAAAACAGTGTTGTCCGTACTGGCCGGCTTCCTTTTCCTGGAAGCCCATGCCGGGACGGACGACCCCCTTGTAAGCCTGCGCGCCCGGCGCATCTCTCTGCCGGAAGTGTTGGCCCGTTTGGAGGCCCAGGCCGATGTAACCTTTTCTTATGAAGCGTCCCTGCTCGAAAATATGCCTGCGGCAAGCGTGGATTTCCGCCGTGTTCCGTTCACTAAGTGCCTGGAAAGTCTGTGTTCTGTATTTCCCATCCGCTACGAAAGAGAGGGCCGTTTCGTGATATTGAAGCGGAAGAAGCTGGAGAGGATTACGGTAAGCGGATTCGTGCGTGATGCCATATCGGGCGAAGCCCTGGCCGGAGCGTCTGTCTATGCGGCGCGCCAGAAGCGCGGGACGGCGGCCAACGAACACGGGTTCTTCAGTCTGACGCTGGACGGTGCGGACGACATCGCGGTTTCCTATATCGGATATGCCCCCTGCACCCTTCGGGCGGACTTTCTGCGGCGCGATACGGCCCTGACGGTGCGTCTCCGTCCCAACCAGCATCTGGCGGAAGTGGTGGTGGATGCGTTCTATACCGGAAAAAGCCTTTTGCGGGCCCCTCAGATGGGTAAGGTCGGCTTCTCTTATGACGAGATAAAGCGGACGCCTGCCCTGTTCGGCGAGGCGGACATCATAAAGGCAGTGCAGGTTCAGGCAGGTGTCTCTCCCGGGATAGCGGGTTTTTCCGGCATGTATGTAAGGGGAGGAAACCGGGATGAAAATCTTTACCTGATAGAAGGAAATCCCGTTTATGGGGTGAGTCATGCCGCCGGACTGTTTTCAGCCTTCAATGTAGAAGCGGTGAAGGATGTGGACTTCTACAAGGCGGGATTCCCCGCGCGCTTCGGCGGGAGAATATCCGGCGTGATGGATGTGCGTATGAAGGACGGGAACCTGAAAGAATTTCATGGGAGCGCCACATTGGGGCTGACTTCCGGCAGCTTAAATCTGGAAGGCCCGGTCGTAAGGGACAAGACATCCTTCAGTTTTAATCTGCGGCGCACGTGGATGGATGTGCTGACTGCTCCCGCCCTGGCCATATGGAATGCATCCAGAAAGTCTGGAGACAGCAAGACGGTGGTCCGCTACGCCTTTACCGACCTGAACCTGAAGCTGACGCACCATTTCAGCGGGCGGAGCCGTGCGTTTGCCGGCCTTTATTGGGGAAGAGACTACCTGAAAGGCGGGACGAAGGAAGATTATGAGGGCGCAAAGGAAGAGGATATCAGTCGTCTGCACTGGGGAAGCCTGACGGCGTTCGGCGGATGGGCGCATGCTTTCAGCGGCAGACTGTACGGTACGCTCAACGCTTTTTACACCCGCTATGCTTCCGAAATCCGCAGAGACAGGGAAAGCAGGGGGGATGACACCTTCTTCTACCGGTCTTCAATGGAGAACGGGACGGATGATGCCGGCTTCCGGGCGGATTTCAACTGGCGTCCGGCGTCCGGCCATAATGTCCGTTTTGGCGGACAGTATATCTCGCATGATTTCCGTCCGGAGTACAGTGAGGCGAGTTCGTCGGCTGCGGGGGTTTTTCCGGTGAACGGCGGACAGGAGAGCCTGCATGCGCATGAGGCGGGCATTTATGCGGAAGACGAGTGGAAGGCATGTCCGTGGTTTCTGGCAAGTGGCGGGGTGAGGTTCAGCCTTTACCGGGCGGATGGTAAGACCTATACAAACTGGGAACCTCGCCTGAATGCCGTTTTTCTCCTGAACGGGCGGTGGAGCGTGAAGGCTTCGTATGCACGGATGAACCAATACATACATCAGTTGAATGATAGCTATATCGACCTTCCCACGGACACCTGGATATCCGTAGACCGCCGTTTCAAGCCTCTTCGGAGCGACCAGGTGTCTGTCGGGGTCTATTTCTCTCCGAATCCTGCCTGGTCTTTTTCAGCGGAAGGATTCTATAAATGGATGGACAACCTTTTGGACTACAAGGACGGCTATAACATTTATGCCGCCACAGCCGACTGGCACGACCAGCTGACGGCGGGAGAAGGCACGGCCTACGGGGTGGAGCTGCTTGCCTGCAGGGAGAAGGGAAAGGTTACCGGCACCGTAAGCTATACACTCAGCTGGAATAACCGGCGCTTCAGCGAGATTAACGGGGGAAATACCTTTCCCGCCAAGTTTGACAACCGTCACAAGCTGAATATCACGGCGAACTGGAGGGTGAACAAAAAGGTGGAAATCAACGCAGCCTGGACTTACATGACGGGAAACCGTGTGACGGTTTCTTTTGACAACTATGGAGAGCTGGGGAGAGACCGTTATGAAGGAGGGCAGTTCGGTTACAGTCCCACTACGCCCGGCATCCAGTTTCCGGGGAGTGAGCTGGTTCCGCCCTTTTATTTCATAGCAGACGGAAACGGGCTGAGTCATTACACCGCTCGGAACAATGTCCGGCTTCCGGCTTATCACCGGCTGGATTTGGGCATCAACATCTATAAGCCGCTGAAGAAAGGGAGAACGGGCATTTGGAACGTAAGCCTCTACAATGCCTACTGCTACATGGCTCCGGTCAGCATACAGAAAAGATACCGGTGGATAGGCAGCCGGAACCTGAATGCGTTTCAGACGCTGCGTTTGATACCGGTCATCCCTTCCGTTTCCTATACATTAAAATTCTGATGGTTATGAGCAAAAAAATTTTATCTCCTGTCCTGCTTGGTGCGCTCACGCTGTCGCTGGAGGGCTGCTATAAGGACATTGATTTGGAGAAATATCGTCCCGACCCGGTCATTGTGGTAAACAGTGCCGTTTCTCCTGACTCCACGATTATGGCAAGCGTTACACATACCTGGTTTTATGCGGGGACGGAAGCTTTTGTAGAGCGTTATGTGAACTTGTCCAAAGCTCGGGTGGAGCTTTTTGTCAATGACGAATTCCGCGAAATCATGCAGTGGAAGCAGTATTTGCCGGCAGACACGCAGAACGAGGTGCCGGATTCGGTGTTTATGTCCCATATCAAGCCGAAGGAGGGCGACCGCATAAAGCTGGTCGTGTCGGCAGACGGCTACCAGACTGTCACGGCCGAAACCTGTGTCCCGAAGCGTGTTCCGGTTGTTCTGGCGGAGTGTACGGGAGTGTCGGAGCGGATAAACCCGCAGGGGAATATAGGCGACGGATACGGAAACACCATTCCATACAATTATTATGCCTTGACTTACCGTCTCGCTTTCCGCGACGAGAAGGACGAGGACAACTATTACGCCCTGACTTTCCTGAGGCAGGACGACTTTTACGGCACGTGGTACCATCCCCACATCGAGACATCCGACCCGGTCTTGTCCGAGAATATGGACGCTTTGGACGGTGCTGTCGGATTTGACGGGATGAATACGGGAGCCTGTTTCCTGTTTACAGACCGGCAGATAGCGGGCAAGCAATATACTTTGTCCTTTGAAGAGTGGACCGGCAGCTATGACAATCCGGATTCTCCCCCTCTGACCGTTCGCCTTTACAGCCTCTCGGAAGACTATTACCGGTATCTCTTCTCCGTGTCACAGATAGCCGGAAGCACGCTGGACGAGGCTCTGGGCAATCTGGGCTTTGGCGAGCCGCTCCGCGTATACAGCAATGTGGAGGGAGGAACCGGCATTCTCGGCGCCTGCTGTGTGTCGGAAAAGAAAGTGAAGGGGCTTACCCCATCAGTTTGAAGACCGGAGAGATGAACCACCGCTTGTACATGGCGGTTGCAAGCTGGTAGACGAAAAATGCCGTAACGAATCCCGCAATCGAATCAATGAGATAATGCGCCTGGATATAGACGGTAGCGCAGCAGAGCAGTATGTAGAAGGGGGCGAGCATGTAGGCAAGCTTCCGGCTGACGCGCCAGGCCATAATCATGACGATGGTGGAAATGCCCACATGTGAGCTTGGAAATGCCGCTGTGGGGCGTTCGCCCACCTCTTGGGAGGCTTCTACCAGGTCGTAGAAGAAGCCATGTTCATATCCCGACCCCGGTATAAGATAGGTGTTGTGGTTGAAATAATCTCCGATGGCAGGGAAGATGCCGGCGTTTACCTTATCCATACCGATGGCGGGGAAGTAGAATTGGGGGCCTGCCACCGGCACAAGAATATAGAACAGATAGTAGATGAAGAAGGATGTGACCAGCACGAAACAGATTTTTTCAAACCACTCAAAGCGGTTTACGAAATACCATACCACCACGATGAGCATCATGGGATAATAAAAGAAATAGCCCATATTGAACGGCTCGCTGAACCAAACGGACGGGCACAGCTTGCAAAACTCCACGGATGGCTGGCTCTGGAAGATTGCTTGCTCGGCAGCTGCGAAGATATGGTCAAGGTTCGGGAACAGACGGTTGAATTCAAAAGTGTCCGGATACCAGTATGCCAGCAGCGACATCTGTACCACCATCCGGACGAAGGCGGTCAGCCGGCAGGGGAATGCCTGGTAAAGCCAGATTAGGACAAATGTCAGGATGACGATGCCCAGACGCTCCGTCAGCATGGTTGCCGGATGATTCATGCGCGGATATAACAGTAAAATCAGTATGGTAGTAAGAGCGTTGTATATCAAGCTGATGCTCTCGACGGCGAACAGCCCCTTCCCGCTTTCTACCCTTTCAAACAAATTCAGTCTTATAGCCATCCTTCCTTCTTGTACCAAGCAATAGTTTTTTTTACTCCTTCTTCCAGTGTCACTCGGGGCTTGTATCCCAGTTCCTTTACCGCGGGCGTAATGTCGCACCGCCAGTTCCGTTGTCTCATTATCCTGTATTTGTCGCTGTTTAGTGTGCCGGGCTTCCTGCTCAGCCGAGCCGCATTCCCGGCGATGAAAGAGATGAATCTCAGCAGGAAGAGGGGGCAGACGAAACGTATCGTCCAGGGATTCCCCAGTTCTTTCCGTATCAAGTCAGAAAAAGTGCGGCTGCCGTATACGTTTCCGTCGCTGATGAAAAATGATTTCCGTACGATAGGTCTGTCAAGTGCGGCATAGGCAGCCTGCACCAGGTCGGTTACATAAACGAATGTCAAGTCCTGCCTTCTGAACCCCGCAACTATGTCAAAATGCCGGCTGACCGACTTCATCATCAGAAAATAGTCGTGCTCGCGCGGGCCGTATACCCCTGTGGGGCGGAGGATGACATAGGGAAAGTCGGGCAGTGACTTGAGAAACTCTTCGGCGTGCAGCTTGCTGATGCCGTATGCCGTGTCGGGACGCGGCGTGTCATCGTTGCAGATGTCTGCGTAGTCCTTTTCATGCACGGGGCCGAATACGCTCAGCGAGCTGAGACAGACGAAGCGCCGGGGAGTCATGCTTAGGCGGCGGAGCGTTTCGACGAAGTGGCGCGTGCCCCAGTGATTGGCAATCTCAAACTCGTCCCGGTGCAAACATTTCGTCGCACCGGCACAATGGATGATGTAGTCCCATCCCCCGTGCTCCCGCTTGTGCGCGGAAAGCTGCTTTTCCAGTGTGTCAGAGTCGGTAAAGTCCAGTTCGGCGAACCGGATGCGGGCATCCTGCAGGTATTCCCTGCTGCTCGAGCGCCGCACTCCCGCCCATACCTGCATGCCCAGCCTGAGCCCTTCCTCTACCATGAAGCTGCCGATGAACCCGCTTGCTCCCGTAATCAGTATCTTTTTGTCCATATCTTTATTTTTCCGGTTCTACATGGATGCCGACATGCGTGCCGGCTCCATACATTTCCTTCAGTTTGTTTTCTATCTGTGTCGCCTTGTCGTGTGCCTGGCGCAGTGTCAGCCCGCCGTCCATGCGCACGTGCATCTCGATGGCATACCGGCTGCCGATGCGCCGGGTGCGCAAGTGGTGGGGCTGTGACACGCCGTCCACCGACAGTACCGCGGCCGTAATCTCCCTCTCCACCTCTTCGGGCAGCGACTGCTCCGTCAGTTCGCCGATGCTCGATGCGGCAAGCCGCACGGCCACCCGGGCAATGAAGATGCTCACCACGACCGCCGCCAGCGGGTCAAGCACCCGCCAGTTTTCGCCCAGCAGGATGGCTCCGCCGATGCCCGCGGCCGTGCCGACGGAAGAAAGGGCATCGCTGCGGTGATGCCATGCGTTGGCGATGACCGCCGGACTGCCCTGCCTTTTCCCCACGGTGCGGGTGCGGCGGAACAGCGCCTCCTTTGCGGCGATGGATACCAAAGCTGCGGCCAGCGCTATCCATCCGGGCCGTTCGAGCCTTTCTCCCTGCACGAATGCCATAATCTTCCCCGCCCCGTCTATGCAGATGCCGGCGGCCACAGCAAGCAGCGCGGCCCCTATCAGCAGGGTGGCGAAGGTTTCATACTTGCCGTGCCCGTAGTCGTGGCTCTTGTCCTCCGGCTTTCCCGAGAGGCGGACGAAAAAGATGACGATGACATCGGTGGCCAGGTCGGACAAAGAGTGCACGGCATCGGCAATCATGGCAGAACTGTGCCCCCAAATGCCTGCCGCCATCTTGGCTGCCGTCAGCACTATATTGACCACGCTTCCGGCCAGCGTAATCCGATATATCTCCCGCTCGCGGGAAGACGTCTTTATGCCGTTCATGTTTGTCGTTTCGTTAAAAGCATGCGGCAAAGATAGTTATAAGATTCTTATCTGCCAAAGGAACAGCCGCTGCGTTTGGCCGTGGCATCCGGATTTTTGATGCCGTCTTTCCGGCTTTTGGGCCGGGGTGAAAAAGGCGGTGCTGCTGTCCCGAAGGGCGCTGCAGGGCTTCTGGAGGAGGCGGGGAAAAGACGAAGCCGGCATATCGCCTTGCTCGCCGCCCTGCAAATTTAAGCATCTTTATAGGCAATTATTCCCGTAATTTTGTTTACTTTGTATTATCAAACTTTTAAATCAGAAACGACATGGCTAAGAAAAAGGAGAAAAAGAGCGGAAAACATATGAAGAAAAAAGAACTGGCGGAACTTGTTGCCGGTTATTTCCGCAATAAGCCCAAAGAGACACTTACTCTCAAACAGTTGTTTCAAGGATTAAGGTTAACCACTCATCCGCTAAAAATGCTTTGCCGGGACATTGTGGAAGAAATGACCGAAGACAATTTCCTTGTAGAGGTGGAAAAAGGCAGGTATCGGATAGATGACCGGGGGCAGATACTGACGGGAACGTTCTTGCGCAAGAGCAACGGAAAAAATTCGTTTGTTCCCGACGACGGCGGAGAGCCTATCTTCATTGCGGAACGCAATTCCGCCCATGCGATGAACAATGACAAGGTGAAGGTTTCGCTTTGCGCGAAGCGGAAACGGAAGCAGATGGAAGGGCAGGTCATCGAGATACTGGAGCACGCCGACGCTACATTTGTGGGGGTGCTGAAGGTGACAAAGAATTATGCCTTCCTGCTTACCGAAACCAGTACGCTGGCAAACGACATTTTCATCCCGAAAGACAAGCTGAAGGGAGGGAAAGACGGCGACAAGGCCGTGGTGAAAATCACAAACTGGCCGGAGGACGCGAAGAATCCCTTTGGGGAAGTGATAGATGTCTTGGGAAAAGCGGGTGACAACACGACTGAAATGCACGCCATCCTTGCCGAATACGGACTGCCTTATACTTATCCGCAGTCGGTCGAGGCGGCGGCTGAAAAGATTCCGGCGGAGATAACTCCGGAAGACTATGCCGAGCGTGAGGATTTCCGCGATGTGGTGACGTTTACCATCGACCCGAAAGACGCGAAAGACTTTGACGACGCGCTTTCTATCCGCCTTCTGAAGCCCGGCTTGTGGGAGGTCGGAGTGCATATTGCCGATGTCTCACACTATGTGAAGGAGGGAAGCGCCATCGATAAAGAGGCCGTAAAGCGCGCTACATCCGTCTATCTTGTAGACCGCACCATACCGATGCTGCCCGAAAGACTTTGCAACTTTATCTGTTCCCTGCGTCCGGACGAGGAAAAGCTTGCTTATTCGGTCATCTTTAATATGAACGAGAAGGCGGAGGTGAAGGATTACCGCATCCGCCACACGGTCATCAGGTCAAACAGAAGGTTTACGTATGAAGAAGCACAGCAGATTATAGAGACAGGAGAGGGCGACTACAAGGAGGAGATACTGGAACTGGACCGGCTTGCCAAGATATTGCGTGAAAAGCGTCTGGCAAACGGGGCGATAAACTTCGACCGTTGCGAGGTGAAGTTTGAGATAGACGAGAAGGGGAAGCCGCTCAGTGTCTATTTCAAGGAGTCGAAAGACGCCAACAAGCTGATTGAGGAGTTTATGCTGCTTGCCAACCGCACGGTGGCCGAGCATGTAGGGAAGGTTCCAAAGAGCAAAAAGGCGAAAGTGTTCCCTTACCGTATCCACGATTTGCCTGACCCGGAGAAGTTGGATAATCTCAGCCAGTTTATCGCCCGTTTCGGCTATAAGATTCGTACGGGAGGAAGCAAGACGGAAGTTTCAAAGTCGCTGAATCGCCTGTTGAGCGATGTGGAAGGCAAGAAGGAACAGAATCTGATTGAGACGGTTTCCATCCGGGCCATGCAGAAGGCAAAGTATTCCATCTATAACATCGGCCATTACGGACTGGCATTCGACTATTATACCCATTTCACATCACCCATCCGCCGTTATCCGGACTTGATGGTGCACCGTCTGCTGACCCGTTATCTGGCGGGAGGGCGCAGCGCGCAGGCCGACAAGTATGAGGCTTTGTGCGAGCATAGTTCGGCGATGGAGCAGACAGCCGCCAGTGCCGAACGGGCTTCCGTGAAATACAAACAGGTGGAATTCATGAGTGAACGCCTGGGATGTGTGTATGATGCCGTAATCTCAGGGGTGACGGAATGGGGTCTTTATGCGGAAATCACTGAGAACAAATGCGAAGGCATGATTCCTATGCGTGACTTGAACGATGACTTTTATGAGTTTGACGAGAGGAACTATTGCTTGATAGGCAGGCGGAAGCACCGCAGGTTCAGTCTCGGCGACCCGGTCAAGATAAAGGTAGCCCGGACTAATCTGGAGAAAAAGATGCTTGACTTTGCTTTGGTCGAATAATATATTTGATTTTTGGAGTACAGAAGAACGATGAATGCTTTTGATTGTATGCATGTGCTGACGAAGGCCGTTGAAGAACTGTCGGACAGTCAGTCATATCAGGGACTTTTCCACCAGTATCGGGAAGGGGAGCCGCTTCCTTCGGGGCGGTCGCTGGGCAAGATAGTGAATCTGGCCCGTGCCATCCTTTTCCCCGGTTATTTCGGCAATCCGACCATTCACAGCCAGACGCTGAATTATCACATAGGCGTGAATGTGGAGGAGCTTTTTAACCTGCTCGTTGAGCAGATACAGGCCGGATTGTGCTTCGGTGCGGAAAACAGCGATTGCGGATGCGAAGAAATTCCTTGCCGTGAAAAGGCGGCGGAACTGGCGGCCCGGTTCGTCAGCCGGTTGCCCGAAATGCGCCGTGTGCTTGCTACCGATGTCGAGGCTGCCTATTACGGCGACCCGGCTGCCACGTGTCCGGGAGAGATTATCTGCTGTTATCCCGTCATCCGGGCGATAACCAATTACCGTATTGCGCATGAACTGTATCGGTTGGGCGTTCCTCTCATTCCGCGTATCATTACCGAAATGGCACATTCGGAGACGGGAATCGACATTCACCCCGGCGCGCAGATTGGCGACCATTTCACAATCGATCACGGAACCGGTGTCGTGATAGGCGCGACCTGCATCATCGGGAATCATGTCAAGCTGTATCAGGGCGTTACGCTGGGTGCCAAGAGCTTTCCGCTCGATGAGTATGGCAATCCCATCAAGGGAATACCCCGTCATCCTATCTTGGAAGACGATGTGATTGTCTATTCAAATGCCACAATCTTGGGCCGAATCACGATAGGAAAGGGGGCTACCATCGGCGGCAATATATGGGTGACGGAGAGTGTCCCGCCCGGTGCGCGTATCGTGCAGCGGAAAAGCAGGGGCGAGTAGGTGCGGATGCGGCCTGCCCTTTATCGGGCGTAGGAGTCCGCTGGAAAAATCTTTTTTGGAATGGAGACAAAAAAATCCCGGCCATAGCGGCCGGGATTTTTCATAAGTGAGCTATGTCTTTTTTGTGGGATGAAATCCGTCCGTCAGACGATGCCTTGAGCCATCATGGCATTGGCTACCTTCATGAATCCGGCCACATTCGCACCTTTTACATAATTGATGTAGCCGTCGGGCTCCGTTCCGTATTTCACGCAAGCCTCGTGAATGTTCTTCATGATGCTTTTCAGCTTTTCGTCTACTTCTTCCTGGCTCCAGCTTAGCTTGATTGAATTCTGAGTCATCTCCAGTCCGGAAACTGATACGCCGCCTGCATTGGCTGCCTTTCCCGGAGCATACAGAATCTTTGCCTCTTGGAATACGCGGATGGCTTCCGGTGTAGAAGGCATGTTCGCACCTTCCGATACGGCGAATACTCCGTTTGCAATCAAGGCTTTGGCGTCGTCGCCGTTGATTTCATTCTGTGTAGCGGAAGGAAGGGCAATGTCAGCCTTCTCGTTCCACGGCCGTGCTCCTGCCACATATTTGCAGCCATATTTTTCTGCGTATTCGCGGATACGTCCGCGATACAGGTTCTTCAGCTCCATAATGTAGTCCAGTTTCTCGCGGTCGATACCGTCCGGGTCGTAGATGTATCCGTCAGAATCGGACATTGTGACGACTTTCGCCCCTAATTGGATTAGCTTCTCGACGGTGTATTGTGCTACGTTACCTGCGCCGGAGACTAGACAAGTTTTTCCTTTGATGTCGATGTTGCGTGTTTTTAGCATTTCCAGCAGGAAGTAAATGTTACCGTAACCGGTAGCTTCCGGCCGTATCAAAGATCCGCCGAACTCGCGTCCTTTGCCGGTCAAGACACCGCTGAACTCACGGGTTAGCTTTTTATACATACCGAACATATAGCCTACTTCGCGTCCTCCCACGCCGATATCGCCGGCGGGAACATCGGTCTCCGGACCAATATGACGCCACAATTCCAGCATGAATGCCTGACAAAAACGCATGACCTCCGCATTGGACTTGCCGCGCGGTGAGAAGTCTGAACCTCCTTTGCCTCCGCCCATCGGCAGAGTGGTCAGTGAATTCTTGAACGTTTGCTCAAATGCCAAAAATTTCAGGATGCCCAAATTCACGGAACTATGGAAACGGATACCTCCTTTATACGGGCCGATTGCATTATTGTGCTGTACACGATAGCCCATATTAGTCTGGATATTGCCTTTGTCATCCATCCAGGTAACGCGGAACTGGTAAACACGGTCAGGAATGCACAGGCGTTCTATCAGATTTACCTTGTCAAATTCCGGATGCTTGTTGTATTCCTCTTCGATGGTGCCTAATACCTCTTCTACTGCCTGATGATACTCAGGTTCGTTTGGGAATCTTCTTTTCAAATCCTCTAATACTTTTGCTGCATTCATACTCTTAAATTTATTGATTGTTTGATGTGACAAAAGTATAGATAATATTTTATTTACACAACATTTAAACAATAAAAATCTGCAATCTACATCAAAAAGCAATTAAAAAGGAATTAATATGAAGAATTGTTACTTGTTTCGCGCTTTTATTGACTTGATGACAGGGATGAAGACCAGGACTCCCGAAATGAGGATGGTGACAATAAGAGGGCCGTCAATGCGGGGAGCGGAAGTCAGTACGATAAAGCAGAGTGCTGCCCAAAAGAGGGTGAGCAGAACACATTGGGTATTGGTCAGAGGCTTGCGCATAAGGTGGATATTAAAAAAGAAACACAGATTATGCCGCCTGTGAGGGTAGCATTAACCTGTGTTCCGGTGTTGTTTGTTTATCTTTTTCCGTTCATTTTCTTGGCGACAATTGCGTCAATGCAGGCGATGGCCGTGATGTTGACAATGTCGCGGACAGAACTTTCGATGTCTGTAAAGTGAATGGGCTTGTTCAAACCCATCTGGATAGGGCCGATAACTTCCGTTTCGCTCATATTCTGGATGAGTTGGTAGGTGGCGTTCGCCGAGCTCAGATTCGGGAATACCAGTGTATTGACTTCTTTTCCCTTCAGGCGGGTAAACGGATATTTCTCGTCGCGCAGGGCATTGTCGAGGGCGAACTTGACCTGCATCTCTCCGTCAATGGCCAGTTCCGGATAATTCTTATGCATGTAGTCGATTGCTTCGTGTACTTTTGCCGGACTGCCTTCGGTGTCTGAACCGAAGTTGGAATAAGAAAGCATGGCCATCACCGGTTCCTGGTTGAAGAAACGTACTGCCTTGGCCGACAGTTTGGCTATATCAATCAATGTGTCAGTATCCGGATGGCGGTTAATCAGCGTATCGGCGATGAAGTAGGTTCCCTTCTTGGAGTTTAATATGTGCATCGTTCCGAAATGCTTGTATTCGGGCTGGATGCCGATTACTTCTTTCGCTACCTTGATGGTGTTTGAATACTTGGTGTACAGTCCTGTCACGAAAGCATCGGCTTCTCCGGTCTCTACCATCATCATGCCGAAATAGTTCCGTTCGAACATCTTGTCGTTTGCTTCCTGATAGTTGGCGCCTTCGCGAGCACGTTTTTCGCAGAGAATGCGGGCATAACGTTCGCGCCGTTCAGCTTCACGGTCGTGGCGCAGGTTCACAATCTCGATTCCCTCAAGACTCAAATCCAGTTCTTTGGCCAGCTTTTCGATGCGTTCCTCGTTGCCTAACAGAATTGGATGGCAGATTCCTTCGGCTTTGGCCTCTACAGCGGCTTTCAGCATATTGGGATGAATGCCTTCTGCAAATACCACGCGCTGCGGACAGCTGCGGGCAGTTTCATACAGTTGGCGGGTCAGCTTGTTTTCCTGTCCCATCAGTTCGCGCAGATGGTTCTTGTATCCTTCCCAGTCGGTTATTTGTTTGCGTGCCACGCCAGAGTCCATGGCGGCTTTGGCTACGGCCATAGAGACCTCCGTGATAAGGCGCGGGTCTACCGGCTTCGGGATGAAATAGTCGGGGCCAAAGGTGAAGTTGTTTACATGATAGGCGGCATTCACGATGTCGGGTACGGGCTTTTTGGCCAGTCCTGCGATGGCGCGCACGGCGGCCTGCTTCATGGCCTCGTTGATGGCGGTAGCCCGTGTGTCAAGTGCCCCGCGGAAAATGTAGGGGAATCCGATGACATTGTTGATTTGGTTCGGATAATCCGAGCGTCCCGTTGCAATCAAGACATCGGGGCGTGAGGCTTTCGCGTCTTCGTAAGAGATTTCCGGTGTAGGATTGGCAAGAGCAAACACAATCGGATGGTCGGCCATGCTGCGCACCATGTCTTGTGTCAGCACGTTTCCCTTAGACAGTCCGAGAAATACATCGGCTCCCTTGATGGCTTCTGCCAGTGTGTGGATGTCTGTACGGTCGGTCGCAAAAAATTTCTTCTGCTCGTTCAGGTCGGTACGCTGCTTTGAAATGACTCCCTTGCTGTCCAGCATCACGATATTCTCGAGGCGTGCGCCGAGCGAGATATACAGTTTGGTGCACGAAACGGCGGAAGCTCCGGCTCCGTTTACCACAATCTTTACATCTTCTATTTTCTTGCCTGCCACTTCCAGTGCGTTCAGCAGTCCGGCACTTGAGATGATGGCCGTTCCATGCTGGTCATCGTGCATGACCGGTATATCCAGCTCTTCTTTCAGACGCTGTTCTATCTTGAAACATTCAGGAGCCTTTATGTCTTCCAGATTGATTCCGCCGAAGGTGGGAGCGATGGCCTTTACGGCTTCGATAAACTTGTCCGGGTCTTTTTCATTGACTTCGATGTCGAATACATCGATGCCGGCATAGATTTTAAAGAGCAGTCCCTTGCCTTCCATTACCGGTTTGCCGCTCATTGCGCCGATGTCGCCCAGTCCCAATACTGCCGTTCCGTTTGAAATGACGGCCACTAAGTTTCCTTTGTCTGTATAATCGTATGCTGTTTCCGGATTCTTCTGGATTTCCAGACAGGGTTCGGCCACTCCCGGCGAGTAGGCCAGTGACAGGTCGCGCTGTGTCTGATAAGGTTTGGTGGGGACAACCTCGATTTTCCCCGGCTTGCCCTGCGAGTGATACAAGAGGGCCGCTTCTTTGGTTATTGTTGTCATAAATCTTTCGTTTTATTAGTTTCGGCGGCAAATATACGATTATTTTCTGTTTGCTATATCTATAATTTGTTAATTCAGTAGCCGGAGGCGTGCGAATTGTATGGATGGAAACTTTTGTGCGTTACGGAAATGTTTTCTGTCCGGTCGGCCGTTTCATTTCATGCTGTCCGTAATGCGGTTTTGCCCTGCGGAAAAGCGGGCGGCAGGCTTGAAAGGTCAGTAAAGCAGGTATTTCCTTCGGATGGTCTGATAGTCTGCCAGACCTTTCTGCCAGGCGGCGCGTATTTCTTCTTCGGTCTTTCCTTTCAGAATGTCGAGCCGCACCTGGCTGGTGCCCATGAGCAAATCAAACCATCGGGGGCGGGTGAAGAATTCCTTCTCGGGATTCCGGACGGATGTCTGGTAGCAGCGGTACAGTTCGAGCACGTATTTCAGCGAGAATCCCGTGGGAGGGACGGCATGGCGCAGGTCTTTCCCGTAGCAGTAACGGTTTTTATGGAGGGGATTCATGTCCGAACCTTTCAGCGGACGGGGCATGAAGCGGAAAGAATCCTTGATGACGGGGCTTCCGATAACCTGAAACGGATATTCCGTCCCTCTTCCTACGCTGACCGATGTGCCCTCGAAAGGGCAGAGCGAGGCATACAGGGCAATTGCCTGGTCGTTGGGCAGGTTGGGCGACGGCCTGACCGGCAGCGAGTAAGGCTGTCCGTGCTTCCATCCTTCTGCGGCGATGACCTGAAGCGGGCAAGTCAGCCCGTTGCCGAGCCATCCCTCTCCGTTAATCATCTGCGCCAGTTCGCCGACCGTGCATCCGTGAAGCACGGGGATGGGGAGCAAGCCCACAAAGCTCTTGTATTCCGGAAGCAGGACAGGGCCGTCTACGTAGTCGCACGGGTTCGGACGGTCGAGCACAATGACGGTCTTTCCCTCTTCGGCGCAGGCCTGCATCACGTAATACAGTGTACTAATGTAAGTATAAAAGCGTGCGCCTACATCTTGGATGTCGAATATCACGATGTCGGTGCCGGCAAGCTGTGCGGGTTGCGGCTTCTTGTTCTTCCCATACAGGGATATGATGGGGACTCCCGTGCGGACATCCTTCCCGTCCTTTACGGTCGCACCGGCATCTGCCTCTCCCCTGAATCCGTGTTCAGGCGCGAAAACCTTCGTAATCTCTATACCTATATTATATAATGTATCGAGCAGATGGGTGTTTCCGCACCGTGAAGTCTGGTTGACGACCAGTGAAACGCGCTTGTTTTCTATCCGTGGAAGCAGGGTTTCCATACGTTCTGCTCCGGTCCGGATGGCGGAGGCGTGCAGCGAAAGAAAGAGACTGCACAGAAATAGAATTGTCCGGTTTTTCATTTTCATCCTATATAATTTGTATATTTGCATGCAGAGAAACGGTTTGCCGCGTTTCCTGTGACATGCAAATCTAACAATAAAAAATGAATAACCATGAATCCTCTTGCTTTGATAGACAAATATTATCCTGAGAACAATGAATTGAAGCGTATATTGGTGACCCACAGCCGTTCCGTTGCCGACAAGGCCCTGGCTATGGCGCGCAGCCATCCGGAGCTGGAACTTGACCTGCAGTTTGTTGAAGAGGCAGCCATGCTGCACGACATCGGCATATTCCTTACCGATGCGGAGGACATATTCTGTTTCGGCACCCATCCTTATATTTGCCACGGGTATCTGGGCGCGGAGCTGGTGCGTCGGGAAGGCTTCCCCTGCCATGCGCTGGTGTGTGAGCGGCACACCGGGGCGGGAATATCCTTGCAGCGCATCGAGGAACAGAATCTTCCGGTTCCTCACCGCGAGATGATTCCGCTCACACTGGAGGAACAGATTATCTGCTTTGCCGACAAGTTTTTTTCGAAAACGCATCTGGACCGCGAAAAGAGTGTGGCCAAGGCCCGCAAAAGCATCGAAAAACACGGAGAAGAGGGCGTGTTGCGTTTCGATACCTGGTGCAAACTGTTTCTGTAGAAATAAAAAATACATTAAAAACCGGTGCTTTCGCGTTTATTTGCAGCAGAATGCTTACTTTTGCAGCGCACTGTCTGTAAATAATTAGTGATGACATCATTTAAAAGAGCTACATATATTCTGATATCCTTATTTCTCGTGGGATTTTTCTGCTCGTTCTATGCGGAGGCCCAACGTGTAAGGGGGAGAAGAACAAGGCCGAACAATGCGGTTCCTGCCGACTCGCTGCGTGTAGACTCTTTGGGCGCCGACTCTTTGCTGCTGGCCGATTCACTTTCGCAGGATTCTGTCGGTGAAGAGAAGGAGCCTCTTGATGCTCCGGTCATCTATGAGGCGAGCGATTCCATCGTCTTTACGAGAGGCGGATTCGCCCATCTGTATGGCGACGGCAAGGTAAACTATCAGAACATCGAGCTGACTTCGGCTGTCATCTCGATGAACATGGACAGCAGCACGGTGTATGCCCGGGGAGTGGAAGACACTACGGGCGTGGAGATGGGGCGGCCGGTATTCAAAGACGGGGATACGCCTTACGAATCAAAGACGATGCGCTACAACTTCAAGACCAAGAAGGGCTTCATCAACAACATTGTGACGCAGCAGGGCGATGGATATGTGACCAGTGAGGAGGGAAAAAAGGGAGCGGATGACGAGATTTACATGCGGCACGGTGTCTATACCACTTGCGACAATACCGAACATCCGCATTTCTACCTGAAACTTGCCATGGCAAAGGTTCGTCCGAAAAAGAATGTGGTATTCGGCCCGGCCCAGCTGGTGGTGGAAGATGTCCCCCTGCCTATTGCCGTGCCTTTCGGATTCTTTCCTTTCAACAGCAGCTACTCTTCCGGCTTCATCATGCCGACTTACGGCGATGAGATGAACCGGGGTTTCTATCTGCGCGACGGAGGATATTATTTTGCCATCAGCGACCAGATGGACTTGAAGGTGCTGGGCGAAATCTTTACCAAGGGTTCGTGGGGACTTTCGGCTGCTTCTACCTACAACAAGCGGTATAAGTTCAGCGGTTCGTTCAATGCCAGCTATCTGGTAACAAAGACAGGAGACAAGGGTATGCCAGACTATTCGGTCTCAAAGGACTTCCGTATCCAGTGGAGCCACCGTCAGGATGCGAAGGCCAACCCGAACAGCTCGTTTTCTGCAAGCGTAAACTTTGCCACGAGCAGCTATGACCGCTCGAGTTTGAGCACACTGTATAATCCGCAGTCGTATTCACAAAACACGAAGGCTTCGAGTGTAAGCTATTCATACAGCTTCTCGAATATCGGACTGAATATTTCAAGTACGTTTAACATTACGCAGAACACGCGCGATTCTTCCATGACCATGACGCTGCCTGATTTGAATATCTCCTTAAACCGCTTCTATCCGTTCAAGCGCAAGAAGTCGGCAGGCGACGAGCGTTGGTATGAAAAGATTTCACTGCAGTATACCGGTAGCCTGACCAACTCGATAAGCACGAAAGACAACTTGCTGTTCAAGACTCCCCTTACGCAGTGGGAGAACGGTATGCAGCATCGCATCCCGGTTTCGGCAACATTCAACTTGTTTAAGTATATCAACATCGTTCCTTCATTTAATTATAGGGAACGGTGGTATTTGCGGAAAGTCATGCAGAGCTATGACCCCAGCCCTGCCTCCACGGATCATGTGCGGCGAGATACGGTTAACGGGTTTAACCGAGTGTATGATTACGACCTTTCTCTCCAGATGAACACGAAGCTTTACGGTATGTACAAGCCGCTTTTCATGAAGAGCAAGGAGTTGCAGATACGCCATGTGTTTACGCCGACCGTCAGCTATACCTATACTCCCGATTTCGGGAAAAAGAAATACGGTTATTATGACACGTATACCTATACCGACGAGGATGGAGAAGTGCGTACGGTGGAATATTCTCCTTATCAGGGGGCTGTTTACGGGTATCCAAGCCAGGGTATGTCGCAGAATATCAGTTTTTCGGTAGACAACAACATCGAGATGAAAATGAAGTCAGACCGGGATTCTACCGGATACAGGAAGATTAGTCTGATTGATCAGCTGGGGGCATCGTTGTCTTATGATTTTGCAAACAGGCGGTGGAGCGACTTGAGTATGAATCTTCGTCTGAAGCTTACGAAAAGCTATACCTTTAATATGAATGCTTCGTTTGCTACATACGCTTATCAGTTTGATGAAGACGGCAATATCGTGGAGGGAGACCGTACCGAATGGTCGTATGGCCGTTTCGGGCGTTTCCAGGGATATAGCGGTTCGTTCTCTTATACATTGAACAACGATACGTTCAAGAAGCTTTTCGGGAAGAAGGACGATAAGGAAAAGGAGGAAGACAAGAACAAGGAGAAAGATGAAGATGATGATGAGGATATGGATGAAGAGGAAACGAATACCGGAAACATGCGGAAGACCGAACAGGCAACGATTGATGCGGACGGTTATCTTGCCTTCAAGTTTCCGTGGAGTATCAGTCTGAGCTACAGCTACAGCATCCGCGAGAACCGCGACCGGGATAAATTCAACATCAAGAAGATGCGCTATCCTTATGCTCTGACGCATTCGCTGAATGTGTCGGGTAATTTCAAGATAGGAAGCCGGTGGAACATGACCTATTCTACGGGTTACGACTTTACTTCAAAGGAGATGTCAATGACGACCCTTAATATCACGCGCGACCTTCATTGCTTCAACATGAGTTGTGGACTGGTTTTCGGGCCGTTTACCTCTTACAACTTCTCAATCCGTGCCAATTCCACGATGTTGACCGATGCCTTGAAGTGGGACCAGCGGAGCAATACCGGCAGTTCGGTTACGTGGTACTGATAAAAAAAGAGAATCAGCCGTGAGTTTCAGCTGATTCTCTTTTCTGTTTATAAGGCTGTTCAGATAAGTTGCATGCCTAAATCCATGCATTCCTTGCGCATGTCTTCCGGCCAGATGCTTGCTTGGATTTCTCCGATATGGGCTTTTTTGAGATAAAGCATACAGAGGCGCGACTGTCCGATACCGCCTCCGATGCTGAGAGGCAGTGAGCCTTCCAGCAGGCGCTTGTGGAAATACAGTTTCATGCGTTCCTCTTTTCCGGAAAGCGCCAATTGTTTCAGCAGGGCGGCCTTGTCTACACGGATACCCATGGAAGACAGTTCAAGTGCACGCCCCAAAACATCATTCCATACCAGCAGGTCGCCGTTTAAGCCCGGAAGTCCCGTTTCCGGGTCAACGGTCGTATAGTCGTCATAATCGGGAGCGCGCAGGTCGTGAGGCTTCCCGTCGCTCAGCTTGCAGCCGATACCTATGATGAACACACTGCCGTAGCGTCTGGTTATCAGGTCTTCGCGCTCTTTGGGAGTCTTGTCCGGATACATTTGCAGGAGCTCTTCTGCGTGGATGAAGTGAATGTCGTGGGCAAGAAACGACTTAATCTGAGGATACATCTCGCAAATCATGTATTCGGTGCGGCGCATGGCAGCGTAAATGCGGGTTACGATGCTTTTCAGGAAGCCGACCGTACGCTGTTCCGGCGTAATGACACGCTCCCAATCCCATTGGTCGACATAAAGGGAATGCAGATTGCCCAGTTCCTCATCGGCGCGGATGGCGTTCATGTCTGTATAGATGCCGTATCCCGGTTCGATATGATAGTCTGCCAAGGTGACCCGCTTCCATTTGGCAAGCGAATGAACCACTTCGGCCTGTTGGTCGCCCAAATCCTTGATGGGGAAAGTGACGGGCCGCTCTGTTCCGCTCAGGTCGTCATTGATTCCCATTCCTTTTAATACGAACAGCGGGGCGGTGACACGGCGCAGGCGCAGTTCCGATGACAGGTTCTGCTGAAAAAACTCCTTTATCTGTTTGATGCCCAGCTCGGTCTGTTTCATGTCGAGCAAAGGACAATAATTTGCGGGTTTTATAAGATAGCTCATATATTGTTATATTGGTTAGATGTTTGGCAAAGATAGATATTTTTTGTAAAAGTGCAATGATTTTATTTTGAAACTAATCAAATGTATACAATCATTCTGTTATATATGGAATTTTGTAATCGGATAAACATTTTCCCCTCTGTGAGAATATTTGCAAAAAAAGCTCGAAATATTAGGAAGAAACCTTGATAAATTGTATTTTTGCCTCGCATTTGATGAGGCACCCGTAGTTCAATGGATAGAATAATGGATTCCGGTTCCATCGATTGGGGTTCGACTCCCCACGGGTGTACTGCTTTTTATGGATAGGCACGGATTATGCGGAAGGTTTGGTTCCGTAAAGTCCGTGCCTTTTAATTATAAACGGTCATCATTAGTGTCCCGTTAAAAAGGGACGAGTTAAACAATTAATCAAATAGCCCCGGAATAATGGGATTATATAGATCTT
>CALUJA010000022.1 GCA_944320845.1 uncultured Phocaeicola sp.
GCAAAAGAAACAAAAGCAAGATTTAGCCCCATGAAAAGAACCGCAAATCAAAAGAAAAAATGTATCTTTGCAATCAGAATGGACTAAGAGAGTCCACTGTGAGTGATCATAAACCGTGTTACCACATTGTGTTACTCATTCAAATCGAACATTGTTACTGAACGTCAGAAGACTCTGATACAGAATAAGATGCCGCTTGGTATTTGCCGATAAAAAGGGCTAATTTCAGATACCAAGCGGATCACCAAATAATCAAGAAAAGCCGCTGATTTTTCAGCGGCTTTTCTTTTTTATGAAGATAATCTCCTTTCGTTTCCCGCAGATTTCGTGCTCGTTCTGCTGAGGGGGATACGGATTGGGAGGCGAATTATAGAGGCAGCTTCAGATTCCAATCCGAAGCTGCCTCGTCTGTTTTTCTGCTGTGCCCGTTGGTCATGCTTGATTGACGGGGCGGATGTTTCCGATGCCGTTTCAGAAAATCACGGCATGCGGTTATTCTTTCTCCTGCGACTCTTTCACGATGTGCTTGAAAGCCGAGCCGAAGATGATGTACTGCGTGTTGCCGGCAATCGTGCCCTCATTTTGTCCCCAGAGGAAAGGCCAGTCGTCGAAGTTCTCAAAATGGTCGGGCTTGCGGAAAAGCACACCGGGAGCCACATTGCCCGGTATGAACGAGAAGTCGGCACGGTTGTTCCCATAGAATACCTTTTTCGGACGGGCGGCTCCTACTGCTGCAACAAACGAATAGTTGTGGTAAGGATGACATCCGAAAAGCCAGTTGGCGGCGCGATACACTTCATCCTTTGCTACGATATCGGGATAATAGAGATGGGCAAAGCATACCGTAGTCCCGAAGCTGAGCAGCTGGCCGATTCCTGCCCAGTTTCCTACGCCGATGGGCACGCCATACGGATTTTGGCGGTCGAAGTTTTGGATGTATTGCGCATATTTCTCTACATAAGGACGGAGCTTGTTGCGGTAATCTTCCTCCATATAGGGGATGGCATCAAGTGCGGTCTGAAGGTTGAACTCTAAATTCCGGTCCAGCTCGTTCCAGATTTCTTTCTTGAATACATCCAGGTATCCCTTTTCCTGAGTTGCCGCATAAAGTTGCAGGTTGGTGGCAGCTATGCCTCCCATCCTCCTGCGGAAATCATTTTCTTTGGATTTGGTTTGCCGGCTCAAAAGTTCTTCGGATTCTTGCATCAGACGCTTCGACTGCTTCAGCGCCCGTTCCGCCAGGCTGTCGTTGTAGCCTTTCAAGGCATGGGCTGCTGCGGCAAACATGGTCGCCGCGCGCATGTCAAGCCAGGGATTGCGGGTTGTAAAGGCCCACATGTCATCGGGCGTGCCGCTTCGCTTTCCGTCCTCCGACACTTCATAAGGTTTGAGCGACGGGTCGTAATGCAGTCCGTCGGTAATCGATGCGGCATCCCCCAGATGGTGGTAGTTGTCAAGTACGGAATTTGACAATGTGGAGGCCATGTGTCCTATTTGCTCTGCCTGTGCCACGAGATTAAGCACCCCGTGCTCTATATATTGCAGGATGTCGGGCGTTCCGTCGGGGCGGTGCAGGTCGACATAGCGTTGCTTTTCGCTGACGAACGTTTCATCGCGCGAAGGCTTGAAGAGCTCCCATGCGCGAATAAGGTTCTCTACCACGTTGATGTTCGCTCCTGTTTCGATATCAAAGTCTCCGGCATCGAAGAATCCGCCGACATTCAGTCCCGGGATAAGTTCCAAAGGCTTGTATTTCGTGTCGGTTGTGGCCCCTTGGTAGTGCAGGTCGAAATGGTCGCTGGGGGGAGCCTGTAAGTATCCTTCTTTAAACGGTTCTCCGTGCCATACACGATATCCTTCGTTCACAAACATATGATTCATATGGATGGGGACCCATACGTCTGTGGTGGCGTCGGTAATCTTGTCGTACACATGCGGGTCAATCAGGAAGTTGTTGGTTTTTACGGTATCATACTGGATATAATAGATGCCCGGAGTATTCACTTCGGAGAAATCGAACTTCACATAGTTGTATTTGTAGTAGGAACCCCATGTGTCAATCTTTCCTTCGTAAGCTTTTGAAACGGTTCCGTCGTTGTTGATGCGCATCACAGAGGCGGTTGCCTGCGGCGAATCATTCTTGTCTAATTCGATAACGCTTACTTTCGGCTGGTCTGGCGTGTAACCGACCTGGCAGAATCCGATATTGGGCTTTCTAATCCATCCCTCAACGGCATAAGGCTCTACCGTCCAGCTTACCACCTTGCCCGTTTTCCCTTCGGGCAAAACGCTGCGAAGGACAAACCATCCGTTTTGTGCCAGCATGCGGCCGTCGTAGAGCTTTAGTTCGGCGTCGTCGCTATGGATACTAATCATGCGCTCCAAATCATCCATCGCCATTGTGATGCTATGTCCGGTTTCGAGGGGGAGAGGGTCGACGAAGCGTCCTGTGCCTCTGTCATCGTAAGTCTTGAACCCCTTGAATTGCCGGGGCTTCTCACTGTTTGGCCGGGCTACGGTCTGGCTGGTGGCATAGCGCGGGAAGCGGTTCAGCCGTCCGTCCATCGTGAATGTCTTCAGCCAATATCGTGAAGGAAGGAATTCCAGATTGAGACCTGCATTTCCCGCGAGTTTTTCAGGGACTGGCTTGTCGAGCCAGACGGCAATTTCCACCGCTTTCCCTTTGGCTGTGACCACAATGCGGCTGTCAAAGTCGTAGTCGTCATAACGCAGGCCCACTTCGATGCTTTCTTGCTCGCGGTTCACCTTCCGGTAGGTCATCTTCGGTACCAAATCCCATTGCTCGGGCGTGCTGTTCAGCCTGACCGCACCGCCTTGAATGGCCCGGATGCCGTGTTGGATGATTTCGATGCCCGAATTCTTTTCGTCGTTGAAGCCGCCGTTAAAGCTGTTGCTGAATACCAAAACATTTACTCCTTGTCTCTCAAAATAGCAACTGTCGTTCAGTTTCAGGTCTTGTGCCTGTGAAAAAGATGCCATCATGATGCCTATTGCCCATAGAATGCTTCTGTTGTTCTTCATATTATTAAATGGTTTATAGATTTCCAGTTAGAGCCGGACGGTAGCCATAAGTTTAATGGAGCGACTGTATTTTTTTATTAATTAACAAAGGCTCGCAAAACCGGCAGGCAGGCTGCAAGCGGCATCTTTGGATGCTCTGGCTGAGTTTTTCAAAGGGCAAGAGCATGATAGGCAGCATGTAAAAAGACGGTTTGTCGGGTATCAGACTGTTTTTTTTCAGGGGGATACTGAAGTGCGACTGCCGACAACCTCACGGCTGCCGGCAGTCTGATTTCTTCTTTTATTATTAACTTTTATGTAGTATATAGTAACCTCGTTACCATCCCGGTAACTGTGAGAGGTTTGGATTATTGTTTACATCGTCGGTCGGCATTGGTATCCATGCGCGGACACTGTTGAAATTTGTGTAGTATTTATATGAACGTTTCTTTACACGTTGGAGAAAACTGTCGTTGCGTGAGATTCCCCAGCGGCGGAGGTCTATCAAGCGTTCACATTCGAAGGCGGCTTCCTTCATGTCTTCAATATCGAGAACGGCCATGAAGTCTTCAAGTGTTCCTGTCGCCCCGTTTTCAAAGGCGGCATATCCATAGTCGTCATTGAAGTCTGTTACGGAATTGTCTGTGTCCGGATTGGTATAAACGGATTCCACCTTATAGTTCTGGCGTTCGCTGAGGTCACAAAGTCCGGCTCGGTTGCGTACTTTGTTTACTGTTGCGACTGCTTCCGAAAGATTCCCGGTTTGGGCCAGGCATTCTGCATAGTCTAACATGATTTCTCCCAGACGGAAGATACGGTTGTTGGTGCCTTCGCTGTTGTCGCTGTTCACCGTTTGGTAATTTTCATACTGTGCGGTATATTTGTTGATATATACACGGTCTTCTACCCAGTCGGCATAGCTGAATCCCGGTTCGTCAGTAGTTACGGTTCCTCCGTTCGTGCTTGTCCCTTCTGTAGCCGTCCATGTTTGCCACTGTACATGTTCGGGAAAATCAGTGAAGATATCAGAATAGAATAAGGATGCAGGGATTCGTTCGTCCCATTCGCTGTTGTTGGTGGGATATTTTGCCTTTTCGTTTTTAAAGGCATAGAGCAGCCATGCTTCAGAGTTGTAGTCGCTCCATCCTAATGGTCCGGCAGAATAGAATTTCCATCGCCACATGCTTTGGGACGGTACGGTGTATTCGTTGTTTGTATAATCATAGTAGTTTTCCCATCCGTAAGAAGATGCTTCGTTCTGGATTTCGAAGATGGATTCGGAGTTGTTTTCCGTATCGATGCGGAAATTGTTTGTGTAATCGTCTGTCAGCTCGAAATTCCCGTTCTCGATAAGGTCTTCAAAGTATGGCAGTGCCTCTTCATATTTATATCCTCCGGTGAGGTAGTCGCCCCAGTTCATGTAGGTCTTTCCCAATACGCAGGCGGCAAACCATTTGGTTACGCGGTACTGGTCGGCCCAGTTTGAGCATCCTGTATATCCGTCGCTTGACAGATAAGATGCAGGTAGTGTCTGGTAGGCGTATAGCGCATCATCGATGATATGCTGGCATATCTCGTCAAAATCTCCGGCTTCAGGTTGGTCGCTTGCATCTGCCACGTAATCGACATACGGTGGAATCTGATATAGCATGACAAGCTGGTAATAGTCGTAAGCGCGTATGGCGCGTGCCTGTGCCAGTATTTGCTCTTTGTCGTAGGTTTCCCAGTCGGTAATGTTTTCGGCATAGGTAATCACCTGGTTGCAGCGTGAAATCTGTTCGTACAGCCGCACCCATGCGTGTTGGTTCCAGTTGATGTTCATGTTTGAGTATACAAGTTTGCAAAACTGCTGGATGTCGGCTGTAGAATATGAAGTGATTTCATCGCTCTGTCCGGAGAAGAGGAATGAGCTGCTTTGAGCATAATAGTTGGCATAGAATGCGTGATACACTCCTGTAAGGGATGAGTTGATGTCGTCCTCTGTCTCGAATGCGGTTTCCGAAGTCAGAGCGTTCGGATTTTCCAAGTCGAGCAGGTCTGAGCAGGATGCCGTCATTAGCGATATGGCTCCTAATGTCAGAAAGCTTTTATATATTAGTGTCATGATGAAATATGGTTATTAGGTTAGAAATTCAGGTTGATTCCCAATATCAGCGAGCGCGGATTGGAATTGATGGTTGAGGCTACGCCCGGAGTAAAGAGATTTGTATTGATAAAGTCGGGGTCGTATCCGTCGAATCCGGTCAGACAAAGCAGGTTCTGGGCCGTTAGAGTGAACTTGGCCGACTCCATGAATTTCTTGAAAAATCCCCGCGCATGGTAAGTATAACCGAGTGCGATAGTGCTGAACTTGAAATAGTCGCCGCGTTCCAGCCACCTATCACTGTAGCTTATGTCATTGTAGGTGTAATTCCATGCTGTGCGGGGATATTTTACGTTGTTATGCTTGTTTGTTTCGCTCCACATATTCTCATAATAGTCGCGCGTAATCTGATGTTGTCCAGAGAGCGCATCGGTTGTAGCGCGTGTTCCATTATACACCCATTTGAAGAATTGCCCGAATCCGGCAAGTTGCAGACTCCAATTCTTATAGTTCACGTTGATGTTGAGGTTTGCTTCCAGTTTGGGCCACGGCGATTGGTCGGTAAGCAGTTGCCGGTCTTCCTGAGTGATGCTTCCGTCATTATTGTAGTCCACATATTTCACATCGCCAGCCTTTGCGTTTTCTATGAGTCCGTCGGCGGCGGCCTCTTCATCGGTCTGATAGAGTCCGTCTGTCTTAATCAGATAGAACAGTCCGATGGATTCGCCTATTTTGGAAAGAGTAGTGGTTTGGTCTACGCTTTCTACACCATACCCCAGTCCGGTCAGTTTGTTGCGGTTGTGCGAAAGATTTATTCCAATGGAGTATGACCAGTCATCATTGATTTTGTCTTGCCAGTTGATTGACAGTTCTACACCTGTATTCTTGATGGAAGCCGAGTTGGTTACCGGAGTCCCGGTAGAACCTACTGTATGTAATATTTGCTGGGTATAAAGCACATCTTTTGAATTCAGGATATAGTATTCGAATGATGTTTGAAGTCGGTTGTTGAGAAATGCCATATCCAGACCGAAGTTGATGCTTTCTTTTCTTTCCCATTTCAGGTCGTTGTTGGCGATGGTGGTGATACCTTGCCCGCTTTGCAGCCCGTCGGAGTTGAATTGGTAGGCCAGGTAACTGTTGATGGTTGACATGTAGTCGTAGTCACCGATGTTTTGGCTGCCTAACAGTCCATAACTGGCACGCAGCTTGAGGTCATTCATCCATGGTATGTTGTAGAATGCTTCCCGACTGATTCTCCATCCGGCCGATACGGAAGGAAAGGTGCCCCAACGGTTTTCTTCAGACAGTCGTGAACTGCTGTCTCGCCGGACGGTGGCTTGCAGCAGATAGCGTCCGCCATAGTCGTAGTTTATTCGTCCGAAGTATGAGAGCAGGCGCGACTGACTGGTGGTTCCTGCGGCCGAAGCCAGGGTGGTACCTCCTGATACATTAGTCAGATAGGTTCCTCCTGCGGTAGAAACCAAATCTTGTGTTCCCGCCCATTCGTAACGGTATTGTGTGTCTTGATAAGATTGTCCGAGAACGGCCGACAGCTTGTGCTGTCCGAAAGTCTTGTCGAATGAAAGGGTGTTTTCAAGCAGATAAACGAATTGCCGTGTGGAAGAAGTGTTGGCAAACGAGG
Source organism: uncultured Phocaeicola sp. (assembly GCA_944320845.1). Taxonomy (GTDB): domain Bacteria; phylum Bacteroidota; class Bacteroidia; order Bacteroidales; family Bacteroidaceae; genus Phocaeicola. The sequence continues at coordinate 6,750 of CALUJA010000022.1, forward strand.
CTGTATCTGTAAATCCGTAGGCATACTGATATCCCGTACCCCAGTTGGAGTATTGGGTGTCGGTAAGTGTCATTCCCAAATTCAGTTTATAGGTCAGCCAACTGGTAATCTTGGCTTCCGCCCATGCCGAACCTCTCAGATACGTGTTCTGTTCATCAACATATCCGTTTGAATCATCGGCTGTGGCCACTACATTATAAGCATTGGTATAGGCATAATTCTGGTTGCCGTATCCCCATCCGTTTTTTCCGTATACATCGTCATGCACCGCAATGATGGGAACCATTCCTACAACGGATGCCAGCGTGCAGTTTTCGTTGGAGTGGATGTGCGTTCGTCCGAACTGTACCGATTCGCCGAAGGAGAATATCCCCGTCCGGAATTCTCCGCGCAGGCTTGTGGTGAGTCGGTTCATGTCTTCACTTATTTCATAGCCGCTGTTGTCCAGGTATCCGAACGACACGCGGAAATTGGAATCCTTTCCGCCCCCGCTTACGGCAAAGTTATAGTCTTGCATGAATCCGGTCTTCATGAATTCATCCTGCCAGTCGGTATTGTTTTGCCAGAATTCGGGTATGCTTCCTGTATAACTTCCCCGGTCAATACCGTTTTGGTAAACTTGTGTCATGACGCTGCGCCATTCGTCGCCATCGATGAAGTCAAGCTGTTTCAGAGTCTGTGCTGCGAGCTGGGTAGAAAACTCCACGTGCGTCTTTCCTTCTTTCCCTTTCTTGGTTGTGATGATGATTACGCCGTTTGCCGCACGTGACCCGTAGATGGCGGCAGCCGAAGCGTCTTTCAAGACCTGGATGGTCTCGATGTCACTGGGGTTGAAGCTTACATCATTGTTGGTGGGCACTCCGTCGATGACATAGAGTGGGTCAACATTGGTCAGGTTTCCCGTTCCGCGAATCTGGATAGACGGCAGACCGTCGATAGAACCGCTTCCATGCACAGTTACTCCTGGTGCACTTCCTTGTAAGGCATCGCCCATTGACCTGACTGCACGGTTGGCAAAATCTTCCGTCTTGACGACAGATACCGCTCCCGTAAGGTCGGATTTCTTGATGGTGCCATATCCGATGACGACTGTTTCTTCCAGCATCACGTTGTCTTCTTCCAAAGTTACGTTGATGACGCTCTTTCCGTTTACGGGAATCTTTTTTGTTGTCATTCCTACGTATGAAAAGACAATCGTCGCGTTGTCCGGAACATCGTCAAGCATATAATTCCCGTCGAGGTCGGTGATGACACCGTTGGTGGAGCCTTCTACTTGCACGGCGGCTCCGATGACCGGCATGTTTGATATGTCTGTCACTGTTCCCTTGACATTCAAGGTCTGTCCCCATGACAGGATACTGACAAATGGAAGAACGAGCATGAAAGTCGTTCGTTTCGCGCAGGAAAGCGGATGATACTGCTTTCTTGGATGTTTGTTTTGACTTACATCTGTTTTCATGATAATTTAAATTTAAGTAAGACAATTTTTTCAAATCGCTGCCAAATTAGAATCTTGTTGTCTGAATGGAGTGGATAAAAAAGCTACGGTAGTGGACATATCCTGTGTGTGTAAAAGATTTGACGACAAAGGCCTAAATTTTTCCGATGAATTCCGCAAGGTCTTTTGGCTTGGTTCTCGTGATGTATGTTTGAAGGAATATGGCTGCGAGGATAGGGTTTGTCGTCAAAAGGGTCTGTTCGGTCGAATTTGTTTTCAAGTGTGGAGGAATGGTTGTTTCTTTGCGTCAAATCAATAAAAACTGTAAAGCCATATGAAAAAACTGTTCGGTTATATCTTTGTTAGTATGTTGTTCATTCCTGCAGGCGTTTGCGGCCAGAACGTTCCCGATGCAATCCCGTCGCAATCGGTGCCGATGAAGCATATTCCGGTGATTGACCCCGAGCGTGAGGCGGAACGCCTGACGGATGACATGCAGCGTGAGCTGCAACTGACAGACAAACAATATAAGAAGGTTTATAAATTGTTCTTGAAGGAGCAGAAAGTGCTGGCTGAGATGGCGGTGATGCGTCTGAAAGGAAAGGGCGGGGAGTTTCCTGCCCCTGACCGCCGTTCGGACGGTTTCGGATTTCCTCCGCCTCCACCGGGTGAAGTTCCGGGTGGAATGCATGGGGGAGGTCGTCCGCCTATGCCTTCTTCTGAAGATGACTTGCATGAAAAGTTAGAGAAGCAGAGGAAAAAGACCGGGCGGAAGCTGAAAAAGATTCTTTCGTCTGAGCAATACGACAAATGGACAGCCTTTCGCTCCCGACACTTGGAGCCTGAAGACAGATAAAGGAAAAGGCCATACGCCCAACCGGTAATGCGGAGCGGGCGTATGGCCTTTTGGGGGAGGAAGTTCCTGATGGTCGTGTTACGAAAGTTCCAGGCCGAAGGTGTCTCTCAGCTTGAGAAGCTTCGGATTCTTCTTGCTCATCATGGCAAAGCGTTCGGCATGGCTGTAGGCACGCACTTGCTCGCCGGGCGCACTCACGCGGAGCGCCATCTTTATCCTGCGGTTGTGCAGCTGCCGGCGCAGGTGCTGCTCTATCTGTGGAGCGAGCTGCTGCATGTATTTCTGCACCATTTCATTGTCGACCACTATCTCAAATGTCGTTTGGTCTTTCATCAGGTGCGGGTGCATGTTCATCATACGTCCGGCATTGGCGCTCTCTTCTTTGGGAAGACGGGCTGCGAATTCACGCCAGTAGTAGTCCAGGTCTCGTTCGTTGATGATGTAGTCTTCCCATTGTTCGGCCGGCTCGGCCGTTTCAGCGGGCTTTTCCGTCGGTTGGTGCTGTGCAGGCGTCTGTCCGGCGTGCGGATGGCGGATGGATATGCCGATGCTTCCTGCCTTCATGACCGGTGTCTTTTTTGTTGTGCCGGTCTGTGCCATGAAGGCGGGGCGGGCAGGCGCAGCTTGGGGTGCGGCAACGGGCTGTGCGGCCGGCTGTGCGGCGGGGGCGGCACTTGTCGTGGCTGCGGATTGCTGCGGCTGTGCGGCGGGAGCCGCCTGCATCTGGCTGAATATGGGCTTTAATACTTTTTTAGGGCCATGCCCCTCAGGGTTTTCGTCTGCATCGGCCGTGAGCTGGGCCACCTCGATAAGCGTCAGTTCTACGAGCAGACGCTTGTTTTTGCTCTGGCGGTAGTTGAGGTCACAGTCGTTGCAGAGTTTCATGGCCCGGTAGAGAAACTGCGGACTGCATTGCTGGGCCTGCGTGCGGTAGCGTTCACGGATGGATGCCCCTACTTCCAGCAGGGGCAGGGTGGCGGCATCGCGGCTTACAAGCAGGTCGCGGAGGTGCGAACTGAGGCCGGTTATGAAATGATTGCCGTCGAATCCCTTCTGCAATACCTCGTTGAAGATGAGCAGACACTCTGTTATCCGGTTGGCGAGGAAGCAGTCGGTGAGCCGGAAATAATATTCGTAGTCCAGCACGTTCAGGTTGTTTATCACGCTTTGATAGGTGATGTTCCCGTTGGTAAAGCTTGCCACTTGGTCGAAGATGGAGAGTGCGTCGCGCATGCCGCCGTCTGCCTTTTGGGCGATGACGGTCAGGGCTTCGGGCTCACAGGCTATATTTTCGTTTTGTGCCACCTTTTCCAGGTGTTCCACCATATCGTTTACGCCGATTCTGTTGAAGTCGTATATCTGGCACCGGCTCAGAATGGTAGGCAGAATCTTGTGCTTTTCCGTCGTGGCCAGTATGAAGATGGCGTGGCGCGGCGGCTCTTCCAGCGTTTTCAGGAAGGCATTGAATGCGGCCTGCGAGAGCATGTGCACCTCGTCGATGATATAAACCTTGTATTTGCCTATCTGGGGCGGTATGCGCACCTGCTCGATGAGCGAGCGGATGTCTTCTACCGAGTTGTTTGAGGCGGCATCCAGTTCGTGGATGTTATAGGAACGCTGCTCGTTGAAGGCCACGCACGACTCGCATTCGTTGCACGCCTCTCCTTCGGCGGTGGGATGCAGGCAGTTGATGGTCTTGGCGAAGATACGCGCACAGGTGGTCTTTCCCACTCCGCGCGGCCCGCAGAACAGGTAGGCATGAGCCAGCTTGTGGTTGGCTATGGCATTTTTTAGGGTCGTGGTCAGTGCCCGCTGGCCTACTACGGTGTCGAAAGTGGCGGGGCGGTATTTGCGTGCCGATACGATATAGTTCTCCTCCATTGTCAGTGTTCTTTAATGATATGCAAATATAGGGAAATAGCCGGAATCTGGGAGGGAAAAGCGGAAAGATTTCAGCGGAAAAGGAATATGCGGGCGGACTGTGGAGACATGGCCGGGGCAGCGTATGTTTCCACCGCGGCAAAGTATGGCTTTCGCCGCGGCGGTCTCCGGCTTTTGTCGGGGGAAAACCGGGCCGTTTCCGGGAAGATTGCCGGATGAGGCCGCATCTTTGCCGTTTTCCCGGCGAAAAAGAAGAACCGTTCCGAAAAATGTTCTTATCTTTGCCCTTGTAACAGAGGCTAAGTCTTTATGGAAAGGTTAAAGGAAATATGGCTTTTTATCGCCCGGCACAAGTATTGGGTGGTTTGTGGCGTGTTCTTGCTGCTGGTTGGTGTGGTGGATGAGAACAGTCTGATACAGCGTTTCGCGCACAAGCGTGAGATAAACCGTCTGAATGCAGAAATCGAGCACTACCGCAGGCAGTATGAAGAAGACAGCCGCATGCTGAAGGAGATAACTTCGAACAAGGAGTCTCTGGAAAAGGTGGCACGCGAGAAGTATCTGATGAAGAAGGAAAATGAGGATATCTATATATTTGAAAAAGATTTGAAATGACATTCCGGCGTATTGATGTTTTAGGAATCGGGGGGGCTTCGCTTCTGTTTGTAGGGCTGGTGCTTCAGTTTTTTCTGTTTCCCGCTGCTCCTTATGTTTATCTGGTGGGGGCGGTGCTGGTGGCTTATGTCCAGATGGTGTCGGGCAGTGGAAGTTCCGGCTTTGTTGTCCGCCGTCTGCGTCGTCAGCAGCTTCTCGGAGCCATGCTGCTCATAGTGGCGGGCGTCATGATGCTGATATGGCATCATAACGAGTGGATAATCTGTCTTACGGTGGCGGCCTTTCTGGAGCTTTATACGGCTTTCCGCATCCCGCATGAAGAGGAAAAGGAAAAGACGGGCGGCAACATGCCTTCTTCGCGGTAGGACTGTCTTGCCGGGAAAGCCTGGCGGAGGCGTCAGGAAAAGTCGGGTGCAGACTTTTGTCGCAGCCTGCGCCCGGACGGTATGGATGCCGGTAAGGTATTTCGCGTCAGTCTCAGTCGGATATCTGGTCGTCGAAGTTTTCGATTCGGGTCACCTTCTTCAGGTTCTCTATCTTCTTCAGCTTTGAACAGATGGTGTTGACATCGTCCACATCGTGCACGTACAGCTGGATGCGTCCTTCAAAGATACCGTCGTTCGATTCTATCGTCAGCTTGTGGATATTGACATTAAGCTGCTGCGAAATGATTTCCGTCACCTGATTCAAGATTCCGATGGTGTCGATGCCCTTCACGTAGACATTGACCGGAAAGTTCAATGCCTTTCCCGTTTCCCATTGCACTGCGAGCAGACGGTTGCCGAAACTCGTCTTTAGCTGTGTGGCTATCGGGCATTGGCGCTTGTGTATGATGATGCGGTTGTTGTCGTCAATGTATCCCAGCACATCGTCACCGGGGATAGGCTTGCAGCAGTCTGCGATGATATAGTTTTTTTGAATGGCATCCGGCGTGAGCTTGACGATTTTCTTTTTGTCTATGTCGGGCGCGGGCGTTTCGGCAGGCTGCTCCTGTGCCTTGTTCCGGTTCGTACCAAAGGCAAAGCTTATATATTTCTTCCAGCTGGTAGGCGAAGGCTTTTCTTTCAGTTCATTGCGGTCAGAATCTCCCAGGACGATGACTTTCTGCCCGATTTTATAGTTCAGCTCTTCGGCCGACTTGACCTCGTGCAGCTTGCATAGCTTTGAAATGTTTTCGTCAGAAGCCTCAAATCCCTCTTTTTGCAGGAAATCGTGCAGCATGTCTTCGCCCTGCTGCTGGTATTCACGGCGTTCGCGCTTCAGGATGGACAATATCTTGGCCTTGGCCTTGGCCGTGGTGGCAAAGTTTATCCACGATGGCTGCACTTTCTGCGATTTGGAAGTCAGTATTTCCACCTGGTCGCCGCTTTGCAGCTTATGGCTTAGCGGCACAAGCTTGTGGTTGACTTTCGCTCCGATGCAGTGGCTGCCCAGGAAGGTATGGATGGAAAAGGCGAAGTCAAGGGCCGTACAGTTCTGAGGCATGGTCTTGATTTCTCCCTTAGGGGTAAAGACAAATATTTCAGACGCGAAAAGATTCAGCTTGATGGTGTCGAGAAAGTCGAGTGCATCGGGCTGCGGGTCGTCCAGTATTTCCTTGATGGTTTTCAGCCATTTGCTCAATTCGCCTTCATCCTCGCTTCCGCCTCCCTCTTTGTATTTCCAGTGGGCGGCGAATCCCTGTTCGGCCACATCGTTCATGCGCTCGCTTCGAATCTGCACCTCTATCCATTGCCCCTTGTTGCTCATCAGCGTGACATGGAGAGCCTGATAACCGTTGGCTTTGGGGTGGCTTACCCAGTCGCGCAGGCGGTCGGGGTGCGGTTTGTATATCTTGGATATGGCGACATAAATGTTGAAGCAGTCGTTCAGCTCTTCTTCTTCGTTGCGTGGCGTGAATATGATGCGGACGGCCAGTATATCATAAATTTCTTCGAAAGTGATATGCTTGTTCTGCATCTTGTTCCAGATGGAATAAGGAGACTTGATGCGTGCCAGAATGCGGTAGGGAATCCCCATTTTGTCTAATTGTGCACGGATGGGGGCCGTAAATTCCTCGAATACGCTGTCGCGTTCAGCCTGTGTTTCCTCCAGCTTGGCATGTATCTGCTGGTAGGTTTCCGGATGTTCGTACTTGAAGCTCAAGTCTTCCAGTTCGGTCTTGATGCGGTTCAGCCCTAACCGGTTTGCCAAGGGGGCATAGATATAAAGTGTTTCTCCCGCAATCTTGTATTGCTTGCTTGGCAGCATAGAGCCCAGAGTGCGCATATTATGAAGCCGGTCTGCTATCTTGATAAGGATGACTCGAATATCGTCATTCATCGTCAGAAGCAGTTTCTTGAAGTTTTCGGCTTGGGCGGAAGCACGGTCTCCAAAGATGCCTCCCGATATTTTGGTCAGGCCGTCGACGATTTGGGCTATTTTCGGCCCGAACAGATTCTCTATGTCTTCCACGGTATAGTCGGTGTCTTCCACCACATCGTGAAGCAGGGCGGAGCAGATTGAAGTAGACCCCAGTCCGATTTCGCAGCAGGCAATCCGTGCCACGGCAATCGGATGGAGGATATAAGGCTCTCCCGAACGTCTCCGTACGCCTTTGTGGGCTTGTTTGGCAAAGTTGAAAGCTTTGGTTATGATTTCAACTTTCTTGCGGTGTCTGCTTTCTAAATACCTGTCAAGCAATTCTTGGAAGGCTTCGTTTATTTGTTTTTCATCCGCTTGTTCCTGTGTAAGTTTCTCGTCGTCCGTCATATTCTCTCCCTTTATCTGAATCAATAATGCAAAAATAGGGAAAATTAAGAAATATGCAAGATTATGCCTGTCTTTTAACGGATGCGGAGTGATTTTCCTGCACGGATATTGCTTCCCTTTATTCCGTTGAGGCGGCGCAGTTGGCTTACGCTTACCCCATAGCGTTGGGCAATTCCTCCCAATGTCTCCCCGTTGCGGATGCGGTGGTATACGGCTTTGCTGGCGGGTATGTCTTTTACGGCTACCGTAGCACGGCGCTTTTGGTAGATTTCGGGCTTGTAGTTGTAGATGCTGTCTTCGTGGTCGATAAAGCAGCTCATCATGTTGGTGGGCAGGCGCAAGGCATAAGGCTTTTCGTTGCCGGGGATGATGTCTTTTTTGTATTCGGGATTCAGTGCGCGCAGCTGGTCGATGTTTATTTTGCATACATCCGCTATCTGGTTGAGATTCAGCGAACGCGAAATATGGACTGTGTCTGTGCTTTCAGGCATGGTCATATTCATCGGACTGATGTTGTGCTCGCAGTAGTAGGTCATGATATAATTGGCCGCGATGAATGCGGGAACATAGCCGCGCGTCTCTTTCGGCAGGTAGTTGTAGAGCGTCCAGAAGTCTTTTTCGCCTCCTGCCCGCCGGATTGCTTTGTTTATGGTTCCCGGTCCGCAGTTGTATGCGGCCAATACAAGGTTCCAGTCGTGGTAGATGTCATACAAGTCTTTCAGGTATCGGGCTGCGGCGCGGGTGGACTTTACCGGGTCTCGTCTTTCGTCGACCAGGGTAGTCGTTTGCAGGCCGTATATCTTGCCGGTGCGCAGCATGAACTGCCATAGTCCGGTTGCTCCCTGGCGTGAAGTGGCTGTCGGGTTGAGTCCGGACTCGATGACGGGCAGGTATTTAAGCTCAAGAGGAAGGTCGTACAAGTCGAGTGCCTCCTCGAATATGGGCATGTAAAGGTTGTTGGCACTGAGCATGAATGATACTTTCTGCCGCAAACGGGTGGCGTACATCTCGATAAACTTCTTGACGATGTCGTTGAAAGGCATTTCGATGATGGCCGGAATCCGCTGCAGGCGGTCGATATACAGAGAGTCGCTTACGTTGGGGTTGGCCGTTGTCATGGTGCAGTTTTCGTTTGGCGTGATGTAATGTTTGGAAATCCAGTCCAAATACAGGCTGTCGGTTTCAGAAAGCATCCCTTCAGGCAGGTCAATGACTTGTTCCTCGCCTGTGGATGACTGCACGGTTATGCTCTGCACGACATTGTTGTTTTGTGCAGAAAGAGCGGTTGCGCTTAGAATGGTCAGTAAACTGATGGCTAATTTCTTCATGTAATCTTAAAATTTGATGTTGCACTGCAATCCGACTCCTTGCGGACGGTGGCGGTGGACATCGTTAAATATCGTAGGTTCTAATTTCATTCCCAAGTCTTTCGATATGTCAAAGTCTGAAAGTTCCGCATCCACATAGGCGTCGATGACGGAAAGTATGTAAACGCCGATAAAGGCGAATATACTTAAATCCCGTTGGCGGCGGTACACATCTTTTCGTGAGCGGAAAGACTCCTGATACCACTCAAGATTGTTTTGTACATCTTCTTTAGTGCGTCCTGCTCCTACAAAATCCATGTAACTGTCGTTGTTGGGATTGTTGCTCATTATATCCTGATAGGCTTGCGAATAGTCCTTATACATTTTGCTGTTCCATGTCAGTGCATAAGCACAGCCCACAAATCCCCCGTATACAATGGGAAGCTTCCAGTATTTCCGGTTGTATATCTGTCCTGCGCCGGGAAGTACGAGACCCAGCCATACAGATTTCTTGGAGTCGGGTATCCAGCGCGTCTTCGGCTTTGCGGCGGGCACAGATTGCCGGGCGGAATCGCTTTGCTGCGCCAGTGCCGCAGTGTCGACCGGAGCTTCCAGGGCTTCTATTTTCATGCGGCGGTCGTGTTCCGCTCCGATGGTATCCAGCAGGGCGAGACTGTCCGCGCGGTTTTGCATGCGGATGGAATCAGTGTTCAGCAGCCCGGCGCGCCGTTTGAGAGCCCGTTGGGCATAAGCTCCGGACTGTGTGGAAAACAGCATTCCTGCAAGCAGCAATAGGGATAAAAAGTATGTAAAAGTATGTAATCTCAATTTCTTTCTTTTTATTCGTTTTGCTTCAGCGAGTCTAATATTTCCATGATTCGTTCCAAATCGGCTTCACTGTTGAAGGGGATGCTGATTTTTCCTTTTCCTTTCGCACTGCATGACAGTTGCACTTTTGTTCCGAAAAAGCTGCACAGATGATTTTGCAGCATGGAATATTCTTCAGACAGCCTGGCTCCTTTCGGATTGATTCGTTTGCCGCCCGACTCCACGCTTTCTCCGCTTGACAAGGCCTTGACTATCTCTTCCACCTTTCTTACGGAATAGCCCTGCGACAATATTTCATTGAAGATGCGTATCTGTGTCTTCGGGTCGTCCAGAGCCAGCAAGGCACGTGCATGCCCCATGTCTATTTCCCGGTTCTTTAAAGCTACCTGTATCGTGGCGGGAAGCTTCAGCAGCCGGAGATAGTTGGCTACAGTGGCGCGCTTTTTGCCGATGCGTTCGCTCAGGCGTTCCTGGGTCAGACCGTATTGTTCGATGAGATGCTGATAGGCGAGTGCTATTTCCAGAGAGTTCAGGTCTTCACGCTGGATATTTTCGATAAGAGCCATTTCCATCACATTCTCGTCGTCCGCGGTGCGTATATAGGCCGGGATGGTTTTCAGACCGGCCTGGACAGAGGCGCGGTAACGGCGTTCGCCTGCTATAATCTGGTAGGCGTCGTCGCTTAGCTTGCGCAGCGTGATGGGTTGGATAATGCCGATTTCGGCGATGGAGTCAGCAAGTTCCTGCAAGGCTATGGGGTCGAAGTCACGGCGAGGCTGGTTGGGATTTATTGAAATCTTGCTCAACTCGATTTCATTGATGGACGAAGAGCCGGAAGTCTTTACCTCTTCGTTTGAAATCAGAGCGTCGAGTCCTCTGCCCAATGCGAATTTTTTCTGTACTGCCATATACTTACTTACTGTTTCGGTTTATAATTTCATTGGCCAGGGCCAAATGGTTTTTTGCTCCGGTGGATTCCGCGTCATAAAGTATGGCCGGGATTCCGTGGCTTGGAGCTTCGCTCAGCTTTACATTGCGCTGAATGATGGTTTTGAACACCAGTTCCTGGAAATGCCGCTTCACTTCGTCGTATATCTGGTTGGCCAGACGCAGGCGTGAGTCGAACATCGTCAGCAAGAATCCTTCTATTTCGAGAGACGGATTCAGCTTGGTCTTTATTATCTTTATTGTGTTCAGCAGTTTGCTGATGCCTTCCAGGGCAAAGTATTCGCACTGCACCGGGATGATGACAGAGTCGGCCGCTGTCAGTGCATTGATGGTAATCAGCCCCAATGACGGCGAACAGTCTATCAGGATATAGTCATATTCGTTCTTCATCGGTTCCAGAGCCTGTTTCATTATCTTTTCCCGGTTCTCAAGGTTGAGCATCTCGATTTCTGCCCCTACCAAATCGATGTGAGACGGGATGATGTCCAGTCCTTCGATGTCGGTCGTATAAATCGCTTCACGGATATCAGACTGATTGATCAGGCATTCATAAATAGAGCAGTCGATGTCTTTTATGTCTACGCCTAATCCGGAGGAAGCATTTGCCTGCGGATCAGCATCGACTACCAATACTTTTTTTTCGAGAGTGGCCAGTGAAGCGGCCAGGTTAATAGTAGTTGTCGTTTTGCCGACGCCACCTTTCTGATTGGCTAAAGCAATAATTTTTCCCATATTAATCAGTGTTATTCTGATTGCGAAATAACTAATAATTGGCGACAGTACCTAAAAAACAATGATGACTTTGGCCAAGATGTTGATAAGTCGTTCCTTTTGTTAATAACTTCGCATCGCAAAGATATTACAATTCTCGTTAAATGCGGCATTCGGTTTGGGAAGATTAAGATTTGTTGTAACTTTACGGGCGGTTTGCTTCATGATACCAAATCGATTAAATATATAAATGTATGACAAGACAAAGGCCGCTTTTACTTCTCTCAAATGATGATGGAGTCGATGCAAAGGGACTCCGTGAACTGATTCGTACCTTATGCCCGTTGGCCGACCTGATGGTGGTTGCTCCCGACGGCCCGCGGTCTGGAGCCTCCGGCTCTATCACTTCCGAAAACCCTTTACGCGCCGTTCTTGTGGAGCAGAAGCCGGGGATGGCTTTATATAAATGTACCGGTACGCCGGTAGACTGTATCAAGCTGGCTCTTCACTCGCTTGTGCCCCGCACTCCGGACCTGGTTGTCGGCGGGATAAATCATGGTGACAATTCTTCTGTCAACGTTCATTATTCGGGAACGATGGGAGTGGTCATCGAAGGGTGTCTGAAGCGGATTCCTTCGGTTGGCTTCTCGCTGTGCAACCATGCTGCCGATGCCGACTTTTCGGCGGCTTTGCCTTATGTGCGCCGCATTACGGAACTGCTTCTGGCGGAAGGACTGCCTGCCGGCACCTGTTTGAATGTCAATTTCCCGGATGTGGAACGTATGAAGGGAGTCCGCGTATGCCGTCAGACGAGCGGGGTGTGGGCGCAGGAATTTGCGGTCATGGACAATCCGCGGGGCGGTAAATGCTACTGGCTGACCGGAAGCTTCCGCAATGACGAGCCGGAAGCGGAGGATTCTGACCGTTGGGCGCTTGCAAACGGCTATGTGGCCATAACCCCCACGCAGATTGATATGACGGCATACGCCCTGATGGATAAGTTGAACCGCTGGAACTGGGAGGTATGAAATATTATCTGATAGTAGGAGAGGCCTCGGGCGACCTGCATGCTTCTAATCTGATGAAGGCAATAAAGAAGGAGGACGCGGGAGCGGAATTCCGTTTCTTTGGCGGCGACCTGATGGCCGGCGTAGGGGGGACGCGTGTAAGGCATTACAAAGATTTGGCCTACATGGGCTTTATTCCCGTATTGCTGCATCTGCGTACGATTTTCCGCAGCATGGACGACTGCAAGCATGATATAACGGCGTGGCGTCCCGATGTGCTGATACTGGTTGACTATCCTGGTTTTAACCTGAAGATTGCGGAGTATGTCAGGCGGCATACGGACATCCCGGTCTTTTATTATATCTCGCCCAAGATTTGGGCATGGAAAGAATATCGTATCAAAAGCATCAAACGCGATGTTGACCGCATGTTTTCCATACTTCCCTTTGAAGTGGATTTTTATCGCAGGCATGATTTCCCGGTCACTTATGTGGGAAACCCCTGTGTGGACGCCGTGGCCGCCTTCCGTCAAAAGGGGAAAGAGAGCTTTTCTGAATTTGCGGCGGCCAACGGGCTGGGGGAAAAGCCCGTCATCGCCTTGCTGGCCGGCAGCCGGAAGCAGGAAATCAAGGACAACCTGCCGCGGATGATGAAGGCTGCCGAGAGTTTCCCCCAATATCAGTATGTGGTGGCGGGAGCTCCGGGCATTAGTCCGTCTTTTTACCGCCGGTATATCGGAAAAGATACGGAGATTGTCTTCGGACAGACCTACCGGCTGCTTCAGCAGGCCGAGGCTGCGCTGGTCACGAGCGGCACGGCGACATTGGAGACCGCCCTCTTCCGGGTGCCGCAAGTGGTGTGCTATTACACGGCCGCAGGCAAACTGGTATCTTTCCTGCGCCGGCACATCCTGAAGGTGAAGTATATTTCACTGGTGAACCTGATAGCCGGCCGGGAAGTGGTGACGGAACTGGTGGCCGACGGCATGACGGTAGACAATCTGAAGGCGGAGCTTGCGCGGATATTGCCGGGAGGCTCTGGGCGTGAGGCGATGCTGTCCGGCTATAATCGGCTGATAGCGGTCTTGGGCGGCGCGGGAGCGTCGGAGCGGGCGGCACGGGAAATCGTCGGTTCGCTGTCTGCCGCCAGATGAACCATAAAAAAAGGGATGCAGCCGTTGCATCCCTTTCTTATGCCTTTGAAACAGAGTCGTCAGATAGACAGTTCGTGCAATACGTTTACCAGTTCGCGGTCGATAGGCTTGTCGTTCTTGATGGCTTTCGTAAACGGAACGTACACAATCTGGTCGTTTTCTATTCCAATCATGATGTTTCGCTGTCCTTCCATCAGGGCTTCGATGCTCGCTACTCCCATGCGGCTGGCGATGATACGGTCGTGGGCCGTGGGGCGTCCGCCGCGCTGCAGGTGTCCGAGTATGGTTACGCGCACGTCGTACTGGGGATATTCGTTTTTTACGCGTTCGGCATAATGCATGGCTCCGCCGGTGATTTCACTTTCTGCCACCAGCACGATGGAACTGTTCTTTGATTTCCGGAAACCATTGTTGATAAATTCCTCCAGCTGGTCAACCTCCGTGTTGAACTCGGGGATGATGGCGGCTTCCGCTCCGGCTGCGATGGCGCCGTTCAGGGCCAGGAATCCGGCATCGCGTCCCATCACTTCCACAAAGAACAGGCGTTCGTGTGAAGTGGCCGTATCGCGTATCTTGTCTACGGCGTCAAGGATGGTGTTCAGTGCGGTATCGTATCCGATGGTTGTGTCCGTCCCGAACAAGTCGTTGTCAATCGTACCCGGCAGTCCGATGCACGGGACATCGTATTCTTGTGCGAGCATGCGGGCACCCGTGAGCGAACCGTCACCTCCTATGACAATCAGAGCGTCGATGCCTTCGCGCTGCATGGTTTCGTAGGCAATCTTGCGTCCTTCCGGTGTCTTGAACTCCTGGCATCGGGCCGTTTTGAGGATTGTGCCTCCCAATTGTATGATATTGCTTACGTTCTGGGTCTTGAATTCCTGAATTTCTCCCGTAATCAATCCCTTGTAGCCTCTGTAAATCCCTTTAACCTGCAATCCGTTATAGATAGCTGAACGCGTTACGGCGCGGATGGCCGCATTCATACCCGGGGCGTCGCCTCCAGAAGTGAGGATACCGATACATTTAATAGTTCCCATACGTTTATATTGTATTGTTGGTTAGATTTTTAATAATGCAAAGTTACGAAATCTGTCCTGATAACAATGTTAAAATCCTGTGTTTTTTTAGTGTGTTATTCGTTCAAGATGACTTTTTTGCAGGCCTCCATCAGCCATTTTGGGGTGGAGGTCGCTCCGCAGATGCCGATTGAGCGTGCTTTTTCCAGCAGAGTCCGGTCTATTTCCTCGGGGCGGTCTATCTGGTAGGAGTTCGGGTTTACCTTCCGGCATTCCTGGAAAAGGATTTTCCCGTTTGAGCTCTTGTGGCCGCATACGAAGAATATCAGGTCGTGCGAGGCGGCAAACTCGCGGATGTTGGGCATCCGGTTGGCCACCTGGCGGCATATCGTGTCGAAGTATTGGAAAGACGCGTCGGGAGAAATGTGGTTTTCGATGTATGCCACCAGTTCCCGGAATTTGTCCAATGACTTGGTGGTTTGCGAGTAAAGCCGGATGTCGGTCGAGAAGTCCAGTCTTTCCGCTTCGTCCAGCTTTTCGATGACGATGGCTTCTCCGTTGGTCTGTCCCACCAGTCCCAGCACCTCGGCATGTCCCTTCTTCCCGTAGATGACGATTTGTTTCTTCCGGTTTCCGGCGGGGGTGTCATACTCTTGCTTGATGCGCTTTTGCAGGCGCAGCACCACCGGACAGGTGGCGTCTATGATTTCGATGTTGTTTCGCCGGGCCGTTTCGTAGGTTTGCGGAGGTTCGCCGTGGGCGCGCAGCAGCACCTTGGCGTTTTTCAGCCGTGAAAACTCTTCATGGTCGATGGTGATGAGGCCCAGGCCCTTCAGACGCTCGCATTCCTGCCCGTTGTGTACGATGTCGCCCAGGCAATAGAGGGTTTCTCCCTTTGCCAGCTCCTCTTCTGCCTTTCGGATGGCGGTGGTCACCCCGAAGCAGAATCCTGAACTCTTGTCTATCTCGATGTTATGCATGGATGGCTCTTTCATATTGGGCTGTCAGCCACTCTTTCTGCTCGGCGATGCTCATGTGGCTGTTGTCTAAAAGGATGGCATCGTCGGCTTTCCGCAGCGGACTGACCTTGCGGGTCTGGTCTATGCGGTCGCGTTCCTCCACGTTGTGCAGGATTTCTTCGAACGAGGCCTCTTCTCCTTTGGCTTTCAGCTCGTCATAGCGGCGCTGCGCACGGATTTCGGCCGATGCCGTCACGAAGATTTTCAGCTCGGCTTCGGGAAACACCACGGTTCCGATGTCTCTTCCGTCCATTACGATGCCTTTTTCTTTTCCCATAGCCTGTTGCTGTCTGACCAGAGCCTCGCGAACGAAGCCTAATGTGGCCACGGGGCTGACATGGGACGATACTTCCATGGTGCGGATACGTGACTCGACTTCCGTCCCGTTCAGGACGGTGACCGGACGCTGCGTTCCCGCATCCAGGCGGAAGGAGATGTGTATGTCGTTCATCCGGCTCTTCAGCTCCTCTTCACGGATGCTTCCGTCGGCGTTGAACAGATGATGTTCGATGCAGTACAGCGTGACGGCCCGATACATCGCGCCCGTATCTATATAAATGTATCCTATTTCTCTGGCAAGGTCTTTGGCCATTGTGCTTTTCCCGCATGAGGAAAACCCGTCGATGGCGATGATTATCTTTTTCATGTCTTTGGTATACTTGGTTTATGCCGGACAAAGATAGCGAAATTTTTCAATAAGCCAATGCTGCGGCGGCATCCTCTTGGCGGGGCAGGGGCAGGCGGACTTTTCCCCGGCAGGAAAATGTCTTTCTGCGGGGCGGAAAACATTTCTTCCCGCATCGGAATCATGGAATGCGCAGAGGGAAAAAGAGGAAGAAAGGGCAGGCGATAGTTTAAAAAAGGTAAACAATGCGGCTTGACCGAAATATTTGTCGCTTCGGGTATTGCTTTTTAAAAGTAAAACATTACATTTGCAGGGTAAAATCAAATTAACCGTTTAATATTAATTTATGGAAATCAAAAAATCGCCCAAAGCGGATTTGGAAGGCAAGAGGTCTACCGGTCTGCTGATTGGTTTCGTACTGATATTGGCAGCGATGTTTGTCGCCTTCGAATGGACAGAACGCGACAAAGTTATCATTACCGATACTGGTATCACCGAACCGGTTTTTGAAGAGGAAATGATTCCGATTACGGAACAAGAGGAAAAACAGCCGGAAGCACCACCTCCCCCCGAGGCTCCGAAGATGGAAGAAGTGCTGCAGATTGCCGACAACGATGCGAACGTTGTGGAATCTTCAATTTCTTCCAGCGAGGACGACAATACTCAGGCCGTGGAGATTAAGTACGTTCCAGTTGAAGTAGAGGAAGAAGAACCGGAAGAACAGCAAATCTTCCAGGTTGTAGAAGAGATGCCGGAGTTTCCGGGTGGTATGGCTGAATGCTTGAAGTTCATCAGCAAGAATATCAAGTATCCTCCTATCGCACAGGAAAACGGTATTCAGGGCCGTGTAATCATCCAGTTCGTCGTTAACCAGGACGGTTCTATCGTCGACCCGGTGGTTATGCGTACTGTAGACCCGTATTTGGACAAGGAGGCATTGCGCGTAATCATGATGATGCCGAAGTGGAAACCGGGTAAGCAGCGTGGTAAACCTGTACGTGTAAAATATACAGTGCCTGTAACGTTTAGATTGCAGTAATTGTATTCTGATATTGTAAGGGATCTGTAAGCGTCCGTAGTTGAATGTTTACAGATCCTTTGTATTTCCCCCTTTTTTAGTCTTTTAAATCTATTTATGAAACAGCAGACAAGCGAACAGTTGTTCGGACAAATCCAAGACTACATCGAGCATCTTTCTTATATGCGCGAGCCGAAAGGGCTGTATGAACCGATTGAGTATGTGTTGTCGTTGGGCGGAAAGCGCCTGCGTCCGGTTCTGATGTTGCTGGCCTATAACTTATACAGAGAGGATGTGGAGCAAATATTTCCGCAGGCGGCCGGAATCGAGACTTATCATAACTTTACATTGCTGCATGACGACCTGATGGACAAGGCGGACATGCGTCGCGGGAAGCCCGTGGTGCATAAAAAGTGGAACGAGAATACGGCCATCCTTTCGGGAGATGCCATGCTGATACTTGCTTTTCAGCTTATGCTGCGGCAGTGCCCGGCTGAGAAGATGCAGAGGGTGATGGAAGTGTTCGGGCAGGTTGCCCTTGAAGTCTGTGAGGGGCAGCAGTGGGACATGGAGTTTGAAACCCGCCAGGATGTTTCCGTCGGTGAATATATAGAGATGATTCGTCTGAAAACCTCTGTGCTGCTGGCCGGCGCCTTGCAGATTGGGGCGATATTGGGCGGAGCGTCTGATGAGGATGTCCGGCACTTGTATGATTTCGGCATTCAGGCGGGGCTGGCCTTTCAGTTGCAGGATGACTATCTGGATGTTTACGGCGACCCGGCTGTGTTTGGAAAGAAGATAGGGGGCGATATCCTGTGCAATAAGAAAACCTATATGCTGATAACGGCGCTGAACCGTGCAGACGAGTCGGACAGAAAAGAACTGTTGCGCTGGCTTGGGGCGTGCGATTTTGTCGCGGAAGAGAAGATTGCCGCTGTCACCTCCATATATAATAGAATAGGGATGGCCGGAATCTGTGAGGAAGAAATCGAAAAATATTACTCGAAAGCACTGGAATTTTTAAATAAAGTGTCTGTCGATGCTTCTTTAAAAGAAAATCTTCGTACATTTGTCTGTCGTTTGATGAACCGAAAACTGTAAAGTCTATGATAACACTCGTTGATACCCATACTCATCTTTATTGTGAAGAGTTTGATGAGGATCGTGAACTGGCTTATATCCGTGCCAGAGAAGCAGGGGTCATGCGTTTGTTCATGCCTAATATAGATGATACGACGGTTGAAGCTCTTCTGACTTTTTGTGATGCGCACGATTGTTGTTATCCGCTGATTGGATTGCATCCTACTTCCGTGGATGAAAATTGGAGGGAGCGTCTGCGGAAGGTGAAGTCGAGCCTGTATTCTCCGGCCAAGTATTATGGTATAGGTGAGGTGGGACTGGACTTGTATTGGGACCAGACCTTTAAAAAAGAACAGATGCTTGCGCTGGACGAGCAGGTGCAGTGGGCGTTGGAGCATGGCTTGCCCTTGATTGTTCATTGCCGCAATGCGTATGCCGAACTTCTGGATGTGCTGGAACCCTATCGGCAGTCAGGATTGACCGGCATTTTCCATTGCTTTTCCGGAACAGTTGAAGAGGCAGGGCACCTGTTGGAATATGCAGGCTTTATGTTGGGGATAAACGGAGTTGTCACTTTCAAGTCCAGCAAGCTTTCTCAGGTAGTGGAAAAGATACCTCTGGAGCGTATTGTGCTTGAAACGGACTCTCCTTATTTGGCGCCCGTGCCATATAGAGGCCGGCGCAATGAAAGTGCCTATCTGGTTGAGGTGGCTAAAAAGCTTTCCGAGATATATGGCCTTCCTTTGGCCCAGATTGCGAGGGAAACCACGGCAAATGCCTTAAAAGTTTTCAAAAAAGCGGAGATGAGTTTTTAAAGTTTATTAATTTTGACAGGACGCGAAAACTTTTGTGAATTGAATGTTATGTAAGACGAAAAAAAAGAATACATTTGTGACTGAAATCGCTTGTCGTTCGCATTTTTATTTGTAATTTGCGCTCGATTTTGAAAAGAGCCTTTTTAGGTGTTGTAAGGGAGAGGTGCTCGAGTGGTTGAAGAGGCACGCCTGGAAAGCGTGTATACGCCAAAAGCGTATCACGGGTTCGAATCCCGTTCTCTCCGCGAAAAAACAAGAATAACAATTTATAAACTATTAATTAATTAATCTTAAAAATTAGACACACAATGAAAAAGTTATTTGCAATTCTTGCAGTGATGGGAGTCCTCTCGTTTGGAATGACTCAGGCAGCTATGGCTCAGGATTCAACAGCTACAGCAGCTCCGGCTCAAACAGAACAGGTGGCAGCCGCTGACGATGCAGCAGCTCCGGCAGCAGTCGTTGAAGAAGGTGGTATGCACAAAGAATTAAAGACCAAGTTTATCGAAGGTGATGCAGGCTTCATGTCATTGGTTGCTATCGCATTGGTACTTGGTTTGGCTTTCTGTATCGAACGTATCATTTATTTGAGCTTGGCTGAAGTAGATGTTAAGAAATTGATGGCTAAAGTTGAGGAAGCTTTGGAAAAAGGTGATGTAGAAGGTGCTAAGACTGTTTGCCGCAACACTCGCGGACCGGTTGCTTCTATCTGCTATCAGGGCTTGATGAGAATCGATGAAGGCTTGGATGTTGTTGAGCGTTCTGTAGTTTCTTACGGTGGCGTTCAGGCAGGTTACCTCGAAAAAGGATGCTCTTGGATTACACTGTTCATCGCAATGGCTCCGTCTTTGGGATTCTTGGGTACTGTAATCGGTATGGTTATGGCGTTCGACCAGATTCAGATTGCCGGTGATATCTCTCCGACAGTCGTTGCAGGTGGTATGAAAGTGGCCTTGATTACTACTATCTTCGGTTTGATCGTTGCTTTGATTCTTCAGGTGTTCTATAACTACATCTTGTCTAAGATTGAAGCTATTACAAGCCAGATGGAGGATTGCTCTATCACATTGCTTGATATGATCATGAAGTATAACTTGAAATACAAAAAATAATTCGTACAATGGCTAAATTATCATATAAAGTATCTTACTATGTATTCTATGTCTGCATAGCCGTTATCTTGGTTGTGTTGGCCATGTTCTACTGCGTAGGATATAATGTAACAAATGCAGCCGGCTTGACCGAACCGACCAATACGCCGGCCTTGATGTACCTGATGTATGGTATGTTCTTCCTCTGTGTGGCAGTGACGGTAATTGCTGCAGCAGCACAGTTTGGAGCAGCTTTGAAAGATAATCCGAAAGCAGCAATCAAGTCTTTCATGGGACTTATCCTGTTGGCAGTATTGCTTATCGTTACCTATAATATGGGTTCTGACGCTGCCGTTACGATGGGTGGTGGTACAGTGTATGATAACAAGTTCTTGTTGAAAGTGACAGACATGTTCTTGTATTCTACTTATGTATTGCTTATCATTGCAGCAGTTGGTACATTGTTGAACTTGACTGGTATCTTTAAGCAGAAGTAATTATTCATTGAGTTAAAACGGAGATTAATAATATGGCAAAAGGGAAAAGAAAAGTGCCGGGCATTAATGCCAGTTCAACGGCGGATATTTCTTTCATCTTGTTTATATTCTTCCTTATTACGACTTCAATGGATACTGACCGTGGTTTGGCAAGACGATTGCCGCCACCTCCTGAAAATACAGAAAATCAGGAAGACGTGATTGTAAAGGAAAGAAACGTTCTTCAAGTACGTATCAACAAGGATGACCAGTTGATGGTAGGCGGAGAATGGTTCGATATAAAGCAACTGAGAGAAAGAGCAAAGGAATTTATTTCCAATCCGAACAATGATGAAAATTTACCGGAAAAGCATGCTAAGCAGCTTCCGTTTTTCGGTAATGTCATGGTTACGGATAAGCACGTAATTTCTGTACAGAATGATGTGGGTACAAGTTATAACATGTATATCCAGGTTCAGAACGAATTGGTAGCAGCCTATAATGAATTGCGTAATGAATTGGCTATGGCTCAGTTCGGCAAGTCTTTGGCTGAATGTTCTGAAGATGAAAAGAAGGCTATAACTGACTATTATCCGCAGAAGATATCTGAAGCAGAACCTAAAAAGTATGGAGGAAAATAAACATGGGAAAATTTAATAAGACCGGTAAGCGTGAAATGCCTGAGTTGAATACTTCTTCTCTGCCTGACCTTATCTTTACTATGTTGTTCTTCTTCATGATTGTTACGACTATGCGTGAAGTGACATTGAAGGTTCAGTTCAGAGTGCCTCAGGCTACGGAATTGGAAAAGCTTGAAAAGAAGTCGTTGGTGTCTTTCATCTATATTGGAAAACCGTTGAAGGAATTCCAGAAGACTATGGGTACTACCGACCGTATTCAGCTGAATGACAAATTTGCTGAATCTTCTGAAGTTCAAGACTATATTTTCCAGGAACGTGAAAATATGAAAGAAGAGGATAAACCGTTTATGACTGTTTCGTTGAAAGTCGACGCTGATACGAAGATGGGTATCGTGACAGAAGTAAAACAGGCTCTTCGTCAGGCTTATGCCTTGAAGATAAATTATTCGGCCACTCAGCGCCTGTAAGCTGGTGTCGTTTGGCTAAAGAATAGAGGCTTAAAAAAGAGTCATCTCACTATCCGGTGGGATGACTCTTTTGTTTTTTGTAGTGGGACTTTGGGAAAGGCAGGATGAAAGGGGAAGCCGTTTGCTGTTCCGGGGAAAGTCCTGTTGTTTTAAAGCTTGCTCAGGAAACGCTCCCTATCCACTATGTAGCGGATGTGGATTCCCTCACCGATTATGCCTTTGGTATCTTTGGCAGTTACTTTGAATGTGAGTTTTCGTCCTTCTGCCTCTGTAAGGACGGCTGTGGCCCAAACAGTTTCCCCTTTGGCCGAAGGCTTGACATGCGTGGTCTGAATCATGGCGCCTACCGTGGTAGACCCTTGGGGAAGTTCATTCTTGACGGCGTTCATGGCGGCATTTTCCATTAATGCGGTGAGGGCGGGAGTTGCAAATACTTCCAGGTCGCCCGAGCCTAAGGCCAGGGCAGTGTTTGTCGGGGTGACTTCAGTCTGAGATGTGTAAGTTAGTCCTTTTTCCATATTTATGATTGATAGATTTTTTCTTGTATGTCTGTTCCGCTTGGGCGTTGGAAGACATGCAGGCCGAATTCTCGGATGACTGCAAGCAGGTGGTCGAATATTTCGCTCTGTATCTGTTCGTATTCTTTCCAGACCGGCGTGTCGGAAAAGCAGTACACTTCAATCGGGAGGCCTTCGGGAGTAGGCTGTAACTGGCGTACCATAATCATCAGTTCCTGGTGTACATGCGGATGACGGCTCAGGTAAGTCTGCAGGTAGCTCCTGAATACGTAAAGGTTGACTATGTCCTTGCGGGCATCTTCCGCCGTAATCCAGCCTTTGGCAATGAACTTTTCTTTTTCTTCCTGCGTGCAGAAATGCACGGTATTCATGTCGATATTGATGGAGCGCATAATCCGCCGTCCGCCCGTTTCCCGCATTCCCCTCCAGTTCTGAAAGGAATCGCTGACCAATGCATAGGGAGGAATGGTGGTTATCGTTTTGTCGAAGTTGCGCACCTTGACCGTTGTCAGTGAAACCTCCATCACGTCTCCGTTTGCGCCGTATTTGGGCATGGTTATCCAGTCGCCGGGCCGCAGCATGTCATTGGCCGAAAGCTGTACGCCGGCCACCAGGCCCAAGATGCTGTCTCTGAATATCAGCATCAAGACGGCGGCCGAGGCTCCGAGCCCGGCAAGGATGGCTGTTGCGTCTTTGTCGATGATGATGCTAAGGATGAAAATGCCTCCCACCCCCGCTGCCATCAGCTTTATCATCTGGTAAATGCCTTTCAGCGGCCGGTTGCGCAACTTTTCGTGTTCGTTGGAAATCTCATACAGCGAGTCCAGAAAAGAATTTATCAGCAGCAGGGTGGTGATGACAAGATAGATTAGCGCCACATTCTGCAGGATGTTCTGCACAGACTGGTTGGTAAAGGCCAGCGGAAGCAGGGTATACCAGATGACGGGAGGAACCATGCGGCACATGCTCTTCAGCATGCGGCCGTTGAAGAGGTAATCATCCCACGTGGCTTTGGTGCGCGCCGTTATTTTGTGTATGACGGGAATGACGAGATGACGGAACAGCTTGGTGCCGAGAAAGGAGACCAGAACGATTCCCGCTATCAGAATCAGTTGCAGTATCCAGTCGGTGTCCGACGGATGAACTCCTGCCCGTTGCAGGAAAAGGCAGATGCTTTGGTTGACATTTTCCATAATGCTTGCACTTATTGGTGTACAAAGATATAAAACAAAGAAAAAAAGTGCGAAAATTAGGATTATAAATTTAGGATTTGTATCTTTAAATCGTTAACTGGTAAGATTTTGCATTATGAAGAGTCTTATTTTTCTGATTGTAGGTCTGGCCGTCTTGTCGGGAGGCTGTACGGGGCGGACAGACAGCGTGCAGGGTAACGGAGGGACGGTTCGGGAGGCGGATTCTGTGCCGCGCGCCACGGCTATTCTATGGATTGACCTGGACAAGTCGCTTCCTTCCGGGCATACTGCGGGAAAGACTGTGGTCAATGTCAAGGCCAAAGTAAATATCTCAAGCGACGGAAAGGTGCAGGTGCTGGAGTATGTGAGCGACCCTTCGGGGACTATTGAGCGTTACATAGCCGAAAAGCTGGAGAATGATTATCGGGTCAAGCAGAAGTTTTTCGACAAGGGGCTGATAGAGCCGGGAGTGCAGTATGTCTTTCTCAGGCTTTTGAAGGAGAAGCTTTAGCCGGGGCCGCCGTTTGCCTGCTTGGCAAAGTGGTTTGGCCGGCATGAAACTCCGTTTTGGAGCGGAGGGGATGTTTTTCCCGTGCCGTTGGAGCAGTCTGGCGGCGGAAGCATGTGAGGCAGAAGGCAGTAGCGTCTCTGCACGGGAGAAATGCGGCGCGGCTGTATATTTTTGTTTATATCTTTTTCATAGTTTGAATCTTTCATTAAATTTGCGTCAGATAAATTACTAAAACTAAAATATAAATCGAATGAGTTTGAAAATCGTAGTTTTGGCAAAACAAGTTCCCGATACGCGTAATGTAGGGAAAGATGCCATGAATGCCGACGGCACGATTAACCGTGCGGCGCTTCCGGCCATATTCAATCCGGAAGACTTGAATGCCTTGGAGCAGGCGCTCAGATTGAAAGACACACATCCCGGTTCGACGGTCACTATCCTGACGATGGGGCCTGGGCGTGCGGCCGAGATTATTCGTGAAGGATTGTACAGAGGGGCCGACAATGGCTATCTGCTTACCGACCGCGCCTTTGCCGGTGCCGATACGCTGGCCACTTCGTATGCTTTGGCGACGGCCATCCGCAAGATAGGCGAATATGACATTATTATAGGCGGACGCCAGGCTATCGACGGCGACACGGCGCAAGTAGGCCCGCAGGTTGCCGAGAAGTTGGGACTGCCGCAGGTTACCTACGTGGAGGAGATTCAGCAGGTGGCAGACGGCCGTATCCGTGTGAAGCGCCACATCGACGGCGGCGTGGAAACGGTGGAAGCACCGCTGCCCATCGTGCTGACCGTTAACGGGAGCGCTGCCCCGTGCCGTCCGCGCAACGCCAAGCTTGTGATGAAGTACAAGCGCGCTTTGGGCGGTCAGGAAAAGGCGGCACTGGAAAAAGACGGAGTGGCTTTGGCCTATGCCGACTTGTATGAGAAGCGCCCTTATCTGAATCTGGTGGAATGGAGCGTGGCCGATGTGAACGGCGACACGAAACAGTGCGGTCTGTCTGGTTCTCCTACCAAAGTGAAGAAAATCGAGAACATCGTCTTCCAGGCAAAGGAGAGCAAGACCATCACAGGCAGTGATGCGGATGTAGAAAACTTGATTGTTGAATTATTGGCTAACCACACTATAGGATAAGTATTATGAATAATGTTTTTGTATATTGTGAGATGGAAGGCAAGCACGTTGCCGATGTCAGTCTCGAACTTTTAACCAAAGGTCGTAAGTTAGCCGACGAACTGGGTTGCCAGCTTGAAGCGATTTGTGCCGGCAGCGACCTCGCCGATGTGGAGAAACAAGTGTTGCCTTATGGGGTAGACCGCGTGCATGTATTCGATGCTCCGGGGCTGTTCCCTTATACATCTTTGCCTCATACCTCGATTCTCGTAAACCTGTTTAAGGAAGAAAAGCCGCAGATATGCCTGATGGGAGCGACGGTTATCGGCCGTGACCTTGGTCCGCGTGTGTCTTCAGCCTTGACCAGCGGTCTGACGGCCGACTGTACGCAGCTTGAAATCGGTAATCACGAAGACAAGAAAAACGGGATAACTTACGAGAATCTGCTGTATCAGATTCGTCCGGCGTTTGGCGGAAATATCGTGGCTACGATTGTCAATCCAGAGCATCGTCCGCAGATGGCAACGGTGCGCGAGGGAGTGATGAAAAAAGAAATTGTCAATGAAAATTACCAGGGAGAAGTCATTCGCCATGATGTCGCCAAATATGTTCCCGAAACGGATTATGTGGTAAAGGTCATCGACCGCCACGTGGAAAAGGCGAAACATAACCTGAAAGGTGCGCCGATTGTCATTGCCGGCGGATACGGAATGGGCAGCAAAGAGGGGTTTGACATGCTGTATGAGCTGGCGAAAGAGCTTCACGCCGAAGTGGGTGCAAGCCGTGCCGCAGTGGATGCCGGGTTCTGCGAACACGACCGGCAGATTGGACAGACCGGCGTCACCGTTCATCCGAAGCTGTATATCGCTTGCGGCATTTCGGGACAGATACAGCATATTGCCGGAATGCAGGATGCGGGCATTATCATCTCAGTGAACAGTGATCCGAATGCGCCGATTAACGCCATCGCCGACTATGTGATTAACGGTACGGTGGAAGAAGTGATTCCGAAAATGATTAAGTATTATAAAAAGAACAGTAAATAATGGCAAACTTTTATACAGAACATCCGGAACTCAAGTTTCACTTGAACAATCCGATGATGGAGCGTATCTGCGAACTGAAGGAGCGCGGCTACAGAGACAAGGACGAATATGATTATGCACCGCAGGACTATGCCGATGCGATTGATTCTTATGACCGGGTATTGGCTATTACCGGCGAGATTACAGGAGATATAATTGCGGCCAACGCGGAAGGGGTGGACGAAGAAGGGCCTCATTGCGCGGACGGCCGTGTGGAGTATGCTTCGGGTACGAAAGCCAATCTGGATGCAATGGTGAAGGCCGGGCTGAACGGCATGACGATGCCGCGCCGTTTCGGCGGATTGAACTTCCCGATTACTCCTTATACGATGTGTGCCGAGATTGTAGCCGCTGCCGATGCCGGCTTCGGAAACATCTGGTCTTTGCAAGACTGCATCGAGACGCTGTATGAATTTGGAAACGAAGACCAGCACAGCCGTTTTATCCCGCGTATCTGCGCCGGTGAAACCATGTCGATGGACTTGACCGAACCGGATGCCGGTTCTGACCTGCAAAGTGTGATGCTGAAGGCAACTTACGACGAGGCAAACAATTGTTGGCGTCTGAATGGCGTGAAGCGTTTCATTACCAACGGGGATGCAAATCTGCATCTGGTGCTGGCCCGTTCAGAGGAAGGTACTCACGACGGCCGTGGCCTGTCAATGTTTATCTATGACAAGAACGACGGAGGGGTAAACGTGCGCCGCATAGAGAACAAGTTGGGCATTCACGGCTCGCCTACTTGTGAATTGGTCTATAAGAATGCGAAGGCAGAGCTTTGCGGTGACCGCAAGCTGGGTCTGATAAAGTATGTGATGGCGCTGATGAACGGTGCCCGTCTGGGTATCGCGGCTCAGTCGGTAGGCTTGAGCCAGGCGGCCTATAATGAAGCCTTGGCTTATGCGAAAGACCGCAAGCAGTTTGGCAAGGCGATTATCGAGTTCCCCGCTGTATACGACATGCTGGCCACAATCAAGGCTAAGCTGGATGCCGGGCGTGCCTTGCTGTATCAGACGGCCCGCTATGTAGACATCTATAAGGCTTTGGACGACATTGCCCGCGAGCGCAAGCTTACTCCCGAAGAACGCCAGGAGCAGAAGCGTTATGCAAAACTGGCCGACAGCTTTACACCGTTGGCCAAGGGTATGAACTCGGAATATGCCAACCAGAATGCTTACGACTGTATTCAGGTTCATGGCGGTTCGGGCTTCATGATGGAATATGCCTGCCAGCGGATTTATCGGGATGCGCGTATCACAAGCATTTACGAAGGCACTACTCAGTTGCAGACCGTGGCTGCCATCCGTTATGTGACGAACGGGGCTTATGCGGCTGCACTGCATGAATATGAAGCAGTGCCCTGCGCTCCCGAGTATGAAGGGTATATGAATCGTGTAAAGGAAATGACCCGCAAGTTTGAGGCATGTACGGCAGCCGTAAAGGAGGCTCAGAATCAGGAATTGCTTGATTTCGTAGCCCGTCGTCTTTATGAGATGGCCGCTGTGAATGTGATGAGCCATCTGCTTTTGCAGGATGCCACAAAGGCCCCCGAACTGTTTGCTCAGTCGCTGAACGTTTATGTAAACTATGCGGAGGCGGAAGTGGAGAAGCATTTCAATTTCATCCGTAAGTTCCAGGCTGACGAACTGGCGAATTACCGCAAATAAGCTCAAACAAGGTCGTTGGTAAATAATAGAAGAAGAGAGGCTTCGGGAATCAATCGTCCTGAAGCCTCTCTTGTAAATTTAATTTATCTCCATCGCTTGGCTCTTTTGCTCAGCCAGCTGTTGAATTTTCCCAGTATGATTAAAGCGATGATTGTAGGCAAGTACATCAGAAAATCCTGTAGTGGCGGAATCTGGCTTTTCACCTGAACGCAAAGTCCTAACACTTGTTCCCCGTATATCCATCCCAAATATCCGATGCCTCCTGTTATCATTGCGGTGACGGTAATGAGCCATAGGATGAAAGTTCTTTTTTCAGTCCGTCTTTCGCGCAGATATGCTTCTTGCCGGATGCGTTCCATCATCCGGTAGCTGAAATTGGTCGGCAGATGCCGTGTTTCCCGTTGGGCGGCTGCTTTTTTCAGACCTTTGTCCGTATGCATTGTCATGGTTTCTCCTCCTGTTTCATTAAAAAGTATAGTTTCTTGCGGATGCGGTGCAGTTTGACTTTTACGTTACTCTCCGTCAGGTGCAGGATATAACAGATTTCGGCCACCGTTTTCTCCTCTTCATAAAACAGCGTGATAAGGGCCTGCTCGTCTGCGGTAAGTTTCTCTATCGCTTTTTTCAGTAGCTGTATCTGGTTTTCGTCGTCAGTATCCATTGCCTGTTCGGCTTCCGTGTCCGATATCGTATTCCATATCCGCTCGTCGAAGGTGTGTTCTTCATTCTTTTTCTTCCGGAGTGCCGAAAGTGTCGTATTGTAGGCGATGCGATAAAGCCATGTCGAGAAGCTGCTGTCGCCGTTGAATGAAGAAAGATGCTCGAATGCTTTCATGAAACTGTCCTGTGTCAGCTCCTCCGCATCTTCCGGCGAGTTGGTCATGCGGACTATCAAGGTGAATACCTGCTGTCCGTAGGTGTCGAGGAAATAGGAGAAACACTCGGTTTTCCCCATTAAAACGGAAGATATGACTTGTTGTTCCTTTGCGTTCATAGTATCCTTTAGACGCGGCGGCCTTATGCAGGTTACATTTCTTCTTGGAAAAAATCGAAGAAAAACCTGTAACCTTCGCAAGGCGGTTGCGTCTAAAGTGCAAAGAAACAAATTTAAACTGATTTTGCCATGAATGAATTAATGATTGTAGCCAATGTGGCTATCGTTTTTGGAGTGATTTATAAGCTTTTCGAACTGTATGCCAGAAGAAAGGAGCGTATGATGCTGATTGAGAAGTTGGGAGACAAGCTGCCGCCCGAAGCTTTTAAGGACGGAATCGTCTATCGCTCCGCCTCGTGCCCTTTTGGCGGATTGCGTTGGGGATGCCTCTTGATAGGTTTGGGTATGGGCTTGTTGTTGGGATACCTGATTGTTTTTTTCACAGACCCCGAGTATCGCGGTTATCAAGTCCAAGAAACAATCTCTACCATTTATGGGGCGAGCGTTTTGTTGGGAGGTGGCATCGGTTTGGTGGTCTCTTATATGATTGAGGTGCGGCAGTTGGAGAAAAAGAAATGATTTCCTTTTCTTTTTCCTCCTTTTTCCGTTTTTATATAATAAATAAATGTGTATGTAGCATTCTGTCAAAAGTTTCCGTTTT
>CALUJA010000023.1 GCA_944320845.1 uncultured Phocaeicola sp.
CTTTTCTGCCTTTTTCTTTCCCTTCCCTTCTTCTCCCCATTTTCCTTTCCCTTTTCCCTTCCTTCATGCAGGGTGGCCCCGCCGTTCCCCCGCTTTATCCCGAGTCTTGTACCTCTTTTCGTTGGATTTTCCTGCTGTTGGAGAAAAGTATAAAGCATTTCCTTCTTCAACGAAATCGGGAAAGAATGTCTGTTATGATGAAAAAATCTTATATTTGCAGATATTATTAAATGAAACCGACTCATGACCAGTTCTTATTTATCCCGGATGATTCCACAACATACGGAAAGATATAGAGATAAGATTGCTTTAAAATACCGAGATTATGCAACGAACTTCTGGATTCCCATTACGTGGAAGGAATTTGCGGATAAGGTGCGGCAGGTCTCAAATGCGCTGATTGGCTTTGGCGTGAAGGAGCAGGAAAACATTGGAATATTTTCACAGAATAAGCCGGAGTCTCTTTTCGTGGATTTTGGAGCTTATGCCGACAGAGTGGTTACAATACCTTTGTATGCCACGAGTTCGGAAGCTCAGGTGCATTATATTGTAGAAGATGCGGAAATACGCTTTCTTTTTGTGGGTGAGCAGTATCAGTATGATGTTGCTTTCCGTGTGCAAGGTTTGTGCAAGTCTTTGAAGCAGATTATTATTTTTGATTCTTCGGTAAAGCTGGCACCTGAAGACAAGAATTCTATCTATTTTTCATCGTTTTTGTCTGAGGGGAATAACGGTGCTTTTCAAGAAGAAGCCGACAGGCGCACCCGCGAGTCGTCATCGGCCGATTTGGCCAATATTTTGTATACATCAGGTACTACCGGAGATTCCAAAGGCGTGATGCTTCATCATTCCAATTATGAAGCGGCCATTCAGGCCCATAAAGACCGTTTGCCTGATTTGGGTGAAAAGGATGTTGTGCTGAGTTTCCTGCCTTTTACTCATATATTTGAGCGGGCATGGTCTTATCTGTGCTTGGACCGGGGCTGTACGCTTTGCATTAATCTGTATCCTCACGACATACAGAAGACGATTCGGGAAATCCGTCCTACGGCGATGTGCAGCGTTCCCCGTTTTTGGGAGAAGGTGTATGCGGGCGTACTGGAGAAAATCAATGAGGCGACAGGCGTGAAAAAGGCGCTGATGCTGGATGCACTGCGGGTGGGCAAGGAATATAACATTCATTACCGGATGAATGGAAAGACTCCTCCGGTCTTGTTGAAGATGAAATACAGGTTTTATGAGAAGACTGTCTATAGTTTGCTGAAGAAGATTATCGGCATTGAAAATGGAAATTTCTTTCCCACGGCGGGTGCTGCGATTCCTGATAAGGTGGCAGAGTTCGTACACTCTGTGGGCATCAATATGGTGGCAGGATATGGCCTGACGGAGAGTACGGCCACTGTATCGTGTGAATGGAAAGACGATTTCCGGATTGGGGCTGTAGGACGGGTTATTCCCGGTCTGGAGCTGAAAATCGGGGAGAACAATGAGATTTTGCTGCGTGGAGGGACGATAACGAAGGGGTATTACAAAAAGGAGGCTGTGACGGAAAAGGCTTTTACTGCCGACGGATGGTTCCACACAGGCGATGCGGGCTATATGAAAGACGGCTTTCTTTATCTGACAGATCGTATCAAAGACTTGTTCAAGACTTCAAACGGGAAATATATCGCGCCCCAGGCCATTGAGACCAAGTTGGTGGTCGACCGTTACATTGACCAGATATCCATTATTGCCGACCAGCGTAAATATGTGTCGGCGCTGATTGTCCCGGTTTATTCGCAAGTAGAGAAATATGCCCATGACCATCATATTTCTTATACGGACATCAGAGACCTTTTGGCCAAGCCGGAAATAGAGAAGCTGTTCCGCATGCGCATTGATGCCCTTCAGCAGCAGTTCGCGCATTATGAGCAGGTGAAACGCTTTACGCTGTTGCCCGAGCCTTTCAGCATGGAAAGGGGAGAGTTGACCAATACACTCAAGATAAAGCGTTCGGTGCTGCTGAAAAACTATGCCAGAGAAATTGAGAAGATGTATGAGGACTGAAACGGATGGCGGTAGCCAAACATTTTTTTTGTCTTACGAAAATCGGGCACTGCCCTTGGATAAATCTGCTTCATAGGGGCATACGGCCTGACAGATTGATAAATTTTGAAAAAGCGCTTAATAAAGACCTGAAAATATCGTATCTTTGCCACCTGAAAAGGCAAGGACATAAAATTCGGATATGATAACAATAGACCAGCTGAAAGATGTAAAAGAACGTGTAGAGGCTCTCTGCCGCTATCTGGATATAGACAACAAGAAAGTCCAGGTAGAGGAAGAGCAGCTCCGCACGCAGGTGCCCGGTTTCTGGGACGACGCGAAAAAGGCGGAAGTCCAGATGAAAAAGGTGAAAAGCCTGCAAGGATGGATTGAGGGATATAATGAAGTAAAAACATTGGCTGACGAACTGGAACTGGCCTTTGACTTTTATAAAGACGAGCTTGTTACTGAAACGGAAGTGGATGAAGCTTACGCCAAAGCGGTTGCCGCCGTGGAAAAGCTTGAACTGAAGAACATGCTGCGCTCGGAAGCAGACCAGATGGACTGTGTGCTGAAGATAAATTCAGGGGCGGGAGGTACGGAAAGTCAGGATTGGGCTTCGATGCTGATGCGCATGTATATGCGTTGGGCGGAAAGTCACGGATACAAGCTTTCGGTTGCAAACTTGCAGGAAGGCGATGAAGCCGGCATCAAGACAGTGACGATGAATATTGAGGGGGCTTATGCTTATGGATACCTGAAAGGAGAGAACGGGGTTCACCGTCTGGTGCGCGTTTCTCCCTATAACGCCCAGGGAAAGCGTATGACTTCGTTTGCATCAGTGTTTGTCACTCCTTTGGTAGACGATTCGATTGAAGTAACCGTAGAGCCGGCACGCCTTTCATGGGATACGTTCCGAAGCGGAGGAGCCGGAGGACAGAACGTGAATAAGGTGGAATCGGGAGTGCGTCTGCGCTATCAGTATAAGGATCCTTATACGGGACAGGAGGAAGAAATCCTGATTGAAAATACCGAAACCCGCGACCAGCCCAAGAATAAGGAAAATGCCATGCGTCAGTTGCGCTCTATCCTGTATGACAAAGAACTGCAGCACCGGATGGAAGAGCAGGCAAAGGTAGAGGCCGGCAAAAAGAAGATTGAGTGGGGCTCGCAGATTCGCAGCTATGTATTTGATGACCGCCGGGTGAAAGATCACCGCACCAATTACCAGACTTCTGACGTGAACGGTGTGATGGACGGTGAGATAGACGGATTCATCAAGGCTTATCTGATGGAATTTTCAGAAAAAGAAGTGTAAAAATAAATAATTAGTTTGCGCTTTCCCAAAATCATTGTATTTTTGGTATGTTTAATCGAAAAAATGTAAAGCTATGGGAAAGTATAACAGGCAGATTAAAAGACAGAATCATCAGAAGAGTGAAGCCGAAAGGGCGAATAAGGTTTTCAAGTCAATCTGTATGGCATTGATATTGTTGGCCGTGTTGGTTATTGTTGCGTATGCTTTAGCTTCATAATATATTGATAAGGCACAGAAATTGGTGGAAACAGTTTCTGTGCCTTTTTTGTTTTAGTATTATGTCACAGGAAATAGAGCGTAAATTCTTGGTAAGAAGCTTTTCCTACCGTGCTCAGGCGTTTTCAAGCAGCCGTATCTGCCAGGGATATATCAGTAGTGCCCGGGGGCGCACGGTGCGGGTGCGCATCCGGGGGGAGGAAGGCTTTCTGACCATAAAGGGAGCCTCCAATGCTTCGGGCACGAGCCGCTATGAGTGGGAACGGGAGATTCCTCTCAACGAGGCTGAAGAACTGATGGAACTTTGCGAGCCCGGCCGGATAGACAAGACACGCTACCTAGTAAAATGTGGAGAGCATGTATTCGAGGTAGATGAGTTTCATGGGGAAAACGAGGGGCTGGTCGTGGCAGAAGTTGAGCTTCGCGATGAAAATGAAGCGTTTGAGCATCCTGCTTTCTTGGGTGAAGAGGTGACGGGCGATGTAAGATACTATAATTCTTTTCTGATGAAGCAGCCTTACAAGACATGGCATGTTCCTTCAAGCTGACATGACCCCCTGTAAACTGTCAGAATAGGGGGTAAAAACTGTTACATGACAGTTTACAGCTTGTTTGATAACAGTTTTCAGGTGGCTTTCTCTGCTTTTTTGAGCTAATATTGCAAGTACCGAAAGGGACTAACAAGAATATTAATCTCAAAAAAGAAATATAATGAGAACAACTACTTTCACTCAAAACTTGTTGAGTGTGCAGACAGAACTACTTCATTTCGCATATAAGCTTACATCGAATCATGAAGATGCTAATGATTTGCTTCAGGAAACTTCCTTAAAGGCATTGGATAATGAAGAGAAATACACGGAAGAAACGAACTTCAAGGGATGGATGTATACCATCATGCGCAATATATTTATAAACAACTACCGTAAAGCTCTGCGCGACCAGACCTATGTGGACTATACGGACAATCAGTTTTATCTGAATCAGGGTGTGGATCTCGAGGATGACTCGACCGAAGGAGCGTATGACTTGAAAGAAATGCGTCGCATCGTCAATGAACTTCCGAAAGAATACCGCATTCCGTTTGCCATGCATGTTTCAGGGTTCAAGTATCGTGAGATAGCCGACAAGTTGGGTTTGCCTTTGGGTACGGTGAAAAGCCGCATCTTCTTCACTCGCCAGAAGCTGCAGAAGGAACTGAAAGATTTCCGTTGACATACAGACTGGAGTTGAATTCTTTATCAGCTATTTATTAAGACGTTTTTCTATGTGCGCCGGATGCTGTGAAAGCATCCGGCGTTTTTTATTTCTGGAGATGTTTTCGTATCAGCGGACGCCAGAGGCAGTATCCTGCCAGAGAAGCCAGGATTATCCCCGTACAGTTGGCGGCGAAGTCGAGCCAGTCTCCGCTTCGCGTATCCGTGCAGGTGGCTTGCAGCATCTCGATGCATCCGCTCATCAGTGCCGGGCATACGATAGCCCCGGCAACCACGCGTTTTGGGGCAAGAAACCGGTGGTGGATAAGGTATTCTATCCATAGTGTGGTGGAAAGTCCGCCGTACATGCATACATGCACAATCTTGTCCATATAAGGAATGTCATTCAGGCTGCTTTGGGGAGGCGTGAAGAAAGACAGATACCAGATTGCCGATACGACGAAAAGCGAAACCGGATAGTATTTAAAATAACGGAGCATGTTTAAAATATTAATGTTTTCTGCAAAAATACGAACTTTTTTGTACTTTTGTCTCCTGATTTTGTTCTGATTATTATTAAACGAATTGGTATCTATGAAACAGCATCATACTGAGCGGGTTAGTTTCGGAAGCAGATTAGGGGCCATTCTTGCCGCAGCAGGTTCGGCGGTGGGACTGGGCAACATTTGGCGTTTCCCTTATGAAACGGGGAATCACGGCGGTGCAGCTTTTATTCTTATTTATCTGGGATGTGTCTTTATCTTTGGACTTCCTATCATGATGGCGGAATTTACCATCGGACGCCGTTCAAAAGCCAGTACGGGCGGTGCTTACGCTGCTTTGGCTCCTGGCACAGCCTGGAAATGGGTAGGCTATCTGGGCGTTTTGACGGGTTTCTTGATATTGGGATATTATACGGTAGTGGCCGGATGGACATTGGAATATATCTTTCAGGCGGTTACCTTTGGATTTTCGGGAAAGGGTTCGGATGATTTTGTCGTCATGTTCCAGCATTTTTCACAGAATCCGCTGCGTCCTTTGATATGGCTGTTCGTGTTTATGTTCGCCACTCATTTCATTGTGGTGCGTGGGGTAAAAGAGGGCATTGAGCGGTCTTCGAAGATTATGATGCCGGTTTTGTTCATCCTGGTGCTGTTGCTGTGCGTTTGTTCGCTGACATTGCCCGGGGCTGAAAGGGGCGTAGAGTTTTTATTGAAGCCGGATTTCAGCAAGGTGACGGCGGATGTCTTTCTTGGAGCGATGGGGCAGGCCTTCTTTTCTCTAAGCCTGGGGATGGGCTGCCTTTCTACCTACGCTTCTTATTTCGGCAAGGAAACCCGTTTGGGACATACCGCCATGAGTGTTGGAGTGATTGATACGTGTGTGGCGATACTGGCCGGGCTGGTTATCTTCCCGGCGGCGTTTGCGGTGGGCATTCAGCCGGATGCCGGTCCGTCGTTGATATTCATTACGCTGCCCAATGTATTTCAGCAGGCGTTCAGCGGGATACCGGCATTGGGATATGTGTGTTCCATCGCTTTCTATGTGCTGTTGGCGCTGGCTGCACTTACATCCACGATTTCTCTGCACGAGGTCTCTACCGCCTTCCTGCATGAAAAGTTTCATTTTACCCGTACCCGTGCGGCTTGGATTGTAACACTCGGAGCGCTGGTTATCGGTGTCGTTTCTTCGTTGGCACTGGGCGAGTGGAGCGGCTATACGGTGTGCGGAATGAATATCTTTGATGCAATCGACTATCTCACGGCCAAAATCATGCTTCCGGTATCGGGAATGTTTGCGGCGATATTTGTGGGATGGGTGCTTGACCGCAGCATCGTGCGCGGAGAGGCTACCAATTACGGAGCCTTGAAGTCGTCTTACTATCCTTTGTACCTGTTTGTCCTGAAGTTTGTAGCCCCCGTCGGAATCGTCTTGATATTTGTAAACGAACTGGAGCTGTTGGGATAAAATGTGGAAGGACTTCTTTTACTACTCTAAGTCGGAGCGGAGGGCGATTCTGCTCCTGCTGGCGGTGGCTGTTGTCTTGATGGGGGTATGGACGGCCTTTCCTCGCGAGGAAGACGGAAGGGTTGTGGAAGATTCTCCCCGGATTGCGGCGGTCGATTCGTTCAGAAGCGAAATCAGAGAGAGGGAGCGCACGCGGCATGTCACGCGCAAGAGTGAGCGGAAAGAGCGGCAGCCGGAGGAGAGGAAGGCGGTGCTGTTTCCGTTTGACCCGAATGTGGCGGATTTGGCTGCCCTGCGCCGTTTGGGACTGTCTGCTTTTGCGGCCCGCAATGTATTGAAATACCGGGAAAAGGGAGGGCGGTTCCGTACTCCGGAGTCGTTTTCCCGCATCTATGGCCTGAGCAAAGGGCAGTATGAACAGCTGTATCCGTATATCCGGATTCACAAACGGGAAGAACGGCGCGACTCGGCCGAGATTTCCACGGTCACCGAAGCGGCCGGATATGGAAAGGACTCGTCTTTTGTGGCGTATAAGTATCCGGAAGGCACGGTCATCGACCTGAACAAGGCCGATACGGCGCAGCTGAAGCGCATTCCGGGCATAGGGCGTGTTCTGGCGCGCAGGATTGTGGCCTACCGCAATCGTTTGGGAGGCTTTTGCAAAGTGTCCCAACTGCAGGAGATTCCGTATATAGACTCAGAGACGAACCGGTGGTTCAAGGTAGAAAACCCGGTTTTGCGCAAGCTGAAGGTGAACCGTGCCGGGCTGGACCGTTTGCGTAACCATCCTTACATGAACTTTTATAAGGCGAAAGCCATTCTGGAATACCGCAGACGGCGCGGGGATATAAGGGACATTTCCCGTCTGGCTTCTTTTGAGGAGTTTTCGGAAGAAGACATTTCCCGTCTGACCCCTTATCTGTCGTTTGAATGATGGGGCAGGAAACTTTTTTCCTTGCGGTAAGCCTGCCGTCTGACGGTGTTGGAAAAATTGTTTGATTATTTGTATATTTGCATTTGTCCAAACTAAAAGCAAGAAAGATGAAGACCGAATTTGAAAAGATGCGCAGCGCTGAGCTTTATTATTTCACTGATCCGGAAATATTGGCCAGTCTGATTCATGCCAAGAAAGTATGTGCCCGATTGCAGAACATGAGCATTTTTGACGAAGACTACCGTGAAGTCATCGGGGAGCTTATACCTGATATCCCGTCGAGTGCCACTGTTTGCCCTCCTTTCCGCTGTGACCACGGAAACGGCATTATATTGGGAGAGGGCGTTTTCATAAACTATAATTGCGTAATGCTTGACGGAGGGAACATCCGTATAGGGAAACATACGCTGATTGGCCCTAACTGCCAGCTTTATACTCCCGAGCATCCGATGGACTACATCGAGCGGAGGGAGCAGAAGGAAACGGCCTATCCGATTACTATCGGAGAAGACTGCTGGCTTGGAGGGAGTGTGGTGGTTTGTCCCGGCGTGACAATCGGCGACCGCTGCATCATAGCGGCCGGAAGCGTGGTCACAAAAGACATTCCAGACGACTCTCTCGCTGCGGGAGTGCCGGCGGTGGTCAAGAAGAGTCTGAAGAAGTGACGGCCGGGCGGTATAAAAAGTCCGGTCAGATGCCGTCGCGTGATTGGGTGGCATCTGGCCGGATTGTTTTTTGAGCCGGTATGCTGTCGGTGAGGTTGTTTTATTTGTGGGTATATCCTGCAGCCTTTGCTATTTTCCCCGGGATTTCGGTGTTGTCAATCCGTCCCTGGAACAGGTCTGCTCCCGCTCCGATGGCGAATACCGGGACATATCCGGCAGAATGGCCGCCGCTGGTCCATCCTGTCATGGCGATTTCGTCCAGGATGCGCTTGG
The DNA here is from genome assembly GCA_944320845.1 of uncultured Phocaeicola sp. Lineage (GTDB taxonomy): Bacteria > Bacteroidota > Bacteroidia > Bacteroidales > Bacteroidaceae > Phocaeicola. The sequence continues at coordinate 8,599 of CALUJA010000023.1, forward strand.
CTTCGGCGGCTATGGGCTCGTCTTGCGCATATTCGCTCTTTTCCATCTTCATCTGCTGGTTCTTCAGACTTTTCTCATAGACCTTTTTCAGTCTGTTTTCCTGCTTTTCAGAAAGTGCGACCGTATCCCAGAAACCGAAGTTGTCTTTCAGTGCCAGCTGGATTTGCTCCCACGATACCTGGTTGTTGGTCTTGGCCCGCAGCCGGTTGACAATGCGGGTGAATCCGTTTTCGCTTACTTTCTGGTTTTTCAGCGCCTGAAGGTTCAGGTCATATTCCCCTGTTCCCAGCACGAAGCCTCCGGTTTCGTGGTCGGCGGTAATGACAATAAGGGTTTCGTCCGGGTGCTGCGAGTAGAATTCATAGGCCACTTTGATGGCATTGTCAAAGTCCATCACTTCGTGGAATGCGGTGGCGGCATCGTTGCTGTGGCATGCCCAGTCGATTTTCCCGCCTTCAACCATCAGAAAGAATCCTTTGTCTTCCTTTTTGGTCAGGAAGTTGATGGCCGAGCGTGTGATTTCCTGAAGCGTCAGGTCGTCTTTCTTGCGGTCGATGGCATAGGGAATGGCCGTGCGGTCAGCTTCCGAAGCCTTTTCCGTCTGGAAAAGAATCATCTTGTCCGCCTTCTTGCACTTTTTCAGATAGTCTTTGTATCCGCGGGCAATGACATAGCCGTTTTTTTGAGCCAGACTGTATAAGTCTTCAGCCCCTGCCTCCCCGTTGTTGGTAGGGTCAAGAAAGTCGGAGCCGGCATAGAAGTCGAATCCTGCCTCATACAAGTCTTTTCCTATCTCATAATAGCTTCCTCTTCCTGCTTCGTGTGCGTAGAAGGCCGCGGGAGTGGCATGGTCAACACTCACGCTGGTGGCTATTCCCACGCGCATGCCGCTTTCTTTGGCCCATACGGCGACGCTGTTTACCGGAGTCGACAGGTCTTTCAGCATGCCGATGGCTCCGTTTTTAGTCTTGTTTCCTGTGGCCAGGGCAGTACCCGCAGCGGCAGAGTCAGTAACCTTGTTGGTGGCTGAAAAGGTTGTGGCGACCGTTGAATAGGGGAATTGGGTGAACGACAAGGGCACGATGCCGATTTTGCCTTCCAGTTCGCCGCGATAGAGTTCCGTTCCCAATACTTGGTTGACTCCCATGCCGTCGCCGATAAAGTAGAATACATACTTTGCTTCCTGAGCAAATGTCTTGCAAAGTGCCAAGACAAAGAAAGCAAGCAACAATGTAGCTTTTTTCATAAGATAACAGGTGTTTTTGTTTTTTAATGCAGCGGCAAAAATAGGGAAAAAAGAAAGTTTTTTTGAATTTTCCGGGCAAAAATTGGTATCCAAAATCGCAATGTAACGTTTTTGTTATGGGATTGCAATAAAGCATATCCCTATAAAAAAAGCAAAAATGAAGAATTTGAATCTGATTGGGGCATGCTGGTGCATGTCCGTGCTGGCGGCATGTCAGCAGAATGAGTTGTTAACGAGTGGTGAAGCAGACAGTCTGGCCTTGGATTTGCAGGCGTCGGTCTTTCAGGGGAGTGCTTTGTCGAGAACGGCAACGCAGGAAAACGGCGCTTCGGATTTTCAGGAAAAGGATTCGCTCGGATTTTTCATGCCGGACGAAGAGCTTCAGGTTAAGTGGACGCTGGCAGGCGGCGAGTGGAAACCCGGGCAGACCGTAAACTGGAAGGACAAAATCAATGAGTATACGTTTTGCGCCTATTATCCTTATTCGGAGTCGGCCGTGTCGCGCGCCGCGATACCGATGCCCGACCTGGGCACTCAGACGGGAAAGCTTGCGGACATCGGGGCGTTCGACTTTCTTGCTGCCCGCACCACGACTTCTTACGGGGCGAATTCGGGCGTTGTCTCGTTTACCGGCGAGGCCGCGTTCCGGCATATCTATGCTTTGGTGTCTGTTACGGTGAAGAAAGACCTGGAAAAAGAGAATGTGACATTGGATGAAATGGTGTTTGAAGGCGACGGACTGTTCAGCAGGCATACTTACAGGTTTGGCGAAGAGGCGGAGCAAGACGGAATGCAGGCGGTCGGCGGTTCAGAGAAAAGCAGGCTTGCCTTTTCTTATGAGGAGCCGGTTGCGGTGGAGAGCGGTGGATATACGGCTGTCGTACTGCTGAATCCCGCGGAACTTGAAGAAGCCTTGCGCTTTACAATAGGATACCGGCGCGACGGAATATCCTATACGGCCTCGACTACCGGGATGGGAAACACGTTCGAAGGTGGAAAGTTTTATAAATACACGCTGAAGCTGACCAAAGAAGGGCTGAAGCTCGTGGGCAATGCCATCAAAGACTGGGATGCACAGACGATGCCGGATATTTCGGTGGAGGAGACTCCCGTCGAGTAGCGTGAAAAAATTTTTTCCTTAGGACAGGCGCGGAATATGGCGGCGGGGAAAATAATTCCCGACAAGGCACCGTATTCCGTGCCTTTTGCGCAGGATGATTATTATATTTGCATAAAAACTCGTAACTTTGCAGGCCTGAGAGATTTAAACGGTTAAAAGAATGAAAGCACTGAAAGAACGCATCATGCGCGACGGGAGATGCTTTGAGGGAGGTATACTCAAAGTGGACAATTTCATCAATCATCAGATGGACCCCATCCTGATGAAATCGATGGCGGTAGAGTTTGTACGCCGGTTTGCCAGTACAAAGATAGACAAAGTGATGACGATAGAGGCCAGCGGGATTGCTCCGGCCATCATGGTTGGCTATTTGCTGGAGCTGCCGGTTGTCTTTGCAAAAAAGAAAAAGCCGAGTACAATGGAGAATATGCTTACGACTACGGTTTATTCTTTTACGAAAGACCGTACGTATGATGTGTGTGTAAGCAGCGATTATCTTTGTCCGGGCGACCGCGTGCTGTTTATCGACGATTTTCTTGCCAATGGCAACGCGGCAAAAGGAGTGATTGATTTGGTGCACAAGGCAGGGGCAGAACTTGTCGGGATGGGATTCCTGATAGAGAAGGCCTTTCAGCACGGAGGCGATTACCTACGTGAACAGGGCATTCATGTAGAGTCTCTGGCCATTATTGAGAGTCTGGACAATTGTCAAATCAAGATAAAAGAATAATCGTCATACATGGGAAAGGAACAACTGACCGACAATCCGGGACTTATTTATGGATTGAATGACCGTCCTCCCTTGAAGGAGACTTTTTTTGCAGCTTTGCAGCATCTGCTCGCCATATTTGTCGCCATCATAACGCCGCCGTTAATCATAGCCGGAGCCCTGAAGCTTGACTTGGAAACAACGGGCTTTCTTGTCTCGATGGCATTGTTCGCATCGGGGATATCCACGTTCATCCAGTGCCGCCGCCTCGGACCGATTGGCTGTGGCTTGCTGTGTATTCAGGGAACAAGCTTCTCTTTCATCGGGCCGATTATTTCGGCGGGACTTACGGGAGGGTTAAGCTCAGTGTTCGGTGCATGCATTGCCGCCTCTTCGGTGGAGATGCTGATTAGCCGTGTACTGAAATATACGCGCCGGGTCATAACCCCGCTTGTTTCGGGCATTGTCGTTACGCTTATCGGCATGAGTCTGATAAAGGTCGGCATATCGGCCTGCGGAGGCGGAGAAGCGGCGAAGGCAGACGGAAGCTTCGGGGCAATGGAGCATGTGGGGCTGGCAGCCCTTGTGCTTGTTCTGATTATCTTTTTCAACCGAAGCTCCAACCGCTACCTGCGCATGAGCTCTATCGTCATCGGTCTGGCGGTAGGCTACGTTTTGGCTTGGGCATTGGGGATGGTTGACTTTTCGTCGGTGCAGAGCTTCAGCGGCATTAATATCCCTGTGCCTTTCCGTTACGGGATTTCCTTTGATATATCCGCCGTTATTGGCCTGGCTTTGGTTTATTTGATAACGGCTATTGAGGCTTATGGCGACATTACGGCCAATTCTCTCATATCCAACGAGCCGATTGAAGGAGAAAAATTTGTGAAGCGGGCTTCGGGCGGCATCTTGGCCGATGGATTCAACTCCATGCTGGCGGGTATATTCAATTCTTTCCCTAATTCCATCTTTGCGCAGAACAATGGAATGATTCAGCTCACCGGAGTGGCGAGCCGTTATGTAGGATATTTCATCGCCGGGTTTCTGGTGCTGCTGGGATTGTTTCCTGCCGTAGGGCTGATATTCTCCCTGATGCCCGACTCTGTGCTGGGAGGCGCTACCCTGCTGATGTTTGGAACGGTTGCGGCTGCCGGCATCCGCATCATCGCGTCACAGAAGATTGACCGGAAAGCGACGCTTGTCATGGCGCTGAGCTTCTCGTTCGGGCTGAGTGTGGAACTGGTTCCCGAGATTCTTTGTCAGCTTCCGGAGACGGTTCGCAACATCTTTTCGTCGGGTATCACAACGGGAGGGCTTACCGCCATCCTGGCCAACCTTCTGATTCGTATTAAGGAATAAGATTTTCCTCGCTTCATGCGATGACGAACCTGCGGACTTCGGCGTTTTGCATTGAGGGGATGTGCGACATCTCCTCAGGCCTTATGCCGCGGAGCTGCGCTTCGATGGCGCGGATTATCTGTCCGTGTGCCACTGCCAATACATGCTTTCCGTCGTAATGCAGCTTCAGGTAGTCAAGAAAGCGCTTCGCACGCTTGTAAAGCATGTCTCGTGTTTCGGCATTTGACGGGAGATTGTTGCGGTTTACCGCGGCAATAGGCAGTCCGGTCCAGTCTCCCCAGTCTATTTCACGGAGCAAGACCGTCTGTTCCCAAGGCAGGTTTCTTTTCCCCACGGCTATGGAAACCGTATCGGTTGCCCGCTTCAGGTCGCTGCTGATGATGGCATCCAGCCTTTCCGCCTGCAGTTCTTCCCCTAATGCGGCGGCCTGCCTTTTCCCTTCTTCGGTCAAGGTTCCCGGCAGATGCCCCTGAAAAATGCGCGCGATATTTTCTTGCGTTTGGCCGTGGCGGGCCAGATAAAGTGTAATCATATCAGAATGGATGTTTTGCGCAAAGATAAATATTTGACAGTTGTAAACAAATAATATTTGGAAGAGAGCAAAAAATCACTTACTTTTGTTCACGCAAACCCTATTGTTTATCAATCAAAACAGAAATATATTATGGCAGACTCAAAGACTATTATCAGCGGCGCTGAGGAAAAGATGGATATGGCTATTATGTACTTGGATGATGCCTTGGGGCATATACGCGCCGGAAAGGCGGATGTGCGCCTGCTTGACGGTATCCGCGTGGATTCTTACGGCAGCATGGTGCCCATCAACAACGTGGCCGCGGTGACGACTCCCGATGCACGGAGCATCGCCATCAAGCCGTGGGACAAGAGCATGTTCCGCATCATTGAAAAGGCGATTATCGACTCTGAACTGGGCATCATGCCTGAAAACAACGGCGAGATTATCCGTCTGGGAATCCCCCCTTTGACAGAAGAACGGCGCAAGCAACTGGCAAAACAGTGCAAGGCAGAGGGTGAAACGGCCAAAGTGAGCGTGCGAAATGCCCGCCGTGACGCTATCGATGCCCTGAAGAAGGCGGTGAAGGAAGGTATGCCTGAGGATGAACAGAAAAATTCAGAGGCCAAGCTGCAGAAGATACATGACAAGTATATCAAACAGATAGAAGATCTTCTGGCGGCCAAGGACAAGGAAATCATGACTGTATAAGCAAGAGGGATAAAGGACGGACAGTCTGGATTTGCCGCGGAGGGGAAAAGGCATGCCGGCAGGGGAAAGGTGATTTTCTGCGGCGTCAGACCGCTTTTTCATCCGCACGAAAAAGATTTTTCGTCCTTTGTCTGTATACTTTACTCAAAACAAAAATATCTTGGATAAGGGATTAGTAATCAGGAGCACGGGAAGCTGGTATGTCGTGAAGACGGAAGACGGGCGGATGATAGAGTGCAAAATAAAGGGAAACTTCCGCCTGAAGGGGATCCGCAGCACGAATCCGGTGGCTGTGGGCGACAATGTATCGATTTCTGTAAATAGTGAAGGCACGGCTTTCATTACTGCCATCGCCGAGCGGAGAAACTATATAATCCGCCGGGCATCGAATCTGTCCAGACAGTCGCATATTATCGCCGCCAATCTGGACCAGTGCATGCTGGTGGTTACTGTAAACTATCCTGAAACTTCCACTATCTTTATCGACCGTTTCCTTGCTTCGGCTGAGGCTTATCGCATACCGGTACATCTGGTGTTCAATAAGGTGGACTTGTATTCGGAAGAGGAAAATCGTCGTCTGGACGCTTTGGTCAGCCTTTATACAGGCATCGGCTATGCCTGTCACAAGGTGTCGGCCTTAGACGGAACGGGTGTAGACGGCGTGATGAAGGCGCTGGAAGGAAAGATTACCCTGTTTTCCGGCAATTCGGGGGTGGGAAAGTCTACTCTTATCAATGCCATCATCCCGGATTTGGGCTTGAGGACGGGTGAAATATCCGCGGTTCACAACAAGGGGATGCATACCACGACTTTTTCGGAAATGTTTCCCGTGGGCGGCGGATACCTGATTGATACGCCGGGCATCAAGGGATTCGGTACGTTTGATATGGAGGAAGAGGAGGTTGGACACTACTTCCGGGAAATTTTCGAATATTCGGCCGGATGCAGGTATGGTAACTGCACACACCGCACCGAGCCGGGATGTGCCGTTCGTGAGGCGGTAGAAAGGCATGATATAAGCGAATCGCGCTATATCTCTTATCTGAATATGCTGGAGGATAAGGACGAAGGGAAATATCGCGCGGCCTATTGACCGGTTTGCGCGGACATGCGGCGCGGTGACGGGAACCGCCCGTAAAACTACTATGAACAACGAACTGATACTTATATGGGAAAACACATGGACAAACGCATCAAGTGGGGAATTATAGGGGTGATAATCGTCGGGTCGGTATGGCTCGGCATACGTACATTCACGCCCCGGGAAAACGAAGAACTGGCGGAAGCGGAGCTTCTGCCGAAGGAAAGCCGCGCTTCGAGGGCTCTCAACGTGAACGCCAAGATTGTAAAGCCTCACCTGCTTACCGACGAACTTCCGATTATCGGCAGGCTTGTGCCGGATGAGGAGGTGGACTTGTCGTTTGAGACTTCGGGCAAAATCATCGACATCAACTTTCAAGAAGGGACTTTCGTTACGGAAGGCCAGCTTTTGGCCAAGGTAAACGACAGCCAGCTGCAGGCACAGCTGAAGCGGCTCGAGGCACAAATGCCGCTTGCTGAAGACCGTGTGTTCCGTCAGAATGCGCTTCTTCAGCGGGATGCGGTGAGCAGGGAGGCTTATGAGCAGGTAAAGACGGAGCTTGCCACACTTAACGCCGACATTGAAAATGTCCGCGCCAATATAGACATGACGGAACTGCGCGCCCCATTCGACGGAATCATCGGCTTGCGGCAGGTAAGCGTGGGAGCCTATGCTTCGCCCACCACTGTCATAGCCAAGCTGACGAAGATTACCCCTTTGAAAGTCGAGTTTTCCGTGCCGGAACGGTATGCCGATCAGGTAAAGAAAGGAACGAACCTTTCATTCCGTCTCGAAGGATACCTTGACCCGTTTGATTCGCAGGTATATGCCACCGAGGCGCATCTGGATGAAGAGACACATACGCTGACCGTCCGGGCGCTCTATCCTAATGAAAAGGGGGAACTGCTGCCGGGACGCTATGCCGACATCCGGTTGAAAAAGCAGGAGATACCCGATGCGCTTGCGATTCCTTCGGAAGCCATTGTGCCGGAGATGGGAAAGAACAAGGTGTTTGTATACCGTTCGGGACTGGCTGTGCCGGTGGATGTGGAGATAGGAATCCGTACCGAGGCGGAAGTGCAGGTGGTTCGCGGACTTTCGGCGGGCGATACGATTCTTACTTCCGGTACACTCCAGTTGCGGCAAGGGATGCCGGTCATTTTAGACAAAATCGATTAATGCTTGGGGCTTATGAATATTTCCGAACTGAGTATACGAAGACCGGTTTTAGCCACTGTGCTTACCGTCATTATCCTGCTCTTCGGTCTGATTGGCTATACCACACTGGGCGTCCGCGAGTATCCTTCGGTGGATAATCCCATCATCTCGGTAAGCTGCAGCTATCCGGGAGCCAATGCCGAAGTCATCGAAAACCAGATAACTGAGCCTTTGGAGCAGAACATCAATGGCATTCCGGGCATCCGCTCTTTGTCCAGTGTCAGCCAGCAGGGGCAAAGCCGCATTACGGTAGAGTTTGAGCTGTCGGTTGATTTGGAGACGGCGGCGAATGATGTGCGCGACAAGGTGTCGCGGGCGCAGCGCTATCTGCCCCGTGACTGCGACCCGCCTACCGTTTCAAAGGCCGATGCCGACGCCAGCCCGATTCTGATGGTGGCTATCCAGAGCAACACCCGCTCTTTGCTGGAGCTGAGCGAGATTGCCGACCTGACGGTCAAGGAGCAGCTTCAGACCATATCCGATGTGAGCAGTGTCTCCATCTGGGGAGAGAAGCGCTATTCCATGCGTCTGTGGCTTGACCCTGTGAAGATGGCGGGTTACGGCATCACGCCGGTAGATGTAAAGAATGCCATTGACAATGAAAACCTGGAGCTTCCTTCGGGCAGTATCGAGGGAAACACCGTGGAACTGACCTTGCGGACGATGGGGCAGATGCATACGGCCGAGGAGTTCAACAATATCATCATAAAGGAAAGCGACGGACGCATCGTGCGTTTCAACGATATTGGCTATGCGGAACTGGGGCCCGCCGATTTGAAAAGTTATATGAAGATGAACGGCGTGCCGATGGTGGGCGTGGTAGTGATTCCCCAACCGGGCGCCAACCACATTGAGATAGCAGACGCCGTGTATGAGCGTATGGAGCAAATGGAAAAGGATTTGCCCGAAGATGTGGATTATACTTACGGTTTCGACAATACGCGCTTTATCCGTGCTTCCATCTCCGAGGTGGAAAGCACGGTTTATGAGGCATTCGTGCTGGTTATCATCATTATTTTCCTTTTTTTGCGCGACTGGCGCGTGACGCTGATACCGTGCATCGTGATTCCTGTATCGCTCATCGGGGCCTTTTTCGTGATGTATGTAGCCGGTTTCTCCATCAACGTATTGACGATGCTTGCTGTCGTGCTTTCGGTCGGGTTGGTAGTAGACGACGCGATTGTTATGACAGAAAATATTTATATCCGTATCGAACGGGGCATGCGGCCCTTTGAAGCGGGAATCGAGGGGGCGAAGGAAATCTTTTTCGCCGTCATATCTACCACGATTACGCTTGCGGCCGTGTTTCTTCCCATTGTATTTATGGAGGGGACAAGCGGCCGTCTGTTCCGTGAGTTCAGTTTCGTGGTGGCGGGCTCCGTCATCATCTCGGCATTTGCCGCCTTGACCTTTACGCCGATGCTTGCCACCAAGATGCTGCGGTATCGTGAAAAGCAGAATTGGTTTTACAGGAAAACAGAACCGTTCTTCGACGGGATGAACCGATACTATTCGCGTTCGCTCGCTTACGTATTGAAGCATCGTGTGATGGCCGTTCCGTTTACACTGCTGATGGTGGTCATCATCGCCTTTCTTTGGAACAAGATTCCTTCGGAGATGGCTCCGCTCGAAGACCGCTCGCAGATAAACATCGATACGAAGGCGGCGGAAGGAGCCAGTTACGAGTATATCCGCGATTATACCGAGGAGATAAACGATTTGGTTGATTCAATCGTGCCGGATGCGGCGTTTGTTACGGCGCGTGTGTCGAGTGGAAGCGGAAATATACAGATTACCTTGAAGGATATCAAGGAGCGTGACTATACGCAGATGGAGGTGGCCGAAGAAATATCGCAGGCCATCCGCACGCATACCAAGGCCCGCGCGTTTGTCCGCCAGCAGTCGTCGTTCGGCGGAAGGCGCAGCAGCATGCCGGTGCAGTATGTCCTTCAGTCGGTGAGCATTGAGAAACTTGAGCAGGTGCTGCCCGAATTTCTGGCGCGAGTATACGACAATCCGGTATTCCAGATGGCCGATGTCAACTTGAAGTTTACCAGTCCGGAGATGCGCGTTGAAATCAACCGCGACAAGGCGGGGACAATGGGCGTGAATGTGCGTGATATTAGCGAGAGCCTGCAGTATGGTCTGAGCGGACAGCGCATGGGATATTTTTATATGAATGGAAAACAGTATGAAATCCTCGGCCAGATTAACCGCCAGCAGCGCAACAAGCCGTCGGATATCCGGGCCATCTACATCCGGAACGATAAGGGAGAGATGATTCAGCTGGACAATCTGGTGGAATTTGTTGAGGCCGTCGCTCCTCCGAAGCTGTATCATTACAACCGATTCGTGTCGGCAACCATTTCTGCCGGACTGGCGGAGGGGAAGACCATCGGGCAGGGACTGGATGAAATGGACAAAATCGCGGCGGATGTATTGGATGAAACGTTCCGCACGGCACTTTCGGGCGATTCGAAGGATTTCCGCGAGAGTTCTTCCAGTCTGATGTTTGCCTTTATCCTTGCCCTGGTGCTGATTTATCTGATACTCGCCGCACAGTTTGAAAGCTTCAAAGACCCGTTCATCATTATGCTGACTGTGCCTTTGGCTATTGCCGGAGCACTGATATTCATGTATTTCGGCGGCATCACCATGAACATCTTCAGTCAGATCGGCATCATCATGCTTATCGGACTGGTGGCAAAAAACGGTATCCTGATTGTGGAGTTCGCCAATCAGAAGCAGGAGCACGGGGAAGACAAGATGCAGGCTATCCGCGATGCGGCACTCCAGCGTCTGCGCCCTATCCTGATGACCAGTGCGGCTACGGTTTTGGGACTTATTCCGCTTGCTTTCGCTACGGGTGAAGGGGCGAACCAGCGCATTGCCATGGGTACGGCGGTGGTGGGAGGTATGCTGGTGTCTACTTTCCTGACGATGTATATCGTTCCTGCCATTTACTCTTACATATCTACTAACCGACATAAAGAGGAGGAGAAAGAATGAAACGGATTGTTGCCATATTAATAAATGTGTTTTGTCTGCTTGCCGTGCAGGCCCAGCATGAGTATACGCTGAAACAGTGCCTTGAAGAGGGGCTGATGAACAACTATTCGCTCCGTATCACCCGCAATGAAGAGTTGGTGAGCAAGAACAATGCGACACTTGCGAACGCAGGATATCTGCCTACGGTCGATTTGACAGCCGGATATACCGGGACGGTAGACAATACGGATACGGAAGAACGGAGCACGGGGACGGTAGCCAAGCAGCGCGGGATATTCGACCAGACGCTGGATGCCGGCATTGACCTGAACTGGACGATATTTGACGGATTCAATATCACCGCGACCTACAAGCAGCTGCAAGAGTTGAAACGGCAGGGGGAAACCAATACGCGTATCGCCATCGAGGACTTTATCGCCACGCTGACCGCAGAATATTATAATTATGTTCAGCAGGAAATCCGTCTGAAGAACTTCCGTTATGCCGTTTCGCTCTCGAAGGAGCGTCTGCGCATCGTGGAGGAGCGTTATCATATCGGGAACTTCTCGCGGTTGGATTACCAGCAGGCGACGGTGGACTTCAATGCCGACAGTGCCCAGTATATGAAGCAGCAGGAGCTGGTACATACCTCCCGCATCAATCTGAACGAGCTGATGGCCGTAAAGGATGTGGATCGTCCGATTAGGGTAAGGGATTCGGTGATTGACATAGGCGATTTCCTCCGTTTTGACGATTTGTGGAACTCTACGCTCACAACGAACGCCAATTTGCTGCGTGCTGATCAGAATTCCGTGATAGCTCGGCTGGATTATAAGAAGGTGCTGTCGCGCAATTATCCTTATGTCCGCCTGAATGCGGGCTATGGATATACGCTGAACAAGTATGATGTGAACGCCACGCGCAGCCGGAGCAACTGGGGATTCAGCGGGGGCGTTACGGTGGGCTTCAATATCTTCGACGGCAACCGCCGCCGTGAAAAGCGCAATGCGGCCATTGCCGTGCGCAACGCCCAACTGGAGCGGGAGGATTTGGAACAGGGCCTGCGCGCCGACCTCAGCAATCTGTGGCAGGCATACCGCAACAATCTCCGCCTTTTGAGCTTGGAGCGTCAGAATCTGGTTGCGGCCAAGGAGAATCATGAGATAGCCAAAGACCGTTATCTCTTGGGCGACCTGTCGGGAATCGAGATGCGCGAGGCCCAGAAGAGCCTGCTCGATGCCGAGGAGCGCATTCTTTCCGCCGAGTATGATACGAAAATGTGTGAAATCTCCCTGCTTCAGATCAGCGGGAAGATTACGCAATATCTGGAATGACAGGGAAAAGAGCCTCCTGACCACGGCAGGCGGTCAGGAGGCTCTTTGATTGATTTCTTTTTCCCTTGTAAAAAGGGAGTATTGTCTTTACAATATCATTTTTTTGAGATTACCGGATTGGCTCCTGATGTGAAGCGGAGCGCTTCGGGATGCTCCTTGATGTACGATTCGATATGGCGCACGCGCTTTTCCTCCAGGATTTCATCTACGGCAATCAGGATTCCCGTCTCTTCCACATTGCCGAATCCGTCGTTGATGGCGGTGCCGAACATGCGCATGGTAGGCGAAAGACCCATATAGGCGTTCACCAAGGGAGGAATGTTGTAGCCCAGCTTGCGTACCTCCGCGTTCAGCACCTTATAGTCTTCCTTAAACGTGTCGTAACAGAATATCTTTTCGAGCACGGCCGGGTCAGTCTCTATTTTTAGCGGCATCATCGGCGTAATCAGCTTGTCCTTGTCGGAGAAATGCTTGTTGAGAAAATAGAGAATCATGTCCCGTCCGAAGCGGTTGTAGTTGGGATACATGGTCATTTTGCCGAAGAAATACTTCACATTGGGCTTGATTACCGTCAGTGCCCCGAGGCCGTCCCACAGGTTGTCGAGTGCGAACAGTCCTTTTGAGCCGGCACGCGTGGACTGGTATTCCAGTGTGACAAACGAACGGCCCAGTTCGATGGTCGTAGGAAGATAGTCTTTCAGAAATTTCTCCGAGAAGTTGAACATGTGCGCCGTAGCCAGCTTCGGTTTTCCATGCTCGTCCATTTCCACTTCATCGCCTGGCAGATACCGGTAGCCGCCCAATATCTCTTCTGCGTCCGGATTCCAGACAATCAGTTGCTTGTATGGATTTTCCATCAGGTCATATTCATCAAGATCCATTGCGAGTCCCGTTCCGCCTCCCGCCGCGCGGAATGCGATTTCGCGCAGACGTCCTATTTCTTTTAAAACGTTGGGCGAGTCTTGCCACGTTACCACATAGATTTCGTTGTTGCTCTTGTTGGTAGAGCGCATGCGCTTGTCTGCCGTGAGTTCCGATTTTAATACCTCTTTGTCAATCGGAGCGATAATATCTTCCATATCCATTGATTAAAATGTCTTTCTTTAAAGTTTGTAAACCAGTTCACGCACATATTCTGCCCATTCACCGGCTGTTTTTGATTTGTTGAATGTTTCCCACGGGATAGGTTTTCCGAAGGTTACCCGAAAGGTCTTGTGGCGGTTTTTCAGCATCTCGTCGGCCAGATAAAGCATGGCAATGTTGAATTTGATGCCGAGAAACTTGCAGAGATTCGCCAGATTATAAAAGAAGTTGGAGTTCCGCCCCTCGAAATGGACGGGGACTACCTGCCGCTTGGTCTCGATGCTTTTTGTGATGAAAGTCTTCTTCCAGGGCAAGTCTCTTATCACTCCGTTCTGCCGGCGGGAGCAAAGTCCTGCCGGAAACATGATGATATGGTTTTCCGAACGGAATCCCGCTTCCACCATCTTAGGGAAATCGCGTGATTGTGACCCCGTCTTGTTGATGGGAATACATAAGGGAGCCAGTCCTTTCAAGTTCATCAAAAGGTCGTTTACCAAGTATTTGATGCGGCCTTCATAGTGCTTTCCCAACACGTAGCCTAAGGCAATGCCGTCTTGTCCCCCTAACGGATGGTTGGAAACGAACGTGCATAACCCCTCTTCCGGCAGGTTCTCCATTCCTCGGATATCAAGTCTTACATCGAGAAACTCCATGCAGGCTTCCAGAAAGTCAACTCCTTCTTTGCCGGACACTTCCTTGAGAAAGACATTCAGTTCGTCCTGGTGTACGATATGCTTCAGATATGACACCACAAACCGGGGGACTTTCTTGGCTTTGTTCCCTGCCTTTTCTTTCAGGATACGGTCGATGTCAATTAAAAAGATTGAGTCGTCTGCCATTCTTCCTTTTGTATTTGTTTTACAAAAGTAGTGTATCTTTTGAAAAACAAGGACATTTTTGCCAAAAATCCGCTGTTGTTCCATAAAAATATTCTGTTTTTCCCTGAAATGCATGGATAAGGAGACAAATATATTGCAGGATTAGGAACGGTTGGTCTTGTCGGAAAGTCTGTTTGATGTGTTGGAATTTTTGTTTGGCGGGCATGAACCGCGGGGATGGAAAGGTAAAGCCGCCTCCGTCCTTTGTCAGGAAATCCGGAAGGCGGCTTCGTCCCTTAGTCCTGACGGGCTTGCCGTCAGGAAAAGGCAGGTAGAGAGCTTATTTCAAGTATGAGGATATGACCGTATCATAGTTCGTTCCCTCGAATCTGACTTCGGGAGAATTCGTGTTGCCCAAGCTGGGGAAGATTATGCTCTTGAAATCATTCAGGTATAAATTGGCAAACGGCGCGTCGTTCCACGTATCGGGCACGTATTGCAGGTTGAAGCAGATGAGAGATTGGAATCCTCCGGTCTTCTGCACAGTCAGAGAGGCAGGTACGGATTCGATGCGTCCGCCTTCCATCCCGTCATTTTCCCAGAATCGTCTGACATGCTTTATCGTATAGTCCGCTTCAAGGCTCATTTCGAGTGAGGCAGCCCCGAATTTCTCTTCGGCGTTCACACCGTCATACAGTCCCGCAATCCAGGTATCTTCTGTCTTTCCGGTGGAAGAGTCCTTATGAGTTCTTGCTCGGGTATAGTTGTCGTTCCAGATGAAGTCGAGAAGTTCGCCTACCTTGATTTGGGCAATCTCGTCCAGCACGGGCTGGTTGGCGGGATTCTTTACCCATTCGCGCACGGCCTTCTTGTCTTCGGCGATGGGGCCGGTGGCACGCTCATCTTCCCATCCGTCTGTTTCATTTTTTATCAGGTCGAACTTGTTGCTGAACAAGCACCATCCGTTTCCTGTCGTGCCGTTTGTGAACGGTCCGGTATTGTAAAGCGTTATCAGATTATGACGGTCTTTCCAGGCTTGTCCTTCCACAAGGGGCATGAGGTCGCGCAGTTCCTTGATAAGGAAATGGAAGCTGCCCATTTGTATCATCGGACGGCCGGGCTGCTCGGATTCGGCTGTCTCGGGATAGTTGGCATATTCGTCGTCGAACATAACCCCGTCCAGCCCGTACTGTTGGATTGCTTCGTGAATGTCGCGGGCAAACTCTTTTATCATGGTGCGTTCGCCCGTGATGTCAAGGTTTGAGAAGCCGATGGCCTGATGATTGGGCATGACAGACAGCAGCACCTTGATGCCTTTGTCCTGCAATGGCTTCACGAACACATCGCGGTTGTCGAGTATTCTTCTTACACTTTCGTTGTAATACAGTACCGGCTTTCCGTTTATGGCGTCCCAATTCATGTTTGCCGAGAAGATAACCGTCATGTCGAACAGGGGACGCCGGGTTTCCGGCTGTGCCGTCCCGTTCGGATAAAGCACATAATTGCCCGCGTTGCGCAGGTCGTTTTCGGCCGTTTCAATGATGGCAATGAGGCGCGGTTCCGTTACCGAGGGCGTACGGTCGAGCCAAGCCATGTCGAAGTCTGCGGCAGGATGCTTGATTACTTCTACAAACTGCACGCCGAGTTCTTTCTCTCCGCTTTTCAATACCAGTGGCAGTACGAATGTCCCTTCTTCTACATCCTTAATCTTTACTGTAACGGGTACCGACTGCTCGCTTGGAGCGAGTATGATTGTTTGCGGAAGTTCATAACTCTCGGTCCGCAGCAGCTTAAACAGGTTTATTCCTTTCATTTCAGCGTATTTTGCGGTCATGGCGTCAAGAGTTTCTTCGCTTGTGTCGAATGCAGCGGTTATTTCCTTGTCGTCATTCGTTCCGCGGCGCAGTTCAAACTGGATGTCTTCACCGTTCCAGATATGGGCGTTTGTCCCTTCCGCATCAGGCAAGACAAAGCGCGTTTCTCCCGTTGGTACGCTGTTGCCTTCTCCCGGAGCAGGGACTTCTGCCACGAGTGCCTCTTCTTTGCATCCGGCGAGGCAGCAAAGCGCTGCCAGTATGCCGGTCTTGATTGTCGTTAGATATTTCATGATACGTTTTTTTATCTGAGGTTAATGTCAATATCTTGGTTTATTATTACTTTGGGTTGGGCAGAAGACGCTCCTTGCACCTGTACAGTCAGGTCGTTTCCATTGCCCGTAAAGTCGGCTATCTGGGTATTGTCAGAGCCGGGCTTTGAGCTGTTCATCTTCCAGTAGGCAAGGAGGCTGGCTTTTTCGGTGTCATACTCCAAAATGTCCAGTGCATTCTCTTTCAGCTGGTCTGTTGTGCGTGCCGTATTCCATATTCTGATTTCCGACATCATACCGTTGAACCCGCGCCATTGGTTGAATGACTGGCCGATGACGAACTTGGCTCCGGCCAGATTGAGCGTACCGGAATGGGCGACTGACCCGCGTTCGCGTGAGTTTACATAGAAGCGGATGTCTGTTCCGTCGTAGGTAAGCGCGATGTGATACCAGGTCTTTTCGCGGAAAGTATAGTTCACAAGCAGCGTTTTACCGCCTGCATTCACCTGAAGCTTGTTGGGCTCGATTCCGGCATCACCGAAGCGTATCAGGAAAGGTTGGTCGCTTCCGGCCTCGTATCCCCATACAGACGAGATTCCGGCCAGCGTGGCGTCTCCTCTTTCACTCGATGCTTTGAAGGAATCCACGTAGATAAGTCCTTCGATGGTGCAGGCAGCCAGATTCTGGAATGCATATCCCTCGGTCTCGTAATACAGGTTGTTGCGGTTTATGCCTAAGTCTACGCCGTCCGGGTCAAGTGTGTTGTCGCCTGTCATCGGGCGCAAGTCGGCGGCTCCCTGTGCTTCTCCCGACCCTCCCTTGCGCTTCACGTGCAGATAGAGCATGCGGTTTGCCTCTTCGATGATGAATCCCTCGGCGGTTTGCAGTTGCAGGGCCAGCAGATAGTCCTGGTCTAAATCGAGTTTGCTGCTGTTGATAATCTTCACGATGCTTTGGCTGACTGCCGCCGTGCCGTCGTATTCCAGATTGATGAGGTTGGTTGCCACGCTGTATGCCTCTTCGGGAAGGAATTTTACCCGGTATCCGTTGGCTTCCTTATACTGCTGGAGCAGGGTTTCGTCTTGTACGACCGATACGGTGAATACCTGGTCTCTCCGGCTTTTGCCGTCGCTCAGCTTGGCCGAAGTCTTGATTTCCTTTATTTGGCCTATGGGCTGTGCGGCGGAGAAGATGACATCCACCGGGTCGGCCGTTACCGCCGTGCCGTTTTGAATGCTTTCGGCATCGGTCGTGTTCAGGAAAACGAGTGTGCGGTCGGTTTCCTTTTCCGGCGCCACCGTGTCTTCCGGTCCGAACAGCGTTTTCCCGAACTCGTCTTTGCATCCTGTAAATATGGCCAGACACAGGAGCAGTCCGAAGTATATAAGCTTGTTTTTCATGTTTCGCGTTATTTATGGTTAAGATTAAGATATTGTATCGTTGCTCTCAGCGTAGCATAATCCTGTTCGTAGTCGTTCTCGATTCCTTTTACTGCGATGCCTCCGGTGCTTTCACCGTCGGCCGGAATCCATGCGGCCAGCGTCAGGTTCTTGGTTTCGGTGAGCGGCTGCGAGGAAATCAGGTCTTCAAACGGAGTTTTCCAGGCATCATCCTCCAGCGAGACATAGGCCAAAAACTTTTTTGGCTCGAATCCCGCGTATTTCTTGAGGCGGTCGTATTCGTCCTGCACATGGCTCAGCCGGCCGGTATCCAGTGTCGTGCTGACCATATAGTCGAAGCATTCAAAGTGTTCGGCGAAGTATTCGGGCGTGCCCTCCAGTATGAGCGTCTTGTTTCCCGCCTTCTTCCCGAACTTGCTTCCTATGGCGGCAATCAGCGTGTTCAGCTTTTCCCGGACGAATGCATTGTCGGCGGCGCTAATCCGCAGGCAGATTCCGTCGTAGTTATTGGCCGAAACCCATTTTTCGAGCTGTTCCGGGCAGGCGCTGAAGCGGGAATCGAACTCTGCGTCCACCTTGGCGCATTCAGCGGCTATGGCCGTCTCTATCTCTTCGTCCGTGGCATCCCGGTCTTCTGCCTCGGCAGCTTCGTAGGCGATGTTTTCTCCCTCT
>CALUJA010000024.1 GCA_944320845.1 uncultured Phocaeicola sp.
AGTAGTGCAGTAGTTGTTTTATATGCTTCCCTGCTTATTGCACTCGTTGTTTTTCTTATGGATTCTGCCTTCCAGTTCATTATGGAAGATGTTATCTATCCGCACTAATTAACAGTTGAAGAAAATGTCTGAGGTTGAAAAGAAATGGTACGTACTTCGTGCCGTGAGTGGTAAGGAAACCAAGGTGAAAGAGTATATCGAAGCAGAAATGCGGAATACGAACCTTGGCGAATACGTATCTCAGGTATTGATTCCTACGGAGAAAGTCTATCAGGTTCGCAATGGTAAGAAAATTGTGAAAGAGCGGACTTATCTTCCCGGTTATGTCTTGATAGAAGCTGCGTTGGTTGGTGAAGTGGCTCATCATTTGAGAAACATTACCAATGTAATCGGTTTCTTAGGAGGACTGGATCATCCGGTACCATTAAGACAATCGGAAGTAAATCGGATACTGGGTACGGTGGATGAACTGCAGGAGGCAAGTGAGGACACAAACATTCCTTATGTTGTAGGAGAAACAGTAAAGGTTTCTGTCGGACCGTTCAGCGGATTCAGTGGTGTCATTGAAGAAGTGAGTACGGAAAAGCGGAAATTGAAAGTGATGGTCAAAATATTCGGGCGGAAGACTCCGCTTGAGTTGGGCTTTACGGATGTGGAAAAGGAATAAGACATCTTGTTACGTGTCGTTATTCTATTCGTTAATCATTTATATTAAAAACTAAGAAAATGGCTAAAGAAGTTGCTGGACTAATCAAATTACAGATTAAAGGAGGCGCTGCAAATCCATCACCTCCCGTTGGACCTGCTTTGGGTTCTAAGGGTATCAATATTATGGAGTTTTGCAAGCAATTCAATGCCAGAACCCAGGACAAAGCAGGAAAGGTTTTACCTGTCATCATTACCTACTATACGGACAAGTCTTTTGATTTTGTGATAAAGACTCCTCCTGTAGCTATTCAGTTGCTTGAGGCAGCTAAGATTAAGAGTGGTTCAGCTGAACCTAATCGTAAAAAAGTTGCAGAACTTACATGGGATCAGATTCGTGCTATTGCTCAAGATAAATTAGTTGACTTGAACTGCTTTACTGTGGAGGCTGCTATGACAATGGTAGCAGGAACAGCTAGAAGTATGGGTATTACTGTGAAAGGTGATTTCCCGGGTAATAATTAATTAACTTCAACTTGAAATGGGTAAACTGACAAAAAAACAAAAGTTGGCTGCTGATAAAATTGAAGCAGGGAAGATGTACTCATTGACGGAAGCTTCAAAGTTAGTAAAGGAAATTACTTATACCAAGTTTGATGCTTCAGTAGATGTTGATGTACGTTTAGGTGTAGACCCGCGTAAAGCTAACCAAATGGTGAGAGGCGTTGTGTCTTTACCTCATGGGACAGGAAAGCAGATACGTGTTCTCGTATTGTGTACGCCTGATGCTGAAGCTGCTGCAAAAGAAGCAGGTGCTGACTATGTTGGTCTTGATGAATATATCGAAAAGATCAAAGGCGGATGGACTGATATTGATGTGATTATCACTATGCCGTCTATAATGGGTAAAATCGGTGCTTTGGGCCGTGTTCTTGGTCCGCGTGGATTAATGCCGAATCCTAAGAGTGGTACGGTAACTATGGATGTAGCTAAGGCCGTAAAAGAGGTGAAGCAGGGCAAGATAGACTTTAAGGTAGATAAGAGTGGTATTGTTCACACTTCTATCGGTAAGGTGTCTTTTACTGCTGATCAGATTCGGGATAATGCGAAAGAGTTTATTGCTACTATCATTAAATTGAAACCGACCGCAGCTAAAGGTACTTATATTAAAAGTATTTATCTTTCAAGTACTATGAGTAAGGGTATTAAGATTGATCCCAAATCTGTAGACGAAATCTAAAATTAGGAGGAATCATGAGAAAGGAAGATAAAGGCTTAATTATAAATCAATTGGCTGATACGGTAAAGCAATATGGGCATTTCTATCTGGTAGATACTACTGCTATGAATGCAGCAAAGACCAGTGAACTGCGCGCAAAGTGTTTTAAAGCCGGTATTAAGTTGGTTGTAGTGAAGAATTCTTTGCTTCACAAGGCTCTGATGAGCTTAGATGTTGATTATTCACCGTTGTTTGATTCTCTGAAAGGTACGACTTCTGTTATGTTTAGTGAGGTAGCAAATGCTCCTGCTAAATTGTTGAAGGAATATAAGGATGAAGTTCCTACCTTGAAAGCTGCTTATGCAGAAGAGGGTTTTTATGTAGGTGCAGATCAATTAGAGGCTCTTGCTACAATTAAGAGTAAGAATGAGGTTATCGCAGAAATCGTTGCATTGCTGCAATCTCCTGCGAAGAATGTTATTTCTGCTCTTCAGTCAGGTGGTAACACTATTCATGGAGTTCTTAAAACTTTGGGTGAACGCGGAGAATAAGGAAGAATTGGTAGCGGCATTCCAAAGAGAAAATCCAAAACATTAAATTAATTTAGTAACAAACAATTAAACTCATACAAAAATGGCAGATTTGAAAGCTTTTGCAGAACAATTAGTTAACTTGACAGTGAAAGAAGTTAATGAACTTGCAACTATCCTTAAGGAAGAATATGGTATTGAACCTGCTGCTGCAGCTGTTGCTGTTGCTGCTGGTCCGGCTGCAGGTGGTGCAGCTGTTGCTGAAGAAAAAACTTCATTTGATGTAGTATTGAAGAGTGCAGGTGCTGCAAAATTGCAGGTTGTTAAAGCAGTGAAAGAAGCATGTGGTCTTGGCTTGAAAGAAGCAAAAGACTTGGTTGACGGAGCTCCTAGCACTTTGAAAGAAGGTTTGGCTAAAGACGAAGCTGAATCATTGAAGAAGACTCTGGAAGAAGCTGGAGCAGAAGTTGAACTTAAATAAGACTCCTGTAAATCAGGATATTCGGTTAAGAATCCTCTTGAAGGAGGGTTCTTAACCTTTTTGCGTCTATTATATGTTGATAATAAATAGAGATCTTAATTATCAATTTCATTTTTAATCTTCAATTCTAAATAGATGTCTTTAAACGATCAGAATCAACGAATTAATTTTGCTTCTATTAAGAATCCGATGCCTTATCCGGATTTCTTGGAAGTGCAGTTGAAGTCATTCCAGGATTTTTTGCAGTTGGATACTCCACCTGAGAAACGAAAGAATGATGGCTTGTTCAAGGTATTTGCAGAGAATTTTCCTATTGCTGATACGCGTAATAACTTTGTGCTCGAGTTCCTTGATTATTATATTGATCCGCCTCATTACACCATTGATGACTGTCTGGAGCGTGGATTGACTTATAGTGTCCCTTTGAAAGCTAAATTGAAGCTTTATTGTACAGACCCCGATCATGAAGATTTTGACACTGTCATTCAGGATGTTTACTTAGGTCCTATTCCTTACATGACCCCGAAAGGGACTTTTGTCATTAACGGAGCTGAACGTGTAGTGGTTTCTCAGTTGCATCGTTCTCCGGGTGTATTTTTCGGGCAAAGCATTCATGCTAATGGTACGAAGTTATATTCTGCCCGTATCATTCCTTTCAAGGGTTCGTGGATTGAGTTTGCAACAGACATTAATAATGTAATGTATGCATACATTGATCGTAAGAAAAAGCTGCCGGTAACGACTCTTTTGCGTGCGGTTGGTTTTGAAAATGACAAGGACATTCTGGAGATTTTCAATCTGGCTGAAGATGTAAAGGTTACCAAAACAAATCTCAAGAAGATTGTTGGACGTAAATTGGCGGCCCGTGTCTTAAAGACTTGGACGGAGGATTTTGTTGATGAAGATACAGGCGAAGTTGTTTCCATCGAGCGTAATGAAGTTATAATAGACCGCGAAACCGTTATTGAACCTGAGCATATTGATATGATTATGGAATCAGGAGTTCAGAATATCTTGGTTCATAATGAAGAGGCCAATTCTTCTGATTATTCTATCATATTCAATACCTTGCAGAAAGACCCCAGTAACTCAGAGAAAGAAGCTGTTTTGTATATATACCGTCAGTTGCGTAATGCGGATCCTGCTGATGATGCAAGTGCGCGTGAGGTAATCAACAATCTGTTCTTCTCGGAAAAGCGTTACGATTTGGGGGATGTAGGCCGCTATCGTATCAATAAGAAATTGAATCTGGATACTCCGATGGAGGTTAGGGTTCTGACCAAACAGGATATCATAGAGATTATCAAATATTTGATTGAGCTGATTAATTCAAAGGCAGATGTTGATGATATTGACCATTTAAGCAATCGTCGTGTTCGTACGGTAGGCGAGCAGCTTTCTAATCAGTTTGCTATTGGTTTGGCTCGTATGTCTCGTACAATCCGCGAGCGTATGAATGTGCGTGATAACGAAGTGTTTACTCCGGTTGACCTGATTAATGCCAAGACGATATCTTCGGTTATCAATTCTTTCTTTGGAACGAATGCCTTGTCACAATTTATGGACCAGACCAATCCGTTGGCAGAGATTACTCATAAGCGCCGTTTGTCAGCATTGGGTCCTGGAGGTTTGTCACGCGACCGTGCCGGGTTTGAGGTTCGTGATGTTCATTACACTCATTACGGCCGTCTGTGTCCTATTGAGACTCCTGAAGGTCCGAATATCGGTCTGATTTCGTCTTTGTGCGTTTATGCAAAAATCAATGACTTGGGTTTTATTGTCACTCCATATCGTAAAGTAAAAGACAGTAAGGTAGATTTGTCTCCGGAAGGCATTGAGTATCTGTCAGCAGAGGAAGAAGAGGATAAGATTATTGCACAGGGAAATGCTCCGCTGAATGACGATGGAACCTTTATCCGCGATAAGGTAAAGGCACGCCGGGATGCAGATTATCCTGTTGTCACTCCTGACCAGGTTGAGCTGATGGATGTTTCACCTCAGCAGATTGCATCTATCGCGGCTTCTTTGATTCCTTTCTTGGAACACGATGATGCGAACCGTGCGTTGATGGGATCTAACATGATGCGTCAGGCTGTACCTTTGCTGAGAACAGAAGCTCCGATTGTAGGAACAGGTATCGAGAAGCAGTTGTGTGAAGACTCTCGTACTCAGATAACGGCAGAAGGTGATGGAGTAATTGACTTTGTAGATGCTACCACAATCCGCATTCTTTATGACCGGACGGCGGATGAGGAATTTGTAAGTTTTGAGCCGGCATTGAAGGAATATCGTATACCCAAATTCCGGAAGACAAACCAGAGTATGACCATTGACCTGCGTCCTATTTGCGAGAAAGGGCAGCGTGTGAAAAAAGGCGATATCCTAACGGAAGGTTATTCTACAGCAAACGGCGAGTTGGCCTTGGGAAAAAATCTTTTGGTTGCCTACATGCCGTGGAAGGGTTATAACTATGAGGATGCCATTGTGCTGAATGAACGTGTGGTTCGTGAGGACATATTGACTTCCGTACATGTTGATGAATATATTTTGGAAGTGCGCGAGACGAAGCGTGGAATGGAAGAATTGACTTCTGACATTCCGAATGTCAGCGAAGAGGCAACTAAGGATTTGGATGAAAATGGTATTGTCCGCGTAGGTGCGCGTATTGAGCCGGGCGACATCTTGATTGGTAAGATTACTCCGAAGGGTGAGTCTGATCCTTCTCCGGAAGAAAAGTTGTTGCGCGCTATCTTCGGCGATAAGGCGGGCGATGTGAAGGATGCTTCACTGAAGGCTTCTCCTTCGTTGCGTGGTGTTGTTATCGACAAGAAACTGTATTCGCGTGTAATCAAGACCCGTAGCGAGAAGAATGCTGACAAGGCCATTCTGCCGAAACTGAATGAGGAATTTGAAGAAAAAGCCGCAGCGCTGAAAAACATCCTGATAGAAAAACTGTTGGCTTTGACCAATGATAAAGTTTCTCAAGGAGTAAAAGACTACTTGGGTACGGATGTGATTCCAAAGGGCGCTAAATTTACAAGACGTGATTTGGAAGGTCTGGACTATACGATTATCCAGCTGAGCAAATGGACTGCGGATGCCCATAAGAACGAGATGATTCGTGACCTGGTGATGAACTATCTGAAGAAGTTTAAAGAGCTGGAGGCAGAACTGAAGCGTAAGAAGTTTGCACTGACTATCGGCGATGAACTGCCGTCAGGTATCATCCAAATGGCCAAGGTATATATTGCGAAGAAGCGTAAGATTGGTGTCGGTGACAAGATGGCCGGTCGTCACGGAAACAAGGGTATCGTTTCGCGTGTCGTTCGTCAGGAAGATATGCCGTTCTTGGCGGATGGTACTCCTGTCGATATTGTGTTGAACCCGTTGGGTGTGCCTTCTCGTATGAATATCGGTCAGATATTTGAGGCGGTATTAGGCCGTGCCGGAAAAGAACTGGGCGTGAAATTCGCCACTCCAATCTTTGACGGCGCTACGCTGGAAGATTTGGATAAATGGACAGATAAGGCAGGTCTGCCCCGTTATTGCAAGACTTATTTGTATGATGGCGGAACCGGTGAGCAGTTTGACCAGCCTGCGACAGTAGGTGTAACCTATATGTTGAAATTGGGTCACATGGTTGAAGACAAGATGCACGCACGTTCTATCGGTCCGTACTCTTTGATTACTCAGCAGCCCCTTGGTGGTAAGGCTCAGTTTGGTGGTCAGCGTTTCGGAGAAATGGAGGTTTGGGCAATTGAGGCCTTTGGCGCCGCTCATGTTCTTCAGGAGATTCTGACAATCAAGTCAGATGATGTTGTCGGACGTTCGAAGGCTTATGAAGCCATTGTGAAGGGTGAACCGATGCCTACTCCGGGCATCCCGGAATCTTTGAATGTTTTGCTCCATGAGCTGAGAGGCCTTTGCCTGAGCATTACATTGGAATAAACCATTTTAATGAAGAATGAAAGCGGATTACGGAAGAAACGGTTTGTCCTGCCTTGATGAAAAAACACTTTCATTCTTCACTTTTAATTCTTCATCATATAAAATATAAAGTATGGCTTTTAGAAAAGATACTAAGATAAAGAGTAATTTTTCAAAGATTACTATCGGATTGGCTTCGCCTGAAGAAATTCTGGAAAATTCATACGGTGAAGTGTTGAAGCCCGAAACCATCAATTACCGTACTTACAAGCCAGAGCGTGATGGTCTGTTTTGTGAACGTATCTTCGGACCGGTGAAAGACTACGAATGTCATTGTGGCAAATATAAGCGTATTCGTTATAAAGGCATCGTTTGTGACCGATGTGGTGTGGAGGTAACAGAAAAGAAAGTGCGTCGTGAGCGTAGCGGACACATCCAGTTGGTTGTACCGGTGGCGCATATCTGGTATTTCCGGTCTTTGCCTAATAAGATAGGTTATCTGTTGGGCTTGCCTACCAAGAAATTGGATGCAATCATTTATTATGAGCGCTATGTGGTAATCCAGCCGGGAGTAAAGGCAGAAGACGGAGTCAATAAATACGACTTGTTGTCTGAAGAAGAGTATCTTGATATATTGGATACACTTCCGAAAGAGAATCAGTTCTTGGAAGACAGCGACCCGAACAAGTTCATTGCCAAGATGGGAGCAGAGGCCATCTATGATTTGTTGGTCGCTCTTGATCTCGATGCGCTTTCTTATGAGCTTCGTCATAAGGCAAACAATGATTCGTCACAGCAGCGCAAAAATGAGGCATTGAAGCGTTTGCAGGTAGTAGAATCTTTCCGTGCATCGCGTGGAAGAAACAAGCCTGAGTGGATGATAGTACGTATTGTGCCGGTGATTCCGCCTGAACTGCGTCCGTTGGTTCCGCTGGATGGAGGACGTTTTGCAACTTCCGACTTGAATGATTTGTATCGTCGGGTGATAATCCGTAACAATCGTCTGAAGCGACTGATAGAGATTAAGGCTCCGGAGGTGATTTTGCGTAACGAAAAACGTATGTTGCAGGAGGCCGTAGACTCTTTGTTTGACAATTCCCGTAAGTCGAGTGCGGTGAAAACAGATGCAAACCGTCCGTTGAAATCTCTGTCTGATAGCTTAAAGGGTAAGCAGGGACGTTTCCGTCAGAATTTGTTGGGTAAGCGTGTCGACTATTCTGCTCGTTCGGTAATCGTTGTTGGACCGGAATTGAAGATGGGTGAATGCGGTATTCCGAAGCTGATGGCCGCGGAATTGTATAAACCGTTTATTATTCGTAAGCTGATTGAGCGTGGAATTGTAAAGACTGTCAAGTCGGCAAAGAAGATAGTAGACCGCAAAGAGCCGGTTATCTGGGATATTCTTGAACATGTGATGAAGGGGCATCCGGTATTGTTGAACCGTGCGCCGACATTGCACCGTTTGGGTATACAGGCATTCCAGCCGAAAATGATTGAAGGTAAGGCCATTCAGCTGCATCCGTTGGCATGTACGGCGTTTAATGCTGACTTTGATGGTGACCAGATGGCTGTGCATTTGCCTTTGAGCAATGAAGCAGTACTTGAGGCTCAGATGCTGATGCTTCAGTCTCATAATATATTGAATCCTGCCAATGGTGCGCCTATCACGGTGCCGGCACAGGATATGGTGCTTGGTCTGTATTATATCACCAAACTACGCAAGGGAGCGAAAGGTGAAGGCTTGATTTTCTACGGGCCGGAAGAAGCTTTGATTGCTTACAATGAAGGAAAAGTAGACATTCATGCAATCGTGAGCGTCTTGACAAACGACTTGGACGAGGAAGGTAACATCGTTAAGAAGATGATTAAGGAAACTTCTGTGGGTCGTGTCATTGTAAACGAACTGGTTCCTGATGAATGTGGATACTTGAACACAATCATTTCGAAGAAATCATTGCGTGACATCATCAGTGATGTAATCAAGAAAGTGGGCGTTGCCCGTGCTTGTGAATTCTTGGATGGTATCAAGAATCTGGGTTATAAGATGGCGTTTGAAGGTGGCTTGTCATTCAACTTGGGTGATATCATTATCCCGAAGGAGAAGGAAGAGCTGGTTAAGCGTGGTAATGAAGAGGTTGAGCAAATCATGATGAACTATAACATGGGTTTCATTACCGATAATGAACGTTATAATCAGGTTATTGATACGTGGACTCATGTAAACAGCGACTTGTCTGATATATTGTACAAGACAATCAAGAACGATGACCAGGGATTCAACTCTGTATTTATGATGTTGGATTCCGGGGCCCGTGGTTCTAAAGAGCAGATTCGTCAGCTGTCTGGTATGCGTGGTTTGATGGCCAAGCCTCAGAAGGCGGGAGCCGAAGGTGCACAGATTATCGAAAACCCGATTCTTTCAAACTTTAAGGAAGGTTTGTCTGTGTTGGAATACTTTATTTCTACCCATGGTGCCCGTAAAGGTCTTGCCGATACTGCATTGAAGACTGCCGATGCCGGATACCTGACCCGTCGTCTGGTTGATGTATCTCATGATGTCATTATCAACGAAGAGGATTGTGGTACGTTGCGCGGCTTGGTCTGCACGGCATTGAAGAATAATGATGAGGTCATCGCTACCTTGTATGAGCGTATTTTGGGACGTGTATCTGTGCATGATGTGATTCATCCGACAACAGGGAAACTGTTGGTTGCGGCAGGCGAGGAGATTACTGAGGAAATCGCGGAAGAAATCGAGAAGTCACCGATTGAAAGCGTGGAGATTCGTTCGGTTCTGACCTGTGAATCGAAGAAGGGTGTTTGTGCAAAATGTTACGGACGAAATCTGGCTACAAGCCGGATGGTTCAGAAGGGTGAGGCTGTAGGTGTAATCGCTGCACAGTCTATTGGTGAACCGGGTACTCAGCTTACATTGCGTACATTCCATGCCGGTGGTATTGCCGGAAATATGGCGGCAAATGCAAGTATTGTAGCCAAGAATGACTCTCGTCTGGAGTTTGAAGAGCTTCGTACAGTGGATGCTGTAGAAGAGACCGGAGAACCGGTTAAGATTGTCGTAGGACGTCTGGCCGAAGTCCGTTTCGTGGATGTGAATACGGGTATCATCCTGTCTACTCATAATGTTCCTTATGGATCCAAGCTTTATGCTTCAGAAGGAGAGGTGGTAGAAAAAGGCAAGCTGATTGCCAAGTGGGATCCGTTTAATGCCGTGATTGTAACCGAGGCTGCCGGTAAGATTGATTTTGAGTCAGTGATTGAAAATGTAACCTATAAGGTAGAGTCGGACGAAGCTACCGGTTTGCGTGAAATCATCATTACCGAATCAAAGGATAAGACGAAGGTTCCTTCACTTCATATCAATGACGAGAATGGAAACGTAATCCGTACGTATAATTTGCCTGTGGGAGGACACGTGGTGGTTGAAGACAAACAGACGGTTAAGGCCGGTGACATTCTGGTCAAGATACCGCGTGCCGTAGGTAAGGCCGGTGATATCACCGGTGGTTTGCCGCGTGTCACCGAGTTGTTTGAAGCACGTAATCCGTCTAATCCGGCCGTCGTTTCTGAAATTGACGGTGAGGTTACGATGGGTAAGATTAAGCGTGGTAACCGTGAGATTATTGTCACTTCCAAGGCGGGCGATGTCCGTAAATATTTGGTTGCATTGTCAAAACAGATTCTGGTGCAGGAAAACGACTATGTTCGTGCCGGAACTCCGTTGTCCGACGGTGCGATAACTCCGGCCGACATCTTGGCCATCAAGGGCCCTACAGCCGTGCAAGAGTATATCGTGAACGAGATACAGGATGTTTACCGCTTGCAGGGTGTGAAGATTAACGACAAGCACTTCGAGATTATCGTGCGTCAGATGATGCGTAAGGTTCAGATTGACGAGCCGGGAGATACTCGATTCTTGGAGCAGCAAGTTGTCGACCGTATTGAATTCAATGAGGAAAACGACCGTATATGGGGTAAGAAAGTGGTGGTTGATGCAGGTGATTCTCAGAATCTGCAGCCCGGACAGATTGTTACGGCACGTAAGTTGCGCGACGAGAACAGTATGCTGAAGCGCCGTGACCTGA
This sequence comes from uncultured Phocaeicola sp., assembly GCA_944320845.1. Classification (GTDB taxonomy): domain Bacteria; phylum Bacteroidota; class Bacteroidia; order Bacteroidales; family Bacteroidaceae; genus Phocaeicola. Next base: position 10,906 of record CALUJA010000024.1, read on the forward strand.
AGCCGGTAGAAGTTCGCGACGCTGTGCCCGCCACTTCTACGCAGATTCTGCAGGGTATTACCCGTGCTGCTTTGCAGACTTCAAGCTTCATGTCGGCTGCATCATTCCAGGAAACCACCAAAGTGCTGAATGAAGCGGCCATCAACGGTAAGGTTGACAAGCTGGAAGGCATGAAGGAAAATGTGATTTGCGGGCATCTGATTCCGGCCGGAACGGGCCAGCGCGAGTTTGACAAGATTGTGGTAGGCTCGAAAGAAGAATATGAGCGTATCATGGCAAACAAGAAAAACGTGCTTGACTATAGCGAAGTGGAATAAGAACCCGTAATGCTTGAAATATGAAAGGAGGCTGTCCCGGCAAGAGGGCGGCCTCCTTTTGTTTTTACTGTTCCGGAAGTGGGGATGGCTGTGGACAAAATCTGGTTTGGATGGGATGGGCGCGGCGCGTGCCGCGATGAAAAGGAGGGGGCGACAAAGTTCCCTTAAAATTTGGATACATCAATAATTTGACCCAACTTTGCGGCGACATAACGGGATAGGTGCGTTTTGTAATCCTCATCGGAGGCAGATACAATGCCGGATAAGATGACTGGGTAAAACCAATCAGCTTATCCGGCATTGTGTGTTTGATAAAATAGAAAAGACAGGTCATTATGAAAAGAGAATTAGATTTAACTCAGGGCAGTGTGCCTAAAGTGTTGCTTCAGTTTGCCGTCCCTTATCTGCTGGCTAACGTGTTGCAGGCTCTTTATGGGGGAGCCGACCTTTTTGTCGTCGGACAGTTTGACGATGCGGCCAGTGTGGCCGGCGTGGCGATAGGGAGCCAGGTGATGCAGACCGTGACGGGAATCATATTGGGTCTGACCACCGGAATCACCGTGCTTATCGGAATCGCCACGGGGGCACGGAATGACAAAGATCTTGCCGCCATCATCGGGTCGTCTGTATGGTTGTTTGCCATCATCGGATTGGGGCTTACGCTGGCGATGACCGCGTTTCACGAGGCGATAGCCCTTGTCATGCACACGCCGGCCGAGGCGATGGCCGATACGAAGCATTATCTGCTGATTTGTTCGCTCGGCATTCCGTTCATTATAGGCTATAATGTGGTGTGCGGCATCCTGCGCGGACTGGGTGACTCGCGCACTCCGCTTTATTTTGTGGCTTTGGCCTGTGTCATCAACATCGTGCTGGACTTTGTTCTGGTAGGAGGATTTCATCTGCGGGCGGCAGGGGCGGCCGTCGCCACCATAGCTTCTCAGGGAATCAGCTTTGTCACGGCATTGTGGTTTCTGCACCGGCGCGGCTTCCACTTCCGGTTTACCCGCCGTGATGTCCGCCTGAACGGTTACTTTTCACGCCGCGTAATGACTTTGGGGGCGCCCATAGCCTTGCAGGATGCACTGGTAAACGTGTCGTTTCTTATTATCACGGTCATTGTAAACCAGATGGGAGTCGTTGCTTCCGCCGCGCTCGGAGTGGTGGAAAAGATTATAGTCTTTGCCATGCTCCCGCCTATGGCCATTTCTTCGGCGGTGGCAGCCATGACTGCCCAGAACTATGGCGCCGGACTGCTCGGGCGCATGAATCTCTGCCTGCGTTCGGGCATCGGGATGGCATTGGTCTTCGGCGTTTCCGTCTGCATCTATTCGCAGTTTCTGCCGGATACCTTGACGGGCATCTTTACCAATGATGCTTTGGTCATAGGGATGGCTTCCGAATACCTGCACGGCTACAGCATTGACTGCATCATTGTCAGTTTTGTGTTCTGCATCAATTCCTATTTCAGCGGCCAGGGCAATTCTTTGTTCCCGATGATTCACAGCATGATTGCCACATTCCTGTTCCGCATCCCTTTGTCGTGGGCCTTCAGCCATATTGACCCGACCTCTCTCTTCTGGATGGGATTCGCTCCTCCGCTGTCGACGATGGTTTCGCTGGCAATCTGCTTCTGGTATCTGCGTCGGTGCGAGAAGAGACGGATGCGGCAAATCCGGCCTGTGCAGGGGTGATGCATTATTTTTCCGCCTTTTGATGGCGGACATTTCAACTTTTTCTTTACATTTGCTTCCGTAATGAACAAATTTTTAAAACGAACTGTATCATGGAAAACGGAAACAAGAATAACCAGCTCCAGATAGAGCTGAAGGAAGAAGTGGCTCAAGGGACTTATGCCAACCTTGCCATCATCACTCATTCCACTTCAGAATTTGTACTTGATTTTGTACGCATCATGCCGGGACTGCCGAAAGCAAACGTTCAGTCGCGCATCGTGATGACTCCCGAACATGCCAAGCGGCTGATGTATGCCCTTCAGGACAACGTAAACAAGTATGAAAAGAATTTTGGCCCCATCCGCATGCCGGAAGAGCAGCAGCAGGGAGGGAAAACATTCGTTCCGCCCTTGAGTGACTTTAAGGGGGAAGCGTAAGGAGCGTGTGAAGAGGAAATTTTCTGATAATGTCATGTCTGGACAAGGCATGACATTTTTGCTTATTGGCCGGAGTTGCCTATCTGTTGCACCTTGTGCTCGAATTCGTGGCGCTGGCAGTTGGCCTTGTTTCTCAGCTTCGTCCGGCAGTTGTAGATGGTGCTGATTGAGCAGCGCAGGAAGCTTGCTATCTTTGCACTGTCGTTAATGCCCAACCGGAGCAGGGCATAAATTCGCAGTTCCTTGTTCATCAGGGTGCCCGGCTTGAGACAAATCTGTTCGTCTTCTTTCAGCAAGGCGTTGAAGTCGGCGACAAAAGTGGGGTAAAGACTGAGGAAAATGCTGTCGAAATGCTCGTAAAGAGAGTCCAGCTCCTTGTCGATGACGGTTGTCGACTTTGTCCGTTTTATCAGCGTATCGTAATGTCGGTTGATGGCAAGCTTGTAGATTTCATTCTGATACTTGCTCATTTTGTCGATGTAGTTGGAGCAAAGGTCAAAAAACTGGGCGATATACCGCTCTTTTATGGTGCTGATTTCCTGAAGCTGCCGGTTTCTTCCGTTAAGCTCCTCATTGATTCGGCTTAGAGAAAGACTCAAGTCTTTCAGTTTCTCGTTGCTCCGTGCCAGTTCTTCTTTGATGCGCATGGTTTTCTTCATCTGTTTGTATGTCAGGACGACCAATATGCCAAGGGCGGCGGCCAACAGACATACAACTGTGAGGTAAGAAGTGAGCTGGCCCTGTACTTTCGTCTGTTCGGTCTTGTAGGCCGCGTTGATGATGGAATAGAACGGGTGCATCTGGAGGGCCCGGAAGTGGATGCCCGATGCCGCCGCATCTTCGATGGCCGACTGGCTGAACCGGAATGCCTGGTCTAGGTCGTTTTCCCGGTAGGCAATCATGGCCAGTTCCTGAAGCGACACGGTTTCGCGTGTGGCATTCTGCAGGTCTGCTATGGCCGACAGCATGAAGTATTTCTTTTCTTCCCTCTTGTTGCCCTGCCTTTTATAGGCGTAGGCTATTCCGCATGTCACCATTGCATATTCGGGTGTCCCGGTGGTTTGGGTGGCAAGCAGGTTAAGCAATGCTTTTTCAGCCTTGTATGGGTCGGTCTCCATCTGTGAAAATCCTTGCTCGATTTTGTAGGCAAGCGAAGTGGGCGGTTGCGCGGCCAGCATCGAATCCCGATACAGCCTGCCTTGCTGGCGGTGGTAGGGCGAATTTCCTGTAGAGATGGTGTAATATTCCCAAAACCGGTAATAGGCAGTATAGTATGCGGCTTTCAGGTCGGGGGGAAGGCTGGTTTTCTGGAGCCGTTTCAGGATTTCCTCCGCTTCCCTGTATTTCCCGCACATGGAGTACAGCATTGAAAGTTTCAGACACGAGTCGTATTCTTCGTAATCCAAGCCTAAGGCTATGGCTATCTCTATGTTTCTGCTGATATACCGGGCCGCAGAGTCGGTGTTGAACTTTTGATATTTTTCGTACAAGGCGGCGTTCGTTTCATATTCTTGCCTTATCGACAGGTTGGGGTCGTTTAAAGTCTGCTTGATTTTCTTTATCTGTTCCTTTTTGAGAGAGACAAAATATTGTTTTTGCTCAAGTGTGGCATTGAGCGAATCGGAAAGAACTTTCAGGTTGTCCTTTGCGGCAGACAGCATCGGAAGACCTAAAAGAATCAGTAACAGATATAACCTTGTTGTGTGTCTCATATAATGGATGAAGATGTCGGTCAAAAGTACGAATTATTTTTGTTTGCATGAAAAAATGTACGGAAATAATTGCCGATTGAATAAAGCAGATTCCAAGTAGTCTACTCTTTTAGGGGCTTTGTCTCCTTTAATATATTAATTATCAGTTAATAATTGTTGTAAAGAATCTACTATTTTGCTTTTATGTCAAGCAGTCCCCTTTAGTTTTCCTATTTTTGCATAAGAAGTTTTCAGACATGAAACGTTTTACTTAAAAGATACTATTATGAATACACTACTGTTTTTAGGTTCTATCGGAACATCAGAAATTCTTTTGATTGTCTTTGTCGTGTTGTTGCTGTTTGGTGGAAAGAAGATTCCAGAGCTTATGCGCGGAATAGGTAAAGGCGTGAGAAGTTTCAAGGAAGGCGTGAACGGCATAGAGAAAGACATTAATAAAGATATAGATTCCGCAGGAACGAAAGAGACGATAGCAGATGGCATAGAAAAGAAGTGAGGATAGCGGAGGGAATATGGCGGCACAATCGGAAATGTCTTTTTGGGACCATCTGGAAGCCCTGCGGTGGATGTTGATTAGAGTATTCATAGTCTTGGGAGCATTTATGCTGCTTGGCTTTATGTTTATTCCTTATTTGTTTGACCATGTGGTGATGGCACCTTCGCGAGGAGATTTTTTTCTTTATCGTTGGATAGCGGAGGCAGGACAGTCGTTGTCGTTTGTTCCTGATTTCATGGGAAAGCCTTTTCGGGTAGATGTAATCAACATTAAGCTGGCTTCCCAGTTTTTTATTCACATGTCGTTGTCGTTTTGGCTGGCTTTACTGATTACGTTTCCCTATCTTATCTATGAAGTGTGGAAGTTTGTTTGTCCGGCCTTGTATGATAATGAGAAAAAGGGGGTGAAGTGGTCGTTTGTGTTTGGTACGGTCATGTTTTTTCTGGGATGCATTGTCGGCTATTCTGTAGTCTTTCCTTTGACGCTCCGTTTCCTTTATACTTACGAGTTAAGTCCTAACATATCCAACCAGTTGGCTTTGGATTCGTACATGAATTACTTTCTGATGCTGATTTTTATGATGGGCATTATGTTTGAACTCCCTTTGCTTTCCATGCTGTTCTCTAAGCTGGGCATGATAAATCGGAGTTTCTTCCGGAAATACCGCCGGCATGCGATTACGGTCTTGCTGATTGTGGCGGCGGTCATTACTCCGTCGTCTGACCCGTTTACACTGATGGCCGTCTTTATACCTATATATATATTATGGGAAATAAGTGCGTTGCTGGTTAGGCGAGAGGCTAAGACAGAATGTGATTAATCAGTAAACTTTCTATGGATTTATGAAAAATACGAAAATCAGGGTAGGGCTTATAGGTTTTGGCAGAATGGGACGCTTTTATCTGGATGAAATGAAAAAAAGCGGCAGATGGGATATTGCTTATATTTGTGATATAACTCCCCAGGCTCGTGATGCCGCCAGAAGCTTGTCTCCGGAATCCACTGTAGTGGAGGATGAGGATATCGTTTTTGAAGATGAAAGCGTAGAGGCGGTAGGCTTGTTTACATTGGCCAACAACCGGAAAGAACAGATAGAGAAGGCAATCCGCTACGGGAAGCATATATTGTCGGAAAAGCCGATAGCCGACACTGTCGAGCGGGAGTGGGAGGTAGTCGGCATGACGGAAAAGTCAGACCGGATTTCTACCGTCAACCTGTATCTACGGAATGCATGGTATCACCATCAGTTGAAAGAGTTTGTCGATGCCGGAGAGTTGGGGGAACTGGCTATTATCCGAATCTGTCACATGACTCCCGGACTGGCTCCGGGGGAAGGCCATGAATACGAGGGCCCGGCCTTTCATGACTGCGGCATGCATTATGTAGATATTGCACGCTGGTATGCGGGATGCGATTATCATACCTGGCATGCGCAGGGACTGGATATGTGGAGCTATAAGGAACCCTGGTGGTTGCAGTGTCATGGAACCTTTCAGAATGGGATAGTCTTTGATATTACGCAGGGGTTTGTATATGGACAGCTGTCAAAAGATCAGACACACAATTCGTATGTTGATTTGATAGGGACAAAGGGTATAGCGCGAATGACGCATGACTTTAAGACGGCGGTCGTTGACCTGCATGGCGTGTATCGGACTGAACTGATAAAAAAAACGTTTGGAGGTAAGAATATAGATGTATTGTGCAGTGAATTTGCAGACAGCATCGTGTTGGGAAAACCGGTTCCATCGCTCCCGAAGATGCGGGATTCAGCGATAGCTTCTGAATATGCATGGAAGTTTCTGGCCGATGCCAAGTCACACGAGTTGCCGGCCATCGGCAATCTGGAAACCTTGGAAGCAATCCGGCAGCGGAGGAAAAGCATGAAAAACGGATATGGACTATTGAGAAACAATAAGTAACACTTTAAATTTAACATTATGTCAAACGTTTCGAGAAGAGATTTCTTAAAAGCGGGAGCTGCGGCCTTGGCCGGAATTACGATAGCTCCGAGTTCTATCTTAGGCAAGAGTTTCGGGCATATTGCTCCCTCCGACAAACTGAATATAGGTGTTGTCGGAATCGGTGGAATGGGGCATGCCAACATCAACCATGTAAAGGCGACGGAGAATATCGTTGCTTTGTGTGATGTAGACTGGAAGTATGCAAAAGCAGTGTTTGAGGAGTTCCCCAATGCTAAAAGATATTGGGATTACCGGAAGATGTATGATGAAATGGGGAAGTCGATAGACGCTGTGATTATTGCGACAGCAGACCATACGCATGCCATTATTACAGCCGATGCCATGACTATGGGCAAGCACGTTTATTGCCAGAAGCCTCTTACACATTCTGTTTATGAATCGCGTCTGTTGACCAGGCTGGCGGCTTCTACGGGTGTGGCGACACAGATGGGAAATCAGGGAGCTTCGGACGAAGGTACGGATTTGGTCTGTGAATGGATATGGAACGGCGAAATCGGGGAAGTGACGAAAGTGGAGTGTGCTACTGACCGTCCGATTTGGCCGCAGGGCTTGAATGTTCCCGAGAAGGAAGAGCGTATACCTAAGACATTGGATTGGGATTTGTTTACAGGGCCCGCCAAGCTGAATCCCTATAACTCTATCTATACACCATGGAACTGGCGTGGATGGTGGGACTATGGAACTGGCGCTTTGGGCGATATGGCCTGCCACATTCTGCACCAGCCTTTCAGAGCCCTGAAATTGAAGTATCCGACCAAAGTTGAAGCTTCTTCCACTTTGCTGCTGAATGCGTGTGCTCCGCAGGCGCAGCATGTGAAAATGATATTCCCTGCTCGCGACAATATGCCGAAGGTGGCGATGCCGGAAGTTGAGGTGCACTGGTATGATGGAGGCATGCTGCCTGAACGCCCGAAAGGTTTCCCGAAAAATATGCAGCTGATGCAGAGCGGCGGAGGCTTGACCATATTCCACGGTACTAAGGATACATTGGTCTGTGGCTGCTATGGAGAACATCCGTTCTTGTTGTCTGGCCGTGTGCCCAATGCTCCGAAAGTTTGTCGTCGGGTGCCGAACGCCATGTCGGGTGGCCATGAAATGGATTGGGTGCGCGCGTGCAAGGAAAATCCGGAATCGCGCGTAAAACCGAAGTCAGACTTCTCTGAAGCAGGACCGATGAATGAAATGGTGGTCATGGGTGTGCTGGCCGTACGTTTGCAGGCTCTGAACCGGACATTGGAATGGGACGGCGAAAACATGCGCTTCACCAATATCGGAGCAGATGAGACGATAAAGACATGCGTGAAGGATGGATTTACAATTCATGACGGACATCCTTCGTTTGACAAGACTTGGACAGAACCGGTGAATGCCCAGGCTTTTGCTGAAGAATTGATTAAACATCATTATCGGGCAGGTTGGAGTTTGCCTGATATGCCGAGATAAGGATAATAGGATTGAGTGAAACATTTTAAATATTAAGGTATCATGAAAAAAGCGATTTACACATTGACTTGCCTGGCTATTACAGGTGCGTTGACCGCATGTGGCGGTGGTAATAAGAAGGCTGCCGAAACGGCAGAGACTCCTGCGACTCAAATGTTGTCATACTCTAAATCCATGAAGGCTGCTGAAACCGACAGCCTGGCTTTGCCGGTGGACAAGGATGGATACATTACAATCTTTGACGGGAAAACCTTCAACGGATGGAGAGGATACGGTAAGGAAAATGTTCCTTCCAGATGGACAATCGAAGACGGATGCATCAAGTTTAACGGAAGCGGCGGCGGCGAGGCGCAGACTGCCGAGGGTGGCGATTTGATATTCGCTCATAAGTTCAAAAACTTTGAGCTGGAGCTGGAGTGGAAGATTTCAAAAGGTGGAAACTCTGGTATCCTTTATCTGGCTCAAGAGGTGACTTCTACCGATAAAGACGGCAACGAAGTGCTGGAGCCTATCTATATCTCGGCTCCGGAATATCAGGTGCTGGACAATGCCAATCATCCCGATGCGAAATTGGGTAAGGACAACAACCGTCAGTCGGCTTCTCTTTACGACATGATTCCGGCTGTTCCCCAGAATGCCAAACCTTTCGGCGAATGGAACACGGCCAAGATTATGGTTTACAAGGGCACTGTGGTTCACGGACAGAACGGAGAGAATGTATTGGAATATCATCTGTGGACTCCCCAATGGACAAAAATGCTGGAAGAAAGTAAGTTCAGCAAGGAGAAATGGCCTTTGGCGTTTGATTTGCTGAACAACTGCGGCGGTGAAAACCATGAAGGATTTATCGGCTTGCAGGATCATGGCGATGATGTGTGGTATCGTAATATCCGTGTTAAAGTATTGGACTAAAATCTATCCATGAAGAGACATTTCTTTTATCTGTGTGTAGCTGTGGCTTTAGGGTTTTTCTTGTCACAGTGCACACAGGCAGAACAAAATCAGAAGCAGGAGAAAAAAGAGGTTGCCATTCAGCTTTATTCCGTCAGAAGCTTGCTGGATGGGGTGAACAAGGATGGGCAGCTCTCTTCCGACTATGTGGATGTGCTGAACAAACTGGCGCAGATGGGATATACCAGTGTGGAAGCGGCCAATTATGCAGACGGAAAGTTTTATGGCAGGGCACCTGAGGATTTCCGCAAGGATGTGGAAAGCGCCGGAATGCAGGTGCTGTCTTCGCATTGCAGCCGTATGCTGACTGAAGAGGAACTGGCATCAGGCGATTTGACCGAAGCGCTGGAATGGTGGGACCGGTGTATAGCCGACCACAAGGCTGCGGGGATGAAATATATTGTGTTCCCGTGGCTGGGTGTGCCGGATACGATGAAAGACCTGGCCCTTTACTGCCGCTATCTTGATGAGATAGGGAAGCGTTGCAAGGCGCAGGGAATCCTTTTTGGATACCACAATCATGCTCATGAGTTCCAGAAGGTGGAAGGTCAGGAAGTGATGTATGACTATATGCTTCAGCATACGAATCCTGAATACGTGTTCTTCCAGATGGATGTATATTGGGTGGTTCGCGGACAGAACAGTCCGGTGGACTATTTCAACAAGTATCCCGGCCGTTTTAAAATGTTGCACATCAAAGACCATAGAGAGATTGGCCAGAGCGGAATGGTAGGATATGACGCCATCTTCCGCAACATAGGGACAGCCGGTGCCGAGGATATCGTGGCTGAAATAGAGAACTACAGCACATCGGATGTGCTGAAGAGCGTGGAAGAAAGCATGAACTATCTGCTTGACGCTTCATTCGTGAAAGCTTCTTACCGGAAATGAGTCTTTGCGGGCGGCAGGACACGGGCTTGCTTTGCAGCCTTGAGGATTCGGCCCGGCAAAAAAAGTTTCTTGTCCGGTTGAAATCCGGTTTTCGCTGGCATGGAATTTCGTTTTGAAGAAGCAACACTTGTGGAAGCCATTTCGGATGAACTTCCGGATTAGGAAGGAAAGAATATAAAAGAAGTCCGTCACTCCGTTTTTTCGGAGGACGGATTTTTTTATTGGGAAAACTGTTTGTCAATTAAAAAGTTATTTGTAATTTTGCAGCCCGAAATGTATAGTTTCGTAAAGACTGGAAAAACGATAAACAATATAATAATAATTAAAAATCAAACAAAATGCCTACTATTCAACAGTTAGTAAGAAAAGGAAGAAAGGTT
>CALUJA010000025.1 GCA_944320845.1 uncultured Phocaeicola sp.
CCGAAAAATATTTCCTGTAACAGACGTGCCGTTATAGGCTGGTTCTGTTCTTCCAACTCACAAAAAATCTGATGTAATTTGATTCTCGCATTTTCGATATAGGCATTCAGATCACATGACTTGCGGCTTTTGCCTCTGGCGGATTCCTTAGCCTGACTCCAGAGAGACGGGTCAATGCTTTTGCGGATGTTGTTTTCAACTCGCGTACCATCTACAGTGATACGCATACAAACGGATGCTTCTCCGTTTTTCAGCAGCTTGGTCTTCTTCAAGAAGAAAAGCACATTGAATGAACTTCTTTTCATTTTCCTACAGTTTTTAGTTTGGACAAAAGTAGAAAACCGACCACGTTTTCTTGATACGCAAAACATTGCAAATCAGCGAGAAAGACTCTAATTCGGTGGAGATTTTTGCTCCACCTTTTATCTCCACCTTTTGCTCCACCTCAAACGGTAATATTTTGCCGTTTTTTGCGTGCTTGGGGAAAACAAAAAATCCCGATTTCGCTTGGAAATCAGGATTTTACTGTCTTTTGCTTTTCTTCAAAGTGGTGCCATCAGCAATATAAATGTTAAATTATTATCAATCTGATTAAATCCAAATATATGCTAATATGTTGATATTAACGCTAATTAAACGAATTTCAATTTAGGCGAGTAGTGACTGTTTTAGAAATTATAGTGACTATTGTAGTGACTATCCGGAAAAAGTCACTAACTTTGCAGTGTCCGATTCATAAGGGAATCGAACCTTGGATTCTATGGCAAAATCTCTTTCCCGGTTCTTCATCCGCAAGCAGGACGAGAAGAACGAAATCGCAACTCTTTTCTTTAGGGTGCAGAATAAGAAACACAAAGTCGATACGCTCTTTTCCTCTCAGATCCGTGTGAATGTTGCGGAGTGGAAAGAGGCTTTGTCGTGTCCTGAAAAATGGATGCGACATCAAAGGGCGAACTTTAATTTACACGACTCACTCAATAGGATTGAACTGGTAGTAAAATCGGAAGTCGAAGGCATGTCTTTCGACAAGTCGCATGTTGAGGCCGAAATCCTCGCTATCGCCAATCCGAAAAAGGCAGAAGCCATAATGAAAGCGAAGCGTGAAGAGGAGGAACGGCAACGCGAGGAAGAACGCATAAAGGAAGAGCAGGAACGTCTGATAAAGGAAGGCATCGATGCTGAACGCGCCAAAATATGGAATTTCATAGACCGATTTTGCAATGAAATCAAGAGCGGTGCCAGGCTTAATGGTCATGATAGATATGCGCCCGGCACTGTGAAGGCATGGAATAGCTTTAGGAAGCTCTATGACTTGTTTGACAGAAAGCATCGCAACACATGGTATGACGTAGACCGTGCGTTCGTCACCAAATTCCTGAATTTTATGGAGAAGAAAGATTATATGGTGACTGCGCAGAATAAATATCTGGTTGATCTCCGTGCAATTATCAGCTACGCTTATGCAGACGGAATCCACAACAATGACCGTGCCCTGCAATATTTCGCAAAAAAGAAAATTGAAGAGAAAGACAAGGCTATCGAAATCTACCTTACCGAGGCAGAGCTTCAGGCATTGTATGAAATGCCACTGTCAGGCAAGCAGGGAGAGGTGCGCGATATATTTCTTGTCGGGTGCTACACTTGTCAGCGCGTGAGCGATTACAACGACATCGACAAGGATTGTTTCACCACTACTGCCAAAGGAACACCGGTAATACGCCTCATTCAGAAGAAAACCCGCAACGAGGTAAAGATTCCTATAATGAATCCCAACCTAAAGGCTATATGCGAAAAATACGACTACAATCTCCCTTATGTTGTTGACGTGATACTCAACCGCTACATAAAGGAGATTCTAAAGGAGCTGTCCGGTAAAGTGCCCGACTTAGCCAGGATGGTAGTAACCAAGCTTACTCAAAAGCAGAAGAAACTGGTGGAGGACGGCAAGCTCGTTGTCGAGCACAACGAAAAGGGAGAGGTGATAATGCCCCGCTATAAGTGCGTGACTACCCACACAGCCCGCCGCAGTGGAATAACCAACATGTACCTCACCCACAAATACTCCATAGTCCAGATGATGCACGTCAGCGGCCACAAAACGCAAAAGACCTTCATGGACTACATCAAACTCTCCTCCGATGAAATTGCCGACGAGATTAACGCTATCGCCAATGGCAGTAAAACGGAAGTATTTTAACTATTATTACTCAGAAACAGCTACAAATCAAAATATAAATTGTAATTTTGAATATGGAAACAAATAATTCACAGCTCGTAATCTATCAGGCACCCGACGGAAATATGTCGATTGATGTGACAGTTCAGAATGATACCGTATGGTTGAGCCAAGGGCAGATGGCCGAACTCTTTGACAAAGATCAGTCAGTTATTGCCCGCCACATCTCTAATGTTTTCAAGGAAGGCGAGCTGGAGAAAGAGAGTAATATGCAAATTTTGCATAATACTCTGTCGAAGTACAAGCCGACTCAAGTTTACAGCCTTGATGTTATTATCTCTGTTGGCTATCGCGTTAAATCCAAACGTGGCACTCAATTCCGCATTTGGGCGAATAAGATATTGAAGCAGTATCTTCTTCAAGGCTATGCTATAAACGAACGCATAGCTGCGCAGAAATATGACGAACTGAGTCAGTTGGTAAAAGTGCTTGGCCGCACAATCCAGAATCAAGAAAGGCTTACGGAGGATAGCCGTTCATTGCTTGATGTTGTCGTCGATTACACATACGCCCTCGACACCCTTGACCGCTACGACTATCAGGAACTGAAGATTGAGGACACCACCGGTAGAGAGTCGTTTCATGCCACCTACGAAAACGCCATGGAAGTCATCCGCGAGTTACATGAGAAATTTGGAGGTAGCACATTGTTCGGCAACGAAAAAGATGATTCCTTCAAAAGCTCCATCGGTCAGATTTACCAGACTTTCGGAGGCGTTGACCTCTATCCCTCAGTGGAGGAGAAAGCCGCCATGCTCCTGTATCTCGTTACCAAAAACCACTCGTTCAGTGACGGCAACAAACGCATTGCCGCCACACTGTTCCTGTGGTTCCTCAACGGCAATGGCATTCTCTACAACGAAGACGGCACAAAGCGCATTGCCGACAACACCCTCGTCGCCCTTACCCTTATGATAGCAGAAAGCCGCACTGAGGAAAAGGACACAATGGTTAAAGTCATCGTCAACCTCATCAACAAGAATAACTGACGCCTTGTCCATAAAAGTCAAAGGGGTTTTTCACAACAAGAAAGCTGCTGATTGTCTATATATTACGCAATATATTAGGTGTCGGTTGGTGATTTAATAAAAAATCTAATTTTGCTGCTCAAATTGAGCCTAAGAAATGGAAGGACTCATTGTCGATACAGACACATTTGTAATAGTTGGAGCATGGAATCGCGAAATCCTTTCTCAGGAATGGGTGATGCAGAATTTGCGTCGGAGATGGAAGCGACGTTTCGTTGCATTGTTGACAGATGTAACGCGATGCTCTGGTTGCGGTGGCCTCGAATGGGGCGATGAATATAGTACAAGCCCGTCCTTGACTTTCTCGTTCCATCTTTGAATGTAGACCACCGATTATGACATGAAAGAAAAGTATAATTATTGCAGTTTTTCTTTTGCTCAGTTATGCTAATATACAAATATAACGATGTTCTACTTCCATGCTTTCCGGGCTCTATATGACGAATATGCGTTTTCTGCCAATTGAGCCAATAGGAATGGAATTAGTATGGCTAAAACATTTTCTATTCCAATTACAAATCTACCAATTATAATTAACAAACAAGATATCACTCCAAAAATAAGTTTGCTGATTATGTAAGAGTCGTTCTTTAATCTAACAATCAAGGAAGTATTAAATACTTCCGTCCCACAAGCGAACAAAGAAATCACGAACACGATACATAGCCCCAAGCATTTATAAACCGACCACCCCTCTAATACAAGATCCGAAACCGCAATAATAATAAACAGTATGACACAACAGATTCTTGAAAATCTGATTAACATCTGTGAATATGGCGAAAACTTGCCGGATTGCTTTTTACTATATATTTCAGCAAAATAATTCAAAGTGATTTCCTGCAGTGCATCAACCGGAACCTGAATCAATCCCCAATATGAAAAGATTAATGTCAAAAGCGCGACTTGATTATTAGGGAAGAAATATGAACAAAACAAGAAAAGGGCAAGAGAACCTACATGGAAGCCAATCTCTGATATAGCTGGATATACTGACGCATACGAGAATATGCGGGACAGCAACCTGTTATGTCTGATAGGAACATCGAATTTCCAGGGCACATATCGCCTCAATACATATACTCCCATCATTATTATTGCGAAAAGCTCAGACAATGCCGAAGTCAGTAAAACAATACTTGTCGGATTAAAATGCGTCGAGACCTTAAACAGCAGAACATAGCCAGATACGCCATTCAGGACAACGCAGCATATAGATATCCATGCCAGCAGCCGATAATGCCCCAATCCCATTAAAAATGAATTGAGCCACATAGATATATATGAACATAACGCCAAGGGCAAGATAAACCATATTACTTGCCCAACACACTCAATCACGTCATTGTCCCCGAGAAATCTTGCGCCAAATGATGAAAGCAGGATTACAAATAGAGAAACAACTATTCCGGATATTCCGAATTTTAGCCATGCTTTTCTGAAAACCGCAATCACCTCCACAATATTTTTATCTCTATATCTTGCAAAATAATTCTGATACGAATCATTCAAGGCTATGCCATAGGCTAAAATAATGAGAAGAATAGCATCTATTATTCCTACAGAAGCCAGATATACCGACGGCATATAAGAGAGCAGTATGGAGTCTGTCACAATCAGGGCTTCTTCCAAAAACTCACTTATTATTACCGGGGCGGCAAGTCGTGCAATAGCATCCAACCTGAGATCTTCATTTCTCATCAGACATAAATATAGGGTCAATACCGGCTTCGACATGCACAAGTTCTCTGACGCATGGAGAAAACTTAATATCAGATGGAATAATGAGAGTGGCCATGCTGCCATATCTGATCTGACCTATTCGCTGGTTCTGTTTCAGCGGACGGTTGTTGCCCGTGAAGAAACTGACTATAGTATCAATATCGTAATCAGCAGTGAGAAGCAGAAATAGCTTCCGGCCGATCATCGGAGAGAAAATCTCAAACAAGGATCTTTGATTAAAGGCAAAGGTCCCTATCTCCCTACGGTCTATTTCAGAAATCCTGCCGTTAATGATAGTGTTCTCGAAATCCAGCATCGGATGGTCCAGAACATAGTATGGCGGTAAGTCTTTACGAGAAACTACTCCGTCAAACGGCATTCTGACAATATGCGGATCATAAAATGTAAGGAATATCGATACGCAGGTATAGTTGCCGTTTTCTATCATGCCATGGCACAGTGACGACAGGCACACATTCCCCATTTTGGTGTATATAAGTTGATCCACAGAATCCACTTTGGATACATCTATCACTATTCCATCAGCAGGCGAATATATTATTCCGGAATTGTTCTTAATAGGCCTGATAGGATCCCTGAAACAGAACTCTGAAGACAAATAGTCTACAGTACAGTCCCGTGTGATGCTTTTTATCCTCTTCCGCCATTGGGAAATTGCTTCTGCCATAATTTCAGATTAGTTTTGTCAGCATTCTTTCATAATTCACATGAAGGACCAAGCATGACAGCAGACCGCCGCCTTTCATATACTCCTCAAGATTGAAATAGCACACCTCCATAGCATTGTCCGCAGCAATCTGCTCAAGCCTGCGGTTTTTATCCGATTCATATCTGTAATCCTCAGAACGCTTCGACAGAAAGTCGATATCGGATGCATTCAGAAGATAATTGTTGACCCTTACCGAGTTGGTGAGTCCGGTATGTGCCTGATCCATGGTAATGGGGATTATATCAGCCACTTTTTCTATACTCTTGATCTCTTCCTTCGTGAAAGAGTCTACCGCCACTATCACACTCTCGTTTGTGAGAGGAAATATCGTGCAGTCGAGGTGGTAGTTCTTCGGGTCCTTCAGCTCAAGCTTAATAATGTTCATTCCAAATTCCGACTCCATCCACTCGTAAGCACGCTTATCCGAGCGAATTCCATATCCTCCTATATAGATATTGTCTCTGAGGTATTTAAGTTCGGCCTCTCCCTCAAATTCAAATGGTGAGCGGATTGTCTTATATCCCAACGAGTCAAAGAATCTCATTCCAATCACCTCCTCGCCTATACGGTTGGTTGCTTTGAAATTAGACCCAATATATATGGGCGTATGCTGGAGTACGATTCCGTTATTCGCCACAAAAACCAAATCCTGCAGTTTACAGTCAATGGGTGTAGGCAATAGATATACAAAGCCTTGGGAGGCAAGAAATGAATA
Organism: uncultured Phocaeicola sp.; assembly: GCA_944320845.1. Classification (GTDB taxonomy): domain Bacteria; phylum Bacteroidota; class Bacteroidia; order Bacteroidales; family Bacteroidaceae; genus Phocaeicola. Next base: position 6,432 of record CALUJA010000025.1, read on the forward strand.
AACCTCCCACATCTCACGTATCGCTTTGGGTTTATTTACAATAATATCCTCATCGTCATATTCCTCCATCCATACATTGTTTCGTACAGCAGTATCATATGATGACGGGATATTCATCATAAAAGTAGGAACGTTTGTCATTATTTGATTATCATTTTAGATTTGTAATTTTGTTTATAGTATGTCATTGGTCTCAACTGTTTATATTCATTATTTAGAAATAAGTCAAGTTGAGATGTATAATGCTCTGCAGCTTCATCCGAAGATGTCCCATAAGGATGGCATGTACGTATATCTCTCTCATTCAGATTTATCAGCATTCTGAACGCACACCCTTCTTCCGCTACGAGTTTGTCTTTCTCAAAATAGGAACGAATTGTATTTACAGAATCCGGAATACCTCCGATTGGCTTTGACACCGAACCGCGTTTGATAAATTGAATGCTTCCAAGAGTCATTCCTTTGACATATCTTTTCGATACCCAGTCAAGACATTCATTGATTTCGGATGCAGAGGCTACCTTGATTGTATCCGGGTTCTTATGATATGTATAATACATATCCTTGTATCTATAGAATAGAAGTGCAAATACGGCAGCTCCTTCAGACATTATATCTGCTTCCCCATCCCATTTTTGCAATATGTCAAGCAGAAACCCTCTATTGCCATGCGCAACCACCTCATAGATTACAGAAAAATCTATACCACGAACTATCGGAAGGATAACCCTCGTATCGGAAAAAATATTCGCAAGAGTCTCCAGATCGATTTTACCTTTGGCAATCTCCGTCTCCAGCAAATTTTTTATTCTTGTGGATCTTGAATTATCATTATAATAATGAAGTCCATTTTTATTGAATCTTCTGCAATCATTATCAGTCTTCAAAGGAGACTGATTTGCACTGCATATATAACCGGATTTCGGATTTTCTATATAAAACATTCCATCCTCAAAGCCATTATCAAGCTGGGTCAGGCTGTCAAGGCTTAGAATGTCAGACATATATTCATCTTCGGATGCACGTATTGGCTCATGGCTATTATGAACATATAGGATATTATTTTTTGTATCGATAGAAACCAGATCCAGATAAGGATATCCGTAATCAAGCGTTAATGCAAGTATCTCATTATTGCTTTGGGCATGAGATATCCTATAATTCAATTCCGTTCCTAATTTATATCCAATCAATGGAATGTCAATCAAAAAATAACGATGGTTTATCTTGACAATAGGCTTACCGTCCGGTGTTGTGAAATATTGTTTTACTATCGGAGCCGGGAACTTTCCATATAACAGGGTGTAATTGAAATAAGCACTCCTATTCAATGGAATAAGCCCTTCTGTTACATTAAGTCTCTTATTAAACACACCTTTTAAGCCAACCTTGTATACAGAATACATATCAGGATAACTTGCAGTTGTGCCCCATGCTACCTTGAAATTTGTCCCCATAAAAATCGTAAAGGTTATGGGCAAGATAAATCCGAATAATTCGCACCCGCTTTTTCGGTAAAATAAATGAATCTCATAGAACGAAAAAATACCCTCAAGCGGTTGATGAGGGGAAATTGCTATGATACTATTGCCGCATCTTGTATGATTCCCTGACACTGCCAAGATGTTCGATCCTTCCTTGTTTGGGAATCCTTTACTTCTCTTTTTAGGTCCCCTCAGGTAAGAATATGGTTTATCAAGTTGAATTCCAACAATTTCTAACAGATGTTGAGCTTCAATAACCTTATCGGCTGATACTGGGAATATCCCGGTGTCAAGTATTTGATCAGAGTGACTTTCGGCATATTCGTTAATGCCGTTGCAATAGTATGACACTGCTGATAAATATTCTTTAGATATTTGGGCCTTAAGTTTTGATACAGCTTTTTCTATATTGAAGAATTCGTATAAGAAGTCGAGATAAACGCCATCCCAGTCGTCAAAGCGCCCGGCCTTTTTATTAACAGCCAGCAACCATAATTGAATAGAAAAGAAATCATCTTCACAGTGACATAAAGCCGTTGCTCTTGCCCCATCATTGAAATCATCACAAACGATGTGTGGTACTCCAAAAGAATCTCTATAGATTTCAATCATTTCTTATAACAGTATCGACAGGGTGTTAGACCTTTGTTTATAGCATTAATTTTTGAGCACTTCTTTATTTCACCAGAACAATGCTCAAGTCCTTTACAATCTTTGGCGATATGATATCTTTTAGATTTTGGCCCAGTACAATAATATACACTCTCCGTGTTACCGCTTGGAGATGCATACATTGATTCCAGCGAAACAACTGAAATTATTGATATTATTATCCATGAATATTTCTTAAGCGCTTTCTTCATATCGTGTCTTAGTATGCATAAAGCAATTATGCTATATAGATCCGTATTCAACAATGCAAAATTAGTGAATTTTTCTGAGTTGACAAGCGAATAATCTGATAAACATATATATATTGCGGCTGGCGCAGTTGGTCAGTACAGTTGGTGTGCCAGCCATATCGGATCAGTATAATGCCACCATGAATTAGAGCCATATATTATGACAATTAGAGCGAATTCTAGCTATCACTCATACATAATCCAAGGTAGGATAATGTGAGAATATATTGTGAGTTATCAGATTTTTTGTCTATACATAGCAGTTAAATGGCGAAAATATGCGAAATTTGTTGTGAGTTTATTGTTTTACAAGACAAACGAAACACACGATATATGGATAATGGCAACGAGAATAATATCTCTGGAAGGGAGAAGTTTGATATGAAGGCGTGGATGGAGGAACATCCTCAGGAGTATGGCGAGTTTGCTGCGGCGATGGGCGAAGCGGACTTGCTGGAGGTGTTTCTGTTGGGTTCGGCTGCGTTTAATACGTCGCCGGAGTTCCAAAAACGGCTGGAGAATATGATTGACCTTGACAATATGGACTTGGATGAGCTTTTGAAGATTCTTCAAGAGTCGGATTTTGCTGAGAAGATATTTGGCGAACAGGCAGAAGGGAGTGAATGGGCTAAATACCGGTTGCCCTTTGCCGCATGGCTCAAATATGGACGCTCTTCTGAAATGATGGTGGATAATATTGAGGAAGCGGCACTGTCGATTGACAACAAACAGTACCAGTGGCAGCTTGCAAAGTTCCTGAAGGCATTTCTTGCGAGGGAAGTTGAAGACAAACGACGCTCGCGCAAGGATTTGAAGGAGTATCTTGATTATCGAAAAAGTATCGATAACGGCAATTTGGCTGATTGGGCGTTGGAGGGCATCGACGAATCTAAACCGACCGCTAAAATTACGGAGAATACGGAATTGCCCCATGACCTTCTTTCCCTTTTGGCATCTCACGACAGTGAGATTGTTAAGCGCATTGGCAAATGGATAGAAACACATATCCGTGGCGTTGACATCGCACACTTATATGTCGCACTTGTCGAGTCTGGCGAACTGGCTCCGTCAACACCTGTCAAGCGATTTGTCGGGATACTATCCGCCACATTCCCTGAATGCAAAATAGTCGGCGGCCGTCAGGTACAGAAGAGTGTAAGCACACTCCAAGGCTTATCCCCCAATCGCAAGCAATTCATCAAAGACGAGCCTGAACATCGCTTCGCTATTGATTCTATAAAGACTGATATTTTGCGAATCAGCACTGATGGAGTAGACTGAAATAGCCTCTTTTCAATTCGTTTGATTCGTTTTAGAGTTCGCGAACTTAACGAATCGCCAATTCTTTTTAATCCAAGAAATTACGCTATACTTTTGCGCCATCGTTCCATTTCGGAGCGGTGGCGTTTCCGTCTTAAGCCGTCAGCGGAGGCGCCCAAAAAATGATGGCAATAGACATAAATATGCAAGATCTTTTAGATATTCTCAATGAAGGTCGCGCTCACGTCAAGGTAGAGATGAGCGCCGAAGACCTCAAGGCGTTTTCCGAAGACCTGATCCGTCGGGCAAAGGATGAACTCGGTTCAATGGTAGAGGCTGCAAAGAAGGAACGAATGCTCACCAAAACCGAAGTCAAGGAACTTTTCGGAGTGTGCGATGCAACACTATGGCATTGGGCGAACAAAGGAATCCTCAAACCTGTCAAGACCGGCAACAAGATTATGTATCCGGAATATGAGGTACGCAAAGCTCTCGGACAACGTAACATCAATATCCAAGCAACATGAAAGCGAATGGCTATTACAACCATCCACGCGTTCCATTGGAAGCCGGATGTGGATTGATCGAGGAGGATAGCATTGCCTTTACCAGCGTTTCCGGTAAAACTGCCGAAACTCCTTCTTTCCCTTTAGAGATATTCCCGAAAGCTATCCGAGACATCATCGAGGCTCTTGAGGAGTATGAGAACTATAATGTTGATTTCACAGCGGCTTCATTCCTTACGGTATTCGCGGCTGCTATGGGCAACACATGGTCAGTCCGCTTCATGACCGGGTGGGTAAGCCGACCGATAATCTACATGGTGCTTGTCGGCTCGCCGAGCTGCGGCAAGACTCCGCCTTTGCAACAGGCGGTCGCACCTCTTCTCAAACTCGACGGAGAGTATGACGTGTTATATTGTAAGGAGATGGAAACCTTCCGCCGGTGGGAACGCATGTCGGCAAAGCAGCGTGAGAGATATTCTCTACCTGAAGAAATGAAGATGCCTCAGCGAAAATGCCATGTGGTGGTTGACTCGACCGTAGAGGCTCTTATCGGAGCGTTGCGCGACAATCCACGCGGAGTGCTGATTTACAAGGATGAGATAGACAGCCTTCTTTCCAATTTCAACCGCTATAACGGTTCGGACGAGGGCTACTTTCTCAGTCTGTTCAGCGGCACGCCTTTCAAGTACAGCCGAAAGTCAAGCAACGAGCATATCTTCCTCTCCAATCCCTACTGTTCGATTATCGGCTCTACGCAGCCCGGGCGTTTGGGCGAACAGTTCGGCGGCAAGCGAATGATGAATGGCTTTTCATCACGTTTTCTGAAAGTCTATCCCGAAATTGACAAGATGCCGTCGTGGAACGACACCGCCATGCCGGACGGCGTTCTTGAAGAATGGGAGCGAATTATCCGAAAGGTGGTAACAGTCACTCCTTCAACAGACCAAGAGGGAAAAGCAACCTCAATAGAGCTAATGTTTTCCCAAGAGGCGAAGCTCCGCGTAATTCAATGGAAAGACGAGGTCAATAACAAAGCCTATGCTGAAACGGATTCGGATGCTGTCAGGGCGTTGTGCGGCAAACTGGAAACTTATCTCGTCCGCTTCTGTCTGGTCATACAGATTATACACGGTATCTGTGGAGAATCGGGAATGAATGAAATTGAACCGAAAACTGCCGAACTCGCCATAAGGCTCACCGAATATTTCAGAAACATGGAGAGCCGGATTGCTCCGGAGATTGAAACCGGCATCCTCGACAACCGGTTCACCGAGTTACTCGGAAACCTCAGGGATTCGTTCACCACGGCAGAAGCTGTCCGGGAAGCTCTGCAACTCGGAATCTCTGAATCCTCGGTCAAGAGATTCCTGAGAGACGGAGGCCGAGGATTCGTGAAGAAAAAGTCACACGGTTGCTATCATAAAATATGACGCATGCGCTGACACTATGAACTTTTGACATTATGACATTTTCGACCGAGGTCGAACTGACTGAGACACCCCGGTTACTCACGCCTGATTTGGAGTATCGACCTTGCTTTGCAAGATATGCCGATTGTGTCCACAACGGCAATCCCGCCTCCCCCGAGGGGAGGGTCAATCCAGCTCGAAACTCGCAGTCTTTTGTCTAATGATACATTGTCCGTGAACGATTATAGACTGAAAAATGAATGATGATAGACTGAAAATCTGCGGTTGATAGATTATTCAGCATCGCGTTTATCATGAACCGTGATACTTCGGTTTATCGGTCATCGGTACATCGGATAATCGGTACATGGGATAATCGGTACATGGGATAAGTTATAATGAGTCATTGGATAATGTATCATCGGGTAACGGAGCATTGGGTAATCAGATGATTGAGACATTCAGGTATTTTATCATCAAGGTACCAGGTCATCAAATCATCAAGACATCAGGGTTCCAAGTCATCAAGTCACACAGCCTTCATTGTATCAAATATTCAATCCACCAATCTATCAAACCAATCTATCTTAAAAAATCAATCTCTATGACGGATAAAAAATCCATTACTATAAAAATACGTGTCGATTCGCAGACACACGCAGAAATACAGTCAAGAGCCGACAGATATACCGATGGCAACCTAAGCGCGTTTGTACGCTGCGCCACACTCAAATATGAAGAGCAGCCGATTACCGACCACGATAATCCCCGGATGTTTGCCTTAATCAAGTCCGCTATCAAGCTCATAGAACGAACCGGTACCAACACAAATCAGGTTGCAAAGCACATCAACGAACAGCAGAAAATGAGTCCTTACTCGTTGCGGGCGGCAGATCTTCTTCCCTTCGGTCAGTTTTGCGAGGATACCGATAAAATCCGGCAGATGCTGACTTACCTCTATAACATGATAATATCAGGGAAATGATAGTCAAGAAGCTCAACGATGTGTCCGGCGGCGGTTTCCCCGGCGCTCGATATAACGAGAAAAAGATTGCTGATGGTGTGGCAACCCTTATGGCGATGGAGAACGTCAGCGAGGCGTTGCGCCACAATGTCGAGACGCTGCACCGTTTCGGCCTTGATGCCTCGGCAGAAGTCGAGAGGTATCTGAAAGAAAACTCTAAGACTTATGGCAATACAAAGACGACACGTTTTCAGTTCCATGTGTCGGCCTCTGTGAAAGGACGCGCCATGTCGCCGGAAGAACTCACCGACTTCGCGCGTGAGCTTATGGAGGGGATGGGCTATGCCCGTCAGCCGTATTTTGTTTACGCCCATCATGATACCGGCAACAATCATGTGCATATTCTCTCAACGAGAATAAAGCCTAACGGTTATGCCATTTCTGACCATCAGGACAGGCGCAGGCTTAACGAGTGTGCCAACCGCATACTCGCGCCTGACATCAGTAAAGACATAGAGCGTATTTTCGGCTACGACTACGAAACGGAGGGGCAGTTTGCCAATATAGTTAAGGCTCACGGCTACAAGATAGAGAAATCGCTCGACGACTACCGTCTGTTCAAGTGTGGCGGCAATGCCGGGAATATCGCCATCAGCGACATTCTCAATCGAATCACCAAGAACAGCCCCAAGCGCAAAGACCGCGCTACGCAGCTTCGCGCCATAATCCGGAAATACAAGAGTGAGATAGCCGATGGAAAATGTCAAAGTGTTGATAATGTCAAAGTGTCAAAAGGTAAGAAGCGAAAGCCGGTAAAAGCAAAACTGAACACCGACATCCGCAAAATACTTGATAACCACGGCAAGCCGTTGAGCGAGGAGAACTGCCAGCGCATACAGACTCTCATTGATGTCCTCAAGACAAAGTTTGGCATAGACATCAGTTTCCAGAAGGACAAGGACGGCAGGGTGAGAGGCTACAGTATAATCGACCATGCCGAAAAGATAGCTTTCGATGGCAGCAAGGTGATAAAACTGTCGGAGCTTATTGATTTCGCCATCAAGCCGCAAAGGAAACCGTCGCCGCTTGACGTGTACCGCGACCTGTTCACTGTCGAGGTGGGCAAAGACGGCAAAGGGAACTATATGCTCATCAATGTCAAAGACGGCTCGACGTACCGCAAGCCAATCTCACAGAGGCAGTACGCATGGTATAACGGCGTGAAAGATGACGAGCGCGAGGATGTAGGTCTGACAATAGCAGCCACGATGTTCTCCGAGGAGATATTAACCGAATATCTCATGCGCCATCCTATATACAACCATCAAGAGAGGATAAAAGGCATGGCAGTTGTCAAACATAGAAACGGCAACTACTGCCTTCGCGTAGCACTGACAGACGGCTATATTCCATTGATAGACTTAACTCCCGAGGAAGAAGACAAGTTCCGTTCGCTCCATACTGACGAACAGGCCCGACAGGATTTCCTGCTGTCAATAGCATGCTGCATCTTACTCGAAAGGATGCCGAGGCGGTTAAAGACAGAATAAAACAGAATACCCAATCAAAAGCCGGAGTCCGTATTCTCCCTTCCCGACCACAGGACTACTCCCCGGAAATCTCGCAAGTGTTCACATTAAACCTTGCCAACGCACTATCTTCCCTCAATGTAAGTTCCGGCTCATCCGGCTACAAGCGCGAGCACGAAGTCGGCAACCGCTCCCGCTACGACGACATCGACGATTGTCAGTCGGGCACACGGCTTACAATGTAAGAATGAAATAGTGACTATCTCAACGCACCACGCCGATAGTCACTATTATTTTGCGGAGGATTTAATGTAGAGTTTAATCGGATTAAAATTAAACGCTACTTTTTAATACCGTTTAATCAAGCCGATTTATCGTGGTTTATAGCGATTTAGATAGTGACTATTATAGTGACTACGCCCTGTAGGGACTAAAAGAAAAATCGCTAACTCCGTGAGAATTAGCGATTTGACTTTTGTTTGGGTGGTGCCACCAGGAATCGAACCGGGGACACAAGGATTTTCAGTCCTTTGCTCTACCAACTGAGCTATGGCACCAACTTGTTTTGCTCTTGAGTTTGTTTCTCGATTGCGGGTGCAAAGATATGTAACTTTTTGGAATCTGCAAAATATTTGAAGAAAAAAATGAAAATATTTTCAAGCAGCCTTTTTGTGGCTGCTTGAAAAGGTGCCTTATTCATGAAGTGGATTCCAGCCTTGCGCCTTCAGTTCCAGTTCATTGCCATCGCGTGTAACCAGCATTCGTCCTAATTCCGGGCGAGTCATGTGGCCGATTGTTTTTATTTCCTTCAATTGGGAAATTTTTTCGTGGTCGGTCAAGGGGACAGTAAAGAGCAATTCGTAGTCTTCGCCTCCGTTGAGTGCGCAGGTCGTGAGATTCATATTAAACTCTTCTGCCATGACGGCTGTCTGATAGTCGATGGGAATGCGTTCTTCGTAGATGCGGCATCCGGTTTGGCTTTGCGAGCACAGATGCAGCACTTCAGACGACAGGCCGTCTGATATGTCCATCATGGAGGTTGGCCGGATGTGTGCGTTTCTTAGGGCTTCGATGATGTCTTTTCTGGCTTCTGGTTTCAGGAAACGCTCCAGAAGGTATTCTTTGCCGGCAAAGTCGGGTTGGATGTTTTCCTGACTTTCGCCTTGGAAGACAGCTTTCTCGCGTTCCATAAGCTGGAGTCCCATGTAGGCGGCGCCTAAATCTCCGCTTACGCAGATTAGGTCGGTGTCTTTGGCTCCGTTACGGTAAACGATTTGGTCTTTGCCTGCTTCTCCGATGCAGGTTATGGAGATGGCCAGTCCCGTTACGGAAGAAGTCGTGTCTCCTCCTACGATGTCGACATGATGCAGTTGGCAGGCAAGTCTGACTCCTTCATAAAAATCTTCTATGTCCTCGATGCAGAAGCGTTTGGATATGGCCAGCGAAACGGTTATCTGCTTTGGAATTCCGTTCATGGCATAGATATCCGAAAAGTTTACCATCGCCGATTTGTAGCCCAGATGCTTCAGCGGGGTATATACCAGGTCGAAATGTACGCCTTCCATCAGCAGGTCGGTAGTGACCAGCACCTGTTTGTCCGGATAGTCCAGTACGGCCGCGTCGTCTCCCACTCCATACCGGCTTTCCGGGTTCTGGAGTTTTATGTCTTGGGTGAGATGCCGGATGAGGCCGAACTCACCCAATGTTGATATTTCTGTTCTTGTTCCTTCGTGCATGGTTATGATCGGTTGATTAGTTCGCACATAATGGTTGTCATCTTGGGCTGGGCCGCATCTGCCGCTTTTTGAACTTCTTCGTGGGATACTTCCACGATTTTTCCTTCAAGCCCCAAGTCAGTGATGACGGATATGCCAAAAACCTTGATTCCGCAGTGATTTGCCACGATGACTTCGGGAACGGTCGACATGCCTACGGCGTCGGCTCCCAGGATGCGGAACATCTTGTATTCGGCCGGGGTCTCAAAGGTGGGGCCTTGCGTTCCGATGTAGATTCCCTGCTGCACCTTGATGTTTTTCTCTTTGGCAATCTCGATGGCTTTTGCTATCAGGGCTTTGGAGTAAGCTTCACTCATGTCGGGGAAGCGGGGGCCGTAGTCGATGTTTTTCCCGCGCAGCGGATGTTCGGGAAAGAAGTTGATGTGGTCGGTAATAATCATCAGGTCGCCGATAGAGAAGTCCGGGTTCATTCCCCCCGCGGCATTTGAGACAAACAGGGTCTTGATGCCCAGTTCACGCATTACGCGGACGGGGAAGGTCACTTCTTTCATCGAGTAGCCTTCGTAGAAATGAAAGCGTCCCTGCATGGCCATGATGTCTTTGTCGCCAAGTTTTCCGAAGATGAGTTTTCCGCTGTGCCCTTCCACGGTCGATACCGGGAAGTTGGGAATGTCTTTGTAGCTTATTTCGTAGGCATCGGTGATTTCGTGTACCAGACTGCCCAGACCTGTTCCCAGAATGATTGCCGTTTCAGGGTGGGTGTGCATTTTATCCTTCAGAAAGGCTGCTGTTTCTTGAATTTTTTCTAACATACGATATAATTTGAGAGTTAAAATATTGCTTTTCTTTTTCATTTATAAACTCCACAGTGATGGGGAGGGTATAGGTGTTTTTTCTTATCGTTTCGTCCAAAAGCGGATGGCATGCCAGTCGGGCGGCATCTTTCTCCGTGGTGATGATTATTTTTTCGGCGGAGCCGCACTGGCGGAATGCCTGCCGTATGCGGCTGATGTCTTTTGCGCTGAAGGCATGGTGGTCGCCGAACGTAAGGGGGATGATATGCCGCGTATAGGCGGACAGCTTCTTCACGATGGGGGCAGGGGAGGCAATTCCTGTTACCAGTATGATTCCTGCGCCGGACAGTGAGCGGAAGTCCCTCGTGGGTGCATCCGGAGAGAGGGGATGCAGCATTCCGTATGCCATCCGGGTGAAGTAAAGTGTCTGTTTGTCCGTGGCCGCAATCTTTTTTTGCAGCGAGCGGATTTCTTTTTCATCGATGTGGTCGGGACATTTGGTTACGATGATAATGTCGGCTCTTCTTTTCCCTTCCGCCGGTTCGCGCAGACGGCCTGCGGGGAGCATCTTGTCAGAAAAGAACGGGCGATTGTAGTCGGTCAGCAGAATCGAGAGCCCCGGCAGCACATGACGGTGCTGGAAAGCGTCGTCCAAAATGATGACCTCGGGCTTTTCCCTCATGCTTTGGGTCAGCTGCTCTATCCCGTGGCAGCGGTTCTTGTCTACCGCCACGCATATGTCCGTAAACTTGTGCGCCATCTGATAAGGCTCGTCGCCGATGTCCTTGGCCGTAGTCAGTCCGGATGCCTGCACGAATCCTTTTGACTCCCGCTTGTATCCTCTGCTTAACACGGCTACCCTGAAGGTTGGCTTCAGCAGTCTGATTAGATATTCGGTATGCGGGGTCTTTCCTGTTCCGCCCACGGTAAGGTTTCCCACGCAGATTACGGGGACGGGAAAGCTTCTCGATTTCAGGATGCCTGAATCGAAAAGGGCGTTTCTTATCCTTACCCCGATTCCGTATAGGAATGAAAGGGGAAGCAGGCTGTGGTATATGGGCATATTCTTGTGCTTCATTGTGCCGGGCTTGTTTATTTCATGTCGGTAACAAACGGCATGCGTGCCTGCAGACGGTCGATGTTGGCTGCGTTTCTGGCCCAGAAGAAAATGTAGGCATAGTCGCCCCATGCCTCCAGTGCCTTGCTCTGAATGTAGCGTTGGGGCTTCGTGTTCAGAAGTCCGGTCAGCAGGTCTTCTTTGGGCGGATAAGACAGGATGGTGTACTCGGTGGTCTGCGATTTCTCGGCCGCTTTTTGGATGGCTTTCTCTAATCCGCCCAGTTCGTCCACCAGATTCAGTCCCTTTGCCATTTCGCCGGTCCATACCCGTCCTTCGGCAATCTTTTCAAGTTCCTCTATAGGCATCTGCCTTCCGTCTGCGCACCGGCGGGTGAAAAGCTCGTATCCGTTGTTCACCATTCCCTGTATCAACGATTTTTCTTCTTCATTAAACGGCCGGTTTATGCTGCCCAAATCGGCCAGCCGATTGGTCTTGACTCCGTCGGTATGCAGCCCAAGCTTGTTGTTGAGCAGGTCTGAAATGTCGGGAAACATGCCGAAGATTCCGATAGAGCCCGTCAGTGTGGTTGGTTCGGCCACAATCCAGTCGGCGGCGCATGCGATGTAATAGCCTCCCGATGCCGCATAGTCTCCCATAGAGACAACGACCGGCTTGCGTTCTTTCAGCAGAGAAACTTCTTTCCATATTTGCTCCGAGCCGTAAGCGCTTCCTCCCGGTGAGTTTACTCGTAATACAACGGCTTTTACAGCGTCGTCTTCGCGTAGTTCTCGCAGGTCGGTAATGACTTCTTCCGAATGGATGCTTTCGTTATACATGCCGGTTCCGTTGTCTATTTCCCCGCATGCATAATATACGGCTATGATGTTCCCGCTTTTTCCTTTGGGGATGTTGCGCTTTATGTTTGTCATGTCGTCTAAAGTCAGTATGGCCAGCTTTTCGTCCTCTGTACCGGTCAGCGATTTCAGATAATCCAATACTCCGTCTTTATACATCAGTGTGTCTGCCAGCCCGTTCTTTACATAGGCTTCGGCAGGCTGGAAGTCCATGTTCTGGTCGGCAAGACGGTCAAGATGCTCTTTCGGCAGTTTGCGTGAGGCCGATATGTCGGCCAGATATTGCCCCCAGATAGAATGGATGAACGCCTGTGTCTGCTCTTTGTTGGCTTGGCTCATTTCGGTTTCTGTAAAGGGCTCTACAGCCGATTTGTAGGTTCCTACGCGGAATATCTGCATCCCTATGCCGGCTTTCTTCAGCAAGTCTTTGAAAAAGAAAGTTTGGGCGGTCAGTCCATGCCATAGGATGTGTCCTGACGGATTGACGATTATCTTGTCGGCCGTACTGGCCAGATAATAGGATGGCTGCGTATAAGTTCCTCCATATGCGATGATAAATTTCCCGCTGTCCTTGAAGTCGGTCAGTGCGTTGCGTATGGCCTGCAGCGAAGCGGGCTGGCAGTTGAATGCTCCGGCATCCATATAGATACCTTTGATATTGTCGTTGTCTTTTGCTTTCCGGATGGCATTGAGGATATCATCCAGTCCGCAGGTCGTTTTTTCTTCTCCCAAAATGCGGTCTATCGGATTTTGTTGGTAGCGTTCGGTTATATTTCCTTTCAGCTCAAGGAGGAAAATGGAATTTTTGTGGACTGTAGTTTCCGCTTCTGTCGCCGTTATAAGTCCTGTAACGGTGATGATACCCAAAATTAAGAGAATGAATCCGGAAACAAGAATGCCGGTTATTGTGGCCAGCACATTGCGCAAAAATCTTTTCATACGTTATAATAGTTTTCTGATAAGCAAAATTACGTTTTTCAGTTGGAAAAAGCAAAAGATGTATATCGGATTTCTTTAATAGGTCTCTGCATGTGGCTTTCCCTTCCCCCTTTTCCGTTTTTCCTTCCCCTTGTTTCGTCCCGTCCCTTTTCCATTCCGTTCTTCTCTGCTCCGCTTATCCCGTTTTTA
>CALUJA010000026.1 GCA_944320845.1 uncultured Phocaeicola sp.
GTGCGTACGGGACTCGAACCCGTGACCCCATGCGTGACAGGCATGTATTCTAACCAACTGAACTAACGCACCATTTTTATTCTTTTGTTGCTATCTCTCTCGATTGCGATGCAAAGGTACGACTATTTTTTATATCTGCAAATATTTTGATGCATTTTTTTTGCTGTTTTTTCGTTCATGTCTGATTTTCAGCTGATAAAAATGAAAGAAAGATGCAGGTTTAAAGCCGTATTCTGCATCTTTCTTTAAAATCGGTTATTTGTAATCTTGTGTTATTTGATTCGTTTGTATCCGTATACAGCCAAATCGCCTAATTCTTCTTCTATCCGGAGCAATTGGTTGTATTTTGCCATGCGGTCTGACCGGCTTAATGAGCCTGTCTTGATTTGTCCGCTGTTGGTCGCTACGGCAATGTCGGCAATGGTTGCATCTTCCGTTTCTCCTGACCGGTGAGAGGTTACGGTCGTATAACCGTGCCGGTGTGCCATTTCGATAGCATCGAGAGTCTCGCTTAGCGAGCCGATTTGGTTTACCTTTATCAAGATAGAGTTGGCGCATCCTGTAGCAATGCCTTTTGCAAGGAATTCTACGTTGGTAACAAACAGGTCATCGCCTACCAGCTGGCAGCGGCTGCCGATGCGGGCAGTCAGTTTTTGCCATCCTTCCCAGTCGTTTTCACTCATGCCGTCTTCGATGGAGTCGATGGGATATTTGCTTATCAGTTTTTCCAAATAGGAAATCTGTTCTTCTGAGGTGCGTTTCTTGCCTTTTTCTCCTTCAAAAATTGTATAGTCATATATGCCGTCTTTATAGAATTCGGAAGAGGCGCAGTCCATGCCTATCATTACATCTTTGCCCGGTTCGTATCCGGCTTCCTTGATGGCTGCGATGATAGATTCCAAGGCATCTTCCGTTCCGTTCAGTGCAGGAGCGAATCCGCCTTCATCGCCTACCGCAGTGCTGAGGTTGCGGGCATGCAGTACTTTCTTCAGTGCATGGAACACTTCTGCTCCCATGCGGAGTCCTTCGCGGAATGAGGGCGCGCCTACCGGGCGAATCATAAATTCCTGGAAAGCAATGGGAGCATCGCTGTGAGAGCCTCCATTGATGATGTTCATCATCGGAACAGGCATGACATAAGTATTGACACCGCCGATATACCGATATAGAGGGATGTTCAGATAGTTTGCAGCGGCTTTGGCTACGGCCAGTGAAACGCCCAGAATGGCATTGGCACCGAGGTTTGATTTAGTCTTGGTGCCGTCTAACTCTAACATTTTCTTGTCGATGGCGCGCTGTTCGAGGGCAGACCATCCGATTAACGCCGGTGCGATGACTTTGTTGACATTGTCGACTGCCTTTAAAACTCCTTTCCCGCCATAGCGTTTCGGGTCTTTGTCGCGCAGTTCCAAAGCTTCATGCTCGCCGGTTGAGGCTCCCGAAGGGACAGAGGCGCGTCCGATGACACCAGATTCCAGTTTTACTTCTACCTCTACGGTAGGATTACCCCGTGAGTCGAGGACTTCACGGCCTATAATTGCCTTAATTTTCATGCTGTTAAAGTTTTATGGTTTTTCAAAATACAAATATGAAGGGTTTCAGGATACGGAACAATACCTTAAAATAGGTATTTTCCCATGAGAGCGGCAAGTCTTAAATAAAAGTCCGGCCATCAAATATTGACCGGACTTGTAAGGATAATCAATAAATAAAACCGAATGTCTGGAAATCTTAATAATAGGTCTTCTTTACTTCGAAATATGCTTGCGGATGCAGGCAGGCCGGACAGGTCTCAGGAGCTTCTGTACCTACATACAGGTATCCGCAGTTGCGGCACTGCCATACCACTTCCGTATCTTTCTTGAATACTTTTCCTTCTTCTATGTTTTTAGCCAGAGCCCGGTATCTTTCTTCGTGTCCTTTTTCGGCTACTGCTATTTCGCGGTACATTTTGGCAATGGCAGGGAAACCCTCTTCATCGGCAATGTCGGCGAATTTAGGATAGTCAAGTGTCCATTCTTCATTTTCACCGGCTGCGGCTGCTTTCAGGTTTTCGAGTGTTGTACCTATTACGCCCGACGGATAGCTTGCGGTAATTTCAACCATTCCGCCTTCCATCCATTTGAACATCCGCTTGGCGTGCTCTTTTTCTTGGTCGGCAGTTTCTGTGAAGATGGCGGAAATCTGTTCATAGCCCTCTTTCTTTGCGGCACTTGCAAAATAAGTATAGCGCATTCTTGCCTGCGATTCACCGGCAAATGAAATACCCAAATTCTTTTCAGTTCTTGTTCCTTTGATACTTTTTCCCATAATAATCAGTTATTTAGTTGGTTAATAATTTTATATCCTTGTCTCTACAAATATAATGTAATTATTCAAATTTGTAATCATTACAGCAATAGATTTGTAATCTATTAACACTTTTTCTTTTGTGTTATAAAGAAAAACGCCTTTTGGTAGGGCAGAGTTCTGCAAAATATATATTTTTGCGTTCTTTTGCATTATAACAAATAAATTATGAAAGGATTTGAATTCAGACCTAAGCTCTTTTCCTCGATAAAGAGTTATACAAAAACAGATTTTATGACCGACCTGATGGCCGGTATTATCGTAGGCATTGTAGCACTTCCCCTGGCTATCGCTTTTGGTATCGCTTCGGGGGTAAGTCCGGAAAAAGGAATCATAACGGCTATTGTGGCCGGATTTATCATTTCTTTCTTAGGGGGAAGCAAGGTGCAGATTGGCGGGCCGACCGGAGCTTTTATTGTCATTATCTATGGCATCATTCAGGAATACGGTGTTGAGGGCTTGATGGTGGCCACTATGATGGCGGGCATTCTCCTTATCTTGTTGGGCATATTCAGGTTGGGTACAATCATCAAGTTTATTCCTTATCCGATAATCATCGGATTTACAAGCGGTATTGCCGTTACAATCTTTACCACGCAGATAGCCGATGTGTTTGGCCTGAATTTTGGTGGAGAGAAGGTGCCTGGAGACTTTATCGGGAAATGGATTCTTTACTTTCATCATTTTGATACGGTCAACTGGTGGAACTTTGTTGTCAGTGTGGCAAGTGTTCTGATTATTGCCGTCACGCCAAAGTTCTCAAGAAAAATCCCGGGGTCGCTCGTTGCCATCGTATTGGTCACGGTGGCTGTATATCTTATGAAGGTATACGGAGGGGTTACTTCTATTGATACGATTGGCGACCGCTTCAGCATTAAGGCGCAACTGCCGGAGGCAGCGGTGCCGGCACTCGATTGGGAAGCCGTAAAGAACTTGTTTCCGGTGGCTATCACCATAGCCGTATTGGGAGCTATCGAGTCGCTTCTGTCGGCTACGGTGGCAGACGGTGTGGTGGGCGACCGGCACGATTCGAATACCGAACTGGTGGCTCAGGGAATTGCCAATGTTGTTTCTCCCATTTTCGGCGGCATTCCGGCTACCGGAGCGATTGCCCGTACGATGACGAATATAAACAACGGGGGAAAGACTCCTGTGGCGGGCATCGTTCATGCTTTTGTCTTGCTGCTCATCCTGTTGTTTCTGATGTCTTTGGCGCAGTATATCCCGATGGCTTGTCTGGCCGGAGTGCTGGTTGTGGTCTCATATAATATGAGCGGATGGCGTGTGTTCAGGGGTTTGCTCAAGAATCCGAAGTCGGATGTTGTGGTCTTGCTCATCACTTTCTTCCTGACTGTGATTTTTGATTTGACGGTAGCCATTGAGGTGGGTCTGGTCATAGCCTGTGTACTCTTTATGAAACGTGTGATGGAGACGACTGAAATTTCGGTCATCACCGATGAGATAGACCCGAACAAAGAGTCAGACCTTGAGGTGCATGAGGAACATCTGATAGTTCCGCAGGGGGTAGAGGTTTATGAGATTAACGGACCTTACTTTTTCGGCATAGCCACCAAGTTTGAAGAAATCATGGCCCGGTTGGGCGACCGGCCTAAAATCCGAATTATCCGTATGCGAAAAGTTCCGTTTATAGATTCTACCGGCATCCATAACCTGGACACTCTGTGCCGGATGTCGCAGAAAGAAGACATTCACATCATTCTTTCGGGTGTCAATGCGCAGGTTCATGCCGTGCTTGAAAAATCGGGATTTTACGAACTGCTCGGAAAAGAGAACATTTGCAGCAATATTAATGAGGCAATAGCGGTGGCCACTAAGGAAATCGCAGAGCTTAACGATTCCAAATAAATTGTTAATGCCCATTAATCGGCGGCGGAACATCTTAAAACATGTTATAAAACACGGTTTTTGTGCGGAATAATTTGCAGTTTTGCCCGAAGTCCGTATCTTTGCATCGTGTTTTTCATAGTATTAGATTTAAGGTTAACAAAGGTTGGAGTACAGCGGTACTCCTTTTTTTATGCCCGTATGTTTCGTTTTCCTCTGTTGCAAATTTTTTCTGGTGCAGATGAAAATTCTGTTTGGCCGGATTGAAAGCGTCTGTCTGTGCCTTCATCCGGAAAAAATATCTGAGAGATGGATGCGGAACTTCAAAAAAAGATTATTTTTGTCCGCAAAGAAAAATCTGATGAGAAAAGTTGTTTTGGTTACAGGCGG
This sequence comes from uncultured Phocaeicola sp., assembly GCA_944320845.1. Classification (GTDB taxonomy): domain Bacteria; phylum Bacteroidota; class Bacteroidia; order Bacteroidales; family Bacteroidaceae; genus Phocaeicola. The sequence continues at coordinate 4,585 of CALUJA010000026.1, forward strand.
GCAGCGTTCCGGCAAGAGTACCTATGCCGAAAGGTTGGCGCATCAGCTGACAGACAAGCCGGTGTATATCGCTACGGCACGGATATGGGATGAAGAATTCCGCCAGAGGGTGGTGCGCCATCGTGAGAACCGCGGTGAAGAGTGGACGAACATCGAGGAGGAAAAAGAGTTGAGCCGCCACAAAGTGGGCGGAAGAGTGGTGGTAATAGACTGCATCACGCTGTGGTGCACCAATTTCTTTATGGAGCAAAACGACGTTTCGCTTGCATTGGAAGCGGTGAAGGCCGAGTTCGACAGGTTCGTTGATCAGGACGCTGTCTTCATTTTCGTGACGAACGAGATTGGTTTGGGAGGAGTATCCCCGAACAGACTGCAACGCCAGTTTACCGATTTGCAGGGGTGGACCAATCAGTATGTAGCATCGAAAGCCGATGAGGTAGTTCTGATGGTAAGCGGGATTCCGGTAAAAATAAAATGATATGAGGAAGTTTACGATACATCATACCGCTGACGCTGAATTGGAGAAAGCGTTGGCCGAAAGGATTGACAATCTGACCAAGCCCAAAGGCTCTTTGGGCCGGCTGGAAGAACTGGCCTTGCAGGTAGGCCTTATACAGCGAAGTCTTTTTCCGATGCTGCACCATCCCTGCAACATACTGTTTGCGGCAGACCATGGCATTGTGGAAGAAGGAGTCAGCCTTTCTCCGAAAGAGATTACCTGGCAGCAGGTCGGGAACATTCTCCGGAGAGGGGCGGGGATTAACTATCTGTGCCGGCAGCATGGCTTTGAACTGTTGGTGGTTGATGCGGGGGTGGACTACGATTTTCCGCCAGCAAGAGGCATTCTTGACATGAAGATACGGAAGGGAACACGTAACTTTCTTTATGAAGATGCCATGACTCCCGAAGAGATGGAGCGTTGCATAGAGTTTGGCGCACAGTGCATAGACCGGATTTATGCCCAGGGTTGCAACGTTGTAAGCTTTGGGGAGATGGGTATCGGCAATACTTCGGCTTCGGCAATGTGGATGCATTTCTTTACGGAAATGCCGCTCCGCCGGTGTGTCGGCGCGGGCAGTGGACTGGATGCCGAAGGAATCGAGCGGAAGTATCGGGTATTGCAGCGGGCGGCCGATAACTTTTCCGGCCCGCATGCCGTGGAAGATGTCTTGCGCCGCTTTGGAGGTTATGAGATGATGATGGCGGTAGGAGGAATGCTTCGGGCCGCGGAACTGCGTTTGGTTATTCTTGTCGACGGGTTTATCATGACAAACTGCCTGCTTGCGGCTTCCAGGCTTTGTCCGGCGGTGACAGACTATGCCATATTCGGCCATCAGGGAGACGAAAGCGGGCATAAGCTGCTGCTGGAATACCTGCATGCCAAGCCTCTGCTTTATCTGGGTCTCCGCTTGGGAGAGGGAAGCGGGGCGGTGTGTGCCTATCCGATTGTGGATTCGGCCGTGCGGATGATGAATGAGATGGAGACATTCTCCCACGCTTCTATAACCAAATATTTTTAAGGCCTGATGAAAAATCTTTTTGCCGCCTTGATATTCTTCACCCGACTGCCTTTTTGGAGGATTAAGACAGTACCTTCTGAATGTTTCAGGCATGTGGTCAGCTACTGGAGTCTGACGGGATGGCTGACCGGCGGTATCATGGCCCTGGTCTTCTTCTTGGCAATGTTGGTATTTCCTCATGAAGCGGCCGTGATGTCGGCATTGGCCTCGCGTTTGCTGGTCACGGGAGCGCTGCATGAAGACGGTCTGGCCGACTTTTTCGACGGGTTTGGCGGCGGGCGCGACCGGGAAAGCACGCTGCGCATCATGAAGGATTCGCACATCGGAAGCTATGGGGTGCTGGGGCTGATAGTATATTACCTGATGGCTTATACGCTTCTGGCCGCTCTTCCGCCCGAGCATATTCCGTTTGTCTTATTATGCGGCGACGCTTTTGCCAAGTGCATAAGCAGTTTTGTCATCAGGCTGCCCTATGCCCGTAAGGAGGAAGAGAGCAAAGCAAAGGTTGTCTACGCATCCATGACCGGTAAAGAGTGTGTGGCAAGCATATTGGGAGGGACAGTTCCCCTTTTGTTTCTTCCTTTTTGCTACTTGTGGGCGCTTCTGCTGCCGGTTGTCTGCTTCTTTTTGCTCGTAGCTTTGTTCAAGCGCCGTCTGGGCGGATATACGGGCGACTGCTGCGGAGCGTTGTTTTTGTTGTGTGAATTGGGCTTTTGGGCGGGAGCTGTCATGGTTAGCCGTCATTTGCCGTTTATAATGCATTGGTTATGAAAGTATTTTTGATTCGTCATACATCGGTGGATGTGCCGTCGGGCACGTGTTATGGCCAGACCGATGTGCCGCTTCGCGATACCTTTGAGGAAGAGGCGTCAGTGTGCAAGTCGCGCATTGAAGGGATAAAGTTTGATAAAGTGTATACCAGTCCGCTTTCCCGATGCACGCGTCTGGCGGCTTACTGCGGCTATGAAGATGCCGAGCGCGATTCCCGGCTGAAGGAAATCAGCTTCGGCGACTGGGAGATGCAGAAGTTTGACGAGATAAGCGACCCTCATATTCAGGAATGGTACAGGGATTATCTGCATATTCCCGCCACCCGCGGCGAGTCGTTTATGGAGCTTTACCGGCGTGTGGCTTCCTTTCTGGACGGACTGAGGCGTGAAGACTATGAGAAGGTGCTTGTCTTTGCCCACGGAGGAGTGTTGGTATGCGCGCAGGTTTATGCCGGCATGGTGGATATCAGCCGTGCTTTCGACGCTTTGTCCCCTTATGGAGGGATGATTGAAATAGAAATGAAGTAAAATAATTCTTATCTTTGCGGCGGCTAAGTAAAAGAAAAGAATAAAGAATGAAACCGCAAGTGCTTATTGGTGCTGTAAACTCCGGCAGTGGAAAGACTACACTGACCGTCGGATTGCTGCGCGCCTTGAAGAAGCGCGGGTTGCAAGTGCAGCCTTTCAAGTGTGGGCCGGATTATATTGACACGCAATACCATACCATTGCCGCAGACAGAGACTCGATTAATCTGGATGCCTGGATGGCTTCCCGGCAGCATGTCCAGTTTGTCTACAACCGTTATGCGGAGAATGCCGATGTGTGTGTCACAGAGGGCGTGATGGGACTTTTCGACGGCTACAGGCGGATGCAGGGAAGCAGCGCTGAAATGGCAAGGCTGCTCAATGTCCCAGTAGTTTTGGTGGTCAATGCCCGTGCCACGGCCTATTCGGTTGCTCCGGTTCTGTATGGCTTCAAGCATTTCCGTCCGGCTCCCAAAATTGTGGGGGTCATATTCAACCAGGTTTCTTCGCCTGCGCATTACGCCTGTTTGAAAGAGGCCTGCGCTGAGGCCGGACTGGAAAGCCTGGGTTATCTTCCTGCCGAAGATTCTTTTCGCCTGCCTTCCCGTCATCTGGGATTGACCGTGGTAGCAAAAAAGGCTATGGATGAACTGGCCGAACGCATAGCTTGCAAGGTGGAGAGCCATATAGACATAGATAAGTTGCTTAACTTGTGCACCCGTCCTTTCCCGTGTGCCTATAGTCTTCCCTATACGCAAGACGTTCCGGTGGATACGGTCCGCAGTCGCTTTCCTAAGATGCGGATTGCCGTTGCACGCGATTCGGCCTTCAGTTTCATCTATCGTGAAAATCTTGACCGTCTGCGTGAAATGGGCGGAAGCCTTACGTTTTTCAGTCCTCTCTATAGCAAGGAACTTCCTGATGCCGACTTGATTTATTTGCCCGGTGGGTATCCCGAACTTTTTTCACGCCAGCTTCACCGGCGCAAGCCCTTGATGAAACAACTTTATGATTATATTGAAAAGGGCGGAAAGGTATTGGCGGAATGTGGCGGCATGATGATGCTTTCCCGCTCGGTTGCCACCCAAAAAGGGACGGTGTATGAGATGGCGGGGGCGTTGCCCCTGACATGCACCATGGAAGATGCGCATCTGCATCTGGGATACCGCTGTGCGGAATACCGGGGACTGGTATTGAAAGGGCATGAATTCCATTATTCGTCGGTCGTTTCACCGGAAGCTTTGCCCTCGGTTGCCGCCTTGTATGATGCGAAGGGAAATAGAGTTGCCACTCCTTTATACCGGTACAAGAACGTTATCGCCGGGTATACCCACTGGTATTGGGGCGAGACGGATTTGCTCAGGCTGTGGGAGTAGCAACTCTATCACGGTCATTTCATCTTGAATGTATTCATCGAATGGGCGGCCAGCGTAGCATGCAAACGGCGTTTGCCTAACTGGACAGTCAGCGATTGTGCTTCATCCTTGAAGTTTCCTGCTATGACTACAAGTTTATTGTCTGGAGTCTTTGCCACGAGTACAGGCTTCTTGTCTTCCCCTTCAGGCTTGTAGGCGATGACTTTTGTGCCGGGAGAAATGTAGTGGGCATAGTGCTTTACGGCAAAATACTCAGGTGTGTAGGTAAAGCTGCGTGCTTTGGAATCTACGCGAATCAGTGCATTCTGTTTCCATCCCCAAGGACTTTCTCCGTTATCGCTGAGGATAAAGTTCCAGAAGTTGTATTCACTGCATCCGTTTCCTAAGTAGTGATTCATCAGTTCGAAGGTATGCTCGCCGGCTTTCCAGTCGAAGCTGCCCCATCCGCATTCGCTTTCCGAGCAGATATAGTCCCATTCGGGATGCTGCCGGCGTATATCCGGAAGAATTTCCCGTCCCTCCCATTGGAAGGCCATGCCGCTTATAAATTGCTGCAGTCCCTTGTCCGAAATGATTTTTTCCACGTGATCCTGCCGGTTGGTATTGAATGTGCCGAGATAAAGCTTTACATCCGGATGCAGTCGCTTGAGGGTGGGAGCGAGATATTCTTTATTGAAGCGGACGGTTCCTTCGGCTGTCCAGGCACAGCCGGGATAGGGAGTATAGCTGTAAGCCTCGTTCTGGTAGATGACCATGTCGATGGGAATGCCCTGTTCCTTATAGGCATCGATGAATTTGCAGAAGTAGTTGGCATAGGTTTGCAGGTAGCGCGGGTCTTGTATCATGTAGTCGGTAGTGGCGAGTTGCCGTGGAAACTTGCCGTTCCGCTCGCCTGTCAGCTTCATTTCATCGGGGTCGGTCTTGCCGCCGATATTGCCGTAAAGCAGGTAATCCATTTTGGGAGAAAGATTGTTATACGGACTGCTCAGTACGGGATAGTCGCCATGAATCTTCATCCAGCTGGGCGGACACCAGGGAGATACCCAGAAAGTCAGGCTTGGGTTATATTTTTGTGCGGCCCGGATAAAGGGAATGATGGTCTGCTTGTCGCGGCTGATGTTGAAATAGCGTAGTTCAAAATCTCCTTCTGTTTCGTCACAGCTGTACCATGAACGCGCATAATCGTTGGCTCCCATGGAGATGCGGCCGCGTGTGATGCGCAGGTCGCCTTCGGGAGAAAATACATTCCTCAGGATATCATCCTGTTCTTCCCGCGTCAGTATGCTGAGCGCATCCCAGCAAAGCTCGTTGAACGTTGTGCCCCAAGCCTTGAATGTGACAATGGTGTTGTTTTCATCCACTGACAGGTCGGGAGTTTCTGCGGTTTTGTCTTGCAGGCGGATTTTTGTTTCCTGCCATACATGGTCTTCGGTACTGCTAATCCAGCTGTAGCTTTGGGCGTGTGTTCCGCTTGTTGCAAGCATCACTCCCAGACAGCAGAGCGGGAAAGTCTTGAAAAGAGTCTTCATGTTATGTTTTGATAAGGGTTAAAAATTATTTTACTGATAATCGGGCGTCTGAGGTGCCGATGCCTTCTGCCGATACCTTGATGAGAATGTCTCCCGCCTCTTCTCCAGACTGGATGATGGCCATGGCCCGTCCGCGGAAGGTCTTGGGATTCAGTGAGCGGAAGCTTTCCATATCGGCATAGGCTCCGTTTCCCGCCGTCAGTACGATGCCTTTTCCCTCGCAGCTTATCTGTAGGGGAACAGTGGCATCGGGCACCACATGCCCTTCTTTGTCGGTCACTTCGATTTTTATGAAAGACAAATCCTGGCCGGATGCCTTCAGCTGCGTGCGGTCGGGAGTAAGGCGGATGCCTGCCGGAACGCCGGCAGTTTGCAGAGTGACGGATGAACTGTTTTTCCCGACATTCTGTGCCGTCAGTTTTCCCGGTTCATAAAGAACTTCGAAAGTAGCCGTATACAGATTCTTGTCCGTTTCCTTTTCTCCAATCAGGCTGCCGTTCAGATAGAGTCTTACTTTCGGAGAACGGCTGTATACGTTGACAGTCATTGTTTGTCCTTCCAGTCCCGGCCAGTTCCAGCTCAGCAGTTCGTTTGGCCATCCCCATCCGTTGACAACCTCCTTTTTTCCTTCGGCTATCGGGGCATGTACGGCCATTGCGATATCGCGCTGCCGCCATACCACATCGCGATAATACGATTGTGGCTTTTTGTCGCCGCAGAAATCCAGGTCACCACACCAGGCGTTATACCAGGGCCAGTCCATAAACTGCGGGTCACGCTCTCCGGGGGCCAGTTCGAGCGCATGCGCAAGTCCGGCCTCGCCGATATAGTCTATGGCCGTCCATACGAAGTCTCCGATGACATAGGGGTGTTTCTCGACCAGATTCCAGTTTTGAGCCATCTCTTTGGGGAATGATTCGCTGCCGTAGATGATTCGTTCGGGGTGGGCGGCGTGGTCGCTCTCGTATCTGTTCCACATATAATTGTATCCCGCTACATCCAGATAGGCAAAGGCGCGGGGAGAAGCTTCCTCCCATTTGTACGGACGGTCCCAGAATGTGTTTACTGCGGCGGTAATCGGGCGGGTGGTATCGTATTTGCGGATGGTTTCAATCAGGCGGTGGGCCGCTTGGATGCCGGCTTCATCGGCGCGGTCAGAGATTTCGTTGCCTATGCTCCATAGGATGATGCACGGATGATTGCGGTCTCGGAGTATTCCGGCAGTCAGGTCGCTTACGCTCCACTGCTTGAAATACTGGTGATAGTCGTCCGGGCGTTTGGGAGAAAGCCATTGGTCGAACGTTTCATGGATGACAAGCAGGCCGAGACGGTCGCAAGCGCTGAGAAAGCTTTCCGATGCCAGATTATGTGAGCAGCGGACGGCGTTGAAGCCATTGGCCTTCAGCAGTTCTGCCTTGCGTTCGTCGGCGCGTGCAATGGCAGCCGAGCCCAACAGTCCGTTGTCGTGGTGCACGCATGCGCCTTTCAGCTCAAGCGGCTTGCCGTTGAGCAGGAATCCCTTTCGGGCGGAAAACTCCAGGGTGCGTATGCCGAAGGGGATATTCAGCCTGTCGCGTTCCCTTCCGCCGGCGTTCAGCGTGATTTCTGCCGTGTACAGCTGCGGATTGTCTACTGACCAAAGTTGCGGATGATGCAGGGAAAAGCGGGCTCGGGCCATGACGGAATCGCGCGTTTCCGTGTTTATCCGGGTGGAGTAGGCTTCCTTTCCCGCCGGGTCGAGTATCCGCAGGTGGATTTCTCCTTGTCCTGCCGGCAGATTCCTGTTGTGAATCATTGTCGAGAAGTTGACAACCGCCTTTTTGTCTTCTATCCGCGATGCGTCGATGTATGTGTCCCACCGGTCGAGATGGAGCTTGTCTGTCGTGATGAGCCATACATTCCGGAAAAGTCCTGAGCCGATATACCAGCGGCTGTTGTTTCCGTTGTTTACGGCCTTTACGGCTATCAGGTTGGGAGTGCCGGGGGTGTTCAGATAACGGGTGATGTCGAGCTTGTATGGGGTGTAGCTGTAGGCGTTGAAGTACACTTTTGTGCCGTTTACCCATACTTCCGATTGTGCGGATGCCGCTTCGATGTAAAGTGTGATGCACTTGCCGGCATCTTCGTGCGGCACGACAAACGTTTTCCGGTACCATCCTTCTCCTCCCATGGTCTGTCCCACATCCCATGCACCGCCTCCCATCTGCCGGTCGGCGGGATAGCGTTTCTCGCTCAAGCGGGTAAACGGACCGATGGTAATGCCTTCGCACTGGTAAGCCACGGGTTCCACGCTCCAGTCATGCGGCAGGTTGAGCGTCCGCCACTGGCTGTCGTCATGGCTGGGCTGTTCCGCGTTGGCAAGCGGCCCTAAATGAAATTTCCATCCTTTGTTGAAAGAGGCGTCCCGCTCGGTGGCGCAGACATTTTCTGTCCCGCAGAAGCAGAGGGCTGAAAAGATGATGAGCAATGATGATTTGAGTGTATTCATGTTTTTTCTGTTTAAAAAGAATGATTAGCGTGCTTTTTCTACTTTGAAGCGGTAGCTTCCCGATTCCAGCCTTAGGCATACGTAGTTTTCCTCTTGGCTGATGACGGTGATGCCCTTTCGGCGGCTCTTGATTGGTTTGCCGTCTTCTTCGACCAGGCTTGCGCTTTGTGCGGGAAGCCGCACAGTGGCCGAGGTATTGGCCGGGATGCTGAATGTATACAGGGTTGCGGCGGATGTAACCTCCCATCCGCTCTCTATACATCCGTACATCGAGTCATAATGTCCGCGTGCAAAGGTCATTTGTCCGGTCGGGTCGGGCTGAGGTGCCAGCAAGAAATGTTTGAACGCCGCATGTGGCCCATCGGTCTGTGGCTGTATGCCCAGTGAATAACCGTACATCCACGCTCCTACAGAGCCGAAAGAATAGTGGTTGAACGAGTTCATCCGGTTGTTTTCCCCGAATCCGTCGGTATGGGTATACGAGTTGAGTCGTTCCCAGATGGTGGTTGCCCCCTGTTCTATCGGGTAAAGCCACGAGGGATACTCGGTCTGCTGCAAGAGCCGATAGGCAATGTCAGTCCGTCCGTTGTCCGATAAAGCCTTGCTGATCCAGGCAGTGCCGATGAAGCCCGTCATCAAAGAGTATGGAGGACATTCCGTTCCGTTGTCTGCCATGTTGGGACGGGCGATTGCCGCAACCAGATTGTCTGTTACTTTCGGGCGCATGGATGGAGGAATGATGCCGAAAGCCAGCGGAAGTGCATAGGAGGTCTGGGTGTCCACCAGTCTTTTTCCGTCTGCCGACCGTGTCTTTCCGGTTTGGGCGTCGATATAGATGAGATTGAAAAAGTCTGTTCTTTCCTTTTTCAGCTTTCCGAATGTGCGGCTGCCTTCTTCATCTCCTAAGATGTCCGCCACCCGCTGCATGATGTCAAGGTCGCGGATGAAATATGCTTCCCACAACAGAGTGGCATCATTGCGGTTGTCTTCCGGACTGAGCCAGTCTCCGAGATTTCCCCAGACTTTTTCTTGCTCTAAGATATGGGTTTCAGGATTGATGCACTTGTCGGTAAGATAGCGGATATAGCGTTTCATGGCAGGATAGTGCTCGGAAAGCAGGTCTATGTCCTGATATTGGCGGTAGCATTCCCACGGGACGGCAATTCCGGCGCTGCCCCAAAGCATTCCTCCAAACCCGCCTCCGAGCGGGGCGATGTCGGGGAAACGGCCGTCTTCCCGCTGTATGTCGCGCATCGCCTGCAGGTATCTGCGCAGAAACTGGGCGGCATCGGTCAGATAGGTTGCTGTGCGTGAGAATACGGAAATGTCTCCAGCCCATCCCATCCGTTCGTTGCGCTGCGGACAGTCGGTGGGAATGGAAAGGAAATTCCCGTAAGTAGACCAGGTGATGTTTTCCCACAGTTGGTTTACCTTGGGATTAGAGGTTTCGTAATGCGATGCCAGTTGCCGGACGGAGCTGAGCACGGTTCCTTTGACCGCTTCAAGCGGAAGGGGCTGGTCTGTCCCGGTAATTTCTATGAAGCGGTAGCCGTGATAAGTGAACCGCGGGGCGATGGTTTCTTGGGCTCCTCCCCGTGTGATGTAGATATCCTGAGCCATTGCGGCCCGGATGTTTTCTGTCATAATCATGCCCTCATGTCCTTTATATCGGGGTAGGGAGGGGTATTTTACTTCGGCAAAACGCAGGTATATTTTTCTTCCGCGTGGTTGGTCGGAGAGCGTAATGTGGGGAACTCCTACCATATTCTGCCCCATGTCATAGACAAAGACGCCGGGGCGTATTTCTTCGACCGATTGTGCGGTCAGTTCTTTTATTGCCTTTACGGTAGGGCCGAACTGCCCCGTCAGCCGGTAGTGGGAGTAGTCGTTTACTTTCGGGCTGTTTCCTCCTCCTTCTTCGCTGATGGTTCCTGCCAGTGGTATGGCTTGGGCGGGTTTCCACATGCTGTCATCGTAAAGGGCTGTCGTCCATCCCTCAATCTTTTCTTCTCGGGTTGCGTCATAAATTTCGCCCTGAAAGAAGCTTCCGTATATTACTGGCCCTTGGTTGAAATATTTCCAGGTATCCGGATTGGTGGTGACAGTTTCGGTCTTTCCGTCTTCATAGGTTATCGCAAGCTTGGCAAGTAGCGACTGGCGGTCTCCGAAATAGTTCCAGTTGTTTCCGGTGAATGTGCATCCTCCGCTCCACCATCCTTCTGCCAATATCACACCGAGTGCATTCTTTCCCTTTTGGATATAAGGAGTGACATCAAATGTCTGGTAAAGGTGTGTACGGTTATATTGGGTGGCTCCCGGATTGAAATAGTCATTCCCGATACGTTTCCCGTTTATATATGCGTCATAAATCCCTCGGGAAGTGATGTATAGGCGCGCGCGGATAATTTTCTTCTCGTCTGTGGAAAAGACTGTTCGCAGCATGGGTGAAGCGTTTCTGCTTGGATTGGTAAGGCAAAGATTTCCGGTCTTGTCGTTGGCAGATATGGGAAGCGGAGATTGGACGACGGCAAGCTCATTTTGCGGACTGCGGAAGTTGCAGATTTCAATTCGGGCGGTAGCGGTCTGTTTTCCCCGGGGATTATAGAATCCTACATCGCCAACCACAGGAAAAGCGATGAAGTCTCCGCCTTGACCTAACGGATTAAGGTTCGTTTCGCCGATTGGCGTAGCGCAGTCATCGAAGTAAATGCGGGTATATCCCAATTCTGAGGTGATGGTAAGCGTATGTTTTTCGTATTTGTCTGCCAAACAAAATAGTGCCTGTGGTATGGGAAATGTCTGAATCGGGATGTCTGCGTTGTCTTCAGGTGAGAATCCTGCCCTGAAAATCCGGATTTCGGCTTTTTTGTTCTCTTTCAAGGGAGAGGCATCGACTTCTATCTTGATGTATGATTCGTCCTTGCGGGCAGCCAGTCCGAAAAGGTTTTTATTGCTGTCCATCAACCGTTCATCATTGGCTCCGTAGATAAAGGCCGCTTGTGAAGCTTCTGACAGACTGTCAAGACAGAATGTGTAGTTTAGTTTGAATACAGGCAGATAGTGCGAATAAAATACCATGTCGTCTTTTCCGCCTCCAATCCATTGGGCTTTATCCCATCCGCTGTATGAGTCATTCTGCATTGTTAACCCTGTTTCAAACCATGAATGGGCGGAGATGCTCTTTCTGTGATTTGTCCATACATCTACCTGCCAGCGATAGCGAGTGGCTGGCTGTAGGGCATTTCCTTGATATTGGATATTTACAGAGCGGCTGTCTGCTGTTTTGCCTGAATCCCATACGCATATACTGTCGGGGGTGTAGACTCGCAAACGGTAGGCAGTTTGTTTTATGTCTCGTTTGTCGTCAGACATCTGCCAACTGAAACGCGGCTTTAATATGTCGATTCCTATGGGGCAGAGTGTATATTCTACCTTTAGATTCTGAAGCTGTAAGGCAAATAAGGGAGATATAGTTATCCAATAGAATAAGATGAAATAAATAAATCGGTTTATCATGGTTTGTTCTTTTAAGCCTAAATCTGTTTGGAATATTGAAAAATCAGTGGAAAGATATTAAAAAGAAGCTGAATCTGCAAGGTAGCATTGGAAAAATTGGTTTGATGGACTTGAAGATTGTTTGAAAAATCATTTTTGGTTGGATAAATGAGCATTGTCTGTTGTGGAATTTTGTGGCATTTGTGTTTCTTTTCTGAAATATCTTGTTGGAAAAAATTTTTCTTTTTCCTCCTTTTTCCGTTTTTATATAATAAATAAATGTGTATGTAGCATTCTGTCAAAAGTTTCCGTTTT
>CALUJA010000027.1 GCA_944320845.1 uncultured Phocaeicola sp.
TTTCTGCCTTTTTCTTTCCCTTCCCTTCTTCTCCCCATTTTCCTTTCCCTTTTCCCTTCCTTCATGCAGGGTGGCTCCGCTTTATCCCCGTGGTCTTCCTCTCCTTGTATGCCATGCCTTTCATGCTTGTCTTATAGTTGGTCGGGAGATTCCGATAGGCAGGTCAACTTTTTGGAAGGGAGATGAGGTTTTCCATATTATTTTCGTATTTTTGGATGTTGAAACAATCATAATCCAAGAATCTATGAAATTGACATTCCGTATCCAATATCGTACTGTTTGGGGAGAAAATATGTGTGTGGTATTGTATGATGATGGCATGGTGCAGTTAATCCCTCTTTCTACTCGTAATGGCAGTGAATGGCAGGGGAGCTATGAATACATACCTAAAGAGACCAGTCGCTTTATTACGTACCGATATGCAGTTTTTCGCAATGATGTTTGCGTACGAAGGGAGTTGGGAGCCATTGCTCATTCGCTTTATTTCGGAAATGTCCAACAGAGTCATTATGTAATGGATGATTGCTGGAGAGATTTGCCTGCGGAAGCCCACCGTTATAGTTCGGCATTCAGTGGCGTTTGTCAGCTTCAGTCTTATAGCAAGCTCCCCGACGGCGTAGGAAGTTGCATTACTTTCAGGGCGCTTTGTCCGGAATTGACTTGTCACAACCAGGCATTGGGAATTATCGGAAGTTGTAATGCTTTGGGTAATTGGGAGTATTGTCGTCCGTTGCGGATGCAGGAAGTACAGCCGAATGTATGGCACATTACCTTGGATGCATCGTCGTTGAAGTCCCCGTTTGAATATAAATTTGTGGCGATTAATGCAGAAAGCGGTGCGGTGGAAGAGTGGGAATCCCGTCCGAATCGGGTCTTTCATATCCAGCCGCTGCAGCGGGGAGAGACTTATCTGCCGATGGAGACGGAGGTTTTCTTTGCTCTTCCGGCGCGTAAGTTTGCGGGGACAGCCATTCCTGTCTTTTCTTTGCGCTCGGAAGGAAGCTTCGGCGTAGGCGACTTTGGTGACCTGAAGACATTTGTCACTTGGGCGGCTGATACCGGTCAGCATGTCGTGCAGATATTGCCGATTAACGATACGACGATGAGCGGGACATGGACGGATTCTTATCCTTATAACAGCATTTCCATTTATGCTTTCCATCCCATATATATTGACTTGCGACAGCTTCCTTCATTGACCGACTGGAAATTGGCCAAAGACTTTGAACAGGAGCGGGGGCGTCTGAATGCCTTGCAGGCTGTGGATTATGAGGAAGTCAATCGGGTGAAACGTGCTTATTTGAAGGAAATCTACCGCCAGGAAGGGCAGAAAGTCTTGCAGTCGGAGCAGTTCCTGAAATTTTTTGCCGGCAACGAACATTGGTTGCGGCCGTATGCTGCTTTCAGTTACTTGCGTGATTTGTATGGAACGCCCGATTTCCGTTCGTGGAAAGCCTATAGCAAATACGACGAGGATGAAGTCGGAAAGCTCTGCTCTCCCGATAGCGAAGCATATCCGCTTGTCGGATTCTATTATTATCTTCAATACCAGCTTCATGTTCAGCTGCTTGCCGCTGCCCGGCATGCCCGTCAGAAGGGAGTCATTCTGAAGGGAGACATTCCTATCGGCATCAGCCGCAGCAGTGTGGAGTCGTGGGTGGAACCTTATTATTTCAATCTGAACGGTCAGGCTGGAGCACCGCCGGACGCTTTTTCCGCAAACGGGCAGAACTGGGGATTTCCCACTTATGACTGGGAGGTCATGGAAAAAGACAATTATCTGTGGTGGCGCCGCCGTTTTGCAAAGATGGCCGAATATTTTACTGCCTATCGCATCGACCATATACTGGGGTTTTTCCGGATTTGGGAAATACCAGAGCATAGTGTCCACGGGCTGTTGGGGCAGTTTGTCCCGGCTATTCCGATGAGTGCCGATGAAATCCGCAGTTTTGGCCTGAATTTCCGTTCGGATATGCTTCGGCCGTTTATCAACGAATACATATTGAATACCGTTTTTGGCGAGCAGAGCGATTATGTTCGCAATACCTTCGTGCGCCCGCTTCACCATGATTTGTATGAAATGCGTCCGGAGTTTGACACGCAGCGCAAGGTGGAAACCTTTTTTGACGGTAAGACCGACGACGGAAGCCTGCGACTGAAAGAGAATCTTTATGCCCTGATTAGCGATGTCTTGTTCGTTCCCGACCGGAAGAATCCGGAGCTTTATCACCCGCGCATCGCCGTGCAGACCGATTATATCTTCAAGCAGCTTTCGCCTCAGGAGCAGGAAGCTTTCAATCATCTCTATAATCATTATTATTATCAACGGCACAACGAGTTCTGGTATCATGAGGCCATGAAGAAACTGCCCGTACTCACGCAGTCCACTCCCATGTTGGTCTGTGGGGAAGACTTGGGCATGGTGCCCGATTGTGTGCCGTGGGTGATGGATGAGCTGCAGATACTTTCGCTCGAGATACAGCGCATGCCGAAGGCGATGGGGCAGGAATTCGGGCGTGTGAACGAGTATCCTTTCCATTCCGTATGTACCATCGGCACGCACGACATGTCCACGCTGCGCGGATGGTGGGAGGAAGATGCGGCCCTGACCGAGCGCTTTTATCACAACGAGCTTCATCATTGGGGGGAAGTGCCTGAACATGCTCCCGCATGGCTGTGCAAAGAGGTCGTCATGCAGCATCTGGAGAGTCCTTCCATGCTGTGCATCCTGACATGGCAAGACTGGACTTCGATGGATGAAGCCTTGCGAAATCCGGACATTGAGGCCGAGCGCATCAACGTTCCTGCCAATCCGCACAATTATTGGCATTGGCGTATGCACATTACGCTGGAGCAGCTGAGGAAGGCGGACGGGCTGAATGACCTCATCCGTGAGATGATTTCCGCCTGCGGACGCTGCGAACGGGAGAAGGAGAACTGATGTGCAGGCTTTGTCTCGGACAAGGCATCTGTTTCGTCATATAATGCAAGAGGGCTGGTCAGAAGCGAAGCAAGATTTCATCACAGTCAAAATCTGTTTTGCTCCTGACCAGCCCTTTGTTTGTCAAGGATGCAGGCTGCTCCTTATTCGGTCTTCAGGTTTTCTACCGGATTCTCCCGTGTCGCCTTCAGGCTGATAAGCCAGACCGATGCGAGTGAAATGACAGTTACGGTCGCGAATGCGGTTACGGGAACCCACCACGGGAAGGAACTGTCATAGGTCACAATCTTGTTTATCTGGTGGATGCCGAACACCATGAGCGGAACGGCAATCAGCAGTCCCGCGGCGATGGAGACAAATGAAAAGCACATCAGCTGCCTCTGCTCGCCGGCGGCGCTCGACCCGAATACTTTCCGGATAGAGATGTCACGCTTCCTCTGGGCGATGAAATAGAGGCTCATGGCGGTAAGTCCCAACAGAGAAATCAGGAAGGCGGCGCTGGTGAAGATTATCATCAGGCGGTTCATGCGGGAGAAGTCGGCATACAGGTCTTTCAGCTGGTCGCTGTACCATGCCGATTCGAATGCAAAATCCTTGGCCACTATCTTAAAGAGTTGGTCCAACTCTTTCTTGAAAGCGTTTAAGTCTCCGTCCTGCACTTCTACCGATACATTCCAAGGATAGATGCTGTCGGGATGTTCTATCTGTATCTGAAGCGGGTGGATGTCATGGTCTATCAGGTTGCGTGCAAGGACAAAATCCTTGAATACGCCGGCTATCTGGATGCGTCCGTAATTGTCACTTGTGTAATAGTCTCTGACTCCGATGGGCTTTAGCATCTGCATCGCCCGCTCGCTCATAAAGAAATTGTTCCCTCCCATAGGAGCATGGCGGTCTTCGGTTATTTGGATATGGTAGATGTCAAGGAATGCAGAATCGACGATAAAGGTTTGGAAACTCAGTATCAAGGTGCTGTCCGCCGAGGGGATGTTGGTCGTATTGTTGTTTCCTCCGTCAAGAGGCACTCCGCACGATAGGGAGACATGTTTTACGAAGGGCAGTTTCTTGGCTTCGTTACGGAAGCGCTGCAGGTCTTGCTGGCTCCCTATCGCCGGATAGCTCAGCACATTGCCGAATTCATACCCTAACGGCGCATGGACGATGCGGTAAATCTGTACGGTGAGATGGACCGAACAGGTGAGCAGGGCGGTAGTCAATCCGCATTGCACGATGTTGAGCGCACGCAAGTAAACTGCTTTTGTCTTGCGCCGGAACGTGCCTTTCACCACATCCATCGGGTTATAGTTAGAAAGTATCGTGGCTGGGATGAATCCCGAAAGCAAGGTCAGGATGACGATGAATACGATATAGATGATGACGGTTAGGACATTGAGGTCGCCCATAAGGTCAATCTTGGCATGAAGCAGTTCGATGGCGGCCGGCTCTGCGGCTTTGGCAAGGACAAATCCGATGATGAACGAAACCAATGTCAGCAGAAACGATTCGGCTATCATGCGCCAGAAGATGTCGGGCTTCGACGAGCCGAGCAAACGGCGGGTGGCCATTTCCTTGGCGCGGTAGCTGGTCTGCGCCACGCTCATGCTGATATAGTTCAGTACCGCCATCAGGAGGATAAGAATCCCTACGGTGATGAAGATGACCACCAGTTTGAAGTCATACTGGTTCAGGTGGGTGGAGGCCGGAGTCTCGGAGAAATAGAAATCCCGCAAGGGTATGAACCGTGCTTCCTTAAACGTATCGTCATACTGATAAAGCCAGAAGAACTCTTTCAGGTATGCCGCTATGTCGTCCGCCTTTTTGTTCAAGTCCGATGCCGGGGAGGTACGGAAGAAGAGGATAGAGCCTCCCGCATTGTTCATGGCCGTACATTCCATCGAGCAACTCCAATTGATGTACTTCATGTTCTCGAAAGGTATGAAGATGTCAATGTCGGAGGGTATGACCGAGTTGTTGATGTTCTCCAGAATTCCGGTCACGGTAAACAGTTCGTTGTTGCAGGGAATAATCTTTAGAGATTTGCCCACTGCATGCTCTGTCCCAAACAGACGGATGGCGGAGGAGCGGGTAAGCACAACGCTGTTGTCGTCGGTAAGCAACTGTTCGCGGTTCCCTTCCAGCAGCGGAAGGCGGAAGAACTCGAAGAAGTTTTTCTTTACGCTGGCCCCCAATACCTGCATCGGCTTGTCGCCCGGCTGTACGAACGGATTCGTTACTTTGATAGCACACCAGTCCTCTATCTCCGGATAGCGGCTTTGCAGACGGTCGCCCAGGTTGTAATGCCCTCCCGCCCAATGTTCGTTGGCGAATACCGAGATGCGGTCAGCGTCAGGCAGGTCTTTGTCTACAGTAAGCTGGCGCATCACCATATCAGAGATGAGCAGCACAAACATCAGCGAGACGCCGAGTCCGGCCACGTTGACCAGCGTAAAGAGCTTGTTGCGCTCTAAGAATGTGAAATAAGTCTTTAGTCCTTTCATGGTTTTGCTTTTTGTCGTTTAATGGTTGGGTATTAGGGTTTGCAGAGTTCCGCAGGTTTCCTGTTGCGGGTTGCCCGACCCGTTTCGGCGAGTTGCCCAACTCGTGACGGCGAGTTGCCCGACTCGTGACGGCGAGTTGCCCGACTCGCGACAGTGAGTTGCCCGACTCGGAAAACCGGGCCGGGCGACTGCCTTATTCCGTCTTGATGCTGTTGGAAGGATTCTCGTTAGCATTCCGCCAGCTCTGCACAGTGACGGTAATCATCGTGATTGCCGTTACGAGCAGGAAGGAGGTAAGGAACACCCACGGACGGATGGGGGTCTTTTCGGCGAATCCCTCAAGCCAATGCAGTCCCATCCACCAGCCGAAGGGGACGGCCACGGCAAAGCATCCCAAGAGGATATAGAAGTAACGGCGGTTGAACATGCGAAGTATCTCGCCCGTAGTGCTTCCGAATATCTTGCGGATGCCTATCTCCTTTCGGCGGTATTCGCTCTCGAACATGGTCAGCCCGAATACTCCTATCATGCTGATGAGGATGGCGAGCAGGGAGAACAGCAGTATCTGCCGGGTGAATCGCATCTCGTTGCGGTAGTTCGTCTCGATAATCTGGTCGATGAAGCGGAAGTTGAAGTCGTGTCCCGGTGTGAACTTCTCCATCGTCCGCTGCAGTTCGCGTAACACGGCAATCCGGTCCGTCCCTGCCGAGATGCGGACATTGACAAAGTTCTTCTCCCTCCAGTCTTCATACGATTTCCCATAGAAGAGGAAGAGCATCGGGATGGCGCTGTCGTTGTTGCGGAACGAGGTGAAGCGGATATTCTCGCAGAATCCGATGATGGGAAAGGGCACCCCGCCTTCTGCGGGCGGCTCTCCGAGCCTTAGCCACGGGTAGGCGGTATGGGCTGCCTTGTTGGCTATCAATACGTTTCCGTCGGTCGCCTCAAAGTTCCTGCCTTCGGTGACGCGTATGTCCAGCAGATTGAGGAAGCGGAAATCTACCGGCAGCACCTGAAACTCCACGTGCCGTTCTTCCTCCCCCATCCCCCATCCCATATAATGGTCGTAAGAGTTGAGGGCGAATTGTGATACGGACACTCCTTCCACGCCCGATATGCGCTTCAAGTCCTCCGTTACCGCTTCACTGTGGGCAATGGTTTCCGGAGTCATGTTGCCGATGATAATGGCATCCTTGTCATATCCATAGTCGGCCTTGCGGATATAGCGGCTCTGGGCGTACATGATGCCGATGGCGATGACCAGTGTGAATGCCACGAAAAACTGGATGCAGACCAGGGCAGTGCGCAGCCGCCGTCCTTTGGGCGAGAGTCCGAACGAGCCCTTCAGGGCAAGGGCGGGAGGAAAGGAGGTGACATACCACGACGGGTACGACCCGGCGGCAAGTCCCATCGCGGCGCTGATGCCGAAGGTGGCGGCAAGGAGTCTCGGATGGTTGGCCAGGTCGAGGTCGGCGGTCACGAGGTCTTGCACGCCCGAGTCCCTCAGTGCGACAAGCAGGACGACCGAGAGCAGCCATGCGATGATGCTGACCAGCACAGACTCGGCAACCAAGCTCATCCGCAGCGAGCCGGTAGTGGCCCCCAATACCTTCTGGGTATTGATGCTGCGTACGCGCATGGGAGTTTCAGCCAGCGAGAAGTTTATGAAGTTTATCGTGGCTACAACGACGATGAGGAACGAGACGCAGATGAGCAGATATACGGTGGCGCGGCTGCTCGCACTCTTGTCTCCCAGGGTCGAGAAGTGCACGTCGGCAATCGGGGTGAGGTGGAAATAGCTGTTCCCCCTGTCCTTCACGGAGGTGTAGTATTCTATCTTGTCCACTTCCCGGTTGAGTGCCTCTTCTATCTCCGTCACTTTGTCCGGACTGCTCAGGCGGACATAGCATCCGTAGTTCCAGTTGTTCCATATACCCTTGTTCTCGTCGGCGGGAAGAGGCAGGCAGAGCGGGTTTCCTATCTGGGTGTTTTCCGGAAAGTCCTTGTACACGCCTCCGATGGTCAGTGACTTGTTGTTCGACCGCTTCCCCTGAAAGATGGTCTTTCCTACTGCATCCGTCGTGCCGAAGAAGCGCAATGCCATCGACTGCGGTATCAAGACCTGCCCCTGCAGGTTGAGCGCGTCGGCTGAGCCGCATACCATTTCGGGCTGGAACACGGCCATAAAGTTTCCGAATCCGGACAAGGTCGGTTCGTTGAACAGGTTGTCTTCCACTTCATAGTCGTCATTCCCGGGCCATCCCTGGATGGAAACTCCCGTGATGTGCGGCGAGCTTGTTTCTGCCAGCTCGCCGAGCGGGCGGGGGATGGCGGTGACGAAGGCGGAGTTTCCTTTGGGGTCGAATTCCGCCCGGAATATCTGTTCATAATCCTTGTATCCTTTGTTGAAGTTGAGGTCGTAGTCCACCTGCGTCATGATGATGAAGAACGAGGCGAATGCGATGCTCAGTCCTACGATATTAAGCACACTCGCGGTCATGAACCGCCGGAATGTGTGCGAGAAGTTGCGAACCAGTGTTTTCATCGGCTGTGTCTTTATTCTTGTCCTATATTCAGATTGCGGGTATTGCATGTGCCCACTCCGTCTTTACGTATCTTGGCGCGGTCGGTATGGCCGCTCAGTGTCATTTTCCCTACTCCCTCGAAGTCGGCGGTCAGGTCTTGGCTGTTGACATGTATATCCGTACTTCCCACTCCGTTTATCTCAACTTGCAGCGAGCGGCAGTGCAGGTCGGCTATCGACACTTTGCCCACGCCGTCTATCTCGAACCGGATGTCGTCGGCAGTCAGTCGTTCGTCGCAGTGGAAAGCGCCTACGCCGTCGAATGCCACCTTGCTCAGCCGGGGGGCAGAGATGAAGATGCTTACTTCCCCGCTCTTTGCTTTTGTCTGCTCTTGGTCGATGTAGAGCGTGTGGCCTTTTACCTCGGCCCGGGTGGCCTTTGCGAGCCTTTCGTCGCCGGTGATGCGCAGCGAGTAAGTGTCCGCCTGCGTGAAATAGACCTGCGCCACGCCGTCTATCTGTATGGAAGAATAGTTTTCAGCCTTGCGCTCTTCCGTGACTTTCCGGTCCTTTCCGGCCATGCATGAGGCAAGGTTTCCCATTGCCAGTATCCCGATGAGGGTTAAAAAGATAGTTTTCATATTCAGCTTGTTTTAATCAGTTTCTTGTAAGTGTGAAAATTGTTTTTGTCCGATAGCGTAAATCCGTTATTTCAGTATCAGAATCTCGTTGTCCTTGTAGCTTTCATAGCCGGATACGATGACCCGCTCGCCCTGCTCCAGTCCTTCGGTCACTTCATAATATTGCGGGTTCTGGCGGCCTATGCGGATTTGGCGGCGGTATGCCTTCTTTCCCTCCTTGTCTACCACGAATATCCAGTTTCCGCCCGTTACCTGGAAGAAGGTTCCCTTGGGGATGAGCACGCTTTGCGTAGGCTCTCCCAGCTGCAGGTTGATGTAGTAGGTCTGTCCGCTCCGGATGTTTTCCGGGCGTGTGCCGCGGAATACCAGGTCGGTGCGGAAACGCCCTTCGCGTACTTCGGGATAAACCTTGCGCACCCTCAGGCTGAACTGCGTTCCCTGCCTCTCGAAGGTGGCGGGCAGGCCGTTGGTCACCCGGTCGATATAGTGCTCGTCTATCATTGCCTCAATCTTGAAGTCGGAAAGGTCGTTGATTTGTCCCACTTTCTGCCCGGCTGTGATGTTTTGTCCCAGTTCGGCGTCGAGCAGTCCCAGTTCCCCGTCAATCGGAGCCCGCACCTCGAGTTTGTTTTTGCGCTCGCGGATGAGCAGCACGTTCTTGCGCATGTTCTGCAGGTTCTCTTCCATCTGGTCCATCTGTATGGTGCGGAAGATGGAGTCCTGTATCAGCCGTTCGGTTATCAGGCTGTGTTTCTTCTGCGATGCCTCATAATCCTCCCGGGCCTGAAGGTATTCTTCGCGGCTTATCAGGTGTTCCTCATACAGACGCTTGTATTGCCGGTAGGTTCGCTGCTTGCGCTGCGTGTCGATGTCGAGCTGAACTTTCTCGGTCTCGTTGGTCAGCTTGTCTTGCTGCATGGTAACCTGCGTGTTTCGCAGCAGGTTCTGCTTTTCGGCCAGTTCCGACTCGGCGTTGAGTATCTGCAGGTCGAGGTCTGAATTGCTCAGCCGGAGGATAATGTCGCCCTTTTTCACCTGTGCCCCCTCTTCGATGACTTTTTCCTGCACGATGCCGCCCTCTTCGGGACTTATCTGCACGATGGATATCGGCTGCACCTGTCCGTTTATGCGGATATAGTCGTTGAATTCCCCGTAGGTAACTTCGGCGATGTTGAGCGAACGCCCGTCTACTCTCAGTGTGGAGGCATGATTGCCGAATGCAATCCATACAATCAGCAGAAGCAGTGCCGCTCCGCCTATGATGTAAGGCAGGTGCCGCTTCTGGATTCCTTTTTTCTTTTCTATCTGTATGTCCATTTTCTTGGTTGTTTTTTCTGTTGTCAATAGTCTTTTCTGTTTATCGGACGGATGATGTCTTCTCCTTTGTAATAGTCTACCAGCCGGCACTTCATGATGTAGGTCAGTTTGCTTTGCAGCAGCAGCGTCTCACTCTCCAGCCATGTCGCCGCATTGCTTTGTACGTCGAGCGAGGTCATCAGTCCTTCTTCATATTTTCGCCGGGTCACATGATAGGCGAGCGAGTCTGAAGCCACCTTCTTCTCCATCTGGATGCTTTCGCGCAGGTAGCCTTCGCGGTCTTGCACCGCCTGCAGCACCAGCTTTTGCAGTTCTTCTTTCTGCGCCTCATGCTGTTCGCAGGCGATTCGGTAGTTGTTCCGTGCCTGGCGGATGCTTGCCATACCGTTCAGCCGGTTAAAGATAGGGATGCTCATGCTTATGCTGAAATATTCTCCCAAGTTGTTGTCAAACTGGTTGCGAAAGTCGGGATAACTGTGATTGTGCAGTTCTTTGTAATAAGAGCTGGATATTCCGCCGGAAAGTGAGATGGTAGGAAGCACGTTTGCCCATGATATTTTCCGTTGCAGACGGGCTATCTTCTTGTTCAGCTCCGACTGTCGGAGCGTCGGGCTGGTATGCAATGCGGTTTGCCATACATCTTCCGCGCGGTCGGCACGCAGTGCGGCCGACTGGAGTGCGGTGGCATTCAGGATTTCCGTATCGAGCCGCAGCGTGTCGGCAGCCGGATAGTTCATTTTCTGCTTCAGCGTAAGCAGGGCGGTCTCGTACAGATTTCGCTGGTGGGTCAGGTTATAGGCGTCGGTGGCCTGTTGCGCTTCCATCTGTGCCACATCGGCCCGTCCCTTTAGTCCCAGCTGCTCCTGCCTTTGCGTCTTGTAAAGCAGCGAATCGCTTTCCATAAGTTTTTTTCGAGCCAGTCGGGTCGTGCCGTAATAGTATAAGGCATCGATATAGGCTTGGAAAGTTTCGAGTGCGGTATTGTCTTGCGCTTCCTGGAAGGCGGCTTTCCCCAGCAGCAAGGCGGCCTGCGAGCGGCGCACCTCGTTGACCAGACTGCCTCCATTAAAGAGAGTCACCGTGGCCTGGGCGCTGTAGCTGTTGTTGAACGTGGACACATTATTATATGTATTGGTCTCCGGGTCGACCGAACGCCCGAAACTGTACTGTATGCCCGCGCCTCCGCTGATGCCCGGCAGGAAGTTTCCGATGGCTTTCATGCGGTCGAGCCGGTAATTGTCGGATTCCAGCTGGCGCTGCTTTACTGTCCGGTTGTGTTTCACTGCATATTCCATGCAGCGGTCCACATCCCAGATTTCCTGTGCTGCCGTCCGGCTTCCGCAACAGCAGGCAAGCAGGCAGAGTGCGATTGTTATTCCTTTGCGTTTGCTCATGTCTTTTTTCGTTTTTCACCGTAGCATAATCAAATATCATGCCATAAAACTAAATTGTTGAAAGTCAATAGTCACCGTATGGCCGCATGAAAAGCGAGTGTCAAAAAATTAGACAGCGGGTGTCTAAATATTTGTCACCCGGCTTCCCTGATTCTTTTCTTTTTTTGTCTACCTTTGCAGCTGTTGGATTAAATGAAATGAAGCATGGCTAAGCAAGGAACTTTACTCGTGGTGGATGACAATGTGAATATACTGACTTCCCTCAAATATTTGTTGGGAGAATATTTCGCCCAGGTGGTGACGTTAAGTTCGCCGGTAACCATCCCTTCTGTCTTGCGGGAGCGTGCGCCCGATGTAGTCTTGCTTGACATGAACTTTTCTTCGGGAATCAACAGCGGGAATGAAGGGCTGAATTGGCTGCGTGAGATAAGGAGGCTGAGGCCTCAGACGCAGGTGGTTCTCTTTACGGCCTATGCCGACATCAGTCTGGCCGTGACGGGAATCAAGGAAGGTGCTTCCGATTTTGTGGTGAAGCCTTGGGACAATGCCCGGTTGGTGCAGACACTCCAGGAGGCGTATGCCAAGACTACGGCGAAGGGAAAGAGGAAGACGGCCGTTTCTCAGGAGCCGGAGTCTGGGATGTATTGGGGAAATTCTCCGGCGATACATCCGCTGAAGCTTCTGGTAGAGAAGGTAAGCGCCACGGATGCCAATATCCTGATAACGGGAGAGAACGGAACGGGCAAGGACATGCTGGCCCGGGAGATTCATCGCCTGTCGAACCGGCACGATGGCCCGCTCGTATCGGTGGATATGGGCGATAACAGAGTCTTTGTTTGAGAGTGAACTGTTCGGGCACGTGAAAGGCTCGTTTACCGATGCGCATGCCGACCGGGTGGGACGCTTTGAAGCGGCCGACGGCGGCACGCTCTTTCTGGACGAAATAGCTAACCTGCCTTATCACCTTCAGGCAAAGCTGCTGACAGCCATACAGAAGCGGAGCTTCGTCAAGGTGGGCAGCAATATTCCCCAACCGACGAACATCCGTCTGGTTTGCGCCACCAACCGTGACCTGGAGGAAATGGTGCGGAAAGGCGAGTTCCGCGAGGATTTGCTTTACCGCATCAATACCATCCATCTGCATATTCCGCCTTTGCGCGAGCGGAAGGAAGACATTCTGCCGCTGGCAAAGCGTTTTCTGGGGCAGTACGCCCTGCAGTACGGCCGCCAGCTGCAAGGCTTCTCGCCTGAAGCGGCGCGCCGGCTCTTGGATTATCCCTGGTATGGCAATGTCCGCGAGCTGCAGCATACTGTCGAAAAGGCGGTGATACTGGCCGACGGCAGCGAGCTGCAAGCCGACTGTCTGGAGTTTTCCCATACACCGCAGCCGGCGGGCCCGGAGAAACCGCAGCGGCAGCCGGATGTCCCGCTGCAGACCTTGGATGAAATGGAATGCAGCCTGGTGAAAAAGGCCATCGACCAATGTTGTGGAAATCTTTCGCAGGCGGCAGCCCAGCTGGGCATAACCCGCCAGACTCTTTATAACAAGATGAAACGCTATGGCTTGTAGAGGAATCTTTTCTGCTTTGGCCCGTACCAGTCTGCCGATTGCAGGAACGGCTCTGCTTACGCTGGGCATCAGCCGCGGACAGACTGCGCTCATCATCGCAGGAGCACTTTGCTGTCTGCTGGCCGTGTATTTCTTTTTCAGAATCCGGAAACAGCTCCGCGAAAAGAGTTTCCTGATGCTGGAGGCCATTCGCAACCGCGATTATTCGTTCCGCCTGCCTGTCTATGGATTTTCAGGGGGCGAGCGCATCCTGCAGGATACGTTAAACCAGTTTGGCACCCTGATGGGCGAGCAGAAACAGCTGATGGAACAGCGGGAACGGTTTTATGAACAGATTCTTTCGAGCGTGGCATCGGGCGTCGTGGTGCTGGACGAACAGATGAAAGTAATACAGACAAATCCGGCCGCATCCCGGCTGTTGGGACTTCCGGTACTGGGAACGCTCCAGCAATTGGAACGATACGGAAAGGAGCTGCCGGACAAACTCCGCAATCTGGCGGCCGGAGAGCGCTGCAATCTGGAGTATACCACGGCGAAGGGCGAGGCATATCTGCTGGTGCGCGCTTCAGTCATGCAGGTTGGTGGGCATGAAGTGAAGATTCTGACCTTGAACGACATCCGCAGTGAACTGGATGCCAAGGAACTTGACTCGTGGATAAAGCTCACTCGGGTGCTGACGCATGAAATCATGAACTCTATCGCGCCGATTTCTTCGCTGAGCGAAACATTTTTGAGACGGGAGGATGTGGTCGGCGGGCCGCTTTATGACGGAATCCGTGCCATACACGACACGTCGGCGGGACTGATATCTTTCGTCGACAGCTACCGCAAATTCTCCGCTTTGCAGAAGCCGGCTCCCGAGCCTTTCTATTTGTCGGAGCTGGTACGGCAGATTGAAGGGCTGCGTCTGATACCGGACAATGTGGCCTTTACCCGCCAGATAGAGCCGGAAGACCTTATGGT
>CALUJA010000028.1 GCA_944320845.1 uncultured Phocaeicola sp.
ACCTGCTGAGCGCTCAATTGACCGAAGTTTCGGACAATATGCAGCGCATACAGGCAGTCGTTTCTTTGTATAGTGCATTGGGCGGAGGTAGAGAATGAGATTATTAACCTTAAAATAAAGCAACTATGATAAGTCCTTTAGCTTATGTTGACCCGTCTGCAAAGATTGGCAACAATGTTACGGTCCATCCGTTTGCCTATATCGACAAGAATGTTGAGATAGGCGATGACAATGTAATAATGCCATACGCGAGCCTGATGAGCGGCACGCGTATGGGTAAAGGGAATACCGTATATCAGGGAGCTGTGATAGCGGCTGTTCCGCAGGATTTTGCTTATCAAGGCGAGGACACGATTGCCCGTATCGGCGATAATAATGTGATTCGTGAGAATGCAGTCATTATTCGCGGAACGCATGCCAATCATGAAACTACCGTGGGAAACGGAAATTTCATCATGACAGGGGTACGCCTGTCGCATGATGTTCAGGTTGGCAACGGATGTATCATCGGTAACGGTTCGCAAGTATCCGGAAACTGTATTATACAGGATTGCGCGATTCTTACATCAAACGTGCTGATGCAGGGGAATACTCGTTTGGGAAGTTATTCTGTGGTTCAGGGAGGCTGCCGTTTTGTCAAGGATATTCCTCCTTATATTGTTGCGGCTCATGAACCTATCGAGTTTTACAGCATCAATACGATTGTGCTGGAGCGTCTGGGCTTTAGTGAAACCGTTATCAAGCACATTGCTCAGGCTTACCGCATTCTTTACAAAGCCAATACTTCCCAGCATGATGCGTTGATACGTATACGTGAGCAGATACCTAACAGTGTAGAGATAGACCGAATCATAGAGTTTGTAGAAACTTCCAAGTTAGGTATCATTCATTGACACATGGCAGTAAGGAGGAATAAGCAGGATAAGGAAGAGTTGAAGCAGCGCATTGTTTTGGCGGCGGAATCAGCTTTTACCAAGTCGGGCATCCGGAATGTCCGGATGGATGATTTGGCAGTGTCGCTTTCCATATCCAAGCGTACTCTTTACGAACTGTTTCGTGACAAGGAGCAGCTTTTGTTGGAGGTTGTTCGTTGCCACTGGCAGGATATGAGTGATTATATGGCAGAGATTATTTCCAGGACGGAGGATGTCTTGGAAATAATCTTTGCTTTTTACAAGCGCAAGATGGAAGAGCTGTGCTCGCTTAATCCTTCTTTTCTGCGCGATTTGCGTAAATATCCGTCGGTTCTGGAGTTTCTTTGGGAAAAACAGAAGGTCAGCGATGAAGTTGCCTACCGTTATTTCAGAAAAGGGATGGAGCAGGGAATATTCAGAGACGACATTAACTTTAAAATCATCAACGAAGCGATGTTGATGAGCATGGATTTGCTGATTTATTCGGACATTGTCGAAGAATATCCGTTGAATGAGATTTACAGTGAGGTTACTTTTCTGCACATACGCGGCATAACGACAGAAAAAGGGCTGCGTCTGGTCGATGCTTTTTGGGATTCGATGAAGAAGAGTGATGTCCTCTCCGATTAAAAGCTTTCGTTTTTTGTCTTTTTGTGTCTGATTAAACATTATCTTTGCAGCTGTTTTTAAGAGAAATCGATGAAGAATAAGATAGTTGCTACATTTCTGTTTACTTTGTTTGTGGTAGCAGGTTTGGGGGGATTGCATTTCCTTCCTTCGCTCAGCATTGGGGACAAACCTTTGCGTAAGGTGGATTTGCTGGCCGATGTCCGTCCTGATAAAGTGGTTGAGATGGCAGATTCGGATACTGTTGCCTTGCCCCCAGTCGTGAAGCCCTTGTTTGTCGACACTTGCAAGACGGGCATGACATGTATAGAAGACTATTCTGACTCAACCCGGAGTGGAGGAATGGAGGCTTTTTACGAGGCTTTGGGCAATCTTCCTGCATTGGGGCGTCCGGTGCGGATTGCCTATTTCGGCGATTCTTTTATAGAAGCGGATATTTTGACTGCCGATTTGCGGGCGATGTTGCAGGAGCGTTTTGGCGGTTGTGGGGTAGGATATGTTCCCATAACCTCGAATGTATACGGATTTCGTCCCACAGTGCGCCATTCTTTCAGCGGGTGGGAGAGTCATGCCACTACCGATTCCCTTTATTTTGACCGTTCGCGCCAGGATATTTCCAATCATTATTTTATAGCCCGTCAGGGAGCTTCCGTTACTTTGTCCGGCCAGAAAAAATATGCTTCCCGGCTTGATACGTGCGAAGTGTCTGCTTTTTATTTCTTTTCTCCCGACTCACTGACATTGACTTCACAGATTAATAAAGGTGAAACGGTGGTTCATTCCCTGGCCGGCGACAGTGTGTTGCGGGCGGTTGAGGTGCGCGGAAAGATAGGGCAGGTGCGATGGGAGGTTAAGCAGGCCGACTCGTCGGCTGTCTTTTATGCGGCGACCATGGACCCGGTTTCGGGCATTGTGCTGGACAACTTCAGCACTCGGGGAAGTAGCGGGCAGCAGCTGGGGCAGATACCGCTTGCGGTGTTGCAGGCATATAATCGTCTTCGCACGTACGACCTGATAGTGCTTCAGTATGGTCTGAATGTAGCGTTCGAGCAAGGCGTCAATTATACGTATTATAAGGATGGCATGATACCGGTTGTCCGCCGTTTGCGAAAAGCTTTTCCGCAGGCTTCTGTGCTGGTGATAGGAGTGGGCGACCGTGAATACAAGACAGAAAACGGCGACTTGCGCACGATGCCTGGCGTCAAGAACCTGATTCGTTACCAGCAGGCCCTTGCAGCCGAGAGCAATGTGGCTTTCTGGAATCTTTTTGAGGCGATGGGAGGTGAAGGCAGCATTGTTGAAATGGTGGAAAGCAAGCCATCGATGGCGAATTATGACTATACGCACATCAATTTCCGTGGGGGAAAGCATCTGGCAGGCATTCTTTTCGAGGCGTTGATGTATGGGAAAGAGCAATATGAAAAGCGGAAGGCTTATGAATCGGAGTAGTATTCTTGGCTGGATTGTATGCCTGATATGTCTGTATGCCTTTCCTTTCGGCATTTCTGCTCAGGATGAACAGCCTGCGAAGGCGCGTCGGGACCGCAATTCGGGAGTGGTCAATCCCAGCCGTGAGATGCAGTTGCTTTTACGCTATATGCCGGTAAGTGCTCTTTCGGTTCCGGATTCGTTTAAGGGGATGCAGGAAAATCGCATCGAGGACCCTTATGCCTCGCTCGACCGGTTTTGGGAAATGCTTGGGAAGATGGAGCGTCCGGTGCGCATTGTCCATATAGGAGATTCGCATGTGCGCGGCCATCTGTTCCCTTACGTAATGCGCAAACAGCTTGAGCATGATTTCGGGGGCGAGGCGGTGCTTGATATGGAAGTTTCTTACCGCACCTCCGGACTGGCGCACGAGACCGGAAGGGCAGGAGTGGTCTATCATATTCTGGGAGTGAACGGTGCAACGTGTGCTACCTTTGCTACCGACGAGCGTATCCGTATGATTACAGACCTGAAGCCGGATTTGGTCATTGTTTCTTTCGGGACAAACGAGGCGCATGCCCGGCGCTATTCGCCCTCGGAACACCGATGGCAGATGCAGTCATTGGTAGACCGGATTCGGAATCACTGTCCGGATGTGGCTTTTCTCATAACCACTCCTCCGGGAGCTTATGTGCGGAATGGCCGGAGCGGGCGGGTAATCAATCCGCGCACCCCGAGAGTGGTGGAGACCGAACGGCTGTTTGCCGAAGAAAATCATTTGGCTTTGTGGGATATGTACGACATTGTTGGCGGAAAGCCGAGAGCCTGTCTCAACTGGCTTGCCGCCAAAATGTATCAGCGCGACCGGATTCATTTCAATGTGGAGGGATATACCCTTCAGGGACTATTGTTACACCAAGCATTCATTAAAGCATACAACGATTATGTGGCAACTAAACTTGACTGATATCGGGATTGATTGGGGAAAAGTGCTGTCAGTTCTGGCTTACGACCCGAAGCAGCCGATGATATTCAGCAGCGGATTTTTTCTTTGGCTGTTTCTGGGATTTTCTTTCGTCTATATGCTTTTGCAGAAGCGCATGACGGCCCGTCTGCTTTTCGTTACGGCATTTTCTTATTATTTCTATTACAAGAGCAGCGGCATCTATTTCTTTTTGCTGGGAATCGTTACCGTGTCCGACTTTTGTCTGGCGCGCGTCATGGCAGACACGGTCAGTCCCTGGCGGCGCAAGGTGCTGGTCGTGACCAGCCTGTGCATCAACCTCGGTCTGCTTGTCTATTTCAAGTATACCAACTTCTTTTATGAGATGCTTGCCCCGCTTTGGGGAGGCGGTTTCCATGCGCTTGACATATTTCTCCCCGTCGGGATATCCTTTTTCACCTTTCAGTCGCTGAGTTATACGCTCGATGTCTATCGGGGCGACCTGAAGCCGCTCGACAGTCTGTTGGACTATGCCTTTTATATCTCCTTCTTTCCGCAGCTGGTGGCAGGGCCGATTGTGCGTGCCCGCGACTTCATTCCGCAGATTCGCAAGCCGCTGTTCGTTTCCCGCGAGATGTTCGGCGAGGGCGTGTTCTTCATTGTGAGCGGACTGTTCAAGAAAGCTGTGATATCCGACTACATCAGCGTCAATTTCGTAGAGCGGATTTTCGACAATCCCGGTCTGTATTCCGGCCTGGAGAATTTGTTCGGCGTGTATGGCTATGCCCTTCAGATTTATTGTGACTTCTCAGGATACAGCGACATGGCTATCGGCATCGCGCTGCTGCTGGGATTCCGTTTCCCGATAAACTTCAATTCGCCCTACAAGTCAGACAGTGTGACCGACTTCTGGCATCGCTGGCACATTTCGCTTTCCACATGGCTGCGCGATTACCTTTACATTTCGCTGGGAGGAAACCGCCGGGGGAAGATACGTACATACATCAATCTGATTCTGACCATGCTGCTCGGCGGTTTGTGGCACGGAGCATCGTGGAATTTCATTGTCTGGGGCGGACTGCACGGGGCGGCACTGGCGGTGCATAAGTATCTGCGCAGCCTGCTGAAGCGTCCCAAGCATTATCACAGTGCGGGAGTGCGCCGCTTTTTTGCGGTAGTGCTCACTTTTCACTTTGTATGCTTCTGCTGGATATTCTTTCGGAACACCACGTTTGAAGGCTCGCTTACGATGATTCGTCAGATATTCACCTCGTTTCATCCCGAGCTTTTCGGGCAGCTGGTGGGAGGATACTGGAAAGTGTTCATGCTGATGGCTGTGGGATACCTGCTCCATTGGTGTCCCGACAGCTGGCAGAATGCGTGCAGCCGCGGCATGATACGCCTGCCGCTCCTCGGTCAGGCCGTGGTGCTCATTGCCTTGATTTATCTGGTGATACAGGTAAAGAGCAGCGACATTCAGCCTTTCATCTATTTCCAGTTCTGAAAAACTTTTTTGGGATGAGGCAAAAAGCATTTTTGATGCGGGCGGTGCGGCTTTTTACCCTGGCCTTTTTTCAGGCTTGCCCGTATCCGGCTCAGGCTTCCGGGCTTTGAAAGGAAGATTTTAAAATACGCAGATTGTTTATGAACTGGATTATCTTGATTGTAGCCGGACTGTTTGAGACCGGCTTTACCTTCTGTCTGGGAAAAATGAAGGGCGCTTCGGGCATGGAATACTGGCTTTGGGGCGCGGGTTTCCTGATTTGTACGTTTTTCAGCATGGGGCTTCTGGCAAAGGCAGTGCATACGCTGCCTGTCGGGACGGCTTATCCTGTGTGGACGGGCATAGGGGCCGTGGGGACTGTCTTGCTCGGAATCTTCGTTTTCCACGAGCCGGTTTCGTTTGCGCGCCTTTTTTTCCTCGCTACGCTTATAGCTTCCATCGTCGGGCTGAAGATGGTTTGAGTCCAAGGCCTTTATGAAACGGTCTGCCTGATACATTTATATGCATGGAATAGCGGGCAAGACGGGAAAAATCCGTATCTTTGCAGCCGGAAAATCAAAGCAGGTTAATCTAATTAAGGTATAAAGACAGATGATAACAGTTTCAAACGTAGCCGTTCAGTTCGGCAAGAGAGTGTTGTACAACGATGTGAACCTGAAGTTCACCAACGGTAATATCTATGGTGTAATCGGAGCAAACGGAGCCGGGAAGTCTACTTTCCTGAAGGTTATCTCGGGCGAACTCGAGCCGACCAAGGGCAGCGTGGCTTTGGGCCCGGGCGAGCGCCTCTCCGTGTTGAGTCAGGACCACTTTAAGTTCGATGCACATACGGTGCTTGACACGGTGCTGATGGGACATTCCGTATTGTGGGACATCATGAAGCAGCGTGAAGCTCTTTATGCCAAAGAGGAGTTTTCTGACGAAGACGGCATCAAGGCGGCGGAACTGGAAGAGAAGTTTGCCGAGCTTGAAGGATGGAACGCCGAGAGCGACGCGGCCATTCTGCTGAGCGGACTGGGCATCAAGGAGGACAAGCACCTGATGTTGATGGGCGACCTCAGCGGAAAAGAGAAGGTGCGCGTGATGCTTGCCCAGGCTTTGTTCGGCAATCCGGACAATCTGCTGCTTGACGAGCCTACCAACGACCTCGACATGGATACCGTTACCTGGCTCGAAGAATACCTTTCCAATTTTGAACATACCGTGCTGGTCGTGAGCCACGACCGTCACTTCCTTGATTCTGTCTGTACCCATACGGTCGACATCGATTTCGGCAAGGTGAACCTTTTTGCCGGAAACTACAGTTTCTGGTACGAGTCAAGCCAGCTTGCACTCCGCCAGCAGCAGAACCAGCGTGCCAAGGCCGAGGAAAAGCGCAAGGAACTGGAGGAATTCATCCGCCGCTTCTCTGCCAACGTAGCGAAATCCAAGCAAACCACAAGC
Source organism: uncultured Phocaeicola sp. (assembly GCA_944320845.1). Classification (GTDB taxonomy): domain Bacteria; phylum Bacteroidota; class Bacteroidia; order Bacteroidales; family Bacteroidaceae; genus Phocaeicola. Next base: position 6,860 of record CALUJA010000028.1, read on the forward strand.
CGCAAGAAGATGTTGGAGAAACTGAATGTGGATGAAATCAAGCCGTCATCGCGCAAATATCCGGGCATCATCTTTACGCCCGAGCGCGAACCCGGCAACCAGATATTGGAAGTGTCCGGCCTGCGGGCGGAAACCGAGGATGGCGCACTGCTTTTCAACGATGTGAACTTCAACGTGGAAAAGGGCGACAAGATTGTTTTCCTGAGTCGCGACCCGCGCGCCATGACGGCCTTGTTTGAAATCATCAACGGCAATCGCAAGCCGCAGTCAGGACATTACAGCTGGGGAGTCACCATCACCACGGCCTATCTGCCGCTTGATAATTCCGCCTATTTCAATTGCGACCTTAATCTGGTCGACTGGCTGAGCCAGTATGGCGAGGGCAACGAGGTGTACATGAAAGGCTTTCTCGGCCGTATGCTCTTTTCCGGCGAAGAAGTGCTGAAGAAAGTCAACGTACTTTCAGGAGGGGAAAAGATGCGCTGCATGATTGCCCGTATGCAGCTTCGCAATGCAAACTGTCTGATATTGGACACGCCGACCAATCATCTCGACTTGGAATCCATCCAGGCATTCAACAATAATCTGAAGACCTATAAGGGAAATATTCTTTTCTCCTCACACGACCATGAGTTTATCGAGACCGTGGCAAACCGCATCATCGAGCTGACGCCTAACGGAATAATCGATAAGATGATGGAGTATGACGAATACATCGCTTCCGACCATATCAAGGAGATGCGGGCACGCATGTATGGCGACCGGTAATCACGCCCGGAAGCCGATTCTCCGGCGGGGCGTGATGCTGACGGCAGGTCTGGACGGCAGTTTTCCGGCGGCCTGCTCGATGTCGCAGCGTTCGATGGTGCGGTAGAGTCCGATGTTGTCGGACGCGCCGTGTGCCATCACGCGCTGTGCCATAGCCGGAAGGATGCCGGAAACAATGAATTGCTTTATCCAGCGGGCATTGGAAAAATGCCGGTCCTTGTCGGCCAGAGTGTCGGCTATGGTTGCGCGCAGCAGATGTTCCGCTTCGGCCGACATCTGGTAAGCGTTCTGCTCAAACAGGCGGCAGGCTATCTGCATCAGTTCTTCGGCGGAATAGTCGTCGAAATGGAGCGTATGGGGAAAACGCCCTTTCAGTCCGGGGTTTGCCTGCATCATCCGCTCCATTTCGTCTTCATAGCCGGCCAGAATAATCAGCATGTCGGGATGAGGCTCGGCCAGAACGGGAAGCAGCCCCTCGATAATGCGGTTGCCGTAGTCGCGGTAATCGTCTGAATCCGTATACAGGTTATAGGCTTCGTCGATGAAAAGCACATTTCCACGGGCACGCATCAACACGTTCCCTACCTTTTCCTCGGTTTGTCCGATGTAGGTTCCCACCAGTTCGTTGCGTCCGGTCGTTATGACTTCGCCGTTTGACAGGATGCCCAATGAATGGAAAATCCGTCCCATCAGCTTGGCGACGGTGGTCTTTCCCGTACCGGGATTTCCCGTGAATATCATGTGGTGGACTGCCGAGTCTCCGGCAGGAAGTCCCAGCAGCATGCGCTGTCTGTTGAAGCGTATCTGGCAGAGGGTGGCGGCAAGTGTATCCTTGAGCGGCTGCAGCCCCACCATTTCGTTCAGCTCTTTCATGCTTTCATCAAAGGCTTGTCCGGCTGTGAGGCTTTTCCCCGGCAGGCTGGTCGGATTTTCGTCTTCCAGCCAGGCGTCGAGCAAGACATCTTCTGCCTGCAAGGTGCTCAGTTCATCCCGTCTCAGATTTTTTCCGGGCAGGAAGCGGGCGTACATGCGCTGCTTGAAATGTCTGACCATCCCTTGTGAAACGAAGCGGTGGATGTCTCCTTTTGTCCATTGGCGTATTTCGGAAATGTGGCGGCATACCTGCAGGGCCAGCCGGTGTTCGGCGGCAGCGGACATCGAGAGGGCGGTCTGGCTCAGTTCGTGCTGTATGAGATGAACCATCTCTGCGGCAGAAGGCCACTGGATGTCCAGACGGTATTCCGGGCGGATATGTTGCTCCAGAGTGGGGGAAAGGGCAAACAGCCGTTTCATCTCTTCTTCCGTCCCGCAGAGAGTAAGCGCCCAGAATACTTCAGAGTCTCCGACCGCCTTTTCCAGGGCATGCAGCAGGCTGAGTCCCTTTCCTGAAAACAGTATGCCGAGGTTGAACAGGGTGAGGGCAAGTCCTTCGCGCAGTTCCAGAATCTTTTCCGGCTTCTCTTCTCCCATCCATTCGGCACAGTCCAGTTGCTTGTATTCGGTGGTGCAGTATCCCAGCAGCTTCGGCAGGCAGTAGGCTGTCCGTTTGGCATGGAATGCTACGGGAGCTGTTACTGCCACATAGCTGTTCATCTTCAGGATATCCAGCTGTTGGTCTTGGCAGAACTTGTTGTAGCCGGCAGACTGTGACAATTCTGCCAGACGGAGCTTCAGCTTCGCCATGCCGGTAAATTCACGGATATGCTTCCATTTGGCGGTATCCCCGCAGTCGGCCAGTTTGGTCAGGCGGTATTCCGCATCTTGGGGCGAGAGGCTGCGGCATGTGCCCGGAGTGACTGCATCTCCGCGATAGTCGAAGCTGACGGCGGAAAAGGGCTCGCGGTTATACGACAAGACCACCGTATAGTTTCCCGGCATCCAAATCCGGTCCCAATGCAGGCAAAAGTTGCGTTTGTCCTTACCCGACAAATTTTTTGTGACCATACGCTTGTCAGAAGCAGCCAGTCCCCAGTCTTCCGTATAGCAGGCGGCTGTCAGTTCGTACGGCTCTTTCGAGCGGCCGGCCGACCGGATTTGCAGTTGCAGCTTGCCCGAAGTGTAGCGGCCTGCCCGGCAGGCGTCTTTCGGACGGATGATTTCTGCGGCTTCGATGGCAGGAAACAGAGATGCTTCCCCGGCCTTCAGGATGGAGAAAGGGAGAATCAGACGGTTGTCCTGACGGTAAAAAACCGAATCGCCGTCTTCCAGCGGACTGTCGATAAGCAGAAAGTAGGAGCCCGAACTGACAGAACGGTCGGATGTTGGGAACTTGGCTTCGAAATTGAAGTCGCCGGTCATGGATTCGGTCAAGGCCAACAGCGGCTGGGCTTCGCCTTCGCGGTAAATATAAAAGGGCACTGTGTAGACGGCCATATCATTACAGTCCGTTTCCTCCATAAACAGGGAAAAAGCCTTGTCGGCGCGGGTGTCGGCAAGGGTGAAATAAGGCTCTTCGCCGCTGCCGGGCGTAAGCGTCTGTCCGTTGAATTTTAATTTGAATCCCGTAAAGCGGATTTTTGCATCTTCACCGGTGTGAGTGGGAATCAGGTAAGAATGTCCCTTGTAAGTAATGGTTTCGTTGTTTTTCATCATAGCTTTCAAATTTTGGGTGAATAAAAAAGCATTCCTTGCGGGGAATGCATGTGGAAACGACAAGTGTCTCGCCTTGTCGGGGCAGATGAAGATGCCCGGCTTTCCCGGCCCCATTGTTCCCAGGCCGCACTAAGCCCGTGAATTGCCGGAGGGTGTCCAATTTTTCAAAGAACACAAATGCAATACAGAATCGGTAAGGGAAGCAGGCTCCCTGTTTTCCTCACGCATTGCATGTAGATTCTTTGAATTTTGAACGAAGCTATGATTCATTTTTGACAATTCGCCGCATTATTTTCGGCGACACTGCAAATGTAGAGTGTTTGGATGAAATGTGCAAGTTTTCTGCATAAAAAACGAAGAAGAAATGTAAAGATTTTTATTTGCGAAGATTTTTATGTCATTTAAATGGCTGACCGTAAACGTATTGAGCCTGTTTCCCGTTTTTTGCCGGCAGACAAAAAGTTCGCAAGAGTTTGTTTTGTGGTTTTTAGTTGCTACATTTGCGAAAAAGCATCCGTATCCGCTTCCGCTCTATGAAGTAGTGTATTCATAACCAGCCCCTTGCAAATCTCCCTTTTGGGCGTTTTTCGCAAATCCCGGAAACAGTTTAGACGGTGTTTGGTCTTGCGAAGATGCAAGCGTCTGACATCCAGACAAATGTTTGAAAAATGCACCGTTTTTATTTGGAATGCGTTTCTCAATCCTCCGCATTTGCGAAAAAAAGGTTTCCATCGGCTTAACTTCCTGATAGAAAGTGGGAAGACTGTATGAAAAGATTGACGACTGAAAGTGTAACTCACTCTCTGATAGATTGTCAGTGAGTATTCCATTAGAATAAGGATTAAGACAAGGGCTCTTTTGGCTTCGGCTACTTTTTTCTCTGTCAGTGAGTATTCCATTAGAATAAGGATTAAGACATTTGATTGCAAAACTCTCGCAGGCTATGATACTTTGTGTCAGTGAGTATTCCATTAGAATAAGGATTAAGACACATTACAACATCCATCTATTTTTAGAGTAGAATATTGTCAGTGAGTATTCCATTAGAATAAGGATTAAGACATACTGACGGGTGCTCTTCTGGGCGTAGAATGCGGGGTCAGTGAGTATTCCATTAGAATAAGGATTAAGACGGAGTCCGCCGGAGAGGATACCTCCCCACTTAGTCTGTCAGTGAGTATTCCATTAGAATAAGGATTAAGACATTTCTCAATTGTCTCATGATTGTTTATTTTTTTTTGTCAGTGAGTATTCCATTAGAATAAGGATTAAGACAGACATCAAAAGAATACTATGATTTGCTGAAATACGGTCAGTGAGTATTCCATTAGAATAAGGATTAAGACAGAGTTTCGGTGTCTTCCTCTTCCATTCCGTCCGGTCAGTGAGTGTTTTATTAGAATAAGGATTAAGACACCATAAGACCTTTGTAAGCGGTTTCGTTGGTGTGTGTCAAGTATTCCATTAAAACAAGGATAACATTAAAGATAAAAGCTATGGATGCACATACTTCTCTTTATACTACATTGTGCCGGGAAGAAACGCTGTATGAAGCGTGGAAGGTTGTGAAAGGCAAAAATGCGGCAGGTGGAATAGACGGGGTTACTTTGGCTTGTTTTGAAGATAATCTGGCTAAGTATATCGCTGAATTGTCGGAGGAACTTCGTTCCGGCATGTGGTCTCCCGAACCTTACCTTCGCGTTGAGATTCCTAAAAAGAAGAAAGAGGTTCGGAAATTGGGACTGCTGTCGGTGAAGGATAAAATAGTGCAATGTGCCATCAAGACTTTGGTTGAACCTTTGTTTGAAAATCTTTTTGTGGAAAACAGTTACGCTTATCGTCCCAACAAAGGGCATACGAAGGCAGTAAGACGGGTGTATGGTGAGTGTATGAAGAAGAAAAACCGTTGGGTGTTGCGTCTTGACATCGACAATTATTTTGATTCCATCAATCATCATCTGTTGGCCGCCCGTCTTCACACGCTGATTCCGGACGAGGAAATAGTGCGGCTTATCATGCTGTCGGTACAGATGGGAGTTGTCAACAAGCGGTTGAAGTGGAGCGATGCGGTGGATGGGGTTCCCCAGGGTGCAATCCTTTCTCCTTTGTTGTCTAACCTTTATCTTCATCCGTTCGACAAATACGTGCTGACTTTGTGCCGCTCGTATGTGCGCTATGCCGATGACTTTTGTCTGTTATGTGAATCCCACGAGCAGGCAAAAGGGCTGCTTGATCAGCTGTCGGTATATCTGCAAACCCGTTTGGGCCTGAAGTTGAATCCGCCGGTAATCGTGGATTTGCGCAAAGGGTTTGAGTTTCTGGGCATCACAATATCGAAAGACGGCTTGAACATTTCGCAAAAGAAGGAGGCCGACTTGAGGGAAAGGATAGAGTCTTTGGCTCTTACCGCTAAAGGCTTGTCGCCGGAAGGCATTCGTTCGTGGAAGGGGATAAGGAATTATTATGCCGTCTTGCTTCTTCAGCATGTGCTCCGTGGTTTGGATGACTGTCTTTACAGCCGGATAAAGCGCGTGATAGAAGAGTCGCACAGTGAGATAGCAAACCGGGCTGTATTGAAGCGGATGGTGTCTGAAATAGATTATCTTTCCAATGAATATCAGCTGCATAAGAAGCGAATACTTCAAGACTATATCGAAGTGTATGATTTATGCAAAGGCATTGCCAAGGAACAAAGGGCGAAAGAGCAGAACAAGCGTATCATCGAACGGCGGAAGGCGGAATACAGGAAGCGTGGAACTGCAATATCTGATATTTGAGAAGTTGAATAAAGTCGAAAATGAAAAAAAGAGCTAAACAAGTGCAAATATAACCTCTAATATTCAACACTTTATGCGGTATCAGATTCGGGAATGACTTTTTAATTTGTCTTAATTCGTTGCAAGTTTCCTCGGGATATATGGGAACATATTC
>CALUJA010000029.1 GCA_944320845.1 uncultured Phocaeicola sp.
CTCAAGAAACCACGTAATTGACTATATTTCAATAATTTCAAAGAACTATTTATCAACTTTTACGGGACAGTAGTGAACGGTCATGAAGAATTATACGTTTGAGATTTGTACCAATTCGGCAGAAAGCTGCGTTGCCGCTCAAGAAGGCGGTGCGCACCGTGTAGAACTTTGTGCTTCCATACCCGAAGGGGGGACTACACCCTCGCTGGGAGAAATCAGGCAGGCGCGAAAACTGATTGATATCCGCCTGCATGTCATCATTCGCCCGCGTGGAGGGGATTTTCTCTATACTCCTTCCGAACTTGACATCATGGAGACAGATATATATGCTGCGCGTGATGCGGGGGCGGACGGCGTGGTATTCGGGTGTCTTACTCCTGACGGAGGACTGGACATGCCGGCGATGGAGCGTCTGATGAAGGCTTCAGAGGGAATGTCGGTCACTTTCCACCGTGCGTTTGACTATGTGAAGAGTCCGCAGCAGACGCTTGAAACGTTGGTCGGACTGGGTGTGAACCGTATTCTGACTTCCGGACAGCAGCCTACGGCCTTGCAAGGGGCGGATTTGCTTGCGGAACTTGTGCGGCAGGCAGGCGACCGTATCGTCATTATGCCGGGATGCGGGGTCAACGAATCGAATATCGCCGAACTGGCTGCCCGTACCCAGGCTTCAGAATTCCATTTCTCGGCGCGCGAAAGCAAGGAGAGCAGGATGCTGCTGCGCAATCCGGCCCTCTCTATGGGCGGCGGAGGCATGGACGAGTATATGCGCTCTGTCACAACCGCACGGCGTGTCCGCAATACGATTGCGGCTTTGGTCCGCCCACAGGTCTGAGCCGGCCGTTTTTTCATGCGCACCGTCATTGCGTGGCATCGGCATCCGGCGCTTTTTCGGAAAGGATGAAATCTTTTTCCGCAAGAGTCGGGGCTTTTGGCTGCAAAGTAAAAGCAGGCGTGGGGCGCAATCTTGATGAAAAAGAGCCGTGCTTCTCTCTGAAAGTTCAATATTTTTCTTATTTTTGCCAAAATAACAGATTGGAGAATATTATACAGAATTGGTTTGATGAGAGTAATTGACTTGATAAAGTCTACCGATAAGACTGCTTTTTCATTTGAAATCCTGCCGCCAATCAAAGGCACAGGAATCGATAAGGTGTATGCGGACATTGATATGCTGCGTGAGTTTGACCCGAAGTATATCAATATCACCACCCATCGCAGTGAATACGTTTACCGCGAATTGGGTGACGGACTGTTTCGCCGCGACCGTCTGCGCCGGCGTCCGGGTACGGTGGCCGTGGCCGCCGCCATCCGCAACCGTTATGACATAACCGTAGTGCCCCACATGCTTTGCAGCGGATTCACGCGTGAGGACACGGAATACATGTTGCTTGACCTGCAGTTTCTGGGCATCACGGATTTGTTGGTCTTGCGGGGTGACAAGGCCAAGCATGAGCCTTCCTTTACGCCCGAACCGGGAGGCAACAGCCACGCCATCGAGCTGGAAGAGCAGATTAACGACTTCAATCGCGGCGTTTTCGTCGACGGTTCGCCGATAAAGGCTCCTTTGCAGCCGTTCAGTTATGGAGTGGCGTGCTATCCGGAAAAGCATGAAGAGTCACCCAATCCGGAGCAAGACCTTCATTGGCTTTTGCGCAAGGTGGAGACGGGGGCAGAGTATGCCGTGACTCAGCTGTTTTATGACAACCGCCGTTATTTCGATTTTGTGGAGCGCGCCCGCAAGGCAGGCATAGATGTGCCAATCATTCCCGGCATCAAGCCGTTTACCAAACTTTCGCAAATATCCATGATTCCCAAAACCTTTAAGGTGGATTTGCCGGAGGAACTGGCTTGTGAGGCAATCAAATGTCGGAATGATCAGGAAGCCCGTATTCTGGGAACGGAATGGTGCATCTATCAGTGCCGCGAACTGATGGAGCACGGAGTTCCGAGCATACATTTCTATACGGTGGGTGCTGTAGAGAGTGTGCGCGACATAGCAAAAGAAATTTATTGATTGTTTTGTCATGGTGTTCTTCAGAGATGTACTCGGACAAGATAGTGCCAAGCGGCAGCTCATACACGATATCCGGAGCGGAAAGCTTGCTCACGCCTTGCTGCTGGCGGGTGTTCCCGGCTGCGGAAAGCTTCCGCTTGCACTGGCTGCAGCCCGCTATCTGCTCTGTAGTCGGCCTCATGAAGAAGACGCATGCGGGGAATGCCCCTCGTGTGTCATGATGAACCGTCTGGCCCATCCTGATTTGCACTTTGCCTTCCCCATCGTGAAACGGAAGTCTGGAAAGGACTCCGTGTGTGATGACTACCTTCCCCAATGGCGTGAGATGCTTCTCCGCCAGCCGTATATTGATATGAACACTTGGATGAACAGGATGGACGCGGGAAACCAGCAGCCGCAAATCTACGTTCGGGAAAGTGATGAAATACAGCGCAAGCTTTCATTGAAGGCAAGTATGGGAGGGTATAAGGTCATGTTGATATGGCTGCCGGAGAAGATGAACGTGGAATGCTCCAACAAGCTGCTGAAGCTGCTGGAGGAACCCCCGAGGCATACGGTCTTTCTGTTGGTGAGCGAAGAGCCTTCGCTGCTGTTGCCCACCATCCTCAGCCGCACCCAGCGAGTCAGTCTCCGCCCTCTGGAGGAAGAAGAGATTGCGGGATACCTGAAGCGGCGCTATATGCTGCCCGATGTGGATGCGCATGATATTGCCCATCGTGCAGGAGGAAGCTTGCTGAAAGCGGAGGAGAATATCCAGTTGGGTGAAGAGCAACGGAACTATTTCGACTGGTTTGTCACGCTGATGCGGAAGGCATACGGGCGCGATGTGCGGGCGCTGAAGGCATGGAGCGAGCAGGTGGCGTCGATAGGACGGGAGCGCCAGAAGGCTTTTCTGGAATACTGCCAGCGGATGATACGCGAAAGCTTCATCTACAACTTTCATCAGCCGCAGATGAGCTATCTGAATGCGGAGGAGGGTCAGTTCTCCACGCGGTTTGCTCCTTTTATTAATGAACGAAATGTATTCTCTATAGCTGCTTTGCTGGAGGAAGCACAGATTCATGTAGAACAAAACGTGAATCCGAAAATGGTGTTTTTTGACCTTGCCTTGCGGACTATAGTGGAATTAAAGCAATAAAGACAATATGGACAATGATTTTAAACTGAAGGACGGAAGCGGCCGGCTGTGTTGCAAAGGCTGCGGCCGGCAAGATAATAAGCTGAACACTTATGACTGGCTTGCTGATATTCCGGGCAATGCGGAAGAGCAGGATATGGTGGAGGTTCAGTTCAAGAATACCCGCAAGGGATACTACAAGAACAGTAACCGCCTGCATCTGGAGAAAGGGGATATTGTGGCTGTGGAGGCCAGTCCGGGACATGATATCGGTACAGTAACCCTGACCGGGCGGCTTGTTCCTTTCCAGATGCGTAAGGCAAACATCAAGCCCGATGCGGAGATACGCCGCATATACCGCAAGGCAAAACCTGTGGACATGGAGAAATACGCGGAGGCGAAATCGCGTGAACACGACACGATGATACGTTCCCGCAAGATTGCGGAAAATCTCGGCCTGCAGATGAAGATAGGCGATGTGGAATATCAGGGCGATGGAAATAAGGCTATCTTCTATTATATCGCAGACGAGCGCGTGGATTTCCGGCAGTTGATAAAGGTCTTGGCGGAAACATTCCGCGTGCGCATTGAGATGAAACAGATTGGAGCCCGTCAGGAAGCCGGACGCATCGGAGGAATCGGCCCTTGCGGGAGAGAGCTTTGCTGTGCTACATGGATGACTAATTTCGTTTCCGTATCTACGGGGGCTGCCCGCTTTCAGGATATTTCCCTGAATCCTCAGAAGCTGGCAGGGCAGTGTGCCAAGCTGAAGTGCTGTCTGAATTATGAGGTTGATGCCTATGTGGAATGCCTGAAGCGCCTTCCCAGCAAGGAAATAACCCTTGAAACGGCCGATGCCACTTATTTTTATTTCAAGGCCGATATATTGAAAGGTACGATTACATACAGTACGGACAAGAATTTGCTGGCCAACGAGGTCACGATAACCGCTCGCCGGGCTTTCGAAATCATCAACATGAACAAGCGGGGAGAGAAGCCCGTCAAATTGGTTGAAGACAAATATTCCGTTGAGCCGGCACGCTCCAAAGATTTGCTGGAGCAGGAAAGCTTGACCCGCTTTGACAAAAACAAGAACGGAAAGAACCGGAAAAAGAAAAACAAGCCTTCGCCGGCCGCCAATGGAGGTGCTTCGCAGGCGAAGCAGGATAATCCGCAGAAATCCAGAGCGCAGGCTGAAAACAATCCGCCCAAAGAAAAGAGCCGTCCGCAGCGCCAGCCGTCGCAGCAGCCTGTGGCGATGGCCGAAAATGAGACGGCCCATCCCCGCAATAACCGGAACAGCCGGCGGAATGGCGGTAACAGGCGTCCGAAGAATAATGCGGGCAACAAGCGTTCAGGCGGTGAAGCAAAATCGGTTCCGGATGTGCAGGCATAAATGGCCCTTTGGGGGAATCTGGATGCTGTTGGCAGGTTTGCTGTTAGGAACAGCGTCCTGTCAGGAGGGAATGGTTTACAGCTCGTTTCGTCCGGTTCCTTCCGGCGAGGGCTGGTATAGGCGGGATACGCTTGTCTACACCCTTCCTCCCGATTCGGCATTGGAACACTCGCTTTACCGGCTGGAAATCTGCCTGCGGAACTATGGAAATTATCCGTACCGCGATATCTGGTTGGAAGTCAGCCAGAACTGGAGAGACAGTCTGGTGTATGAGAAAGACACCTTGCATATTTATCTCGCCGATGAGAAAGGGAATCTGTATGGCGGGAATACGGGCAATCTGCACCAGCATGTCTATGCATGCAGCCGGCTGATGGAAGTGCGGCAGACGGAATCGGCCGTACTCCGTATCGTTTCAATCATGAAGGCCAATCCCTTGCCGGGCATAAGCGATGTGGGCATCCGCTTAATTCGTCCGTAGGATGAAGATTTTTATGAGAATATTTTGTCAGAATAAAAATTATATATAACTTTGCACCCGCAATCAGAAATGAATGCAAAAATAGGTTTGATTCGCTAGCTCAGCAGGTAGAGCACAACACTTTTAATGTTGGGGTCTTGGGTTCGAGCCCCAAGCGGATCACCGGAGAATAAGAGGGCTGCTTTCGGGCAGCTCTCTTTTTTTATGCCTTTTTGTAGTTGGCTTTTGTAATCGGGACTGGGCGCGGATGTCGTCTGGTGCTTTTCTCCTGCAAGTTTTCCTCTTATAGTTTCTGTTTTCGGACGGAATGAAATGGCGTTTTTGACAGTGCTTGTCTGAAAAGAGTCTTTGATAAGCCGTACTCTCCCTGTGCAAGCTTCAGGCAGTCTTGCGGCTGTAGGGAAAGATTCCCCTGCATGTCTCTCTATATTCGCAAACGGTTGGTGTATAAATCGTTATGTCTGAATATGTAGGTTGTAGGGAATGTTGAAAGAATGTTTGAAAAACTGGGAAAAAGAGACCGTATAAAGAAAAAATAAGTTTCGCACACAGTCTTTTAAAATTATTTTGTTTATATTTGTGTTACATTTATAATATACAGAAGTTATTGCTTGTCTGTTTGGTGGATGGAAGAGGGGCAAAAGCTTCCATTCATATGATTTTTCATTAAAATGATTGGAACTCAATGTTTTACAACGGTTCCAAAGCCCCGATGGAATGCCTTTGATTTAAATCTTGCCTTTATGAACAAACCAGAATTCCCTGTGTGGTATGCCATGCGTGCTACCTATCGGAGGGAATTAGACGCCAAAGAATTGCTGGATAAGGCATCAATAGGTTGCTTTATCCCGATGCATTACCGGATTTGCGTAAAAGGAAAACAAAAAAAGCGTGAATTTGTTCCTGTAATCCATAATTTAATTTTTGTTTATGCAAAGCCTTCTGAGATACAGCGTGTCAAGAAGGATATCCCTTATTTGCAGTATATGATGGATTCACGGGAAGGAACCAAGATTGTAGTCCCCGAAGAACAGATGCGGCGTTTCATCGCTGTGGCGGGAACGTATGACGACCAGCTGCTCTACTTCAAGCCGGAGGAACTGAATCTGGCAAAAGGGACGAGGGTGCGTATCTGCGGAGGCGATTTCGAGGGGCAGGAAGGTATTTTCCTGAAGGTGAAAGGTGCGCGCGACAGGCGTGTGGTGGTGCTCATTCAGGGGGTGATAGCGGTGGCGATGGCTACCATATCGCCGGATTTGATAGAGGTTCTGCCCGATGAAAAGCCTTTGAAGCGGAGTAGGCCGAAGCATGCAGAAGAGCAGTAAGGATATAAAGAACGGACTTTCTGATGTCATCTCTTTTTTAAAGTGTGAAAATTTGAGACACAGCTTCGTTGTTGGTTTTTTTAAGCAGCACGATGATTTTTTCCTTCAAAAGTGTTTCTGTCGTTTCAGCGGAAGCGTCAGGGGCTTTTAGGGATGATGAGGAAAAGTCCGTTCTTTTTTGTTTTTTGAATCCTCCCGGTTCCGGAAACGGAAGCCGGGAGGATTCTTTGTTTTCCGGCTGTTCCCTGTCGGACTCAAGAGCCCGGTTCGGATTGGCACGGGGAAAGAATTTTTTTTGCAGGGGGAAATGAAACTTTTGCCGGATGAAACGGATGGTTTGGAAAAGGATTGTAACATCTGTGTTCTGACAGAATTTGAGCGGTGATTGTAACTTTATTTAGGATAAAATGGATAATGTTTTTATAAATAGACAAAAACACTGATAAATCTACATTAAAACTGCTCTCTTTGTTTGAATTTTGTCGACCGAAAGGCGGAATAAATCGAAAAAAAGCGGGATTTTATTGCACGGTTTATAAATAAATAGTTACATTTGCAGCATCCGTAATGTTCAACCATACTGACAACAGATAATAATTACGGGGGCTATTTGTTGGTAAATAGTCGTAAATGATTGAAATTTAGGCTAATATCTAAATTTTAAAGCCCTAAAGGTATATATTCTATCAATCCGTCTCTTGTTTTGGTGCGGATGCACTGTCTGCCTTTGACTCTTCTTTTTTCAAGAGGAGCGTAGCTTTGTCGGCATATTGAAGTGCATGTACCGCCGTTTTCAGAGATTCTACATTAAGAACGATTGAAACGGAAAATTGTTCTGCCCGCCTGCATATTTTTTTCAGACCGGGCAGAATGGCTGCCGCATTCAGGCAGACGGGATGGTGTCACGGCCGGTGCCGGAACGGCGCAAGGGACTTCAGAAACATCAAGGCAGTTGCATACATCTATATAATTAATGTATAGCTTTTCGTCCGGCGGACAGGCAGTGCTTGGCCGGATAAGAAGGGCCGGCAATCAATTTAAATATGTTTCATGTCAAGATAACGCATATCGGATTCCTGAGCAGATATGTGATTTGGGTGGTCGACAGTCTGCTGTCGGTATTTTCTACTTTTTTCAGTTATCTGTTCTTTCACTACCTGTTAGGGATTGAAATCGAGGCGGAACTTTCTCTCCGGTTGCTGGTAGTCGGTCTGGCGTCCAGTTTTCTGCTGACCTGGCTGTGTCAGACTTATCGGGGAGTGATTCGCCATGCCACCCTGGCCGAACTGATGCGGGTGGTGTATGCCATGCTGCTGAAGGCCTGCGTGTTTGTTGCCTTTTCATACCTCACGCAGGAATATGTGGGACTGTTCGTTTACTCGCAGATTATCGGCGACTTCATCTGCTCCGTATTCCTGCTGATGTTCAGCCGCATGCTGATTGTGAGCTTTTATTACAATCTGCTGCGGAAGATAGGCAATACGGCTCCCTCCGCACTGATATATGGCACATCGGAAGCGGCCATCAGTCTGGCCAATTATCTGCGGAACAGCAAGGAAAGTGCCTATAACATCATAGGCTTCATCACGCGCGACCGCCAGTCGAAGGGTTTCCGCATCTTGGGATGCCCGGTCTACTATATTCAAGAGACGGAAGAGATGAAGCGCGTGCTTGAGGGCAATGCCGTAAAATACATCCTGTTTACAAACCTTGCCGACCTTCATGCTGATGAAGACCTGCTGACCTATAGCATGGAGAAGCAGATTACCCTGCGCATCGCTCCGCTGATGGAGGGTGAAGACGGATTTTCGAAGCAGATGCAGCTGCGCGAGGTGCAGATAGAAGATTTGTTGGGCCGTGATGAAATCAAGATAAACATGGACAATATCCGGCGCGAGCTGGCCGACCGCACCATCATGGTGACGGGGGCGGCAGGAAGCATCGGCAGCGAGCTGTGCCGCCAGCTGTGCAAGTTCTGTCCGAAACAGCTGATTCTTTTCGACTTCTCAGAGACGGGCACCTATCAGATAGACCTGGAGCTGAAGAAGAAGTATCCGGAATGCCGGATTCTGTCTGTCATCGGCGATGTGCGCAACCGCAAGCGCGTGGAGTCGCAGGTCCGGCTTTACCGTCCGGACATTATCTTCCATGCGGCGGCCTACAAGCATGTGCCGCTGATGGAGGAATATCCCTGCGAGGCAGTGAGAGACAATGTGATGGGTACTCGCATCGTGGCCGATGTGGCGGTGGAATGCGGGGTGGAGAAGTTCATCATGATTTCTACCGATAAGGCCGTACATCCCAGCAGCGTGATGGGAGCCACCAAGCATATCGCCGAGATGTATGTGCAGAGTCTGGGAAACAAGATAAAGGCGGGCGAAGTGAAGGGTACGACCAGTTTCATCACCACCCGCTTCGGCAATGTGCTGGGAAGCAACGGCAGTGTGATTCCGCTGTTCCGTCAGCAGATTATGGAGGGTGGGCCGGTTACGGTTACCCATCCCGATATCATCCGTTATTTCATGACCATCTCCGAAGCCTGCCGCCTGGTGCTGGAAGCGGCTTTCCTGGGAAAAGGGAGCGACATCTTCATCTTCGATATGGGGAAGCCGGTGCGGATAGCAGACATGGCGCGGCAGATGATACGGCTTTCAGGCTTGCAGCCCGACGAAGACATACAGATAAAGTATACAGGCCTGCGGCCGGGCGAAAAGCTTTACGAGGAGCTGCTTTATCAGAAAGAGAACACCACATCGACCGACAATCCGAAGATATTCCGCGCCAGGAGCATCAGCGTAGACTTTGATGAGATAAGGCAGCGCATCGACCGGCTGATAGAGATGGCTTGCACGGACAACAAGCAGGAAACGGTGCGCATGATGAAGGCCATTGCGCCGGATTATGTCAGCCAGCATTCCATTTATGAGAAACTTGATAAAAATTAATATATTGTTTAACTAAAACTACATCAATCATGAAAATGAAGAAGAGAGTTTATCTCGCTTTGCTCATGCCCTTTCTCTGTTTCGTGGGGGGAGCAGCTCAAGAGGTAACTGAAGAACTCCCTGTGGATGAAAATCCGAACCTTGTGTATTGGGAGGACTCTGTAGTGAATTACAAACGTGTGTTGAACCATGCTAAGTTCTGGGACAACTGGTTCTTTACCATCAATGTCGGAACTTATTACAATTTGGTCGACAACGGGGGTAGTGCTAAAGCTGGCAAGATGTTCCAACCTGCTGCCGGCTTGTCTGTAGGTAAGTGGTTGTCTCCGTGGGGAGGTTTCCGCTTGATGGGAATGTACGGCCGCGGTGCCGGTCACACCAATCCCCAGATTTTCGGAGATGAGTATTATCACTGGAATACCATTACGGGATATGCTGATGCTTTGTTCAATCTGCACAATCTGTTCGGCGGTTACAAGGAAAACCGCAAGTTCCAGATGATGGCTTTGGCCGGTATCGGCGTTGAGCATACCGGTGGTTTCGGCGACAAGAACTTGTGTCAGCAGGCGGGTATCGACATACGGAAGGAAAATCTGTTGGGATTCCGTGCCGGTCTGCTTGCTTCTATCCGTATGACCAAGGCTTTGTCGTTCAACCTTGAAGCATCCATCAACCTGCTGGACGACTCTTTCGACGGTCAGGTTTGGGACAACAATCTGGACATGCACCTCAACTTTTTGGCAGGTCTGGTTTACCGTTTCAAGAATCACGACGGAACACGCCAGTTTACTTACGCCCGCCGCAACGACGAGAAGTATGAAATCCTGAACGACGAAATCAACCGCCTGCGTGTGGAGGCTGAAATGATGAAGAAGAATCCGGAAGTGAAGGTAGTTGAAAAGGTGGTACAGAGCAACCAGGCTACAGTCCTGATTTCTTTCGACCCGAATTCAACCAAAATCAACCGTTTGCAGGAAGTTAACGTATATACGGCAGCCGAGGCTCTCAAGAAGATTGAAAACGGCGACCTGTATATCACCCCGGCAGCCAGTGTATCTGATTCTGACTTGTTCAACGGACGTGCCAATGCAGTGCGTGATGTGTTGATGAACGAATACAATATTCCGGCAGGACATATCTTTATCGAGCAAGACAGAAAGCTGGTCGACTCACTCGACCCGGCCAAGAACTGTGTAGTCATTTATATTGTTAAATAATTTTATAAGCTAATAAGATGAAAAAACTAATCATAGTCGGTCTGGCTGCTGCGCTTGCTTTGCCTTCATTTGCTCAAACGGAGCGGAAAGCAGACATCGCGTCAGTGAAAGCAGACTCTGTTACTGTTTTAAAGCCTTATAAGGCGAAAGATAACTGGTTCTTCGGCGTATATGCCGGTACGAACTTCTCTTTGAGTGAAAACGCCCGCTTCAAACGCGGCAAGATGTTCGGCCCGAGCTTCGGACTTTCTGTAGGCAAATGGTTCTCACCGGCAGTCGGAGCGCGTCTGCGTTGGGCTATCCTCCAGCAGCATCACCTTGCCAACACCGAGCTGATAGATGCGTTCCCCGAAACTTACGGAAACGGTGTCTACAAGCATGGCATGACTTCGGTATTCTTCGACGGACTGTTCAACTTCAACAACATCTTCGCCAAGTATCGTGAGTCTACCCGCTTCAACGTAATCGGTGTGCTCGGTATCGGATTCAACTCTACCTTCGGGTTCAGCGACAATACGGACTACTGGAACGAAATGGATGCGAAGTGGGATAACGGTTATCACGTGGATACTGATGGCGGCACCTATCTGGCTATCCATGCCGGTTTGATGTTGAGCTACAAGCTGAACAATGCCATCGACCTGAATCTGGAAGCTACCTACAACGCTACCGATGATGCCTACAACGGTGTGCGTTACGACCGCAAGTACGATGGTTATATGTACATCGTGGGTGGTATGACCTGGCACTTCAAAGACCAGTACGGCGACCGCCGCTTCCGTTATGTGACGATGACCGACCAGGCCAAGATTGACGAACTGAACCGCAAGATTAACGACCAGCGTGCACAGCTTGTTCCGCCTCCTCCTGTTACCAAGGTTGAACACAAGGTGGTAGAAAACGAAGTGCTCAACATGACCGTTTCGTTCATCATCGACAAGTATAACATTACCGACCTGCAGAAAGACAACGTGAAGGCTGCTGCCAAGTATCTGGAAGACCATCCGGATGTAAATCTGGTAATCACCGGTTACGCCGATGTGAAGACCGCTTATCCGGCATACAACCTGCGCCTGTCTAAGCGTCGTGCCGAGGCTGTTTACAACATGATGGTGGAAGACTTCAATGTCGACCCGTCTCGCATCCGCGTAGACTACAAAGGTGATACCGTTCAGCCGTATGCGAAGAAGAACGAGTGGAACCGTGTCGTTATCTTCGTTACCGAACCTCGTAACAAATAATTAAACATAGTTCTTAATCATGAAGCGTATCCTTTTGTCACTGGCTCACATGAGCGGTAAGGAAGGAGACTTTATCCGTGACGCGTTCGACTCCAACTGGGTAGTTCCATTGGGGCCGAACGTCGACGGATTTGAGCGCGACCTGGAGGCGTGGATTGGGCAGAAGGCCGGACGCGATGTACATGTTGTGGCATTGAGCTCGGGAACAGCCGCCATTCACCTGGCGCTGGTCAT
The DNA here is from genome assembly GCA_944320845.1 of uncultured Phocaeicola sp. Taxonomy (GTDB): domain Bacteria; phylum Bacteroidota; class Bacteroidia; order Bacteroidales; family Bacteroidaceae; genus Phocaeicola. The sequence continues at coordinate 11,974 of CALUJA010000029.1, forward strand.
GCTGGATGTAGGGCCGGGCGATGAAGTAATCTGCCAGAGCTTTACCTTTGCGGCTTCGGCCAATCCCGTATGCTATCAGGGCGCGACTCCGGTATTTGTTGACAGCGAGCCGGATACGTGGAATATGGACCCTCAGTTGCTTGAAACGGCGATTGAGGAGCGCTTGCGGAAAACAGGGAAGTTGCCCAAGGTCATCATCCCCGTTCATCTTTACGGCACGCCCGCGCGGATGAACGAGATTATGGAGGTGGCCGGCCGTTACGGTATCCCCGTGGTGGAGGATGCTGCCGAAGCGATAGGTTCGGAATACGGCGGCCGCTACTGCGGCACGTTCGGGCTGTATGGGGCTTTGTCGTTCAACGGAAACAAGATGATTACCACCAGCGGTGGCGGCGCCTTGATTTGTCCCGACGAAGCATCGGCCGCCCGCGTGAAGTTTTATGCAACGCAGGCTCGCGAAGCCTTTCCCTACTACCAGCATGAAAAAATCGGTTTCAACTACCGGCTCAGCAATATTTCGGCTGGCATCGGACGCGGACAGATGTATGTGCTCGACGAGCACATCGCCCGCCGGCGTGCGATACACGCTCTTTACGTGGAGAAGTTAAAAAACACACCGGGCATTACGGTGATGCAACCACGGTCTACTGTCGACCTCTGTCCCAATTATTGGTTGAGCACCATCCTGATTGACGAGGAGCAGGCAGGTTACGGATGGCAGGAACTGTCGTACCGGCTTGCCGAAGCGGGCATCGAAAGCCGTCCGCTGTGGAAGCCGATGCACCTGCAGCCCGTGTTCCGCGATGCGCCCGCCTATACAAACGGCGTGTCCGAAGCACGATTCCGCCAAGGTCTCTGTCTCCCCTCCGGTCCGCTGGTAACCGACGATGATGTGGACAGAATCGTAGAAATGATAAAAAGCTGATAAGATAAATGTTTAATCGGTCTAAGTTCTGCTGAGACTT
>CALUJA010000030.1 GCA_944320845.1 uncultured Phocaeicola sp.
GGCACGCATGCTTACCGAACCGGTTTCCTGGTCGATAACACCGCTCACGGCATCAATCTTTCCTTTTTCCGCATAAATGCTTCCATCAGAAAGTTCCAGCTGCACTTCCGGCATCTTCTCCAATTGCTCTTTCAGTGTACCTCCTGCCTTGGTCAGGTTCAGCAGTTCCTTTTCGGTCAGTGAGAAATACACATACATATCTCCGATTTGAGAAACCGTCGTCAAAGGATCAGCTACCGACGGGCTGACCAGTGCGCCTATACGGTAAGGGAACGTACCGATAACGCCGTCCGAAGGACTGGTTACCGTACAGAAGCCCAGATTCTGCTTGGCGGCTGTATAAGAAGCCTCAGCCTGGGCCAGACTTGCCTTGGCTGTCAACAGATTGTTGATGGCTGTCTGATATTCAAAGTCACTGATAATCTTCTGCTCGTGCAGCATTTTCTTGTTTGCCTCCGTTTCAGTCAAAGTCTTCAGATTGGCCTTTGCCGATTCCACACCGGCTGCCGCCTGATCGAATGCAGCCTGATACTGGGTCGGGTCAATCTGGAACAAGGCCTGACCCTTGCGGACTGTTGCACCTTCGTCTACACACAACTTCACAATAAACCCTGACACCTGCGGACGGATTTCTATATCCTGCAAACCTTTGATTGTTGCCGGATACTTTGTCACCTGGTTACTGGAAGTAGACGTTATTTCCTGTACCGTAAACTCGTCATCACCCATTTTACCGCTTTGACCGCCGCATGCAGTCAACACCGATATCCCCACTGCCAAAAGGGCTATCCGGCTTGAAGAAAACCTTCTGTTCTTTTTCACATCCATATTCATGCTAAATAAAATAATTAATTTTCTTGCTTTCAATAACAGTTACACCTAACAAACTTGCCTAAAACCGCATATAAAGATGAAAACTTTTTTAGCGGATTCAGTTTTAGACGATGCAAATATAGGCAAAAAATATTCTCAAAACCATTTGCTTTAACTAAGAATAACCATAAAATAAGCAAGTTCTTACATATAGTCTTATTTAACCGACTTATCGGCAAATATTATCGACCAATCCCTTTTTCTGTTTAACCCTTCTTATCTGTCCGAAACGTTTTATCACCAAAACCGACGCCCAAAATCCATGTCGAAATCCGTTTTTCCTTGCCCGAAAAAACACTATCGCCCTGACAAGAACATTTTATTGCCTGCACAAAAAAAAGATACTCCCACCATTCGCCAATGACGGGAGTATCACAACACAAAAACTAAACTAGACTTAACTAAACTATTCTAAATAGGAAATTTCACAACTTCCATATTATGTACACCGCAAATATAAGGTTTAAATCCATTCCAAACAAAAAGAATGCCCCAAAAACCCCGAGCCAATCAGCAAAAAAAAGTTAAAAACCTTTTTCTTGTCAAATTATATGTTCGTTAACATAGTTTTGAAGTTCCTGCTTATAACTGTCTGACACCGGAACATAGTCTTTTCCAAAAACGATTCTGCCTTTATCTATGATTTTAATCTTTTGCTTCTGCACAATGAAGGAGCGATGAACGCGTATAAAGCGCTCGGACGGGAGCTTTTCCTCCACCGTCTTCATGCTTACCAATGAAAGAACGGGGCGGGGATTGTCTTCCAAATGTATTTTGATATAGTCTTTCAGGCCTTCGATATAGAGAATCTTGTCAAGTTCTATCTGTACCAGCTTATAGTCGCTCTTTACATAAATGTAGGTAGAATCAACCGAAGGAGACGAATCCGCCTTTGAATTCAACTCAAACCAACGTACAGCCTTGTTTACCGCCTCCATGAAATCGGAATAACTGATGGGCTTCAGCAAATAGTCAAGGGCGTTTACCCGATAGCCGTCAATGGCATATTGTTCGAAAGCCGTGGTGAAGACAACGCGCGTAGATTCCGGAACCATCCGTGAAAACTCCAGACCGCTGAGTTCAGGCATCTGAATGTCGAGAAACAGCAAGTCTACGGGAGATTCGGGAAGCATTTTCATGGCCTGAACGGCACTGGAATACGCACCGCAAAGCGTCAGAAAAGGTGTTTTCTCCACATAACTCTGCAAAAGTCCGAGCGCAAGCGGCTCATCGTCTACGATAGCACAACGTAATGTCATATAGCATATTGTTTTACAGATAAATGACTATGGATGATTTGTATATCTTGCGGTCATCGGTGACATGGCAAGTCCACCGGTAACGCCCCGGATAAATGAGCTCCAAACGACGCCTCACCTGCTCCAGACCGATTCCGGAGCCACTCTTGTCTGTAGCAGCCTTCGGATGATTGCTGTTGCTGATGACACACGATATGCAATCCGGATTTTCTGATATCGCAATACGGATAAAGCTTGGCTCAAGAGGAGATATGCCATGCTTGAACGCATTTTCTATCAGAGAGATAAAAATAAGCGGCGCAATGGGCGTAGCGCTATCAGGCCTGACATCGAAAACAGAGTCAATAGTCACCTGCTCAGGCACACGGATGCGCATCAGCTCGATGTAGTTGCGAATGAAGTCTATCTCTTTGCAAAGAGGAACGAACATCTGCTGATTGTCGTAAAGCACATATCGAAGCAGCTTGCTCAACTCTTGAACCGCCTGTTGGGCCTTTTCCCGGTCAAAGGCGATAAGGGCATAAATATTGTTGAGCGTATTGAGCAGAAAATGGGGATTCATCTGATTGCGGAGATTCCTAAGCTCAGCTTCAGTTCGGCTTTTCACCGCTTCCCGCCGCTCGGCTTCCGTCTTGCTCCAACGGATGCTCATGCGGATAGCCACGCTAAGGCCGACACAAAACACAAAGCTTGTCATGTCGCGCAGATAGAAGGTATATCGCGGCGGCATGCGGAAATCGTGCGTTGCAGCATGAAATTCGGGAGGAGGCATATGGATATCGTACCACCAACGAAGAGCAAAACTCAGAAGACAGGTCGTCAAAAGATTGACAAGCAAGAACCTCTTGGTGTGTTCACGAAACAATATGTAGGGAATGAACAGACTATAGTTGAGGTAAAAGATGATGCACAGCGACAACGGCACTGGCAAATGACGGTAAAAATCCGGCCAGTCAACGGTTCCGTTCTCTCTTTGGGCAAAGAGCAACGGAAAAAAGAAAAACATCCCCCAGCAAAAAATGTGGATTAATATTTCCAGCAGGCGGTGTTTGGCATGAGTCATCGGTTTCATATTATGATATGTACAAATATAACAGTTTTTATTCACAAAGCAATACTGCAAATGCAGATAACCTCTTTCCCTTCAGTCAGAACCAAGCATCTCAGAGCCGGTCTAAATATCTGCAAAAAAGACATCCCCCGCATCACTGCGAAGGATGCCCCGAGTTCTCAAAAAGAAACCGGCAACCGGCGGGGGTTAGAGAATGGAGAAAACACATGGCCCGCCGCACGGCAAAACCAGTTTCTGAAACCAAAGTTATGAAGAACAAAGTAGAATTTACCGCTACTCATATCGCAAAGCTTCGATGGGATCCAAATCGGCCGCCTTCTTGGCCGGATACCATCCGAAGAAGACACCGGTCAAGGTGCAGACAGCAAAAGAAAGGAGTACGCTCCACGGCTGAACAAACACCGGCCAGTGCGCCACCGCCTTAATGACAAAGCTTGCCCCACACCCAAGTATCACACCGATAATTCCGCCCGTAATGCTAATCAGCACCGACTCGATAAGGAATTGCGAAAGTATATCAATGCCTCGTGCGCCTACAGACATGCGAAGGCCGATTTCACGCGTGCGCTCGGTCACAGACACATACATGATATTCATGATTCCGATACCTCCCACGACAAGTGAGATGCCCGCAATGCATGCAAGCAGCGTTGTCATAAGGTCGGTTGTAGTATTCAGCATCGAGCTCAACTCCTGCTGTGTGCGGATAGTGAAGTCATCATCGTCTGTCGACTTCAGCTTATGCTCACGGCGCAACACCTCGGTAATTTCATCCACCGCCTCATCCGTCATGCTTTCCGTAAGCGCCGAAGCAAAGATGCCGCTGAGATAGGTCTGCGCCAAGAGGCGTTTCATTACTGTGGTATAAGGAGCAAGCACTACATCGTCTTGATCCATGCCCATAGAGTTATACCCCTTCGATTTCAACACACCCACCACACGCAACGGCACCTGATTACAGCGGATAACCTTACCCACCGGATCACTTCCGTCCGGAAAAAGATTGTCGACAATCGTCTTTCCGATGACACAGACCTTTGCGGCTGTACGGATATCCTCATCTGTAAACATTTCACCCTGTTCTACGGTGAGCTGACGAATGGTAAGATATCCCCTGCTGACTCCAGACACAGACGACGGATAGTTGTTCGCCCCGCTGATAAGCTGTCCCGAAGCTGAAACATCAGGACTGATGGCCGACAGAAACATGCATTCATCGCGCAAGGTCTCGTAGTTTTCAAGCTTGAGCGTCTGCATGGACGACGGATCCTGGCGCACGCCTCCCCGCATTTCAGCACCCGGATGAACCATAATCATGTTTGAACCCATCTCCGAAATCTGCTGCTGAATGCTGCGCTTCGAGCCTTGCCCGATAGCAAGCATGGCTATCACCGACGCCACGCCGATAATTATGCCGAGCATGGTAAGAAACGCCCGCAGCTTGTTGCCCTGCAGCGCACGAAGTGCTATTCTGAAAAGATTCGTCCCGTTCATTTTCTCTATATAATATATATGTGTAATACCTATTCTTTAATCGTCTGTATTGGCCGGCAGCGCGGCAAGTGTCTTGGCTGCCGAAAGTATGTCCGGATTAACCTTGTCTTCTATCACATGTCCGTCACGCAAACGAATGTTGCGGCTGCTGTATTGAGTTATTTCCGGATTATGCGTGACAAAAATAATTGTCTTTCCCTCGGCATGCAGTTTCTGAAACAGCACTAAAATCTCAAACGAAGTACGCGTGTCAAGGTTTCCGGTCGCCTCATCAGCCAATATCACAGCCGGATTGTTCACCAAAGCCCGTGCGATGGCCACACGCTGCATCTGCCCTCCCGACATCTGGTTGGACTTATGCTCCAAACGGTCTCCCAGCCCTACGGCAACGAGGGCATCGATTGCCCGACGCCGCCGCTCTGCCGCAGACACCGCAGCGTTATACATCAAAGGCAGCTCCACATTCTCTACGGCCGTGGTCTTCGGCAGCAGATTATAATTCTGAAATACAAAGCCAATCTTGCGGTTGCGCAGCACTGCACGCTGCGGCTTCGACATGGTACGCACACTCACACCGTCAAGCAAATATTCTCCGCTCGTAGGCGTATCAAGGCAGCCCAGGATGTTAAGCAAGGTTGACTTGCCCGAACCGGAAGTTCCCATAATCGTCACAAACTCCCCCTCGTTGATGTTGAACGTAATGCCGCGCAATGCATGCACTGTTTCATCACCCACCTGAAAATTGCGGCGTATGTCGTGCAGTTCGATGACTGTCTTTCCCATCACTCAGTCCTCCTTGCCTTCTTTATTCTTTTTGTTTCTGTCTGGAGGGCCCGGCATAAACGGACTGCGTTCGGCATTTTCCTGCGATACTTCAGCGGCAGGCATCATCCCTTTAAGCACAGTCTCGGTCACTACCTGGGTTCCTTCGGCTATGCCGGAAATTATTTCCGTACGTTGTCCGTCACTCAATCCTGTCTCCACCGCATGCGCCGTAAAGCCCGACTCGTCCAAAGTCCACAGCTTATGAGGGGCATCACAATCTGTAACGGTGCGTTTTCCTATAAGCTTTGATTCGGGGACAAAGCGCAAAGCCTTGTTTGAAACGGTAAGCACCCCCGAACGGGTATCTGTATAAATGGTTACATTTGCCGTCAGCCGTGGCTTGAGCTTCAGGTCAGGATTATCGGCCGTTATCACCACTTCATAAGTCACTACTGTCTCAGAAGTCGTGCTCGTCGAACTGCTCGACGAACTGTTGGTACTGCCCAAACGTATCTGCCTTACTATTCCTTCAAACACATCATCAGGGTAAGCGTCGACCGTAAACGTTACACGAGCACTGTCATGCACGCCCGCAATGTCGGCTTCATCCACATCAGCCACAACCTGCATCTTCGTAAGGTCGGCCGCGATATTAAACAATGTCGGAGTTTCAAAGCCTGAAGCTACGGTTTGTCCCTCTTCCACATCCTTGCTGGTCACCACCCCGTCGATAGGCGAAGTAATGGTCGCGTATGACAGGTCACGTTCAGCCCGCGCCAACTCCGCCTTGCTCTGCAGATAAGAACTTTGCGCGCGCTGATAGTTATATACACTTTCCTCATAATCCGTATCGCTAATCAGCTGCTTCTCGTGCAGAGTGCGGTTTCGCTCATACAGTTTTTGCTGATAGTCGAATTCCGCCTTGGCCCCGTCACATGTGGCACGCGCCGACTCCAAGTCACTAAGCAGTGTCACCTTATCCATCTCGGCTATCAGCTGGCCTTTCTTGACCACGGAATTATAGTCTACATAAATTTTATCAATAATTCCCGAGACCTGTGTACCCACCTGCACCTCTGTCACAGGTTCAATCGTTCCGGTAGCCGTAATGTAATTGCTCACATCTCCCGTACGTACTGCTTCCGTGACGAAATCCACCTTGTTTTGTGCCTTCTGTCCGCCGAATATCCAAAAGCATACCGCAACTATAATCACCGCAGCAGCCAGTGTAATGACAATTTTCTTATTCATATTCTGAAGTTTATAATTTTATTTCTTTCCCTGCGTAAAAATTAAGTAAAGTACGGTTCAGTATCGCCATATATTTAGCCTGCACACGTTCCTGCTGCGCACTGAGCAGATTGGTCTTTTCCGTAAGCAGTTCCACGGTGTTCTTCATTCCCAAATTAAACTGCTCACTCACCATATCAAAGCTCGCGCGGCTACTTTTCAAGGTCGCTTCGGCTGCGGCATACTGCTGTTGGGCATTCAGCGCATCCAGATAAAGTCCTTCGATAGTGGAATACAACTCTTTTTGCTGGCTTATTAAATCCAGTTGCACCGCATCATATTCCCATTTTGCCTTACGAACCGCACTTTTTGTCTGACGCTGGTCAAAGATTGGTATACTCAGATTTATGCCTATCATATTGTTCCATCCATACTTCATCTGCTGCGTCCAGTTATTGCTGCTCGCACTGTTTGTCGTACTTGCAGTTGAAGCGGACAGACTGATTGTAGGCATGTATCCTGCCTTTGCAGACGAAACGGCCAGCCGGGCATTGTCGATGGAGAGCTTTCCGCTTTGAATTTCCGGACGCACAGTCAGCGCCGTCTGATACACATCTTCTTGCGAAGGCAGCAGCTCCATCACATGTTCATCGCTCAATACGGGAAGCGCGAGATTCATTTCTTCCGAGCCGTCCAGTTCCAGCAGCTGCTTGAGCTGAAGCTTATAATTCCGCAAAGCACTCTCCGCAGAAACCACCTGATAACGGTCGTTGCTTACCTGAGCCTCCAGTTGCGCCAAATCGGCCTTTGAGATGTCTCCCGCCGCAAAAAGCTCTTTCGCCCGCTCATAAGTGGCCTGACTCACCTGCAATGTACCTTCGTTGATGGCCACCGACTCGTCGGCATACAGTATCTGGATGAAAAGTTGAGTAATCTGCTCCTTGAGCATGTTCTCTGTTTCCGCCACGGTAAGCTGTGCAATTTCCCGGTCTGTCTTTCGCTGCTTGAGGCTGTTCAGCCGTTGCCCTCCGTTCCACAGCGTCCACTGCGCGCTCAGGCTGTAGTTGCCGTTATAAGTGGTCTTATTGTTACTGCTGATGATTTCAGTCCCGTTGACGGTTGCACTGGTCTCCTGATAGGGACGGTTCACGACATTGTGCCCCATGCCGAATGACAAGCTTGGGAAGAGCGAGGCTTTTGCCGTTTTTATATCCTCCTCGCTTTCCTGCAATGATATCTTGTTTTGCTGAAGCTGGATATTTTTCTCCATCGCATAGTCAATGCAGTCTTCCAATGTCCACAGTTCGCTCTCTTGCGCCGGCAACATCAAGGCGGAAGTCAGCATCATCGTAAAACATAGATTCCTTTGTTTCATACTTTTCTCCCTTTGTTTTTTGTACAGCAAAAGTAAGCTTCCATAATATTAAAGACAAACCGGATAGATTTCTGCACAATTTATCAAGACAAACCCTTGTTTTTTGCCGACAAATCGCTTTCTTTGTAATCATTATAAAAATAAACCCATACAAGCATGATACGAAAACAGATTATCGGCATCTACAGATTTTACAGAGACGGATTCCGCGAGATGACATGGGGGCGCATACTGTGGGCCATCATCCTGATAAAGCTGTTTGTGATGTTTTTTATCTTGAAACTCTTTTTCTTCCCCTCATTTCTGAAAGGCATGAATACGGAGGAGAAACAAGAATATGTAGGCACGGAACTAATAAACAGAATGTATTAAATAGGAAAAATTATGTTGGAAACAATCGACCTTTCGATGATTAACTGGGCAAGAGCCCAGTTTGCTCTTACCGCCATCTACCATTGGCTTTTCGTTCCCCTCACATTGGGGCTTGCCGTGGTAATGGGCATTATGGAAACACTTTACGTGACCTCAGGCAACGAATTTTGGAAAAGGACAGCCAAATTTTGGATGAAACTGTTCGGCATAAACTTCGCCATCGGAGTCGCGACAGGACTTATTCTTGAGTTTCAGTTCGGGACAAACTGGAGCAACTACTCATGGTTTGTAGGCGACATCTTCGGCGCTCCGCTGGCCATCGAAGGCATTCTGGCCTTTTTCATGGAGGCCACATTCGTCGCCGTCATGTTTTTCGGATGGAACAAGGTAAGCAAAAAGTTTCATCTGGCCTCCACCTGGCTCACCGGATTGGGAGCAACCATCTCCGCATGGTGGATTCTCGTCGCCAACTCGTGGATGCAGTATCCTGTAGGAATGGAATTCAATCCGGAAACCATGCGAAACGAAATGGTTGACTTCATGGCAGTGGCCTTTTCGCCGGTCGCCGTAACGAAATTCCTGCATACCGTATTGAGCAGCTGGATTGTAGGAGCAGCTTTTGTCATAGGAGTCAGTGCCTGGTATCTGATTAGAAAACGCGAAAAAGAGTTCGCGCTTGCCAGTATGCGGGTCGCCGCTTCTGTCGGACTGTTTGCCGCACTGGTTACTGCCGCAACAGGAGACAAGTCCGCCTATCAGGTAGCGCAGGTGCAACCTATGAAACTGGCAGTTATGGAGGCACTGTATGAGGGAGGCACTCATGAACCGCTCACTGTCGTAGGCACACTGAAAATTCCGGAAATGCTTTCCCTGCTGGCAACACACGACACCGAGGGTTATGTGCCGGGAATCAACAATATCCTCAATGGAGGCTATCGCCTGCCCGACGGAACAACAGCCCTTTCGGCCGATGAAAAAATAAAAAGAGGAAAGGAAGCGATAGCTGCCCTTGCCGATTTCCGGAAGGCAAAAGCATCCGGTGACGAAACTGCCGCAGAGACCGCCCTCCAGACACTTGACGAAAACATGCCTTATTTCGGATACGGCTACATAAAAGATACCAAAGCACTCGTTCCGCACGTAGGAATGATGTTTTGGGCTTTCCGTGTCATGGTAGGACTGGGCATGTATTTCATCGCGTTCTTCTTCCTGATTTTATTCCTAAGCTGGAAGAAACGCCTGGAAAGGGTAAACTGGCTGCACCATGTGGCATTGTGGACCATTCCCCTGGCCTACATCGCCAGTCATGCCGGATGGCTCGTTGCGGAGGTGGGACGCCAGCCGTGGACGATTCAGGACATGCTGCCGGTCAACGCCGCCGTATCCAAGCTGGATGCAGGCTCCGTGCAGACTACATTCTTCATTTTCCTTGTCATGTTTACCGTGCTGCTGATAGCTGAAATAGGCATCATGGTAAAAACCATCAGGAAAGGAGTAGAATGACAAGAGAATACAATCATCAAAACATCACTTAATCAAGTTTATCTATGGACACAACCTATATATTCCTGCAACATTATTGGTGGTTCCTCGTTTCTTTGCTGGGAGCCTTACTGGTCTTCCTGCTTTTTGTACAGGGAGGAAATTCACTGCTCTTCCGTCTGGGCACTACGGATGAAGAGCGCAGTCTGCTTGTCAACTCTACGGGACGGAAATGGGAATTCACCTTTACCACGCTCGTGACCTTTGGCGGCGCATTTTTCGCTTCATTCCCGCTGTTCTACAGCACCAGTTTCGGCGGAGCCTACTGGCTTTGGATGATTATTCTGTTCAGCTTTGTGCTTCAGGCGGTCTCTTACGAATTTCAGTCGAAGTTGGGAAACCTGCTCGGCAAGCGCACCTACCAGTATTTTCTGGTGGCAAACGGCGTAGTGGGTCCTGTACTGCTGGGGGCGGCCGTAGCCACTTTCTTCAACGGCTCTAACTTTATAGTCAGCAAGAGCAACCTGACCGACGAGATGATGCCTGTCATCAGCCAGTGGGCCAACGGATGGCACGGACTTGATGCCTTCGGAAATCCGTGGAATATCCTGCTCGGACTCGCCGTGTTCTTTCTCGCCCGCCTGTTGGGCAATCTGTATTTCATCAACAACATACGCGAAGAGAAGCTTATATTTCGGTGCCGCCGGCAGTTGGTAACGGATGCGGTGCCGTTTCTGGTATTCTTTCTGGCTTTCGTCGTCCGCACGCTGCTGAAAGACGGCTTCGCGGTAAACCCGGACACGGGGCTTATCGTCATGGAGCCGTTCAAATACTTCAACAATCTGGTTGATATGCCCTATTTGCTCGTGCTCTTCCTGATTGGAGTCGCGGGCGTGCTTTTCGGAACAGGCAAGAGCATCTTCAGCAAGACCTACACACGCGGCATCTGGTTTGCCGGAACGGGAACCGTGCTTGTCGTCCTGTCTCTATTGCTATGTGTCGGATACAACAACACTGCCTACTACCCTTCTACGGCCGACCTGCAAAGCTCGCTTACAATAGCCAACAGCTGCTCCAGCCAGTTTACACTGAAGACAATGGCCTACGTATCCATCCTTGTGCCTTTCGTTCTGGCCTATATCGTCTATGCATGGCGTGCCATCGACCGCAAGCCGATTACGCCGGAAGAGCTGAAACAAGACGGACACAAATATTAAAGCAACCCTTACATACAGCCGGAACTTTTCCGTTGAAGCGGAAAAGTTCCGGCTTATGCATACCCAATGTCCCAAAAGCCCGTTCCGACCGCATCTCCATCCGTCCGGAGGCGGTTTTCCCCCTAATGAAATTCCGTTCCAACAAGGGCAAAAAAATTTTCCGAAGGAAGAAAAATTCCTTATTTCCCTGTCCGCTCTTCCTCAAACGAATCTAAATCTCTATCTTTGCCCCAAAAAACTGAACTGTTCAAAGTCTGATGAAACTCAAGCAACCGACTCCGATTACAAACAAGCCGAAGGCATGGGCATTAAGTCCTTTAATCGTCTTCTTATGCCTCTATCTGATAACCTCCATCCTTGTAAACGATTTCTACAAAGTCCCCATAACGGTGGCTTTCATGGCATCATCCGTCTATGCCGTGGCCATCACCAAAGGATTGAGCCTTAACGACCGCATCCTTCAGTACTCATCGGGCGCCGCCAACAAGAACATCATGCTGATGATATGGATATTCATCATGGCGGGAGCCTTTGCCAAATCGGCGGAAGCCATGGGCGCAATAAACGCAACCGTAAACCTTACGCTCCGGCTGCTGCCCGACAACCTGCTGCTTGCAGGCATCTTCCTCGCCTCCTGCTTCATCTCTCTGTCGATAGGCACATCGGTAGGCACCATCGTGACACTTGTCCCTGTCGCTGCGGGCATAGCAGACAAGACCGATGTCGGCATGCCGCTCATAACCGCCCTTGTGATAGGGGGCGCCTTCTTCGGCGACAATCTTTCCTTCATATCCGATACCACCATTGCGGCCACCCGAACGCAGGGCTGTGCCATGCGCGACAAGTTCAGGACAAACTTCCTGATTGCCTTTCCCGCCGCCATACTGGTCTTCATCTATTACATAATCTATGGAGCGGATATGGAAACCGTGCGTGACATACAGACTGTGGAATGGGGGAAAGTAGTCCCCTACCTTATCGTATTGGGAACAGCCATCGCCGGCATAAACGTAACGCTGGTCTTGCTTTTGGGAATTCTTTCTACCGGCATCATCGGCATGATTTACGGGAGCTTCGACCTGTTCGGATGGTTCGGCGCGATGGGAGCAGGCATCACCGGCATGGGAGAACTCATCATCATCACCCTGATGGCTGGAGGAATGCTGGAACTAATCCGCTTCAACGGAGGCATCGACTATATCCTTTACCGGCTCAGCAGGCATGTCGGCGGAAAGCGTGGCGGGGAATTCTGCATCGCGGCCTTAGTCAGCCTGGCCAATATCTGCACGGCAAACAACACGATTGCCATTATCACCGTGGGGCCTTTAGCCAACCAAATCGCCGAAAAATACCGGATAGACAAGCGGAGAAGCGCCAGCATCCTCGACATTTTCTCCTGCGTTGTCCAGGGAATCATCCCTTACGGCGCACAGATGCTGATAGCAGCCGAACTGACGGGCCTTTCCCCGCTAAGCATTATCGGTTATCTTTACTATCCCATGCTTCTTGGATGCATCGCCCTGCTCAGTATCCTGTTCCGCTATCCCCGCCGTTATGCATAACAAAAAAACGAGCGCAGATTATTTGTACAATTCAAAAGAAAAGTCTACCTTTGCACCACAAAAATAAGGATGGTTCCGTAGCTCAGCTGGATAGAGCAACGCCCTTCTAAGGCGTGGGTCCTGCGTTCGAATCGCAGCG
>CALUJA010000031.1 GCA_944320845.1 uncultured Phocaeicola sp.
TCCCGGTAAGATTCCGGCAGTGCGTCGACGGCCTCTTTGATTCGTCTGGAAAGTTCCTGAAACTGATAAAAGTCGGCGTCTTCCATCATCTCCTGCATTTCGTTGAAGAAGCGAGTGTCTGCCATGCCCTTTATTTCGTTGCGTTTGATTTGGTTTAGCGCCCTTCGGTACACGCATTTCAGCAGATAGCTGCTTAAAGAAGAGTTTATCACATGGCTGTCGCGATGTTCCCATAACCATATCATCGTTTCTTCGGCAATCTCTTTTGCGTCTTCCAGACCGACAAGACGGCTTCCGTAGGCACAAAGTACAGGATAGTATCTTCTGAAAATGCTGTCGAAAGCGGACGGTTCTCCTTTTGCCAAAGCAGCCAGCAGATATGTTTCTTCAGTGCTTCTCATGGATGCAAATATAATCATTTTTTCGCTTTCGGGGAAATTTGTTTTTCTTATTGCCTGTAAGTGTTATTGATTGTTAAAAACGAGGGAATGAATCGGGAAAGTCCATTTCCCGATTGTCTTTCCAATAAAAACAGAATGGATAAAGAGACCGATATATTGATGGAAGAGTTGCTTGTGAGGTATTATGACGGTACGGCGACGGAGGAAGAAGCGAAGAGGGTTGAGGCTTGGATGGACAAATCGGCGGAAAACCGGCGGAATGCCCGGCAGTTGTATACGTTGCTGTTTGCGGCCGACGCGTTGCAGGTGATGAAGGGACTCGATACGGAGGCCTCTTTGCGGCGGACAAAGAAGCGTATCGCCATGCGGCGCGTCCGCAAGATGGGATGGATATGGATGCAGCGGGCGGCGGCTGTCTTGTTTCTGCCGCTGGTCGTGGCCGTATTCGTCTTGTATGGTCGGCGCACGGAGACTTTGCCTGCGGAGAAAGTGAGCATGATTGAGATGCGCACGAATCCGGGCATGGTCACTTCCTTCCGTTTGCCGGACAGTACGCTGGTCTGCCTTAATTCAGGCTCGGTGTTCCGCTATCCTTCAGCCTTTAAAGACAGCCGCGAAGTGTATCTTGACGGTGAAGCTTATTTTGAAGTGACGAAGGATACGGAGCGGCGTTTCGTGGTCTCCACTCCGCAAGACTCGAAGGTGGAAGTTTTTGGTACATGCTTCAATCTGGAAGCATTTGGTGATGCCGACGCGGTTATCGCCACCCTGACGGAGGGAAGCATCGGATTCATCTACAAAAGGTCTGGCCGTATGTTGCGCATGCTTATGAGTCCGGGCGAGAAGGTGGTTTATAAGACGGCGGACGAGCAAATCAGCCGCCACCGGACAGACGGCCTGTCGGAATTGTCGTGGAGGGAAGGAAAGGTTATCCTTTCAAACACTTCGTTCAGAGAGACCCTGCACATGCTGGAGAAACGGTATAATGTCGACTTTATAGTGAAGAACACAGACTTTGACCGCTATTCCTTCACGGGAACCTTTACAAACCAGCATCTGGAGCGTATTCTGGAATATTTTAAAATTTCCTCCCATATCCGTTGGCGGTATCTGGATGACCCGGACATAGAGCAGGAGAAAATCCGAATAGAATTATATTAACCTTTAAAACTGACCGAAAATGAGAAACACACATCCTCCCTGACCGTAAAAAAACATACAGACCGATGTTGGCGCATCCGTCTGTATGAAAGACCCGTTCAATGTTTGTTTGGCGACAAACAGAAAACCTTTTTTTAAACCTAAATTCATTACAAAATTATGGAAAAACAATTAAGTATCCAAACGAATCCAGGTATTCGAAGACTGTGTTTTATCTGGAAAAAGGTACCATTAACCATGAAAGTCTTTTTAGCTTGTTTATTCTGTTCTGTCAGCATGCTTTATGCTTCAGACAGCTATGCTCAGAGAGTCCGGGTGGAACTTGGCTCTTCACGCATGAGCGTGGGCGAAGTCCTGAAGGAAATAGAGAGCCAGTCGGACTTCGACTTCTTCTACAACAACAGCCACATCGATTTGGAGCGTGAAGTCTCCGTTCCCGCAGAGCGGAGCGACATCTTCTCGGTGCTGGACGCCGTGTTCAGCGGCACGGACGTGAACTATGCCGTGCTCGACCGCAAGATTATCCTGTCGACGGAAGTGCCTTCCCGCCGTCCCGCCCAGCAGTCGGCCGAGATAAAGGGAAGGATTGTCGACCAGAACGGCGAGGCTGTCATCGGCGCGACCGTGAGAGAGTCAGGTACGTCGAACGGGACCATCAGTGACTTCGACGGGAACTTCACCCTGAACGTCGCTTCCGCCAGTGCCTCCCTGGAAATCTCCTATATCGGATACGAGACGCAGACCGTCAAGGCCACGCCCGGAAAGGTGCTGCTCGTAACATTGAGGGAAGATACGCAGACTTTGGACGAAGTGGTAGTCGTGGGTTACGGTTCTATGAAGAAATCAGACCTGACCGGAGCGGTAGTAAGTGCCAACATCAAAGATTTTGAGAAGGCTCCTAATACTAATATCCTTCAGTCTTTGCAGGGTACTGTACCGGGATTGAATATCGGACAAACGACGGCAGCGGGAACAACTCCTGACATCTCTATCCGTGGAACAAATACTTTGTCCGGAAACAAGAGCGTTCTGATTGTATTGGACGGTATTATATACAACAGCTCTTTATCTTCCATCAATCCGAACGATATTGAATCCATCGATGTATTGAAAGACGCCAGTGCCACAGCTGTCTATGGTGCTCAGGCCGCCAATGGAGTTCTGCTGATTACGACCAAGCGCGGTAAAGCAGGTAAGGCCAGAGTGAATTTCTCCTCATCTTATACGACTTCTTCTCCGACAAAAGACTTGCATCCGATGAACCGGCAGCAGTATCTGGACTTCATGACTTCGTTTTACTATGATGAAGCATTCCTAGGTCCGGATTATACCACTCCGAATCCCGACTTCAATCTGGCATCTGGTGATAAGCTGCCGGATAATCCGATGAAGGATAACACGCAGCCTGACGGCTTGTCCGCAAACGATTACGATTGGTGGGAGGAAGGAACACAGACCGCTTCCATGTGGGAAACTAAGCTAAGTTTGTCGGGAGGCACGGAAGCCATGTCTTATCTCTTGTCTTACGCGCATACTGACCAGTCAGGATATATCATAAACGATGACTTCAAGCGTAACAGCCTTCGTATAAATGTAGATGTGAAGCCGTTCAGTTGGTTGAAGACCGGTGTCCAGGCATTCGGTTCATTCGTTAATCAGGACGGTGCGGAGCCGGGAATCTGGAATTTGATTACTCAGAATCCTTTGTGCGTGCCCTATGATGAGAACGGGGATATCATACCTTATCCGTTCAATACCCTCGATGTAAATCCGTTTATGGGCTCTGATGTGAATGACAAGGAAAGACACAACTATTTCTTTGCCAATCTTTATGCCGAAATCCAATTGCCGGTAAAGGGGTTGACTTACCGCTTTAATTTCGGTAACAACTACCGTATCGACCAGCATTACCAGGCAAGTCAGTACGGCGCAAGCTTGAACGGAGAGGCTTACAAGCAACATACGGAGTATTATGACTGGACTTTCGACAATATCGTGAATTATAACGGTGAGTTCGGTGACCATAGTATTGCCGCTACCTTCCTTTATGGTGCAAGCAAGCGCAAGCAAAACTATACGGAAGCTTTGTCTCAAAAGTTTTCCAGACTGTCTTTAGGGTATAACAGTCTGGAGTTAGGACAAGATCAGTTCACCACTTCAGATGCTTGGAGTGAAGCTTTGCTGTATCAGATGCTGCGTTTGAATTATAAGTTCAGAGACCGCTATCTGTTGACCACCACTGTTCGTCGAGACGGATTCTCCGGTTTTGCCGAAAACAACAAGTCTGCTATTTTCCCGTCAGTTGCTTTGGGATGGATTATGTCTGAAGAAAACTGGTTTAAGGTTTCTTGGATTGATTATCTGAAAATCCGCGGAGGCTGGGGTATCAGTGGAAATCAGACTTCACGCTATAAATCTCTACCGACAATGAAGACGGAAGCCGGGTATGTATTTGGAGACGGAGGTACGACTGAGACAATCCAACAGATTACGGCAATGGGAAACAAAGACCTGAAATGGGAAAAAACGACGGGATTTAATGTAGGATTGGATTTTACCCTGCTTAACAACCGCTTGAACGGTTCACTGGAACTTTATTCAACGACCACCCGCGATTTGCTTTACGATATGGTGCTGCCGACCATGACCGGATTCGGAAGCGTAAGCACGAATATCGGTAAGATACGGAACAAAGGTATCGAGTTCACCATTACTTCCCGCAATATCGTAACGCCGGACTTTGAGTGGAGCACGACTTTCAACATTTCTGCAAACAAGAACAAGATTATCTCGTTGTTGGGAAGAGACAGTGACGGCGATGGAAAAGAAGACGACCTGACGGCCAGCAACCTTTTCATCGGCGAATCAACCTCCGCTATCTATGACTATCGGATTAACGGCATATGGCAATTGGACGATGACATACCGACAGGATATCATCCGGGTAACTATCGGATTGTGGATACAGACGGAAGCGGAGACATTACGCCCGATGACCGCGTGATTTTGGGCAAGACCGACCCGGCCTACCGCTTTGGTATCCAGAATAAGCTCCGTTGGAAATCTCTTTCTTTAAGCTTCTTCATCAATTCTGTTCAGGGTGGAAAGAACGGATACATGCAGTCAAATTCCGGGACGCTGAATCGTGGTAATGCAAATGACCGCCGATGGAACAGGATTAGCGAGATGGCAGAGAAGTATTGGTCGCCGAGCAATCCGGATGCAGAATATTCACGCTCAACGGCCGGAGGCACAATAGGTGGCACACGTTATCAGCAAAGAAATTTTGTGCGCCTGCAAGACATCACTTTAAGTTATGATTTGCCTCAAAACTGGCTAAGGCCAATCGGTATTGAGAACCTTAATCTGTATGTGAGCGGGAAGAATCTGTTGACTTTTACCAAATGGAACGGCTGGGATCCTGAAGCCGGACAAGATTACTTCGGGCGTCCGGTTCTGAAGAGCTTTACGGTTGGATTGAATGTTACACTTTAAATTGAATATCTTATGAGAAAATATATTGTTTTATGCGCTTTGGCCGGCTGTTTCCTTTCTGGATGTAATGAAAGCAAGTTTCTGAAAGAAACGCCGGAAGACTTTATGAGTACATCCAATGCCTTTCAGACAGAGACAGACTTTGACATGTCAATCAATGGGCTGTATGATATTACCCGTTGGGAGTTTTATGGCTATGACGAGAGCAAGCCTTTCGACTACATTTATGGTACGGACTTGATTTATGACGGCGAACCGGGAACAACGAACAGGCACGGAAACATGCTTGCGGCTTACGACCCTACCGCTTCCATCCCTAAAATCCATTGGGACAACCTGTACAAATTGATAGCAGAAGCGAATACAGTGCTTGACCGTATCGAAGGTACTGATTTTTCAGAGGATGTCAAGACTCAGTTTACGGCAAAGGCCCGTTTCTTCCGCGGTATGGCATACCGCACTTTGGCTTATCTTTACGGGGGTGTTCCTTTGGAACTCCATGAAGTAGACGCTCCCAAGACTGACTATGTACGTTCTACCCGTGAGGAGACTTTGACTCAGGCCAAGGATGATGTATTGTTCGCCGCCGAAAACCTGCCGGATATAACGGAAGTCAGGGACGGAGAAATTTCTTCGCCTGCGGCATACCACCTGTTAGGTGAGATTTACCTGGCCTTAGGTCAGTATGAAGAGGCCGAAAAAGCCCTGACAACGGTGATAGACAATCCGGCCTTAGACTTGATGAGAAGCCGCTTCGGCTCGCGGATGAACGAGCCGGACAGGGACGGTGACGGACAGCCGGACGGCGATTTGTACTGGGATTTGTTCCGGATGAACAATCAAAACCGGGGGGCTGGCAATACAGAAGGAATTTGGGTCATACAGTTTGAGACGGATCTCCCGGGCGGAGGAAGTTCTACAGTCGACCTGAAGGTGACGGGAAACTATATGCTGGAGAGAAACTGCGCGCCGCAAGGGAATCAGGTACATATGACAGTGAACGGAAAAGACTATCAGCCGTTCAATTTGTGGCCGGTAGGCGACTATACTGGCGGACGAGGCATCGGCTGGGGCATAAGCACCCTGTATTTCAGCAATACGATATGGGAGGATGACTGGGATGGCGACATGAGAAACTCCAAATGGAATTTCAACCGTGTCTTCAAGATTCAGAATCCTGAACTGATTGCCCTCGGCTTTACTGAGATTGATACGGAAAACCCGCCGGCCGAAATGGTCGGAACCATCCCTCAGCGCGGCATTTACGCCTATCAGACGAAGTGTACCACCCCGTACAACCATCCGGATGAACTTTATGATGACCGCGGAGAGTATACGCTGAAGAGCATTGCGGGCACTACTTTCACCGACCAGTATATGTTCCGCCTGGCGGAGACTTATTTGCTGAGGGCGGAAGCATACCTGAACATGAACCGTACGGACTTGGCCGCCGACGATATCAACGAGGTAAGAAACCGCGCGGGTGCCAGTCCGGTGGCCGATGCCGATGTCACGCTGGATTATATACTCGACGAACGCATGCGCGAGTTGGGCCTGGAGGAGAAACGGCGCCTTACTCTGATGCGTACGGGCACGCTTTACGACCGTGTGATGAAGTGTAATCCTTTTTATGCCGACCCGGCAACCAACGGAGACGGTGTGGGAATGCAGGAGCATTATAACCTGTGGCCGATTCCCTATTCTGCAATCGAGGCCAACATAGGGGCCAAGCTGGAGCAGAACCCGGGATATAACGATTGACTCTTGTGCTCTGAAGCTTATGCCTTGCCGGGGTGTAAGCTTCACCGCACCAAAAGAAAGTTTCATCAGGTGAAGACAGACTTTTGGCAAGCGTCAAACAAGGGAAAGCCTGATGCAAAAAGAATGACGACCACGCCGAAAGATGCAGGCCATCCGGGCGTGGTCGTATTTGTGACAGGGGCCTGTGAGCCCACGGACGGCAGGCTGACGGGGTTTGCCCTGCCGAAAGGACTTGAAAGTCATGAAAAACATTTCGGACATTCTGCATGAAACCGCGGCGAATCTTAGTGAAATCTTTTATATTTGTATCAATACAACCAATTTTATCATGAAAAAGATATTTGTTATTCTGTTTCTCCTTTGCGGCCTGTCGGCCTTTTCGCAGATAAAGATAAGCGAACGGCCGGGAAGCCCGTATGATTTCCGGCTATGCGCCGACGGGCAGGCCGCTACGGTCTATGTAAGTGAAAGCGACTTCGAGGTCGTAAAGAAAGCTGCCTCCTTGTTTTCCGAGGATATTCAGAGAGTGACGGGGGTGAAAGGCGGTGTCTCGGACGCCCGGCCTGAGGGAAAAAATGTGGTGGTGCTCGGCACGTTGGGGCATAATGCGTTTATCGACGGACTGGTAGAGGGGAAAAAGCTGGATGTGAATGCCATCCGCCACGGATGGGAGCAGTATGTCATCAAGACGATAGACAATCCGGAGGCGGGGATAGACCGCGCGCTGGTGATTGCAGGATGCGACCGCCGCGGGACGGCATACGGAGCCTTTGCCTTGTCCGAGGCAATGGGTGTGTCTCCCCTTTACTGGTGGGCGGATGTGCCGGTGAAAAGGCAGGACGCCCTGTATGTCGGACAGCTCGACTATGCGTCGAAAGCTCCGAGCATCAAGTACAGAGGCATTTTCATCAATGATGAAGGATGGGGCATCACGCCTTGGGCGTCGAAGACATTCGATAAAGAGCTGGGCGATATAGGGCCGAAAACCTACGCGAAGGTGTGCGAGCTGATTCTCCGCCTGAAGGGAAACATGCTTGCCCCTGCCATGCATCCGAGTTCCGGCGCATTCAACAAATATCCTGAGAACAAGGTGGTGGCCGACAGCTATGGAATCGTCATGACCACCTCACACTGCGAGCCTCTGCTCTTCAACAACGTGACGGAGTGGCATAAGGAAACGATGGGCGAATGGAACTATCTGACCAACAAGGACGGCATCAACAAGGTGCTCGACAAGCGAATCGCGGAAAACAGCCCTTACGAAAACTTCTATACCCTTGCCATGCGCGGCATTCACGACGCCGGACTGGTGGGCGTGCCCAAGGAACGCGAAGTGAGCCTGATAGAAGAGGTACTTGCCGACCAGCGGAACATCCTGGCCAAATATATCAACCGTCCCATCGATTCCATCCCGCAGCAGTTTGTGCCTTACAAGGAAGTGATGGACATCTATGAGCGCGGGCTGAAAGTGCCTGACGATGTGACGCTGGTATGGGTGGACGACAACTACGGCTATATGAAACGCCTCAGCAATCCGCAGGAGCAGCAGCGCAAGGGGCGGGCAGGTGTCTATTACCACACTTCCTACTTAGGCGCTCCCCACGACTATCTCTGGATATGCACGACTCCTCCCGTGCTGATGTACGAGGAGCTGAAGAAGGCTTACAATACCGGAGCCGACCGTTACTGGCTGCTGAACGTGGGCGACATCAAGCCGGCCGAGCTGGCCATGAAGACTTATTTCGATATGGCCTGGGACATCGACAAATATGATATAAACTCCATCAACAACCATCAGGCGGCATTCATGGCCGGTGTCTTCGGCAGCCAGTACGAAGGCCGTTTCCAGCAGATGCTTGACGAGTACTATCGTCTAGCCTGGAGCCGCAAGCCGGAGTTTATGGGGTGGGAGCGCGAATGGGACACGCCGGAATACAAGGAACTTGCTCCTACCGAATATTCTTTCCAAAACTATAATGATGCGCTCCGGCGCTTGGAAGACTACCGAAATCTGTCGGACAAGGCAGCACAGCTGTACGGTGAACTGCCTGCTGCATACCGTCCGGCCTTCTTTGAGGTACTGGGATACCAGGCTTTGGCTTCTTATCAGATGAACCGCAAGTTCCTCATGGCGCAGCTCAACCGCGAGATGCTTGCCGCCGGGCAAGTGGAAAAAGCCAATTGGGCCGCCCGCCAGTCGCAGGCTGCCTATGACAGCATCGCCGCTTTGAACCGTCGATACAACACGCAGCTCGATGGAAAATGGAACAATATGATGATGCTGGCACCGGGATGGGTAGCCAAATATCAGGAGATGCCGCAGGTAACCTATACCGATGGCAAGGGAGAAACGCCGGTCGACCTGTCACTCCGCCCCGAGCAGGAGGCGTTAAGCCGCTGTACGCTCGTGGATTTGACAAGATATCATCTGAAGTCCGCGTCCGGACACACCATGCGTCTGGTGAAAGGACTGGGATATGACTGGCATATCATCCAGTTGGGCGAGGCTACAGAGGCGCTGGCCGACCCGACTTCCCCGTCTGCCCCGCAGTTGGAATATGAGCTTCCGGCCATAGATGCCGATTCGGTGACGCTGCATGTCTATTCTCTGCCGTTTTTCCCGATTTACAAGGGAAGAGGTACACGCTTCGGCGTATCGGTTGACGGGCAGCCCGTGCAGGTAGCGAACAATATTCCGAAAGAATATTCCAAGGAATGGAGAGACCATGTGCTTCAAAACGGAGTCAAGGCTACGTTTACCTTCCCGATTGACCGCAGCCGAGAAAAGCATACGCTGACTTTAAGCTGCGGAGACCCCGGCGTAATGATACAGCGTATCGTTGTGGATTGGGGCGGACTGAAGCAAACGTATGTGGGACCGGATATAAGAATCCTGAAACAGCGTTGATATGAAAGGGTTTGCCATAACAAGTCTGCTGAGTCTGGGCATGCTGACCTCGGTTCATGCCCAGACCCCTCCCGTTACTCCCGCATGGGCGTTCGGGCACATCGTATGGGAAGACAGCCTGAACACGGAAAAGGGGGTGAAAAGTCTGGTGGACGCGTATCTTTCAAGGGATATACCGGTGGAAGCTACCATCATCGACAGTCCGTGGTCGACTGCCTACAATGACTTCAACTGGGACAAAGCGCGGTATCCCGACCCTGAAGGGATGCTTTCCTACTTCAA
>CALUJA010000032.1 GCA_944320845.1 uncultured Phocaeicola sp.
AGCTGGAGATTCAGCCGGTCGTGAATGTGGTGCTGAAATCGGACGCCGAGGTGCTGGATGAAGTTGTGGTTACAGCTTATGGAACTTCTACTAAAGGTTCGTTTACCGGTTCGGCATCTGTAATGAAGGCAGATAAAATAGAGAAGCGTCAGGTATCAAATGTTTCAAATGCTTTGGCCGGAGCTGTTGCCGGTGTGCAGATATTGAGTAACAACGGTCAGCCGGGTGAATCAGCCAAAGTTCGTATCCGTGGCGTTGGTTCTATCAATGCGGGAACGGATCCGCTTTATGTTGTGGACGGTGTGCCTTATGATGGCGATTTGGCATCCATTAACTCTTCGGACATTGAATCGATGACAGTCTTGAAGGATGCCGCCTCTACTGCTTTGTACGGTGCGCGCGGTGCTAATGGTATTATCATGATTACCACCAAGAAGGGAACTTCTGGAAAAGCCCGTGTGAATTTCGACGCAAAGTGGGGTGTAAACTCACGTGCGGTCAAGAACTATGATGTGATGACCAGTCCGAAAAATTATTTGGAAACGGCCTATCAGGCAATATATAACGGTGCATCCAACCAGTTGGGTATGTCGCCCGAAGTGGCTAACGTATATGCAAACCAGACTTTGGTCAGTGGCGCTGAAGGCGGTGTAGGATATAACATTTATACGGTTCCTCAAGGACAGCTGCTTATTGGCAGCAACGGAATGTTGAATCCTAATGCAACGTTGGGCTATTCAAACGGAAGTTTCTATTTCACTCCGGATAACTGGGCGGATGAAATATTCTCAAACAACCTCCGTCAGGAATATAATATAAATGTGTCGGGAGGAAACGACAAGTCTACCTTCTATATGGCTTTCGGTTATCTGGACGATCAGGGTGTAATCCCTAATTCTGGTTTCACCCGCTTCAGCGGAAGATTGAAGGGAGACTATAAGGTAACCGACTGGTTGAAGGTGGGAGCCAACGTTAGCTACGTTAATTCCGACAGCCGCTATCCGGGCGACCAGGATGAAAATGCTACGGTCTCTTCGGGAAATGCCTTTTTTGTGGCAAACAACATTGCTCCGATTTATCCGATTTACGTACGCGACGCGAACGGAAACATTATGACAAGCAACGGACGTCTGGTATATGACTACGGTTCGGGCGAGACAGGATACAGCCGCTCCTTCATGTCAATCTCAAATCCCCTTGGCGACTTGATTTATAACAAGACCCAATATTTGCGCGATGTCATTAATACGAACTGGTTTGCTGAATTAACTCCTATCAAAGGTCTGAGCATCAGCGCACGCTTCGGCTTGAATGTAGACAATACACAGTATTCAAATTTGGGCAATGCCTATATGGGACAGAGTGCAGACTATGGCGGAACCATCTATCAGTCAGGCATGCGCACTTATGGATTCGACCAACAGTACATTGCCAACTATCAGTTTACGGTGGAAGATGTTCATCACTTCGATATCACTGCCGGATATGACGGTTACACCTACGAATATAAGGAAGTTACCGCAAGCGGACAGAATCTTTACAATCCGGAAAGCCCGTTTGTAAGCAACGCCATCGACAAGAAGGTGGGCAGCGGCGACAAACTGACTTATGCTACGGAAGGTTTCTTCGGCCGTGTGAACTATTCATACAATGACAAATATTTTGCGAACGTGTCTTATCGCCGCGATGCTTCTTCTCGTTTCTCTCCCGACAATCGATGGGGTGATTTCTGGGCGGCAAGTGCAGCGTGGATGATTACGCACGAAGATTTCATGAAGGATGTTGAGTGGCTTGACATGCTGAAGCTGAAAGCTTCTTTCGGACAACAGGGAAATGACGATATCCTCTTTGCCGGAGGAAAGACCATTCTGATGATTGATACGCCGAAAAACTACTATCCGTGGCGGGACCAGTTCAACATGACCGGAGCAAACGGCGTGTTCTCTGACGGTACGCTGCTGGCTAAAGGTAACGAAGACATCACTTGGGAAACTTCTACCTCTTATAATATAGGTGTGGAATTTGCCGTGCTTGGAAACAAGCTGAACGGATCGTTGGAATATTTCGGCCGCCGGTCAAGCGATATGCTTTACAACAAGCCTGTTGCCGGTAGTGTGGGCTATACTTCCATCCCGATGAATATCGGTTCGATGACGAACTCCGGTTTCGAAATCGACTTGAGCTATAACATCATCAGCAACAAGCACGTGAACTGGGATGTAAACCTGAATGCTACGTTCGTTAAGAACAGGATAAACGAGCTGCATCCGGACTTGGGCGGAGTGCTGATTGACGGAAACTACATTTACGAAGAGGGCGAATCCATGTACCGCATGTATCTGGTAGACTACGCGGGCGTTGATTCTGAAACGGGTGAGGCTCTTTACTGGATTACCAACGACAAGGGCGAGCGCGTTACTACCAACGACTACGTTACTGCTCAGGGCTATAAGGTGGCTACCGACAATCTGATGCCGAAAGTGTACGGTGGTTTCGGCACTTCGGTCGAGGCGTATGGCTTTGATGCCTCTATCCAATTGTCATATCAGCTTGGCGGAAAAATTTATGACTCCGGCTACCAGCGCCTGATGCACAGTGGAAACTCAAGTTATGCCGGACAAAACTGGCACAAGGATATATACAAAGCCTGGACTCCTGATAACAGAAATACCGATGTGCCTCGTCTGAATTCGCAGGATAACTATACAAACAACTCTTCTACCCGTTGGTTGACCAACTCAAACTATTTGAGCATTAACAATATCACGGTGGGATATACTTTCCCGACGGAGTGGGTGAGAAAGATGATGCTGGAGAAACTGCGCGTTTACTTTGCAGCCGACAACGTTTGCGTATTCTCTGCACGCAAGGGACTCGACCCTCGCCAGAGTTATACTACGGCAACCACTTCATTATATACGCCGATTCGTACGATTTCAGGCGGTATCAGTCTAACTTTTTAAAGAATCATATAGATAGAAGATTAGTATGAAAACAAAATATATCATTATGCCGGCTGTTCTTTGCTCCTTGATGGTTGTGGGCTGTCAGGATATGGACACGGTGCCGGAAGGAAGTTATTTGACCGACAAGCAGAAGGAAGAGGTGGCCGCAATGCAGCCCGAAAAGGCGCAGGCTCAGGTAAACGCCGTCTTCGCTTCGTTCAGCCAGTATTTCCCAAATGCCAGCGCTCTGGGCACGGAGCGTCATAACGACTTCGGATACCCCACCATCATGCTTGCGATGGGGACCAACGGCGATACGGAGGTGAGCGACAACAACGGATATAACTGGATGGGATACAGTATCGACTATACAGACCACAGCGACTATTCGTCAAACGAGTGCCAGATGGTATGGAACGACCTTTATGCCATTATCTATGCCGCAAACAATGTTGTGAAAAGCATTGATGCTGACGGTGACGATGCCAATAACAAGTATTATCTGTCGCAGGGATATGCGGCGCGCGGCTTTGCCTATTGGGTTCTGGCTCAGCTTTATCAGTTCAACTACGTAGGAAACCAGACCAAACCGTGCGTTCCGCTGATTACGGAGGCCAATGTGGAGGATGCAACCGTAAACGGATGTCCCGTCTCTACGGTGGAAGCCGTTTACAAGCAGATAGATTCCGACTTGCAAAAGGCGGTCGACCTGCTGAAAGAGGCAAAGGAAGGCAAGGTGACTCGCAGCGACAAGCGTTATATCAGTCTGGCCGTGGCATACGGACTTCAGGCTCGTATGTACTTGAGCATGCAGAACTGGGCGGCAGCCGCTGCGGCAGCCGACAATGCCATCAAGGAAGCTGCGGCAGAAAAGATTTCCATCGCGTCGGTAACCAAGCCTGCCTTCTCAAGCGTGGACGAAGTGAACTGGATGTGGGGAATTATCGTCAATGAAACGGACGCCATCGTCGATTCCGGTATCTGTAACTGGCCGTCGCACATGGGCTCTTTAAGCTATGGATATGCAAACTTCTCGGGCGGACGTCAGATTAGCAGGAAGCTTTACACCAAGATACAGGACACAGACGAGCGCAAGCGGTGGTGGCTGGATGCTACGGGTGCTCCGTTCAACGACAATGAAGCTGACTATCTGACTTCTGAAGCCATTGCCTTTATTGCAGAAAACAGCTACAAGCCGTATACTCAGATGAAGTTCGGCCCTTATAACGATGTGGTGGGTACGGCAATCAATGCCAATGACATTCCGCTTATGCGTATCGAGGAAATGTATCTGATTAAGGCTGAGGCTACCGGTATGAACGGCGGAAACTGGTCGGCCGGAAAGACGGAACTGATAAGCTTCATCAAGAATCATGACCCGAACTATAACCCTACTTCCGTAACAAATGTAGAAACTTTCCAGGAGGAAGTCTACACCCAACGTGCCATCGAGCTCTGGGGAGAGGGTATGAACTGGTTTGATGTGATGCGTATGAACCGTGGCGTAGACCGTACCGGATGCGGATTCCCCAATCCGTCGTCTGTTGTCGTTATTCCCCCGACGGAAAACATATTGCTTTGGCGTATTCCCGAGGCTGAAATTCAGGCAAACAAGGCTCTGAGCAATGATGACAGTCCTGCGCCGACGCGAACATACCAGAGTTATATAGTATCAGAATAAAGCAAACAGAGATTTTAAATATTGAAACCTATGAAATTAAATAAATTATTGTTCGGATTGTCACTGGTGTCGGGAGCGTTGCTTGCGGGATGCGGTGATTATGAAGATGTGGAAACCGTGAGCCCGGAAGCTGATGCCGATGCCATCGGGGCATATTTTGCCGAAAACGAACAGTCTTTCGTTCTGGCTCCAGAGGCCAATGACTTTTCTTTGCTGCTGAACCGGGCGAATTCTGAAGGAAGTACGACTGTTCAGGTAACGACTGTTGATGCGGGTACAGTGTTTACAAATATTCCCACAGCATTTCAGTTTGCCGACGGGGAGATGGAAAGCGCTGTCGTAAAGGTGGGATACGATAAAGACAAGGTAGTATTCCAGTTGCCTGATATGTTGCAGTTGCAGATTCCTGCAAAAGACCATCCTTATGCCGACGGATATACATCTACTTCGGTTGATTTGACGGTAGACTATACTTGGGTCGACTCGGTTGCTTCTGTAGTCGTGAAGGATGAGTATATCGGAACAGAGGAAACTGACCAGTTCCTCGTGTCTGTTCAGATTGCCAAGAATTTTGACAGTGACGAGAAAAATCCCAAAAACAAGACTTTGATACGTATCAAAGACCTTTATTCTACGGCTGGTAAGGCGCAAGCAGCCGGCTTTGCCCATCTTCAGTTCACTTTGAACAAGGATTATGACGCAAGCAGTGCCGCACTGCTGACTTCTGCGGATATCGAAGGCATCAAAATCCGCACCGAACTGGAGACCGGAGTGACTGAAAACTATACGGTGACCGAGGGCGGAGAGGAAGTGAAAAAGGCTTTGCCCGTCTACATGGAAGTCAAGTCGGTAGCTTGTGCCGATGCTTCGGGTGATGCAGAGACTATAAACCGCAGCTTCACGGTTACTTCAGAGCTTTATGTCAAGTATAACGGCGTGGAGTATCAGGTGAATAAGGACGAACTGACTGCCGGAAGGACATCAAACCAGACCACTTTCACGGTAGGCTTCCCCAAACCGGCCGCTGCTCAGACTCCTTCTGAAAGATGACAGGATGATTCAGCCTGTTTGAAGCAGGCAAAAAAATATAACCCGGCATCATATCGAGAGCCGGGTTATTCTTTTTTATGGGATGCTCGGAGCTTATCTCACCTGGATGACCAGATAACGCGAAACGCTCCAGAACTCGGTCGGGTTTGTAATCTTCAGCGTCAGCTGATTCTTGTCGTCTTTCTCTAAAACATAAGAGCCTTCGGGGTGGGTGGTCAGCAGTTCCGCACGCTTTGAATAAAGCTTGATGACTTTTTCTGTGCGGATATCAATCTGTGTGAAGTAGTCTTTGTTGAATTCGCTGTCCTTCAAAACATCTCCCCGCTTCAGAATCTTCTGGTCTTTCAGTTCCGATTTGGTCCCGAATACATACCAGGCGGTGTTCAGCGCCTTGTCTTGCGCCTCTACGGTCCGGGTCTTTACTTCGTTTTCGGCACTCAGTTCGTCTACATTCTTGTTCAGGTCGCTGACGGCTTCATCCAGCTCGGCGATGCGGATGTTCTTTGAGGCCAGTTCAGCCTGCAAAGTCTCAATCTGCTGCTGCTTGGCGTTGAGTTCGGCCGTCAGGTTTTTGATGGCCTTCTTAAGCTGGGCCGACTGGTAACTGCTGTTTGCCAGCTGTTTCTCCAGCTTTGCAATCTGTTCGCGGTTCGATTTCAGCTTTTCGCTGATAAAGCGTATGTCTTCTTTTATCTTTTCAGCATCCGATTTGCTTTCAAGCGTGCCGTCTTGCAGGTCAACACGGTTTTCAGCTTCGTTAATCTCGCGGAAGCCTTCCTGAATCTCGTTGAAGGCCCCCATGATTTCGTCCAGTTCCGCATCGCGGTTGGATAGTTCAAGCGCAAGCGAGTCATTTTGGGCCTGCAATGCCTCGTTCTTTTGTCCGGTATTGTTGCATGATGCCAGGAGTGCGGCAACACATAATGCGGATAATACGACTTTTTTCATACCTCTTTCAGTTTAGAAATTTATAATTTAGTTTTCTTTTCCTCCGACAATGATTACGATTTCGCCCCGCGGTTCCGTTTCGGTGAAGTGTGCAATGACCTCTTGCAACGTGCCCCGCACGCTTTCTTCATGAATCTTGGAGATTTCACGGCATACGGAAACGGGGCGTTCCGCGCCGAAGATTTCGGCGAATTGCGTAAGCGTTTTCAGCAGACGGTAGGGGGATTCGTAGAAAATCATGGTGCGCGCCTCGTCTTTCAGCGCGTTGAGCCGGGTCATCCGGCCTTTCTTTTGGGGGAGGAATCCCTCAAAGCAGAATCTTTCGTCGGGCAGTCCGGACGAGACGAGAGCCGGCACAAAGGCCGTTGCACCGGGGAGACACTGCACTTCGATGCCGTTTTTCACACATTCGCGTACGATGAGAAATCCCGGGTCGGATATGCCGGGAGTTCCGGCGTCCGAGATGAGCGCGACCGTTTCGCCGGCCTTGATGCGCCCTACGATGCTTTCTACAGTCTGGTGTTCATTGAACTTGTGGTGGGATTGCATGGCGTTCTTTATCTCATAATGCTTCAGCAAGACACCGGATGTGCGGGTGTCTTCGGCTAAAATCAGGTCCGCCTCTTTCAGGATGCGGATGGCGCGGAGCGTCATGTCTTCCAAATTGCCTACCGGAGTAGGGACTACGTACAGTTTGCCCATCAGTTTAACAATGTTAATACAGACAAAGATAGAAAGTTTTTGCGTCGGCAGGCGTTATTTCCCCAATATTTAACAGATGTTGTATATTAAAAGGCGAAGATGTCTTTTTCCTGCATGTTTTTTATACGGATGGCGGGCGGCTTTGCTTATGGATAGAGCCGGGTTTGCTCCGCGAAAAAGTGAAGCTTGACCGGGGGCGGATGGCATCGGGTTAGGCGGTCGTGTCAGTAAGACACGGGAAAATGTCAGAATGTCAGACCTGTTGTCAGGCAAAATCCTGGAATATGGCGGTATTCTGAGGCCCTTTCCCTTTTGGCACGCCGTTTGTTTAAAGAAAAGCGTAGCGCTTCGGCGCGCAGAATAAACAAAACGAAAATAATAAAAACAGATACAATTATGGGAAAGATTATTGGTATTGACTTAGGAACTACAAACTCATGTGTAGCAGTATTCGAAGGTAACGAACCGGTAGTAATCGCCAACAGTGAAGGCAAGCGCACGACTCCTTCCGTGGTGGCATTCGTGGATGGTGGCGAACGTAAGGTCGGCGACCCGGCCAAGCGTCAGGCAATCACAAATCCGAAACGTACGGTTTACTCTATCAAGCGTTTCATGGGAGAGACCTATGACCAGGTTCAGAAAGAGATTGCGCGCGTTCCTTACTCTGTAGTACGCGGCGACAACAATACTCCGCGTGTGGATATCGACGGACGTCTTTACACTCCGCAGGAGATTTCTGCCATGATTCTGCAGAAGATGAAAAAGACTGCTGAGGACTATCTGGGTCAGGAGGTGACGGAAGCGGTGATTACTGTACCGGCATACTTCTCGGATTCTCAGCGTCAGGCTACCAAAGAAGCCGGTCAGATTGCAGGTTTGGATGTGAAGCGTATCGTTAACGAACCGACAGCCGCTGCATTGGCCTATGGCGTAGACAAGTCTAACAAGGACATGAAGGTGGCCGTGTTTGACCTGGGTGGCGGTACATTCGATATCTCTATCCTTGAGTTCGGTGGCGGCGTGTTTGAAGTATTGTCAACCAACGGTGATACTCACTTGGGAGGTGATGATTTCGACCAGGTAATCATCGATTGGCTGGTACAGGAATTCAAGAATGACGAGGGCGCTGACCTTACTGCCGACCCGATGGCCATGCAGCGTCTGAAGGAAGCTGCAGAAAAAGCCAAGATAGAGCTGTCTTCCTCTACTTCAACGGAAATCAATCTGCCGTATATCATGCCGGTAGCAGGTGTTCCCAAGCATTTGGTCAAGACTTTGACGCGTGCTAAGTTTGAACAGCTGGCTCATAACCTGATCCAGGCTTGTTTGGAACCGTGTAAGAAAGCCATGAGCGATGCCGGACTGAACAATGCCGATATTGATGAGGTAATCCTTGTCGGTGGTTCTTCACGTATCCCGGCCGTTCAGAAGTTGGTTGAAGACTTCTTCGGTAAGGTTCCGTCAAAGGGCGTTAATCCGGATGAAGTGGTAGCGGTAGGCGCAGCCGTGCAGGGAGCCGTCTTGACAGATGAGATAAAGGGCGTAGTGCTGCTGGATGTTACTCCGTTGACATTGGGTATCGAAACGATGGGTGGCGTGATGACAAAATTGATAGAGGCCAACACCACCATTCCGTGCAAGAAGAGCGAAGTGTTCTCAACGGCAGCCGACAACCAGACAGAGGTGACGATTCACGTATTGCAGGGTGAGCGTCCGATGGCCGCCCAAAACAAGTCAATCGGTCAGTTCAACCTGACAGGTATTGCTCCTGCCCGCCGTGGAGTTCCTCAAATCGAAGTCACTTTTGATATTGATGCCAACGGTATATTGAAAGTATCAGCCAAAGATAAGGCCACGGGCAAAGAGCAGGCTATCCGTATCGAAGCTTCATCAGGCTTGAGCAAAGAGGAAATCGAACGTATGAAAGCTGAAGCTACCGCCAATGCCGAGGCCGATAAGAAGGAGCGTGAGAAAGTAGACAAGCTGAATCAGGCCGACAGCTTGATTTTCACTACCGAAAATCAGTTGAAAGATTTGGGCGACAAGATACCGGCAGACAAGAAAGCTCCTATCGAAGCTGCTCTTCAAAAGCTGAAAGATGCTCACAAGGCTCAGGATTTGGCAGGCATTGATGCTGCAAGTGCAGAACTGCAGGCCGCATTCCAGGCTGCAAGTGCAGAAATGTATGCACAAACAGGTGCTCAGGGAGGAGCTCAATCAGGCCCGAACGCCGGTCAGGCTAACAACAACGCCGGTCAGAACAGCAATAAGAACGATAATGTTCAGGATGCTGATTTTGAGGAAGTCAAATGATTCCGATAAGTAAATACATACTAAATCGCAAGCAAAAGCGTGCAGCTCAATGAGTTGCA
>CALUJA010000033.1 GCA_944320845.1 uncultured Phocaeicola sp.
TCATTGGCATCGAAGTAGCCGTTGGCTGTTCCCCGACAGATGTCATACATAGTGGACGCTACGGTAGCTTTGATGCGCGTGTCCATAGCCGCTGCATTGATGGCGAATCCACCCCACCCACAGATACCGAGTATGCCGATACGTTCGGCATCCACATCGTCACGGGTTGCCAGATAATCCACAGCCGCACTGAAATCTTCCGTGTTGATGTCAGGCGAAGCGACATTGTGGGGCTGTCCGCCACTTTCCCCTGTATAGGAAGGGTCGAAAGCGATGGTCAGGAAGCCGCGTTCCGCCAATGTCTGCGCATAAAGTCCAGATGCCTGTTCCTTCACAGCCCCGAATGGTCCGCTGACCGCTATGGCAGGGAGTTTGCCTGTCGCATTTTTAGGTATGTACAAGTCAGCGGCGAGTGTGATACCGTAACGGTTGTGGAAAGCAATCTTACTATGCTCCACTTTGTCGCTCTGCGGGAACACTTTATCCCATTCTGTTGTTAAATACAACTGCTTTTCTTGAAACTTCATTGTGCGGTCGTTTTGTGCAAAGCCTGCTGTACTGAAGGCTAACAAGCTTGCGATGAGGATTGTTATTAATT
The DNA here is from genome assembly GCA_944320845.1 of uncultured Phocaeicola sp. Lineage (GTDB taxonomy): Bacteria > Bacteroidota > Bacteroidia > Bacteroidales > Bacteroidaceae > Phocaeicola. Next base: position 599 of record CALUJA010000033.1, read on the forward strand.
TCATATAGCTATGTTTTATGATTGTTATCACTGTATGTCTCATAATTTTACATTGTGATTTTTCGGCAAAAATAGTCGCAAAGTTCACAATATCGGGTATCTATATGACTGTCAAAAATACCCCGATTACGGTTCTCGAACAAAACAATCATACATACCCAATAAAGTACCTGTATAACGGGAAAATATACCCTAATTACATGAGCATAAAATATTAATGCTCAAATTATAATGGAAAAAAACTATATTTGCAATTCAAAAAGTGTAAGGTATGGATATAATAACGGCAGATACAATTCAACAATACAATCAGTTTTTCGGAGTAAAAACCATGCACCCCAAAATTGGTATCATTCATTTTTACCGTTCGGAGAACCAGCCGACTCATAAGATTGACATTTGGCTTCTATGCTTTATACTTAGTGAAAACAGTCGGAATAACCATGGATTATGGTAAGACCAAATATGACTTTGATGACGGAACAGTAATTTGTCTGGCTCCCGGACAAACAATCGGGGTACATCGAATGCCGGACGGACCTGTTCCGGTAGCTATTGGTCTGATGTTTCATCCCGACCTTTTGCATGGCACGGATTTGGCCAAAAAGATGAAACAGTTCACATTCTTTTCTTACATGTCCAATGAAGCATTGCATTTGTCTTCGGGTGAATGTGCTATTATACAAAATTATATGGATAATATAAATCGGGAACTGGAACACCCTGTCGATAAGTTTTCCCGTCAGTTGTTTGTCTCGAATATAGAAGTGCTGCTCAACTATTGTATGCGTTTTTATGAGCGCCAGTTCGTTACTCGTGAAGACTTGAACAATGATGTTCTCGCTCGTTTTGAACTTTTATTGAATGAATACTGGGATTCAGGTGAAGCAAAAATTTACGGTCTTCCTACGGTGAAATATTTTGCAGATAAAATTTGTCTTTCTCCCAATTATTTCGGTGATTTAATAAAATCTGTAACAGGGAAAAGCGCACAAGAACGCATTCAATCTAAAATTATAGAAATGTCAAAAGAGGCAATCCTAAATCCTCATTTGAGTACCAAACAAATTGCCGATATGTTAGGCTTTCAATATCCACAGCATTTTCTTCGATTCTTCAAGAAGCAGGTAGGATGTACTCCCAAAGAATATAAACAGAACTATTAATCGTATGAGGTATCACAAAACAGGGGATACTGTTTCTTGATATCGCATACATTTTCTTATCAGTTTTTAGTTGGACTGTGCTGAAGTCGGACGATATGGTAGTGACTATATCCGTAATCATATTTTGTAATAGGGTAGGCCGAAAGCTATACTGAGCAGAAAGCATATCGAAGAATTAAATTATAAGAAAAGATGATTATGTCGAGATTCATTTTATTCAGGAATGGGTTTAATTCATATCATACTGCCTTTTTTGCACCCTATATTCATTCGGAGTGCACCCCACTACTTTCTTGAACATCCGGCTCAAATGATGTGGGTATTGGAAACCGATTTCGTAGGCTATTTCGCTTACGGTTTTGTTTGTGCTTGCCAGCAAATCCTTGACGCGGTTAATGAGGGTGAAGTGAATGTATTCAATTGCTGATTTACCTGTTTCTTTTTTGATGAGGTCACCAAAATAGTTGGCGGAGAAATGAAGCTGATCGGCACACCATGCTACGGTGGGCAAACCGATTTGTTCTGGTTTATCGGAGTCGAAATAACCGGTCATCAAATTCTCAAAACGGGTAAGGACATCGCGGTTGATAACCTCACGGGTGGCAAATTGGCGGTCGTAGAAACGGAGACAATGGTTGAGCAGGACTTCAATGTTGGAAGTGATGATGCTGCGGCTGTGTTTGTCGATGCTGTGGTGCAGTTCTTCCTGTATCTCAGTGAAACAGTTGAAGATGGTCTGTCGTTCACGCTCAGACATGTGCAGAGCTTCGTTTACTTCGTAGGAGAAAAACGTATACTCCTTCATATTGCGGGCAAGGTTTGTACCGCGCAACAGGTCGGGATGGAACAGTAGGGCAAAACCTTCGGGATTGGGGGTCTCATTGCCATCGTCAATGCCTGCCACCTGACCGGGAGCCACAAATACCAACGTGCCTTCTTGATAGTCATACTGGCTGCGCCCGTAAGTCAGTTTTCCGTGTATCTTTTCTTTCAGATAGATGCCGTAGAAGCCATAAAGTTTCTTTTTATGCTTCAAGACTTTGACTTGACGGAAGTCAATAAATGTTACTAACGGGTTAAGTGTTTCTATTCCCAAAAACTCGTTGTAATCGTGGATGCTGCTGATATTTATAATGTTGTTCATGTTTTATTTTCCCCTTTCTTCATTATTTGTATGCCACTACAAAATTAGTTTTTTTTCGCGGTCTTTCGGTCTTACTGAGAAGCAAATCGGTAAAATGGGTGCAAGATTCAGTGATATGTGTTATCCAACTGATTGGAACGGGGATATGATGTCGATATGCCGCTCTCGCAGGTGGCGGGCATGAGCCTGCCTCAAGTCCGGGTAAAGTCTATTAATAATTGAGACTAATATTTCCGACAATACCAATCCGTTCAGGTAGGTACGATGAGATGGTCTGTAAAATAGGTGCTATGTTCCGTAATCCGTGTATGGATGGACATGGGAGATTCGCCGTATCTTTGTTGTGTCAGAAAATCAATAAAAATAGAAGTACATATGGAAACAGTAAAATTAAGAAACGGCGTGGAAATGCCGCAGTTGGGTTACGGAGTGTATCAGGTGTCTCCTTCAGAATGCGAACGGTGCGTAATGGATGCCATCAGCGTGGGCTACCGGATGATAGACACGGCGCAGGCTTATGGAAACGAAGAAGGCGTGGGCAATGCCATTCGCAAATGCGGCGTACCCCGCAATGAACTGTTCATTGTTACAAAAGTATGGATATCCAATGCCGGATACGAACGGGCAAAAGTTTCCATCGACGAGTCGCTCCGCAAGCTTCGGACTGACTACATCGACCTGCTGCTTATCCACCAACCGTTCAACGATTACTATGGCACGTGGCGGGCAATGGAGGAAGCCTACAAGGCAGGCAAGCTGCGCGCCATTGGCGTATCGAATTTTTATCCCGACCGCTTCATCGACTTGGCGGAGTTCAGCGAGATTCCTCCGATGGTGAACCAGGTGGAGACGCACGTGTTCAACCAGCAGATAGAGGCGCAGCGGATTATGCAGCAGTATGGCACGCACATCATGTCGTGGGGGCCATTCGCCGAGGGGCGCAACAACTTCTTCGGTCACGAAACGCTGATTGCCATCGGCGCGAAGTATAACAAGAGTGCGGCACAGACTGCCCTGCGTTATCTCCTCCAGCGCGGTGTCATCGTCATCCCGAAGTCCGTCCGCAAGGAACGCATGGAGCAGAACATCGATGTGTTCGACTTCACGCTGAGCGACGAGGATATGCAACGCATCTGCCAGTTGGACTTGGGCCACAGCCTGTTCTTCTCGCACTATGACCCGCAGACGGTGAAATGGCTTTGTGATTATGGCAAGAGCAAATGATGAAAAAGATATTCCGAACATTATATCTGCTGCTTGCCGTTAACTGTGCGACGGCTTGCAGCAGTACGGAAAGCGATGTTCCCCTTGGTCCGACAGGGGAAGCGCCTGCCGAAGAAGAGCCGGATGCGGAGCGTATCTATTTGTGGCCGGAAGGCAATATGCCGACCGTAACAAGCTATACGGCAAACAACGGAAACTATCAGGATGACCCCGATTTCCGTCCCAACATGATATGGTATCCCGTGTCCGACAGCACGGAAGTGAAAGGGGCCGTAATGGTATGTCCGGGCGGAGCGTTCATGTTTCGCAGCGGAAATGAAGGCGCGCCCGTCGCCGAACGGTTGGCGGAACTGGGCTGGCAGAGCTTCGTGGTGAACTACCGCGTGCGCCCTTATACCATGGAGGAAGGCAGCCTCGACTTGGCCCGTGCCATACGTTATGTTCGCAGCCACGCCGCCGATTATGGCATCAATCCCGACCGTATCGCTTCGGTAGGCTTCTCTGCCGGAGGTATCCTCTGTGGCGATGAAGCCTTGCTTTTCGATGGACTGGCGGATGGCACGGCGTTGGACAGCGGCTATGTGCCCGATTCGCTCGACCAAGTGTCTGCCAATGTCTTTGCCATCGGCATGATTTACTCCTTCTACGGACGGCTGAGCGTATCGAATAATAATGTGGACGACCTGCGTGCAGGGAATATTCCTCCGACATTCTATACCTACGGTACGGAAGACCCGTTCTATCGTCAGTTCATCGCGAACGCCAATGCTGTGCGTGAAGCCGGGGTACAAGTGGAAGAACATGTATTGGAGGGCTGGCCGCATGGATTCGGTGTGCAGGGGGAATGGACTGCGTGGTTCGATGATTTTCTGACACATTCTGCATCGGTAAGTAAATACTTGATCATCAAATAGTTAAATTGATTATAATCGATTAATATGGCGCTCTTTACGGGCGCCTTTTTTGTTGCTCAAGTATCGTT
>CALUJA010000034.1 GCA_944320845.1 uncultured Phocaeicola sp.
TCAATTACACGGCGGATGGAGCTATCCAGGAAAGTATGTACGGTATCATAAAAACGGAAGAACGGAACGAGGGCATACTCGTCCTTGTCCTGAATTTTCTGGGTTGCTTCCTGGAAGCCGGAAAGCATGGAACGTTCACCGCCGGACAGATGCTTGCCGGAATTACCATGCTTGCGGATTTCTGCAAAAACCTTCTGCATGATGATGAACTGATAAGGCACAAATGGGAAATTCACGGCAAATTCTCTGGAACCAGAATAACCTTTAATATCCAAAATGGAGTCTGTGAAACTGAACAGATTACGGAGAACGGAGTCGTTCTTCTCATAAACTGCTTCCAGTTTGGACTCGGCTTCATTGTTCTTTTTGAGAACACGCTTCTGAATGACTTCATCCACAGAGGAGGAAGAAAGGCTCAAACGGGTTTTGAATCGAGCCTGAATTCTGGAGAACTCGTCAGCACGGACTTTAATAATTTCATCAATAGCTTCCTGTCCGGTGCAGACAACCCACACCTTACCACCGCACTCACTGCCGATTTTCTCAACGAGGGACTGGAGATTCAAAAGCATATCGGTATCCGTTCCGACATACTGACCCACTTCGTCCACCATGAACAGCAAACGGAAGTTGTTCGGTTTAGTATTTAGGTAATCCTTAATATCCTCTACAAGCTGAGCAATGGAAAACTCTGTGGCAGATTTATCATTGAACCAAGCCTTGGCATCTTCCTCACTCATATCCAGGACTTCCACCAGAGTAGGAATGATATATTTTCCATTAAAGGCAAATGCTTTGCGGGAGTCCACCCAGGGCATCCCTTTCTTTTCTTCAAAGACACGGCGGAACTCAGTGGTCTTTCCCTGTTGGTCGATATACTGTTCCAGTTTGGCAACCTTCAGGTTCTCACCAAAGAAGCCCAGATGGTTATAGAAGGTTTTAGCAAACACACGCAGAACAGCAGTTTTGTCTTTATTGATGGAACCCTCAATATCAATATTAAACAGAATCGTCTCTGTCTGCACCTTCGTGGAACGGTCAATCAGCATATAGGTTGCAGGGTCATCTTCAAACTTCCTGCGGAATCTCTCAACACTATGAATCCCTTTGACCTCTTTATTCTCCAGTAGATAGGACAGCATTTTCAAGAAGTGGGATTTACCGCTTCCAAAGAATCCGGAAATCCACACGCCGGTATCAGCGGTCGGCTCATCCAGAGCATCACTATAAAAATTAAAAAAGGTAATGAAGTGCTTCTTCAATTCCTTTGTAATAACATACTCATTTAATTCCTGCTCGATCACATCGTCCGCAGCCTGATCGACTTTGATAACGCCGTTGATTTTACGGTTGATGTCATCGGCAAACATATCACGAATAATCACAATCGTACCCCCTTATACAACATTGAACGCCCTGTAATAATCATTGGGCTGCAATCGGTTAAATAATTTCACATGACGTCCGTCAAACTCACCCGGATACATTACCAGAATCGGAACATCCGAAAAATGAGGTTGCAGTGCTTCCAACAGTGAATGGATTCTCATAAATGGGAAAACTTCACCCACACCGGTAAGCATCAGTACATCCCCACACTCATGCGGTTCAAACTGGATTTTTTCTATAAACTCACCTTCGCCAATAGCGGAGTGGAGCTGTTCCAAAAGGAAGATACTTCCGTCCTCCGCTTCCATATCCGGAATCGCATCCGTGATACCAATATCCTCGCAGATGGAAAGAAAAGTCTGATATAGATTACAGATTCTCAGACGGCAGGACAGAGAATGGTCGGTTTCCAGTTGCTGAGTAAAGTGGCGGACTGCCATTTCATCTTCTGGATCGTAACAAAAAATACGAATATTCACTTCGTTGCTGAGTCCTTTACCTTCCAAAAATTCAGGTTCTTGTATCAGTTCTCTGACTTTATCTAAACGTTCTTCAATATTACTCATACATCTGTATCCTCCTTATGAGAAGCAGTTGAAAGCGGGTAACACCATCAGGTCGCCATGACTTCTGATTGCATTTTCCAAAATTGGATGCAGGTACACTGGATTCAAATGGTCTGCACGAATATCATCCAGATACTCATTTTCTACGAGAACTTTTGCAAGCACCTGCTTCAGTTTCGTGATCGTACCTTCACTCCAAGTAGCCACCGCATCATCCTGTTCCTGCAATCTCATAAAGTAGGTATTCAAATCAATCCTACCAAAAGAGCTGTCCTTTAATCGGTACTTCTCGCCAATAACCGTCAGCATAAACTCCCACATCAAACGACTCTGTTTCATCATGGCATACAGACAAATCTGTTTGGCTACATCAGTCGGCTGCTGCGCAATCGCTCTAACCAAATCATTATCATCCATAGCAGCCAGTCGCTTTAAGCAAGCCTTTGCCATCCGAGCGACTGACTTTTCCGTCGGATACTGAAAAAGATTGTCGCTCGTAATCTGTGTAACGACATCGTTATTACTCATACCGCTGCTTAATAATTTTGCCGTTGTTCGCATCTCATAAAACAAAAATGGTTCCCTTGTTAAAGATGCAATATATGGATATGTATTGTCCATCAAAAGCCCCCCTTATGATCTTTCTCTTGTTTCAGGAAGGACTTCCATAATATCTTCGATGCCGCAATTTAATTTTCTGCAAATGCGCACAATGACTTCCATAGAAACAAGTTCATTCCTTGAAAGTTTTGCGAGGGTATTCGGACTGATACCAACGTCTTTTGCAAACTCCATTTTTTTCATTTCTTTGTCTATCAACAGCTTGAAAAGCTTATTATAGGTTACGTCCATACTTGACCTCCATCTTCAAAACTATTGCTTAAAAAGTTCTATTCTAAATTATAGCACAATTACATTCAAAAAAGGATAATAAATTTTGCATTTGCAGAGTTTTTTTCTTTTTCTTATAAATCAGTTTTTTGTTCAGGTAACTATTTCCCCAAACATGAAAATCTGTGAAGGATGCGTAGGATTCACAAATTGGCAAGCAGTGTAAACCTGTACAGGTTCACTCATTTTCTCGAATTTCCCTTTGGGTCATTCTTCGCAAATTTGCTTGTTGGGGAAACATCCCCAATCCCCTTTGAACATCATCTGCGATGATGGCTGCACAGTCATTCCGACCGTTTTGTTTTACTTAAAACAGAAAACCTGAGTAGCCATAAAACTACTCAGGTTAATTTTTTATATCCATATTCATTTATCCAATGCCAATTTCTGATAAGCACTGATTATTATGTGATCCAGTTTATAAAAGTGGAGATTTTCTCTAAATCTTCATCACTGAGCATTCGCAGCTGTTCGCAGAGCTTACGATAGGGAGTGTCATCATTCTCCAATGGTGCAAAAAACTCTGAAGGCGTCATATCAAAATACGACATGATATTGAAAAGTTCTCTAAGTGAGGGTAAAGCCGCACCACTGGTTACTCCACGAATATAAGAACCGCTTTTTCCTAAATCCAAACTCATCCGGTGTTCAGAAACATCTTTTGCAATACGCAATTCCGTAATACGAGTGCGGATAAAATCTTCGTATGGCATATCAACCACTGCATCTCCTCCCTTCCATAATTATTTTATTACGAATCAGGAGACGGTATTGGTAATGTTAGAGTTAATTTTCGCTTTCTTCTCCTTTTAATTGGTAGTATAATTATGAATATAGAAAATCATTGGTGATTACATTACTAATCTTTCCTGCGGAGGAGATTTTATGAATATATTTTCGGTCAGCTTTTTCGGACACAGGCAAATCGACAATCCACTTCACATAGAATCACAGTTAGAGGAAATTATTAGCTCTTTGTTAAAACGAGAAGAATATATTGAATTTCTGGTCGGACGTGACGGTGAATTCGACCAGCTCGTATCCTCAACCATACGCAGATGCAAAAGAAGAATTCGGGACGATAATAATGCTTTGATCTGGGTCATGCCGTATCCGACCGCCGAATTTCGTGATAATGAAGATTCATTTCGTGACTATTATGACGAGATTGAGATTTGCGAACAGGCGGCAACGACACACTACAAATCTGCTTTTCAAATCCGAAACCGGGTAATGGTAGACCGCTCTGACTTAGTGATTTTGTATGTAGAGCATCCTTCCGGCGGAGCATATCAGACCTTTCGGTATGTCCAAAAATCAGGAAAAAAATTTATCAATCTGGCTGTTGAAGAATAGCTAGTCAGCAAGAGACAGGAGGAACCATGGGGAAAAAACGAAATTTATTTATTCCAGTTATTGTAGTGATTTTATTGATTGCAGTTGCATTTTGGTTGGTAAAATTAAAGCCAACGGATACCGCATCATCTGATGTTGATGAAATGGTACAGCGGGTAGAAAACGCTTTAGGTGATGACTTCAAGAAACAATCCAAAACAGAAGTGGCGGCAACTTTGGTGTATGGCAACGGAGAAGAAGATGCAAATATCAATTACCATATCCTCAAAACCACCTATTACGAGGCTGATCCCAACGAGATAACCGGTCTGAATATAGATGCCCTCAACGTTCTTTTTAACCCTGAATCCGCCAACAGCTGTGAACAAATGAAAATTCAGGACTGGGATGCCGCACTTTATAAAACAAAGAGCCGTGGCTATTTATGCTGGACGGATTCTCCGGAAGTCAGCTATGTTCTGGAATATAATCCGCAAACCATCGCTGATGAAGAAATCATTAAAATGGCGGAAAGTGCTGAACCATACGAAAAATAAAAAAGAAAGCCATAGGCTAACCCTGGGACAGGGCTGCCTATGGCTGTTTCTATTCTACTGTCGATTTTCTTCTTCTCGCTGCTTTTCTTTTTCTTCTCGTTTCTTCCTGTCAATGCCCAGAATATGCTCCACAGTCTGTTTTGCAGTCAAATATTCTTGCATATCTTTTCGGACTTGTCGATACTCAGCATAGGCTTTTTTCTTCTCTGCTGACAACCGATAAAACTCCTCGTTTAAGGTTTTTCTGGACGGAACTTTCTTATCCGGTAGCTGGTCAAATGCCTGCTTTGCAGCTTTGTGAATCTGAATTTCTTCTCGGTGTTCTTCAAAGAATTTTCTGCTGTATCCAGATTTTCGATAAGCTTCATATACCGGACGGGTTCTGGAATAGTTGTTGATGTGTGTCTGTAATGCTCCAATCTCAACCATTCTTTTTTCATTAGCTTTAATAGTATCGGATAGCTCCGCAAATCGGTGGCTGAGCTGCTCTGTCAAAGCAGTCAGTTCTTCATAATTGCCGATACCTTTTTCTTTCAAAAGGCAAACTGTCCTGGCAGCTTCTTTGCGGTTATATTTCTTTGCCCACCGCTCATAGCCCGCTGATTTACCTTCTGCCATCTTCGCCTGAATATCTATCAGCAGATTAAACTCTCTTTGAGTATGAACCTGCTTGCTTGCTCTGGATGCTTTCTGAACAGACTTACCGGACAAAATTGCAATTATATCTTCCTGACTGTATCCCTCTCCAAGAGAGCGCAGACGAATAAATCGCTTCTCCTCACTATGCCGGAAAGCCGGTTGCTTTCCATCCTTAAATTCATACCCAAGCTCTGAAAGCTGAAGAACAAAATCCGAAAAATCTTTTGGTTTCTTTTTTAATATCTGGTCGATTGCCGCACACAACTCATCACGCTTGGTACGCTTTTTGGGAAAGGTCGTTCTCTTGACCCGTTCCCGGTATGGCTTTGGCTCTATGACTGATAAGCCATGCTCAATACAAACCATATCGCTTAATCGCTGAACCGCAAGCCCGGAAAGAAAAAAGTTCTTGAATTTACGGGTACAGTCCAGAGAGGTCGAGTTATAAATGATATGGTTATGGATATGGGAACGATCAATATGTGTTGCCACGATAAAGGCGTGTTTTCCTTTTGTCCAGCGCATCGCTGTTTCATATCCGACTTGGTTTGCTTCTTCCGGAGTAATCTCTCCTGGCTTAAATGACTGGCGTATCTGATAGGCAATGATGTCATTTTTCTGCTGTCTGCCTGTGATATGCTGATACTGTCTTTTGGTCAGAAGAAATTCTTCATCGGCTGTTTTAGGATCGCATTCATAAGAACTTATATATTTTCCATCTTCTGTTTTCGCAGCATTTTGGGAATAATCTGTACGATCTGCCAGACACTGTGCTACCGTTTTTCCCTTGTTAATATGAAGGGCAATCAGTCTTGTTGCCGCCATTTTTTCACCGTCCTCTCAAAAAAATAAGACTGCCCGCAGGCAGCCTTACAACATATTTTCTTATGAAAAAATAAAATCACGAAGATTTTCCTTTATGTTTTCTCCAATCTCCTGAAATACAACAAAGAGAAACAATGCTGCATAGACCGCCAAGCCGATTCCCACAAGAAGGGCGAGCTGCAACCACAGAGATTGAAAGACACAATAAATACTGCAACCGATGATGTACAGAATCAGTGCGCCTATAAAAAAGGACGACAGCTCAAATGCGATTTTTGCCAACAAGCAAACAATACCTAAAACCAGTAATACCGGCAATGCAATCAGTTTTAAGATAATCTTCACGAAAAAACCAAGAATTCTCACGGTCACACACCCCTTTCTGTTTTTATTGTACCGCCTTACAGCTGATAACACAACGATGTCAATATGTACGGCTGCGGCAATTTTATTGCCACAGCCCATTTTTATGATTACTGAATACTGGACAGGCGCACCAGCACCTCCTTCATATCTGTCCAGATTTCCTCCAATCGTTCCTGCAAATCCCTGATGTCCGACTCATAAATATTGCCGGTTTCATTGGCTCTTTTAGCATACTGATTCAGGTTGTTGCTACATCTCCTCAGAAGGGAAAGCAGCTCTTTCACATCCTGTAAATCCAGGTTGATGCAGTATCCATCCAGAGCCATCTTCCTGAGATATGCCCCCATGCTCCGGATACCCAGCTCATTCATTTTTTCATGGATTCGCTGTACTTCCTCTTTCGATGCCAGGAAGTGAACATCCTGATCCCGTCTGCCCATTACAGCACCTCCTCACGCTCACCAGATGCCCGATATGGAGGAATATGCTCTGACTTAGCTTTCAGATCTGCCAGCACAGAAGGTTTATCTGCCTGTTCTGCTTCCTCACGCTCCGGCATGGAGTCCTCCATATTAAGAGCCGCATCCAGTTCTGCCAGACGAGCACTTTTTTCAGCAAGCTCCGCTTCCTGCGGGAAGGGTTTCCCCAGTTCCGCTCTAGTCGCTTCCTGCTGATTTTGAAGATTGGTGAGCTGTTCATGGGCTTTCTCCAGCTTCTCAGGGATGCTGGAGAGGGCATTGTCCAGTCGGATGATATTTCCCCTGGCATCAGTTCCAAGCGATACACGATGGCTTACAGCGCCTTTCAGGGTAATATCAAAGTCATGCCGGAAACTATCAAAGGAAAGTTCCATCTGAAAGCCACGATAACTGCCAAGAGGGATTGGCTCGGTCGTTTTCATCTCCTTGCAGGCGGCAAGAATCATTTCACCGGCATCCTCTTTTTCCGTATAGTGCTTGCCCAAAATTTCCATACCGCAGAATCCTTCCGCAATCTGCGGATGAGCTGAAACCGTTTGGATGTCTGCTTCAAAACCACGAATATAGCCTGTCTGCCTTTCAATCTCCGCAGGGAAGTATTTCAGGAGTTTATCTTCCATGCGATACTGCTGGCTCTGATGGTCAGCTTTTAGAACCTTAAGCCTTGCCACATCAATGTCCAAGTCCATTTTCTCTTTAATCAGCGGATTCCCGGCACATAAAGCCTTAATTTCGGCATAGGACAGAGCTTGCTCGTCTACATCGTCACAGGAACGGACAGGTGATTTCGAGGTCATAATCTGAGAAATGAATTTTTGCTTGTTTTCCAGTGTCTGATAAAGATACGCATCAAAAGTTCCCTCGGTTACATACTGATAGATCTGCACCTCCTTGTTTTGGTTGCCCTGACGGATAATTCGACCATTTCGTTGGGTCATATCAGAGGGACGCCAGCCCACATCCAAGTGATGAAGCGCCACCAGGCGATCCTGGCAGTTTGTTCCGGCTCCCATTTTCTGTGTACTGCCCATCAGCACACGAACCTGACCAGTACGCACCTTTGCAAACAGTTCTTTTTTCTTTGCTTCAGAATCTGCATCGTGAATAAATGCAATTTCTTTCTCTGGCACACCGGCTGCTATCAGCTTCGCCTTGATGTCATCATAGACATTAAACGTGCCATCGTTTTTCGGGGTGGAGAGGTCACAGAACAGAAGCTGGGTCAGCCTGTCAGCCTTTCCTTCTTCCCAAATCCGCAGCACATTTTGCACACAGGCATTGAGCTTGCTTTCCGGATCATCCGGCAACAGAGGATTGATTAAACGCTGATCTAACCCCAACTTTCTTCCATCGCCTGTAATCTTGAGCATATTGTCCTCGGATGGGTCAACCATACCGGAATGAACCGCCGCTGCACGTTCCGAAAGGTCTGCTACCATGTCTTGCTGATAATCAGAAGGCTGCACAACAACCGTTTCAAATTTCGCATCCGGCACTGGGAGATGAAGCTGGTCGGAGGTTTTAATATCCGCAACTTCCTTAAACATATTCATGAGTTCCGGAAGGTTAAAAAACTTTGCAAATCTGGTTCTGGCACGATAGCCGGTTCCTTCCGGAGCCAACTCAATAGCGGTGGTTGTTTCACCAAAGGTAGATGCCCAGCAGTCAAAATGGGTCAGATTCTTCTTTTGAAGTGTCCCGTACTGAAGGTATCGCATAACCGTATAAAGCTCCGTCATGGAGTTCGATACGGGAGGACCTGCTGCAAAAATAACGCCACGCCCG
>CALUJA010000035.1 GCA_944320845.1 uncultured Phocaeicola sp.
GTTGCGGAGGCCTGACTCGAACAGACGACCTTTGGGTTATGAGCCCAACGAGCTACCAACTGCTCCACTCCGCGATTTCTTAATTCGGGTGCAAAGATACGGCTTATTTTTGAAAAAACAAATGTTTTGCGGAAAAATTTCAATCCTACCAGAATATCTGCCCTCCATCCCGATATTCAAATATCCGCTCGTCGTGGCCGCGGGTATGGTTCTTCATCAGGAAAACAGCCGCCTCAGACTTCAGCGAATCGGGAACGTATGCGGCCGGCCGGATGCAGGCCGAACACAATGCACCGAACAAGACAAGGCAAACAACGGACTTCATAAAAGCAAACATTTTTTCACCAATCCAAAAGCCTGTATGAACAGACAAAAAACATTTTTCACCGCATGGAATAAAACAGCAGCACAGCCCCCTCGTTCTTCAAATGGCTTTCCACCGACTCGTCAGCACGGGTGAAGCCGTGCGCCACCAGCTCCTGATAATAGGAGTAATCGTCCAAATAGCTGACAAGACTTTCCCCGTCGCATCCCACAGGAGTCAAAAGACCCTTGTAGGCGTTGCTGAAGTCATTGCCCGAGAGCCTGCCGGTCTTTACATCATATATATAATCCATCAGATAATCACCACAGGAAATCACGCAGGCCACATAATCCTTACACCATACCGGAGTGGTTGAGAAATACGAATATCCGCCCTCCTTTATCCTCGTGAAATCCTGTCTGTAGCGGTCGGGAATCCCGTTGCCGAAACTGACGGCGATTCTTCTGAGCGAATCCTTCCCCGAAAATACAAAGAGGTCGTCGGACGAAGCCGAGGCAAACAACACACCCTGACCGGCAGACGAAAAATAAGTCTTGCGGTCAACGAAATCGAATGCCTCCTTTTCATAGGGGAGAAGCCTCTTCTCTATCTTCAGGTCACGGTCTGTTATGAAAATCCGATAACGACCCTGATTCATGGAGGGCTTTCCTCCCCGCCCCGGCGAATAGGCAAAGATGAAGCTGCCGTCAAGCAAGACTTCCATATCCCATGCAACAAACGGCAGTTTCAACGACTTTCTGTAACGACCGTCGCGGCAGCCATACACATTCAGCGAATGGCGGTAATTGTCGAGCGTGTATATGCAGGAATCGTCTGCGGCAAAGCTTCTCATCTCCAGATATTCCTCCGGACCCTCGCCTTTTGCATCCAGAACGAACCTTGACCGCCCGCTTTCATCATACGCAACAATCTTTCCCGCCCGAAAATCGGCAAGGTAAACCAGACCGTTTTTCACAATCAGCTTGTCAATGCCATAAAGTTCCGAATCCTCCCCGCTTTCCAATGCCAGAAAACGGATGCTGTCCACCGCATGACGCAAAAGCGTATCGGCGTGCTCCACATCAAGGCTCCAGGTCTGTCCGGCCTGTACAACCGGACGGTTTTCGTTTGTACAGGCCATCAGCGCGACAGACAACAGCAATGTATAAAATATGTTCCTCATAATTTATCCATGTACAGGACATCTTCTTGAATTACATCCATGTCCTCCATCCTGACAAACAATAATCATAGCTTTACAATACTGAAATACATCTACTTTCACTCCACATTCAAAAGTTTGGGCATACGCATCGGGAAATTCGTATTTACTTCCCCCTGTTTCTCCCGAAGCCAACGCCTCAACACTTGCATTCGCCAGTTCTGACAGCGGCTTCTTTTCCTGGTTATAGAATATACCTTTGACCCGCCACACAGACCACTGCCACCGCCAAAGCAATCTTCAGAATTTTGTTTCTCATAATAAATTTTCCATTTAAAGTTTGTACTCTGACAAATATCCGGACAATAATCGGATTTCGCTTTTGCACACGTTACAGAAAGTTTACGCCGCGTTACAATTTCAGGACTTATCCCTCATCTTTCACCGCATGGAACAAGACAGCAGCACTGCCCCCTCGTTCTTCAGACGGCTTTTCCCCGCCCGGGAGAAGCCGCCATTCCCCCGAACTACAACCGGATTTTGCCGTATTTACTTATTTGATTTGTTTTGTCGGAAGAAAAGATGTAATTTTGCCCACTGTATACAGTATCTGTGCAAAAAAAGAAAATGACCACCTCAAAGACCAAAGCCCAATTAGTGGATGTGGCGCGCCAGCTTTTCGCCAAGAAAGGAGTGGAGGCGACCACGATGAACGACATCGCCGTGGCCTCACAAAAGGGGCGGCGCACGCTGTACACCTACTTCAAGAGCAAAGAGGAGGTCTATATGGCGGTGGTGGAATCGGAACTGGAAATGCTCTCGGACCGCATGACGCGGGCGGCGGAAAGGCCGACTTCCCCCGAGAAAAAGATACTGGAGCTCATCATGACCCATCTGGACGCCATCAAGCTGGTGGTATTCCGCAACGGGACGCTGCGCGCCTACTTCTTCCGAAACATCTGGCAGGTGGAGACCATCCGCAAGCACTTCGACCAGAAGGAAATCATCCTCTTCCGCCGTGTCTTGCAGGAGGGGAAGGAAAAGGGTATCTTCGACATCGACAACGTGGACATCATGGCAGACATCCTGCACTACTGCATAAAGGGCATCGAGGTGCCCTACATCCGCGGACAGATAGGCGAGGAGCTCGACGACGAGACGGGATGGCGCTATGTCTCCAAAATCGTATACGGAGCGCTGGGATGCAAGAAAAATCATTTATAAACCACTAAATATTTAAAAGACATGGGACTATTAACTGGAAAGACGGCGATCATCACCGGTGCCGCACGCGGAATCGGTAAGGCCATCGCCCTGAAGTTTGCAGCCGAAGGCGCAAACATCGCGTTCACTGACCTGGTAATCGACGAAAACGGACTGAACACGGAAAAGGAAATCGCGGCATACGGAGTAAAGGCCAAGGGATATGCTTCAAACGCCGCAAGCTTTGAGGATACGGCAAAGGTTGTGGAACAAATCAAGGAAGAGTTCGGCTCGGTCGACATCCTTGTAAACAACGCCGGCATCACGAAAGACGGACTCATGATGCGCATGAGCGAAGCACAGTGGGACGCCGTCATCGCCGTAAACCTGAAGTCGGCCTTCAACTTCATCCATGCATGCACACCGATTATGATGCGCCAGAAGAGCGGAAGCATCATCAACATGGCATCGGTGGTAGGCGTTCACGGAAACGCAGGCCAGTGCAACTACTCGGCTTCCAAGGCCGGAATGATTGGTCTGGCCAAGTCTATCGCACAGGAGCTGGGCTCACGCGGCATCCGCGCCAACGCCATCGCTCCGGGATTCATCATCACCGAGATGACGGCCAAGCTGTCGGACGATGTGAAGGCTGAATGGAACAAGCGCATCCCTCTGCGCCGTGGCGGAACGCCCGAAGACGTTGCCAACGTGGCCACGTTCCTCGCCTCTGACATGTCGTCCTACGTGTCAGGACAGGTTATCCAGGTCGACGGCGGCATGAACATGTAAATCGTTTCACAAGGCATGAAGGATGAAGCGCGGCTCTGCCAGGCGGAGACACAGGCGCTTCATCCTTCTTTTTATTCTTTCTTACCGCTATGACAGTTGTATACGAAGACAATCACATCATTGTTGTCAACAAGACATCCTCGGAAATCGTGCAGGGCGACAAGACCGGCGACACGCCGCTGTCGGAGACCGTCAAACTGTATATCAAGGAGAAATATGCCAAGGCCGGCAACGTATTCCTCGGAGTGACGCACCGCCTCGACCGTCCGGTGAGCGGACTGGTGGTGTTTGCACGGACAAGCAAGGCGCTGGGCCGCCTCAACGAGATGTTCCGCAACAACGAGATAAAGAAAACCTATTGGGCGGTGGTAAAGAACTGTCCGCAGGAGCCGGAAGCGACGCTGACACACTATCTGGTGAAAAACGAGAAGCAGAACAAGTCGTATGCATACGACAGGGAGGTGAAAGGCTCGAAGAAGGCCGTCCTCCACTACAGGCTCATCGGGCAGTCGCAAAACTACTACCTGCTGGAAGTCGACCTGCAGACGGGCCGTCACCACCAGATACGCTGCCAGCTGGCCAAGATAGGCTGTCCCATCAAGGGAGACCTGAAGTATGGCTTTCCCCGCTCAAACCCCGACGGCAGCATCAGCCTGCACGCCCGCCACATCAGCTTCATACACCCCGTCTCAAAAAAGGACATCGAGCTGACGGCTCCTCTGCCCGCGGGGAATCCCTGGAGCGGATTCGGCATTGGGGAATAAAAAAAGAGAGCGCTTCACAGCGACCTCTTTCCAAAATTTAACACATAGGCATCTTCATTTATCAAGAGATTGAATTAAAACAATCCCTAACTTTATTCTATGGGGTTGGGTTTATAGTCTCAGTTTGTTTTTGCGTGGTTGTTGTCTTGTTTGTTATACATGATAAATAGTGCAAGCCGCGTGCCAAATTCCCGCATTCCGCCGGAAAAAGATTCCTCCGTCCCTCCGCCGTCCGGCATTTGTCTGTCCGTAAAAGTCGCAACACCCTGTCATCCAACGGTTCATCCCGCACCTTCCTGCACGGCCTCCCGATGAAAATCATCCGGCCTTCATGCGGAAGGCTGCCGCCTCATCCGTCCACACATTGTGGAGCGGCCGTGGAAAGTGTGGAATCGTTCCACACTTTTATTGTGGAATATGATAAAGCTTCATCTTGTTGTAAAGCGTCTTCCGGTCCACCCCCAGCAGCTGCGCCGCCCGCGTCTTGTTGTTTTTGGTCTGGCGCAGGGCATCCACGATGCGCTGCCTTTCCGTCTCCTCGTCGTGCAGGGAAAAAGCGCGGGCGTCCGGCACAGGCTGCTCCGCAAACTCCTCGCCCAGGTCGCGCAGGGCTATGAAGTCTCCCTTAGCCAGCAGGGTGGCCCGCTTTATCACATTCTTCAGCTGGCGGAGATTGCCGGGCCAGGGATACTCCTGCAGGGCAGCGCTTGCGGCGGCGTCAAAGCCCACCAGATTTTTCTCCAGCTCCCGGTTGGCCTGGTCGAGGAAGAAGTTGGCGAAAAGCAGGATGTCTTCCGCACGCTCCTTCAGCGAAGGCATCCGGAGGGTGAACTCGTTGATGCGGTGATACAGGTCTTCGCGGAAAGTTCCCTTGGCGATGGCCTCCTTCAGATTCTCGTTGGTGGCGCTAATCAGCCGCACATCCACCTCGATTTCCTTTGTCGAACCGATGCGGCGGATGCGGCGCTCCTGCAGGGCGCGGAGCAGCTGAATCTGCACCTCATAGCCCAGATTCCCGATTTCGTCGAGAAAAAGCGTTCCGCCGTTGGCCTCTTCAAAAGCCCCCACCTTGTCTGAGAGGGCACCGGTAAACGAGCCCTTCACATGGCCGAAAAATTCAGACGCCGCCAAATCTTTGGGGATGGAGCCGCAGTCGATGGCAATGAACGGCCGTTCCGCCCGCTTGCTGAGCCGGTGGATGCGGTGCGCCACATATTCCTTACCCGTTCCGCTCGCCCCGTTTATCAGCACAGACATCTGGGTAGGGGCCACCAAGTTCACGTAGTCATACAGCTGGCGGGCCGCCTCGCTCTCCCCCTCCAGAAAGTCCTGGCGGGGCGCAGACACAGGCTGCGGCACGACCGCAGCCTCGCCGATGGCCTCCTCAATCTTCTTCAGGAGGATGTCGGGCTGCACCGGCTTGGCCACATAGTCGGTAGCCCCCTGCTTCATGGCCTGCACCGCGGTCTGTATCTCGGCATAGCCGGTCATGATGATGAAGGGAACCGTGTTCTTCTGCTCCCTCAGCCAGGCGAGCAGCGCGATTCCGTCGCGGTCGGGCAGGCGCAGGTCAGACAGTACGAGACTGAAGTCGCGGGCCGCCAGCAGCTTGCGCGCCCGCAGCTGCGTGCCTGCCGTCTCCACCTCGAATCCCTTCTTCCCGAGCCACGCCTTCAGCATGGTGGCAAAGGTAAGGTCGTCTTCAACGATAAGAATAGAAAGAGCCATGTGTAATCTTTTTGTTAAAACTTATAGCCTACGGTAAAGAAGAACGCCAGATTGCGCGGGGAGGCTCCGTCGGCTATCTTGCACAGACCGAACTCGCCGTCGAGCCCCACGGTCCATTCGGGGAAATCCAGCGCCACTCCGCCCTGCAGGCCGGCATCGAAGCGGTGCAGCCCGTCCTTGCCGATTGCCTCGACATCGTCAAACGTATCGCATGAAACGGTGATGCCTTCCGCCTCCGTGCTTGTCTTTCCGTTTACACCGTATGCCAGATAAGGCCCTGCGGTAAACACCATGTCAAACTTGCAGGCGGTGCCCACGTGGAAAGCCGCCAGCAGAGGCATTTCAAAGTAGTTCTGGTCTACCTTCACCTTTTCTCCCGCCGTGCCTGCGTCATAGCTCGCGCCTTTTGACACCCAGCTCAGTCCGGTCTGGAAAGACACCAGTCCGGTAAGGGGCACGTCGATGCCCACGCCCACCTTCGGATTGAACAGCGGATTGCTGCCGTCGGCATCCTTTCCCATCCAGGTGCTCATGCCCAGACCCAGTTCCAGACTCCATGTCACCTTGGTCTGCGCCGCGGCCACCAAGGTAGAGAACATACACACTGCGATAAGCAAAAATTTCTTCATAACACTTCCGTTTTTTTCATTCCTATCGCAAATATATAAAGTTTAGCCGGACAAGCAAATAAATAAGGAATAAAAAAGCGCCGTACCCTGCCGGGCGGCGCTTTTTATCAGCAATTTCAGCCAATCAGAATTCCCAGTCGATTCCGATTGAGATGTTCTCTCCGTCCACCATCACGCCGAATCCGTCACTGCCCGAGTTCTTGTAATAGTCGTCGCGGTATCCGGCAAACCCTACCTTCGTAATCAGGCTGAGCTGCTCGGTCAGCTTGATGGCCAGACCGGGCTTCAGGCCGATTTCAAAGCCGTTCACGCTGTCGTGATGCTTCTCCTTGTAGGTGGAGAAGCCCAGCCCCATGTCGAGGAACAGGCGGATGACCTTGTTTTCATAATAAGAGTAGCGGGCATAGGGAGCGATGGCAAAGGCGGTCGACCGCTGCAGGCCGTTGTCTCCCTTGCCGTTGAACGCCAGGGCGAGCTCTCCGCCCACAGCCCATCTCTCGTTGAGATTGTAGCCGAAATCGGGTGCAATCGAGAATGAAGTGCGGTCTACATCCGTATTTCTCCACAGACTGATACTACCGCCCAGATACATCTGCTGCGCCTGGGCACACACTGCCGTCATCACCACGGCAATCACCAAAAACAGTTTTTTCATAATTTTTATCAAGCTTGGTTTGTTGTTATAATATGCTATGCGTTACGCGCTGCCGCCTCATCCGTTCTTGTGACGGTTGGCGCGGCGGCGGCGGTATTCGGCCTTCATCTTTGCCGACCCCGAGCCGTGCGCTCCGGTGACATAAGACTTCTTCTGGCTTTTGGTCTTGACCTTGTCGGCCTTCTTCCCGGCAGGCGACTTGCTGCCTCTGAACACAATCCCTTCTGTCAGAATCTTTTCTATATCCATATCTTTCATCTAAAATAAACTACCTTCACATTTTTCGCTTCCGCAAACTCCTCCAGCAGGCCGGTCATATAGGCCACGGCATCGCCCAGCCCCTCCTCGCCGCTGTATGCGTTGATAATCGTGAGCAGGCGCGAGGTATCCGCCGAAATCTTCGTCCGCTCGTTGTCGCTCGTAGGAGTCCCCACTCCGCCCGCGGCGTCGCGGTACACGGGCATCCCCTCGATGTTCAGCTCGCCGCGGCCGATGCCCTCGTAAGGTTCGCCCGCCTTTCCGATGCCGAGCACCAGACGGCCGCCCTCAATCTTGTCGAGGTCGAACCCGCCGATGGAATGTCCGCACCAGATGGAGACCAGATTGATAAGGTCGACCAGCGTATCAATCTGATAGAGAGGGATTCCGCGCAGGATGCGCCGGCAAAGCGCCTCCGACGAGGGACGGTAGCGGCTGGGGTCTTTGCCGCACACCTTGTAGGCCTGACGCGTGGCCTGTATGGAGGGCATCTCCTTGATGGAGTCGACGGTATACCGCTCGCGGTAGAGTGCCGTATATTCGTCGATACGCCTCCACAGCGCCTCGCTGTAGGGCGTGTTGCGCACTTCGGCAAAAACCGCCGCCCCCCTGAACCGGGGCCAGGCCTGCCTCAGTTCGTCTGAAACCTCGATGGTCAGCTCACTCATTGTCTCTTTGTCTTTGTTTACGGGGACAAAAGTACGCATTTATCCGATACGCCCCAACCTTTCAGTCCTTTTTAACCCGTAATCCGGATTTTGAGTCCATATTCTTCCGGATTTCCGGGCTTTCCGCCTCACCCGGAGACAGGGCGCAGCAGGATGCCCGACAGAATCCGTCCCGAGCGGATGCCCTGGCGGCGGGCGGAAAAGAAGTCGCCGTTGCTGCCGTAGGTGCAGATGCCCGAAAGCTCGATGTTTTCGGGGCGGACACCGCAGGCGAGAAGCTGCAGGCGGTTGGCTTCCCACAGGTCGATATGCCATTTCCCGCAGCGGTGCGCTATCCGGTCCATCGGGAAGCCGGCATCGGCGAACGCCTGCCACACCTCATCGCCCACCTCGAAGGCTTCGGGCGAGATGCTCGGCCCTATGCAGGCATGCACGTCGCCTCCCTCGGTGCCGTATGTGTCGGCCATCACCCGCAGGGTATGCCCGACGATGCGGGCCACCGTGCCCCGCCATCCGGCATGGACGGCCGCAACCGCCCAGCGGCGGGCATCGTAGCAAAGCACCGGCACACAGTCGGCCGTCGACACGCAGAGGCACTGCCCCGCCCGGTCTGTCACCAGCGCGTCCACCCCTTCCAGGCGGGAGGCCTTCTCCGCATCGGGCAGGGAAACAAAGTCTTCATCCACCACACGCACCGTCGTCCCGTGCGTCTGGTGAGGGATGACCAGCGCATCCGGACGGGGCATCAGCGAGCAAAGCAGTCCGCGGTTGTGCATCACGGCCTGCACGCTGTCGCCGCAGTACGGATTGCAGTTGAACGAAGCGTACTCCCCCGTGCCGTATCCGCCGTGGCGTGTGGTGGAAAAACAAAAAATGTCGGCATACGATTCCGTCAAACCGTATACCAACAATCTTCTGTCTGCTGAAAATCGTGCCATCGCCTACTTCTGCGGCTCGTCGTCCCAGTCCTCCTCCTCATATTCATAGTCGAAGTCCTCGTCGTCCGTCCCGTCTTCTTCGTATTCGTAGCTGAAATCCTCGTCCTCACCCATCTCCTTCAGCTCCTGCTGCAGCTTTCCGATGTCTTTCGGACGGTGCACGATGGCTTCGCGGCGCACGGCCTCAAGCTGGTTGCTCTCCTTGTTGAGCTCGCTCCACAGCAGGTCTTTCAGCTGCTGGATGCCCGTTCCGGCCACCGACGAGATGAACACGTGGGGGATGCCTTCGGGCAGCGTGGGCGTGAGCATGTCAATCAGCTCGTCGTCGAGCATGTCGCACTTGGTGACAGCCAGCACGCGCTGCTTGTCGAGCATCTCGGGGTTGAACGTGGCCACCTCGCGCAGCAGAATCTCATACTCGCGGCGGATGTCGTCGGTATCGCCCGGCACCATGAACAGCAGCAGCGAGTTGCGCTCGATGTGGCGAAGGAAACGCAGTCCGAGTCCCTTGCCCTCGCTCGCCCCCTCGATAATGCCGGGGATGTCGGCCATGACAAACGACTTCCCCTCGCGGTAAGACACGATGCCGAGGTTCGGCTCAAGCGTGGTGAACGGATAGTTGGCTATCTTCGGGCGGGCGGCCGACACGGCGGAAAGCAAAGTCGACTTTCCGGCGTTGGGGAATCCCACCAGCCCTACATCGGCCAGCAGCTTCAGCTCGAGGATGACCGTCATCTCCTGCATCGGCTCGCCCGGCTGGGCAAAGCGCGGAGCCTGCCGCGTGGCGGTGCGGAAATGCCAGTTTCCCAGTCCGCCGCGTCCGCCCTTGAGCAGGACGACCTCCTGTCCGTGCTCGGTGATATCGCACACATACTCTCCGGTCTCGGCGTTGTAGGCCACCGTGCCGCAGGGCACCTCGATGACCTTGTCCTCGCCGTCCTTGCCGAAGCTCTTGTTCTTCGAGCCGTTACCGCCGTGCGAGGCAAACACGTGACGCTCGTACTTCAGGTGAAGCAGCGTCCAGTAGTTGCGGTTTCCCCGCAGGATGACATGACCTCCTCTGCCACCGTCGCCTCCGTCGGGGCCTCCGTTGGGCATATACTTCTCGCGGCGCATGTGCGTCGAGCCGCGGCCTCCCTTTCCGGAGCGGCAGTAGATTTTCACATAATCAACGAAATTCGATTCAGCCATTATACTTCAGGTAATAGGGTGTTTCAAAGCTTGTCCACAGCGGCACAGATGTCGGCAAAGATGCCGTCCATCGAGCCCAGTCCGTTGATGTGGCAGTATTTGCCGTCGTTCTTGTACCAGTCAATCAGCGGAGCGGTCTGCGAGTGGTATACCACCAGGCGCTTCTTGATGGTCTCTTCGTTGTCGTCGGCACGCCCCGACTCCTGTCCGCGCTTGATGAGACGGGTCATCAGCTCGTCTTCGGGCACCTCGAGGTCGAGCATGACAGACACCTCCTGTCCGCGCTCCTTGAGCATGGCCTTCAGCGCCTCTGCCTGGGCAATCGTGCGGGGGAATCCGTCGAAAATCACGCCCTTGCT
Organism: uncultured Phocaeicola sp.; assembly: GCA_944320845.1. Lineage (GTDB taxonomy): Bacteria > Bacteroidota > Bacteroidia > Bacteroidales > Bacteroidaceae > Phocaeicola. The sequence goes on from CALUJA010000035.1 coordinate 10,649, forward strand.
GTCCTTGAAGCTGTCGAACACACTTGCCAGGATGTCAATCATCAGGGCATCGGGAATCAGCTGTCCGTTGTCGATATAGCCCTTGGCAGTCTTTCCCAGCTCCGTGCCGTTCTTGATTTCGGCGCGCAGCACATCTCCCGTCGAGATGTGGTTCAATCCATATTTTTCTACGATACGTGCGCTCTGAGTGCCTTTACCCGAACCCGGAGCACCGAAAATTACAATATTCAACATAGTCTGTACATTTATATAATTAAAACAAAAAGTCATTCCTTCTCGTCCGTCACCTTGTAGATGTCGGGGTAGTTGCGGCCGAAGCCGTCGTAGTCCAGCCCATACCCCACGATGAAGTCGGCGGGTATGCGCATGGCCACATAGTTCACGTCAAGCTCCACCTGCAGCTTGTCGGGCTTGAGCAGCAGGGTGGCGATGTGCACCTCCTTCGGGCCGCGTGCGCGCAGGGTCTCTATAAGGCGCTGCATGGTGATGCCCGTGTCCACGATGTCCTCCACAACCACCACCGTGCGTCCGGCGATGTCCTCGTTCAGCCCCACCAGCTCCTTCACCTTTCCGGTAGAGGCAGTCCCCTCGTACGAGGCAAGCTTCACGAAAGAAATCTCACAGGGCATGTCGAGGCGCTTCATCAGGTCGGCCGTAAACATGAACGAGCCGTTCAGCACACTCACGAAAAGCGGGTCGCAGCCCTTCAGGTCGCGGCTTATCTCGTGTGCCACACGCTCCACCTCCCGCAATATCTTCTCTTCGGGAATAAAAGTCTCAAAACGCTTGTCTTTTATCTGAATAACACTCATACGACAGAACTTTTATAAATTTGCCGCAAATTTACGGATTTTTTTTGTATTTTTACCGACAAATATCCATTTTAGAAAAAACAACAGAGACCATGAAGATACTGACCTGCGCGCAGCAGAAGGAAGCTGACGCATATACCATTGCCCATGAGTCGGTTTCATCCATCAACCTGATGGAGAAGGCGGCCGCACTGATGACCGACAAGATTGCCGCACGGTGGGACAAGACGCACCGCATCGTGGTGCTGGCCGGACCGGGCAACAACGGGGGCGACGCCCTGGCCATCGCCCGCATGATGCACCTGAAGGGCTACCGGGTGGAGGTGTTCCTCTTCAACGTGAGCGGACGCCTGGCGGCCGACTGCATGACCAACGTGCACCGCCTGCAAGAATGCGGATGCGCGGCCTATACGGAGGTGAGCAAGACCTTCGACCCGCCGCAGCTCACGGCAGACGATGTGGTGGTCGACGGGCTGTTCGGCTCGGGACTCGACCGCCCGCTCGACAAGGGATTCGCCGCAGTGGTGAGATATGTCAACGCATCGCCCGCACAGGTGGTGGCCGTCGACATCCCTTCGGGCATGATGGGCGAGGACAACTCGTACAACATCCGCCAGAACATCGTCCAGGCCGACCTGACACTGACCGTGGGATGCCCCAAGCTGGCCTTCTTCTTCGCCGAAAACGAAGAGCTGACCGGCCGCTGGGAGGTGCTCGACATCGGCATCAGCCGCGAGTTTACCGACAATGCCGAGACACGCTACCTCATCACCGAAGAGCAAGAGATGAAGGCGCTCGTCACTCCCCGCAGGCGCTTCGCCCACAAGGGGAACTTCGGACACGCACTGCTGGTGGCCGGCTCATACGGCATGGGCGGGGCGGCGGTGCTGGCGGCAAGGGCGTGCCTGCGCTCGGGCGTGGGACTGCTTACCGTACACACGCCCGTGTGCAACCACCTGCTGCTGCAGACCTGCGTGCCCGAGGCGATGGTGGAGGACGACGTGCACGAACGCTTCTTCGCCGAACCGGCCGAGACAGACAGCTACCAGGCCATCGGCATCGGATGCGGACTGGGGCAGGAAGACATCACCGCCGAGGCGGTCATCGCCCAGATAAAGGAGTGTGAGATGCCGCTGGTGATGGACGCCGACGCGCTCAACACCTTCAGCGCCTACCGCAACTATCTGCCGCTCATACCCAAGGGCACCGTGCTCACGCCCCACGTGGGCGAACTGGAACGCCTGATAGGGCGGTGCAGCAACTCCTACGAACGGCTCTCGAAAGCGAAGGAGCTGGCGGCGGAACTGCAGTGCTACATCGTGCTCAAGGGGGCATGGACGGCGGTCATCACGCCGGAAGGCATCTGCCACTTCAACCCCACCGGCAATCCCGGCATGGCCACGGGCGGAAGCGGCGACGTGCTGACGGGCATCATCACCGCGCTGCTGGCGCAGGGATACAGCCCCGAGGAGGCATGCCGCCTGGGAACATTCGTCCACGGACGGGCGGGCGACATCGCCGCACAGCAGAAGGGGGAAATCGCCCTGACGGCGGGCGACATCGCCGAAGCCCTCCCACAGGCATGGAAGACACTGACCCAAGACAGCAAGGAAAGATAAACATCACAGCATTATGAAGAAAGGAATCATCGCCGCAATGGCGGCACTGGCATGCACCTGCGCCACTGCGCAGGACATCAGCCCCTACCTGCCCGGAGAGGGCGAGGGCATCGTCTACTTCCTGCCCAAGACCGAACTGGAAGTAAATGTCACCGCCACCAAGGTGACCTACACGCCGGGCGACTTCTGCCGCTACGCCTCGCGCTACCTGCGCACCGAGGGCGTATCCGTAAAGCCGGAAGTATACTGGGAGATAAAACGGGTGGAAGTGCGCCCGGCCGGAGTGCCCGACTCGACAAAGGCATACATCATGAAGCTGAAAGACAAGGATGTGGCCTCAAACATCGAGCTGACACCCACCGGCATCGTCAAGGCGATAAACACCACCTCGCCCCGCCGCGAGGAGGCCGCCGCACCCGAGCTTGAAAAGCCGAAGAAGCACGACGACCCGCGGCGCTACATGACCGAAGAGATGCTCATGGCAGCCTCGTCGGCAAAGATGGCCGAGCTCGTGGCAAGGGAAATCTACAACATACGCGAAAGCAAGAACCTCATCCTGCGCGGACAGGCCGACGCCATGCCCAATGACGGCGAGGCCATGAAGCTGGTCATCGCCAACCTCGACAGGCAGGAGCGGGCGCTCACCGAGATGTTTACCGGAACCACCGACCGCGAAGACCGGCTCTTCACCTTCCGCATCGAGCCTGAAGACGGCACCGACAACAAGGTGGTGGCACGCTTCTCGCGGCTGCTGGGCATCCTGTCGCCCGACAACCTGACCGGAGAGCCGCTCTACATCAGCGTCAGCGCCACCGCACCCGTGCCGCCCGCACCGGCCGACGACAAGAAGAAGAAGCCCAAGGGCGTCATCTACAACATCCCCGGAAAGGGAAAGGTGGCCGTGACCTGGCAGGGAAAGACGCTGTTCAGCGGCGAGCTGCCCGTCACCCAGTTCGGCTACACGGAGGTGCTCACCGACGGACTCTTCGACAAGAAGGTCAACACGCGCGTGATATTCAACCCCGAGACCGGAGGCATCGCCAAGATAGACAAAGACTGAAAACACATATCCAAATCTAACCCTAAAAACGAAAAGACAACGATGATGAAAAGAATCATGAAAAGCGCATGCGCGCTGGCCGCCGTGCTGCTCACGGCATGCGGCGGAAACAGTCAGAAGGGAGAAACCGTGGCCGTGTCGCCCGGAGAACCTTTCGGCAAAGTGCTCTCGGCCGCAGGAGCCCGCATGCTGACTCCGCTGGCGCAGCGGGGCGACGCACCCGCCACGGGACACATCTACTTCGAACTCTCACAGCCCGGTGAGGCCGACCTCGACATCACCTTCCGGATAGACCCGCAGGCCCTGGAGGCCTACAACCGCGTAAACGGCACCTCGTATGCCCTCTATCCCGCCGAAAAGCTGTCGATGGACAACGGAGGCAAGGCCACCGTCGGGGCGGGAAAGACCCGCTCGGAAGTCATCGCGCTCAACGTGGCCCCCGGAGCGGACGGACAGCCGGTATATGCCGTGCCCGTATCGGCCACGGCATCCGACGGGAAGCGGCAGATTGTCAACAACCAGACATTCATCTACCTCGTCACTCCCCTTCCCTCCGCCCCCGAAATCAACCGCGGCAGAAAGGTCAGAAACCTGTGCTACGTGGAGGTGAACCGCGAAAGCATGCTCAACACCGGCGAGTATGTGATGAAGGCGTCGGGAGAGCCTTTCTTTGACATCGCAAGCATCTTCGCCGCAAACATCCGCCTGAACGACGAGGGACAGCCCTACGTGTCGTGCAACGAGCAGACGCGCTTCGTGCTCGACCATATCGGACAGACCGTGCGCCCGCTGCAGGCCAAGGGCATGAAGGTGCACCTCTCCATCCTGGGCGACCACACGGCCGCAGGCATGCGGAGCCTGTCGAGAGAGGCCGCACGCACCTTCGCACAGGAACTGAAATACTACATGGACATCTACGGACTGGACGGCATCGACTTCGACGACGAGTATTCCACCTACGTGACCGACCAGAAGGTCGAGCCCTACATCCCCTCGCCTGCCGTAGCGCCGAGCATCGAGGAATGCACCCAGGCACGCTACGCCGACCTGGTGTATGAATGCCGCAAGCTGATGCCCGACAAGACACTCGGCATCTACTGGTATACGGGCTACGACTTCCCCGCCGGAGAGACCGACGGCATGAAGGTGAACGACATGGTGGACTATTCCATCTACGGACTTTACGGCAAATGGCGCTCCATCGGGGCCGACACGATTGCCACGGCCAAGCAGTGCCCCTACGCCGTAGAGGTGACCACCGCCAAGGGCGATGTGAAGATTGTTCCCGAACTGGTCCAGCAAATCAAGGACGAGGGATGGGGCAGCTTCGCCATCTACGACCTGAACGACGAGCGCAACTACGAGGCGGAGTTCACCCGCATCAGCCGCATCCTTTACGGCGATGACGTGAAGTGGACGGGCAAGGCCTTCGGCCGCACCGACTTCACCCCGCGCAAGAAATAGGCAGGAAGCATCCACGCCAGACACGCATCTCCCCCCGAAAGCCGGACATCCGGCTTTCGGGGGGAGATTTCATATACGGAGGGGACTTTTCGAATCCAGCCGGCAGCAGAAGCTGTCGCGGAACACCGCCGCCCCGTCAGAACGGGTAGCCGATGGCGAAGTGGATGCCCATGCCGTCCTTGAACTTGGGGATGTTGTAGTAGCCGGGCTTTGCCGTCTCATACGGCACGTGGAGGGCGATTCCCCAGTCGAGACGGAGCACGAGGAAGGACAGGTCGTAACGGATGCCCACGCCCGTGCCGAGGGCAATGCTGTCGAAAAAGCGGTTGAGCGTGAACTCTGCGCCGGGACGGGCCTCGTCCTTGCGCATCAGCCACACGTTTCCGGCATCGAGAAAGACCGCCCCGTTCAGGTTTCCGCCCATGAGGTTGGACAGAATGCGGAAGCGGTATTCCACATTCGCCTCCAGCTTGATGTCGCCCGTCTCGTCGACATACGAATAGGTGGCGTTTTCGGACGGATGGAAGCGTCCCGGACCCACGGAGCGGATGGTGAAGGCGCGGATGCTGTTGGCCCCGCCCACGTAGAACTGCTCGCTGTAGGGCGCAATCGTCTTGTTGCCGTATGACCAGATTACCCCACCCATCAGGCGGGTGGCAAGCTGGTGGTATTCGCTGAACTCGTAAAGGTGGCGGATTTCGGACGAGAACTTGAGGAACTGTGCGAAGGGGGTGCCCAGAAACTTCTTGTCGCGCTCGCCGAACTTCTTTCCGAAGGCTGCATAGATGAGCGAGGTGACGTTTCCAGCCGAAGTCACGGAGTTCTCCCACCAGATGCGGCTCTTCTTCTTCCGGTAGCTGTTGTCGTAGGTCAGCGTATAGGACACGGAGGGGATGAACTGGTCGTCGAGACTGTTGAAGAGCATCGGGTTCTGGGCGGCGATGGAGTCGAAGCGCGCCGTGCGGTTCTGAAGCTTGTTGAACTCCAGGTGGAGCGGCGTAACGGTATGCTTCATGCTGCGCGAGGGCTGGAAGCTGTATGACACCTCGCCGCCGAAGGAGAGCATCTTGAAGTAGCGGGCGCGGTTCACCTGGTCGACATAAATCTTGAAGTTGGTTTCAGACGGGAAGCGGAACGGGTCGACACGGTTGCGCACCCAAGGCAGGACAAGCCGCGGGAAGTTGAGCGACAGGGCCGCACCCAGCTCATACGAGTTCATGACCGAGCTTTCGCCGTCGACCGTCGAGCTGGTCTGCCACTCGTAAGAGCCCTTCAGCTCCAGATTCAGCGAAGCGCCCATGCGCCGGAAGTTCCGGCGCGAAAGGTTGAATATCGCCCCCGGCCCGGTCTGCTTCGTGCTTTTGGTGGTTACGTTCAGCTCCAGCTCGCTGTCGTAGGGCAGGTCGAACACCGAGTTCACACGGATGTCGAGCGTGTCTGAGCCGTCGCTGCGCGGAATGTACTGGAACTCGTTGAACTTGAACACGCCCAACCGCGCCAGCGCCTCCTGCGTATAGTCTTGCCGCTGCTGCGAATACTTCTCTCCGGCACGGTAAAGGAAACGCTTGCGCAGCACCCCGAAGCGGAGTCCCGGCTTGTCGCCCGCAAAGTAGACCGTAAAGTGGCGCGTCTTCAGCGAATCGGCGGGAGGCTCGCCGTTGTGGCCCGTCAGGTAGACCGAGGTGTGGCCGATGTAGTAGGGACGGAGCGCCTCGGCGGGCACGCTCTTCTTGGGGACAACCTTCAGGTTGACATATCCCGGACGAATCAGCGTGTCGGCCAGGAAGGTGATGAAGTCGGAACGGTAGTAGTAGTATCCGTTGTTGCGGAAGAGCGAGACGAGCCGCTCGCGCTCTTCGTTCAGCTTCGTCACGTCAAACGGGTCGTCCCTGCGGATGACGCGTTCGGCCCACGTGGCGCGTATCAGGCTGTCGGCCCTGGGGCTGAAGCCTTCGTAGGCGATGGAGTCGAGCAGATAGCCCTGCCCCATGTCGATGTGATATTTCAGGCGTGCCTTGCGGGGATGGTCGGTGCTGTCTACCTCATAGGTCACCTTCCCGTTGAAGTAGCCGTAGTCGTGCAGCAGGTTGCTTGCCACCTTCACCCGCGTGTCGGGATTGACGGTGGACAGGTATACGGGGTCGGACGCAAGCTTGTTGAAAATCCATTTGCCCACACCCTTCTCGCAGTGCTGGAAGCGGTTGTACACCCACAGCCCCACGGGGAAGTGCCAGCGCATGCTCCCGCTTCCGAACACGGCGTTGTTCGGCGCCACGGTGATGGCCGCCGTCGCCTCGGCCAGAGCCTTCTTCCCCATCGGCGTGTCGTCGGCTCCCGTCACGGTGGTCTTGCGCATGCCGATGTAGAGCGTCTCGCCCTCGGCCAGATTCTTGGTGGTGGAGCAGGCCGCCAGCGCAGCCGACACCGCCAGTACAGCTGTTATATGATAGATGAGTCTTTTCATTGTCCGTCTGTTTCGTTCTTGTTTTCCTTTTCCGCTCCGTCTTCTGCGGCCGGCTGGGGCTTCTTCTTCCGGCTGCGGAAGATGAACAGCTCGCTCAGCCTGCTGATTTTCTTGCGCAGCACGATACCCGCTCCGGTCTCGGTCACTTCGCCGTCGAGGATGTTTTCGTAGTTCTTGTCATGGAATATCTTGATGTAGCGCATACCGCTGTTGTCCAGCCGGTATTCCAGCGAGATGTTGTCGATAAACGACTCGTCCTGCTGGGCGGCGTTGTTTCCGGTCGACACCTTTCCGCCGATGATTACGCTGAAGCGGTTGTTCCAGAACCGTTTGGCGAACTGGAAGTTGTAGTCGGTCTGCGTGTTTCCCCCCTGCTCGGTCTGCTCCATGCCGAAGTTCACGTCGATGGTCTTCAGCGCGCTGCCCGCCACCTTGTTTATCTGCCCTTCGAGGAAGGAGTTGAGCATGCTGTTGGCCGACATGCCTCCGCCTCCGGCCGTGTTCCCCTCGGCCAGATACATGCCCGTGACGAGCATGGTCACCGCCAGCTTGTTGCGCTCTTCGGCCGACATGCCCGCCAGCTCGTTCTGCATGGTACCGTCGTCGGGGGCCTCGAGCGTGAAGACGAAGCCCAGGTTCTCCAGCCGGTTGGTGATGCTCACGCCCACATCAAAGTTCACCGTGCGCGTGCTCTGGTCTTCCTGCGCCACCGAAGCGCGCACCCGCTCCGAAGCCTGGATGTTCAGGTTCGGGTTCATGATGTTTCCCGTCCACTCGATGTAGCTTCCGCTGCGGATGTGGAAGGTCTTCAGGGGGATGACCGGCATCTGGTACTTCAGCTCCCCGCTCATCAGCGAGTAGCGTCCGTTGAGCAGCATGTTCCCCTCGGGCGTGTACTGGAACGAGAGGTCGCCCCCGCCCTCGAACATCATGTAGTTGCTGCCGTTCTCGTCCATGTCCACCTGACACTGCACCGCCTCGTCGATGTGTAGGGTCATCAGCATGTCCATCCCGCCCAGGGTCATGGTAGGGATGGTATGGCGTGCGGCCGCGGCCGTATCCCTGAAGTTCACAAAGGTGACCGTCTCGCCCAGGCGGTCTTCCACCGTGAGCGGAGAGTCTTGCAGGATGTAGGTAAAGTCGCTCGTGCCCAGTATGTTGGCGTTTCCCCTCAGGGTCATCGCCGTCAGGCTGCCCCGCAGCAGGGCGTTGAAGTCGATGTACAGCTTTCCGTATACGATGGATTCCTTGGTCTTCTTGGCGTTCAGCACCTCAAAGTTGTGCGCATCCATCCGCAGGTCGAGCTGCATGTCGGCCAGGTCAGCCATGTCCACGCTGCCGTCGATGGTGAAGGGGGTCTTCCCCGCGGTGTAGATGCTGAACCTGTCGAAGGTGAGCCGGCTGTCGGCGATGCGCACGGGGCGGTTGTCAAGCCTCAGGGTGAGCGAGGCCTGCGGAACGTTCACGCTTACGCTGTCGAGGTTAATATCTCCGTTCATCAGCGGACGGGCGGTACTGCCCGAAACAGACAGCGTGCCGTCCACATCGCCCGAGAGCGTCGCCATGCCGCCGGGTATGAAGGCGTTGGCTATGTGGAGCGGGAAATGGTGAAGACCCATTTCGGCCTCAATCCGCTCCCCGCTGCGCCCCGACGCCGCCAGATAAGAGCCGTTCACGCTGGCAATCTCTTCATTCTCGAGCGTGACGAAGCCGTCGAAGGTCTGCTCGCCCGTCTCCAAGGGCAGGTAGACGCCGCTCATCCCCCAGTTTCCCAACGGCTGGCGGTTGTAGGCCAGCCCGTTCACGCTGACATCGGCCGATACCTGCATCATCTTGTCCGCCTGCACGTAGTGGGCCTCGGCGTTGATTATCCCCGCAATGTCGGGCATGTAGGGCACGATGCGGCGGAACTCGGCGATGTCGAGCCGGTTGACAGACAGCGTAAGGTCTTGCTGCACGGTAGAGTCGGGCGTGGAATAGAGGTGGATGCCCGTATGGTTTTCGTCGAAGATGCCCAAATCGGCCTCGATGCGCCCCTCGTTTTTCAGATAGATGTAGTTGCGCGGATTCACCCTGAACTTGCGGTAGACCAGCGTGGGGTCGCCCGGCGAGATGTGGATGCTGATGCCTTCCTTCTGAAGTCCGGCGATGAAGCCGAGGTGCACCCCGCACTCTTTCCTCCCGTTCAGGTAGTCAATCATCACGTTTGCCCGGTCGGCCCCGATATCGCCGTCGAGCGAAATGTCGAACGCCTCCTGAAAGGGCTTGTTGCCCGCTGTCACCCCGCTCTTGAACACCATCCGCCCCGTTTCAGGCTTGAGGTTGAAGTAGATGGTGTCGAGCTCCAGACTGTCGGTGCGCAGGCTGTAGAGGTAGGCGTCGGCCTTCAGCCCGCTGGCGGGCGAGGTCTCGATGCGCGTGAACAGGCGGCTGAAGCGGATGTTCTTTATGGCAAGCATGTTGGCCAGCGGGTTGTCGTTTTTGGCGAAGATGTAAAAGGTGGCGTCGGGCAGATGCTCCTTCAGCGCCTCCTGGTCTACATACCCCGCCTTCCACTGCTCGGCCAGCATCGTGCCCAGGCGCGTGGCGCGTGCGGCAAGCTGCTCCACCCCGCCCTGGGTGCGGAAAAGGAAGGTCAGGTCGCCGGCGTTGGCATAGCTGCGGATGGAGTCGCGCGCCGTGCTGACCCCCACGTGGAGGTCTTTCGTGCGGAACGTGTCTCTTGCCGTGAAGATGCGCACGTCGCTCACCGACAGCCGCGCGCTGTGGCTCTTCTGCAGGTCGGTAGAGAGGTGCAGGTCGATTTTCTCTCCCGTCTTCAGCGGGGCGGCCGTCACCTGCAGGCCGTACAGGTCGAGGCTGCGCACCTCCATGTTCATGTCCGCCTTTATCCGGCGGGGATGGAGCACGGCCTCGAGCCGCGAGGAGATGTCCATCACACTGTCTTTCACCTCCAGGCCCACCTGTGCCTTCGACTGCTTCAGCGAGGCGTCGAGCGTCAGGCCCGAGAATGTGCGGCTGCCGTACTCCAGCCGCGACAGCGCCCCTCCGGCCTCCAGCACGGTGTGCGGGGAGAAGAAGTCGAGCCCCTCGCCGCGGGCGTGCAGCGAGGCCGACACGTGGAAGAGCGAGTCGGCGGGCAAAAAGGCGTGCATGTCCATCGAGTCTACATCGATGCGGGCATGATAGGCGTCGCGCCCCAGGTCGTAGCCGGCCGCCAGCTCCACCCGTCCCGAGTCGTTGCGCAGGGCCATGTCGGCCTCCACCAGGCTTCCCTTCATGCCCGCCTTGCCGTCGAGCGTCAGGCCCGGGGGAATCGCGATAGCCCCTCCGGCCAGCGCCTCGGCGAAGCCCATGTCGTGGAAGGCTGCCGAGAGGTTGAGCGTGCCCGCACGGGCGGCGCTGTCGAGCAGGTTGGTCAGCACGCCGTCGGTCTCCACACGGAAGCTTTCGGCCATGGCGATGTTGGCCTGCGTGAGCCGCAGCTCCTTCAGACTGCCGTCAAGCCCCACCTGTATGCGGAGCGGGGCCGACGGATAGCTGCTCACGAACTCCTCGGGCATGGCCGGCAGGAAGCGCATGAGGTCGGTCTTCCCGATTTCGGCCATCAGGCGCGCGCGCAGCGAGCCGTCGGGGTCGGAGGCGGTCAGGCTCCAGTCGGCCGAAGCCTCGAAGGCGAGATACGAGTCGGGGGTGCGCACCTCGAGCGAGGGCACGCTGATTACCCGCTCGTCGGCCACCAGACGACCTTCGGCAGAGGTTATCTGCAGTCCCGAGCGCTCCTTCATCCCCAGCTCGCGGATAAGGGCGCGTATGTGGTTTCCTTCGTAATGGATGGAGTCGATGCCGATGTTGATGTCGCTCACACGGATGTGTGAGGGGTCGAATCCGGACACCGCCGCCGGAGCGCCGCCCGCGTTGTAGTCGGCCTCTCCCTGGCGGATGCTGAAGTGCTGCACCGTGTAGGCCGACCGCCTCAGGTCAATCAGTCCGCCGCGCAGGGCCGCCTGTCCCAGCTTCACGCGGAAGTCCATCGTGTCGAGCGGCATCTGCATGGCAAACGACACGTTCTCCAGACTGATGTCGCGCAAGTCCACCTTCCAGTAGAGCGGCTCGGAGGCCGCGGTATCCACGCTCTCGGTGGTGTCGGCCAGACAGAGCGACAGGCTGGCGTCTTTCAGCAGCAGGTTGTTGAGCACGGCGGTCTCGGGCGAGAGGTCTACCCCGTGCGAGCGCAGGAACAGTTCGCCCACCTCGCCCTTGAGGGTCATCCCCTCCACCAGGCGGGCCGTGTTCACCGACGCGCCGGCAAGGCGCACCCCGTCAATCTCCACCCGCTTGCGCACGAGCGGCAGCAGCTGCACCTTCACCGTAAGCCGCTCGACGTCGAGAATCGTGTCCTGCCCGTCCACCACCTGCGCCTCGTGCACCACCAGGTCGAGGGGGAACGAAAGAGACAGGCGGCCGATACGGATGTCCATGCCCGTCGCCCCGGAGGCCTGGCGGGTGGCCGTATCCACCAGAAAGCGCTGCACGGGAGGCATGTACAGCAGCGTGCAGAGCACCGCAAACAGTGCAAAGGGAAAGAGGGCAATCCCGATGCCCCATTTGGCATATCTTTTCATGTTTCTATCCCGTTTAATCAAAAAACTTATGCGAATATACAAAAAACAACCGAAAGAAGGCACATTTTATCGGCAAACTATTCGCGCGAATGCACAATTCTTCGTATCTTTGCACGAACATTAACTTTTAACTCTACTTATGAAACCGACATTATTTGTACTGGCTGCCGGCATGGGAAGCCGCTACGGGGGCCTGAAGCAGCTCGACGGCCTGGGTCCCAACGGAGAGACCATCATGGACTATTCCATATTCGACGCCATCCGCGGCGGATTCGGCAAACTGGTGTTTGTCATCCGCAAGGACTTTGAAAAGGATTTCCGCGAAAAAATCATCAGCAAATACGAAAACCACATCCCGGTGGAGGTGGTGTTTCAGGACATACACAACCTGCCCGAAGGGTTCACCTGCCCGCAGGAGCGCGTGAAGCCGTGGGGCACGAACCACGCCGTGCTGATGGGCAAGGACGTCATCAAGGAGCCGTTTGCCGTAATCAACGCCGACGACTTCTACGGGCGCGACAGCTTCGCCGTCATCGGCAAATACCTGTCTGAGCTGCCCGAAGGCTCGAAGAACGACTACTGCATGGTGGGATTCCGCGTGGGCAACACGCTGTCGGAAAGCGGCTCGGTGGCACGGGGCATCTGCTCGACCAACGAGGCCGGACACCTGACCACGGTAGTGGAGCGCACGGAAATCATGCGCGTGGACGGCCCGGTATGCTACAAGGACGAAAAGGGAGACTGGGTGGCCGTGGACGACAACACGCCGGTATCGATGAACATGTGGGGATTCACGCCCGACTATTTCAAGTATTCGGAAGACTATTTCGTGGAGTTCCTCAACGCCAACATCACCAACATCAAGGCCGAGTATTTCATCCCGCTGATGGTGAACAAGCTCATCAACGAGGGAACGGCCACCGTAAAGGTGCTCGACACCACCTCGAAATGGTTCGGCGTGACGTATGCGGCCGACCGCCAGAGCGTGGTAGACAAGATACAGGCGCTGGTAGACGCGGGAGAATATCCTGCAAAACTGTTCTGAAGTCCGTGAGGATTATATAAAGCTTCGAGAATCTGTGAAGATTCGTTGATGCTCATAAATGTTTTCAATATAAAAAAAAGAAAGCCATCCCGCACGGGGCGTAACGCCCGGTTGCGGGATGGCTTGTCTTTATCCTCTCCTTCCCCTGCTGCTCAGACCAGATGAGCGATAAGCTCCTCGCGGTCGCCCGCAAGCAGGTCGATGACCGGCAGCTCAATCATGGTGTAGCATCCCGGCTGCTGCTTCATCGAAGCGCGCGCCACGCATACCAGCACCTGTGCGGTCAGGGCAGGGTTGTTGATTTTCATGTCAAACTCGAAGAGCTGGTTGTGCGTCTTTCCCGAAACGCCCTTGCGCACCAGGTTCACGCCGTGTCCCACATCGTTCAGGTCGTCCACACACGGCACCTGAATCACGTGCGTCTCGTCGTTCACGAAATACGGGTCGGTCTTGATGGCCTTCTCCACCGTCTTGAAGTCGGCGCCTTCCTCCAGCTCCACATACACCATGCGGCGGTGGATGCCCGTCCCCACGGGGATGGTCATCGAGAGCGCGTCCTTCACCCCGGCAATGGCACGCACGGCCACCGAGTGACCCATGCTGCGCCCCGGCCCGAAGTTGGTGTAGGTGATGCCCTTGGGCGCGATGGCCTCAAGCAGCGTGCGCACCACCGAGTCGCTTCCCGGGTCCCATCCGGCCGAGATGACCGACACCGCCCCGTGCTCGCGTGCCGTCTCGCCCAGCGAGCGGCGCAGCTGCGTAATCTGCGTGTGGATGTCGAAGCTGTCCACGGTATTGATGCCGAGCGACAGGATGTCTTTCGCATACGCCTCCACGCTGCGGGTGGGGGTAGCCAGGATGGCCACATCCACATCCTCCAGCTCGCGGATGTCCTTCACCACCGGATAGGCGGCCAGTTCGGCCGGACAGTTTTCTGCTCCGTGGCGGCGCACGATGCCCGCCACCTCAAAGTCAGGAGCGGCCTCGAGCGCTTCCAACGTAAACTTGCCAATGTTGCCGTATCCCACTACGGCAGCTCTGATTTTCTTCATACTTTCTTTTATTGAATGTTTAAAATGGTTTGTCTTTTTCCGCTTGCGGCGGATGCAAAAATACGCATTCGGGAGCATTTCCGGCAACAAGTCGGCGCACGATTTTCAAATATTTTCCCCGAAACTTACAATTTATAACTTACTTATGCCTATTTTTGTTCACCGAATTATAATTTGTCAGAAAAACATGATTGAATATATCAAAGGAGAACTAACGGAAATCACTCCGGCACTGGCGGTGGTGGAGTGCCACGGGGTGGGATACGGCGTGAACGTGTCGCTCAACACCTTTTCGGCCATCCAGGGGAAGAAGGAGGTGAAGCTTTACATCTACGAGGCCATCCGCGAAGACGCCCACGTGCTCTACGGCTTCGCCACGCGGCAGGAGCGCGAACTGTTCCTGCTGCTCATCACGGTGTCGGGCATCGGGGGGAACACGGCGCGCATGATTCTCTCGGCCCTCTCGCCCGCCGAGCTGTGCAGCGTGGTGAGCAGCGGAAACGAGAAGCTGCTCAAGACCGTAAAGGGCATCGGACTGAAGACGGCCCAGCGCATCATCGTGGAGCTGAAAGACAAGATTGGCGCCACAGAGGCCGGCACGGCCCAGCCGGCGGGCGGCACGGCACAGGCCGTGCACACCGAGATTTACGAAGAGGCCGTGGCCGCCCTCACCATGCTGGGGTTCGCCCCGGCCCCGTCGCAGAAGGTGGTGGGAGCCATCCTCAACGAAGAGCCCGCGGCCACCGTCGAGACGGTCATCAAGCTCGCCCTGAAGCGGCTGTAGCGGCCTATCCCATCGTCTCGCTGTAGAAGTCGAACAGCTCGTACACCGTCTCCTGCGAGGCGGTCTGGTCGATGCGGATGTCGCCCACATCGGCCAGCAGGGTGAAGTTCACCACCCCGGCCGACACGTTCTTCTTGTCGTGCTTCATCAGCTCATACAGCGTGTCGTAGTCGCGGCAGGTAAAGCCGATGCGCCCGTAGTTTTCCTTGATGAAGGCCACGGTGTGGCGCAGCTTGTCGGAGGGGAATCCCGCCTGCACATGCGACAGGTAGAGCTCGCACACCATGCCCCAGGCCACGGCATAGCCGTGCAGCACAGGCCGTCCCGACATCATGGCGAAGCTCTCGAAAGCATGCCCCACGGTGTGCCCGAAGTTGAGCGCCTTGCGGATGCCCCGCTCGCGGGGGTCCTGCGCCACGATGTCCTCCTTCACCTGCACCGAGCGCGCCACGAGGCGCTGCAGCAGGTCGTAGTCGATGTGCTCCATGTCGGCCGCAAGCAGCTCGCTCCAGTGGGCGGTGTCGCTGATGAGCCCGTGCTTCAGCATCTCGGCATAGCCCGAGAGGACGTTGTCGCGGTCGAGCGTGCGCACGAACCCGCAGTCGATGAGCACCTGGTCGGCCGGAGCGAACGCCCCCACCTCGTTCTTCAGCCCGTTGAAGTTGATGCCCGTCTTTCCGCCCACGGCCGCGTCTACCATCGACAGCAGCGTGGTGGGCACATTTATATAAGGGATGCCCCGCTTGAAGGTGGCGGCCGCAAACCCTCCCAGGTCGGTCACCATGCCTCCCCCGAGGTTGACAAGCAGCGAATGGCGCGTGGCTCCCTTCTCGCTCAGCTGCCCCCACACGTAGGCCAGCGACTCCAGATTCTTGTGCATGTCGCCCACCCCGATGCAGACGGGCACGGCATCCCTCATGCAGGGGATGTCCCGCACGAGCGGCAGGCAGCAGCGGGCGGTGTGCTCGTCGGCCACCACAAACAGCCTGTCGTAGGCGTGGGACGATACGGCTCTTTCCAAATCCTCGCCCACATTGCGGCAGATAATGACCTCTTGTTTGCTCATAGATGTATGGTTTTTGCGGCAAATTTAGAAAAAAAGCAGGAAGAAAGCGGATAAAAGCCTGCAATTAATTACATTTGCCGACAAAAAACCATCAAAACAAAACCGTTATGAAAGGAATACTCCCCCCGCCGTGCAGATGGGCAGGCTACGCGCTGCTCCTGCTGTCGGTTTTCGTCCCGATGCTGATGTACATGTTCGGCATGATAGACGACGGAAACCTGCTTTACGTGAAATTAGGCATGAAGTCGGCCATCTGGATTGCGCTCTTCATGATTTTTCTGGCGCGCACGAAAGACGAGTGCGAGGCCGTGGCCTCCATCCGCGCCCGCTCGATGAAGTACGCCCTCTACATCTGGGGCGTGTGCTACCTGGTGCTGCTCGCCCTGGCCGCCGCCGAGCACGACCTCTCCCGTGCCGACAACTCCATCGGCATCGTCTACATGGTCATCAACGTGCTCTGCATGGAGTTTCTGCACCAGAAATACCGCATGGAGAAGATGTTCGGCAGAAGGCGGCCGGGCGGCAGGGAGACAAAGTGACGGGCTTTCGCTTCGGGCCGCGGAAAGACAAGCCGGCGAGGCTTCCGCCCTCAAAGAGGCCCTGCCATGCCTAACCGCGGGTGAGCGAAGCGAACCTGCGGAAAGAGGGCAAACACCCATCCCCCCGCACCGCCCTCGAAGAGGGCATACCATGCCTAACCGCGAGTGAGCGAAGCGAACCTGCGGAGAGAGAACACCCCCCCCGTCCCCGAAGGGGGCGAAACGCAATCCGCACCCCACACGGACATTGGATTTCTCCGAAGCCCCACTGACTGAGAGCGTCCGCATCCGCAGGTTCGCTGCGCTCACCCGCGGATAAGCATCGTGGGGCGGTTACGCCGCCCTTCACGCCAACAGATACACCTATATATATCAGGAAACAAGGGAACGAGCCATACCGACTCCGGAGGGCACACACCTCCCCCGCACCGCCCTCGAAGAGGGCATACCATGCCTAACCGCGGGTGAGCGAAGCGAACCTGCGGAGAGAGAACACCCCCCAACCCCGTCCCCGAAGGGGGCAAACAGCATTCCTGTCAGCTGAAATATTAAAATACGTTTAAAGGCTTAAACCTTCCGGCACGTAAAGTGTCGAAAAGACAATATTAACCAATCATAGGAAACACGAATGAAAAAATGGGTTTTGGGGTTACTGCTGGTGTCCGTATCCGGACTATCCGCCTTTGCACAGGGCGGCAGCAGGACAGCCGTCGCAGGAACGGTCATCGACGGCGACGACAATTCGCCTGTCATGCAGGCTACGGTGCAGGTGCTTTCACCGAAAGACAGTTCGATGGTAAGAGGTAACGTGACCGACCTCGACGGACGCTTCACCATCGCGGTGCGTCCGGGAAAGTATCTGCTCAAGGTTTCATACATCGGCTACACGCCGTATTTCAAAGACATCGAGCTGGCGCGCGGCAAGCGGCTCAACCTGGGAAACATCAAGCTGGCCACCGACGCCATCATGCTGGGCGAGGCCGTGGTGGTGGCGCAGGCCCCCGAGGTGACGGCGGCCGAAGACACCCTGGTGTATAACAGCTCGGCCTACCGGGTGCCCGAAGGCTCGGCGCTGGAGGAGCTGGTCAAGAAGCTGCCGGGAGCCGAGGTGGACGAAAACGGAACCATCACCATCAACGGAAAGGAAATCAAGAAAATCATGATTGACGGCAAGGAGTTCTTTGCCGACGACCCCAACATAGCCATGAAGAACCTGCCGGTGAACATCATCGACAAGGTGAGGGCGTATGACAAGCAGTCGGACCTGGCGCGCGCCACGGGCATCGACGACGGTGAGGAGGAGACCGTGCTCGACCTGAGCGTGAAGCCGGGCATGAACCAGGGATGGCTGGGCAACGCCGACGCGGCCATCGGCACCGAAGACCGGTACAGCGGAAAGTTCATGCTCAACCGCTTCTGGGGCGAGAACCAGTTCACCGTCATCGGCTCCATCAACAACGTGAACGACCGGGGATACCCCGGAGGGGGCGGCGGATTCCGCATGGGGGGAAACCAGGGACTGACCACCATCAAGATGGGAGGGTTCAACTTCAGCACCACCTCCGAGAAGCTGGAGACGGGAGGAAGCGTGAACTTCAACTACCGCGACGCCGACATCCGCACCAAGCAGTCGTCGGAAACCTTCGTGTCGACGGGCACCAGCTCGTTCCAGAACGCACTGAGCGCGCAGCGCAACAAGAACACCTCGCTTACCGCCGACTTCCGCATCGAGTGGCGGCCCGACACGATGACCATGCTGCTGGTGCGCCCGCGCTTCACCTACGGCGACACGGACAACAACTCCTCGTCCACCTCGGGCACGTTCAGCGCCGAGCCTGAAAGCACCACCGACGAGCTGATAGCCGCCATCGGCGAAGACAACCTGACCTCCATCATGTCGGAACAGGACATCATCAACACCATCGTGCGCAACACCCGCAGCAAGTCGGACAACATCAACGCGGGCGGCTCGCTGATGTTCAACCGCCGCCTGGGCAAGCCCGGACGCAACATCAACTTCCGCGGAACGTACAGCTACACCAACAGCAGCAGCGAGCAGTTCTCCGTGTCGGAGACGGAATACTTCCAGCTCAGCGACGAGGAAAGGCTCGACATCCTGAACCGCTACATCTCCACCCCCACGCTGAACAACAACTTCAGCACCCGCTTCTCATACAGCGAGCCCATCTTCAGGGGCGGATACCTGCAGTTCAGCTACAACTTCCAGTACCAGTACTCCACCACCGACAACTCGACCTACAACATGCCCGACGACTGGCAGATAGGCTACGGATTCGGCCACCCCGACTATCCGGGCACCCTCGACCGCGACAACAGCCGCAGCGCACACTATACCTACTACAACCACCAGGCCGAAGTGGCCCTGCGCTGGATACGCGAGAAGATGCAGCTCAACGTGGGCGTGTCGTTCCAGCCGCAGAAGACGAAGCTCGCCTACAAGAAGGGCGACCTCGACACCGTGGCCATCCGGAACGTGTTCAACTTCACCCCCACGCTCGACTTCCGCTACAAGTTCAACGAAACCAGCCAGCTGCGCGTGAACTACCGCGGACGCAGCTCGCAGCCGAGCATGACCGACCTGCTCCCCATCGAGGACACCACCGACCCGCTGAACATACGCCGCGGAAACCCGAACCTGGAGCCGGCCTTCACCAACTCGCTGCGCGTGTTCTACAACACGTTCAACACCGAGACCCAGCGGGGAATGGTGGGACACTTCAACTTCAGCAACACGCTCAACAGCATCAGCAACCGCCGCGTGTATAACGAGACCACCGGAGGATACATCACCACCCCCGAAAACATCGACGGAAACTGGAACCTGTTCGGCATGTTCAGCACCAACACCGCGCTGCGCAACAAGAAGTACACCATCAACACCTCCACCACGGCCAGCTACAACAACATCGTGAGCTACATCAGCGACCGCGCCACCACCACCGACGCCGACAAGAACACCACCCGCCAGCTGCGCATGGGCGAGCGCCTGCGCGGAACCTACCGCACCAACTGGTGGGAAGTGTCGCTCAACGGCTCGCTCAACTATACCCACTCGCGCAACAACTACCAGGAGCAGAGCAACATGGACACGTATGACTTCGCCTACGGGGCAAGCACCAACATCCGCCTGCCGTGGAACATGTCCATCGCCACCGACATCTCGCAGAACTCGCGCCGCGGATACGCCGACGCGAGCATGAACCGCGACGAGCTGATATGGAACGCGCAGATTTCGCAAGACTTCCTCAAGGGCAACGCCGCCACCGTCAGCCTGCAGTTCTACGACATCCTGCGCAACCAGAGCAACGTGAGCCGCGCCATCAGCGCCGCCATGCGCAGCGACACGGAATACAACGGCGTGTTCAGCTACTGCATGGTGCACTTCATCTACCGCCTCAACCTGTTCGGCGGCAAGGCGGGCGGACAGCGCCCCGGCATGGGAGGCGACCACCGCGGAGGCCCGGGATTCGGCCCGCGCCCGCCCCACCGCTTCTGACACCGGCAGTACGGGCAGACACACACGCACAGCCCCCCGCGAAGCATCCGCATCCTGCTCCGCGGGGGGCTGCGCCGTGTGAGGAAGCCGCCCCGCACCCGCCTTTTTCCTCCCCGAAAACTTGCAAGTTACGCTGATTTTCAGCATCTTTATGTCTGCATAACCAAACAGACAACACCCCATGACACCCGAATACGAAATCCCCCCCTTCCGCATCCGCGAGTACGGCAAGACCGAGCTGGCCGTGCTCTACAGCCCCCACCTGCGCACCGTGACCGCCGTCAAGAAGCTGCGCCGGTGGATACGCGGCAACCGCCCGCTCATGGCCGCCCTGGCCGAAGCCGACTACAACCCCCGCCGCCTGTCGTACACCCCCCGCGAGGTGGAGCTCATCGTGCGCCACCTGGGAGCGCCGGGGTAGACCGCCGCTTCAGAAACCGGCCACACTTCCCGGCAGCGTAAAAAAGCGGCTGTGGCCGTACATCAAGCAGCAAAGAAAACATTCACTGTTTTTGCGGATATTCCACAAGAAAGCATTACCTTTGCAGTACGATAAAACGGATATATGTATATTGAGTTCGACAAAGACTATTTGCGTGAACTGTTCGAGCAAGGACGCACAGGCGACAAGAAACACCGCTATCAGCCCGAAGTAATCAGGGGGTATTGCAAGTGCGTGATGTTTCTCAAACATGCAGAAAACACCGAGCAGCTTTACCGCATCCACTCTTTGAACTACAAGATGCTGCAAGGCGACAAGAAAGGCATTTCATCCGTGCGCATCAACATCAGATACCGCCTTGAATTTACGGTTCGGGAGGTTCTTGGCGAACAGGTCATAACCGTATGCCGTCTGTTGGACATAAGCAACCACTACAAATAACCGCGATATGGAAGCAACAGCAAAGAAAATCTACGCCCCCGACGAACTGGTCTGCGCGGTGGCTATACATCCGGGAGAAATGCTCAGGGATGAACTGCAGGCACGCGGAATGTCGCAAAGGAAATTCGCCGGCATAATCGGCATGTCCTACACGGCGTTCAACGAGATAATCAACGGCAAGCGTCCGATAACCACCGACACGGCACTGAAAATCGAGGCCGCGACAGGGACGGCCGCAACGATGTGGCTCGGCCTGCAGGCCGAATACGACATGCAGACGGCCCGGCATGACAGCAAGCTTTCCGCCATTCTGGAAAACATACGCAAGGCAGCCGCGGTGCTTTGAGAGGGCGGCCCGCAAGGCGGAGTTCATCGTGCGCCACCTGGGAGCGCCGGGGTGAGGGGCTTGTCGATTTGTCAAAATGTCACCCTCCGGCCCGAAGAAAAGCCGGAAAGTGACGCGGATTAGGAGACAAAGCACTATCTTTGCCCATAATCACCCTTAAACATCCGACATCATGAAAAAGCTACTTCTTCTGCTCTGCCTGCTGTGGGCAGGCATCGCGGCGCAGGCACAGTTCATCACCACCTATTACCAGGTATACCGGGTGCAGGATCTGAACGACCGCGTGATCGAGGACAGCCCCTTCCAGGGCGCGCCCGTCATGCTGCAGACCGGCGGCGACCGGTTTACGGGATTCATGGCCTATGTGAACATGGCCAGCCTGGGAAACCTGCAATACAGCATGACGATGGACATGACCCCCGAAGGATACTACATCTACGCCACGCCCGCCATCGGCGGCGGATATTCGCTGACCGACCTGATGGGCAACCCCCACTGCCTGATGATCAGCCCGCGGGGCGACGACATCGCGTTTGTGACCAAGGACGGGCAGTACCGCGCCTCCCCCATCAGCCGTGCGGAGTACATGCGGCTCACCCAGAAGCTTGTGGGCGAGAATCTGGAGTTCTACCGCTCCATCAGTCCGGGAAGCGGCTCGGGCAGCGGCAGTTCCCCGCGCTCAAGCGGCGGCACATGCACACACTGCCACGGCAGCGGCAAGTGCTCCTCGTGCGCCGGGACGGGCTATTTCAACAACCCCTTTACGGGAAATACCCTCCTCTGCCCCAACTGCGAGCGCAGCCACAACGGGGTGTGCAAGTTCTGCCACGGAAGGGGAAGCCGGTAGGCGGAAAGGAGGAGAGAGGACATGCCAGTTTGCGGACGAAACCAGCCACAAGGACTTACCGTCCACTTTCGGCATCCGCATAGAGAACTGAATCAAGTGGAAATCACATAAAATCCACCTGATTGCAGACTGACTGTCCCTGTTTTTTATACCTTTGCAGATGGATATGTTTCTAAAAGAAAAAACATGGCTAAAAAGAACCAATCAAACAGATTAACAAAACAACAAAAAGAATCACAAGGTGTAGTTGGCATCTTTGGTGAAGAAGCTAAACTGCACGATATGAAAGTCGGAAAAATCTCACATTTCATAATTGAATACTTAA
Source organism: uncultured Phocaeicola sp. (assembly GCA_944320845.1). Classification (GTDB taxonomy): domain Bacteria; phylum Bacteroidota; class Bacteroidia; order Bacteroidales; family Bacteroidaceae; genus Phocaeicola. The sequence continues at coordinate 33,097 of CALUJA010000035.1, forward strand.
AGAAAGAGTTCCCTCAATTATCTTTCCGCTACAGAAGAGGCATCAAGAAAGAAGAAATCAACGAGGCATTGAAGAAAGTAGATTCTGAACTGGGGCAAACGCTTTTTGTGCCAAACTCAAGCATTATTCCTGATAGCGGAATCATCGAAGTAAAAGACGATAACGGCAATTGGAGAGTTGTTTTGGTATCAGAGGCCAAGCATCAAGGAAAAGACATAAAAAACATAAAAAAAGGGAAGCTGGTTGGCAAAAACAACGACCAAGATCTGATGGCGGCAGGCAATGCAATAGAAAGGTCGCATAAGAACATCTGTGAAATTGCCAATTTCATGCTGGCAGAATCTCATTTCCCGTATGTACTCTTCTTAGAAGGCTCAAACTTCCTGACCGAAACCATTTCAATAACAAGACCAGACGGCAGAGTGGTAACGCTGGAATACAATTCTGGAATGTTGAACCGCCTGGACAGATTGACTGCTGCAAATTATGGAATGCCAATCAATACGAATTTGTGCAAGAACAAATTTGTCAAGCATGGAGATAAAATGATTATGCTTCAAGCTACTTCCATCTATACACAAGGGAACGGAGCAAGATGGAATGCTCAAGATATGTTTGACATAATGCTCGAGATTTCAAAAACCTCTTTGCAAATATTAGGCAGCGACTTATTTAAGCAACTTACAAAAACAGACCGCTAAAAATAAACCGGGATGGCAAGAAACGCAACAAACAAGCTACTGCAAAAGGCCAAGAAACTGAAAAGCGATGAGTTCTACACGCAGCTTTCCGACATAGCCAACGAACTGCAATATTACAAGGAACATTTTCAGGGCAAAGTGGTCTATTGCAATTGCGACGACCCCAAGAACAGCAATTTCTTCAATTACTTCGTTCTGAATTTCAAGAAACTGGGACTTAAGAAACTGATAACAGCCTGCTATAAGGAACAAACAAACGACTTGTTCGACACAAAAGAGACCGAGCACGCTTTCTTTTACGAATATTCAGGTACAGAAAACGGATATTTGAATCAGGCAGATTTTGTCTATTTCAAAGGAGACGGCGATTTCCGCAGCCCCGAAAGCATCGAGCTATTGAAACAGGCCGACATCGTTGTCACAAATCCTCCGTTCTCTTTGTTCAGAGAATATGTAGCCCAACTGATGAAATACGGCAAAAAGTTCCTGATAATAGGCAACATCAATGCGATAACATATAAGGAGATTTTCAAACTCATCAAAGAGAACAAGGTATGGTTAGGCATCAATCTCGGAAGGGGGATTTCGGGCTTCATAGTTCCTGACCATTATGAACTTTACGGCACGGAGACAAGAATTGACGATGCAGGAAAGCGGATAGTCTCGCCCAACAATTGCCTATGGCTGACCAATCTGGAAACCTCCCAACGCCATGAAGACATCGTACTTACAAAGACATATGCAGGAAATGAAACCGAATATCCCCGGTATGACAACTACGACGGCATCAATGTAAACAAGACGCAAGACATTCCCTATGATTACGCTGGATATATGGGTGTGCCGATTACATTCCTGCACAAGTTCAATCCCGACCAATTTGAGATTATCAGATTCAGGAAAGGAAATGACGGCAAAGATTTATCTATAAACGGGAAATGCCCCTATTTCAGAATATTGATCAAGAACAAACGGATATAAACAGAGCGAAGACATAATCAGTATCCAAAGATAATCAATTGTCCGGGATGATCCGCCCCGCAAGGCCGTTATTTTGTTCCGCACGGCGGGAGATTCGGGGATTGGGGTGGAGATGATGGAGATAATTCGGGATTTTCTAAAAATATTATTTTATAAATAAAAAGCCCAGGTATACCCCTGGCCTTTTCTATTGTTTTGCGAAAGTTATAGAAAACGGCAAATTATCTCCATCATCTCCACCCCAAGCTCTTAAGAATTGCGGATTTCATTCACTTCCTGAAGAGAAAGTTCTACCACCTCATAATTCCTTACTCCTTTGACTGTATGAGACCTATACCCCAAGCGCCGTAAAATTCGCCCGATGTTGTTCTTCGAGAGCGGCACGCGCACCATGCCCGACAGGCGCTGCAGCACGTCGGCCGAGGTGAGCAGGCGGTAGGGCTCGCCCTCGCGCGGGGGGCGGTACCAGGTGGTGATGAGCTCCTCTTCGACCGACTTCATCTCGAAGCGCTCGTTGCGGCGGTTCATGCGGCGGATGTCGGCCGTGTCGCTCCACCAGCGGAAGCCCTGACGCACCAGCGCGTAGGCCTGGGCGTAGATGCCGGCGTAGGCGAAGGGGCGGTCGAAGGGCGACTCGATGGCCTCGACCTGCACGATGAGCCAGCGGCGCAGGCCCGTGGGGTCGGCAATCAGCTCGGTCTGGTTGGTGCTGCCGGCAAACGAGGCGCAGCGCACGCAGAACTCGGTGTTGCGCCCGTAGGCCGCGCGCTCGTTGGTGGAACTCTGGGTGAGGATGCTCTTGAAGCGGTTGAGCCGCTCGCCCGACAGGGCGTCGATTTCCTCGCAGTTGATGAGGGCGCAGCGCGAGAGGTTGAGGATGTGGTCTTTGTCCTGCGGGTTGAAGGGGCCGCTGTAGAGGTAGCTGCCCAGCTCGGGCGGCAGCAGCGAGGTAATCCACGTGGTCTTGTAGACTCCCTGCGGGCCCACCAGGATGAGGGCCACCTGGTTGACCGCCTTGGGCAGCACCCACGAGGCCACCATGGCCACCATCCAGCGCTTGAAGTCGGCGCGCCACTCGGCGTTGTCGTCGTCCGAGCCTGCCACGCGCACGGTGGCCGCCAGCCGGTCGATGTGGTCGGTCTCTCCGTCCCATTCGGGCAGGGCCTCGAGATAGGCCAGAAAGGGGTTGAAGTGGGGCGTGAAGTCGCTGCGCAGCAGATACTCGAGGTTCTTCTTCGTCACCCCGATTTCCTGGTGGCAGAGGTCGCGGAAGATGGAGTTCTCGCGGTAGTCGTCCATCGGCTCATAGTCTCCCCCGCCCTCCAGGTCAATCTCCAGCCGGCGGGTGATGACATTGTAGCGCAGGCGGTAGTGCTCGCGCAGCCATGCTTCGGCCTCGCCCACGGCCTCCGAGCGCGAGATGCGGCGGGGGGCCAGGGTGCGGGTGGCGTGCTCGTCGCGGTGGTTGGCGTAGGCGCTGTGTACGAGGGCGCGGGTCTCCCGCCCGTCGTGCGCGAAGCGTGCGGCGAGCAGCTCCTCGGCCCCGGCCTCGTCCACCCCGCAGGCGTTGAGCTTGCGCGCCAGGCGGTAGAGGTAGTTGTTGCGGTTTCCCTCGGCGTAGACCTCGCCCTGCCGCTCCATCTCGGCGATGCAGGCGTCGAGTGCGGCCTGCGGGCGGGGCTTCCGGCCTGCAGACGGGCGGACGGTGCGTCGCTTCGCCTTCCTCTTCTCCCCGGCGGGTGCGGAGGGCGTGCCCTGTGAGGCCCCTTCCGTGCCCTCTGCGGGGTTTTCTCCGTCCGGCGGTGTCAGTGTACCGCCTGCGCCGCTTTCCGCCCGTGTGGCGGCCTCAAACGCCTCGGGCGGCAGGGGCGAGCAGTCCATCGGCTGGCGGACGAGGGCTCCGGGGTCGTACGAGGCCAGCACGGTGCGCGTCAGGTCGCTGCCCGAGCGGTCGACCTTGCAGCCCAGACGGCGCTCGTAGAGGTCGGCCAGACGGTCGTAGAGGGCGCGATGCATCTCCTTGAGGGCCTCGCCCGTCAGCCCGAGCGGGTTGCCCGGCGTGCGGCAGATGACCTTCACCCCCCTCCCCTTGGCGGTGACGAAGGCCGCGAGGGTGAAGGGCAGGGCCATGGCGCGTGTGCGCAGCCGCTCGGCCTCGGCGAGCGATGGCAGTCCGTCGAAGTCGAGGGGCAGCAGGGGCAAGTAGCGCGTCACACACTCGGCCGTGCGCCTCCCGCCGAACAGGGCCGAGACGCACACCGAGGGCATGGTGCCCTTTGCGGCGTTGGCCCGCTCAAGGTCGCCGCGTGCGGCCAGACGGCGCACCACGGCCACCACCGACTCGTACATGCCGGTGCGGATGCGGTTGATGAACTCGCTGAGCGCGATTTCCTCGCGCGTCAGCTGGTAGCTCCGGAACACCTGAAGTGTCAGGTCGGTTTCCGGTCGGTCATTGGTATTTCCCATGTGTCAAAAAAAGATTTAGTGCCCCGGATGCGTTTCCGGCAGGCGTGCGCAAAAGTAATCCCCGCCGCCGAGCGCCGCAAGAGGCGAAACACTGTTTAACGGGGGTCGCGCACACGCGCGCGTATTGGCGTCCGGTGCCCGTCCGCCAATACGCGCGAGGCCTGGCGGCATAAACATTCTTTAACAACAATAACGCAGGATTTGCGATTTGGCTACCTTTTCCGGAAACATTTTTTTTGGAAAAAGAGAAAAAAAGGCGGGCTGGCGGGGGTACAAGGCCCGTCAACCGGAAAATGTTCATGGCAGAGCAGAAAAGTTTGTTTCTGTTTCCTTATCCCAGATTAATGTGAAGCGAAACGCAGCTCCCATGCGGGAATTGGACTTCTACGAAGCCCTGACACACATCACCACAGAAACCGCAGGTTCGCTACGCTCACCCGCGGCTAAGCATCGTGGGGCGGCTCCGCCGCCCTTCACGCCGAACGATACACTATACATATCAGGGAACAAGGGAAAGGGCCCCACCGACTCCGGAGGCCACACACCTCACGCCTCACCGCCCTCAAAGAGACCGCACCATGCTTAGCCGCGGGTGAGCGAAGCAAGCCTGCGGAGAAAGAACGCACACACCTCCCGTCCCCGAAGGGGGCGAAACGCAGCTTCAGTGACATTCAGCCCCTGTCGGGCTTGATGAATCCTATCGGGTTGCGCGGCTTCTCTTCCTGCACCCTCCTTGCCTGCAATTCCGCAAGCGTCTGGTTAATCAGCTCCAGCTGCATACGGGTATCTTCATTGATGTCGTTCTGGTCGGCAAAGACCTCTTCCACGTATCTTTTCAAGTCTTTCACCTCCTCATCGAGTTCGGCCAGCCTACCGTTTTGCGGCACTATCATCTGCCTTACGGCGACAAACGCCCTCATGATGCCCATATTTATCTGAATGGCCGCCTTCGAATTGAGCACGCTGCTCAGCATGGCCACACCCAGTTCAGTAAAGGCATACGGATTGCGCCTTATCCCCATCCTGACCGAATTGGACATCACAATTTGTGATTTCCAATTCTGCATCTCATCGTCTGTCAACCGGAACATGAAGTCCTCGGGAAAGCGCTCCAGGTTCCGCTTCACGGCTTGGTTCAACACCCGCGTTTCCACACCGTACATTTCGGCCAAATCGCGGTCAAGCATCACTTTCTGTCCCCTAATCTCATATATCTTGCTCTGTATGAGCTGAAGCTGGTCCATAAATTGAAAATTTAAAGCGGTTTCAGCTGCAACAGACCGCCGCACGGCAGAACCGGCCGTCAGCCTGCGCCTCTTTCATACTTCAAAGATAGGAAATCTTTTCCGGCCATGCAATACGGGCGTTCACTTTTGCAGACAGCAAGCCGCAATCCCCAACATGCGGGAATTGGACTTCTACGAAGCCCTGACACACATCACCACAGAAACCGCAGGTTCGCTGCGCTCACCCGCGGCTAAGCATCGTGGGGCAGCTCCGCCGCCCTTCACGACGGACGATACACTATACATATCAGGGAACAAGGGAAAGGACCGAACCGACTCCGGAGGCCACACACCCATCCCGCTGACCGCCCTCGGAGAGGGCATACCATGCTTAACCGCGGGTGAGCGAAGCGAACCTGCGGAGAAAGGCACTCACTTCCGCCCGTCCCCGAAGGGGGCGAACAGCAACTCCTATGCGGGAATTGGACTTCTACGAAGCCCTGTTACGGATTGCGCCACCCCCCGCGGGGAGCGGAAGGCTCAGAAGGCGATTTCCGTCTCCAGCACGCTGCCGGCGTGGGGCACGAAGTTGTTTATCTTCACCTTGAACTGCCCGTGCCGCGAAGCTCCCTTCACGTTTTTCAGCACCACGGCGGTGGTGTATCCTCCCCTCAGCAGGCAGGCGGATGTGGACGGACGGTAGCTTCCGTTCTCCGCCAGCGTGATGTCGAAGCTCAGTCCGGAAAGGTTCTCTATCTCCACCACGGTCTGCTCGGGCGTGGAGCTCAGGCAGCGCACGCGGAGGGAGCCTTTGACCAGACCTTCGAGCAGGGAGGTTTCGCCGTACAGATAGTTCTGCGCGAAAGCCACCGTGCGGCGGCTGTCAAGCGCCTCGCGGATGCCTTCCAGCGAGCGTTCGCGGGCAAAGACGAGCGTCATGGGCCGGTAGCACCCGTGCTGCATGCCGACGGAACCGTGGTAGTCGCTGTTGGAGAACATCGTCAGCCCCTTTTCCTCCGCCCATTGCTGCACCAGGGGGATGTACATGTTCGAGTTGGCCACCTCGATGCCCATGATAAGCCCCTTTTGGTAAAGCTGCTCGTGGATGTCGTACCACTCGGCCTCTCCCCTGGGGTGCTGGAACGACGGATGGTTCCAGAAGATGAAGCATCCCTGCTCCCTGGCGGCCTGCAGGGTCTCCGTCAGGTTGGAGGGGTCGCGGCGGTCGGATGTGTTGATGAAGGGCTTCAGCAGGTTTCCGTCCTTCACGAACAGGGCGTTGAAGTGTCCGGCGGGAACCTCGCGGGTGACTTCCGTACCGGGAATCAGCAGGACGCCCAGGCGCTCTGCCGTCTCTTTGGCGATTTCGTACTCGCGGTTCAGGTTCTCCTCGCCGTTCACATCGGGCGCGTGCAGGTGGTGGAACTCCAGATGCTCGGTGATGGCGATGGCGTCAAGCCCCTCGCGGAAGGCCTCCTCCACGCGCGTGACGGGCCACACCGAGCCGTCGGAAAACACCGTGTGCATGTGGAAGTCGCACTTCAGCACCTCATAGCCCTCCACCTGCGGCAGGCGGAGCGGCAGGCGGCTTTCCGTCAGGATACTCCCCATCTGCTTGGGATAGGCAACCGGTGTCTGCGGATTGAACGGCCTGGCAGAGACATTCTGCCCCTGCGCCGCGTGGATGCCGCAGACCAGCAACAAGAACAAGGCTGGAACAAATTTTTTCTTCATATCTTCAAACTGTTTTTTAATGAATATGTATGTATCGCGGCAAAGTAAGCGAACCGGCATGAACAGGGTATTGCAAACGGGTTTCAGTTGCGTTACACGCCGTCTTTTCCCCCTCTCCCCTCCCCGCATCCGGCAGAATCCGTGCGGAGCGTCCCCGCCCGCGCGCGCCGGGGAACACCCGGGGAACGGTGTGCCGGAGGCCTGCGCTATCTTTGCATCACCGTCCGAGAGGGAAGGGGGATGCGGCCGGCAGCCTCCCCGCTCCCCACTCCGGCGGGGAAACCAGTCATTAACCTTTAACTGAAGAAACGTATGGCAATCGCTTACAAAATCGTGGCTAAGAAAAATCCGACCGACCCCGAATCGGGCGTGAAGTATTACCCGCGCCTGGTGACGATGGGAAACACCAAAACGCTGGAGGACATCATCTATGACATCAAGGAAATGAGCTCGCTCTCGGAGGGAGACATCCGCAGCGTGCTGGCCAACTTCACCGAGTGCATGCGGCGCGCGCTCTACAACAGCCAGTCGGTGAACATCGACGGATTCGGGGTGTTCAGCCTCTCGGCGCGGAGCAAGGGGGCCGAGTCGCCCAAGGAGGTGCAGACGGCGAACATCCGCGCGGTGCGCATCAACTTCCGCGCGTCGAGCCGAATCCGCCCCGACCTGGAGGCCAAGAATCCGGCCGACAAGATGACCTTCTACAACGCTGAGCAGACCGGCGAGACCGAAGACGGGGGCACGGACGAGGAAGGGGGTCCGGACGGGGCGATGTAGCCCCCGGAACGGAAGGGACGCCGCCGGCCCCGCCCGGGAGGGGCACGGCGGCATCCCCGCCCGAAGGCGCGGACAGGAGCCGCAAGAAACGAACATCTTTTACTAACCAACAAAAAAACATCAGAACATGAAGCAGACCATGAGCGGAAGAAAGGGAGGAGTATGGGGCATCGTCCTCAAGGTGATTATCGCAGTGGCCACCGCCATCGGCGGGGCGCTGGGGCTCACGAGCCTCTGACACCTCCACCCCACGGAAAAGGGCAGGCGGAGCGCCACGACGGCGGCCGCCTGCCCCGTCTGCTGAAACACATGCCAGTGAAGCTATGGAAAAGGATACGGAATACATGGAACGCGAAATCAAGCTTATCGTCGTCCACTGCACGGCCACGCCGCCCTCGGTGGACTTCACGCCCGAGCGTCTGGAGGCGTGCCACCGCGCACGGGGCTTCCGCACGGCGGGCTACCACATCTACATCACGCGCGACGGGGCGGTGCACCACATGCGGCCGCTGCACGAAGCGGGGGCGCACGCGCGGGGATTCAACCTGCACTCGGTGGGGGTGGCCTACGAGGGCGGCACAGACGAGGCGGGACGGCCTGCCGACACGCGCACGCCCGCACAGCGCGCCGCCCTGCTCGATGTGGTGACGGCCCTGAAGCGCACCTTCCCGCAGGCGCGGGTGAAGGGGCACCGGCAGCTGTCGGCCCGCACCGGCAAGGCCTGCCCCTGCTTCGACGCGGAAAGGGAGTATGCGGACATGGTGTGAGCACGCACGGCGGGGGGAAAAGATGAGGGAGCAGAGCTTCCTGCATACGCAGGTCGCTCCGCCCCCTCTGGCGATATATACACTTGATCGAAGATCCTTGTTATTCGGCGGCAGGCTCGTAGGCCTTGATGGCCTCGAGGTTGGCCTTCGCCTTTTCGGGCTCGGCCACCATGGCGCGGTCGAACCACGCACGGGCGTTCTCAAAGTTGCCGGCCAGCCACTCCAGCACGCCCAGGTCGTTCCACGCGCGGGCATCGTCCTTCACCCGCTCCAGATATTCGGCCGCCTTGCGGAAGTCGCCGCTCACGATGTTGGCCGAAGCCGCATTGATGCAGGCCACCACATCGTCGGGGTAGGTCTGTGCGGCAATCTCATACACGCGGCGGTATTCCTCTGTGCCGGGAGCGAGGGTCTTTGCCACGCGGTACATCTCCTGCAGGCTCAGCATCTTGGGCTCGGTGTAGATGAGCTGTGCGGCCTCTTCGTTGGCCACCTCGCGCACCTCATAGTCCACCTCCACGCCCAGCCGGCGCAGCCGCGGATAGCAGGTGTCGAGCATCTTGCGGTAGGTGGCCGCTCCCAATGCCGACTTCAGCCGCGCCTCGCGCACATCCAGGTTGTCGTACTTGCCGATGACCTCGAGGGCCTTTCCGGCGTATGCGGGACGCTCCTCCTCGAGCATCCTCACCAGTCCGTCCCAGTCTTCACCGGCCGACTCCACCTCAAGAATCTCCTGCGGGAAGTTGTAGCTTCCCTTCAGGTTGAGCGCGAACGACTCGGCACGCTGGGCCGACACCCGCTCGTTGGTGCGCACCGACCCGTCGGGCGACGCGTATCCCGTGACGCGGATGGACTTGAAGGTCACCAGGTCGCCCTCGGTCAGGGGGTTGAGGATGGCCTTGAGCTTCTGCATCTCGGCCGCGTTGGAGCGGTAGGCGGGGTCGAACACGGTCTTGCCCACCGGATACTCCACATACAGCGTGCTCTGCTCAGAGCGCACCTTGAGCGGCTCCTCCTTGGGGGCAAGGAAGGTGACCATCTGCATGCACGGCTCGCACACCTCGCCGGGGGCGGGCAGCGGCAGCACCACCACTTCGGGCTCCGGCTCGATGACGGTCAGCTCGGGATGCGCCTCGTAGCACTCGCGCCCCTCCTGGAGCAGGACGACCGACGCCTGCCCCATCCACTCCTCGTAGGGCATGGAGGCGGTGTAGCTCACGTGGAACGGACGCTCGTCCGTGCGGCCGTGGATTACGGCATAGGGACTGTCGAAGCCGTGGCGGCGGGCCATGCGGCGCTCCTTGCGGCGCATCTTGTATTCGCCCTTCCGGCCCGTCACGATGACGGGTGCCAGGGCACGGAAGCCGTCGTCCCCGCGCAGGCACGGAGTGAAGGCATACGACTGTTCGCTGTTTACCCGCACCGCACTGAGGTCGATGTCAAAGCTCATGGTGAGCGTGTCGTCCTCAAGGGTCAGGGTGGGACGGGTAAGTCTTACATCGTCCGCCACAGCCGCCAGAGGCAGGAGGGCGAACAGCAGGGTATATAACAGGGTTTTCATGTTCATGACGTTTCGTTTTTTAGTTCAGATGATGTTACAGCGACTGCACCTCCACACACCGGTACTTGCGCTTGTGCTTGGGCCCGAACGTGAAGTTGATGCCCATGTTGAAGCTGGCCTGGAAGCGGTTGATGGGGGCGTAATACTTGGGCGAGAACTTGCCCAGCGGCGCATCGGCGGCAATGAAGAAGTTGAAGCCGCGCGGATGGAAGTTGAGCATCAGTCCGCCCGTGGAGCCGAAGTTGGACAGGGCGTAGTTGACCGAAGCCTCGAACCACTTGAGCGGGGATACGTTGGCCGACACGCGTGCCTCCGTCCACCAGTGGCGCCCCTGAAGGCGGGTGGACGACAGCAGGCCGAAGTTCAGCCGGTCGTAGGCCGGAAGGGTGTACTGCGCGCCGAGGTTCACCGTGGCGGCCAGCGCCGTGGTGCGTCCCAGCCCCTCGCCCACCTTCTCAAACTTGGAGAGGGCTTCGAGGTCGTCTACCAGACGGTCGGCCTGGTTGTCGAGCGAATTGGGGTCGTTGTCGCCCAGCTCAGAGTTGATGGGTATCTCGGTAAACCCGTCGAACTCGAAGGAGCTGTTCATCGTGGCCTTCACCGTGTTGTTCCAGCGGATGAAGCCGAGGTCGAGCACGGCGGCCGAAAAGGTCCACTCGTCGTTCAGCCGGTAGGTGGCCCCGAAGTCGAAGGCCACTCCGAATCCTGCCGGGCCGATGTTGTTGTCGTCAAAGTCCAGGTCGTCATACGAAAGGAGGTTTTCCGCCCCCGGCTTGAGCTGGCCGGTACGGTTTCCGGCCTCGTCCATCACATAGTCGCTCTCGTCGTAGTTTCCGGTCTCGCCGCGCGTGGGCGCCACCAGTCCCTTGGCCGAGAGGTATGCCTGCGCTCCCGACGGAGTAATCTGCCAGCTGTCGGGCGTGGCCGTCACATCCAGGCGGTCAATCTTCACCGTAGCCTTTGCCAGGCCGACGAGCAGCTTCGCCTTCGCTCCCACCGTCCAGTGGTCGTCAATCTCGCGGGCATGCCCGAGGGCGATTTCGGCGTAGTTGGTCGACACGAGGCTGAGGTCGTCGATGCGGTAGTGCGAGCCCTCAGGACTGTCGACCCCGCTCTTCATGAAGCGGAACAGGGCGTCGGGGGCGGAGAAGCCGGTGTTGCTCTTCACCGAGATGCCCAGGGTGTTGAATCCTCCCCAGGCGTAGAAGCCGAAGCCGAGGATGGTCTCGTTGAGATTGAAGCCGAACTTCACGCGGCGCGGCAGCCCGCCGAGGAACTCGTCGCGTCCCACCTGCTCGTGCATGAAGGTCATCAGGTCGCCGTTCTCCTTCACGAAGAGGAAGTCGCCCACTCCGGCCGTGCTCTGTGCGCCGAGCGACAGGTTACCCAGTCCCGGCATGGTGACATACCCCCTCTCGCCCATAAAGGCGGGGTTCAGCTCGTGGCGGAAGGTCGCCCCCTCCAGAAAGTAGGCGGAGCGGCTGCTCTGTGTCTGCGCCCCCGCCTGTCCGGCCATGCCGCACAGCGTGCAGGCAGACCATATCATAATCCATACGCGTTTTTTCATCTTATGTCGTCTTATCATAACTGTTGGTCATTACCGTTAATTCAAATCTACTTTCACGCCTCCCGGAGCTCCCAGGCTCATCTTCGTCATGCGGAACCACTGGTTGTCGCGCAGGGGTATGCTCAATGCCTGTCCCGGCACGGCCGTCACCTTGAAGGCGATGCGGTCGATGCGCGAGAGCACGCCCGGCTGGGCCGTGGTGAAGGTGAGCGTGAAGCTGCTCTCGACGGGTGTCGAGCCGTCGGTGCTCTCGGCCACCCTGTTTCCGTCGGAAGCCACCACGATGTCGTCAATCTTCCGTCCGGCAAGGTCGGTGAGGGTCACGTTTTCGGGCTTCACCTCCAGCTGGAGCGGGATGGTGTTGAGCGCCGTAAAGTTCAGGTTAAGCGTAGTGAAGTCCACCTGGTCAAGGTCGGACAGGTCGCCGTTCAGGTCGCAGATGGAGTCGTTGTAGACAATGTTCAGCCCCTTTTCGAAGCTCAGCGGCACAAGCACGTCGTAGTCGGCCTGCATGTCGTAGTCTCTTCCCAAATCCACCTCGTAATAGTCGGGGTTTGCCACCTCGGCCTGCATGTCCACCACAATGCGGTCGGGGATTCGCTCCCACAGGCTGTTGATGTCGTCCACCCTTACGTTCTTCACATGGGCGCCGTCGGGGTAGCTGCTCTGTCCCAGGCGCGAGAGCACGATGACGGTGGTGGCGGCGGCATCAATCTCCAGCGCGTCGACCTCCACTTCGGCCAGCGGGTCGCTCTCCCCGTTGCGGAGCGATGCCAGGGCCACATTGAGCTGCACGGGCGTGTCGAGCGTGTTTGTGGCACGGAAGGCGATGGTCGGGTTGGTGATGTCGAGACGGGTATCGTCGTCTTTCAGGAAGTCGGGCATGTCATCCAGCAGGATGTCGGTAGGGTCGACCTCGATGTCGGGCTGTATCACTCCCTTCACCCGGTTGACCGACATCGGTTCGAGCACGGCCGACGGGGTGAACGTAAGGCTTCCGCCGGAGCCTGCCGCAGCGGTGGTCGTGACACGGCCCTCCACCGTCATCCGTCCGTTGATGTCCATCGTTCCGGCCACGGGCACGATGCCCTGTCCCGCCCTGTCGCCGAAGCGGTATCCGGTCACCTCGACCACGGTGGTGAAGGGTGCATTGCCCCCGCCGGACAACAGCTGTCCGTCGAGCACAAGGGTGTTTCCGCTCAGCGTGCCCCTCGTCTCCGCCCCCTCGCGCAGGGTCAGGAAGTCGGGCAGCACGATGCTCAGCGCGGCGGCCCTAACCTCCGAATAGCTGTATGTTCCCTCGAAACTGAAAGTGACGGTCAGCCGGCCCGGAGTCTCGGCCGAAAGCGTGCCCAACTCCTTGAGCGCCTCGTCGATGCCGGTCACCGTGGTGCTGAAGTCGGCCTCGTTGTCTACGCTCACCGAACCGTCGGCCTCTGCCGACGCTCCGGCTCCCGCAATGTTGACGGGGGTGAACTCGTCGGACTCAATCTGTCCGATTTCCACCGTCTTTACCGAGGTGGGCTGTACGCTCACATCGTCTTTTTTCGTAAGCTGATAGCAGTGGCTGGCCCCATCCACGGTCAGCAGGTCGCCTTCGTCGATGAGCTTGCTCAGATAAGCCGTATCCGTACTTCCCGCCGGAATTGCCAGATACTCTCCTCCCACACTGATGGTCATGTCGATGTCGCGGTCGAGGTCGTAGGCGTGGTCTACACACGACGCCATCCCCGCTGCAAGCGACAGCGCAAGCGCCCCCGCAAAGGGGCATACGTTTAGTCTAAACATAAGTCTTTAATTTATTTTTGTGAAAATTTGAAATCAGAGACAAATATACAACTTTTTCTGAAAATCAAGCCACATTCAGCCCCGTTATTTTCCGGCGGAGGGAGCCGCGGGCACAAAAAAAAGCTCCCTGCGCCTCATATCGCGAAGCATCAGGGAGCCAAAAACAAGCAATAAATGTTTTTCTACCCTCTCATCCGGGTTATTTCTTCTTCAGCTCGTTGGTGAACGAGTAAGGCAGGTCGGCATCGGTCACCCCGCGCTGCGTGTTGGGCTTGCTTCCCATGCGGATGTCGATGGTGGCGCCGCCGTTGAAGAGCGAGTGGGTGAAGTAGTTTTTGGTGTATGTCTGTCCGTTCACCTTCATGTCTTCGATGTAGATGTTCTCGCGGCTGTTTTCGGGCGCGCTGATTACCACGTCCTTTCCGTTTTCAAGGTGAATCGTGGTTTTCTTGAAGAGCGGGGCTCCGGCCACGTACTGGTCGGTTCCGGGACATACGGGATAGAATCCCAGTGCGGTGAACACATACCAGGCCGAGGTCTGTCCGTTGTCCTCGTCGCCGCAGTATCCGTCTGGCGTGGGCGTGTACATGCGGTCCATCACCTGACGCAGCCAGTACTGTGCCTTCCACGGCTGGCGGGCGTAGTCGTAGAGATAAATCATGTGCTGCACGGGCTGGTTGCCGTGTGCGTAGTTGCCCATGTTCATCACCGTCATCTCGCGGATTTCGTGGATGGGGAATCCGTAGTAGCTGTCATCGAAGAGGGGCGGGACGGAGAATACCGAGTCCATCATCGACACGAACACCTCGTCGCCTCCCATCAGGTCGATGAGCCCCTGCGGGTCGTGGAACACCGACCACGAGTAGTGCCAGCTGTTTCCCTCGGTGAAGGCGTCGCCCCACTTCAGCGGCGAGAACGGTGTCTGGAAGGTTCCGTCGGCATTGCGTCCGCGCATCAGCTTGCTTTCTTTGTCGAACAGGTTCTTGTAGTTCATCGCACGCTTGGCGAACAGGCTGACTTCCTTCTTCGGGCGTTTCAGCTCCTTGGCCAGGCGGTAGATGCACCAGTCGTCGTAGGCATACTCGAGGGTGCGGGCGGCGTTTTCGTTGATTTTCACATCGTAGGGAACGTAGCCCAGCTTGTTGTAGTACTCATGTCCCAGACGGCCGGTAGACGACACCTCGGGATGCACGTTTTCCGTGCCGTGGATGAGTCCCTTGTAGAGGGTCTCCACATCGTCCACCCTCACGCCCTTCATGTATGCGTCGACCAGCACGGATGCCGAGTTGTTTCCCACCATGCATCCGCGGTGTCCCGGGCTCGCCCATTCGGGGAAGAACCCGCTTTCCTTGTAGGTGTTGATGAGCCCCTCCTGGATTTCCTTGTTCACCGACGGGTAAATCAGGTTGAGCAGGGGGAACAGACAGCGGAACGTGTCCCAGAATCCGGTGTCGGTATACATGTATCCGGGCAGCACCTCGCCGCTGTAGGGGCTGTAGTGCATCACCTTTCCGTCGGCCGTCACCTCGTAGAACTTGCGGGGGAAGAGCAGCGAGCGGTAGAGGCAGGAGTAGAAGGTGCGGTACTGGTCGAGGTTTCCGCCTTCCACCTCCACGCGGCCCAGCACGTCGTTCCATGCATCGCGCCCCTTCTGCACGAGGGTGTCGAACGAGTCGCCGCCCAGCTCGCTGAGGTTCTGCATGGCCTGCTCGGGACTGATGAACGACGAGGCCACACGCGCATGCACCAGCTCGCCCTTGCGGGTGGAGAAGCCGATGATGGCTCCCGCGTGGTCGGCCTGCTGCTCGGTTCCGCCCTCGGTCAGGATGCTGTCGCGCACCGTGGCCTGGTAGGTGAAGGGCTTGTCGAACTCAATCACGAAATAGTTTCTGAAGTTTGCGGGCACTCCTCCGCTGTTGCGCGTGGTGTATCCGGTGATGCGGCGGTTGGCCGCGTCAATCTTCACATACGAGCCCTTGTCGAAGGCGTCGACCACCACATACGAGTGCTCGTTCTCGGGGAAGGTAAAGCGGAACATGGCGGCACGCTCGGTGGGCGTCAGCTCGGTCACGATGTCGTATTCGGCCAGATACACCTTATAATAATAGGCCTTGGCGGTCTCTCCCTTGTGGGCGAACCAGCTTGCACGCTTGTCTTCGTCGAACTCGGGAGCGCCCACCATCGGCATGATGGCAAACTGCCCGTAGTCGTTTATCCACGGACTGGGCTGATGGGTCTGCTTGAAGCCGCGTATCTTGGTGGCCGTGTACTGGTAGGCCCACCCGTCGCCCATCTTCCCGGTCTGCGGGGTCCAGAAGTTCATACCCCACGGACGGGCGATGGCCGGATAGGTGTTTCCGGTGGAAAGCTCGAACGTGGACTGTGTTCCCACAAGCGGATTCACGTAATCCGCATAGTCTGTGGCGGCCTTGGCAAAGCCGAAGAACGCCGCCAGCAGAACGAGTAAAGTCAGTTTTCTCATGGTTTTAGCTCAATGATTGGTTTTTATTGTTTGATGCCCCATTTGGTAGGCTTGTCTGTCATGATGACTTCCAGCGAGCCTCCGCCGGCGATGTCCTTGTGCTCGAAGAAGGGTGTGTCGAGCGGCTTGCCGTTAAGCATGGCCGACTGTATGTACTTGTTGTCCTTCGAGTTGTTGCGCACGGTGATGGTGAAGGTCTTTCCGCCGGGCAGGTTCACCGTCACCTGGTCGAACAGCGGGCGGCCGATGGAGTATACGGGCTTGCCCGGACATACCTGGTAGAATCCCATCGAATTGAGGATGTACCAGGCCGACATCTGGCCGCAGTCCTCGTTGCCCGACAGGCCGTCGGGGTTGTTGCGGTACTGCTCCTTCAGCACACGGTCTATCAGCTCCTGCGTCTTCCACGGACGGTTCACGTAGTTGTACATGTGGATGACGTGGTGGCTCGGCTCGTTGCCCTGCGCATACTGTCCGATAAGCCCCGTGATGTCGGCCGAAACGATGTCGCCCTCCAGTTCCGACGAGGCGGTGAACAGTGAGTCGAGCTTGCCCACAAAGGCATCCTCTCCGCCCATCAGCTTGACCAGTCCCTCGATGTCGTGGGGCACGAACCAAGTCCACTGCCATGCCGTACCCTCGCAGTAGTCGTCGTTGCGGTGGTTCGACGCGCGCGGGTTGAACGGCGTGCGCCACTTGCCCTTCGAGTCCACCCCGCGCATGAAGCGTGTTGAGGGGTCGAAGTACAGCTCGTATGCCTTGGCAAACTTCTCATACTTCTCCTTGTTCTTATAGTCGCCCACGGCTCCGGCCAGCTGAGAGATGCACCAGTCGTCGTAAGCATACTCAAGGGCCTTGGCCACCGACTCGTTTTCGCGGTCGCAGGGGATGTATCCCAGCGCGTTCTTGTAGTAGCGGGCCATCGGCATCAGCACCGGCAGCACCTTGGCGGGACACTTGATGCCCGTGGTGTCATACTCTGCAGCGCGCAGGCAAGCCTTGTAGGCCTCCTCCAGGTCGAAGTCGGCATATCCCTTGGCATAGGCGTCGGCCATGAGCGATGCGGCGTGATAGCCAATCATGGTGGCGGTATAGTTTCCGGCCAGCTCCCACTTGGGCAGCACCCCGCCCTCGCGCGCCTTGAGCAGCAGCGAGCGGATATACTCGTTGTTCCTTTCCGGCTCGATGATGGAGAGCAGCGGATGGAGGGCACGGAAGGTGTCCCACAGCGAGAACACGGTGTATACCGGCCGGTTCACATCGCCCTGGTGCGTCTTCAGGTCCATGCCCAGATAGCGTCCGTCCACATCCGTAAACAGGTTGGGGCTGATGGCGGTGTGATACATGGCGGTATAGAAGATGGTCTTGTCGGTCTCGTCGGCCGTGGTGACATCAATCTTAGACAGATATCCGTTCCATGCCTGGCGTGCGGCCTTGCGGATGCCGTCGAAGTCCCACCCGGGGATTTCGGCCTCCAGGTTCTTCTTCGCCCCCTCGGTGTCGACGGCCGAGATGCCGAGCTTCACCATCACCGGCTCGTCCGCCTGCGTGGCGAACTGGAGGAGCACCTTGCAGCGCGGCTGCATCTTGCCGTTGTGGTCGGTCAGGGTGTCGCGCAGGATGGTGTAGGTAAAGGGTTTCGAGAACTTGGCGTAGAAGCTTGCCTGCTGGTCGAACGCCCAGTATTCCGTCAGCTTGCTTCCGCGGATTTCGGTGTCGCTCACCACCTCCACCTGCATGTCGAGGTTGGTCTGGCGCTGCAGCGAATAGTCGAGGTCGAGGATGAATCCGGCCTTGTCGCTTTGGGGGAAGGTGAAGCGGTGAAGCACCGCACGCTTGGTGGAGGTCATTTCGGCCTTCACGCCGTAGCGGTCGAGGAATACGGAGTAGTATCCCGGCTCGGCGGTCTCACTGGCGTGCGAGAAGGCCGAGGCATAGGGCAGGTTCTGCTTGGTGAAGTCCTGCGGGTCGACGGTCTGCTCGCCCACGGTAGGCATGAGCAGGAAGTCGCCGTAGTCGGCACATCCCGTCCCGCTCACGTGTGTGTGCGAAAATCCGTTCATGAGCGAGTCTTCGTAATAATAGCCCGAACAGGCATCCCAGCCGTCGATACGCGTATCGGGACTGGGCTGAATCATTCCGTTAGGCACTACCGCACCGGGGAAGGTGTGTCCGTGTCCTCCCGTGCCGACAAACGGATTCACGTAGGCGGCGTAGTCATTCTCAACAGTCACATCCGTAGAACATGCTGCCAAAAGCATCGAACCGATGCAACCTGCAATCGCATAAAATCTTAAATTCATATTATTATATTTCAAGGATTTGGATTATTTGTCTGATGAAAGGAAAATGGTGTTCTGGCGCATCTCGTAGCTGATGTGGAGCGTGGCGCGCAGGATGTCGAGCATATCGGTGATGCTTTCCTTGCGGTTGAGCACCCCCGAGTAGGTCTCCGTCCCGTCGATGTCGGGCGAGAGGATGATTTCCACTCCGTAAAGCGTCTCCAGCGTCTCGGCGATGTCGAAAATGTCGGCCTGCCGGAACGGAATCAGGTTGTCGTGCCATACGGCGTCGAGCGCCGTGTTCGCCTCGCTCACCTTCATGTTCCGGGTCACGGTGTTCAGCTCCACCTTCTGTCCGGGCTTGAGGGTAATCGAGCCTTCGTCGTTGTTTCCCGTCACCCGGATTTCACCCTCTATCAGCGAAGCCTCGGCCAGCCGTTGGGGCGACGCGTCTCTGAAGTTGAACTTCGTCCCCACCACGCGCACGCTCATCGTCCGGTTGCTCACCGTAAAGGGGCGGCGGCGGTCTTTCGTCACCTCAAAATAGGCCTCTCCGGTCATCTTGAGGGCGCGCGCCCCTTCGTCAAACGCTTCGGGATAGCTCAGCGACGAGTTCTCGTTCAGCCACACCCGGCTTCCGTCGGGCAGTGTCAGCTCTTTGGTCTCGCCCGCCTCCGTAGCCACCGTAAGCCACTGGCGCGGCATGTCGCCGGTATAGTAGTGCAGGGCCGCTCCCGCCACGGCCGCCACCACTACGGCTGCGGCCGCATAGCGGACATTCCTCCAGAGCCTCAGGGTGTGCCTCGCCCGGTTCTTCTCTTCGCCGGTGATGCGCTCCAGTCTCTTTTCGGCCTTCCTTATCAGGCGGGCTTCCTCGCGGCTGTCCGCCCTTCCCAAGAGATACATCTCCTCCCAGGCGAAAAACCGGCGGGCGTTGTCATCCGACCGGTTCACCCACCGGATAACCGCTTCCCGCTCTTCGGCCGTGCATTCGCCGCTGAAGAAACGTATAATCATGCTGTAACTCACTTTATCCATTCTCTTTCTACCTTAACTTTACTATCTTTGAAACAACCTTGCGTGCATAAACACTTATTCATACCACACCTGGCCCGGTTCAGAGCCCATCTCGAGCTCGAGGGTCGCGCCCTCCATTATCTGCTGATGGGTGATGTAGCACTTGGCGTAGGGAGCGCCGTTGAGCTTCACCGAGCGGATGTAGATGTTTTCGCGGCTCACGTTGCGTGCCACCACCGTAAAGGTCTTCCCTCCGGCCAGATGCAGCTGCATGCGGGGGAACATGGGCGTGCCTATCTCATAGAGTCCCGAAACGGGGTCGACCGGATAGAAGCCCATGGCGCTGAACACATACCAGGCCGACATCTGTCCGCAGTCTTCGTTGCCGCACAGTCCGGCAGGGGTGTTGGTGTAGAGGTCGTGCATAATCTGCGCCACATACTTCTGGGTCTTCCAGGGCTGCCCCACCTTGTTGAAGAGGTATGCCACGTGGTGTCCCGGCTCGTTGCCGTGGGCATACTGGCCAATCATGCCCGTGCTGAAGATGGGCAGCTCGTCGCCCTCGGCGGGATGGAAGGTGAACATGCTGTCGAGCTTCTGCGCAAAGCGCTCCTTGCCTCCGGTCAGCTCCATCAGCCCGTCGATGTCGTGCTGCACCGACCAGAAATACTGCCACCCGTTGCTCTCGCAGATGTCCTCGGTGTAGGCGTCGGCCTGGAATCCGGGTATGAAGTTGCCCCGGCTGTCGCGCGGCTGCATGAACGAGGTGGCGGGGTTGAACACGTTGCGGTAGTTCTCCGCACGCGCGTCGAACTCCTTCATCACGTCGGTCTTGCCCATCTTCTCGGCCATGCGGGCGATGCAGTAGTCGTCGTAGGCATACTCCAGCGTCTTCGAGAGCGACCAGTTTTCGTAGGGCTTGAGGTCGTAGGGCACGTATCCCTTTTCCTTGTACACGCCGATGCCGCGGTATCCGTCGAGGTTGGCCGTCTTGACGCAGGCCTCGAGCGCCTTTTCGGCGTCGAAGTCGCCGATGCCTTTCAGATAGGCGTCAACGATGACGGGCACGGAGTGGTAGCCAATCATCATGTCGGTCTCGCTCCCCTGGAAGTTCCACACCGGCAGGCGCCCGTTCTGCTCGTAGAAGGCGATGAACGACTTCACCATGTCGTTCACCCGCTCGGGCTGGGTATAGGTGAAGAGCGGATGCGAGGCGCGGTAGGTGTCCCACAATGAGAAGGTGCCGTAGTTTGTCCACCCGTCGGCATGGTGCACCTGCTTGTCGGGCCCGCGGTATGCCCCGTCCACATCGCTGTAGATGGTGGGCGCCAGCATGCTGTGATAGAGGGCGGTGTAGAACACGGTCTTGTCGTCGCGGCTGTCCGACTCGATTTCAATCTTGGCCAGCTCCCGGTTCCACATCTCCTTGGCGCGGCTCAGATATCCGTCGAAGTCCCCGGCGGTCGCCTCGGCGCGGAAGTTGCGCTCCGCACCGTCCATTCCCGTGGCCGACAGCGCCGTCACCACGGTAATCTGCTCGTCTTTCTGCGTATGGTAGTCGAAGCGTGCCACCACTCCGTCGCTTATCTTCAGTCCGTCCTTCTCGATGAACACCGTGTCGACGCTCATCTTGTCAAACGGGCGCGAGAAGCGTGTGTAAAAGTATATCTTCTGTCCGCGCGCCCATCCGTTGGAGAAGCGGTATCCGCGCACCGTGACCGAATCGACGGCCTCGATGTGGGAGTCTTCCGTCACATCCCAGTTCATGGCCTTGGCCAGATTGAGGAATACGGCCGACTCTGCCTGGGGGAAGGTGTAGCGCTGCACGCCGCACCGCTCGGTGGCGGTCAGCTCTACGCGGATGCCGTAGTCGTCGAGCATCACCTGGTAGTATCCGGCGTATGCGCTCTCGCGCTCGTGCGAGAACTTTGAGTGGATGCCCAGCGGCGCCTCGGCCTCACTGTAAGGCAGGGTGACGGGCATGAAGGATATGTCGTAGAGGTCGCCCGCCCCGGTTCCCGACAGATGGGTGTGGCTGAATCCGGCAATGGTGCTGTCGGGATAGAAATATCCGGCGATGCGGTCCCATCCCGGAAGGCCGTTGTCGGGACTCAGCTGCACCATCCCGAAGGGCACCTGCGCCCCGGGGTAAGTGTTTCCCGTAAAGTCCGTACCGATGAATGGATTGACATATTGCGTGTAATCGACTTCGGACACAGGCCTGTCCGGCGCGCCGCATGCCGCGAGAAGGGCTGCAAAGGCACAAGCATAACCAACAGTAAGTTTCATATTGTCTGATAAGATTTAGAATTAACACTTCTTGCATTCAACTATATAAACAATGGTAAGGCGAAAAACACTTAGACGGAATTACTTTTTCCACACGAGCAAAGGCATTTGCCGGACATCCGGACAAAAAAAGTACGGAACCCCTCGCGGAGTTCCGTACTTTCCGTCCATACAAAACATTCTGCCATCCCGCCCTTCCCTGCGGAGGGGGAGCGTGGCGGTCATGATTTCAGATTCATGTCATTCAGCCTTCAGCGCCTCGTCGATGGCCGCGATTTTCTTCGACACCAGTTCCAGGTCGGCCTTCAGGCGCTCAATCTTGCGGGTAATCTCGCCCACCAGGGTGTTTCCCTTCTTCGACGACGAGTTGAGGAATCCCAGATTGTTTTCATAGGTCTGGATGTCGCCCTTCAGCCCCTCGTAGGTGCGCACCAGCTTCTCGCGGTCGCGGTAGAGGCTGTTCTCGCTGTTTCCGCCGAGGTTTGACTTGAAGCTGCTCAGCTTCTTCTCTACGGCCGAAAGGTTGAGCTTGTCGAACAGGCGGTCGACCAGCGAGCGGTATTCCTTGTATACGCGATCTTTCTCCTTGAAGGGGACGAATCCGGTCTCGTTCCACTCCTTCACCAGCTCGCGGGTCTTTTCGGCCGTAGCCTCATCGGTAGTTCCCGAAGCGTCGAGCGCTGCGAGCTGCTTGATGATTTCGTCTTTCCGCGCCAGATTCTCCACCTCGGCCGAGCGCTGCGACGAAGCGGCCTTGTTCTTCTGCTCGAAGAAATAGTCGCACGCTCCGATGAAGCGCTTCCACACGGCGTCCGAGTGTTTCTTGGCCACGGGGCCTACGGCCTTCCATTCCTTCTGCAGGCGGGTGAGGATTTCGGCCGTCTCCTTCCAGTCGGTGCTGTCTTTCAGCGCCTCGGCCTTTTCGCAAAGCTCCTTCTTCTTTTCCAGGTTTTTCGCCATGTTTTCCTTTATCTGCTTGAAGAAGGCTGCCTTGCGGCGGAAGAACTCGTCGCAGGCGGCGCGGAAGCGCTCGAATATCTTCACGTTCATCTTCTGGGGGGCATAGCCGATGGTCTTCCACTTGGCCTGCAGGGCGAGCACCTCCTGCGTCTTGTCCTCCCAGTCCTTGAAGGTGGTGAAGGTATCATATTCCATCGACTCCACGATTTCGCAGATGACGGTCTTCTGGTCGAGGTTGTTCTGCTCCTTTTCCTTCAGTTCCTCGAAGTGCTGCTGGTGGCGGCGGTTCACGGCCGTCGAGGCTGCCTTGAACCGTGCCCACAGCCCTTCGCGCAGCTCCTTGGCCACCGGCCCGATGCTGCGGAACTCCTGGTGCAGCTTCTGCAGCTGGTGGAAGGCCGACACCACATCGGGCTCTTCGGCCAGCTTTTCGGCGGCCTCGCACAGATGGGTCTTCATCTCCAGGTTTTTCTTGAAGTCGTACTCGCGGAACTCGTTGTTGAGCTTCACCATGTCGTAGAACTTCTCGGTGTAGAGCTGGTAGTTGCGGAACAGCTCGTTCTGCCGTCCGGCGGGCACCTGCCCCGTCTCGCTCCACTCCTGCTGGAGCTGCTTGAATTCGTTGTATATCTTGTTGGTGTCTTCGCTCGAGTCGGTGAGCAGCTTCATCCTTTCAAGGATATCCTGCTTCTTCTTCAGGTTGTCTTCCCTTTCCTGCTCCTGTGCGGCGAGCATCACGCTCCGCTTTTCCTTGACGGAGGCCATCACCTGCTTGAATTCCTCTTCCAGGGCGGCTCCGGGCGACACGAAGTCTTCGGGCTTCCCCCCTCCTTCCACGAAAGCCTTGCGTGCGGCTTCCTGGTCGGCCTTATATGATTTGTAGAATGACTGTTTCAACTGGTCAATTTCCTGTTTGTCGGCGCTGCAGGCGTCCTTGTCAATCTCCTTCAGGCGGGCGATGACCTCTTCCGGAGTCTTGGCTGCCGGAACGGCGCTTGCTGCCTCTTCAACAGCAGAAACCGAAGCTGCGGGTGTTTTCTCCTCTGCCGGCACTTCGGTCAACGGGCTATTAGTTTCGTTCACTTCCATCGTATATTAGATTTTAAAGAATTGTCTTCACTCACTAAAGTTACAAATTAAAGAAATAAAATCTGATTTTCATATTTTTTTGCTGTTTTTTTTGACAGAAGGCCGAAAATCTGTTGCCGGAGCCGCTTTTCACGACAATAATACGGTAATCCCCATATACATCAGCATGCCGATGATGTCGTTGGTAATGGAGATGAAGGGGCCGGTGGCGATGGCGGGGTCGACCTTCAGCTTTTCGAGCGTGAGGGGGACCAGCGTGCCGAAGATGGAGGCGAACATCACCACGGCGAACAGGCTGATGGACACCGAATAGCTGACCGTGGCCTCGGCGCCGAAGCGCACGACATTGTAGACATAGACCAGCATCGAGATGATGGTGGCGTTGATGAGCGCCACGACCGACTCTTTCACCACCTGGCGGAAGGTGTTCTCGGCGTTGAGCGAGCTGTTGGCCAGTCCCTGCACCACGATGGCCGACGACTGGGTGCCCACGTTTCCTCCCGTTCCGCCGATAAGGGGGATGTAGAGCGCCATCTCCGGATGTGCGGCGAAGGTGGTGTCGAAGTTTCCCAGAATCATCGAGTTGCCGATGCCTCCCAGCATCCCGATGAGCAGCCAGGGCAGGCGGGCCGTGGTCTGGCGGAACACGTTGTCGTCAGTCTCCACATCCTGCGACAGACCGGAAGCCAGCTGATAGTCGCGCTCGGCCTGCTCGCGCACCTCGTCCATCACGTCGTCGACGGTGATGCGCCCCACCAGACGCCCGATGCTGTCCACCACGGGGACGGCCACCAGGTCGTACTTCTCGATGGTCTGCACCACCTCCTCGACGGGCGTGTCCACGTGCACGGAGATGGGGTCTTTCTTCATCACATGCTTCACCTTCGACACCGACGGGCTGGTAATCATCTTCTTCAGGGGGAACACCCCGCGCAGACGCTCGTCGTCGTCCACCACATATACATAATATATCTCGTCCATGTCTTCGGCCTGGATGCGCATCTCGCGCAGGCACTCGGGCATGCTCCAGTTTTCGTTCACAATCACCATCTCCGTACCCATCAGACCGCCGGCGGTGTCTTCGTCATACTTCAGCAGGTCGACGATGTCGCCCGCCTGCTCGATGTCCTCGATGTGCGAGAGCACCTCCTCCTGCTTGTCCTCGTCCATCTCGCGGATGATGTCCACCGCATCGTCAGAGTCCATGTAGTCCACAAACCGCTTGGCGATGGTCTCCGAGGGAAGTATCTCCAGGAACCGCTTGCGGGCATCCTCGTCCATCTCAATCAGCACGTCGGCCGCCGTCTCGTTGTCGAGCAGCAGATAGACCGAGCGCGCCTCCTCGGCGTCCAGCTCGTTGCAAAGCTCGGCGATGTCGGCCGGATGCAGTCCGTGCAGGGTCTCCTTCAGCTTGTCGGAATCCTTCTTCTCAATCAGCTCCGACACTTCTTTCAGCAAATCATCGTTGTTCATACTGCAATGCTTTTTCTACCCGGTTGGTCAGTCCGATGAAATCCTCCACCGAAAGCTGCTCGGGACGTTTGTCGAATATCGGGTCCGCACAGAGCGGGTTCGCCCGGTCCAGCAGGGGCGATATGGAGTTGCGCAGCGTCTTGCGCCGCTGGTTGAAGGTGGTCTTGACTATCTGCCGGAAGAGCTTCTCGCTGCATCCCAGCTCGCGGGTGTCGTTGCGCGTCATGCGGATGACCGCGCTCTTCACCTTGGGAGGGGGGTTGAACACGTGCTCGTCGACCGTAAAGAGATACTCCACGCTGTACCACGCCTGGAGCAGCACGCTCAGGATGCCGTAGGTCTTCTTTCCGGGACGCGCCGCCATCCGCTCGGCCACCTCCTTCTGCACCATCCCCGTGCAGCAGGGGATGAGGTCTTTATACTCCAGCATCTTGAAGAATATCTGGCTGGAAATGTTGTACGGATAGTTGCCGGTCAGCACGAAGGGACTCCCCCCGAACACCTCGTCGAGACGCATTTTCAAGAAGTCCTGCTCGATGATGCCTTCTCCGAGCTGCGGGAAATGCTCGCGCAGATAGGCCACCGACTCAAAGTCAAGCTCCACCACCTTCAGCCCGCGCCCCTTGGGCAGCAGATACTGGGTGAGCACGCCCATGCCCGGCCCCACCTCGAGCACCGGGATGTCCGGACAGGCGTCTACCGTGTCGGCTATGGCCTGGGCCACATGCAAATCCTTCAGGAAGTGCTGCCCTAAAAACTTTTTGGGTCTGACTAATTTCATTCCGTAAAATTTAAGTTTGTTCCGCCAAGATATTATCTTTGCAGTCTGTGCGACTGCGCTTATTCTGCGCAAAGGTAAGCATTAATCTTAAAAAAACGACTGATTTTGAAACGAACTGAACTAAAAAAAATAACGGGCAAGAGCCTGCAGATAGCTTTTCCGCTGCTGCTGGGAGCCGCCATCCTGGTGTGGACCTACCACGGGTTCGACTTCCGGAGCATCTGGCAGGTGCTCGACGGGGGGACGGACTACGGGTGGCTGCTCTTCTCGCTGGTGTTCGGCGTACTGGGACACCTGTTCCGCGGATGGCGGTGGATGCAGACGCTCGCCCCTCTGGGCGAACATCCCAAGGCCGCCAACTGCGTGTATGCGGTGTTCGTGTCGTATGCCGCCAACCTGGTCATCCCCCGCGTGGGGGAAGTGTCGCGCTGCGGCGTGCTGGCGAAATACGACGGCGTGTCCTTCTCCAGGTCGCTGGGGACGGTGGTGACCGAGCGCCTCATCGACACGCTCTGCGTGCTGCTGATAACGGGCTTCACCCTGCTCATACAGTCGCGCGTGTTTGCCGCCTTTTTCCGCAAGACGGGCACGAACGCCTCGTTCCTGACCGGACTGTTCACCTCGACCAACTTCTACATCACCCTGGTGTGCATCGCCGCCCTGCTCGTGCTGGCCTTCTTCCTGGTGCGCAACCTCACCGTCTTCGCCCGGGTGCGCGGCATCATCCGCAACGTGTGGGAAGGCTGCCGCTCGCTGCGCGACGTGCGCAACCTGCCCCTGTTCGTCTTCTACACCGCCGCCATCTGGGGATGCTACTTCCTGCAGTTCTACGTGAGCCTGTTCTGCTTCGACTTCTCGGCCGGCCTGGGCATCGTGCCCGCCCTGGTGATGTTTGTGGTGGGCAGCATAGCCGTAGCCGTGCCCACGCCCAACGGAGCCGGCCCGTGGCACTTCGCCGTCATCACGATGATGATGATGTATGGCGTGGACAAGGAGGAGGCCGGAATCTTCGCCCTGCTCGTGCACGGCATCCAGACCCTTCTGCTGATTCTGCTGGGCATTTACGGACTGGTGGCTCTGCCGCTTACGAACAAGGGGCGGAAGGAGAAGTCATGATATCAGCCATTTCGAGACGGAAACAAGGACCACGAAACGTGTCAGATCTCTTTCTTTTACCATTCTCCAAACAGTGACAGTTGAACACTATTCTGTTCTTTAAACTTCTGCAAATCAGCTCCAAAATCTTCTGCTCTATCACCAAACACACCAGTTCTCAATATTGCCGCCGCTATTTTTTGCACAACGGGTACAGCAACACTATTACCCACCAACTTCATCCATCTCGCCCTGCTTTCCGGCAGTTGGTAATCTGCCGGAAAACCTTGAATCTTACAAGCCTCAGATTTTGAAATTTTTCTATATTGCTGTTTTTCAAAAACTTCTTTTATGAACTTTGCCTTATAATCCTCAATAGTATCAGCTTTAATATTGATATTTGTAACAAAATCATTCGTATCACTTGCTACAAGAGTCGGATATATGTCTGATGAAGGAAGGAATATGCGGTTAATCCCATTAAGGCCTGTGCTAATCTTGGTATTTTTGAAGTCATACCGTTTCTCTATGCATACAATAACACCTCGCTCCACAAGTTCTGCCAATATTCCAGACACACTGACTTTACGAACCTTAAATTCTCGCCTAACCTTAAGCTTATCTGCATTCAAGATACCCCGTTCGTTAAAACTCAACACAAGCCTTTGATTTTCCGTCAAATCATCATGCTGAAAATCAGTGATTTTATAAAGGTATGACACTTCTTTCAATATACACAACTCAACCAGTTCATCTAATTCCTTCTGAGTTATCGAGGGATCAATTCCCTGAAAATGACTGAGCGACAGAGGATTTCCATCCAAATCGCCAAAATCCTTTTTTCTACGATTGGTAAGAAGGATTGTACAAATCTGCTTTTGGCGCTTAGTTGTATCTTGAATATCCCAAGAATGAACAGTCGTACCACCATTACGCAAATCATTGAAAAGGAAATAATCATTGAATCCCTGATCATTACAAGAAAGACTCCATCTGGACTTTACGTTTCTTGAAAAATATTTGTCGCCGGCAATATCCTCTGCATGGTCTAAAACATCTGACAACCTTACGCTTCCAGGAGAGGGAGACGGCATTCTGAATTTCTTGAAATACTGTTTTTCCCTAAAGCCCACAATGTATATACGAACCCTTGTTTGAGGAACACCATAATCGTATGCATTCAACAGATGATAATCCGCATAATAACCGGCCTCTGCAATCCGCCCAAGTATATAGTTCAACGCATCTTGGTTCCGAGGGTCTGCAAGGCCTTTAACATTTTCAAAAACAAAAACTTTAGGGCGCACTTTATTCAACAAATAAAGAGTATCATTCCATAATTGGCCCCTATCATCATCAAAGCCCAAATTCTTGCCTGCGATAGACCAACTTTGGCAGGGTACACCTGCCGTCATAAAATCATGATAGGGCAAATCCTTAAGCTTTGTAATGTCACCAAAGTTGGAACCGCTCTCTTCGCCGAAGTTCGCACAATAATAACGTATTGCATCAGGTGCGATTTCACTAAAGCCAAGACACTTTCCTCCTAAGCTTTGCAAGGCCAGTCTAAATCCACCTATTCCGGCAAACAAGTCAACAAATGTAAATTCCGGCATCACATCAACTTTATCTTGTCAAAACCTGTCGGAGGTTCGATACCGAGATACTCACGGTAAATACGCTCTCGGTATCCGACTCCAATCTTATTAATCTCACAAATGAATTCCTGATATGTACCTGGCCCTCCTATCAAGTCCCAGAATTCATCTCCAATCAAGAAACTACTGTCCTTTCGGGTATCAAACCATCTCTTAGGAAAAGGCCATGCATAATCTTCTTTTTTCCCATAAGGATTATACACCAAAGCATAATACGCAAAATCTACAGGATGCTCGTTCATCGCCAAAAGCTTGAACATTTTCTCTTTGCTGACTTTGGTCTGATCACTATTCGGCAACGGTGCCTTTAACTCAAATGCATAGTTCAAGCCCGTAAGGGAGCTTTCTATGAATATGTCACAAGTAACAGTTGTCGGAATGGGTTTACCGCCTCCTGCTTTTATATAGGCCAACTCTTCATCCCAATCGGGCTCAACCCTTGGCTTTCCTTTTTCATTATGCTCAAGTCTGTTAAGCACTTCTTGTATCCGCTGCAAACTTTTTTGGCCAATGGTTCCACGCACATCATAACCTCGCAAGCATTTGCCATGATAAGCATTACCTACACTAACGGCCAGCCTCTCCCATACATTACCAAACGGGGTCACAAATCTTCTTTCAAAATGAGAGCCTTTGAAAATTTCATCAGGAACCAATGCCGCATAAAGAGGTTTGCTCGCATGATGTTTTTCCACCACAAACGGATCGGTTTCCAAAACTCGTTTCATAACCCTGTCCATCAAGACCTGTATTACATCTCTGATGGCTTCTTTTATCTTTGAATCTCTTTGCATTTCGTAAAAAATTAAGACCTGATTATCTATCAAGGCATCCAACGGCCACTATAGTGCAACACAAGACCTACCATGCACAATTATCACAATACAACATGCCATATTGCAAAGTTACGAATTATCTTTGAAATCAAAGGAGAAAGGCAAGAAAAGAATGTCTAAGGGGAAACAGAAGAAGACAAGCTACAGACAACCCGAAAACCGCATTCACCCCCTCCGGCAAATGTTTTCCGCCTCCTTTCTTGCGAGTTTATAAGTTTATTTATAACTTGCCACTCGATTAACCAAAAAACAGCTGCCAAGCTTAAAAACTTAAACAAATGAATGAAATTCTTTCTTTAGCTCCACAGAACGTGTGGAAGAACTTTTACGCACTGACACAGATTCCGCGCCCGTCGGGACATCTGGAAAAAATCCAAGACTTCCTGCTCCGCTTCGGACAGGAGGCCGGCGTAGAGTCGTCTATGGACGAAGCCGGAAACATCATATACCGCAAGCCGGCCACGCCGGGCATGGAAGACCGCAAGACCGTCATCCTGCAGGCGCACATGGACATGGTGCCGCAGAAGACCAAGGAAACCGAACACGACTTCGAGAAAGACCCGATACAGGCTTACGTGGACGGCGAATGGGTCAAGGCCAGGGGAACCACCCTCGGCTCGGACAACGGAATGGGAGTGGCCGCCATCATGTCGGTCATGGAAGACAAGACGCTGAAGCACGGGCCGCTTGTGGGACTGATTACGGCCGACGAGGAGACCGGCATGTACGGAGCCTTCGGGCTGAAGCCGGGAGAGATTGAGGCCGACATCCTGCTCAACCTTGACTCGGAAGAAGAGGGAGAGCTCTATATCGGCTGCGCGGGAGGGGAAGACCTGACCGCCACACTGGAATACAAGGAAGAGGAGACCGATCCCGAAGATGTGGCGCTGAAAGTGACCCTGAAGGGGCTGCGCGGCGGACACTCGGGCATCCAGATAGGATGGGGACACGCCAACGCCAACAAGCTCATGGCGCGCTTCCTCAACCAGGTCATCGCCTACGACGAGGCTTGCCTCGTTTCGTGGGAAGGGGGAAACATGCGCAACGCCATCCCGCGCGAATGTGAGGCGGTCATCACCGTTCCGGCCGAAGAGGTGGACGACGTGCTGGCCTACGTGGGAGAATGCGAACAGGTGTGGCGCGACGAATATGCACCCATCGAGGAAAGCCTCAGCTTTACGGCCGAACGGGTGGAACTGCCCAAGCTGATGGTGCCCGAAGAAATCCGCGACAATCTGGTGGATGCCGTCTATGCCTGCCCCAACGGCGTGGAGCGCTACATCCCCACCATCCCCGACACGGTGGAGACTTCGTCGAACCTCGCCATCGTCGACATCAAGGGAGGCAAGGCCGTCATGCAGGTGCTTACCCGCAGCGCACGCGAGTCGATGAAGGACTACCGCAACACGGCCATCGAAAGCTGCTTCTCGATGGCAGGCATGCACGTGGAGCGCTCCGGCTCCTACTCGGGATGGGAACCCAACGTGAACTCGCCCATCCTGCACGCCATGAAGGAGTCATACAAGGCACAGTTCGGCACAGAGCCCGAGGTGAAGGTCATCCATGCGGGACTGGAGTGCGGCATCATCGGCGCCACCGTCCCGGGACTGGACATGATTTCGTTCGGCCCCACCCTGCAATGTCCGCACACGCCCGAAGAGCGCTGCCTCATCCCCACCGTGCAGAAGTTCTACGACTTTCTGATTGCCACGCTTGAGAATACGCCGGTGAAATAAGAGCACCGCCAACTATAGAGAAAGCGGAACTGTTTCCCAAACGAAGCAGTCCCGCTTTTTCATCAGTTGTCTTTCATCTGCTTATTTATCCTCCATTGATAATACATCTTTTTCAGTTCGTTGCTTAGCTCTTTGTCTTTTATCCATACACTATATTCATATTTTATGACAAAAAGGAAACACAATGCGAATATCAGATAGGATATCAGAAATACAGTTATGAACAGTAACTCAGACTTAAAGCAACAAAAAAACCAGATAGCACCCCCGATACAGACTACTGCGAATACTATAGCCATACCCATAGTCCTTTTCCCTGTGGCTTTGTATAGTCCTACCAGTTCTTTAAAAAAATCGAAGCCTTTATCCGAATTACCACTTGCGTTATTACTATTATTATTTACTAACGAATCGTTGCCCGGCGTCACTCCACTTTTATTACCGTTTGCGTTACTCTTTACTGACGATTGATTTCTTTTATCCTCCATATCCTTATATCTAGTCAATTCTTTTAACGACTCTATGTGCTTTCCCATCTCATCACATTCTTTTATGCCACATCTATTGATAAGTTCTTTCACGTGGTCTATCAGCGTATTAGTATCCATATTGTTACAATATTTTAATCATGTGTATCTTTTTATATTCTACAGTCGCGTCTATGGAAAGCATTGTGAGAAAATATTTATTGAATTCAAATTCTCCGAGTGTCATACTGTCCCTGAAGGGAGTGAATGCTTCATCCTGCTCGCACAGTGTTTCCAACAAACCACAATATTCATGATAAGTTTCATTATCTTTGTATATGTCGTTGTAATTTAACGTGTTCTGTCCTTTTGCGGCATCCATGAGTATTACCCTTGACCTCCTTAATCCGTCATAGGGTCTTTCTACCTCTGCATTTCCTGTAGCAAAGTTCAAGTCAAGATATCTGCACATGTCAAGCGGTCCGCGATTTTCTTTCAACTTGCTGAAATGCTCCCTAACGATTATGGATGCAGCATTTTTGAATGGCGATATACTTTTGTTTCCTCCTTTCAGGTTTGCCATGTAATACGTTATGTCGAGAATCCTCTTCGTAAGATACAGCGGCTTGAAGGTCAGTGTGTCGAGGTCGTTCCTAAGCACTTCCACACTTATCCTGCCATCTTTCAAGTGCATCATAGCCGTATCTATTTCAATGTCGTAATTTCTCAGCAATAGTTTAAACTCGTGCATCATTTTGTAGATACTATTGTTGTCATTGTATTTTTCCAAGTGCAATACATCTTCCGGAAGTACCTTAAGCTTCATCAAGTGTTCCTCCGACGGATATTCCACATGCTCCTTTTTCTCTAATATCTTATTGGTGAATGCCATTGTGCATATGAGATTTCTATACAGATGCCTTATCAAATCGTCGAACTGTGCCATCTGCACTTCAAGCGACACGCGTGTTACATTGTCAGCTGTCCTTTTCGACTCACGAAATCCCCTGAAGTCATATACGGCACTGAAACAAGCTACCAAGAATGCCAGAAAGGCGAAAGCAAAGTTATACCAATCAATGTCGCCACCAAATAATTTTTCGCCCTCGGTGTTTTCGGTCACTAACAATATTTCTGCTTTTACGGAGTCAACCGTGGCTTTTATAGAGTCCATCCTGTCTATTATGATACTGCTCGCATCTACATAGCTTTTAATATCGGGAAGAGTGTCTGTTTGGGAATAGATACTTGGACCAAATATGCTTAGCATGAGTAAGCCCAATACAAGGAATGTCTTCTTCATTGTGGTAGATTTTAAGTTTATGTGCAAACATATTTTTAATTTCCCGTAAAAACAACTGTTTGATGAAATTATTTCTTCATTTGTCGTGAAAGAAGCAGACAAGGCTTCAATCGAGTTACAGGTTTTCTTTTTCGCTTGCGGCGTATTACTTGTTCTGCAAGAGGTGAGTTATGAATATTACAAAAGAAAACATTCATTTTTATAAACATAAAAAAGCAGAGATATGCCCAAAGCACACCGCCAGACAATTACAGGTGTACATTTTCTACACACATCTCTCCAAACATTCCAGGAAAAGATTATCTTTGCCAAAAACAAGTGTCATGAACAACAGCAAGCATTTATTTCTCTGCCTGACAGCCGCCCTGCTGACTGCCTGCGCAGACAACGGGAAAGAAATCGAGAGAACGTGGATGCAGCCTTCCGGACTGCCCGGCATCGAGCAGGGTTTCACCCTTGAAGAGGGAGGGAAAGCGGCCTCGGTCAACATGGCCACCCTGCAATATGAGGCGTGGCGGCTGCAAGGCTCAAGCCTCATCCTCACGGGAAAGAGCATCGGCAACGGACAGACCATCGCCTTTACCGACACGCTGACTGTCGCAGCCCTGACGCAAGACAGCCTGACGCTGAAAAAGGGGACGCTTACCCTCTCGTTTGCCCGGAAGACAGACGGAGGAAAGGAAGAAGCCACTCCCGCTACAGAAATCTTTCCGGCAAGCGGAACACTGATTATCGGCCCGGAAGTGCGCTCGTTCCATCCGGACGGAGACCCGAACACTTACTGGATTGTTGACCGAACCGGTACGCTCTACCAGAAATACGACCGTGTGACGGGCGGGACCAAAAACGGCATTCCCGTGCGCGTCCGCCTGCAGGTGGAGGACTTGGGCAAATCGGCCGACGGCTTCGCCCGCGACTATCCGAGCGTCTATGCCGTGCACCGGATCGACACCCTCTACAAAGGCAAATGAAGCCGCATAAGGAATACAAAACACAAAAGCCGGAAACTACTATCCGGCTTTATTTGTTATGCTCACCTTTCATCTTACAGACTAAACTTGAATCTTTGACAAAAACGAACAGCAAGTCCGCTTTCAGAATTTCAATATAGCTGCCTCTATTTCTTTCTTGTCTGAGTCTTTCACATACCTTAATGCATTTAAGAACGGCAATATCAGACTATCGTCAACTATAAACCACACCGGATTGCCAAACAGCTTGGGATATCCCGGATCGTCCTCATGGCCGTTCCATCTCATAGCCATTCTTCTGTCACCATTTGCCCAGATGCCTATGGCTATTGAGAAATCCTCATTCTCAAACACTACATTTTCGACTTTAAAATTACTTGGGTTAACATCTTTAGCTCTCATTGTAACATCCTCCCTAACTTTATAACAAATCAATGGCAGACAATTCCTCCGTCAAGGGTCTTAATGTCTATTCCGTCGACAGAGCACCATCCCTTTTCTCCCCGAAATAAGTGTCGAGCAGACGGCGGGCGGCAGAGAAGGAAGTCGCCCGTCCGCCAAGCACATCGCGTTCGGCCTCGCCGAGCATGGAGGAGATGACGGGATTGTTGTAGAAGCTGTCGCGCAGATGTTCGTTGATGGTCTCGTACATCCAGTATTTGGCCTGCTCGTTGCGCCGGTAGGTGAAATAGCCGTTCGCCTTCACAAAGTCAATATACTGATATACCATATCCCAGATTTCCTTGATGCCGATGGCGTAGAAGCCCGAATAGGTGAGCACCTGCGGCGTCCATCCCGATTCGGGTGCGGGGAACAGATGCAGCGCGTTGCGGAAGTGGGAGGCGGCAAGCTTCGCCTTCTCGATGTTGTTTCCGTCGGCCTTGTTGATGATGATTCCGTCGGCCATCTCCATGATGCCGCGCTTGATGCCCTGCAGCTCGTCGCCCGTACCTGCCAGCTGAATCAGCAGAAAGAAGTCCACCATCGAGTGAACGGCGGTTTCGCTCTGCCCCACGCCGACGGTCTCCACAAATATCTTGTCGAATCCTGCGGCTTCGCACAGGATGATGGTTTCACGCGTCTTGCGCGCCACGCCTCCCAGCGAACCCGCCGCAGGACTGGGACGGATGAATGCCTTGGGATGGACGGAAAGCTTCTCCATGCGGGTCTTGTCGCCCAAGATGCTTCCCTTCGAACGCTCGCTGCTCGGGTCGATGGCCAATACGGCCAGCTTGCCGCCGTAGGCATCGAGCACATGCAGTCCGAAAGCATCGATGGAGGTACTCTTTCCCGCACCGGGCACACCGCTTATCCCCACCCGGATGGAACTGCCGGAAAAGGGCAGGCACTTCTCGATGACCTCCTGCGCCAGTGCCTGATGTTCGGGCTTCAGGCTTTCGACCAGTGTGACGGCCTGGCTCAGCACCGTGATGTCGCCCTTCACGATTCCCTCCACATACTCGCCCGCCGAAAAGCGGCGGCGCTTGGGACGCTTGCGCTGCGACAGATAGGGATTGACAGACGACGGTTGCTCGATGCCTTGGTTTACGGTCAGGCCCTTGTATGCCTCATCATTTTCGGGGTGTTCCATAACGTATCAGGATTTAAAGGATTAGTAATGTCGGTGCAAGAAATCACGGTTCCATCAGGCTCGCCTTCACCCGGACAGTGACCATCGGATGCTGCGGGTCGTTGGTAATCATCAGCACACGGGGCGTACCCTTCACGCGCGGCAGGTTTTCGGCCAGCACGGTCACGCGCAGCTTGGTCGACTCGCCGGGCTTGAGCGTGCGTTTCTTAAGCCGCACGGCCAGTGCGATGCTGAACACCTGCATGTCCTGTATCTGCAGGTCGGTTTTTCCGGTATTGGTGATTACGATGTTCTGCGACTTCTTCTGCCGGGGCTTCAGCGGGGGGAAAACCACCTCATGAGCCGACAGGCTCACCACCGGCGGATTGTTCTTCTGCTGTTCGGTCAGTCCTGAAAAGTCGGGCAGCAGCGCCACCGACACCGGTATTTCGTTTTCGCTGCCCACCTTGTCGCCCAGGAAGCGCGACAGATAGACTGAAGCGCGGGTGATGCCCAGCTTCGGCAGCTTGTCGGTATCCAGTGTCACCCGTATCGTCCCCGTCTTTCCCCGGCCCAGCTTTTCGGGCAGAGCCTCTGCGCTCAGATAGGGAGGCAGATGCATCAGCACGGGCGAATATCCCTTGTTCGAAGTGTTGGCCACAAGCAGTTCGATGACCGGCTTGTCGCCCTTGTTTACAGCCTCAAACTCGATTTCGTCCTGATTCAGGCGCACCGCTCCGAAAGCGTAGGGATGGGTGAAGGTATAGTTTTTCGGGTCGGCCGTCACCTCTCCGTTAAACTCCAGATAGATGGGCATGGGCGAAGCGTTGCAGTATACGCCCACCTCCTTGTAGAAATGGCCGATGGCCTCGGCATCGAAAACCGCCGTCACCTCCCCCTTGCCTCCCGCCGGGACAGGTGCCTGCGTCCATGTGGCCTGCGCGCATCCGCATGAGGTGGTGACGTTCGAAATGACCAAAGGCTTGTCGCCCGTATTGGTAAAGCTGTAGGTAACGGTGGCGGGCGTGCGCCACAGGATGTAGCCCAAGTCCTTGGTCTGGGCATCAAACGTAATCTGGGGCTGCGCCTGCGCCGCAACCGCGGCAAACAATATGTTTATCAGAAAGAATATCCGTTTCATGAATCACTTTTAATGGTTGAGTGAACAAAGATAGGGAGAAAAACGAAATAAACGAAGAATCGGGAACGAATAATGACGATTTTCCGCGCGCGCCGCGGCCGCCGTCATCCGTTCCCGACCCGTTCCTTATTCACTTACAGTCAGTTCCGTCCCTTCGCTGTGACCGCCGAACTCCGGTGCGTAAGCCGACTGCACGGTTGCCATGCCGGCCTGGTAAGTTCCGCTGCGGGCGATGTATACGGTGTATTCCAGTTCATAACTCCCCTTGCGGAGCTTGTCGATGAAGAAGTCGGTGGAAGCATCGCGGTTCACCTGATAGCATCCCACCCCGTTCATCATGCGGTAGCCGGACAGTTGGGCGGCAGGCTCCATGCAGGCGGCGCGGCTGTCGCGTATCTGGATGAAGTCCATATCGCGGTCGGCCTTTACCGTGAGGCGCACGGTCAGCTTGTCGCCCGGCTTCAGGGCAGTGCGTGCCGACACTTTCCGTCCGTCTTTCAGATACTCCCGCTCAATGGACAGCCCCCGTCCCTTTGCCGGGCGCACCTTGTCCATCTCTTCCAGATACTGTGCATATACCGCCCCCCATCCGATGCCGTCGCCCGACTTTTCGAAGCGGATTTCCGGAATGCGGGTCTCGTCGCCCCGGTAAGTCTGCCGGGTATAGCCCATCGCCTCATCGGAAGTCTCCATGCGCGTCTGCCCGACGACAGCCGTCATCCGGTCGCCCGACGCGGCAAGACGGTTTCCGTTCATGCAGAGGAAGGCATATACGGCATCGGCCGTCGCAACCGGCGTTTCCCACACCTGCGTCTGCTTCTGCTTCAGCAGCCACTGCTTCATCTCGTTCAGCGTGCGGTCGTCGGGGGCAATGCGGTAAATCGCCTCCATCGCCGCCACCTGAGTAGGAATCCGGTAGCTGTTCCACGAATAGCGGGCCTTCGGCGTGTCGAAATAGCGTCCCATCTCTGCCGTATATACCGCATACTCACAGACGGACTGAATCAGGTCGGCAGCCTCGCGGGTCTTTCCGACAGCCTGCATGACGGTGGCCGCCAGCGCCTTCTCATAGATGGTGTATTGGGGCGAACGGCCTTCCAGCTTCTGCGTCAGATAAGAAATGACAGCGGCGTCGGCCTTTCCCATCACATACTTGTCGAGCGCACAGATGTAAAGGTAGCGAACAGCCAAATCGCTCGGCAGCACGCCCTTTTCTCCCTCGGCCTCCCTGTGCCTCATCTGTTCATACTCCTGCTTCATCATGGCCTTCAGATAGTCGGCCGCACGCACATACTGAGCATTGACCTGTGCATCGGCCGCTATTCCCATAGCCTTGAGGCGCGCCTGCATCTCCACAATCTGTGTCGTGACGATGCGGCTGCCCATCATCCCCTTATACCAGCTCCAGCTTCCGTCTGTATTCTGCAAGTCCTTCAGCTTCCCGACAGCCTGCGCAAGCCGGCTGTTCATCGTGTTCAGGTCAAACAGCAGGGCGATGCGGCGCTTCTGCTCCGTTTCATCCGCAGCCTCGGCCACCCACGGCGTTTCGCTGAGCAGCAGATTCTTCAAATCCGGATTCTTTTCAAGGCTGCTGAGCAGCGTTTCCCTCGTTCCGCCCTGAGCCATCCAGCTGTCGAACTGCCGCTTAATCTGCGGGTTGCGCTCCACGATGGCCGCAGCCACCTTGTTGGCATAATAGGCTGTAGCCCACGAAAGCGCGTCTTCGTTGACCGGATTGCCGATGACGGGCAACGCCTGCACCACATACCAGTCGGGTGTTCCGGTCAGCTCCACGGTCAGACGGCGGCCGGTGGCCGTCTTGCTCTGTCCGTTGAACAGGTCGCGGGTATCAACCGTCAGAGTCCCCTCGCCGTTCAGCTGCACGGGAACGGTCTCCGTCACCCACTGCTTGTCGCTCAGCACCGGCAGGTAATGCTGCTCGCCGTCGCTGAACGTTCCCGCCTCGGCCGTAATGCGGCATACCAGCATCTCGTAACGGCTGTCCACATCGAAGGCAAAGCTTACCGCTCCGCTCCCGCCTTCAGCCACCGAGAAGGGCTGTGAGGTTTCGTATACCACCTTTTCCGTCACCGGTTCGAGCAGCTGCATGTGTGCCGTTCCGCTTACCGTCTCCGCCGACAGATTGTTCAGCACAGCGGCAATCACAGCCCGGTCGCCCGTGCGGACAAACCGCGGCATGTTGGGCTGCACCATGAAAGGCTTGCTTGTCTTGGCCTTGGCGGTTATCGTGCCGTAGTCCATCTCGCGTGTATGGGCAAATCCCATAAACTTCCACTCGGTCAGTGCGTCGGGTACGGTGAAAACGATACGCACCGCGCCCGCAGAGTCTGTCCGCAAGTCGGGATAGAAGAAGGCGGTCTCCGCAAAGTTCTCCCGCAAGGGAACATAAGGCTCTGCCGTCTCCATCTCGGCCGAACTTTCCACTATCGAAACGGTGACCGATTCCTGTACATCAAATCCCTCGTCGGCCACAGCGGCGGGAACCGCCCCTACAAAAGCATCGGCATTGCTTGTCTTGGCCATGACACTCTTGACCAATCTTGACGAGCCTGCCCCGCGCAACATTAGTCCGTTATAGGGAGTAGTGGCATAACGGCCGAACGAAGGCAGCTGCAGATAGCTGTAACTGTTCTGACTATGGGAGCCCGCCACACCAAGCCACTCCCTTGCCGAGCCGAAAGAAGTATAAAGATAAACCGACGAATTGGTATACAGCCGGCTGATATTGGCATAAGTCTGATAACGGTAGAAACCTAACCCAAACCGCCATTCATTTTCCAGCAGACGGTCGAGCGAAGCGTCGTAAAGCGTGGCCAACAGTCGTGCACCGGCAGGTTTCCCCTCACGGTCGGACACAGTCAGGCTCCACGTTTCCTCACTGCCCGGAATGAGACGGTCGCGGAAGGTGCTCCACTTCAGCGTCAAATCCTTCCGGGGAGACGGACGGTCTACATAATACTGCTTGGCATAGAGGCGGTCATCGCGCATGAAGGCAAAGCTTACGGTAATGCCGTCGCCATATTCTTCCTTATAGGGATAGACAAACTTGCGGATTTCGTTGTTCAGCACGAGGCGTTCGCTGTGGATGCGCCTGCCCTCACTATATATATTATAGAACAGACAGAGTTCCGGCTCGCTGGTACCCACATAGACAGCCAAAGGAGCATCGTCGCCCTCGCCTTCCACCGTCTGGTAGAGCCAGTCCACCGTCTTTACCGGAGGCACGGTGTCGCTCAGAGAGAAAAGCGTAAAGTCATGTTCCGCCCGACTGATTCGTCCCTGTTCATCGGCAGCCGAGACCTCCATGCGGTAAGCTCCCGACGCGAGGCCGTAAAGCTCCTCCGGAGCAAAGGACTTGTTTGCGGCGATTGCCTTCGTCCACTTCAGCTCGCCCTTCTTACCGTCATCCATCGCATAGACGCGAAGCGTCACCCCGGCATCCACCGGCTGGCGGTTGAGATTCAGCGCCTGCACCTGCACGCTCTCGCGCTTCTCGCGCGCCACCATCGTGCGCATCTTTATCTGCAGACCGATGGACTGCCTGCCGACGGGCAGCGACAAGGTGCCCGACTGCGTTTCGCCCGCCGCTTCGGTCACCTCGGCCGTCACCTTATAAAGGTAGAAGCTTCTTGCATCATACCCCTCGTCACTTTCCGGCTTCTGCAGAACAGCCGTCACGCCGAATCGCCCGTCTGCATCGGTCACGGTTTCACCCGTAAAGAGCGTCTCGCCACCCGCCGACGCATTCCAGAACCATGCCAGCGAACGGGTGACCGTATACTTCACCTTTGCCTGCCGCACCGGAACGCCCGAAAAGTTTTTCACCTCGCCCGAAAGCAGCAGCGTGTCGCCCATGTTGTAAGGCTTCTCATAAGGCTCGAACACCACATCGAAGGTGGGCCGCTTGTATTCTTCTACACGGATATACTTCGTCACGCCGTCCGCAGAAAGGCGGAAGTCGCCCGGCAGCACCTGCTGCGGCAGGACGAACTCGGCACTGAATCCGCCGAAATCGTCGGTCGTAATCCGTTTCCGGGCAATCTCCTGACCGTTCGCGTCCCTCAAGGTCAGCTCGGCGCCGTACCCGTCGCGCACATGCACCTCATCGCCCGCCTGTCTGTAAGCCACTCCGGACACATACACCGTCTGTCCCGGGCGATAGAGCGCGCGGTCGGTGAACAAGGTCATGTGGGCTGTCTCCTTGCCTGCCACACCGGGAGCCGACAGCACAGGCTTCGACACGTAGACCACCTCCATAAAGTCATTGTCGCCCTTGCGGGCATTCATCCAGAGCATGCGCTCCGCCAGTTTCGGTACGGTCACGCATCCGTTTCTGTCAGCATGAAACGAACGGTAGACCTTGTACTCGCCGGGAGTGGATATGGTATAAAACACGACCTCCGCTTCCGGAACCGGACGGCCGCTCTTGCGGTCGACCACATAATACTCCGTCTTGCCCTCAGGCAAGGGGAATCCCAGAAGCTGAAGCGGGGAAAGAAACAGCACCTCATATTCCGCCTTCCCGGCATGACCGTCGGGGACGGACTTCAGCACATAGATGCCCGCTTCGGGCATCCGGCAAGTAAGCACAGACACCGTGTCGCGATAGTCGGGGGTGGCCGGAAGCGCGAAATGCTGCCGGTATGCCAGCTTACCGTACTTCTTCACCAAGACATTGCCCTGCGTTCCGCCGGCAAATACAGACGACGAAGGCTTCACGCCCAACCGGTAAAACTCCAGTGTCACGCCTTTCAGGTTACGGCTCGTCACCTTCAGCGAACAGTCTTCGCCCGGATAGGCCCAACGCCCCTGCACCGACAGGACGGGCATCAGCACCGACTCTTCCCGCCGCTTCAGCTCGGAAGCGAAAGCCGACCGGGGATAACGCCGCAATCCCTCACGCGCCGCCTCAAGCGCGCGGACAAAATCCTGCTTGTTGCTGTACAGTTCGGCCAGATAGGCGTATACGCCCGCACAGGCCTCTACATCCGCATACTCTCCCGCCCACTTCTGCAAAAGAGCAATGGCTTCTCCGTCTGTCATCTTCAGCGGATGCTGCTGGCCATTGCGCTGCCCGTAGCTCAGCCGGTCGATGCGGGTCAGCAGTTCGGCAGAACGGTTCCCCCGTGCGGCATAAAAGTCTATCAGACTGTCGTAAAGCTCAGCCACCGCCATACACGCCCTGCTGTTAGACCTGGCCTCCCAATGTATATCCAGCTGCCGGATGGCCTGCCTTGTCAGCAGTTCCAGCATGGTTTCCTCGAAATACTTTTCGCTAAGCTCGGTAATCTTCACCAACGGACGGTAGTCTTTCGCCGCCACCGCCGCCAAAGCCCCGCTGTCTTTCAGCGAGAGGCGGAAATAATGCAGGGCACTGTCCACCTGTACCGGCGGAATGTCGAGCTTGTAATAGCCCATCATGCTGTTCAGCACGGCACGCGCCACCGAATCCGTTTCCTGCAAAGCCCACACACGCAGTCCGTCCATCTCCGCCTGAAGGCTGTCGGGCGTAATCTCCACCTGATGTTCCGCCCGGGTAAGATACGCCTTCATCATCTGCGGAGCATTGCGCTCATCCCGCGCCTTCTTATAAATCTTGTCTACGGTCTGGATGACCGATTTCGGCAAGTCCTTCTTCTCCTGTTCCTCCACCTCGCGCCACAGACTGTCATAACTCTGCGCAGACAAGGTCAGGGGAAGGAATATCATCAGCAGGGCCATCAGCCCGCCTGCAAACTCCATTCTCTTCATAATTGTCCTGATTAAAATGTATTTCTATAAAGATAATGGATTTTTCCGGAAGCACTGCGCATTTTTCTGCAAAAAGAAACAAAATAAACCCTATAACAACAAAAAAGAGACAGCCTCCTTTTGCAGGATGACTGTCTCCGCATGTTGGGCTACTCGGACTCGAACCAAGAAAAACAGGACCAGAATCTGTTGTGTTACCATTACACCATAGCCCAAACTGATATGCCGATATCCTCTCCGTGAGGACTTCGGCAGAAAGTGAGTTGGGCTACTCGGACTCGAACCAAGAAAAACAGGACC
Source organism: uncultured Phocaeicola sp. (assembly GCA_944320845.1). Classification (GTDB taxonomy): domain Bacteria; phylum Bacteroidota; class Bacteroidia; order Bacteroidales; family Bacteroidaceae; genus Phocaeicola. The sequence continues at coordinate 75,887 of CALUJA010000035.1, forward strand.
AGAATCTGTTGTGTTACCATTACACCATAGCCCAATACACATCAATCATGTCAACCCCTCTGAATTGACGGTGCAAAGGTACAACTTTTTTGTAACATACCAAGCATTTCCCGCTTTTTTCTTCACAAATCTGTAGAATATCTGCTTGTTTTCCCCTGCAAAGTCCCGCCCGGGCCTGTACAAGACCTGCGCCTGAAGCGGTTGAAACCCGATTTTCCCCTTGTCCGAAACCTCCTGCCGCACGGCGGCAAACAGACCGGCAAAGAAATCCACAAACATAAAAGCAACTAAAAAATACAAAAGAAAGAGAGAAAACAGACGCATTCTTTCGTGATATACAGAAAAGCAAGTATATTTGCCCCACTATTTTTTAATATAAAGAGAAAAACAAGAATGAACGAGACAAACACTTTAGTAGAGAAAATAACTGAAGGCATCCAGGAAAAAAAAGGCAAGAAAATCATAATAGCCGATTTGACCGGCATTGAAGACACAATCTGCAAGTATTTCGTCATTTGTCAAGGCAACTCGCCCAACCAGGTGAACGCCATCTCTGATTCGGTGAAGGAATATGTGAAGAAAGAGACGGGCACGCGGGCGACTGCCGTGGAAGGCACAAGAAACGGACAGTGGGTAGCGATGGACTACAGCGACGTGATGGTGCATGTATTCCTGCCCGAAACGCGGGGCTTCTATGACCTGGAGCATCTGTGGGCAGACGCCAGACTGTCTGAAATACCTGACATTGACTAATTTATGTTACAAAAACCATGAGCGAAACATCCAACAACAATAAACCCAAGGTAAACGTGCCTCGCCCCAGTCTGACATGGCTGTATGTCCTGATAGCACTGGTGTTCATCTTCCTCTATTTCTCGAGTGACGGAGGAAGCATCAGCAAAGAGGTGACCTACTCGAAATTTCAGGAGATGATAGAGAAGGGGTATGCCAGCAAAATCGTGGCATACGACAACAATACCGCTGAAATGTATGTCAAGCCCGAACACATCGTGGATGTGTTTCAGAAAGACGCAAGCAAGGTGGGACGCAGTCCTGCCGTGCAGGTAAACATCCCGTCGACAGAAGCGCTGGACAAGTATCTGGACGAACAGGCCGAAAAGGGGAACTTTACCGGCGAAATCAAGTATGACAAGAAAAGCGACTATTTCGGAGCCATATTCTGGAACCTGCTCCCTATCCTGTTCTTCATCTTGCTGTGGCTCTTCCTCATGCGCCGGATGAGCGGAGGAAGCGGAAACGGTGCACCCGGAAACGTGTTCAACGTGGGAAGAAGCAAGGCACAGCTGTTTGAGAAAGGAGCCAACCGCATTACCTTCAAGGATGTGGCAGGACAGGCTGCCGCCAAGCAGGAGGTGCAGGAAATCGTAGACTTTCTGAAACAGCCCCAGAAATATACCGAACTGGGAGGAAAAATCCCTAAAGGAGCGCTGCTGATTGGCCCTCCGGGAACAGGAAAGACTTTGTTGGCCAAGGCCGTCGCCGGCGAGGCCGATGTTCCGTTCTTTTCCATCTCCGGTTCCGACTTTGTCGAGATGTTCGTAGGTGTGGGAGCTTCGCGCGTACGCGACCTGTTCCGCCAGGCGAAAGAAAAGTCACCCTGCATCATCTTCATCGATGAAATAGATGCCGTAGGGCGTGCTCGCGGAAAAAATCCGAGCATGGGAGGAAACGACGAGCGGGAAAATACACTGAACCAGCTGCTGACGGAAATGGACGGATTCGGCTCAAACAGCGGGGTGATTATCCTGGCCGCAACAAACCGGGTAGACATTCTGGACAAGGCTTTGCTGCGTGCAGGGCGTTTTGACCGCCAGATTTATGTCGACCTGCCCGACCTGAACGAACGCAAGGAGGTGTTCGGCGTACATCTGAGACCGCTCAAATTAGACAATACGGTGGATGTAGACCTGCTGGCACGGCAGACTCCGGGCTTCAGCGGTGCCGACATCGCCAATGTCTGCAACGAAGCCGCCCTGATTGCCGCCCGCCATCAGAAGGCCGCCGTAGGGAAAGAGGATTTCCTTGCAGCCATCGACCGCATCGTGGGCGGACTGGAGAAAAAGACCAAGGTGATGACAGCGGCCGAAAAACGGGCCATCGCCCTTCATGAAGCCGGACATGCCACCATTTCATGGTTTCTCGAACACGCCAATCCGCTGATTAAGGTGACCATCGTGCCCCGCGGACGCGCACTGGGTGCGGCATGGTATCTGCCCGAAGAAAGGCAGATTACGACGAAAGAGCAGATGCTGGATGAAATGTGCGCCACATTAGGCGGACGCGCTGCCGAGGAAGTGTTCATCGGACACATATCCACCGGAGCCATGAACGACCTAGAGCGTGTCACCAAGCAGGCATACGCCATGATTGCCTATGCCGGCATGAGCGACAAGCTGCCCAACCTGTGCTACTACAACAACGAAGAGTACAGCTTCAACAAGCCATACAGCGAGCATACGGCCGAACTGATTGACAAGGAAGTGCAGATTATGATTAACGAGCAGTATTCTCGCGCCAAGGCACTGCTGAGGGAACACCAGGAAGGACACAACCAGCTGGCCCAGCTGCTGATTGAAAAGGAAGTAATCTTTGCAGAAGATGTGGAGCGCATATTCGGCAAGCGCCCGTGGGCTTCACGCTCGGAAGAGATTATGGCCGAAGAGACCAAGACACCTGCGGCCCTGCCGGGAGCGCAAGCCGATACGGAACAGAAAAAGCTTCCGGAAAAGCCGGAAGACAATGGTGAAAACAATCATTAAAACAATAAGATACCGACGTGAAGAATAACTTTATCCAAAGAACAATTACCGGAATCATCTTTGTTGCGGTACTGGTAGGGGGAATCCTGGGAGGAGCTGTCCCCTTCACCTTGCTTTTTGCCCTCATCAGCGCCCTGACAATATGGGAATTCGGCAATGTCGTCAACCGAAGCGGCGAGATACAGACAAACAAGCCCATCTGCACACTGGCGGGTGTATTCCTGTTCTTTGGGTTCGCCTATCTGGGAGTCGTTCCGGGACAGCCTTCCGTACTGATTCCCTACCTCTTCCTCATCATCTACCTGCTCGTCAGCGAACTGTATCTGAAGCGCAAAAATCCTTTGCACAACTGGGCTTACACGATGATGAGCCAGATGTATGTGGCGCTGCCTTTCGCCCTGCTGAATGTGCTTGCCTTCCACACGAACGTGACGGGAAGCATGTCGGAATACAACCCGATACTTCCTCTCTCCATCTTCATATTCAACTGGACAAACGATTCGGGAGCATACTGCACAGGCGTACTGTTCGGAAAGCACCGCCTGTTTGAACGGATTTCTCCCAAGAAATCGTGGGAAGGCTCCATCGGCGGAGCCGTATTCAGCATGGCGGCGGCCTTTGTCATGGCACATTTCTTCCCGTTCATGTCCACTGCGGTATGGATGGGTCTGGGACTGACAGTGGTGGTGTTCGGAACGTGGGGAGACTTGACCGAATCTCTGCTCAAGCGCACTTTAGGCATCAAGGATTCGGGAAATATCCTGCCCGGACACGGAGGCATGCTCGACCGTTTCGACAGCACCCTCATCGCCGTTCCCGCATCGGTAGTCTATCTGTACATCGTTTCGCTGATTTGATTTCCGGCGGACAGACAGGCATCCCAGCCCGGCGGCCCGCCCGCCCCAATCTGTTGGCCGAACCGTTCCCCTATAACCTGCATGTCAGCATCAGCTGAAAGCTGAGCTGTCTGCTGTCTATAAAGAAGCCATAGGCAGAGAACGATGAAGACATTTCGATGTTCCTGTGATAGAGGGTGCTTCTGCGAAACCAGTCACACCGGGCGGAAAGAGACAGATTTTTCCATATCCTGCAACGGACTTGCCCTTCAAGGTGATAGAAAGTGCCTCGCGAGCGGTCGCCCTCCACATCGACCGGAGGGACATCCGGATTGGGAGAATAGCCTTTGTCAGAATACCAGTCGTTTCGTGAATACAGCCTATAGAACTGATTGTTCAGGGAAAACGAAAGCTTATCGCCGGATACGGCTCCCTCCAAGCCCAGTTTTGCCGAAAATCCCGACCCCCAATTATAGTTGCGGTGATAAGAGCGGTAGAAATCGCTGAGAATGCCGCCCATCAGAATGCCGTTTGCATGTCCCGCCACATGAAGCGCAAAGCGAGGAGCCCGACAGCTGAACAGGATGCCGCCGCCCACAGATGCCGGTGTGCCGAACTTATAAGGGACCACACAAGGTTCTAAGACGGCCGGCATATAATCTGTGCGTATGGTGTCTGAGTCGAAGAAATCGAAATGCTGATACAGCCCCAGGGTGAGGCTGCACTTCCCGGTGTCCATCACTTTTCCCGCAAACAGGCTGCCTATAATTTCCACCCGGCTCAATACGGGCTGTGTCTTCATCACGTTCAGCTCCATCAGGAGTGAAAAATAATCGTAAGGCGTGCGGGAAGAAGCATAAGGGTCGCCATATTCCAAGCTGATGCGGGCACTTGCCCCTGCCTTTACGAAACGGTCGTTGTCGTGCGATGTCAAGAGGCGCGTTCCCAACGAAACATCGAGCCGGTAAGAAGGATTCCCGAACTGCCGGCCGTCGGCCGGCTTCTTCTCCCAGGCCTCCCCGGTAAGGACACGCGTCAGCCCCCTCATGGGCGAAAGCAGGAAAGACAAGGCTTCGCGTCCGAAGCGTTCACCCCCCGAAGCACGCTCGTCCAACACAAGGTCAGAAGTGCGGTAAAACACCTCACCTAAGGCAGCCCCGCCTATGGGAGTGGCCATGATGTCGTTTTTCGACGGGTATTCACTCTCCATAAACAGCTCCCACATGGCACTTCCTCCTATTGCGAAAAGTCCGGACTGCCAGAAATTAAATCCGTTTGCCCGCCCGGCATTGAAATATAAAGAGCCGTGATAAGGATGTGCAAACATGTTTGTGCTCAAATGGTCATTGTCCCAATCAAACCCGTGCCTGAAATTTTCCCCGATAGTCCTCAACGAAATGTAAGAATAATGGCCCTTCAATACATACCGGTCGAAGGACCAAAGTCCTACGTTCAGTCCGAAAGTCTCGCCCGCCGCCCTCCAAAAATGTTTTTTCTCCCTGCAAACGGCCGTATCACCGCGACAAGCCGTCTCCGCACAAAGAGTCTTCTGCAGAAACATACTGCCGGCAGATTGGGAATGCGCATGAAAGACAGAGCAGAGTAATGCCGCAACAAACAATAATAATCGAATCATAGCCCTTTAATTGCATGCGCAAAAATAGGCCCCAAAGACGAAAGGCGCAAATGCCGCACAAAGAATCAGCCATTCCCCATGCCTTTTCTAAACTTATGTTGAGATTATCCGAAAGACTGCTTCCGGCGGATGCGGCTCATGTGTGTAGGAGTTATTTTCAGATAAGAAGCTATTTCCTTCAGCGGAACGAGCTGCAATATTTCAGGACAACGCTCCAGCAACTGAAGGTAGCGCTCCTCGGATGTCAGGCGGTAAAGGTCCAGATAGCGCGAGTAAGTCTGCAGAAAGAGCTGCTCGGCATTGGTACGGGGCATGTCCGGCCGTTCTTCATAGAATGAAAGCAGCGTCTCCACCGGACAAAGATAGAGCTCACACTGGGTCAGCGCCTGTATGCCCGTTTCCGAGTTCAGTCCATAAATACATGCCGGATAGTTGGCCGCAAACTCGCCGGCAAAGGCAAATCCCGTATTGTATGAACGGTTTTCAGACTTATTGACACAGACATATTTAAGAATCCCTTTCCCCACGAAACCGATAAAAGGAAACACCTCACCCTTTCTGAACAGGTATTCATTTTTCTCCAGTGTGACCATCCGTCCGCACCGGACGCACAAGTCTCCGAGAGAATCCGTATCTATATGCCTGATATAAGAATTGAACTCGTGCATTGCTGCCACATTCGTCAAAGGTTATTCCAATTTATATGAAAAGAAAGGGCCCCGTCCCCTCCCCCTCTGCCGGGGGCGGGACGGGACCCGGAAACAAGACGGCGGCTACCTACTC
>CALUJA010000036.1 GCA_944320845.1 uncultured Phocaeicola sp.
TTGAATGATGGTGACAATGCTAATACCGGCCATGGCTATCTGGATATTGTCGATTTCATACTTCAGAATTGTACCAATGTAGAGGATAATCTGCAAGAACTGTATCGCAGAGTTGCATTCAATATCTGTATAGGTAATACGGATGACCATTTCCGTAATCACGGTTTCCTTCTGACGGCTAAGGGATGGACTTTGGCTCCGGCTTACGATATGAATCCAACGCAGAATGAGTATCAGAGTCTGTTAATAAACAGCTATACAAATAAATCGGATTTGAATGAATTGCTGAATTCTTGTGAGGAATATATGCTTCAAAAACAGACTGGTAATAAAATTATCAGTGAAGTCTTGGACGCAGTTAAAGGATGGCGAACATTGGCAACACGATTAGGTGTTTTCAAAAGGGAAATAGAAATGTTTTCTGACGTGTTGGATGAAAGAAATAAGTTTGTATGTAAATAATTTATTTTGAATTATGGCTATAGAAACTAAGCGAAGAAAAACAAAAATATGTTGTCTAGATTTAGATACGGATTGTTTAAATTTACTCAATAAGAGATTTGATGTTTATGATGGAAGTTTGGGAAAACCTATTGATGTATCTGGGAAAAATTATCGTGGTTTGAATTTGCTACTTAATTATGAACTGCCTAGAAATATTCATGAGTATGAAATATTCATTGAAGATATGATTAAGTCTGATAAAATCCCATATAATAAAGAGGAAAATACAAGAACGGAAGTTTTTGGATCAGAAGAATATTATTTTGTAAGTACCCCTCCTCAAACGGTCTTTGATCCGTGTCCATTTGGAAGTTCGATATTGAATGAAAAGATGCATCAATTCAGGACTAGGCCTGCAATACAAATAGCGTTTCAGGCTCCATTTCAGTCCATAGAATACTTTTAATAAAAACATAGCAGATCATTATTCTGGACAAAGCGTTGTGCACAACAATTACGAACATTTAGGTGAATTTTGTTTGTTTTCTATAGCTGGGCTTGAGGTGAAGTTATGCAATAACGATTTGTCACGAACTTTATTTGAATCTTTTCTTGATGATGTTTCCTATTGCCAGGTATATAAACATCCGACAAAATTTGATAACAACAGAACAATAGTAAAAGACGATAAATTTATACCATTGTTAATAAATAAATCTAGTGGTATCGTTTCCTATCTTTGGTTTGACGAGAACGATATAGTTTTGGTATTGCCTCAGACAAAGAAAAAATGTGAATTATTACAAAAAGTAATGCAAGATTTTCTATTTAAATATTTTTCTAAATATTTTCCAGAAGTAGAAGAGTCTTCATGGTTAAATACGCCGACTTACTATCTACCAAACCAAAAAGAATTGCTTAAAGAAAAAGAAAACCTGACTGCTAAATATAACGAGAGCCTAACTGCTTTGGATAAAAGAATAGAAATGAACAATAGCAAATATTCATTCTTGCATAAACTTCTTACAGCAACAGGAGATGAATTAGTCGAGGTTTGTATCAAATATTTTAAATGGTTGGGATTTAAAAATATAATTGATAAAGATAAAGAACTTGATAAAGATTTTAATGAGGAGGACGTACAAATTGAAACCGAAGATAAAGGATTGCTCCTAGTGGAAATTAAAGGTATTAATGGAACTTCAACTGATGCTCAATGTAGTCAAATTTTTAAGAATGTTTTTCGTAGAAGAGAGGAACAGCAAAGATTTGATGTCTTTGGTTTGTATATCGTCAATAATGAAAGAGGTGTAGAACCTCTTTCAAGAACTATTCCGCCATTTAATCAGCAACAGATTAAAGATGCGATTAATGAAAAGAGAGGATTGTGCTATACATGGCAATTGTTTAATCTTTATTTTGAGATAGAAGACGGAATCATAACCAAACAAGAAGCTCAAAGTATGCTATTTAATAAAGGGCTGTTAGATTTCGCTCCAAAAGTAAACGAAGTCGCTGTTCCGCACAAGTATTATAAACAACATACATAAACAGTATTTACAACCGATTATTACTCAATATTTTATAGGTAATAAGTCAGAAATATGGTCATTGTCTTTAATTGTACATTCTAAAGGGTGAAGATTTAACGCTTTTATTGATTATTAACTCAATTAGGATAACAATATAGGCGGTATCTTCTATTTTTCTATGCAATTCGTTTCCAATATTCCACTTCTTGTTTTAGTCCGTTGTTTAAGCCGATAGTAAAGGTTGCATATTTTGCTTACATTATTCAATATACAAAGGTAAAGTAGTTCCGAGCATCGAGTGGAGAAGAAAGGTGGAATATCTGTTACTTTTTGAAGAGTAAAAGAAAAGGAAGAATCTTTCGGTACATCATCGTCAGGTTTCCCCTTAAATTCTATCGCAATAATAATATCAAAACAGCTTTCATATACGACTCTTACTGATAGTATTGTTCCGTAGTCTTTTTCAAATAGTTCAAAAATTTCCTACTTAACAAGTTGCCATTATTTTTATTGGTAGCCAAAAGATACAACCTGTAAAATTCATACGGATTGTGGAATGATTTTAGCATTTCCTGCTTAAGTCCGGCAAGTATGATTTGGTTGGACATGTAAAATCCAAGGGCGTGGCCGTTATATTTATAGATTTCAAGCAATTTATCAATACATGTATTCTTATCTATTTGTTTATCCGCATACTGCAACAGTATTGTCTGAAGAGTGGTAATATCCTGTTCAGCTTTACTATAAAGTGATACAAACTCTTCAGCAAGTTCTTTTGAACCGATTATACTCGAATAATATTCTCTATAACCCATATATTTATCGATTTGGTCAGCTATCCCCTCATTCGCTATCATATCTATCGCAAAGTTGATGTCATTTGCATAGTTGAACTCATGGTTTTCAAAGTGCCCTCTATATACATGAAAGAACTCGTGTGCCAGAAAATTGATTCTCTGTTCTTCAGTCATTTTATAAATCAGATTGAAATCAATCACAAGGGCATCGTCCATATCCTTTCCGTCAGCACTGAGAAACAGGAAATAGACAGGCTTCCATTTCACCGATGTATCCAGACTATCACATCCCAAGAAAGACTGGAGTCTCGATTTTGCATTTGAAATCAATGATCCGAAGTCATAGCTATGACGAAATTCCTTTATTTTCAAGTAATTCTCGTTTATTTCTTCATAGTTGGCTCTTACCAATGATTCCAGTGAAATGATGTTCTCTGATTCCTTATCTCTATTCAGATCCCCAAAAACACTCTGCATGGTTGACTTTACTATATTGCTAATCCTATTGTCTTTGTAATCGGAAAAGATAGAATATGCAGCAGAACTATCAAACTGATGCCATTGTTCCATATTGACCTCCTTGCCATTTTTAAGGCAATCGGCTATTTTGAAAAACTCATCTACTGATGTTAAATCAACATTTTGTGCAAACGAAAATGAGCATTTTATTAAAAACAGAAAGACTAATATTTTCTTCATGACTATTGATATAAAACTGATACTTCTTCTAAGAGAAAAATACAATTATTGCTATGAATAGATTCATATTTTATCTATAATTTGTCTTGAAAGTATATGTATTTTTGTTCATCGCCTGTCAGATTCCAACTCTTTCTCAATTTCTTCAATAGTAGGCAAACTACCTCGAAAATCTTTCGGTAGAGCTTGCCCTAATTCATAATCGGAAATTCCGATAGGCTTCTGAATATCACGTAAGGCATATTCAGCTTTGATACGGTCTTTACTCTTGCAAAGCAACAGTCCGATGGTTCGGTTGTCTCCCTCTCGGCAAAGAATATCATCTACGGCAGAGCAGTAGAAATTCAGTTTGCCGATATATTCAGGCATGAACTCCGT